>CBFHMJ010000001.1:0-84366 GCA_965656875.1 Alteromonadaceae bacterium
ATTTGACGATTTGACGATTTGACGATTTGACGATTTGACGATTTGACGATTTGACGATTTGACGATTTGACGATTTGACGATTTGACGATTTGACGATTTGACGATTTGACGATTTGACGATTTGACGATTTGACAGGCACATTACATGGTTGAATCTGAAGGTAAAGGCGCGTGCACACGCCTCCCTTCTGATTCGCATCCCGGCATTTTCATCCATAGACCATCCTTTGGAAAAGCAACCCTTTTGCTTTACTTAACTCCTCAAAATACCATCTTCCATGTGAAACTCCTTTTCTCAGCAAACTCCTGTAGTAACCATTTGCTTTTCAACAAGTACTGATTACACACTTAAAAAATCAGTATCAAATAGAAAAGTTGTTACTGTTGAGCGACTCCTGCCGCAAACCAACCCCTGGTTTCCACATCAATGTGTTTGAAAATATCTCAACAGTCGCGTTTTTCCCTAAACAGCAGGAAATACCTTTTTCCTGGAGTGACCCCCTCACTCATTCCTCTTCCGGGAGGAAACGCTTCCGTAAATCCATGTTCAAACCCAATCCTGAGTGTCCTTTCATCCCTGCCTTTTATCTTCCAGATAAAAGCCTGTTCCAACAGCTCCAAAATTCCTTTCCAAAACGCTCCTGCGTTTAACAGCTTCCTTATTTCAGGATAATTAACTACGTCATGTATGAGTATGCTTAATCAGAATGCTATTTATGCTATCCGTCGCTGCATTCGGGATAAATAATAGGAAAATTAAGGAAGGTAGCACACCAGTAATAAAAAAAATTATTCTGTTCGTATAATTGCAGACATCAGGAATGTTGAGTATTTATTATTTAATTCAACAGATTAACTTATTTTGAAAGTGTGATTTAAAACAAAACTAATTCCATTTCGCACAATCTGATGAGATATATCTCACAAGCCAAAAGGAAGTTTCCTACAACAGAAAAACAGCTATTCTGGATACAGATGCAATTAATATTTCAATGCGGCTTTCTCCTTGGCAGAAAGATAGAAATTTTCTGTCATGGTGACAAACTGTTTTGAATACTGCCCGGTTCTGTCGCGTACAATCAGGTCCTGTTCTGAAATTTCTGATTGGGTTAATTGATCAAACTGATACCTCAGCATCACTCTAGAAGCCGCTTTTCCCTGCTGATGTATTACATTGCACCGTTGTTGCAGTACCAACCCCTGTTGAATACAGAAGTGATTAAACGTATCAAATGATGTAACAGGAATAATGACAAATAGCCGTCCGTTTTTCTTACAGAGTAATCGAACCATTGCAATTATCATGTGCTCAACATTAATCGTTTCCATATGTCGAGCTTTAGAACGTGCAGTACCGTTACTATCCATCGAATCAAAAAACCAGGGCGGGTTGACCACAATATTGTCGAACACGCTCTCTGATTCGTATTTCATGATATCGGCACAATGAATAGTTACTTTAGGTGCTAAATGATTTACTCGCTCGATATTCTCTTGTGCTTGTAATGCCGCTTTTTCATCTATCTCAACGCCAGTTCCCAGAAAGTCAGTACCAATACGTTGTGCTAACATCATCAACAACAATCCCGTCCCAGTGCCTACGTCGAGCCACTGTTGCCCGGATTGGTCGGATACCGGAATCCAGCAACCAAAAAGGACACTGTCCATATTTACTTTCATTGCACAGCGATCATGAGCGACAAAAAAATGCTTGAACTGAAACCCACGAGATTGTTTCTTTACCAAGACAGACGACTCCACTCTTATCAATTCATTGCTATATTTTAGCGATAAATAACAAGTGTTACGCTAACTAATTGTTTAAGTTATAATGCGCAGCCCAATTTACCAGCTAAGCTCAATACATGTTTGAAGAACTTGATCTCGACTCACCTTTATTAAAAGCAATTGCAGAAGCAGGATATAAAAATCCAACTTCAATTCAGTCACTTGCTATTCCAGAAATCCTGTCAGGCCGAGATGTAATGGCATCTGCTCCTACTGGAACAGGTAAAACGGCTGCATTCTTGCTACCTGCTATTCAGCATCTGTTAGATGTGCCTCGTCGTAACCCGGGTTTTTCTCGTGTATTAATCATGACGCCAACACGCGAACTGGCGATTCAAATCTACGAGCAAGCAAAAGAATTCGGTAAATACACCAATTTGAGAATTGGCGTCGTTACTGGTGGCGTTAATTATGGAAGCCATGCAGAAATTTTTGAGAAGAACAACGACATTCTAATCTCAACACCGGGTCGGTTACTTGATTATCTTCGTGGCGAAAACTTCCATGCTGAAGATGTTGAGATGCTTATTCTTGATGAAGCTGACCGTATGTTAGATATGGGATTCAGAGCTGATATTGAAAAAATTATTGAAGAGGCAAAAAACAGAAAACAAAGTTTACTGTTTTCTGCAACTTTGGAAGGTAGATCGCTGGAACATGTCGCCAGTCAACTACTGACAGACCCGGCTCGGGTAGAAGCAGACCCGGCACGCAAGGAAAAAGGAAAAATCCATCAATGGATTCACCTTGCAGATAACATGGCACACAAGCAAGCCTTGTTAACGCATATCCTGCAAAATGAAGACTGCAAACGTGCAGTTATATTTGTCAAAACTCGTGAGCGAGTACAACAAATTGCCAGCCTTGTGCAGGCTGCTGAAATTCGTTGCTGCTGGTTACAGGGTGAGATGCCACAGGACAAGCGTAATACAGCGATTGAGCGATTCAGTAACGGTCGGGTTAATGTACTGATAGCAACTGACGTTGCCGCTCGTGGTATCGACATTGATGATATCACTCATGTCATCAACTTCGATCTACCACGTACTGCTGATGTCTACCTCCATCGTATTGGCCGAACTGCACGCGCAGGTAAAAAAGGCATCGCTATTTCATTAGTAGAAGCACATGATATGGCGATTCTGGGCAAGATTGAACGTTATACCAAGGCGCCACTACCTCGTCGAATCATTGATTCTCTCAGACCACAGAACAAAGAAGCTAAAATCCCAGCGAAGAAAAAGAAAGTTAAAGTAAGCAATAAGCTGAAGAAAGCTAAAGCCAAAAAAGTCGCTAAAAAACAAAGCAAGAAAACAAAAAAGCCTGAATAAATCAGGCTTTTTTGTTATTTAGCAATTTGAACGTGTTGGCCTTTGTACGTGGATTCTCCAGCAGGTTGCGTCGTGTAGCTATTCTACATAAACGGGCTGAAACACAGTAGAAACGTGCGACAAGCGCTGTCCATGCAATGACTTAACTGAATGGATTCGTTTCAATGGCGTTCATGCTTCGTTCCACGTCATTGATGTAGATGACTAAACCTGCTGCCGTGCGCCTTGCCTGAATGCCATGGAATTCGAACAAAATTTCACCCGAAAAGGGTAACGCGCTCTGGTTGCTTACTGCTCGTTACGAATAAATACCGGCTCTTCAGGTTTGCTCATCGCTTCACAATACTGATATCCAGCAGTATCAAAATCCTTCAATCCTTCTGGTTCAGTCACTTTATTTTCTACGATGAATCGTGCCATCATGCCTCTCGCTTTCTTTGCATAGAAGCTAATGACTTTATACTGTCCGTTTTTCATATCTTTAAAGACTGGCGTAACGACATTCAGTGTAAGCGTTTTTAAATCAACGGATTTAAAATACTCATTAGAGGCAAGATTAATCAATGTCTGAGCGCTAACGTCTTTGGCATCATCATTCAGCTGCATAGCAATTTTATCACCCCAGAACTCATACAGATTCTTACCTCGTTGATTCGATAATCGAGTGCCCATTTCCAGGCGATAAGGCTGCATCAGGTCTAAAGGCTTCAATAAACCATACAAACCGGAAAGGATCCGAAGGTGTGACTGCGCATAATTGAAGTCTTCATCACTTAATGTTGTCGCTTCAAGTCCTGAATACACATCACCATTGAATGCCAGCACAGCCTGTTTTGCATTGTCAGTCGTAAAAGGTAATTGCCATTCCTGATAACGAGCTGCATTTAATCCAGCCAGTTTATCGCTAATTTTCATCAAGCTACCGATCTCAGCAGGCGACAACTCTCGACAACGCTCTATCAATTCGCTGGCATCATCCGTCATTCGAGGTTCACTATATTGTGACGTTACAGGCGCGGTCTCATAGTCCAGATTCTTCGCCGGTGACAAAACTACTAACATATTACATTCTCTCAGGATCAATTTTTCGCGTCACTATAGCATATTCAATCCAGGCTGATGATGAATCAATTCAGCTTACATATCCCAAAATCCTGTTAATAATCAATAACGCACATTCGCCCGCATTTGGGCGATTTTATTTCAATTATTCTTAGTCATTTTTGTAGTCATATATATGTCATCGATCCATCAAATTATTTAAATAAAACGGCTTTACATTACTCGTAAATATGATATAGATAATGTATCTGTTTTTAATTAATTGTTACCCAGTTGTTAAAAATAGATATCTAATAATGTGAAATTCTCAGAGAGGGCCAAACTATGGAAAATCTTGACAATGTTTTTGGCATTATTGAAGAAAACTCATCAAAATCAAAAACTAAGAACAAACGTCGCTGGCGTGAAATTGAAGCGTTGAAAGATAAATACCGTCTTAAACGTGAACTTCAGGACATTGATGGAACAATGGACTATTCATTAGAGGATCTCCTCTAAAATCGTCAGTTAAACGCTTAAGGATGACCATGAATATATCACAGCAAAACTAAAGCCCGAGACTGTCAGAAATTTGATAAATCTCGGGCTTTTATTTGATTAAACCTGCCAGTTAATCGGCGTTGCTCCCTGCTGAATCAACAGGTGATTAGTCTGTGAGAAATGTTTACAACCAAAAAAACCTCGGTGAGCAGAAAGCGGCGATGGATGAGGTGCTTTCAGAACAACATGTTTATTGGTATCGATAAACTGTCCTTTCTTTTGTGCGTGAGAGCCCCAGAGCAAAAAGATAACGCCTTGACTGTACTCGTTGAGTGTAGCAATGACTTTGTCAGTAAATCGCTCCCATCCCAAATGTCGATGCGAATTAGCCTGTCCACCCTCTACGGTTAAAACTGTGTTTAACAGTAATACGCCCTGTTTAGCCCATGCTTCCAGATTGCCATGATTTGGAATTTGAAATCCTTCAATGTCGTTATTCAACTCTTTATACATATTGACCAATGATGGCGGCGTTTTAACACCCGGTAACACGGAAAAACACAGGCCATGAGCTTGCCCAGGTCCGTGATATGGGTCCTGTCCCAGAATAACGACTTTAACATCACCAAACTCTGTGTACTTGAATGCATTGAAAACATCGTGCTGTGGCGGATAAATGGTTTTGCCACTATTACGTTCATTCGTCACGTAATCCATTGTCTCAATAAAGTAAGGCTGTTGTTTTTCTCCAGCTAGTACATCTTTCCAGGTTTGTGGCTGCATTAATCTCTCCGGCAGGTTTATCTCAATTGGCTTTTCCGGGCCTGTAGACCCTTATGGCGCCAATAATAGCAACACTGAACCACAAAAAAACCCCTGACAACTTATTCGCTGTCAGGGGTCTTATTTTGTATTTGTCTTATGTGAGCTTTTTGTTAGCCAACTGACAGAATTTTCGCTTTTAACTCTTCATAGTTATTTGCAATGTAATCAGACAATAATGGTTTTACTGATGCCTCAGCTAACTCTGTTGGTAAATCGATTTCTTTTTGTAAAATCGCTTCAACATCAGCCTTAAACTTAGCTGGATGGGCAGTACCAAGGAAGATACCAATTTCGCCATCTTGAAGATTTTCACGAATAGCCTGATAAGCAACACCTGCATGAGGTTCCGAGACATAACCTATCTCGTTAAGCGCTTTAACAGCGTCAGCCGTTGTAGCTTCATCAACGGATAGTGCCACCAGCTGCTCATTCGACAAGCCGTACTGGTTTTTAATCTCTTCAATTCGAGGCCAGTTGTTCGGCTCACTAACATCCATAGCGTTCGATTTCGTTGGAATCGTGGCTTTTGGTTCCCATTTGTCACAGCCGCCATTCCAGTATCTTGGCACCGTGTCATTGACATTAGTTGCTGCGATAAAACGTTTTACCGGCATACCAAGTTTCATAGCAATGATACCAGCAGTCAGATTACCAAAATTACCACTGGGCACTGAAATAACGGCCTGTTCGCGTTGTTCCGGCGTTAACTGACTTATCGCTTCAAAATAGTAACAGGTTTGTGCCAGTAATCGGCTGATATTAATTGAATTAGCAGAATTGAGATTAACCTGCTCCTTCAATGGTGCATCTTCAAACACCGTTTTGACTAACGCCTGACAATTATCGAAAGTACCTTTAACTGCCAGTGTGTGAATGTTGCCGCCAAGTGTACAGAACAGCTTTTCCTGTAGATCGCTAATCCCACCATCGGGATAAAGGATCACAACATCAATCTTATCCAAACCATGGAACGCATGAGCAACAGCAGCACCTGTATCGCCCGATGTTGCAGTCACTATCGTGAGTTTGTCATCACCACCAAACTGCGCCAGACATTGCGCCATAAAACGCGCACCAAAGTCTTTAAATGCCAGGGTAGGACCGTGGAATAATTCCAGGCATCGAGCATTATCTGAAACTGTTGCTAATGGTGGAGCATCAAAATTAAATGCTGCGCTCACCATTTCTGCTACAGTACTGGCTGGTAGCTCGTCACCAATCAGGTGAGACAAAATTTTGGTACTTCTCTCTACAAATCCCAGGTTGAGCAATTCGTCGATATTATCCATCGGTTGAATTGACTCAGGAAAGAAGAGACCTCTGTTGTCACCCAAACCAATTTTTACAGCTTCCTGAAAGCTCACTGTCTGCTCAGGCTTTTTCAAATTGTATAGTTTCATAACGATCTACTTTTATTAATCGATAACTCGGGTACCCTGCTCGTCAATACGACAAACATGGCAAAAACCATTCTCATTTTGCAAGTAGTTGTCTCGCATAATGCCTGCAATGTCATTTGCTACAGCCAAAGAAGGAGCTGCTGCAAAAATTGTGGGGCCAGATCCTGAAATACCTGATGCCAGCGCACCCGCAGCTTTTACGTCACGCATAACATCATCAAATGCTGGTAATAAGGATTTTCTGTATGGCTCTGCGATATCATCTGTCAGAACTTTTGCAGCACTGTTCCAATCTTTACGATGCAGTGAATCCACAAAAATTCCCATTTTCTTTGCAAATGAAATGGCCGTTTTAATAGGATATTCCTTTGGTAAGATATTACGTGCTTCTGCAGTTGAAACGCTGATTCCTGAATAAGCACTTACCCAATACCAGTCTGGCGGCACAGGTAAAGACTGACTAATATGCCCTTCTTGTTCATACATCAACTGAATGCCACCCAGATAGCATGGTGCAACATTATCGTAGTGAACAGAGCCAGCGATTTTACCTTCAAACTTTCCCATCATTGCCAGCATTTCATGCTTGTTAAATGGCTTATCAGCATATTCATTCAATGCAAACAATGCCGCTACAACAGAACTGGCACTTGAACCGAGTCCACTACCTACCGGCAGATTTTTTTCGAGAGTCAACGATAACGAAGGAACTTCAATGCCTCTTGCTCTGGCTTCTTGCTGAAAAAATTCACAACACTGAAAGACAATATTACTCTTAGCATCGGCAGGAAGTTTATGAGCAAAGCGCCCGATTGTTTCAAGAGAGAAGCCGTTATCGGCTTCTCCATTGATAACAACGCAATCACCCAGCAATGAACCATCGACAGGCGAAATAGCAGCCCCCAGGATATCGTAACCAACACTAACGTTACCGATAGATGCTGGTGCATAAACCTTTAAAGCCATTGTTAAATCTCCTGTTGCCAGGACAATGTACGAAGGACATCACCAAATACACCCGCAGCTGTCACTGCAGCACCAGCGCCATAACCACGAAGTACAAATGGAATTGGCTGATAGTAGTTAGTCTCAAATACCAGAACGTTTTCGCCATCTTTCACGCCATGCAATGGATTCTTTGCATCAACAGCGCGAATCTTAACTTCACATTTACCGTCTTTGATCACACCAACATAGCGCAGCACTTGCTGATTATCAGCTGCTTGAGCAACACGCCCGGCAAACTCATCATCCAACGATTTGATATTTTCCATGAATGAAGCCACATCACCACTGTCATCAAAATGAGACGGTAAAACAGGTTCAACGATAATATCGTCGAGCTCCAGTTCAAGGCCGGCTTCCCGAGCCATAATCAGCAATTTACGAGCTACGTCCATACCGCTCAGATCATCACGAGGATCAGGTTCAGTAAAACCATTTTCACGCGCAATTCTCGTTGCTTCTGAAATAGACATACCTTCATCAAGTTTGCCGAAGATATATGATAAGGAACCGGATAAAATGCCTTCAAATGCATTAAGCTGGTCACCGGCATGATTCAAACTTTGCAGTGTATCAATGACAGGCAAGCCCGCTCCCACCGTTGTTTCATACAAGAATCGACGCATATTATTCTGCGCAGATTCACGTAACTGACGGTAGTAATCCATGTTATCTGTATTTGCTTTCTTGTTCGGCGTTACAACATGGAATCCTGCATCAAGGAAACTCGCGTATTGTCTTGCAATATCCTGATTTGATGTGCAATCCACTAATACAGGATTTACCAGGTGATTACGCTCAACGAAGCGAGTCAGATTTTCAAGGGAGAAATGGCTATCGGCATTGTTCAGCGACGTTTGCCAGTCATCTAACGGAATGCCGTCGGCATTCAATGCCATAACACGACTGTTTGCTAAACCATACACACGCAGCTGAATATTTCGTTTGTTCAGGAAATCCTGTTGTTTGCGGATTTGCGTCAATAGCTCTGCACCAACCACACCACAACCAACAACAAATAAATCGATGCTGGGAACATGAGTGAAGAAATTCTCATGACACACTTTCACCGCATCAGCACTGGAGCTTTCGTTGATAACAGCAGAAATTGAACGTTCAGAAGAATCCTGAGCAATAGCAACAACATTAACCCGAGCCTGGGCCAGTGATGCAAAGAACTTAACCGCACTTCCCTTATTCTGGCGCATGCCGTCACCAACCAGCGAGATAATAGCTACTTTGTCTTTCATCTCGATTGGCTGAAGCATTTTACTTCTCAGCTCCAGTTCGAATTCTTCTTCAAGACCACGACGTGCCGCTGCCACTGACGAAGCATGAATACAAAAACTGATACTAAACTCAGAAGATGATTGAGTGATAAGAACAACGGAGATGTTCAGTTTCGCCATCGTGTCAAAGATACGGCTGGCCATACCAACCATACCTTGCATACCCGGGCCGGATACCGTAACCATGGTTAGATCTTCTAACGTAGAGATCGCTTTAACCGAACGATTATTCGTGCCTTCTGCTGAAATCAGTGAACCTGGCGCTTCAGGACTCATCGTATTTTTAATAACACACGGAATATGATAAACAGCCAGAGGACGAATTGTTTTGGGATGAATAACTTTTGCACCGAAGTATGACAGCTCTGTTGCCTCGTCATAAGACAGTTTATTAACCAGCATTGCTGTTTTAACCTGGCGCGGATCGGCACTGTAAACGCCATCCACATCCGTCCATATTTCGCAGACTTCGGCTTTCAGACAAGCAGCGGCAATAGATGCAGAGTAATCCGAACCATTCCGGCCAAGCGTAGTAAGCTCACCGCGGAAGTTCGATGCAATGAAACCAGGTAACAGATAGACGTTCATGCCATCTTCCATATGGCTGGCAAACATCTCTTCACTGGTTTTTATATCCGCAACACCATTCAAATAGTCATCAGAGCTGCGAATACACTTTGTAGGGTCAAGAATTTGTACGTTCAGGCCACCTTTCGCCAACACTGCTTTCATGATGGCGACACTGATAAACTCACCAATACAAATAGCCTGAGCTTTAATATGATCCGGACAATGACTTAACAGTTTCACGCCGGTAATTTGTTGCTCTAATGCATCAAGACGCTGATCAACCAACGCTCTTAATGGCATAATATCGTCTGTCAGTAATAAACCTTCAAACTCATCAACTATTCGATACAGGTGATCTCTTAGCTGAGTTAACGCTTCATTAAAGTCGGAACCGGAATTTGCAATCTCAGTGATATCGACCAGTCGATTTGTAATACCTTTTGGTGCAGAAAGCACAACTAATAATTGGGCTGCCGTGGTTTGCCCTTTTATTAACTCCGCTGCTTGTTCAAATCTTCCGCGATGTTCAAGAGATGAACCACCAAATTTAAGAACACGCATTCATCTTCTCCTTAAAAAAAAGCAGTTTGACAGGGCCCATAAACGAAAAAACCCGCGCCTTTACAGGTCACGGGTTTGCTAAGTCTTAGGACAAATAAACGTGTGACCCACTACCCGTAACGGGTGGTAGTCATCATCGTCGTCATTAAAGTAATATGTACTAAGTTCATTAAAATGTTCATATCACTTTAATCTGCACTAAAGATTAGCGACCGTCAACTGTTTTTTAAATTTAAATTACACATCAAATACACGAATTTTATACAGCCATTTCCATGGCTTGATGAATATAAAATGGTCATTGCAACCATTTTTACTATTCAGTATTCCCACTCTCTTTTTTCTTCTGACAATTACACGTTTGTCAGAGTTAAAAAGACGGGTTTTAAGGGAATGAAAAAAGATGCTGTGTGCTATTCCAGGTTCCAGTGTTAAGAATGCTTTATTATGCAAACCCGTTTTCATGGAGTTCAGCAATAAATTTTCTGTGACTCAGCCTGTCTGCCAGCTTCAGTTCACTCGTTATAAACCCTATTATCAGAACTTATTTTGTCGTGATTAAATTCAATAAATATACATTTATTTAAAATTTAATTTATCTTCCTTGCTACCAACAGTGAATATCTACACCTTGATGTACCCTATTGGAGCCACATATTTATAACATACCGATTACATTGTTAAAACCCATCGCTAATAAGTTTTATTTTTCATTTATTTCACTTGCATCAATTAATGGTATTCCAATCTATAATTGTTAATATTTTGTTTAGTCAATCTTGTTGTTTTTATTCTGTAACTGTTTATTTTTTGCCAGTATTTGGCTAAGGTTTTCTACCGATGTTCAAGTAAACATCACCTGAGCCATTTGATGTAACAGTCACAGATATCAGATCATAATTATTAATAAATCTAAAAAGCTGGTAATTTCACTGAAGGCAAGTGATGTGTGTGAGGTTCAGGTTTTAATAATGTTATTTGCAGACATGCCTGACAGATAGCTGAAACGAATTTATTACCATGTTACGAGTGGTACTTTTTCTTATTTCAGACAACAATGAGTTTTACTGTAATAATATAGTTATGAGGGTATCCTAAACCTTCATAGGATCAAGCTGTTAAATCCATTACCAATATCACCGGGTAAATCTATGCGACCTAAAAGCATATCGCGAAAACTATTAACCAGTGTTTTATCCGCTTATTTTATTCTGACCTTTATTGTCACTTGTGGTCAGGTAATAGCTGAGTATTACAACAGTAAAAGCCATATCACTGATGAACTGTTTACACTACAGAAAACGTTTAGTGGCAGTCTAACGAGAGCTATCTGGGAATTAAATACACAGCAAGCTGTCACGATTGCAGAAGGTTTATTAGCAATTCCCATCATAGAAGGCGTGATTGTTCGTGATGACAATGGCGGTATTATTATTCAACAAGGCCAGGTTCCCGTCATTGAAAACCTGTATAACAACCAACTGATTGCTGATGGGTTGACGATTGAAAGCTCAGGCTCTGGATTATTTGGTTACACCTTTCCCCTCATTTTTGAATTCTCAGGTCGAGCCACACAGGTGGGAGACGTTACCCTTATATCCAGTCCTAATGTAGTCATCGATCGTATTCTTGTCGGCATCTATTTTTTAATCGGTAATGCGATAGTCAAAACGACATTTTTAATTTTTCTTTTCCTGATAGCCTTCAGAAAATTACTTACAGAACCACTCAACGACCTAACCCAACAGATCGAAGAACTCGAAATGGACAACCTTGAAGGCAACAAGTTGGATGTCCACTCTGAGCGCGATGATGAATTAAAAGTCATGGAAGAGGCTTTTAATAAACTGATCTTTAAAGTCTGTGATTACAAACAAAAACTTGAAGATACTAAGCAGCAGTTAGAGCTGACAAATGAAAAACTGGATAAACAAAATCTGACTCTGGAGCAGGATGTTGCTCGAAAAACATCTACGCTCAGCCACGCCATGATCGATCTCCAACAGCAAAAATATAAACTGGAACAGAATCAACGCAAACTGACAAAAGAAATTGATCTCAGAACGAAAACAGAAAATGAACTTCGACATAAACAGAAAGAACTGGAATTAATCGTCGATGACTTAAATACGGCTCAGGAAAGGCTGATACAAAGCGAAAAATTCGCAACAATTAGTGGCCTGGTTGCTGGTTTTACCCATGAAGTAAATACACCAATTGGCATCGGTGTAACAGCCAACTCATATTTACACGAGCGTCTTGATGCTTTAAATAAACAGTTTGAAGAAAAATCGTTGAAGCAGAAAGACTTAGAATATTTTATTGCTGATGCTCAACAAAGTTCTGAATTACTGACCGCCAATCTGAACCGGGCCTCTCAACTGATTGAATCATTTAAGCAAATAGCTGTAGATCAGGCCAGTGAAGCGGTTCGTTCCATTAATCTACGGGAATATCTGGATGAGATTGTACGGACCCTGTATCCACGTCTGAAAAAAACCAGCCACAAAGTTGAAATATCCTGCCCTGACGATTTGCATGTTGTTATCCCTGCGGGTGCCCTCTCTCAGATAGTAACGAACCTTATTATTAACTCCATCATTCATGGATTTGAATATAAGGACACAGGAACCATTAGAATAAACGTCGCTCTGGAAGATGGTAATGTCGTTATGAATTATGAAGATGACGGAAAAGGACTGGACGAAGAACAACTAACCAAGCTATTTGACCCATTCTTTACGACTCGCCGTGATGATGGTGGCACAGGGCTTGGAACTCACATCACTTATAATCTGGTGAAACAGGCGCTAAACGGTTCTATTCAGGCATCATCACCGGGCCATAAAGGTTTGATTTACAATATAAGATTTCCAAGAGAAATTATTATTGAGTCACCCGTAACCTGATGATGAGCGTTCTTCACGAGATCTTTGATATTTTCTTTTATCAATCGCCATAGAGAAACACCGCATCTTTCGTTATTATCCCGGGCTGAATTTTCTAACCAGGGATAATAACCATGTGGTTTTCTAACCTATATTTCTACCAGCTTAAGCAGCCTCTAACACAGTCTCAGGAAGAAATTGAGCAACTTCTCGGTGAAATGGCATTTTCTCCATGCGGGAGTCAGGATCTGACCCGACAAGGCTGGACATCGCCTTTAGGTAAAAACAGCGACATGTTTACACACATCGCCAACAATAATTTGCTTCTTTGCCTGAAGAAAGAAGAAAAGCTTATCCCTGCCAGTGTCATCAAAGACCAACTGGAACAAAAAGTTGCAGAGATCGAAGAAAAAGAAAGTCGTCCGGTCAAAAAAGCTGAGAAAACCACACTAAAAGAAGAAATCGTTGTTACGCTTCTACCACGCGCATTCTCTCGTTCTTCATTAACCTGGGGTTACGTCAACCTTGATAGTGGAATCGTTGCTGTGGCAGTTTCAAGCGCTTCTAAAGCTGAAGATTTCCTGGCCCACCTGAGAAAATCTCTGGGTTCTCTTCCTGTAGTTCCGGTCACAGGCAATGCACCAACAAATATCATACTGACGGAATGGCTTAAAACACAGGAGCTACCGCCTCAGTTAACACTGGAAACAGAAGCCGAACTGAAAGAGCAAGAAGAAGATGGTGCTATCGTTAAATTGAAACATCATGACCTGTCTACTGACGAAGTGATGAATCACCTTGAGAACGGCAAAATGGTTGTAAATCTGGGATTGAAGTGGCAAGACAAAATCTCATTTGTTCTCAATGAAGATATGTCACTAAAACGCTTGAAATACAGTGACTATCTAAAAGAACAAAATGAAGATATCCCCAAAGAAGATATGCTGGCTAAAATCGATGCAGACTTTACCCTGGTGACCGCTGAATTAAATGAACTTATTACTGACCTTGCTAACATCGTCGGCTTTTCTGTTGATGGGTAATCATTCAAAGCTGCTTTAAAAATCTGTCGAGCATCGGAGGCTGCTTACAGACGATGAGTAATAAAAGAAAAAATAGCCTGGAGAAAACCGGATTTTACTTAGATTTGAAAGGTTATTTAGCACAACACTTTTGAGCGCTGTCGCCTGTAAACGACTGAGAAAGTCAGATTAACTGACTTTCTCAGCAGACCCACCATGCATCAGATTATGAGAACAACGTTTTAACGGCACCCAGATCTTCAAAAAACTCGGTTGATTCAAAATAATCCATATCCAGAATTAATCCTTTCTCAACATACTGCTCCAGACGCTTATTACGCTTGATGGTATCTGGTCCCGTCAACACAAAGATTGCGCCGATTCTAACGAAGTCAATGTAGGAAGGTGATTCCACTTTATAGGACATATCCCGCCATTTCTCAGAGATCTCTCTGAATTCTTCCGTAAATCCCCAGGCTTTCAGAATTTTTCCGCCAATAATACCGGAAAGTTTTTGAATGGCATGTTCCAGAAAATCAGGTGAAGCGAACACTTCTTCATGTCTCTCTGCTTCAGTCAAAATAGGCAAAACACCAATGTTATGAATTAACCCTGCCAGGGTTATTGTGTCCTGCCGCAAATGACTCCTGCGATTATTACGTAAGAATTCCTGCATCGTTACAACGGCTACAGCTGCAACTTCAACGGTTCGACTCCAGGTCGTTTCCAAATACTCTTTTACCAGATCATTTCTGGAAACAAACAGCTGCTCCATAGCCATTGCTGTCGCTATATTCTTAATTTGAATCAGCCCAATACGAGTCACAGCCTGGCTCAACGTCTCAACTTTCACACTGCGTCCCATGAACGCACTGTTTGCAACACGAATCATCCTTGCAGAAAGTGCGGGGTCCTGTGCAATTACTTCGACCATTTTATTTAGATTAGTGTTTGGATCATCTGCCGCTTTTCTAACTCGCAACGCGGCTTCTGGTAGAGTTGGCAATACCAGACTGTCATTATTTATCCGCTCTATCAGAATGGTCAGTAATGCGTTCTCAGTGGACATATAAATTTCCTTCTCTTTTCACCTTTACCAGAGGACGATTGACTCTCTGACCGCACATAAACCCCGTGTACGATGAGTGTTCAATTCCCCCGAACTTGATTATTCATCAGGACAGCAGCAATCTCGCAGACATGCAAAGATAAACTTATACACTTCATTTACAGTTAGTCAACATCCAATCACAATCACTGACAGATTGAGCAAACAGGTTTGATACTCATTTGTGTAGAATATTTCAGGCAAAAGTACACTGGTAAAAATTCTTTGCACAATCAACCGGTTCTGATGATCATGAATTCTGGACATTAATTAACAGGACATAACCCGTATCCGGGGAAAACCTTTAAAAAGTATAGCTGCAATCTATTATTTCGCTGTGTAACCAACACGGTCATTTCATACTTTTTACTCGCAATAAATCGAGAATAAGTTTTGGCTGGGGGTGAGTTGTGGAGAAGAAGTTAAACACGTAAGAAACAATGGCTCAATGGTAAGTGTTTCCCGGGCCATCATTTCCAACGTTGTAAGTCAGGCCATTTCAGACAATACAATATCCCTGTTTACTCGTGCTGTCATAGCATTTAATTCACTATCAGTATAAGGTTTCGCTGGTATATTACCCCAGACTGGCGCAGGCCAAACCAAATCATTTTCATATCGAACCACATGATGTAAATGCAGCTGCGATACGACATTGCCTATTGCCGCGATGTTTAACTTGCAGGGAGCAAAACTATTTTTTAACACCCGGCTTAAAGCCGCAGACTCCTGGAGCAATACATATTGTTGCTCTGATGAGAGATCTATTATCTCAACTACTGATGACACCTCTGGTACTAAAATAAACCACGGAAGATGTCCATTATTCATTAATAGCAGACGAGACAATTTCAATCTGCCTAAATCAATCGTGTCATTTTTTAATCGAGAGTCCAGCTCAAACATAATTTACCTTGTAACTAAAACAAAATAGCCGGTAATTTACCGGCTACTAAAATTTTTATTGTCCGCGATATAACGTCGTTATCCACTTTTCTTCCGTAATAAAACTCCACGACCACGATTTCCATTTGTCAGGCAATCCTTGATCGATAAGTGAAGGCAAGTCTTTTCCTTTTGCTTTTTCCGCTTTTATAAAAGCAGCAGTTTCTCGCATCATTGTTAAATACTGACCCAATGCCGCTCTGTTAGTCAGGTCGCCATGACCCGGTATAATTCTCGTGTTACTGTCTGTCTGGTCAAAGATGAATGCAACATTGCTGATAAAACCATCCACGGTTCCACCATTATTCAAATCAATGTAAGGAAAACGCCCTTCAAAGAACAAATCTCCCGCATGAACAACATTCGATTCTTCAAAGAATACGATACTGTCTCCATCAGTGTGCCCCGCAGGTTTATGAACGACGTTAATTGTTTCACCCGAAAAATGTACTTTAACGCCCTGATCATAAGTAATGACAGGTAAAGCTGGACTCTTCGAATCAAACTTCTGTAACAGCCTCTCACGCACATTATCATGAGCCAGAATTGTGCCGTCTTTGCCGAAGACAATATTGCCGCCAGTATGATCACCATGAAAATGCGTATTAATCAGGTAATCAACGTCAGATGCCTTAAGTGAAGCAAGCAGATGCGCTTTAATTTTCTCTGCCAGTGGTTCAAACTGGTCATCAACCAGTAACAAAGACTGTCCGTCTTTTATTACTCCGATGTTGCCACCTGCACCTTTCAACATGTATATATTGTCGGTAACCGGCTCTGATGAAATGGTTACATTGTCATACTTATTCGCAAATACCGAACAAGATATAACCAGCCCTAATGCTAAGAATTTCTTAAACATCTGAATCTCCGGTTACCAGACTAATAAATCAGGTGATTTGGTTTTGCTTCCACTGACGTTCTTTTTCAAGGCGAGTACGACGACGCTCGCATGGTTCGTCACAATTACACGCTTTATCAATATTTAACGCAGCAAGACCACCACAGCTGCCTGCAATCGTCTTTTTCTGGAAGATGTAACCAACACCCATAACTACAACAATCAAAAGGAAAAACCCGAACGTTGCAAAAAAGATTTCCATAACAAGCCTACCTGTTAACTAAGTAAGGTTTAAACGAATCAGTAACCAATTCTTTGAAGGAATCGCCTTCTTTGACTACCAACATCGCCGCGATTTTGTTTTCTTCAACCATTTTAAAGCCTTTATCCGGCCCCAGTACACTGATTGCTGTAGCTAATCCATCAGCCGACATACATGACGGGTGAATAACGGTAACCGATACCAGTTTATGCGTTACTGGCTTACCCGTGGATGGTTCAATCATATGAGAATAACGGACACCATTTTCCTCAAAATAATTTCGATAATCACCTGAAGTTGCGACCGCATTCGTACCCGGTTCAATAATCCGCTGGACACTACGCGTCATTGCGACTGGCTTTTCTATCGCAATGCGCCAGTCATTGCCGTTTAACTTCTTGCCCGAGATTCTCATTTCACCACCAATTTCCGCGATATATTGGGAAAAACCGTGAGCTTCAAGAATATCGGCTATTTCGTCTACGCCGAAACCTTTTGCAAGAGAAGATAAATCAACATACAGATCAGGTATAGATTTCTGAATACCACGATCGTTTACCGATAATTTATCAAGGCCAGTACGAGCGATTACCTCAGCAATTTTTTCATCACTCGGCGCTCGCTCAACTTTCGCTTCTGGGCCAAATCCCCACAGATTAACAACCGGGCCTATCGTTACATCCAATGCACCATTGCTGATAGCGCCGATTCTTAACGCCTCCGCGGTAACACGTTTCAATGCATCAGATGCAGTAACAATATCAGTCGATGATGAATGATTAAAAAGCGATAACTCGGAGTCTTTAATATAGGTCGACATTTCCTGATTTACGCGCTTTAACACGTCGTCAATCTTTTGTTCAATGCCAGTTGATTCAAGCTGAGCTGGAGTCGCCACCAACTTAACCGAATACGTCGTTCCCATGGTTCGACCTGAGATCATTAACTCAGCAGGAACGTCAGATGTGTCTGTACAAGATACTAAAAAGGCCAGCCCGATAAGGGCCAGCCAATTTTTCATTAGGTTACTAACTTTCATGAAGTTCCTGGTTTCTAGCCACCGAAATCATCAAGAAGGATGTTTTCGTCTTCGACACCAAGATCTTTCAACATGCCAATTACCGCAGCATTCATCATTGGAGGACCACACATGTAGAACTCACAATCTTCTGGTGCGTCATGCTCTTTCAGGTAATTATCATAAAGGACGTTATGGATAAATCCTGTATAACCTTCCCAGTTATCCTCTGGCTGAGGGTCAGAAAGAGCGACATGCCATTCGAAGTTATCATTTTCAGATGCCAACGTATCGAAATCTTCAACGTAGAACATTTCACGTTTAGAACGAGCACCATACCAGAAAGAAATCTTACGCTTAGAGTTTAAGCGACGAAGCTGGTCGAAAATGTGAGAACGCATAGGTGCCATACCAGCACCACCACCAACAAATACCATTTCTGCATCAGTGTCTTTCGCGAAGAACTCACCGAAAGGACCAGAGATAGTGACTTTATCACCTTCCTTCAGACTCCAGATGAATGAAGACATTTTACCTGGTGGAAGCGACAAATTATTTGGTGGAGGCGAAGCAATACGCACGTTAAGCATAATGATGCCTTCTTCTTCCGGGTAGTTAGCCATTGAGTAAGCACGGATAGTATGCTCATCAACTTTTGACTCCAGGTTAAAGAATCCAAAACGCTCCCAGTCAGCACGATACTCTTCTGGAACATCGAAATCTGCATATTTAACATGGTGAGCTGGCGCTTCAATCTGAATATAACCACCGGCGCGGAATGGAACGCTTTCACCATCAGGAATAGCCAGTTTAAGCTCTTTGATGAATGTAGCTTTGTTATCATTAGAGATAACAGTACAGTCCCACTTCTTGATACCGAAAATTTCTTCAGGAAGTTCAATTTCCATATCTTGTTTAACGTTCACCTGACACGCTAAACGACAACCTTCACGAGCTTCACCTTTAGTAATGTGACCAAGCTCAGTAGGAAGGATATTACCACCACCTGATTTAACGGTTACACGACACTGACCACATGAGCCACCGCCACCACAAGCAGATGAAATGAATACACCATTGTTAGCAAGAGCACCTAATAGCTTGTCGCCTGCTCCTGTTTTAAATGATTTATCTTCATCGCCATTCACTAAAATGTTGATATCGCCTGTAGCAACCAGTTTTGACTTTGCGAACATAATCACAAAAACCAGTGCTAATACGATAGCGATAAACATCCCTACACTAAGTATTATCTCTTGCATCGATTTGACCTTGTGTTAACTGTATAAAGCGGTCAGCTTTATAGCGAAATACCTGAAAATGACTGGAAGCCAAGCGCCATCAAACCAGCTGTGATGAAAGTAGCGCCCAGACCGCGAAGGCCTGCAGGAATATCCGCATACTTTAATTTTTCACGTACAGCAGCCAGTAATGTGATAGCAAGCGCCCAACCAACACCACTACCGAAACCATAAACCACGCTCTCAGCGAAGTTATAGTCACGTTGAACCATGAACGATACGCCACCAAAGATCGCGCAGTTAACAGTAATAAGTGGTAGGAAGATACCCAGAGCCTGATATAACGCAGGGAAGTACTTATCTAATACCATTTCCAGAATCTGAACTAATGCAGCGATTACCCCGATGAATGTCAGGAAACCAAGGAAGCTCAGATCAGCATTACCCATACCAGCCCATTCCAGTGCGCCAGGCGCCAGAATTGAGTGATAGATAACCTGGTTAACTGGAACAGCCAGTGTTAATACTACGATTACCGCAATACCAAGACCGATTGAAGTGGTTACTTTCTTAGATACAGCCAGGAACGTACACATCCCAAGGAAGAACGTCAGGGCCATGTTTTCAATGAAAACAGAACGGATAAATAAGCTAATGTAATGTTCCATCGTACTTACTCCTTCGGCTCAACTTGTTCAGGGCGAATCGTTCTGATAGCCCAGATAATAAGACCAATGATGAAGAACGAGCTGAATGGAAGAATCAGTAGAGAGTTAGACTGATACCAACCGCCGTTTTGAATGAGTGGAAGAATCTCGTAGCCCAAAAGCGTACCGAAACCACCAAGTTCTTTGATAATACCAACTACGATTAGGATTACTGAGTAACCCAAACCATTACCGACACCATCAAGGAAACTCATGAATGGAGGACTCTTCATTGCATATGCTTCAGCACGACCCATTACAATACAGTTCGTAATGATCAGACCAACGAATACCGTTAGCTCTTTTGAAATAGCATAGGCGTAAGCTTTCAACACCTGGTCTACAACGATTACCAAAGAAGCGATGATCGTCATTTGCACGATAATACGTACACTTGAAGGAATATGATTACGAATAATCGAGATGAACAGATTCGAGAATGCTGTTACAAATGTCAGAGCCAGTGCCATAACTAATGCTTTTTCAAGCTTAGTTGTAACAGCAAGCGCAGAACAGATACCCAGTACCTGAAGTGTAATCGGGTTATTACTTACTACTGGAGCAAGTAAAACCTTCTTCATTTCTTTTACATCAGCCATTACAAGCCTCCGTTACGAACTTTAACAAGAAATGGACCAAAGCCTTCATTGCCTAACCAGTAAGTCAGTGTGTTTTGCACACCATTACTGGTCAGCGTCGCACCTGAAAGCGCGTCAACGCCATGAACGTCACCTTGCGATGCGCCACCTTTAACTATCTTAATAGCTGGAGCACCAGAAGCATCAAACAGTTTTTTACCTGCCCATAATGCTTTCCATTTAGGGTTAAGCACTTCCGCACCTAGTCCCGGAGTTTCTTTCTGGTCATAGTAGATCATTGAACGAACGGTATTACCGTCTGCTTCAACAGCGATAAAAGCTTTCATCATGTCCCAAAGACCTGCACCATTTACTGGAAGAACAACACTATCAAGCTGACCAGCTTCGTTCTTCACCATGTACACAGGAACTTTGTTTGGACGACGAATGATCTTCGCAACGTCAGGTTGAGGGCGCATGCCGTCTTTACGCGCAGCGCGGAACTGGTCGTAAGTTGTAACGTCAATACCTTCAACGAATTCATTTGTGTTTAAGTCAAGGATGCGCGTTTCGATGTACTTATCGAAAGTACCCTTCACATCACCCTGAGCTTTCTCAAGCAGTCCAGCTGCTTCAAGAATATTAGTTTGCTTGTCCAGCAACGCATTTTCTTTTTGTTCAGTACGTAGACCAACTGCTGCTGATGCAACAATGACAGCACAGAACAAACATACGCCTACGACAACAGTAACGGTTTTGCCAAAGCTTTCTTTATTGGACACGACTCATTCTCCGTTTGATGTTTGACTGAATAACAAAGTGGTCAAATAAAGGCGCAAATAAGTTCGCAAGTAGAATTGCTAACATCATGCCTTCCGGGAAAGCCGGGTTGATTACTCGAATCATAACCACCAGGAAACCAATCAGAATACCGAATGCCCATTTACCCGTATCAGTAAATGCTGCAGAGACCGGATCTGTTGCCATAAAGAACATTGCGAATGCAAAACCACCTAAAACAAGGTGCCAGTGCCAGGGCATATCGAACATTGGATTAGATGCGCTACCCAGCATGTTTAGCAATGAGCTGAATGCAACCATACCAACGAACACACCCATCACGATGCGCCATGAAGCGATTCGCATGTATAAGATGAATAAACCACCAAGGATGATAGCGATAGTAGAAACTTCACCAACAGAACCTTGAATGTTACCCATGAAGGCATTCCACCAAAGATCCATGTTTGCATAATCAAGGTTGCCTGACGCTGCTTTACTTAGCATCGTTGCACCAGAGAAACCATCAGCTGCTGTCCAAACTGTGTCACCTGAAATTTGCGCCGGGTAAGCGAAAAACAGGAATGCACGACCCGCTAGAGCCGGGTTAAGGAAGTTTTTACCTGTGCCACCAAATATTTCTTTCGCAACAACAACACCAAACGTGATACCAAGCGCTGCTTGCCACAATGGGATAGTTGGAGGAAGAATTAGTGAAAACAGAATTGAAGTAACAAAGAAACCTTCATTGATTTCGTGTTTACGGACCATTGCGAAAACAACTTCCCAGAAACCACCAACAATGAACGTTACTGCATAAATTGGAAGGTAGAAACAAGCACCGTACCACATTTTTGTCAGTACACTACTGTCTACAGACAGTTCTGCACCAAATAGCTGGAACAGGCCTACTTGCCATACGTCTGGCAAAGCAGCACCACTTGCGATTGCTTCAGCAGCCTGACCACCAACGTTATACATACCGTAGAACATTGCCGGGAATACCGCCATCCAGACAGAAATCATAATACGTTTCAGGTCAATGTTATCCCGAACGTGTGAACCAGTGCGTGTTACTGAGCCTGGTGTATAGAAGATTGTTGCCACAGCTTCGTAAAGTGCGTACCACTTTTCGTGTTTACCGCCTGGCTCAAAATGGGGCTCAATGCGCTCCAAATAAGATTTTAAACCCACTGTATTAACCCTCCTTCTCAATCGTAGTCAGACAGTCTCTGAGAATTGGGCCATATTCGTATTTACCAGGGCAAACGAAAGTACATAACGCCAAATCTTCTTCATCAAGCTCCAGACAGCCTAAATCAGCTGCGCGATCAACATCACCGACGATCAGATCGCGTAACAGAAGCGTTGGTAGGATATCCAATGGCATGATTCTCTCATAACTACCAATCGGAACCATAGAACGGTCAGAGCCACCACGAGATGTCGTCATATTGAACAACTTACGCGGGTTTAAATGGCCTAAGAAAGCTTTAGTGACTGAGAACTTATCCCCACCTGGTAAAACCCAGCCAAGGAATTCTTTTTCACGACCTTCTGTTAACACAGAAATCTGGTTGTGGAAACGGCCCAGGTAGCCATGAACACCATGTGCGGTGTTACCAGACAGAACAGAACCTGAAATCACACGATTGTCAGAACCTTCGAGTTCACCCGCAGTGATGTCTGCAAAACTTGCGCCCAGACGCGCACGAACTAAACGAGGGTTTTTAACGACCGGACCTGCAAGAGAAATTACACGATCAGTGTTTAATTCACCTGTAGTGAATAGCAAACCGACAGCGATAACGTCCTGGTAGTTGATATGCCAAACCGTTTTTGAACGGCCAACAGGATCAAGGAAGTGAATGTGAGTACCTGGCAAACCAGCTGGATGAAGACCACCAAACTCGTGTGCTTCAACATTTGCAATGTCTGCACCCGGAATGTCATCACCCGCTTTTTTACAAAGAAATACTTTACCTTTGGTTAATCTGGTCAGTACTTCAAGACCCAGCTTAAATTCATTGGCTTTTTCAGCAATGATTAGTGCCGGATCTGCAGCCAGAGGGTTGGTATCTATAGCGGTAACAAAAATTGAATTAGGTTCGCTGTCAACCGCTGGAGCTTTGCTGAAAGGACGAGTACGAATAGCTGTCCAAAGACCTGACTCAACCAGGTTTTCTACAACTTTGTCGCGCTCAAGACCAGCAATTTCAGACGGCTGGTAGGCGGCGAATTTTACACTCTCATCGCCGTCGATTTCGACGACCACAGATTGTAGAACACGCTTTGCACCACGGTTAATCTCTTTAACAACACCTGAAGCGAAAGACGTATATTTAACACCTTGGTTCTTTTTGTCCTCGAAAAGAACCTGGCCTTTAAGAACACGGTCGCCAACGCGAACATGCATAGTAGGCCGCATACCAATATACTCTTCACCCAATGTTGCTACCGTTTTAATAACAGGCGCATCATGAATGACCTGCTGTGGAGCACCCTGAATTGGTACATCCAAGCCTTTCTTTATATTAATCATACGCAATTGCACTAACTTTAAAGGGAAAAATAGAACTTGTTCAATTTTTGTCGAATGCATCTGACCGAAACTTTTTGAGTATTCCATCAGACGTATTTCAAAATAACCTTTGCTCAGGTACTTGAAATACGATTAATGACCCACAAATCAAAAAGAGATCAGAACGTAACAGACGATATTGTCAGACTCCGCAGAACAACAGTCTCAGACGACAATCATTAGAATATTAATCTGATTAGCGGATTGAAGCAGTCATGCTCAATTTAAATAATCTGTTAATCGGATTAATATCAGATACACCCAAAAATTTGCGCCGAATTCTAGCATTAATGCCCCCCTTCTTACCATGAAAAATTAACCAACAAATCGTAATAGCGGCATAGTTAACGTAGTACTTCAGGGACAAAACAATGCTATTGAACCTTATATAAAAACAAACAGTTAATTAATGAATCCAGATAAAACAAAAGAGGGTTTCTTTCGATAACCCTCTTCCATCAGAAATTTACTGTTTCATCACGATAAAATTAACAAGAAGCTTTTAGCCAATGACCTTAACGTAATTTTTAAAACAAATAATTTACATCTATATCTCACTGAACGAGATGATTAATCGTTACGTCAGGATTAACATCTTCCTGATAATCAACTGAGTCAAAACCAAATCCAAAAAGTTTCAAAAATGCATCATGATAACCAGCATAATCAGTTAGTTCATCTAATGTATCTGTTTCAACGGCATTAATAATTTTTTCAATTTCATCCTGAACATTATCCTGAAGCTCTTTACCATCCATTCTGAGACGACCTGCGTCATCTAACGGACGATGTTCAGCTGCTCCGTACAATCCTAAATTAAATAGACCATAAATTTGTTCTATGCAACCTTCGTGCGTACCAGCTTCCTTCATCACTTTGTATAAAATAGAGATATAAAGCGGCATCATAGGGATCGCAGAGCTAGCCTGAGTTACCAGCGCTTTCAATGAACTTACGTAGGCTTTCCCTTGTAATCCAGACAAACGTTCAGTAATGGCCGCTGCGGCTCTGTCCAAATCTTCCTTTGCTTTACCAATAGTCGCTTTACCGTATAGCGGCCACGTTAACTTCTTACCGATATAGGTATAAGCAGTTGTTTGTACGTTGTCAGCGAGTAGATCAGCATCGCTTAGTGCAGTTAGCCAACGCTCCCAGTCATCGCCTCCCATAACCGCGATCGTATTCTGAATTTCTTCATCCGATGCAGGTTCAACAGTAACGTCTTCGATAACGCGAGTATTCGTATTCAGGTTTCTGATCGTATGAGCCTGACCAACTGGTTTAAGTACCGAGCTGTGCAGCTCTCCAGTATCAGGGTGTTGACGTCTTGGTGCAGCTAAAGAATAGATGATCAGGTCAATTTTGCCCATTTCATTTTTAATGATATCCAGCGTTTTCTCTTTAATCTCATTCGAGAACGCATCACCGTTAATGTTTTTGGCCCACAAACCTGCTTCATCTGCTGCTTGTTGGAATGCCGCACTGTTATACCAGCCAGCTGTTCCAGGCTTTCTTTCTGTGCCTGGCTTTTCGAAGAAAATACCTAAGGTTTTCGCGCCACAACCAAATGCCGCTGTGATCCGGGATGCAAGACCATAACCTGTCGAACTACCGATGACTAAAACATTTTTCGGACCATTACTAATCTCACCCTGAGATTTTACATACGCAATCTGCTCAGCAACATTAGCTGCACAGCCCGCAGGATGTGCACTTGTACAAATAAATCCGCGAATTTTAGGCTTAATTACCATTGCTCATTCCAGTTAAATAGTTTTCAAAATCGTGCGCAGTTTATAGCGAATCGTTCACTAAACAAATCTGAACACTGGGTTCCATCTGTCAATTATGATGATTAACGACCATCACGATTGATGTAATACTCTTTTTCACTTAATTCATGATAGCGCTGGATAGACGCCATAAACTCACTATATGACTTCCAGACGCGTGCAAACTGCTCATCGCTGGCTACCATATCTTTAACTACATCGGCGGTTGTCGATTTAAGTTGTGCCATGATTTCCGGTGAGAATTTACGTAATTCAACTTTGTGTTCATCAAGAAGTTTATTTAAAGCTACATGATTTCTGGCCGTATATTCATCCAGCAAGTCCTGATTTACCGCTTTAGCAGCAACGCGAATAATCGTTTGTAGATCTTCCGGCAATGTATTCATCGCCTCTTGATTAACCAGAAACTCTGCTGTCGTACTTGGCTCATGCCACCCTGAATAGTAGTAGTATTCAGCCGCTTTATGTAAGCCAAACGACAAGTCATTGTATGGACCGACCCATTCTGTCGCGTCTATTGCGCCGCTCTGAAGCGACGTAAAGATCTCGCCCCCAGTTAATGCGACGGGTAATCCCCCCATCTTTCTTAAGACTTCCCCGGCCAGACCAGGAATTCGCATTTTCAGGCCCTTTAAATCATCTGGCGTGTTAATTTCTTTTTTAAACCAACCCGCAAACTGTACGCCAGTGTTACCGCCGGCCATCGGCTCTATACCAAAAGGTGCATACAACTCTCGCCACAATTCAATGCCACCGCCATAATGTAACCACGCATTCATCTCTATGACGTTCATACCAAATGGCATCGCACCAAAAATCTGCGCCGCCGGAATTTTACCTTTCCAGTAATAGGCTGCACTGTGGCCCAGTTCAGCGACTTCACCTTTTGATACGGTTTCAAAGACATCAAAACCAGGAACCAACTCACCCGCACCGTAAACTTTAACGGTCAGTCGTCCATTACTCATCTTCCCGACCAGATCTGCAAACTTTTCAGGCGCACGGCCAAGACCCGGGAAGTTCTTTGGCCAGCTGGTTACCAGACGCCATTTATATAGCTGAGTGTCTTCAGACGAATGCTTACCTGCTGTTTGCTGATCTCCACCACAACTAACAAGCATGAATACAGATAAAACGAGCAAAATTCTTTTAATCATGATTAGCTTTGCCTCAGAAAAAATAACTTATTGAATAGTATCAGGTAACCAGGTCGCTATATCCGGCCAAATAAACAACATAGCCATAAGAAGCAACTGAATAACCACAAACGGAATAACTCCTTTGTAAATATCGGTTGTTTTAACAGATGGTGGTGCAACACCTCTCAAATAAAACAATGCGAAACCAAAGGGAGGAGTTAAAAAGGAAGTTTGAAGATTAATAGCCAGAAGAATACCAAGCCACACCGGATCAACCCCCATAGAAAACAATGCCGGAGCTACAATTGGCACCACCACGAACGTAATTTCTATAAAATCCAGAATAAAGCCCAGCAAAAATACTACAAGCATCACAAGAATCGTCGCACCTAACATACCGCCAGGTAATGATTCAAAAACGCTATTCACCATTTCTTCTCCGCCAAAACCCCGAAATACCAGAGAAAAAATTGAAGCTCCAATCAGGATTGCGAAGATCATTGAAGATACTTTCAATGTTCCCAGTGAGATATCAAACAGCACTGATGTTGATAATCGCTTTTTTATCGCTGCAAGAATTAATGCGCCAGCACCACCGGCTCCTGCGGCCTCTGTCGGTGTTGCAAACCCAAGAAGAATAGAACCCAACACAATAGCAATTAACATTAATGGTGGCACCAGTCCCGCCAATAATGACTCACTGTTTTCCTCTTCTTGTAAAGGCTCGCCGACATTTTTAGAAGAAGACAAGCTGGTCGCCGCAAAGGTATAAACGCCGTAAAGCAACACTAACAGCATGCCTGGCACGATAGCTCCGGCAAATAAATCGCCAACCGATATGGTCTCGGGAGAAAAAATACCCTGATCAAGCTGAGATTTCTGATAAGCACTGGACAATACATCGCCTAACAATACCAGGGCAATAGAAGGGGGAATAATCTGGCCCAGTGTTCCTGTCGCAGTAATGATGCCACTGGACAGCGCAGGAGAATAACCTCGGTTAAGCATGACAGGCAAAGATATCAGCCCCATTGTGACGACCGTCGCACCAACAATTCCTGTGCTTGCCGCGAGCAACATACCAACCAAAATGACAGATAATCCAATACCACTTTTTGAACGGCCAAATGCTGCAGCCATTGATGTTAATAATGACTCAGAGATTTTAGATTTTTCGAGTACCAGCCCCATAAAAACAAACAAAGGCACCGATACCAAAATCTGGTTATTCATAATGCCGTAGATTCTTGCAGGCAGTGCATAGAGGAATGAATTATCGAAGACACCTGCCAAACTACCCAGCAAGGAAAACAGAAGTGCCGTACCACCGAGTGAAAAAGCAACCGGATAACCGATAAATAATCCGAGACAAACAAATAAAAACATAAACAGAGGCATCAGTTCCATCATGATTCTGGCTCCTGTTTTGTCAGTAATACTAATCCATATTTAATAATCTGCGCGACTCCCTGCATGATCATCAGGGTTGAAAAGGCAAGAATAAGTGACTTGAGTATAAATACAGCGGGAATGCCTCCAGATTCCTGAGATGCTTCCAGGATCTGCCAGGATGATGCGACATAACCAAAGCCGGTAACAAAGATATAAATAGCAACCGGCAGCAGAAAGAATAATGTACCGAATAAATTAGCCAGTGCTTTACCTTTTTTGCTGAACTTACGGTAGAAAACATCGACCCGAACATGCTCATCCTGCTGTAAGGTATACGCGGAGCCCAACATGAATACAGCAGCATGAAGATAGATCACGGATTCCTGCATTGCGATCCAGCCGACTCGGAATGTTTCACGCAAAATAATAATAAGCGCAGTGATCAACACCATGCCTAATGTTGACCATGCAATAACAGACGCCAGCTTACGCGTGAAGCCATCCAGCAATTGTTGAAGTTTATTTAGGTTATCGATCATATTGTAAATAGATTTTATGAAAACCCGGCTATCATCCTTGATGATTTTCAACTATTCAACAAAAAACATACTAATACCGCTTAAACGTCAGACTAATGTTAGTTTGAGGACTGCAATGCATTGATGATCGCGATATTCGCCTCAGGAAACTCATAGTTTGATAACTCCGACGTTTTTACCCAATGACACGGTTGCCCTTCTGCGCCATGAGGAGTACCGGTAAAGGCAGTAACTGTCCAGATATCTAAAAAAACATGCTTATCAGGGTACTCATGCCTGATTTCCATAAAAGGCTGACACGCCGTTACATGTATTCCAATCTCTTCTTTTAATTCACGCGCCAATGCCAGCTCAGTCGTCTCGCCTGATTCGACTTTTCCACCGGGGAATTCCCACTTACCAGCCTGATGACCTGTTTCACCACGCTTCGCAATGAAAATTTCATCTCCACGGATGATCACTCCAACGGCTACATGTACTTGTTTCATTTAACTCTCCCAAAATACACCCACAAAAAAGGGCGGATAATCCGCCCTTTTTCTAATTCAAAACAATTATCAGCTCAATTTACCGTGACAATGTTTGTATTTTTTACCTGAACCGCAGTGACATGGATCATTACGACCAATCTTAGGCCCATCACGAACAACACTTTGCTCAGTTGCATTTGCTGAATGCTCGCCAATTTGCTGCGTTTCTTCATGCTGATACTGATGAGGAACTTCACCTGTACGACGGCGCTGTTCTTCAA
The DNA here is from genome assembly GCA_965656875.1 of Alteromonadaceae bacterium. GTDB lineage: Bacteria > Pseudomonadota > Gammaproteobacteria > Enterobacterales > Alteromonadaceae > CBFHMJ01. Next base: position 29,898 of record CBFHMJ010000001.1, read on the forward strand.
CCGCTTCGACGTCTTCTTCAGCTCTGACCTGAACTTTACTCAGAATACCAATTACGTCTGTCTTTAATTCTTCAAGCATATTGCTGAACAATTCAAAAGACTCACGCTTATATTCCTGTTTAGGATTTTTCTGGGCGTAACCACGCAGGTGAATCCCTTGACGTAAATGATCCATTGCCGCCAGATGCTCTTTCCAGTGCTGATCAAGGCTCTGCAACATAATCGCTTTTTCAAACTGACGTATAACCTGTTCACCAACCATTTCTTCTTTCTCGGTGTACTGAGTTTCCATCAATTCAAGAATACGTTCACGAATCTTTTCTTCGTACAATTTATCATCGTCATCAAGCCATTTCTGAACAGGCACATCCGTATTGAAATCGTTTTTCAAACGTTCTTCCAATGCCGGGATATCCCACATTTCGTCCAGTGACTCAGGCGGAATATATTGATCAATGACTCCATTGACAACATCATGACGAATTGCAGACACCGTATCTTTAATATCACCTTCATCTAACAATTCATTACGCTGTTCGTAGATCACCTTACGCTGATCGTTGGCCACATCATCATATTCAAGTAACTGTTTACGAATATCAAAGTTACGCGCTTCTACTTTACGCTGTGCATTTTCAATGGCTTTAGTTACCCATGGGTGTTCAATGGCTTCGCCTCGTTCCATACCCAGCTTTCTCATCATGTTAGATACACGATCAGAAGCAAAGATACGCATCAAAGCATCTTCCATCGACAAGTAGAAACGAGAAACACCCGGATCACCCTGACGACCAGAACGACCACGCAACTGATTATCGATACGACGAGATTCATGACGTTCAGTACCAATGATGAACAAGCCACCCGCCTTGATAACTTCATCATGACGTACTTTCCAGTCAGCTTTAATCGCTTCAATCTGCTGTTCGTCAGGATTGTCTAACTTGTCAATTTCAGACTGCCAGTTACCGCCTAATACGATATCTGTACCACGGCCAGCCATATTCGTTGCAATGGTTACTGCACCAGGTAAACCGGCATCCGCAACAATTGAAGCTTCTTGCTGGTGGAATTTAGCATTTAGCACGTTGTGCTTAATTTTTTCTTTCTTTAGCAAACGAGCAAGATATTCAGAAACTTCGATCGAAACCGTACCAACCAGCACAGGCTGCTTGCGTTCCTGACACTCTCTGATGTTCTCAATAATCGCTTCGTACTTTTCTTCAGCTGTCAGATAAATCAAATCAGCACGATCATCACGAACCATCGGACGATTAGTTGGGATGACCACAGTATCCAATCCGTAGATTTGCTGGAATTCAAACGCTTCGGTGTCAGCAGTACCAGTCATACCAGCAAGCTTTTCATAGATACGGAAGTAATTCTGGAAAGTAATGGAAGCCAGTGTCTGATTTTCGTTTTGGATCTGAACGCCTTCTTTAGCTTCAACAGCCTGATGTAAACCTTCAGACCAACGACGTCCTTCCATAGTACGACCAGTGTGCTCGTCAACGATAACAACATCACCATCTTTTACGATGTAATCAACGTCTTTCTGGAATAGATTATGCGCTCTTAAACCAGCATAAACATGATGTAACAGTGGAATGTTTGATGCAGAATATAGCGAATCTTCGTTTTGTAAAATACCGTTATTACGCAGCAATTCTTCAACGAAAATCTGACCACGTTCAGTCAGGAATACTTGCTTAGATTTTTCATCTAAAGTGAAGTGACCATCTCCCATTTCACCTTCTTCGTCTTCTTTTGCCTGACGTTCAAGTTCTGGAATGATGGTATTAATGCGGGTATAAAGCTCTGAGCTGTCATCAGCAGCGCCAGAAATAATAAGAGGAGTTCTCGCTTCGTCAATAAGGATTGAATCAACTTCATCCACAATCGCGTAATGAAGTGGACGCTGAACACGCTCTTCAGGGGAAAACGCCATATTGTCACGAAGATAATCGAAACCAAATTCGTTATTTGTGCCGTATGTAATATCGCAGCTGTAAGCCTGGCGCTTAGCATCAGGAGACATGCCAGGTACGTTACAGCCAACAGTCAAACCAAGATATTCAAACAACGGACGATTGGTCTCTGCATCACGCATTGCCAGGTAGTCATTCACCGTGATGACGTGTACGCCTTTACCGGTCAGGCCATTCAGGTAAGCAGTCAACGTTGCCGTCAGCGTTTTACCTTCACCAGTTCTCATCTCTGCGATTCGACCTTCATGAAGAACCATACCGCCAATCATCTGCACATCAAAATGACGCATAGCAAAAACACGGCGACTTGCTTCACGAACTGTAGCAAATGCTTCAACCAGAATATCATCCAGTGAACTTCCAGCCTCAAGACGCTTCTTAAAGTCAGCTGTTTTAGCTTTCAGATCGTCATCAGACAAGGCCTGATAACTATTATCAAGTTCATTTATTTTAGCTACAACTTTCTTTATCTTTTTAATTTTTCTATCGTTTCGGCTACCAATTATCTTGGTAAGAAGTTTCACTATCATGATTTGTCCGTTTTACTACAAATTTTTAATCTGGTTCACTACACAGCTCAGTTACCAACACTTTCATTTTTACGTTATTGCATTGAAGGTACTGACTTGTAGTGCAAAAATTTCACCTGAACAGCGCACAAAGACAATTCGTTCAGAACTTAACGCTAATTCGCTCTGTACATGGCCTGTCTACACAACGATTAAATAACGTTTCGCTCATCACGTTAATCGCATACAAAATCTACACAGGAAATTCCCACGACAGAGAAATACATGGGGTCTGATTTGCGGTAATTCAAATTTTGGCGAGTGATTGTAACCTGGTATTTTGCTCACTACACGGCAAAAATGTACCAATGGACAAAAATATTTACCGGGAAACAATCAAATAGACAGGAAATTTACCATTATCATCAGAACACGCAAATCTCAGGGATTAATCTGATTATTTGCGATATACGTATTTAGCCGGGTCAACCTGCTTGCCACTTTTCAATACTTCATAATGAACATGAGGACCAGTTGAACGGCCTGAGCTACCCATTTTTGCAATAGTCTGACCTTTTGTCACAACATCGCCAACTTTCACCAGCAGTTCTTTATTATGACCATAGCGGGTTTTTAACTTACCACCATGATCGATTTCAATTAAATTCCCATACCCATATCGCTCACCCGACCAGGTAATAACACCAGCACCAGTCGCAATGACATCAGAGCCTTCTTCGCCGGCAAAATCTATCCCAAGATGCTCAGCAGGTAAACCAGTGAACGGATCTTTGCGAATACCAAAATAAGACGATAACCAGCCTGCATTAACAGGTCTACCAGACAACGACGAATCATCTTCAATATAATTACTAATCAGAATTGATTCGAGGATCTCCATTTTTTGCTCCTGATTATGCATCACTGCAATCATTTCAGTGATTTCATTGAGCAATTCTCGTGTATTCACACTTGCGTTATCAACAGACGCATCAAGCCCGCCAATTGCCGGGAGTTCTTCAAACGCAAAGGCTTCATTCGGGACATTTGCAACCTGAGCAAGTTTATCGCCGAATGCTTCCAGACGATTCACATGACCTTGCAGTTCACCCAGTTTTGACTGAAACGCCAACAAGCGACGCTCGGTATGTTTTTTTAGAAGGGTAAGTTGTTCTTTTTGACTGGCGTAATCGCTTTGAGAATTTGCGATACGTTCTTTGAAAATGACACGTTCTAATGTCATTGTGCGGTAGTTTTTATAGCCTACAACAGCCAGTATAAATGCTATAAAGAAAGCACTGATCCATTGCCATTTAGCGATCCTGGCTCGGTATTTTACTTTCTTTCCTCTATATATTACCGTTAGGCTCATAATCTGTTGCGTGGTTCAAACTTTGTGTCCAAAAGAAAAGCACCTCAATCGCTGAATAACCTGCTGGGAAAAAGCCAGGGTCAAATCAAAAAAGTTGTCGATTTCAACCAACATTCACATCAGTTAAAAACACTTCTGGAAGGTGCCACGAGCGTTACTATCGCGCAAAATTGCTTTATTAGCAACTATCGGCAGGGAACGCTATTTATTGAGACTTCTTCTTCAACAATTGCAATGCGGCTCAATTTTTTGCAGCAATCATTGATAGAAACATTTCGTCAGCATGCATTCCCGGATCTTGCAGGAATTAAAATAACGATAACACCTGTAAAGCATTCCCCGACAAATAACATGAAAATTAGTCAGACTCAGGTTAAACAGGGTTCAACTCGCCCTTCTGTCAGTGAAGAAACCGCTGAATCTCTCAAATTAACAGCTGAACTGGCCTCTGGAAAACTCAAAGAAAGTCTGAACAGGCTCGCCAACCGGATACAAAAAAAGCAGCCCTAGAGCTGCTTTTCTTTAAACAGATGTTATAACAATCCTACCAGGCGAATTCTGGTGCTGTTATACCTGCCTTTTCGGCTTCTTTATCATCAAATGTAACGTATTCCCACGCATCCTGATTTTCAAGCAAGGCAACAAGAACCTTGTTATTCAAATCATGGCCTGATTTATACGCATTCAGACAACCTAGAATAGTATGACCTGCCATGTATAAGTCACCGACAGCATCAAGAATCTTGTGCTTAACGAATTCATCATCGTAGCGTAAACCTTCCGGGTTCAACACTTTAAATTCGTCAAGAGCAACGGCGTTCTCCATGCTCGCACCTAAAGCCAGATTATTCGCGTGTAATACTTCTATATCACGCATGAAACCAAACGTTCTGGCTCGGCTGATCTCTTTCGTAAATGATGCCGGTGTAATATCCATTTCAATTCGTTGCTTTGTCGCAGCAATTGCCGGATGAGAAAAATCGATGGTGAAATCAATTTTAAATCCATCATGCGGCACTAATTCTGCCCACTTATCACCATCTTCTACACGAACAGGCGACTTAACACGAATGAACTTCTTAGCAACGTTTTGCTCTTCAATACCCGCTTTCTGTAACAGATAAATAAAAGCACTGGAGCTACCATCCATAATTGGAATTTCTGCTGCATCAACATCAATAACGATATTATCAATGCCAAGACCAGCTATTGCCGCTACCAGATGCTCCGTTGTTGAAAGACGAACATTATCTTCATTGATAAGACAAGTGCACATCTGAGTATCGCCAACAAGATCTGGTCTTGCTTTGAATTCCACTACAGGTTCAAGATCAACCCGCCGAAAAATAATTCCGGTATTTTCAGGCGCAGGCCGGAGAGCTAGTGTGACCTTCTCACCTTTATGTAATCCAATACCTGTTGCAGTAACAGGTTGACTAATTGTGCGTTGTCTAATCATAGGCTCATTCACTAAAAATCAACGAAAACCGATACATGGCCACCGAAATGGCGGCAGACTATACCACATCTGTTCTATATTTGCCAATTTGTTGACCAGCTGGTTAACTTAATCGGCTTGTTTTCTCAAAAACGCAGGAATATCAAAGTAAGTTTCTTTTTCCTGTTCCTGAGACACTTGAGCAGCTGACTGATGAGCAACGGTTGTTTCAGGTGTTGTAACAACGTTATTTACAGCCGACATATCAAGTGCAGCACTTGAATTATAAACAGGTGCTGTGACCTGAGGTTTGACTGGCGCTGCATTGTTTACTAACGAAATATCAGGCTTTCTTTCACCACCGATACCTGTAGCAACAACCGTTACGCGAAGTTCATCACTCATTTCAGGGTCAATAACCGCACCAACAACAACCGTAGCATTCTCAGATGCGAATGCTTTTACTGCATTACCCACGGTTTCAAATTCTTCAATGCTAATATCAAGGCCCGCGGTAATATTAACCAAAATACCTTTAGCACCTGATAAGTCGATATCTTCAAGTAATGGGCTTGAAATAGCTTCATTAGCCGCTTCTTCTGCGCGATCAGAGCCAGACGCTGTGCCTGTTCCCATCATCGCCGTGCCCATTTCCTGCATGACTGTTCTTACATCAGCGAAGTCAACGTTAATCAGACCAGGGCGAGTAATCAGCTCTGCAATCCCCTGAACCGCACCTAACAATACATTGTTTGCTGCTTTAAATGCGTCTAACAGACTGGTTCCTTTACCCAGAACTTTTAATAATTTGTCGTTCGGGATAGTGATTAGAGAGTCAACATTGCTAGAAAGTTCCTCAATACCTGAATCTGCAAAGCCCATTCGTTTCTTTCCTTCAAAAGGAAACGGCTTTGTAACAACAGCGACCGTTAGAATTCCCAGTTCTTTTGCTACCTGTGCGACAACTGGTGCAGCACCAGTACCTGTACCACCACCCATACCGGCAGCGATAAATACCATATCAGCGCCTTCAAGTGTTTCTTTGATTGTCTCGCGATCTTCTTCAGCTGACTGACGACCAATCTCTGGATTGGCACCGGCACCTAAACCTTTAGTGACACCCGTACCCAGTTGTAACGTTGAACGTGCAGAAGAATTTCTTAACGCCTGCGCATCGGTATTTGCTGCAACAAATTCAACGCCTTCAATTGTTTGCTGAACCATGTGTTCAACAGCGTTACCGCCGCCGCCGCCAACACCAATTACTTTTATGACAGCCTGTTCGCTGTGCTCTTCCATCAACTCAAACATCTATCTCTCTCCGAATAATATTTGTTCGCTATTTCTGGACTATGCCGATGAAACACAATCCTTCAGCGAAATGTGTGTAATACTAACGTTTTATAAACATTGAAAAAATTACTTTTTATAGCTATTTGCGTATTTCTGGCATAAAACTGCCTATCTTTTAGACGAATTTAGAATTCACCTTTAAACCAACTCGAAATTCGTTTAAAAATTCCACTAACACCATCATTACTGCGTTGTTCATAATGATGAGTCGTCAAAGACTCTTTTCCATACAACAGCAAACCAACTGCGGTTGCATAAGTTGGGTCATTAACGTATTCAGTTAAACCGGTCACACTCAACGGGCTACCGAGACGCACAGGCATTTGGAAAATATCCTCAGCAAATTCAGCTGCACCTTCCATCTTCGCTGTACCACCAGTTAGAACAACTCCCGCAGCTATTTGCTCTTCCAATCCGCTGCGACGAATTTCATCCAGCACCAGTTCAAAAATTTCCTGGTATCTTGGCTCCACAACTTCTGAAAGCGTATGGCGAGACATTGAACGTGCCGGTCTGCCACCAACACTTGGCACTTCGATATTGTCTTCTGTACTAGCAAGATGTCGCATAGCACAGGCATAATTCACTTTAATATCTTCGGCATAACCAATCGGCGTCCGGAATATCTTGGCGATATCATTAGTAACCTGATTACCAGCTACTGGAATCACGGCGCTGTGACGCAATGCCCCATTGGTATAGATAGCGATATCAACTGTCCCGCCACCGATATCGACAACACAGACTCCCAGTTCTTTTTCATCCTCTGTCAATACAGCAAAACTGGAAGCCAACGCAGAAAATATGAGCTGATCGGCATGCAAGCCACCGCGTTCTATACACTTAACAATATTTTTTGCCATATCGTTTGAACAGGTAATGATGTGAACCTTCGCTTCCATTCTCACACCAGACATCCCAACAGGGCTTTTTATACCTTCCTGCATATCGACCGAAAATTCCTGCGGCATCACATGTAACATGCGACGTTCAGCAGATATCGGCACGGATTTGGCCGCATGAATGACACTATCAACATCGTCAGGTAGTACTTCAGAATCATTGATAGCAACCATGCCGCTTTCATTCTGGCAATTGATGTGCTTACCTGAAATAGCCAGATAGACCGATGAAATTCTGCAATCAGCCATCAATTCAGCTTCATTAATCGCACTCTGCACCGATTGAATGACCATGTTCAGATCATTAACACCGCCTTTATCCATTCCTTTTGCTGCATGGTTCGCAACACCAACAATACTCAGTTTGTCATCTGGGGTAATTTCACCCACGACAACTTTAACCATTGAAGTGCCGATATCTAATCCGACAATCAGATTTCTTTCAGTTGACTTAGACATCACTAACTCTTTTGCTCTTTACCTTCTGATTTCCATGCCACAGCAAGGCCTGTGTCATACCGCAAATCAACATAATCAATTTGTTCTTGCTTATACGAAGAAATCGTGGAGTACATATATATAAACTGTTGAACTCGCTTCACTTTATCTTCGCGACCAATATCAAGTCTGATACCGTTTTCTAACTTTAACTGCCACGCAAAACGTTCAGACAATGCCAGTTGTGTAATTTTCATGTCAGAAAACATCAATAAATCATTCAGGTCGTTAAACCCTTTTAAGGCGTCAGCTTCACTGCCTTCTGGCCCGTGAAGCTCAGGCAATGGTTGTTTTACCTTTGCCAATGGCGCGGTAAACACGTCACCGTGAACATTCAACAATTGTTCATTGTTCCAAAATGCTATCGGTTGCTGCTCCTGAATATGTATTTTCAGGATGTCAGGCCACTGTTTGCGTACACTCACCTCATATACCCATGGCAAGGTTTTTACGCGTTGTTGAATGTTATCGACATCTACCGTAAAAAAACTGCCTGGGCTAGTCGCAAAGATTGCACGTTTAACATCATCAGCATCAACAAATTGCTCATTACCACTAATCAATGCAGTTGTGATCGGCACTCGTTCAGCATTCTCTGCCCAATCAGTGAGTTGACTGGCGGAATAAATCATTGTTCCTGTCACGCAACAGAAGAATAAAAAGCCGCCAAGCCAGGGCCAGTCCACCTCAATATCCTTACGTTTTGTCCGCTCGAATATCGCTTCAACAATGGACAGCCACTTCATACTCATTACAAAGTGCTCTCAATAATTTTCATAACCAGCTGTTCGAAACTCAAACCAGTTGCTTTCGCAGCCATTGGTACCAGAGACTTTTCTGTCATACCAGGCACGGTATTGACCTCTAGCAAATAAAGGTTTTCCTGCTCGTCAGTCATGATATCAACGCGACCCCAGCCAAAAGCACCTACAGCTTTAAAAGCCTTGAGTGCTGTTTCCTGCATTCGTTTGGACAACGATTCACTGATGTCACATGGACAATAATATTGCGTTGAGCTGGTTTTATACTTTGCTTCATAGTCGTAAAACGAACGAGGTGTTTTCATCTCAACGACGGGTAATGCCTCATCACCTAACACTGCAACAGTAAACTCACGTCCAGTGATCCAGCGCTCTACAACAACCTCATTGTCATACTCAAAAGCTGTTTTCAATGCTAACACTAATTGCTCAGCCGACTCTGCTTTTGACATGCCAATGCTTGAGCCTTCATTAACCGGTTTAACAATGACGGCTCCATCAAACTTTTTCAGAATTGCAGCTGCATTAATTGTTTCGAATTCATCACGACACACCACTACATACGGCGACGTTGGCAGACCAATGGCATCAAAAATATATTTGGTGCGCGCTTTATCCATCGCTAAAGCAGCTCCCTGAACACGGCTTCCGGTGTATGGAATTCCCATGAATTCCAGCGCGCCCTGAACCGTGCCATCTTCACCGCCTCGACCATGTAACGCGATAAACACCCGATCAAAACCTTGTGAGGTTAACGTCGCCAAAGATTCTTCTTTTGGATCAAAAGCAACGGCATTTACACCTTGTTGCAACAACGCATTGAGAATGGCATGACCGGATAACAACGAGATTTCTCGTTCTGCTGAGTTACCACCCAGCAAAACGGCGACTTTACCTAACGCCTGCGCATTCATACCTGACTCTCCAATCGTTCTTTAACTGCATCCATATTTAGCTTGTTGTCCACCAGATACTTCGCCATGGCACCAATATTTCCAGCGCCTTGAGTCAGTAATAAATCGCCGTCCTGCAATACATCATTTAATACCGCAGGTAATTCATTCAATGATGCGATAAATATTGGATCAACATGGCCTCTGCTTCGAATGGAACGACATAAACTACGTGCATCAGCGCCTGCAATCGACTGCTCGCCTGCTGGATACACATCAAGCATCAACAGCACATCAGTACGAGATAACACAGTGACGAAGTCTTCGTATAAATCACGCGTGCGAGAATAGCGGTGTGGTTGGAAAACCGTCACCAGACGTTTCTCTGGCCAACCATTTCGAATGGCTTCAAAGGTCACATCAACTTCTTTCGGGTGATGACCATAGTCATCAATCAACATCACATTACGCGACGTTTCAGTCTCTCTTTCTGCATCAATATCAAATACACCATGATCCTGAAAACGACGTCCGATGCCTTCAAACTTACGTAGAGCACTGTTCACAGACTCAACGTCCAGTCCTTCTTCCATCGCCACAGCAAACGCAGCCGTCGCATTCAATGCATTATGTTTTCCCGGTAAATTCAGGTTGATATCAATAACATCGCCAGCGGGATTTTTAATACCAAACTGACTCTTACCTGATGACTGTTTGTAATCCACAATCCGATAGTCGGCACTGGCACCGTAGCCATACGTCACAAATTTTCGACGTGTTTCTTCAATGATCTCCTGAACAACAGGCTCATCAGCGCAAGCCACCAGCAATCCGTAAAACGGCAAATTATGAACAAAATCGATATAAGCCGCTTTCATGTTATTGAAGTCGCCTTCATAGGTTTCCATGTGATCAGGTTCGATATTTGTGATCACAGAAACCATCGGCTGCAAATGCAAAAACGACGCATCACTTTCATCCGCTTCGGCAATTAAATATTTGCCACTGCCTAATCGAGCATTACAGCCAGCACTATTTAACAGGCCACCAATCACGAATGTTGGATCTTGCTTCGCTTCAGCAAAAACAGATGCGATTAAACTGGTTGTTGTTGTTTTACCGTGCGTACCCGCTACGGCAATGCCATAACGAAAACGCATTAACTCAGCCAGCATTTCTGCTCGTTGAACAACTGGTACTCGCTGTTCTCGTGCAGCGATTAGTTCAACATTTGACTCATCCACCGCGCTGGACACAACGACAACACTGGCGTTGGTAATATTGTCAGCCCGATGACCAATTTCTATATGCGCCCCCAGGCGCTTTAACCGTGCGACCATACCGCTCTGCTGAATATCAGAACCGGTAATTTTATAGCCTTCATTTAATAAGACTTCTGCAATTCCACCCATGCCGGCACCACCTATGCCAACAAAGTGAATTTGCGAAACGCGTCTCATCTCAGGAATCTTCATTAATCAATCTCTAATCTGCTAACTGGTTCGGGCCAGAGCCGCACAAATCTCTGACACTTTCTCAGTTGCATCGGTAATCGCGACAGATGCCGCTTTTTTGCCCATACATGTCAGGCAACTTTTATCGGATAACAGAACATCCAGGGTGACTTTAAGCTCACCGTTTGCAATCTCATCTTGCTGAATGACTTTTGCAGCTCCGCAACTCACCAGCCAGTTCGCATTTTTGGTCTGATGATCATCAACAGCATGTGGAAACGGAATAAAAATTGCGGCAACACCTGCTGCGGCAACTTCTGATACGGTCAACGCACCAGAACGGCATATAACCAGATCAGCCCATTGATAGGCATCAGCCATGTCGGTTATAAACTCATCAACCTGAATTTCAGCGTTCGGCAATACCTGTTGATATTGCTGCCTGACCCCTTCTCCGTTGTTTTTTCCAGTCTGATGGCGAATAGAACAATGTTCGACTTCATTCAAATCAGCCAACAATGAAGGTAATACGTCATTAAATACCTTCGCTCCCAGGCTCCCCCCAACTACCAGAATATTGATCGAACGGTAGTTTTTAAGCGCTGAGTTAACATTCATTTCTTCAGCTTCCTGCCACTGACTAATCCTTTTAGCCATATCCTGTTCGACGATCTCCTGACCTGTCGAATCTGCCGAACTGGTATCTTTAGATACGATCGCACGTCGTACTGGATTACCAACGACAATAGAACTGTTGTTTTCTGCCAACGTATTTGGAAATGCAACCAATACTCGGTCAGCAATGCGTGCCAGCATACGATTCGTAAATCCGGCCACAGCATTTTGTTCATGTAGAATTAACGGTGTTCTGCTTAACCAGGCAGCAACACCACCCGGTCCACTGGCAAATCCTCCCATTCCAAGGATGACTTGAGGTTTTTCCTGTTTAATCACTTTCCAGGCTTGCCAGATACTTTTCAGAATCATGAAAGGTGCTTTTAGCAACGTCACTAATCCATTACCACGAATACCCTTCACATCAATGAAATGAATCTTATAGCCATTCTCAGGAACCAGTCGTGCTTCCATTCTGTTTTCTGTACCAAGCCAGCTGATATCCCAGCCCTGCTCTTTCATATGGTCAGCAACGGCCAGACCTGGGAAAATATGGCCGCCAGTACCACCAGCCATAATCAGAATTTTGCGTTTAGAAGTCATGACTTGCTCCCCGGTAACGTTTGTCGCGATTGTAGACGCCGCTCGCTGTCAATTCGTAAAACAACTGCACTGGTAACAACCATAATGATCAAACTACTGCCACCATAACTAATGAACGGAAATGTCAGCCCTTTAGTCGGCATCATTCCCGCACTGGCTCCTATGTTGACGGCTGCCTGAAATCCAAACCAGATCCCAATAGCCAACACAAAATACCCTTCATACATTCGATTATCTTTGAGACATTGATGACCAATTAACAGTGTTCTCAATACAAAAAATGCCATCAGACTAAGGATTAACACTAATCCTGTTAATCCCAACTCTTCGCCGATAACCGCGAAAATAAAATCAGTGTGTGCTTCAGGCAGATAGGCCAGCTTTTGCACACTGTTACCCAATCCTTGTCCCAGAATGTCGCCCCGGCCATAAGCCATCAACGATTGAGTCAACTGATATCCCTGCCCAAACGGATCTGCCCATGGGTCCAGAAAAGATGTCACTCGTCTCATTCTGTATGGTGCCGCAACAATCAATGTAATAAGCACCGCGATTCCCGTCATCAGGAACCCAAAAAACTGCCAAAGTTTAGCGCCGGCTAAAAACAGTAAACTTACTGTTGTAACGAACATGACCACAACAGTGCCAAGATCCGGTTGCATCAGTAGCATTAACGCTGCGACAAAAAACACGACCAATGGCTTTATAAAGCCTTTCAAATTGTCTTTTAGTTCTTCGCTTCGACGAACCAGATACCCCGCCAAATATGAGAAGAAAAACAACTTTGCTGGCTCTGCCGCCTGAATATTGATAGGCCCCAACACAATCCAGCGCGTACTACCATTCACCTTTTTACCGATGATCAATACCACCAGTAACAACAGCAATGCTGCCAACAGCAAAAAGCCGTTATAGCGTTTCCACCATTCTGCCGGTATCGCCAGCGTAATTGCGGCACCGGTCAATCCAATCACCAGATAACCCGTGTGACGGATAATGATGTGATACGGATTGTCATACAGACGTTCCGCAATTGTCATCGACGCAGAAGCCACCATGACATAACCAACCATCAACATGATGAGAACTGAAATCAGAAGCGGTCTGTCATATCCCACATAAGATGACTCCCCAAACATCAACCGTCGAACAGCATCGACTGACGTCGAATAGCCAGCTTTAATCTTGCTAATCATGCGCCAACTCCGTCGGCACGACTGCTATTTTGCTTCAAACCATTTACGGCTTTTTCAAAAGCCTCGCCTCTCGCTTCGAAGCTTTCAAACAGATCAAAACTTGCACAAGCTGGAGACAATAAAACAACATCGCCTGGTTGGGATAACGCCGAAGCAAGGTCTACCGCTTCTTCCATTGACTGAACAAGATGGCTACTCGCCACAGCATCAGCCAGTAGCTGTTTATCTTCGCCAAAGAAAATTCGTTCTTTGGTTTTTTCATTCAGCGCAATTCCCAACTCACTGAAGTCAGCATCTTTACCCTGACCGCCTGCAATCAAAATAATGTTGCCCGTTAGCTGAGGGTGTACACCGTTGATTGCAGCCAATGTCGCTCCCGGATTAGTTGCCTTTGAATCGTTAATCCAGGTAACACCCGCAATATCAGCAACTTTCTCACAGCGGTGACGTAATCCGGAAAATGCGCGTAGAGCAGGCAATAATACGGATAATTCAATATCAAACGGCTCCAGTAACAACAATGCTGCCAACACATTATCGGCATTATGAGCGCCGACCAGATTCAATTCATTGGTATGGCACACCAATTGTTTTCCCAAATAAAGGATTTCATCCTTTATTCCTGCGTGTTGCTCCTCAGGTTCATCATGACCAAATGAGCGAAGCACACAGTTTCTGTCAATTGCAGGCAAAGTATTCTGATCATCACGGTTCACGACAATCAACTCTGCATGACCATAGATGCGTTGTTTAGCGGCGACATAATCTGCAAAACTGTCATACCGCTCCATATGATCTTCTGTGATATTTAAAATTGTTGCTGACACAGGCTTCAGTGATGACACCGTTTCCAGCTGAAAACTGGATAGTTCCAGCACAATCACATCAACATCTTCTGACAACAACTCAAGCGCCGGTACGCCTATATTTCCGCCTAATGCAGCTTTAATTCCAGCTGCTTTCAGTAATTCGCCGACCAATGTCGTTACTGTTGATTTTCCGTTCGAACCAGTAATGGCAATCACTGGTTTAGTGTTAAGCCGGGCAAACAGTTCAATGTCGCCAATCAACTCTGCACCGGGTTTCATCGCTTTTTTAACCACACCGGCTGCAACACCAGGACTAACAATAACGACATCAGCATCAGCAACTGGCTTCAACCAGTTTTTACCCAACTCACAACCTGATTCTTCCACCAACCGCTGTGCTTTACTCGACGACGGCGGGTTAGCACGAGAATCGACAATGACTGGTGCAATGCCATTGCGCGACAGAAAACGCGCACAGGAAAGTCCCGTCAGTCCTGCACCGACGATGACAACTGAGCTGTTTTCCAGTTCGCTTAAATAACGCATCTATCGAATCTTTAATGTTGCTAAACCAATTAGAACCAGGACTACTGAAATAATCCAGAAACGGACAATAACCCGAGGCTCTGGCCAACCCTTCAGTTCATAATGATGGTGAATCGGTGCCATTCTGAAAATTCGTTGTCCACGCAATTTAAATGAACCGACTTGCAAAATAACGGACAAGGTTTCAATCACGAAAACCCCACCCATAATGATTAATACGATCTCCTGACGAACCAATACAGCAATAGTGCCGAGCGCAGCACCCAGAGATAATGAACCAACATCACCCATAAAGACTTTCGCCGGATAGGTGTTAAACCAGAGGAAACCCAGTCCGGCACCGCAAATAGCAGTACAGACAATCACCAGTTCATCAGCCAATGGTAAGTAAGGAATATTCAGGTACTCAGAGAAATTCACATTGCCAGTTACATAAGCAAAAATGGAGAAAGCGCCGGCAACCATAATCGTAGGCACAATGGCCAGACCATCAAGGCCATCTGTCAGGTTTACACCATTACTGGTTCCAACAATCGCAAAGTACGTGATCACCAGATAAAACAAACCTAGCTGTGGCATAACATTTTTGAAGAAAGGCACCAGCAAGGATGTCTCTGCTGCATCTGTCGATGTGGAATACAAGAAAATAGCAACAGCCAGCGCAATAACTGACTGCCAGATGTACTTCCAACGAGCAATCAAACCGTTCGGATCTTTTCTAATCACCTTGCGGTAATCATCGACAAAACCGAGTACACCGAATGCAGCAATAACAAATAACATCACCCAAACATATTTATTCGTCAGATCCGCCCATAACAGTGTCGAGGTAATAATAGAACCCAAAATCAACAAGCCTCCCATCGTCGGCGTGCCTGATTTTGACAAATGACTTTCCGGTCCGTCCGTTCTGACTGTTTGACCAATTTGCATATCCTGCAAAAAGCGAATCAGGCGAGGACCAAAAAAGAGAGAAAGAATTAATGCGGTCAGTACAGACAGGATTGCGCGTAATGTCAGATATGAAAAGACATTAAAGCCACTGTAGAACTGTGTTAAATAGTCAGCTAACCAAACTAACATGAAAGATCTCCATTACTACTTATCTGAGCTTTCAATTGGCTAATCACGCCTTCCATTTGGGCGCTTCGTGATCCTTTAACCAGCACAGTCACCTGTTCATCAGAAGAAGAAATATAGTGCATGATGGCATCCAGCATTTCACTGCGTTGCGTGAAATGTCGGTAATCGTAACCTTGTTGCTCGTTTTTATTGTCAAAAGACTGAAGCATCTCGTTTGCTGCTTCAATCGTGAATCGAGTGAAGTTTCCCTCTCCAAAAATTGCCGAAATATTCCGTCTTGCAGCATGTTCTCCAACTTGTTGATGCAGTGTTTTTGCCGCATCGCCAAGCTCGCCCATATCTCCCAGAATCAGCAGATGACGACCTGGTAGTTCTGCCAGCATATCGGTTGCCGCCATGATTGATGCTGAATTAGCGTTATATGTGTCATCAATAACCTTTAATTGTGGCGTCAATGTTTCAATAGCTGCCCGACCTTTTTCATTCTCCATGTTGGATAAGCCCGCTGCGACTTCTTTGCCGGAAACGCCTAAAGGTAACGTCAAGGCAATAGCTGCCAGCGCATTGTAGACATGATGCTTACCAGGTAATGGCAGTTGCACTGAGTAAGTTTCATCAGAGGTATGAACGGTAAAAGAAGCTCTGGCTTCACTATCTAACGCTACATCTGTCGCGTACACATCGGCATCAGTCGTTGATGCAGAAAAAGTCAGACAAGATAATCCGGTTAACGTTTCCCGCCAGTGTGATTTAAATTCACAATCGACATTCACGACAGCTGTACCACCAGCCCTAATGTGCTTATATATTTCACCCTTTGCATCAGCGATATTTTCGATGCTGCCAAACCCTTCAAGGTGTGCAGGGGCAACCGTTGTAACCACTGCTGCTTCGGGTTTTGTCAATGCAGCTAATTCGTCAATTTCACCCACATGATTCGCTCCCATCTCAACTACAGCAAAGTCATAATCTTCGCGTAGTCTAAGTAAAGTCATCGGAACGCCAATATGGTTATTCAGATTGCCTTTAGTTGCCATCGTTTTGCCTTTACGTGACAAAATAGACGCAACCATTTGTTTCGTCGTGGTTTTACCCATACTGCCAGTAATTGCAACAACCTGAGCTTTAGAACGATCACGGACAGCCATACCCAGTAAACCGAATGTACGGGTTGTATCTTTGACCCGAATAACCGGAATCATGATGTCAGTCATCGCGTAGTTATCAGATACAATGGCGGCCGCCGCTCCCGCTGAAGCAGCCTGATTTACGAATTTATTACCATCAAAGTTGGGGCCAACTATCGCCACAAACAAATCACCAGCATTAATGGTTCTGGTATCGGTTGAAATTTGCCCGGTTATCGTGGTGTTTTCGCCAACCAATTCACCATCGACGTTATTAGCAATCCACTTTAAATCAGGATTAAACATGCACTCCTCCTGACTCAGGAGCTGATGTCTGTGCCGTTAATTCTCTGACTAACGCTCGTTCATCATACTCAACTCGACCAGAAGCAAATTCCTGGTAAGTCTCATGACCTTTACCAGCAATAACTAACACATCCCCATCAGCTAGCATTGAAAGCCCGTATTTGATCGCCTCAACACGGTCCAGAATAACTTCAACACGGGTTCGTTTAGTGCCAGGTATGCCAGTTACCACCTGTTCTGCAATTGCATCGGGTGATTCAGAACGTGGATTATCGTTGGTCACAATAATGAAATCAGCCAGTTTGGCTGCAATTTCCCCCATTGCAGGGCGTTTCTCTTTGTCTCTGTCGCCGCCACATCCGAACACGCAAATCAGGCGTGCCGTTGTGTGCTCTCTTGCTGCAGTTAGCATTTTCTCCAATGCGTCCGGCGTGTGTGCATAATCAACAATTACTCCAGCGCCTTTTGACCATGCAGGCGGAAACGGTTCGGCTCTTCCTGCAACAGGCGATAAGGTTTTAATCGCTGCAATAGTGTCTTCCACCGACATAAGTCCAGCTTGTAAAATCTGGCCAATCGCTGTCATCAGGTTATAGATGTTGAAGCCACCAAATAATGGACTTTCAATGGCAAAACATTGCTGATCAATGTGTAAGTTAAAACGAATACCACCAGGATGATAAATGACATCAGAGAACCCTAATGTCGTCTTTGAATGAGTCGTATCGGTCGATACGCGACCAATACTCATGACATCGGAGCAAATTCCTTGCTGATACCACTGGTTAATTAATGCATCATCAAGATTTAACAGCGATTTTTGACTGTAACCCGAGGTAAACAACGACTGTTTCGTTGTCGCGTAGTGTTCGAACGTTTCGTGGTAATCAAGGTGATCATGCGTAATATTAGTAATGGCAGCAGACACAAATTTAAAACCGGCCACCCGACCTTGATCCAAAGCATGAGAGGATACTTCCATGCAAACCACATCGGCTTGTTCTTCAAGAAAGCGAGTAATAATACGAAGATTTTCAGCAATACCAGGCGTAGTATTCAACGTTGGACGAAACTCAGGATAAATTCCTTCCCCCATTGTTCCTATAACACCAACTCGTTTACCTGCTTTTAGCAGGATTTGCGCGATTAGTTGTGTTACTGATGTTTTGCCGTTCGTACCTGTCACTGCTAACACGGGCAGTCTACCAGACTGCATCGCATTAAATGCATCGGCATAGTAAGCCTGAATTAATGAGGCGTGTTGTTGTTTAAGTGCTTTAATACCGATTATCGGTGTCGATGAATACGACTCTACAGCCTTAATCTCAGCTAAAAATTGCTCATCAATAAGTATCGCAGCAACCTTATTCTTAATCGCCTTAGCAGTATGTTGTTTCACCTGCTCCCGTTGCTGTGATAAAGCAATGAACACATCACCTTCACCAACAGTACGATTATCGGTGTGTAACTCATTAATTCGAACCGAAGGCGCGGTAATATCAAAAGGCGATAACCACGTCGCCAGACAATTAGACATTATTCTGCCTCCTTGCACTTAACACCGTCTGCGTTTCCTCAAAATTATCAGGTGGAACATTCAGTATTTGGAGTGCGCCAGCCATCACTTCAGAGAAAACAGGCGCAGCAACTTCACCGCCATGATAATAATCACCATCGGGATCATTGATCATAATGACAACGGCCAGCTCTGGATTTGTCACCGGTGCGACACCTGCGAAAATCCCAACATAATCATCACCATAACCACCAGCTACGGCTTTAATTGAGGTGCCTGTCTTACCTGCGACACGATATCCCATAACATTTGCGCGTTTTCCCGTGCCGCCTTTTTCAACAACGGACTCCATCATCTCCAGCACGTTACCCGTAACACCCTCAGTAAAAATACGCTCTCCCGGCTCGGCAACTTCTTGTTTAACGATCTTCAACGGCTGACTAACGCCATCATTGCCCAGAATGGAATACATTTTTGCCAGTTGAACCGTTGTTACGCCCAACCCATAGCCAAAAGATAACGTAGCTAATTCAAAGTCAGACCAACGATGTCTGTCACCAAACAAACCATAGCTCTCACCAATAAGTTCAAGCCCGGTCGTGTTACCAAATCCCATTGAATAAAACATATCGAGGAAAAAAGGTTTTGGCATCGATAACGCCAGGTGAGTCACACCAACATTACTGGATTTCTGAATAACGCCACGTAAGGACAACGGGCCATAATTTCTTGAGTCCGTAACGCGACTTCCACCTACGATCATCCAACCAGGTGAAGTATCTATCACGGCATCTTTTTGATAAGACCCAAACTCCAGCGCACTTAAGACAGCCAGCGGTTTTACGGTAGACCCCGGCTCAAATACATCGGTGATTGCACGGTTGCGGAAACGATGAGCTTCCACGCCCTGTCGATTGTTAGGATTAAATGAAGGTGAGTTTGCCAGCGCGAGAATTTCGCCATTTTTGACATTTACGACAACAGCAGAGCCTGACGTTGCGCCGAAAGAAGCAACTGCCGTTTTTAACGCTTTATACGTAACAGACTGGATGCGCTGATCAATCGTTAATACCACATCAGCAGGCTTAACTTTATCTTCCTGATCAATAACTTCGATCTCACGGCCACGCGCATCTTTTCGAATAGTTCGTTTACCAGCACTACCTGTCAGCTGTTCATTGAAAGACTTTTCAACGCCTTCAATTCCCTGCCCATCAATATTAGTAAAGCCCACAATGTGGGCTGTAATTTCTCCGTCAGGGTAATACCGTCTTGATTCTTTTCTTAAGTAGATGCCGGGAATTTTTAGTTGTCGGACATACTCGGCCATTGCAGGTTCAACCTGACGCTTGAGATACATAAAACGGCGAGTAGGATTAGAGACGATATTATCGGTGAGTTTTTGTCGATTCAGATGAAGAACATCGACCAATGCATTCCAGCGGTCATCCTTCGCCAGTCGGACACCACTGCTCTGTACATAATCGTTAATAATTTTAGGGTCAGCCCAAATTGCATTAACCGGTATACTGACAGCAAGTTCCTGACCATTACGATCCAGAATCATGCCACGTTCAACATCGCGAGATTTGGTTCTTACAGTTCGTTGATCGCCTTTTCGGATCAAATCATCAGCCTGAACTACCTGAAGCCAGAAGAAACGGGCAATCAAAGCAACAAACACCATCACGACGCCAGCAACAACGACTACAAACCGCCATTGTCCAACTGGTTGTGGTGCTTTATTTCTGGTTGCGCCGGTTCTTGTCATATTAAAGTTTCACTACCACTTCCTGAGCGGGTTTCGGTCTGAACATGTCGAGTTTTCTGATAGCGACATCTTCAACTCTTGAATGCTCAGCCAGTGTTCTCTGCTCTAAAATTAAATGTCTCCATTCCACATCTAATGCATCTCGTGCCTGCATCAGTTTGTCCTGTTCAATCACTTTCTGTCGGCTTTGGTATGACACCTGAACAACTGCCAGTGCCGTCACACAATTAATTAACAGCAGTACAATTAAGCCTTTTTGCCGGATGAGGTCACTAAAGACTTCACCCGGCACACTAATTTTTTGATTCGACGCTTTGCGTGAACCTGCCATCAGGCAATACGCTCCGCAATTCTGAGCACTGAGCTTCTTGCTCGCGTGTTATGTTTAACTTCTTCAGTACCCGGCTTGATCGCTTTACCGATTGTCTTCATCCGAATGCCCTGATTTAACTGTTCTTCTGTCAGCGGTAAGCCACGCGGGACAACTAATCCTTTACTCTGGCTACGCATAAACTGCTTAACAATGCGATCTTCCAGAGAATGGAAGCTGATAACGACTAATCGCCCACCCGGCTTTAATACATCAAGCGCCGCATTAAGTGCGTCGGTAATTTCATCCAGCTCTTTATTTACAAAGATTCGAATGGCCTGGAAACTTCGAGTTGCCGGATGCTTTTTGTCTTCTTTTCGTGGAACGGCTTCATCGACCAGATCAGCAAGCTGCTTTGTCGTTGTCAGCGGTTCAACAACCCGACGTTCTACAATGGCACGGGCAATTCGTTTGGAAAATTTTTCTTCGCCATAATTCTTTAATACCCAGGCGATATCTTTTTCTTCTGCATAAGCCAGCCAGTCAGCAGCACTTTCACCCGACGAATTATCCATCCGCATATCAAGCGGACCGTCACGTAAAAAACTGAAACCACGTTCGGCCTGATCTAATTGAGGAGAAGAAACACCCAAATCCAGCAAAATACCGTCAACCTGACCAACAATGTCATGCTGTTCTGCAACTTGCTGCATATGAGAAAAAGGAGAGTGTGTAATTGAAAAGCGAGGATCAGCCGCATATTTTTCTGCAGCTTTAATAGCAGAGAGATCTCTGTCGATTGCGAACAAGCGGCCATTATCACCCAGACGAGATAAAATCCCCCCCGAGTGACCACCACGACCAAACGTCCCATCTATATATGTGCCGTCAGCTTTTATCGCCAGTCCATCAAGGGACTCGTCGAACAGTACTGACAGATGTTGCTCTCCAGCCATTATTATTGTCTATATAAGTTATTTAAGTTAGAAAGAAAAATCTTCAAGCCGTTCGGTTAATTCAAAGCCGCCAGCTTGTTCCATTTCAATATCTTCGGCAATTTGTGTATTCCATGTTGCTTCATTCCAGATTTCAAACTTGTTTAACTGGCCAACCAACATCGCTTGTTTTTCCAGTTGAATATGCTTTCGAAGAACCGGTGACAGTAGCAAACGCCCGTTTTTATCCATTTCACATTCGTGCGCAAAACCCAGAAGTAATCGCTGAATACGTCGTTCATGAGGATTCATATTAGATAGTCGACGCAAACGAGCCTCAACATCTTCCCACTCAGGTAACGGATAAAGCAGTAAACAGCTTTGATGGATATCTATCGTGCAGACCAATGCCCCGTCACAATCATCCAACAACGAATTTCTATACCGGGTAGGTATAGCCATCCGTCCTTTACTGTCGATTGAAATTGCATTAGCGCCACGAAACATTAGCGTTCTCTGTCCTGTTAGTGATCATTACCGCTACCCGATTCAGGTATGAGCGAAAAATGATCCCCACTTTTAGTCTTCGAATTGTTGATTTAATCCACTATGATCCACAATAAACCACAAATTCCCACAATCGTTCAGTTTAAGGAGAGACCTGCAAATTTGCAAGGCTATAAACCAGCGGAAATCTTGCTTTTTACCGCCTGAATCCTCAACGATAGAGTTAGTGCAGATTAACTCCATGAAATAGCAGGTTTTAACGCAACCTTAGTTATCAAACGATGATTAAATAAACAATAAAAAGATTTATCAGGCACATTGATCACAGGATCATTAACACCTGAAAGCATGATTATTTAACCAGTATTGGAGAGGTAATACTTGTTTCTTTGAGGTGGTAAAAAGTGGAGCCATTAGGGTAGTTTTTGAAGGTGAGGTGGAGAAGCTTGCCAATATCAATCTTTAGCTACAGCTGAGCTGTCGTAATTTTCGAATTGTTTGAGGCCCTGATACTGACATCAGGGCCTCTTTATATAATGTGGTGAGTCAACCTGTAAGCCGGGTTCTGTCGTGGATAATCATTCATCTGAGACTTATGTCGCCATAAGCCTTAAGCAACCTACCCGAATCCAACGCGGGTCACGCCAACGGATTCCTATTTGGTCTTGCTCCGGGTGGAGTTTACCTTGCCACTTACTGTTACCAGAAGCGCGGTGCGCTCTTACCGCACCCTTTCACCCTTACCTGCCGAAACAGGCGGTCTTCTCTCTGCTGCACTTGTCGTCGGCTCGCGCCGCCCAGGCGTTACCTGGCACCCTACCCTGTGGAGCCCGGACTTTCCTCCATTCTGGAAACCCAGAACAGCGATTACCCGGTTGACTCAGGCGGGCAAGTCTACAGGAATTCACTGTATGGTCCACAAAAATTTTTATTTGTTATCGACCTCAAGACCAAACTTGTATACAGCGTTTTTCTTTAAACCATGAATATCAGCAACTATCGCAGCTGCTTTTTTCAATGGTAACTCATCCACCAGTCGAGCCAGCAGTGTCTGTGCATCATCAGAAATTTCTTCTTTGTTTTTTGCGACTGGTGCAAGCATCAACACCATTTCACCTTTGGTATTGTCTTCACTGGACTGCAACCATGCTAATAATTCGCCCGTAGTGCCAGAGAAAAAACGTTCCCAGGTTTTAGTGATTTCTTTAGCTAAAACCACGTTTCGTGCATCACCAGATACAGCTATCAAATCTTTCATGCTGTCAATCACGCGCCTTGGGCTTTCATACACCACAGATGTACCCGGTAGTTCACAAGTTTCCTGATAGAAATCCATTCTGGCTTTTGTTTTAGCGGGTACAAACCCCAGAAAAGAAAACTGGTCCGTAGGCAATCCCGAGCAACTTAAGGCTGCAATCGCGGCACAAGGGCCAGGAATCGGCACCACTTTTAATTGTTCTGCACGACAATGATTAACCACGGTGTAACCTGGATCACTGATCAATGGGGTTCCTGCATCAGAGACCAGCGCGACATTTTTCCCTGCTTTCAACCAGTTGATCAATAAATCAACTTTTTGCTTTTCATTATGATCATGAAAAGCTGTCGTTTTGGTTGATACATTAAAGTGGGTCAGCAGTTTTGCCGTATGACGAGTATCCTCTGCCGCGATAATATCAACATCTTTCAATGTTTGAATGGCTCTGAACGATATATCATCCAGATTACCGATAGGTGTCGCGACAATGAATAGTTGACCAGGTGTTTGCATTTAATGATTTACTCTGATTGAGGTTATATGATCGTGAACGTACAATACTTGCCAATGTTCGGAGCGAGTAGTCCCGGCATATTCTATAGTTATGAATTCTGTGGTTAAAAGAGTCTGGTGTTTTCAAAACGTTGAGCTTTAACCATGCATTATCAGTTTAGGGCAAATAGAGCGGACGGTATTGTATCCTGATGTCATTCACTATGCGTTATAGCTTTTCCATAATTTTTATTTTTTTCCTGCTTTCAATGTCGGGCTGCCAGTCTACAACTAAAAAGCGCGTCAATAATACACAGACAAATCAATCTCAGACGACCCAAAGCAGTGCAGTAAAAAATACCGCTGAACCTGTCATCAGTAAAACGCCTGTTGAATCTGCGTTTGAACGACTTGAATTTTACCTTTCAACAGCTCAGCTACAAAAAGCACAGGTGCTTTCAAATGCACTGAGTCAGCAACCACTTAGCCCTGCAGAAGCCGTTCAACTTCGCCTGCACAATGCATCATTATTATTAAGTAATGACCAATATACCGAAGCAGAAGCGTTGCTGGTCTCTACATTACCTACGGATCGAGTTCAGTTAAAAACCAAATTTATGCTGCAACTGCAGATTTATCAGGCTAGTGAACAGCACGTAAAGGCAATAACCACATTATTTCAGCTAATGGATCAATTTAACGACAGTATTTCCGCTGAAATACTGGCACAAACCTGGTTCCACCTGAATCAATTACCTGAATTAACCTTACGTCAGTTCGAAACAGAATATAGCAGCACCGCTCAAGCGTGGATTAATCTGGCGATATTAGTTCGACAGCATATTGGCGATCCGGTCGAACTCCACGAATCCCTTAAACGATGGCAGCAACAATTCCCGGATCATCCACCCATAGATCGATTACCACAGGATGTGCAACACGCACTCACCGTACAACCCTGGAATCCCGAGAAAGTCGCGGTACTATTACCGTTTACAGGAAAATATCGCCGCCAGGCTCTGGCGATTCGTAATGGTCTTTTAACGGCCAATCAACGACAGAATCGTCAACTCACCTTTATTAACAGTCACTTAGACTTTCAGAATATGAAAGAAGAGATAGCCTCTTTATCGCCAGATTTCGTCATTGGCCCGTTACTTAAAGAGACCATAGATCGGTATACAGCAGATGAGTATCTGCAAACAATTCCTACTCTCTTTCTGAATACTCCTCAACAAAAAGCCGAGCTGACTGACTTCTACTATTTCGGATTAAATCCCGACGATGAGATCGAGCAATTAGCATTGTTGCTCCGCGAGAAAAATATTCAGTTTCCTGCCGTGGTCGCTGCCAACAACTCTCAAGGCGTACGTTTGAGTAACCAGTTTGCCGCACTTTGGAAGGCCTTTAGTCCTCAACAGGCAGACGCAGAACAATTGTACTTTTCCAATAAACAGGAAATGCAGACCGCAATAAAAGATCTGATGGACGTCACTCCCAGTAAAGACCGTATTAAAACCATTGAACGTATCATCAAAGTGCCATTAAAGACTGAAGCTCGAAATCGTCGTGATCTGGATGCGATTATCTTGATAGCCAACCCGATTCAAACGAGACTGCTCAAACCCTATATAGATGTGAATACCAGTCCATTTGCGACGCCTCTCCCTGTCTACGCAACATCGAAGAGTCATAGCAGCGAAACAGACAACGTTGACCGACGAGACCTGAATGCATTGATCTTTACTGAATTACCCTGGATGCTGCCGCAAAATGATCAGTTCAACCAATATCGCCAGCAGTATCAAGATATCTGGGCTAGTGAAGATGAAGATTTACAACGTTTATTTGCACTAGGATTTGACGCATTAGAGAGTATTCCGGCACTGGCACAATTACGCGTCCTGTCCGGTCAGTACATTCAAGGAATGACGGGGCAGTTGTCTGTTGCACCAGATGGTGTGATCAAACGTCAACATAGCCTTGCTCGCTACACCAGAGGGAAAATTGAAATTATTAAGCGCCATTAAAAACCTGTACGGTCGCCGTGCTCCTTCGCGTTCAGGTAAGGAAAGACATCCATCAGAGCATGAAGCCAGAGTTTACCTCGAACACGAAGGACTGTTGTTTCTAACCGGGAATTATAGTTGTCGATACGGAGAGGTCGATCTTATAATGCGCGACGCTGAAACCCTGGTGTTTGTGGAAGTAAAATACAGACGCTCTGCAGACTGGGGGGGCGCAATAAATGCTGTAACAACAGCCAAGCAACAAAAAATAATTAAAACTGCGCAAACTTATCTGCTTCAAAACCGACTAATACAGACAAATGTCCGATTCGATGTAGTAGCAATCACGCATAATCACACTATCGACTGGATAAAAAATGCATTTTCAGCCGAACCCGGCTGGTCTTGAGTTCGCCAGACAACGCAATATGAACAGACTGGAGTCATTACATGCTGGACCACATAAATACCGCCTATAAAGAATGTATTCAGACATTGATTTCGTCAGGCGATGCCGTTGCAACCCAGTTGGAGCAATCTGCAACTGCTATGGTCCAGTGCTTATTAAACGGCAATAAAGTGATCACCTGTGGTACGGGTCCATCGTTAATGCTGGCTAATCACCTGGCTTCTCTGTTAGTGAACTACTTTGAGATTGAACGTCCCTGCCTGCCAGCAATGTGTTTAAATAACACAATGGAAAATATGGCTTTATTTAGTGACAACTCTACCGATCCATCTGAAGGCTATGCCAGACAAATTCGGGCGCTGGGTCAGGAAAATGATATTCTGATTGCCATTGCACCAACGGGTTATGAAAAAGCTGTCATTTCAGCAGTTGAAGCATCTCTTACCAAAGATATGATTGTGATCGCTCTGACTGGCGGTGACGGAGGCGAACTGGCAGGGCTACTGGGAAGCAATGATGTCGAAATCAGAGCACCATCCAATCGCCCGGCCCGTATTATAGAGACCCATTTATTTAATGTTCACTGCCTATGTGAACTTGTTGATAACACCTTATTTAATCAGTCTTTTTAACAGGAGCACGCTGATGAAGTATTCAAGACTATTTGCCGCTCTCGTTGTATTGTCACAACTTCAGGGCTGTGCCGCCGCCGTTGTTGCCGCAGGCGCAGGCGCTGTTTCAGCAGCAAATGATCGTCGCACCGTTGGCTCTCAAATCGACGACAACACCATTGAGATCACCGCTGAATTACGTATTTCTCAATCGGAATCGATCAACAAAAACAGTCATATCAATATTATAAGCGTCAATGGTCAGGTATTAATGGTTGGCCAGACTCCAAACGATTATCTGAGAGAACAGGCTCAGAAATTAATTAGTGATATAGACGGGATTGTTGCCGTTCATAACCAGATCAAGATTGGCACACCGACTTCTGTTGGCACACAGACCAATGATGTCTGGCTTACTACGAAAGTCAAAACTCAGTTGTTAACCGACGAAAACCTGCCCGGTAATTCAATCAAAGTAGTAACTGAAAACTCAGAAGTCTTTTTGATGGGTTTAGTGACAAAAGCAGAAGCCGACCAGGCAACCGAAATTGCACGCAATATTTCTGGTGTGACGAAAGTCGTCAAAATCTTCGAATTCAAAGATTGAAGGCAATCAATAGATTAAAACGCTGTTTTGATTCTAACGATTGAATAAGCAAGAAAGGCGCTATAACAGCGCCTTTCTTGCTTAACGATTCATTAAACACTTACTCAGGTATAATCCACGCGGTGATCGCTTCAATATTCGCTGATCGTAAGTCTGAGAGTTTAATCACATAACCCCCTTTTGAAGCAAATCGCTGGCCTGGTCCCAGACTCAATGCCGGAAACGTTCCTGTGTTCAATGCATTTTCTGCTTCATGTTCAATCAGTTCAACCATGTAATCCCGAGAGAAATCATCAATCATATGACGCAAACTGTGCATAACCACCGATGCAGCATAGTAGGTGTTGTACTGCAAACGAGTATTTGTCACTTTCACACCACGCGCATTCATCCAACCTCGAATTCGATACGCCCTGGGTTGATAATCTGCCGGTACAGCATATAAATAAGAGAAGAACAGACGATCCGCAATCGCAGGTTTTTCACCTTCTTTCAGTATGTCGGCGATTTCACCTGGCAGATAGACACCGGAAGCTTTGGTTTTTACTGTTTTAAGCAATTCGGCGACTTCTTTGCTTTTCGCCCCACTCCAGATAACCAACCGATCTTTTTCTTCCGCAACAGACAAGGCTTCTTTTACTCTGTCGAGTGTTTTTACCGCTACTTTATGAATTTTAAACCCGGCACCAACCAACTCTTTGTTAAGTACTTCCGCAGGTTCAATACTGTTTTTGTCGCCGGTAAATACTATCTGCTTGATATAACGCGATGAATTCTTATCTTCTTTCAGGTAATTCGCCAGAATGCGAGCTTCGGCAGACAACCCACCATGGAAGTACATGTTGTACAGGTTATCTTCATCTTCAACCGGCGCATCTGTTGTAGGGAAGACACAAGGCACCGTCTTAGTTTCACAAAATGAATGAACTGGCCACCATGTATCTTTTGAATTTCCGCCAATTACTGCAAATACAGGTTGCTTGCGATAGTAATCATTAAGTTGTTGTGGCCAGGTGTTTGGATCACCCTTCAAATGCCAGATGTTCAGGTTCCATTCCCGCAAAGAATGTACAAACAACGCTTTATAATATTTAGATTTCCCGCCCGGCTGCTTTCTCCAGCGCTGTGTTTCTATCGTTCTCCACTTAAAAAACGCTTCCAGGACATCAATCATGCCTTTATTATCCGGGCTATCTAAGTCACCGGTTACTATCGTTGCAAAATTAATGAATTTGTCATCAACACCCGGATCAGGTCTGGCTGATAACTGTTTCAGATAAGCGGCAAGATGTGCAACGTCCTGATCTGACATTTCAAATCGCGGCATAACTTCTTCCATCATACGTCCCGATGGATCAATTCCTTCTGACAACAATTTACCCAGCGCTTCGACGTCATAAGCGGGCCTTGCATTTGGTGTGCGGATCTTGGACCAGAACTTCTTCGGTTGATATTCCTGAAACATTTCTTTGAATACTTTTGCCCGGTCAGAAGTCCTGGGTTCATAGATATTCTTACTCGTAATTGGTAATACAAATGTTCCACCTTCACTGGAACCATAACCACTGCGACGATGACACGCCTGACATTTAAACTGAGTACCACTGACTTTGATGTCACCCTGAATGATTGCTGTGATTGGTTTACCTTCATTCGTTAATCCTTCCAGGTAAATACGCTTACCAATTTCTGGATCGCCCTGAATGACTTCGGCCTGAGTTAAACCGGTAAAACTGAACAGAATGGAAAATATGACGAGTAATAAAGAATTGCGAGTGGAAACGAAAAGCGCTGCTTGCTTGCAGCGCTTCGTCTTATCCAAGACTGACACCATAATTGTTATTCCTGATAAAGCGTTTTCTTAGAGCGCAGAGTTCAGAGTTACTCTGAAACCTGCTGCTCCTTATAATCACTGATTGCTGAATGATATTCGCTGATCAAACTGGCACTACTCACCATACCGTCAATCCGCGTCCAGCTATTTTTCTCACCGGGACGGATGTAAAAATAAGGCTTGTGGTACATTTTATTGCTACCACCATACAACGCATCGAATGCCTTAATCACATCAAAAATATCTTTCTTTGTACCGGTCAGGAATTGCCAGTTCTGATTGGCATTCCAGGTTTTTGCGTATTTTCTTAACACCGAAGGTTTGTCATGTTCAGGATCGATGCTGATCGAAATCATTTTGTAATCTTTGTTCATTGATACCAGTTTGTCCTGAGCAGAATCGAACGTAGCACTCAAAACCGGGCAAATAGTAGCGCAGCTGGTAAAAATAAACTGAAGCAAAATAGGCTCATCGCCTTCCATCAGTTCTTTCAGATTAACCGACTTTCCGTAGTGGTTAACCAGATTCACATTGGGAATGTTGTATTGTTTATCTCTTTCAACTTTATATTTTTTGCTCTTCATCATTTGACGATGATGAGCATGAGCATCATGGTCACCACCAGCATGTACAGGATAGATGGCTGATAACGACAAGCAGACACCTAAGCAGCTGATAGATGCAAGTTTAGTCAATTTGCTTAACATACTGATTCACACTTCTTGTTACGGGGTTAACACTCAAAAAGAAACGGCTACTCACACGGAGTAGCCGTAAAACTCATGATTAGTGAGCAGTCCAAACCGCAACTTCGTGGTGAAGTGGGTCAAACTGATACAAACGAGAACGACGGTTAGGTTCGAAGTTCAACGTTAGATCAACTAAGTGACTACCGAATGTACCGTCAGCAGCTGCTGGTGGTACATAGATTGGACCAAGAGGCCAACCTGGGTTACCCGCATTCGGGAAGAAGTGATGACGACCGAAGGTGAACCATGGACCTGCACCACCGATATCAACAGTGTCAAGGAACTGGTTTTCCCAACCACGTGAACCACCAAAGTCAACGTTCATGTACGCGTGATCGAAGTGGTCACCGTTCAGAAGTCTAACTTTGAAGTTATGTGGACGAATACGCCATTTGTCATGGTTGTTTGGTGAACCATCAAGGAACTCACCGTACATAGTGTTATTCGCGTAAAGAATTGTTAGATCCGTATCCGGATCAAGTTCTACACCACGAGGTAACTTAGTACGAGTTTTCCAGTCCTGGAATGCAGCTTTTGTATCAGCGATCATAGCTGATGCTTCAACCCACTGCAGATCAGTGATTTCGTCAGCATCGTCAAGACTCATTGCTTTCAATGCACGGAAATTATTCCACATGATCTTAGCAGGAGCGATATCACCAATTACTGAGATAGCTGCCAGTTTGTTTTCTTCGCTAGCTGTTGGGTTAGTACCAAATGCTACTTCTTCCCATTCAACAAGCGTCAGCCCGTCAGCTTTCTTAAGCGCGTTCTCTGTTACGTGAACACGAGGTGGGTGAATACGCCAGCCCCAAACATAAGTAAGGTTATAGTACGTACCGTGTGACATCTGGATGTCATAAACAGTACGAGTACCATCTTCCATTGGGAAGAATGTTTGGTCCATCATAACGTGAGGTAGCTTAGCGCCAGTCTCTGGATGTGGATCAAAGTACATTACTGCTGGTGCGAAATCATCATGACCACGGTTTAACACGTCAACGGTGTACGTAATCTGCCATGGAACGTCTTGCACAAGACTTGGATCGATAAACGCTTTGTCACCTTCGATATGCGTGTCGAACCATACCTGGTGAACGTCCACCTGGCCACCGATAGTATTACCATCAGCATCTTTTACAGGCTCTACAACACCTACTTTTTCAGGGCCTTTGTAGTGAAGCATTGAAAGACCGCTGTAAACACGATCAACGTCATTACCTTCCATGATGTCGATACCAAACTCAATCATATCTTCATCAAGAGCAGTTTTATTTCTGATTGACGCTTGTAGTGAACGAATCACCATATCAAGGTCATCAGTAGGTGACGTCTTATCAATCTCAGTTACAACCGGCTCTGGGTGAAGGTTGTATGGATTTTCAGGTGATGAAGGAAGCGTATTAGGCATTTCCTCACCAGTACCTGTTTTCATGTTTTCGTAAACCGTGTTCAGGTGGTTAGAACCTGGAGGGTTTGCGAATGGGTCAACTGCCGGGAACTGACCTTCATCAGTAACAACAACAGTCACTGACTTGTCTTCGTTCTGAACCTGTGACGGCTTAGCCGGGCGAGGCTGAGGACACGGGTGACCAACACAAAGCTCTGGTGGTGGTGGTGGTGGTGGTTCAACAACTACTGGTGGCTCAGTAGTGCCGCCGCCGCCACCGCCGCCGCAAGCGGCCAACAACGATACTGCAATCGGTGCTAACGCAAATACTTTAACTTGTCTGAGTATATCCATCTTAGCTCTCTTTCTAATTTAGTCTCGATACTTAACTACGTATTAGCCTGCGAATTAAGCAATTCGGCTGTGGCCTACATAGTCACCGTTTAACTTACGTGGACCTGCACGACGTAATTTGCCATCAGCTCTGGCTGTACGTGTACCTGACTCAACCCAGCTAGCGCGAACAGCAGCGTAAGTAGGCTCAGAAAGCGCTGGTAAAGCACCCCATAAACCAACATCAGGGTTACCGTAGTGAACAAGATGAGTATGAGCATTAACTTTTGGCTTGTTAGCACCAGTGATGTGCTTAGCCATATGCCCTTTATACAGACGACTACCGATTTGGTTGATCGCTGCAATATCACCTGTCACAAATGTCCAACCTTCAGGTAAGTTAAGACGTGCCGCTACTTCAGCAATACGCTCTGGCGTATCTGCTTGAGGGTCACTTGTGATGGTATACATATGAATATCACGGCCTAGTTTTGGACCTAACGCCTGAGCCATACGGCCAAGGTTTTCCAATACAGGGCTGTTAAGATCAGCAGTAATTGGCATGAAGTTGATCATAACTTGCTTACCTTTAAGCAGGTCATCATAGAACTTCACAGTTTCACCATTGTGATTTGCCAAATCTACGTTAGGGTAGCGGTCACCACCACGGCCCTGGGCCGCTGGCGGCTCGCCAGTTTTAGTTGCAATAACAGGTGCATTTGCGAATTCTTCACGCTCACCAGCTTTGCGAACAGATTTAATACCAACGCCGCTTAAGCCAGCAACAGTAGCTACAGCAACACCAGCGCCTAAACCTGTTAATAATTTACGTCTACTAGTCATAAAATCACGTTCCTAATAAAAATTAATACCAATGCCTTTGGAGAGTGGTTTAGTCGCCGAAGCCAGGAGGTACGATATCCCAACGAATCATCATTGCATGATCTTCATGCACTACGTTGTGACAGTGTTGAACGTGTTTACCAAGGAAATCACGCCAGCGGCAGAAGAATCTGATTTCCTGATTTGGACCTAGGTGAACAACGTCCATCTTCGTACGACGTAAGTCGTCCTGAGCAAGAGGGACACCATCAACTTCTAGAATCTGGAATTCTTCGAAGTGACTGTGGATTGGATGAGACCATGCCTGACCAGCGTTACGGAAAGTCCAGATTTCGGCACTTCCACGCTCAATCTTCGCGTCAATACGGTTTGGATCCATCAATTTGCCATTGATAGTCCACAGACCATTGTCGTAATCGAATACGAACAGACGCTCACGACGAACTTCGCTCATGTCGATATTTGGCAGGTCACGGAAACGTGCAGGGATTTGAGAGTTATCAGGTGCTGACAGCTCTTTAACTTTGAATTGCATAACTTTAAGTGCATCATCACCCATCAGCATACGACCTGATGGACCAGCACCGTCATCACGCATGTCCATAACGTTAACCAGTTCAACGGTATCACCTGGATTGTAACCAGAGAAATCAATAACAACGTCATGACGCTGAGCAACAGCAATCACCAGTTGTTTAACGTCTACCGGCTCTTCAAGGAAGTTACCGTCAGAAGTTAATACCGTGAATGTATCAGAACCGTTAGTGCCTTCTTGTGGACGAAGTTTGAATTCGTAGAAACGAGAAGGACCACCGTTCAACATACGGAAACGATATTTACGAGGCTCTACTTCGAAGAATGGCATGATTTTACGGTTAACCGTCATCATGTCACCAAGCATACCGTTTACAGTTGTGAATACAGGGTTTGCGTCGAAGAAGTCCCAGACAACCTGACCATTTTCGTCAAATTGTACGTCATGGAAAACCAGAGGAACGTCATACTCACCACTTGGTAAGCGCCATGCTTCTGGATTCATATCATTCTCATCATTTGAGTCCTGCTCATCGAATAAGCAGTAGAATCCAGTAAGACCCGCGTATACGTTAGGACCTGTAAAATCAAGACGGTGATCGTGATACCAAAGCGTATGAAGACGCTCGTCGTCATCGAAACCAGCCGGGAAGTTACAGTAGTGGTGATCCCAGAATTCACCTGGGTTAGTGTAGTCAACAGGAATACCATCACTTTCAGATGCCGTGTGAGCATTGTGAAGGTGAATAGTTGATGAAGGTAGTGCGAAACGAACTACACTATCACCAATGTCAGGTAATTCATTGATACGACGAACAAATACCGGCTCACCATAGTATGCATGATACGTAGGGCCCGGTGTTGCTGTCATAGTGCCGTCGTTATCAGCGAAACCCCAGCTCCATGAACCCTGATCATACGGTGGATCCGGGTGATATTCCCATTTGAACTCTCTTAAGCGCTCAACATAGTGCTTTTGAGGAACAAATTCATCCCAACGTTGGTGACGATTCGGATCCGGCGCAGGATCTAATGCGTCAACAGGAATTGGGGTAGCAACAGGCATACGATAAAGTGGTGTTGCGTATGGGGTTGCAGGAGGACTTGGTTTTGATACAACTGAAGGAACCAGATTTTCTGGAGGGAGTAATTCAGCCGATGCCTCTTTGGAGGCAAGCATACCAGTACCTGCAGTAGCCAGTCCGAACTTTAAAAATTGTCGGCGTTTAATCATTTAATAACTCCTTTGCGTACAGTCCTGATTGAACATGCAGCAACATTTGTTTGACTTACAATGCATGAATCATGGTTTTGCAGAATTGCCATTAAAGACAGGCATGAAATAAAAGCATTTCCGTCAAGGAGTTATTGTAGAAGTTGTAAGATAATCTGAATCAGATCCGATTTTTACGCGAAGCAAAACAACACAGGGAGAAACCGCGTGCTATTTTTTTCATACAATTAGTTTATGGCGGGCGAGCCAAAACAATCTCGATGAGAACTTTCTAGTGCTCCAGCAAATCAATATCTTTCAACTTTTAGCCTTCACCACCTTTCAAGTCATTTAATTAATTCATGCCTCGGAACGTTGAGAAAATACCCCCCGTTCCTGTGGCTAATACATTACTCTCTCATTTTAACCTATGTCAACCCCCGTGTTTCTTAATGTTTATTTTATGTAATTTTTTATTTATATCTTTGGTTATATCTCAATTTACCCACATTTAAAACACAACGAAAACACCACCTATAGCATTGATAAATATAAATTTATTCGATATGAATTCAGTATTTATACAGAAACACGTATAACGTTTCGATGTTAAATACATGCATATATATAACATTTTATTTACTTTAATTTTAACTATGAAGTCACAATACAGTTAAATCCCTATAATTTACGTGGAAGAATTATGATTATTTTTCAGTCGAATTCGCGGTAATTGTTAGAAAGAACAGATATATGAAATTTTACTAATTTATTATGAGATCATTTTTCCGATCATTTATAAGAGATTGACCCCTTAATAATAATCAAATGATAACAACAGATATTAAGTTCGGTTATTTATTAACACAGTTTCCAATTCAGTACAGTGAATTTATAATGCCCTGATGTGAGTAAGCCAGGCAGGTGGCATGTGCATATGCGGTAAGTCGCTCAATTATAAGATCTTTCTAATAAACTTATAAAAAGTCAGGCTTATTTTCAGCACTATCTCTGGTGTTGGTTATAGACAGGTAAGAGATTAAGGAAGATATATTTATCAGATTTGGATAGACGAATAGATAAGATGATATGACGAGCAGCCTGTTAAAGCTGCTCATGTCTTATGGAGAGTTACAGAGGCTTATTTAATTACTTTTAAATGTGCGCCTTTAGACTTTACAGGAGGCTTTTCCTGAGCAATCTCTACAGTATTAGCTTCATTATCCGTATCAGGCTCATTTTCACTGTCTTCGTTCTCAACAGTGAAAACGGTACCGGCTCCATTTTCTCTGGCGTAAATCGCAATTACAGCTCCCACAGGGATCCAAACTCGGTGAGATTGACCACCAAATCTGGCACTGAATGAAATACTGTCATTCCCAAGATCAAGCTGAGCTACTGCTTCAGGATTAATATTCAGAATAACTTGTCCTTCAACAATGCTCTGTGGTGGCACCATGACACCAGTCACGTTTGCATCGACGACCAGATAAGGAGTGCACATGTTATCAACGATCCACTGATAAAAGGCACGAATTAGATACGGTTTATTAGAAGTCATTATGCTGTACGATTTGCTCTCATTTCGCGCTCAACATCCGTCAATGACGCAAGGAAAGAATCTCTTTCAAACAAGCGGATCATATAAGCTTTCATTTCTTTACTACCAGGTCCTGATAAATCAATACCCAGCTCAGGCAAACGCCATAGCAACGGCGCCATGTAACAATCTACAAGGCTAAACTCTTCGCTCATGAAATATGGTGCTTCAGCAAAGATAGGAGCAATACTTAGCAGGCTTTCTTTTAACTCTTGACGGTGTGCATTCAAATCACCCGTATTAGCCATGATTTTTTCAGCGATGGTATACCAGTCTTGCTTTATGCGATACATCATCAGACGGCTTCTACCACGCGCCACTGGATAAACAGGCATTAATGGTGGATGAGGGAAACGCTCATCCAGGTATTCCATGATGATTTCAGCTTGATATAAGCCTAACTCACGGTCGATTAAGCTAGGAATCGTTCCATAAGGATTCACCTCATACAACGCTTCTGGCAAGTTGCCCTGCTCTACATCATGAATATCTACGCTTACGCCTTTTTCAGCTAAAACGATTCGAACCTGGTGGCTATAGATATCATCAGCACCAGAAAACAAAGTCATTACAGGACGCTTGTTGGCAGTTACAGCCATGTGTTCACTCCATAATTAATTTTGTACAAAAACGATAAAGGGGAGCGCACCCCCCTTTATACAACCTTCAGTGCTTAAGAAAGTTTAGTGGATATCTTTCCAGAATTCTTTCTTCAGCATGAAGATTAAGCCCAGAAGAATCAGAAGGAAGAAAATAACCTTCGTTCCAAGGCTTTCAGATTCAAGACGCGAAGGCTCACCGACATATGCCAGGAAGTTCACCAAATCAGTAATTGCATTGTCATACTCGTCAGCACTCATCTCACCAGTACCATCTGCAACTACTTTCTTATGGCCTTCACTATCTACTTCTAAGTGAGTTTTACCTTGTAGTTCTTGAAGAACATGAGGCATACCAACGTCTTTAAACACAACGTTGTTCACTTTGAAAGGACGATCAGGGTCGTAATAGAAGCTTTTCAGATACGTATAAATCCAGTCTGGACCACGTAAACGAGCTTCTAACGTTAGATCTGGTGGTGGAGCACCAAACCAAACCGCCGCATTTTCACTATCCATCGCATTAGTAATCAAAGAACCAACTTTGTCACCGCTTGGAATCAGATTCGCTTTACCGTCTTCCAGTGGAATACCCAGGTCGTTAAACGTTCTTTCATAACGCTGATGACCTAACGCATGACAACCAAGACAGTAGTTAACATATAATTTAGCACCATTTTGCAAAGATGCTTTATCCGTTAAATCAATGTTCGCTTTTTCCAGAGGTGCTTTACCGCCAGCAGCGAAAACCATTGATGGTGCAATAAAAGCTAAAGCAATTAAAAACTTTTTCATCATGACGGGATCCTTTCTGGAACAGGTTTAGTCTTCTCGTTTTTACTGTACAACCACAATAAGCCGAAATAACCGAAGTAACCTACAGAGAACACACGTGACCAGAATGCATTTTCAGGCGTAGCGTGTTGAGCACCAAGGTAACCAAGAACGATAAAGCTGATTGCAAACATAACCAGGTTCAGTTTGTGGATGCCGCTTCTGTAACGAACAGAACGAACTTTACAACGGTCTAACCAAGGAATCAGAGCAAGCGCTACAATAGCTGCGAACATAGCGATAACACCAAACAGCTTGTCAGGAACCGCACGAAGAATTGCATAGAAAGGCGTGAAGTACCAAACCGGTGCGATATGCTCAGGTGTTTTCAACGGGTTTGCAGGCTCAAAGTTAGGTGGCTCAAGGAAGTAACCGCCCATTTCCGGATTGAAGAACATAACGTAGCAGAACAGAATCATGAAGATTGTGAATGCGACTAAATCTTTCAGAACAACGTGAGGGAAGAATGGAATCGCATCAACGATATCTTTCTTATCAGTGTAGTACTCGTGGAATTTGAAGTTTGGTTTTTCTTCGTCAGGAATACTGCCTTTTGGCTTTTTAATAGCAATACCATCAGGGTTATTTGAACCAACTTCATGCAATGCAATGATGTGAAGGAACACAAGAATAACCAGAACCAATGGCAACGCGATAACGTGTAATGCGAAGAAACGGTTTAATGTTACGCCAGAGATTACGTAGTCACCACGAATCCAAAGTGTAATGTCATCACCGATAATTGGAATAGCACCAAATAGACCAATGATTACCTGAGCACCCCAGTATGACATCTGACCCCATGGTAATAAGTAACCCATGAATGCTTCAGCCATCAATGCAAGGAAGATAAACATACCAAATAGCCATAGAAGTTCTCTTGGTTTTTGGTAAGAGCCATACAGCATGCCACGGAACATGTGCATATAAACAACGATAAAGAAGGCAGAAGCACCGGTAGAGTGCATATAACGGAGAAGCCAACCGTATTCAACATCACGCATGATGTACTCAACAGAAGCAAAAGCACCTTCTGCTGACGGGTTGTAGTTCATTGTTAGCCAGATACCAGTCACGATTTGGTTAACAAGAACGATTGTGGCCATGAAGCCGAAGAAGTACCAGAAGTTTAAATTTTTAGGAGCTGGATATTGAGCAAGGTGCATATTCCATGTTTTGGTCATTGGAATACGCTCGTCCATCCAGTTAACTAGATTTTGCCACATTACGCCTCTCCTTCTTCTAACCCAACAAGAACTGTTGAATCATCAAGGTAATAATAAGGGGGGATAACCAGGTTTGTCGGTGCAGGAACGCTCTTATAAACACGACCAGACATGTCAAACTTAGAGCCGTGACAAGGACAGATGAAACCAGCATTAATGCCCTGAACCTGCTCAGCAAAGCTGTCTTTCAGGTAAGTAGGAGAACAACCCAGGTGAGTACAGATACCAACAGCAATGAAATACTCAGGCTTGATTGAACGATGTCTGTTCTTAGCGAATTCTGGCTGTTGAGGTTCAACAGATTCAGGATCACGTAAGTCACCATCTTGTTTTTCTAATTCAGCCAGCATTTCCGGGGTACGGTGAATACACCATACTGGCTGTCCACGCCATTTAACCCTTACTAACTGACCAGGCTCCAGCTTGTCAATTTTAACTTCTACCGGGGCTCCGGCAGATTTAGCTTTAGCACTGGGGTTCCAGGATGCAACAAATGGAACTGCCGCTCCAATAACTCCAGCACCACCAACGACCGATGTGGCAATCGTAAGGAAACGTCGTCGGCTGTTATCAGCAGGCGCTTTACTCATCCGCAATTTCTCCACGCAGTAAACGATTCGACCGTAATTATTTTTAGCTTTTCAGCCTTTAATACCGGCCACTTCTCGATGATTTTAAAAATAGTGGGATAATAAAGAAAAGCCACTGTTAACACAAGGAATATGGACGACTTTGCAGCAATTATTTGCCCGAATCGACCAGAGGATGAAAGGAAAAAAATCAGGGAGTTAAAACACAAAAAGCCTGAGGTACAAACCACAGGCTTTTTGAAGAAAACGGATAAGATATAATCTTAACGTTTTGAGTATTGTGGACGCTTACGAGCTTTATGTAGACCCACTTTCTTACGTTCAACGCGACGAGCGTCACGAGTAACGAAGCCAGCTTTACGTAGAGAGCTACGTAGAGTCTCATCGTACTCCATTAGAGCACGAGTGATGCCGTGACGGATTGCGCCAGCCTGACCACTGATACCACCACCAGTTACAGTGATGTATAGATCAAACTTTTCTTCCATTTCTACAAGCTCTAGTGGCTGACGAACAACCATGCGAGCTGTTTCACGACCAAAGTATTGCTCGATTGAAACTTTGTTGATAGTAATGTTGCCATTACCTGGTCTTAAGAAAACGCGAGCTGTTGAGCTTTTACGACGACCTGTACCGTAGTATTGATTATCTGCCATTGTTTAACGTCCCGAATTAAATGTCTAATACTTGTGGCTGTTGAGCTGTGTGGTTATGCTCAGAGCCTGCGTACACTTTCAACTTACGGAACATTGCACGGCCAAGAGGACCACGTGGCAACATACCTTTAACAGCTTTCTCAATTACCATCTCTGGCTTTTTATCAATCAGCTTTTCAAAGTTGATTGATTTAAGACCACCTGGGTAGCCAGTGTGAGAGTAGTACATTTTGCCTTTGGCTTTGTTACCAGTAACAGCTACTTTTTCAGCGTTTACAACAATGATGTAATCGCCAGTGTCAGCATGAGGAGTATACTCAGGCTTATGCTTACCACGAAGACGCTTTGCGATTTCTGCAGAAAGACGTCCCAGAGTTTTACCAGTAGCGTCAACAACAAACCAGTCGCGCTTGATTGTATCTGGTTTTGCAACAAATGTTTTCATTAATCTAAAACCTAAAAAAATTCTACACTCGATAGCATAATGCTACCGCTCCCGTGCTGAATTCCCCTCGAAACTCAGACTTACAACCGTTCGGCTAAAAACGGCGACGACTTTCATCGTCTGTTTTGGTGATGGGCTACCACCAAAAGGAGTATGTAACGCGAGCGAGGCGGCGATTATAAATGAGTCAGCCTCAAAGATCACTACCTGAACGCAATTAAATCGCTGTTTTTATCTTGTTTTATTCGATCTTCTCCCAACGACCTTGATAAACGTCATTCAACCCATTTCACGTTGCTTTTTTTATTAATACAAACAGTCGGTTATAATTTTTTTAATTTTTATTCTAAACCTTTTTCAACCTGGCGACGTCATACCTGGCAAACAAACAATGAAAAGAAAAACTGTGTTGCAAACAACAAACGAACAGCAAGTTGAACAAGCACTGATTGAGGACGTCCGGCGAGGAAATCGTCACGCGTTTCATCAACTGTACGACCGCTATGTAAAACGCGTGTATGCAAACTGTTATCGCATACTGGGAGACAGCGAGTTAGCCAGTGATGCAACTCAGGAAGTATTTATTCAGGTCTGGAACAAGATTGAATCATTCAACGGTGACAGTCAGTTTTCCACCTGGTTGCACAGTCTGACGACTAATCACGCGATCAGCTTTTATCGCAAACAATCAAACTGGTTAAAACGGTTTTTCAGTAAACCGGTAGAAGAAACAGCAGAAATACCGGCTCCCGGCGTAACACCTGACGCAGAAATCGATCTGGATACACTGATTCAACGGCTACCAGAACAAGCTCGAATGGTTTTTGTCCTGTTCGCTGTGAATGGCTATCGCCACGAAGAGATCGCCAACATGATGGGAATCGCCGTTGGTTCCAGTAAAGCGCAGTATCACCGGGCCAGACAACTTCTTAAATCCTGGCTGGATTAACCAGCAATAGCGAGACGTAAACCATGACAAAACAGAACGATATGATGGATACCTCACAGGATCAGAAAAACGATCAAAAACTTGATCAAGCGATCCAGTCACTGAATAACGAAATGACGCCTCCCAAAGATTTGTGGCAAGGCATCGATTTAGCGATTGAATCAGGCCGAACAATTTCGCCAAAACGCAAAACACCATTGCTGAGCCTCGCCGCTGGTGTATGCATGCTGGTGTTGGCGGGCTGGTTAGTTACTTTACAACATGAGCAAACGCCAGCGGTTGTACAGCAACCTTCAGCCACATCGATTATTGAAGGTTACGAGCAGAAGAAACTGGCACTCCTCACCGCCTATGAGGATACCCGACCACTTAGTAATAACTGGCAGGAACAATTAGCAGAATTAGAAGCAGCAGCAGACGCCATTAAAAAAGCGCTGAAAGAAGACCAAAACAACGGCCCGCTATTAAAGATGTTACAGCAGGTCTATCAACAACAGGTTGATTTAATTAAACAAGTTCATCAATCTCCGTGGAAAGAAATTTAGAGGTGACACATGACGTTACGACCAACAGCACTACTACTTAGCATGATGCTTTTCCCTGGAATCTCACAAGCCGGTGAAGCTATTGATAAGACACTCGATATTACTAAAGACGGCACCATCATTATTGAAGCGATGCGTGGTGAAGTTGACATCAAAAGTTGGGACAAAGCCCAGATATCCATTTCAGGCGAACTGGATGACGATGCCGAAGGGTATATTTTTAAAACTGAAGGCTCAGTGACAACCTTCCAGGTAGAAATGCCAGAACGCGAACGCTATTACGACAATGGCAAAAATGAAGACGGTTCAAAACTGAAAATTTTTGTACCGGTAAATAGCGAAATTGACTTCACCGGTGTAGCAACAGATATCAGCATTACGACCATAAAAGGTGGTAGTAAAGTATCCACGGTGAACGGCACCATTAAAGCCAGCAAGCTAATGAATCGTATTCAACTCAATACCGTCAACGGTCGCATTGAATTATCTGATTCTCAGGGAAAAATCGCCTTAGAAACCGTCAATGGCGAAGTGATCGATAAAAACTCTGATGGCAAAATCTCTTTGACGACAGTGAATGGCGAAATTGAATCTAACTCGCGTTCCAACGACATAGAAGTACAAAACGTTAACGGTGAAATCACGCTGAACCTCGCTCAGGTAGAAGACCTGAATATCAATTCAGTTGGTGGTGATATCGAAGTTAGCCTGGAAGCCGCAGACAACAGTGATATCGAAGTATCTACGGTAAGCGGAGATATCAAAATGATGTTTGCTACTGTGCCCAATGCACGTTTTGAAATTGACTCTCATATGAGCGGCAATATCAAAAACAAACTCACCGACCATAAAGTACATGAAACTAAGTATGGTCCGGGTGAGAACCTGGAATTCGTCTCAGGAAAAGGTAACGGCGATATTGAAATCAGCACCCTGAGTGGCGATATCCTGTTAAAGAAAAAATAAGGTTTTAATTCCTGGTCATGGAGGCTTCCCGGTCTCCATGAGTCACCAAATGTGCCAGTTCACTACGACTATTAATCGATAATTTCTGATACACCCGATACAAATGGTTCGATACCGTTGATGCCGACACCCTCAACTCTCGCCCTACTTCCTTAAACGTTTTTCCCTGTGTAACCGCCAATACCACTTGCTTTTCACGCTCCGTTAAATGATCCAGCGGTCCGGTCGGCCAAATCTCCACGACAAACAAATCATTCAACGGCGTCACTTCACCTGACAGACCACAATCACTGACCTGAATGCCTGTTGTCGAAAAATCGAACGGCATTTCATCAACCGACAAAGCATGTTGTGCCAGTAGATCAATAAACAATGGCTGAACTTCATGCAACACTGAACCCGAATCACATAATGCCCTCGCACTATGTGCATGTTTTGCTTGCTGTAAGTGAGTAAAAAACGCGTGAGATGAAGCATTTAGTAAATGATATA
Source organism: Alteromonadaceae bacterium (assembly GCA_965656875.1). Classification (GTDB taxonomy): domain Bacteria; phylum Pseudomonadota; class Gammaproteobacteria; order Enterobacterales; family Alteromonadaceae; genus CBFHMJ01. Next base: position 73,574 of record CBFHMJ010000001.1, read on the forward strand.
ACACCCGTTGTTGCAGGGATTTTTCCTGCTCCGTGAACGGTGCATTGCGTTCCATGCGATATAAAGTCAATAAGGTAAACAATCCGCTGCGCTGATCCTGATGAACTGACGACAAAACCTGCGCAATTCCCCGAGGCTGGAACCGTTGCTTATAGATAGTAGATTGATAAAAATCCTCATCAGGTACTACATCCTGGTTTGAAATCGCTTTGCCCGGATTAGCAATAACCATCTGAGCAATGGGATTAATCGCAATGGAATCCGCCAGTTCTTGCGGCAATGCATCATCCAGATTCACCAGCGTATGACTGTAAAATCGTTGATTATCCACATGTCCGTTACTCCAGATAGCTGCATCAAAACACAATAGCTCCCTCAATTCCGACAATGCCCAACGGCGAAATTGTGCAGGTTGGATTTGTGTTGCGGCCCGATACAACTTGCCAATAAAGCTATCCGCAGGGCTGATCAAGGTATTAATTTCCGTCGTTGAATCATTCATTAGGTTAAATTTACTATCGCCAGTGCCACGATAATGCATTGAAATAACACTCAGGGTAAAGAAACAAGCAGTAAAAACTCTGCCATGAAAACATACCAGACCGACATTTTGATCATTGGCGCCGGCATCGCCGGCATGGTTGCCGCACTTGAACTGTGTAAAAAGGGCAAAAATGTACTGATGATCGACCGACAATCCAACACCAAAATTGGCGGCCTCGCACGTTACGCTTTTGGAGGCATGGCACTGGTCGGCACACCTGAACAAAAACGAATGGGCATTCAGGACTCACCGGAGCTGGCGCTAAACGACTGGTTTAACGTCGCTAATTTCAGTGCAACCGATCATTGGCAAAAACGCTGGGCTGAATACTATGTCAATAACAGTAAACAACGCATCTACGACTATGTACGCCAACTTGGTGTTACCTTTCTTCCTGCCGTAAACTGGGTTGAACGCGGCCTGTTTTCACCCGGTAACTCCGTGCCTCGTTACCATATTATGTGGGGAACAAGCCTCAAGCTGGTCACGCAAACTGAAAAAGCGCTGACATCCTATCTCGGCCAAAATCTGTCGATTCTCTTCCAACACAGCGCCGATGAACTCACAACCGAACAGCAGCAAGTCACAGGCTGTACCGGCTCAACTATGGATGGCGACGCATTTCAAATCGCTGCGGAACAAACGATTATTGCAACAGGAGGCTTCGCTGGAAATCTTGATGCGGTAAAACGTTACTGGCCAGAATCAAATCAGTTCACGCCAGATGCTGCCTCAAATCAGCCAGGTTTTAACTGGGGTCCGATGCCATCAACTATGCTCAATGGCTCCCACCCGACCGCCGACGGTCACATGCACCACCGAGTCGAATCACTGGGCGGTAAACTCACCAATATGCAATCAATGTGGAATTACGCCGCAGGTATTCCCCACCCGGAACCGGAATTTGATAATCATGGGCTGAGCCTCATTCCCTGTAAATCCGCATTATGGCTTGACGCCCACGGTGATCGCATCGGCCCAGAACCTATGGTGACCGGGTTTGACACGAATTACTTATGCCAACAAATGTCTCGACTCGATACCCCCTGGGCCTGGCAAATACTTAACTGGCGTATTGGCGCAAAGGAATTTGCCATCTCTGGGGCTGAACACAACCCGCTGATTCGTGATGAAAAACTACTAAAATTTCTCTGGCAAACCCTCAGAGGCAACCACTCATTACTGCAACAGATGAAACAACAAAGTGATCACTTCCTCGTTGCAGATACATTGCCAGATCTGGTCAGGCAAATGAATCAGCTAACCGACAGCCAACACATTAATGAGCAGAAGCTCCAGCGCACCCTTACCGACTGGGATCAACATATTAATCGTGGTGAGCGTTACTGGAACGATGATCAACTTCGTCGCATCGTGCAAGCCAGACAATGGAAACCCGACCGAATGAGAACCTGCAAGCCAGCTGCGTTACTGGAACCTGCTAATGGTCCACTCATTGCTATAAAGGTTCACCTTATCGCTCGAAAAAATCTTGGAGGTATTCAAACTAATCTCAGCAGCCAGGTACTCAGCCATAATGGCGACGTTATTCCCGGTCTGTATGCTATTGGCGAAGCTGCCGGATTTGGCGGTGGCGGCATCAGTGGCGCACGTTCACTCGAAGGTACATTTTTATCCGGATGCATTTTGACAGCTCGACAAGCTGCCGACGCCATCTAACCCGATCAGCGTCTGCTGACCTTTAGGGATGAATTTCGGTTCGAATTCTCTGGCGTGAAACGCAGAATAACGACACGACGCAACCTGAAGCCTTGTATAAACACTAACAAGCGGTTGCAAAAATCATCTTCAAAGGTCAAAAGACCCAAATACAGGACATAAATAATGAAAAAAACAGGCGCCTGGCTCGTGCGTTACGCACTTGAGCAATCGGGCATTAAATACACCTTTGGTATTCCCGGCGTTCACAACACCGAACTCTATGACGAACTGAACAACTCAGATACCATCAACCCCATTCTCGTCACCCACGAAGGCCACGGCGCTTTTATGGCTGATGCGATCAGCCGCACCAACGAATACACTGGCACTATGGTGATCGTACCTGCCGCAGGTGTAACGCATGCAGCCAGTGGTATCGGAGAAGCCTCACTTGATGGCATTCCCATGTTGATTATTTCAGGCGGCGTTCGTAGTGACTCCGATTTTGATTACCAGCTTCATGATATGGACCAACATGCCCTGCTCGCACCTATCACCAAAGCTACATTTAAGGTCGATAATCATCAGGAAATCGTCCCCACAATCTACAACGCTCTTCGCATTGCAAACTGTGATGAACCCGGTCCAGTCTTTGTAGAAATTCCGGTAAATCTACAACTGGATAAAGGTGATGTAACACTTCCAGACGCACCGTTATGCAAAAATGTAGATCTCTCCACTCAAGGTATTGAACAAGCGGTTCAACTAATTAAGCATGCCAAAAACCCCGGCATTTTTGCTGGCTGGGGTGCCGTTCACGCCAGTGATGAACTCGTCAAACTTGCCGAACGACTCAATGCACCAGTCTCAACGACACTTCAGGGCGTTAGCTGTTTCCCTCACAATCACCCGCTACATACCGGCATGAGTTTTGGACCAGCAGCTGTTCCAGCTGCCCAGAATGCTTTTAAAGATTGTGATTGTCTGATCGCCATTGGCACCCGGTTTGGTGAAATCGGCACAGGCAGTTTTGGCGTCAGTGTTCCCTCAAACCTGATTCATATTGATATTAATCCCAACGTTTTTAACAAAAACTATGAAGCAGCCGTAGCTATTGAAAGTGACGCAGAAAAAGCTCTGCAAGCACTGAACCACGCACTGGAACATGCTGATATCCAACAAAACGACAGCGGATTGCAACAGCAAATAGCCGCAGATAAACAAGCTCTTATTGACGACTGGCTTGCTCATGACAGCAAAGACCGAGTCAATCCCTGTCAATTCTTTCAATCGTTACGACACATTATGGCTGACGACGACTATCTGGTCGTCGATGACGGAAATCACACTTTCTTATCTGCCGAACTGATGCCAATCCATCAACCCCGGGGCTTCATTTCTCCCACCGATTTCAACTGCATGGGCTACGCAGTCCCCGCAGCAATCGCGACAAAAATGAGCCACCCGACACAACAAACAGTTGCCATCGTCGGTGATGGCGCATTTTTTATGACCTGCATGGAACTGGCCACTGCTAACGCTCATAAAACCGGTGTTGTTATCTGTGTTTTCAATGATGGAGAACTTTCACAAATTTCTCAGGCACAGCAAATCCCTTATAACCGCAAAACCTGTTCCGTTCTCCCGGAAACCCGCATCCAGGGCATCGCCCTCGCCACAGGTAGTGAATACCTGGCAATGAAAGGTAACGACGATCCCGCCGCAATTCTATCCAAAGCCACCGAACTGGCTAACGAAGGAAAACCCGTAATAGTCGATGTACATATCGACTATTCCCGCCCAACCAACTTCACTCAAGGCATCGTAAAGACAAATTTAAAACGCATGCCACTAGGCACTAAAGTTCGAATGATAAGTCGTGCAGTTTATCGAAAACTGGTCGATTAACAGGAAAAGACAATCACGCCGCAGATTACAACAGCGAGCAAAACGCTCGCTGTTTGATTATCTCAATAAGTTGTTTGAAGCATTGTCGAGCGCAGAATCGAAGATAATCTGACTGCTCTGCTGCTATGGATTATTAACTCGTAAAAGGTGGGATTACCGGGCGGTTGCACCTAGGTGATGATTCAAGAAGGGAAATGATTTATCTGGCCATCGAGGATGTCATCAAAAATGGACGATGCACATTTGAAACCAGCATCAGTATAGTTGAAACGATGTCTATGAATCACACAGGTAATTATACCGTCAGTTTCCCTTGGTAATCATATTACTACAGATAACAGGCAGTTACACAGATTTAGTTACATGGTCCCGGAGTGCCTCGAAACACAAATTAACTGAAATGCAGTTCCAAAAAATCAACTTTTTAAAAAGCTTCAGTCCGTTAAAGCGTTTTTAATTATAACAACTTATAAAATATAATCGGTGACCTGCATTTATATCCCATGAAAATGCTACTTCAATATCACCAAATTGATATACCACAGATTCTTCGGAACCATCATTCCAACTATCAGAGGGAGTTCCCAATAGGGACTTTACAAACTCACTGGATTTATTGCAATCAAAAGCTATACGCTTATTATTTATAATAATATCACCATCAAAAATTTCTCGACGACTAGCTATCGGCAAGAAATATGCGGAAATATGCCGCACATTCCCATCAATTACACCAATATCATAACCATCCCCTTCAATTCTGACTGTAATACCCTGAAACTCTTTACTTAACGGCTCGTTAAGTTTAAAGCTACCCAACATCCCCTTCACCAAATCAAATACTAAGCTACTCATTTTAATTTCACCTTTTGGCATTAGTCTAATCTTCCAAATTTTCTGACGACTTTAAAACTATATCTTTTTGGCCTGTCATCTTTAACCTTATCTTTAGTAGAGACTGATTGCAGATCGAATTCTCTAACTGAAATCTCGGGTGTAGTCTTCATATGAATGATATCAATCTCATCCAGATGTTCGTGGTCAGTGAAGCCCCGGCGGCTCTGGTCGAGGTTATCCAGCGTGGTGTTGCTCAGGCTTGCGCCGTCATTGCCTCTGGGTTTACCGAACGGGTCAAAGGTTCGCAGGGCGGTTACCTGACCATGATGGTCCGTGAAGGTGGTGCCGGAGCCGAGGCGGTCTTTATGGGTGAACGCAATGTACCGGCCCTGTTGTTGTGTTTCACCCACCACAGCCACCTCACTGATATACGCTTTCCACTCAGTCCGGCCTGCCGTGTGGGTTTCCTCATACAGTTTGTCAATGTAGTACGTGGTTGAGGAGATACCGTCGGTGGTTCTGACCTGTTTGTAACGCATCAGGTCAGCACCGTAGGTAAAGACCATGGTGGTGCTGATACCCTGTTTACTGCGGGTCAGACGGGTGGGCTTATCCCAGGTGTTGTACGTTGCCGTCAGGCCATCGCCGGTGGTCAGGTTGCCCCGGGCGTCATAACTGAACGACACCGTGCTGTTATCCGGTTTCAGTACCGTGGCAACCGCATTGGGCTGACTTGTGTGGTAGGTGTAAGCATCCGGCCGGTCCGCGGAGTAATCGGTTTTCTTCAGCAGATTACCGACCGCATCATAAGCATAGTCAATCTGTTGTACGGTCTGACCGCCATACGTGACCGTGTTCCCGGTCAGTCGGTGCAGCTTGTCGTAGTGGAACGATTCGGTCAGGCCCGTCAGGGTGTTCTGCTGCTGTGTCAGGTTACCGAAGGCATCAAACGCCGTGTATTCCAGATGATGCAGGGTGTTGGCACTGCTGGCGGTGTGCGTTACCTTGTTGTGGTCAACTGTCCGGTGCGACCCTCTACAGCATCATCGAAACCGCTAAAACAAACGGATTGGTCCCCTTCATTACCTGAATCAGTTGTTTGAAGCGTTGCCTGAGCGCAGCCTCGACGATGACCTCACCGGTCTGCTACTATGGTATATTCACTTGTAACAGGTTGGGGTTGCCGGACGCTTACATCAGACCTTGGGTTAAATCAACCTGTGACCATTTCAAGTTTACCAGTTCCGATACACGTAAAGCGTGATGGTAAACAATCGTGATCATGGTTCTGTCTCGATGTCCATGGCGACCGGCAGACTTGGCTGCTTTGCTGATGCGTTCAATTTCGTTAGGTAGCAGATATTCACGTTCGCGAACTTGGCTATATTTGGTTGGGGTTGGAAAAACTTTCCGATTTTCGATGATTGGGGTGGTACTTTGATGCTCTCTTAAATAGCTTATTTTACTCATAGTGGCTCCGTTAACTTTCCCGATTATAACCCAAAGTGGGAATGTTTTGGAGATGGTGATGATTGCTAGTAATGCTGAAGTAGGTGAGGAACTGTGATGATGGGTAGAAAGTTGGCTCAGGATCCCGGAGGGATCCTGAGTTACTATCAATCTATAGATTGGCTAGCATCCAAGCCTGATACAAATTCTTCAAAGACAATTAGCATTACATCACTTTTTTGAACTTCTTCATGAATTATTGCCTTTACATCATCCCACACTAATCCACCAAGGCCAGCACCGATTCTCGGAATTCCTATACACTTAATTCCTTTAGTTTTTGCAATAGCCAGCATTGAAGCTAAGGATGTTGCTACAGCATCAAGTGTTGCTTTTGTTCTCCAAGTTTTTTGCGTCCCAAGATTGAAAATTGTGTTTTCGCCTTCAACCCATGTAAAGACATCACCGGGATTGAAGAGGCCAGATTTGCACCGCTCCTTATAGGAAGAGTACATGTTAGGCCAGTTGTTTTTAAACTCGATAGCAACACCTTTACCCATAGCACCAGCACAGTTACAGCCATGAGCAAATGACTTAAGTTTAGGTGTTTGAAACATGTCACCCCTGACAAACTTAACAGGCATCTTACTCCGACTCCTGCCAGACTAGTTCAAAATCGTCCGAAGATATTTCAACGGAATCGGATAAGTCTAAGTCAGATAATTTACCATCGTACAGTCCCGGACCTATTTCATCATGGTACTCATGACGAGATGAGTACCATTTACCACCAAAGTTCTCGACCTGCCTTGTGGCGACCTCGCCATCAAATTCGGTATAGACGATACCTTCACCAAGCATCGACTCTGTAGGGCCTTTAAAATATTTTTTAGTCATCAATTTGAATCCAATGTAGCTCCGTACCCTTTGATTCGCCCACGTAGGTCAAGTGGCTTATCATTAGGAAGGTAATAAACGTTGGGTCTCGGATTTTGTATCGGTAAACCACCAACATCTATTCTTAAATAATAATTGAGACTTGCTTTTTTACGGGCATCACCAAAGAGTAATCTTGCTGCCTGTCCTTTCGACATGTTCCCAAGAGTAATGTCATCTTTAGTGAGGCCTGCAACGGTTTCTGCTGCAATCATTCCGGGGTGTACATCAGTAAAATATTGCCCCGGACCATAACGGGCATTTTTCTCACCAAAAGAGGCTCTTAGGGTTTGAGTAGCAACTATGGAATCAAGGTTCTCTTTTGAGTTGGTATAATGATAAAGAATAAGCTCATTCTCATCTATTTCACCACGAGCGATAGCCCCTTCAAGTGTTCCATCAGCTAACTCTCCCGGCTTTAAGGCGTAAAGAATCAATCCTTTCTTTAACGCTCCTATTAGCTCTTTACCAAGCCCGTCAGCTAAGTCTCCGATATTAGGGATGGTTGCAGTGCCACCTTGTGGTAGGGAGCCAGCAGTTGTTGCGTTTGCTGCAACTCCACTGGTACTCCCCTGCTGCGGCATTATTTTACCTGCTTTAAACACCGTTGTCTGCTTGGATTGTCCTGAGGTCTGCTCAAAAGCATTAGCCAGACCAATTAATTCACTATTCGCCGCCTGACAATTCGCTTTTTGTGCTGAGCCTGAACAATCAATAGTCACAGGCTTTTGCTCTTTAATCGGCTCTTTCTGCTCAGCTATATACCCGGTAGGGTCTATCCCTGATAGCGGGTTATTCATAATATAGGAGTACGGATTAATCGACTGGCTATTCGTGGGTGCCTGTATAAATGGGTCAACCGAAAGAAAGCGCCCTAAAACAGGGTCAAAACCCCGACCGTTCATATGAATTAGCCCAACCTCAGGTAAATGCTCATGACCGGTAAAACCACGCTTAGTGATATTGAAAGCACTTAACGACGATTGGTTGTAACTGTTAAATGCCCGACCAAACACATCATAATGACGCCGCTGTATTAACAAGTGATTTTGTGCGGTATCACTCAGCGTCTTATCACCTCGCGTTAAGCTGGTCACTGAGCCTAAGCGGTCAACGCTGGTATGAATCACTCTCGGCTGGTTTTTCTCATCCGTGATAATTGAGTGCTGCCCGATATATGCTTTTTGAATACGGGTGCCATTGGCTTTAATTTCAAGCTCGTAATTATCACCATAATAAAGCGTACTATCGGCTGACACTTTAATAAAATGCTGGCCACTGGCATCGTAGTTAAAGGTTAAGGTGGTATCACCGCGCTTGATGGACGTGGTGTGGTAGTTACCGTCATAGGTAATACTCAGCCCATCGCCACTTAACAGGTTACTGGCATTGTCATAGGTAAAGTCCACCGTACCACTGGCTTTGGTTAAGCGCCTTAAGGCATTGGGGCCGGCATTGCCCCCAGCATTACGCGCCTGGTTACCGTACTAAAAAGGTGTACTTAACCAGACGCTTACCATGCACCTACTGGAGCAAGTCAGTCAGCCTGACTACAGCATCGAACACCTGCTACCATGGAAGGTTAACCTCGACTAGGTGTACTTAACTGGACGCTTACCTTCTATGGAAACTACACCTTTCGTATATACCTTTGAATTTCAACAAGTTCTCCGTTTTCATTGAATGTTAACCTAAGCCTATTCGCAAAGTTACTTTCAAAATAAATCAACCATACCTGATGACTTCGAAGCAGGTTTTCATGTCTATCTAAGTACTGCAAGGGAACCAAAACGCCTGTTTTTCCCAAAGTAAGCTCCGACTCATTTATTTGGGCAGAGCTTCCGAATGTCCTTTCTATATCTCGGAGCACTTGAGTCTTGTCATCGCCTATCGATATTCCTTTATAGGTGCCATTACGAATAACTTTATTAGTCACGAAAGCCGCTGGGTAAATTTTATATAGCACATAGGACAAGGTCAGCCTACCCAATGGAGTGTACCAGCCTAGTGACAGTACCAATAAAAGGGTGATTACCACGTAAGTAGTAATTTTTGACTTTCTATTCATATCTGCACTCCGAGCAGCTAACTCCTGACAAGATTCTTTGTCGAGGCATATCATAACCATTAAAAGAAATGTGATTCCAAAACACAGTGTTTGTTTCCATTCTGGAGGGGTCGGGGAGCTGTGTGTGTACTGGGGATTTCCTTCCGTATGACGCGGCTCTATTGGCGACAGCTAGTGCTGCGGCATTACTATTTGTTGAAATCAGTTCCTTTTGCCACAACCCAAAGATACTCACAAGCCCATACGGCGTATCTTCCCTTAACGCTCTGGCAAAACTAGAAACCCTATCCGATGAAGCTCTAATTAGGGTTGTGTGCTGTGCTGCCCGCTCAGCATTATCTTTACCAGCCAATCCAAGCCAGAATGCCCTGTCTGACTTATAGGTAGACTCGGAAGTTTCACTGGGGCTAGAGCCGGGACCGACATTGCCTGTCATACCATTAGCCAACTGACCGTACGAAAACACCTCAGCATCGGAATCTCCCATATATTTTGCACCTGTGACCACAAACATGTGAGCCGCATTGTCATCAATAGTGCTATTGCCAGAATTTAGAGGCCTCGAAACGAGATAGCTATCGCCACCACTTTGATTGGTACCATTATTTCCTGAACCACCACCCAAATCATTATCTGTATTAGCAGTCGCTGTTACTTTCTGTCCTTCACTACCAATATCACTGACAGTACCACCCCTGGATTCTATCGCATGTTTTACAACAGCACCAACAACTGCTCTGCTGAACTTGCTGCCGCCTTTGGTTTCTATACTAAACCCTCCCGAGCCATTGTCGGTTAACGTCACTTTGACTGTTTCTGTCACAGTAATGGTACCGCCAACATTTGAATTACTTAAGCGCCAGGCTGTATTGGGCGCTTTAACCTGACGCTCCATAGTGACAGTAACTTCAAATTCCTGCTTTTCAGCCTCATACCCCGTCGGGTCAGTCCCCGCCAGGGGATTATTCATAATGTAACTGTACGGGTTCATGCTCTGGGAGTTGCCCGGACTCTGAATCACCGGGTCGACGGACATAAAGCGGCCCAGGTTGTAGTCATACACCCGCCCGTTCATGTGAATGATATCAATCTCATCCAGATGTTCGTGGTCAGTGAAACCCCGGCGGCTCTGGTCGAGGTTGTCCAGCGTGGTGTTGCTCAGGCGGGCGCCGTCGTTGCCTCTGGGTTTACCGAACGGGTCAAAAGTTCGCAGGGCGGTTACCTGACCGTGATGGTCCGTGAAGGTGGTGCCGGAGCCGAGGCGGTCTTTATGGGTGAACGCGATATACCGGCCCTGTTGTTGTGTTTCACCCACCACAGCCACCTCACTGATATACGCTTTCCACTCAGTCCGGCCTGCCGTGTGGGTTTCCTCATACAGTTTGTCAA
>CBFHMJ010000002.1:0-408811 GCA_965656875.1 Alteromonadaceae bacterium
GTGAAACGCATCCGCGCCGATGGTAGTGTGGGAGGTCCCATGCGAGAGTAGGTCACTGCCAGACACCTCATTTTAAAGCCCTGCATTAGCGGGGCTTTTTTCGTTTATGGCCATTAAAAACTGGTTTACTTTTTAATGGCGCTTTTTTGTAGCTACTTTCTTTAATTTTTAACCTTGCCTGCCTGGTTTTATCTTTTATTTATTAGTATTTATACAGTTTCAATTCCTCCCAACCAATAGGTCCATACAACTTTCTAAATTCATGCTGCTGAACAAAGATGAGTATTTGCTTGCTTAATATTTCTATGTGAGCGCTCTTTGATACTGGTTCTCATCATCTGTTTTTAATCAACCGGCCCACTACCGGTATTACTTTTCCCTCTTGTCGAAGCAATGTTTTACTCATTTAAGTCACGTCATATAAACATATCTTGTACTTTCACTTCGTATTTTTATCCGTTTGCTTTTAAATCAGGCTGATCATTGTTGGATCTTTTCGATTGATTTGATCAAATCAGACCATTGAATACTGTATGTAAAAACAGTAAACTGTATCTATGAACAGTATTTTGATGGCTGATGTTGTTAATCTGGCCGATTCGGTTGCTGTGCAAGCAGCAAGTAATCTTCAAACGGGTGCTGCCGTTAAACTCAAAACCAGCTTCGGTTGTGTTGATGATGAGTTAAGTGGTGGTATTCCTGAGTGCGGAGCGATTGAGATCGTGTGTAAATATATTGGAATTGGTGAAGTTTCGATGATTTCTTCTGTGCTGAAGTTATTGCATACGAGAAAGCCAGGTTACGGCATTTGGATTAATCCACCTGGACAGCTTAGTTGTGAAGGATTGAACAGGCTTGATGTTGATACTGAGCACACTGTGGTACTTACAACCTCATGTAATGCTGATTTGATGTGGTGTGTGGATAAAGCCATACAAAGTAATGCATGTAGATATCTGGTGATGTGGGCTGATGGACTCACGGCTCAGGAGATGCGGCGTATTCAGGTTGGAGCGAGAGCTAAAGATATTCTTGCGATTATTCTGTCAACACAACTGCCCTCTGAGTCTCGTCCTGTAGCAATGGCTATTGAGTTAAGAGCAGATCTTCAAGGTTTATTTCTGGCTGTGAGAAAACAACAAGGTAGTTGGCCTGTACGAGAATTTAAAGCGACTTCATATTCAATAGGCTGCTTCAGTGATAAAGCATTACAACATGTAAATACCTTTAATCGAGAGTTCCTTGCTGATAAGGAAAGTTTTGACAGACAAATCGAACATACAGGAAGTCATAAGCCAATTAATGAGGGTGCTGAGTATCAAAATGTAGAGAGTAAAGGCGTATATGAACATGCTGTAGAAGCGGCGACAGTGTATTCCTTTCCTCCATCACCTGTCAGGAGTGAACACTGACATGCTGTGGCTATATATTGAATTCCCCAGTTTGTTTGCTGATTCGGTTGAGATGGGAGATGACTGCTTTAGTGGGTTGATTGTGGTTGATCAGACATCCAGGCGAGTATTGCAAACCAATTTTATTGCTGAACAGGCTGGTATAACAAAAGGAATATCAATCTCAGAAGCTAATGCTCTTATTGATGATTTGACCGTTGTCACTTATCGATACGATCAAGAAGTGAAGCGTTTACATGAGCTAGCGCAGTGGTTGTATCAGAAGGTTGCTAATATTAGTCTAAATGAGCCTTCTGGCCTGGCGATAGAAGTATCTGGAATGATGCGTTTTTATGGTGGACTGGATGGTGTAGTGAACGAAGTTAAAACGTTGCTGTTTAACCAAAAAGTCAGGGCCAGTTTGGCGACCGGTTTTACACCTTTGGCGGCGCAAGCGTTAGCTAAATCGCCTCACCCGGTTATTTGTGCTGATCATAGCAATATTACTGACTGTGTAAGCAAAGTAGATATCGAGTTTGCTCCATTCGAACCGAATGTGATTGAACAATTATCTCGAATGGGATTGAAAAAAATAGGGGATGTCCTGAATTTGCCAGCGAGAGAGCTGACAGAGCGATTTGGGCAATCATTTTACTACGATGTAAAACGTCTGGCTGGGCTAGTCCCCGACCTGCAAATTTTTTATGAGCCTCCAGAGCGGTATGAGCGATGTGTCGAGTTGTCGTTCCATGCTGAACTAATTCGATCTGTACAGTTTATTGTTCGCCGACTATTGGAGCAATTTGAATTGTATTTAACGAATCGTCAGTTCGCTTGTCACTTCTTCACTCTTTCTTTTCTACATGCTGATTACCCCCCTACCGAAGTTCGTATTAACTTATCAGGTGAAGAAAGGCGTGTGTCGGGCTTAATGTCACTCGTTTTAATTTATCTTGATAAAACAAAGATACCGGGACCGATAGTGTCGGTTGGTATCCGCAGTGGTCGATTTAATGCTCTGTCAGCAAATACGCAAACGTTGCTTGAAGACCAGAATAATTCCACACAGAAACCAGAACAGCTTATTAGTTATTTGAAGGCCCGCTTGGGCGATGATGCAGTTTATGGGTTGTCGGTCAGTGGTGATCACAGACCCGAGTTTTCTTCTACGTATGCTGCAGTGAGTGATAGTAAGCGGCCGCATAATGTAAAACTTCGTCCATCTATTATTTTGAATGAACCTGAAGTGTTAACCAGTGAGGTTAAGGTGCTTGATGGGCCAGAACGTATTCAGGCCGGATGGTGGGATGGTAATCCTGTTTCGCGTGATTACTTTGTTGCGAGGAATAACCACGGTCAGAATTTGTGGATTTATAAAGAAGAAGACGGCACCTGGTATGTCCATGGTTATTTTGCCTGAAACGAGTGATTCATATCCAAAGCAAGGTATGGGCATCTATGTTTGGATCGCGTTGGCGAGAGTCGTCTATGCGTAAGATTGGCTATGCTGAGTTGCATTGCCTGACAAATTTTTCTTTTCAGCGTGGTGCTTCACATCCGGAAGAGTTGGTTAAGCAGGCGATTGAACTGAATTATTCAGGCCTGGCAATCACAGACGAATGTTCAGTTGCTGGAATTGTACGGGCTTATTCAGTTGCTCGCGCTTATGAAGCACCAAAAAAGCAAAGTTCTCAAGTGGCATGTGGAAATGACGAGAAAAACCAACAAAGAACGGCATTGGTACAAAGAGCATCTGATTCAAGCGGTGGAGATGAAATACCTGTTTCTCAGGCGTTGACCGAAGAAACATCTTTCAATAGTCACTTAGATGATGGAAGTGAGGTAAGAAATCGCACGAATTTTTCTTTAATCACTGGCGCTGAATTCAGTGTTCATAATCCCTGGTGTTCGTCGCAACTTACACTAGTGTTACTGGTAACAAATCGGGATGCCTACGCAGAATTATGCCAACTTATCACTAAAAGCAGGATGCGATGTGAGAAAAGTCAGTACTACACCGATGTAACGGATATTGAATCAATTATTAAATCCTGTCTGGTGTTATGGAAACCTTTTTATGATGAACCCGATATTCCCATTGCTCAGTGGTTACAAGATAACTTTCGTGAACAAAGTTGGATCATGTATGAGCGCACTATATGTCCTCAGGAATTTCATTTTAAAACGTATATTGCAGGATTATCTGCACGTTATTTCTTACCTGTAGTGTGTACAGGGAATGTTCATTTTCACTGCCGGGAGAGAAAACCATTACAAGATGTACTGACGGCTATTCGATATCACACGACGGTTGAACATGCGGGAGAGCTATTGGATGCAAACCATGAAAAGTCGATGCGATCGTTAGAAAAAATTGCTCGGTTGTTTCCTGAAGAATGGATAGCAGAAACACAGCATATTCAGCAACGCTGCCAGTTTTCGCTGAGTGAACTTAAGTATGATTATCCAACCGAGTTAGTGCCGGATGGTAAAACGGCCAGTGAATATCTTACTGATTTGGTTCGAGAAGGTGAAAAGCGACGTTTTCCTCACGGTGTGCCATCTCGTATACGTCAGATAATCGAGAAAGAACTAACTTTGATCACAGAAGAAAGCTATGAGTACTTTTTTCTGACGATTTACGACATCGTTACCTTTGCCCAGCAAGAAGGTATTTTGTATCAAGGTAGGGGCTCTGCGGCTAATTCGGTTGTTTGTTACTGTCTTGGTATCACAGCGGTAGATCCGGAAAAAGTTGATGTGCTGTTTGAACGATTCATTTCAAAAGAACGTAGTGAACCTCCGGATATTGATGTTGATTTTGAGCACGAACGTCGAGAAGAAATCATTCAGTATATCTATCGTAAGTACGGCCGTAAGCATGCAGCACTGGCTGCTGCAGTAATTTCTTATCGATTCAAAAGTGCGGTCAGGGATGTGGGTAAAGCGTTGGGATACAGCGAAGAATACCTGAGTTATTTACTATCCAACATCGACAGACGAGATAAAGCTACATCATGGCATCAGCAACTAAAAAAACTATCGTTTGATGATACTTGCGCGAAAGGACGTTATTTCATTCAACTAGTTGATGAGATTCGAGGATTCCCACGTCATCTATCTCAACACGTAGGTGGCTTCATCATTTCGTCACGCCCTTTAAGTGAATTGGTGCCTACGGAAAACACCGCAATGCCAGGGCGCAGTGTTATACAGTGGGATAAAGATGATCTTGAATCTCTTGGATTACTGAAAGTCGATATTCTGGCACTTGGAATGCTTACCGCTATTCGTAAATGTTTTGACCTGATTAAGTTACATCGTCGGCAGCCAATGTCACTACATCATGTGGAATGGGATGATCCTGCCGTATATAAGATGCTACAAAAAGGTGATTCCGTCGGTGTTTTTCAAATTGAATCACGAGCTCAAACCAGTATGTTGCCTCGATTAAAGCCCGCCTGTTACTACGACCTGGTGGTACAAATTGCGATTGTCAGACCCGGGCCTATTCAGGGCGATATGGTGCATCCTTATCTCAGGCGTCGTAAAGGCCTGGAAATTGTTACTTATCCTTCAGAAGCTGTGGAACGGGTCTTAAAACGAACACTGGGAGTGCCTGTTTTTCAAGAGCAAGTTATCCAGTTAGCTATGGTGGCAGCAGGATTTTCCGGAGGGGAGGCTGATCAACTACGTCGCTCAATGGCTAGTTGGAAACGTAATGGTGAGCTGAATCAATTTGAGCCGAAGTTGATTGATGGAATGATGCAGCGAGGTTATACCCGAGAGTATGCACAGCGTATTTTTCACCAGATTTGTGGTTTTGGTGAGTATGGCTTTCCTGAATCTCATTCCGCCAGCTTTGCGTTGCTGTGTTACGTATCCGCCTGGCTTAAATGTCATTATCCAGCTGAGTTTTGTTGTGCGTTACTCAATAGTCAGCCGATGGGGTTCTATTCGCCTTCTCAATTGATTCAGGATGCAAAAAGACATCAGGTTACGATTCTTCCGATTGATGTGAATAAGAGTGATTGGGACCACTCACTGGAACCAGTTGAATCTCCAAATGTAGCACGGCCATTCGCTGTGAGATTGGGATTCAGACTGATTAAAGGGGTAAGTCGCCATGCCATTGAACGGCTATTGTCACGGCGTCCGGACAAGGGGTTTGAGTATCTTGATCAGATTACTCAATGTGAGTTGGCAAAGAATGATTTAGCCGCGCTGGCCAGTGCGGATGCTCTGGCTTCTTTAGCAGGGCATCGTTATCAGGCGCGATGGGAACTTGCTGGTGTGTCTGATGATGGGCCATTGTTCAGTCGAGAGAATATGGCTTCAGTTGAAGTGAATTCAATTGACGTAAGAGATAAAGAAACCGCTGGCTTATCGCTTAATGATGGTCGTGCGAAGATTTATTCACATCGTAAAGCCACAGAACATGATGTGGATAAATCCGGGGGTGAACAGCTAACATTGCTGCCACCTGAAGAAACCGAAAACATGCTGGAAGATTACGCTTCAACGGGTATTACACTAGGCACTCACCCGTTGGCGTTACTGCGAGCCAGAGGTTATCTGGATGATTGCCAGACCGCAGTATCGCTTGATGATGCCAGGCATCAATCTGTGATTAATATTTGCGGTATTGTGACTGGTCGTCAACGCCCGGGAACTGCGAAAGACGTGACATTTTTAACACTGGAAGATGAAACCGGTAATGTAAATGTTGTGGTCTGGTCTGGTACCGCCAGAGAGCAACGCCAGGCATTTTTAACATCATCGGTATTGAAAGTTAAAGGAGTACTGGAAAGACAGGATGGCGTTACGCATGTGATTGCCGGACGATTGACAAATGTATCTCACTGGCTGGAATCTTTAAGTACTCGTTCAAGGGATTTTCGTTAGTACAAGCTAACAGGTGAAGAATCAAAAGAAGGCGATAAAGACAGATAACGATATCGGCACGAACACAGAGAAAATAAGGATTAAAAGCTTTCAAAGAGAGCGGCAAACTCTCTTTGAAAGTAAATTGAAATTATCTGACTGATTGTTGAAGCGAAATAACGTAATTAACCGTAGATTTGTTCTGCGGTATTGAATAAAACCCACGATGTAAGAATATATTTGTCGTTTGACACTGGCATATTGCCGCGATGCGTGTGGGTAAAATAAGCAGGGAAAATCGACATTTGCCCAGCTTTAGGTTTCAGTTTTTTATTCTGATACACAAATTCAGTTTCGCCGCCTTCTTCAACATCATTGAGATAAATCGTGAACGCAAGAATACGATGTAAGGCTTCGTTATGTGGCTTTTGTGGGTAACATTCGCTGTGCCAGTATGGGTAGCCACCTTTGCCCACATCGTATTTTTGAGCATTGATATAGCCAAGGCGGAACAATTGCTTCATCAGGATTTCGACTTGAGGTAAGCCGACTTCTTCAAAATTTTCTTCAGTCAGTGCAACCGGCTCTCTGGTGACTGGGTGATAAACGGTCAGGCCAAAAGCACCGATTAGTGTGAAGTAATATTTTTTAAAATAATCGACCATGTTGGTCGTAACTGCTTCAATAACAGTGTTCAACGTATCCTGAAACTCAATATGCTGATTCAGGTAAATATCTGTACTAAGCTTCTTTTTTGTATCCAGGCCGCCACTGGTAACGCCCTGAACCTGGTGTGGTGATTGATCAAATTGTTCAATTAAAGATTTACAGAAATCTTTACTTAAGACATTATCGTAAACTTCAATAAAATCAGACATTAATTTCAACCTTTTAGGTTTGTTATGTTTATAGAGAATATTCAGCCCAGGTTTTCTGACACTGATGCGTTAGGCCATATAAATAACACCATAATCCCGGTGTGGTTTGAAGGCGCGCGTGAACCCATTTTTAAACTTTTCAGCCCCGAACTGGATGTCCATAACTGGAAACTCATTTTGGCAAAAATTGATGTCGAGTTTCATGCCGAGTTATTTTATGGGCAACCGGCAGAAATAAAAACATGGATATCAAGAATTGGCAACTCATCTTTTGATGTCTATCAGGAAGTGTGGCAATCAGGCCGACGCAGTGCTTCCGGCACTGCAGTTATGGTTCATTTCTGCCACCAGGAAAAACGGTCAAAACCGATTCCTGACGACATTGTGGCCGAAATGTCAGCACACATGAAAGAGCAACCAGAACCATAGTGTTCTGGTTTTCTTTGTTTAGATTTTACCTGGTGAACAGATTAATAAGCGCTATCGATAGAGTTTATGGTCAGTTGCAGAAGGGTCACATAATCGGGTGCTGAAAATAAATTGTCCCTTCTTCTCATTATTTGGTGCAACGACAAGAATGTAGTTGTCATCAATGACTAACACATGCTCTTCTGGTTTCTTTTTACAATGTGACCAACCATACGAATCGAAACTATAAATGAAGTGAGTAATAATCTTTTCCATATCCGTTGGTTCATTGCTTTGGTAGCTGTATTTTGAATCATCTTTTTGAACCTCGGATGTTCCAGCATTTTCTCCAACTGGAGTACCATCGGCGGGTGTTTTCTCAACTTTTGCTGCTTCTTCAATATCTTTTTTCATCTGAGAAAATTCTTCTTCAAGCTCCAGCTTAATGCCAACATTGACACCGTCGCCATCTTCACTGTTAGTTTCTCGAATAATCTCTGAAGCAATTTGGCTAAACATATTTGAATTAGCCGGTTGGTAGTTCAGTTGTTTGGCGTAGGCATCTACCCCTATAGCCAGTGCATATAACACAGATGGAAGCAGGATAATTCTGGCGAAAAGGAACCAGACTGGATAATGTTCATTGATCGTCAGTTGGGCATGATGAACCCGAAAGAGTTTAAGTACGCCGATGAACAGAATCCACAACTGTGAAAGAAGTAAGATGCAGACCATCGCGATTAGGCTAAAGGTAAAGATCCACAGTGGCAGCAACATCATCGTCACGAAACCCTGTGTATAAATAAGAGAACCCGGTTCGACACCTGTCAGCTGATTAACTTTCTGCCCAGCCAGCGCAAGTGAGATATTAGCAATGATGGCGTAAAATACCAGGACGACACTTTTTCCAGCCATCGTCTCCCAAATTCGGAGAAACAATCCCCAGAGTTCACGGCTAAAACCAACAATGGCAATCATGCCAACCCAAAAATATTCCTCGTCCATCTCACCAGAGACCGAGATGTTATCGCTAACAACTGACTCATTCATATAAGAGAAATAAGCCAGCATGATCAAAGCAAATAAATAGATGCGTTGATTCGCATGAAGGTTATTCCAGACAGCGAGCAAGCCATCCTTAAAGCGACGAATGAACTTAAGTGGGTTATATCGGGATGCAATGTCTAATGGACTAAAGGATGCGTCTACTTGTGGTGATACCGGATATTCATCCGATGCAGAACTGATCTGACTAGCAGAATCCTTGCTGTTAGTTGAGGGAATGTCGTTATTCATTGAACAGTATCTGATGGTAAATGTTGGTTTAGATTGTGCCAACTAATCACTAAAGATCAATGGTTTCGACAGACTTGTTACGTAAGAATATATTGATAGCGGCGTGAGAGCCGCTATCAATCTGCATGTCAGGTAGGTTATTGGTGGCATTGTTAGCCGGAATGAAGGTAACTATACGTTACCATCAAGCCTTGTTTAACCCGAGAATTAATTTAACAGCGGCTTCAGATATTTAGCCGTATGCGATACATCATGCTCACTAACTTCTTCCGGTGAGCCTGATGTCAGAATCTGGCCTCCGCCAGAGCCACCTTCAGGTCCAAGATCTACGATCCAGTCTGCGGTTTTAATGACATCCAGATTATGCTCGATAATCACAATGGTATTACCGTGATCACGCAGGCGGTGCAGGACGTTTAGTAATTGCTGAATATCGAAGAAATGTAACCCGGTTGTCGGTTCGTCCAGAATATACAGGGTGTTACCCGTATCTCGTTTTGAAAGCTCGCGGGATAATTTTACTCGCTGTGCTTCACCGCCGGACAAGGTTGTTGCAGACTGACCAAGACGAATATAGGATAAGCCAACATCCATCAGAGTTTGCAATTTACGAGAAATCGCTGGAATGTTATCGAAGAATTCACGAGCATCTTCAACGGTCATGTCCAGTACCTCATTGATGTTCTTACCCTTGTATAACACTTCCAGTGTTTCACGGTTGTAACGCTTGCCTTTACATACATCGCACGGCACATAAACGTCAGGCAAGAAGTGCATTTCAACCTTGATCACACCGTCACCCTGACACGCTTCACAGCGACCGCCTTTTACGTTAAAGCTGAATCGACCTGGTTTATAGCCACGAGAACGCGCTTCCTGTGTACCGGCGAATAATTCTCGAATACCCGTGAAGATTTGCGTGTATGTTGCCGGGTTTGAGCGTGGTGTACGACCAATTGGACTCTGGTCGATATCTACGACTTTATCCAGATGGTCCATACCTTCAATGGAATGATAAGGCGAAGGCTTAGATGTCGTCGCTTTATTCAGCACTTCATGAGCGATAGGATATAAGGTGTCGTTAATCAGCGTTGACTTACCTGAGCCAGACACGCCGGTTACACAGGTCATCAATCCAATCGGGACGGAAAGATTCACTTCTTGCAGGTTATTACCTGATGCACCTTTCAGCTCAATCCAGCGATCAGACGGTTCATGTCTTTTTTCAGGGACTGCAATAACGCGCTCGCCTGACAAGTATTGTCCGGTAATGGAATCTTTATTGGATTTAATGTCATCAATGCTACCTGCTGCAACAATTTCACCACCATGAACACCGGCACCAGGGCCGATGTCGATGACGAAGTCAGCAGCGCGAATCGCATCTTCATCGTGTTCAACCACGATCACAGTGTTCCCCAAATCACGCAGATGATTCAAGGTATTTAAAAGACGATCATTATCACGTTGATGTAGACCAATCGACGGCTCGTCCAGTACATACATAACACCAACCAGACCCGCACCGATTTGGCTTGCTAAACGAATACGTTGCGCTTCACCACCAGATAATGTTTCTGCGCTACGAGACAGCGTCAGGTAATTTAATCCTACATTGACCAGGAAGGTTAGTCTGTCGCCAATTTCTTTCAGAATTTTCTCTGCGATTTTGGCGCGTTGCCCCGTTAACGATAACTGGTTGAAGAAATTCAATGCTTCACCAATCGAATGATCAGTGATTTCTGGCAGCGTTGAGTCATCAATGAAAACGTTACGCGCTTCTTCTCGTAAACGTGTGCCGCCACAACTTGGACAAGACTGAGTATTCAGGTATTTGCTTAGTTCTTCACGAACTGTATTTGATTCCGTTTCCCGGTAGCGGCGCTCCATGTTAGGAATAATGCCTTCAAACGCATGACGTCTGACAATCGCATCCCCCCGATCATTGGCATACTGGAATTCAATTTGCTCTTTGCCACTACCATACAATACGGCTTTACGGTGTTTCTTATCCAGATCCTGGAACGGTACATTGAGGTCAAAACCATAATGACGTGCCAGTGACGTCAACATTTGGAAGTAATAAAGGTTACGTTTATCCCAGCCGCGAACTGCGCCGCCACTCAATGATAATTCATCACTAACAATGATACGTTCTTCATCAAAAAACTGTCGAACACCAAGGCCATCACAACTGTTACACGCGCCAGCCGGATTATTGAACGAGAATAATCTTGGCTCTAATTCCGTCATGCTATAGCCGCAGACCGAACACGCGAAGTTTGCTGAGAACACCAGTTCGTCAGGCAAGCTATCGTCCATGGATGCAACTTTTGCGGTGCCACCGGAAAGGTTTAATGCTGTTTCGAATGATTCTGATAAACGAAGTTGAATGTCATCCCGCACTTTAAAGCGGTCAATAACGACTTCAATAGTATGTTTTTTATGAAGTTCTAACGGTGGTGGATCGGACAGGTCACATACTTCACCGTCGATACGAGCGCGAACAAATCCCTGAGCCGCAAGGTTATCTAATAACTTGGTGTGTTCACCTTTACGATTCTGTACAACCGGGGAAAGCAGCATCAATTTACTGTTTTCAGGCAACTCCAGTACTTTGTCAACCATCTGGCTCACCGTCTGTGCTGCCAATGGGACGCTATGTTCAGGACAACGAGGTTCACCCACCCGAGCGTAGAGTAATCTCAGGTAATCATAAATTTCCGTGATAGTTCCAACCGTAGAACGCGGATTATGAGATGTGGATTTTTGTTCGATAGAAATTGCCGGAGAAAGCCCTTCGATGTGATCAACATCGGGTTTTTCCATCAAAGATAAGAACTGACGAGCGTAAGCAGAAAGAGATTCTACATAGCGGCGCTGGCCTTCCGCATATAAGGTGTCAAACGCCAGGGATGATTTACCAGACCCTGATAAGCCTGTGATAACAATGAGTTTATCTCTTGGGATCTCAAGAGTTATGTTCTTCAGGTTATGCGTGCGAGCGCCTCTGACTTCGATTTTATCCATGCTGTTCTTTTATCGGTTGAAATCAAAAAAGGCCCGGATTATCGCACATTTTTAGCGGCGAGATGAATAAATCTCGACCATATTTAATACGTTCAGGATAGTCATCTGACTTTGTGTTTTATGACACCGATTTTTCGTTTTGCACCGGGTTTTCTTTGCAGAAAAAAACGAAAATGAGCAACTTTGTGCTACCATTGCGCGACTTTTTAACGACTCCCGGAAATTAAACTCGATATATGTCTGATACCGCCTTAAATTCTCTGGAAAAGCGCGCAGCATTTTCTCTGGCCTCAGTGTTTGGCCTGCGGATGTTGGGGCTTTTTATGCTGATGCCCGTTTTTGCGATTTATGGGCAAGAGCTTGAAGGATTTTCTCCAATCTGGATTGGACTGGCGATTGGTGCTTACGGATTAACGCAAGCATTACTACAAATTCCGATGGGCATATTATCTGATCGGTTTGGTCGTCGCCCGGTGATTGTGGGTGGTCTTATTTTGTTTGCAATCGGCAGCGTGATTGCAGCAACCGCTGATGATGTGGTTATGGTCACTGTTGGACGCGCCATTCAGGGAATGGGAGCAATTGCCAGCGCTGTACTTGCACTGGCCGCCGATGTGTCTCGTGATGAACAGCGGCCTAAAGTCATGGCTGTCATTGGTATGTGTATCGGTATTTCATTCGCGCTTGCGCTGGTGGCGGGGCCGTTAATTGCACAATCCTTTGGTTTGGCCGGATTATTCTGGATCACCGCCGGGTTAGCCGTGTTGGGTATTGGTATTGTTACGACCTTAGTGCCGACAACGGTCAATAAAGCGCCCAAAGGTGACACGATTGCAGCTCCTCAGTTAATCAAATCATTGATTCGTCATCCCCAGTTATTACGGTTGGACATCGGTGTAATGTTGCTACATATGGTAATGACGGGTGTCTTTATTTCTTTGCCAAACATGTTAGTGTCAGGCGGTATTGCGCTCGAAAATCACTGGCATGTTTATCTGCCTGTATTAGGCGGTTCATTTGTTCTGATGGTGCCGTTTTTGATTATCGGGGCAAAGAAAAATCTGGAAAAACAATTTTTTGTGTCAGCAGTTTTGGCACTTGGTCTGGCACTGGCTGGGCTGTATATCGCAGGTGAACAACTTGCATTAGTCGTCACATTCTTAACCCTGTTTTTTGTTGCCTTTAACTTTTTGGAAGCCAGCTTACCGGCGTTGGTGGCTCGTATTTGCCCGGCAGGCCAGAAAGGTTCAGCAATGGGAATTTTCTCCAGCAGCCAGTTTATGGGCGCGTTCCTTGGCGGTGCTGTTGGTGGGCTTATTGCAGACATCGCAGGCGGTCAAATGGTGTTTGCCGCTGCCGCAGTGATTAGTTTATTATGGGCGGCTGTCGCATCGGGTATGAAAGTGCCGCAACGCTCCAAACTGGTTACGTTGGCGACGCCTGTAAAAAGCGAAACCGATGCAGACGAACTCGCAGAAAAGTTCGTTACCATTCAGGGTGTGATTGAAGCCACCGTCGTGTTCGAAGAAAATCGAACCTATCTGAAAGTTGAAGCAAATACATTTAATCTTGATTCCGCCAGACAACTACTGGCTTGATGAAGACTGATTTACCGGAGAAAGCACATGGCATCACGTGGTGTTAATAAAGTAATTATTGTAGGTAATATGGGTCAGGACCCGGAAGTTCGCTTTATGCCGAATGGTGGTGCGGTAGCAAACTTTACAGTGGCTACTTCTGATTCCTGGAAAGATAAACAGACCGGTGAGCAGAAAGAGAAAACTGAATGGCACCGCATCGTGATGTATCAGCGTTTAGCTGAAATCGCTGGCGAGTACCTTAGAAAAGGCTCAAAAGTTTATATCGAAGGTCGTTTACAAACTCGTAAATGGCAGAACCAGCAAGGTCAGGATCAGTACACTACTGAGATCATTGCGAACGAAATGCAAATGTTAGATTCACGAGGCCAGGGCGCTGGAATGGGTGGTGGACAACCAATGATGGGCGGTCAACAACCACAGCAGCCGATGAACCAACAGCCTATGGGCGGTGGCATGCAGCAGCAAGCACCAGCTCAACAAGGTGGTTTCGGTGGTAATCAGGGCGGCATGCAACAACAGCAAGGCGGCTTTAATCAGCAACCAATGAATCAGCAGTCACAGCAGCCACAACAAGGTGGTTTCGGTGGCGGTAACCAGCAGCAAGGCGGTGGTTTTAAACCACAACAGTCTCAGCAGCAGGCTCCAGCACAGCAGGGCGGCTTTGGTGGTAATCAGGGCGGTGGACAACAAGGTGGTTTCCAGAAACCACAGCAGCAAACCCAGGCTGCTGAGCCACCAATTGATTTCGATGATGATATTCCGTTTTAATGACAATTAAATAAACGAGTGTTTCTATAAATACAGTAAGAAACCCTTTAAAGCTTTGATGTATTGATCCTGGTATCTTTAATATAAGTTTTAAAGGGTTTTTATTTTTATAACACTCGACTGATATTCGAGAACACAGAGTCATTTATATCGCTGAATTTTCACTCTACTGAAGATAATCAGTAAAGTTGCTAATGACATAATCCTTAAATATCTTTAATCGCATTGGTTGATGCTTGTCTTGCAAATAGACTAAGTAGAACGGTGTGCTTTTGGGTTTCCAGTTCTCAAAAATAGACGTTAAATGTCCTTCACTTAATTCTTTTCTGCAATAGATATCGGGAACGCGAATGATGCCATTGCCACGTAGTGCCGAGTTAAGCATGATTCTTCCGTTTTTACATTCAAGATCGCCTTTTACTACAACTTCTTGTTCTGCTTTGGAGTCATTGTTCATGAATGTCCAGGTGCGCATACTTCCTGTTATACATTTATGGTCAGCTAAGTCTTTAGGCTCTTGAGGTTGGCCGAATTGTTTTAGGTATTCCGGGCTGGCATAAGTACCGATTGAAAGCTCGGTTAATTGCCTCGCGATTAATGCTGAGTCGGCTAATTCTCCCATTCGAAACACAAAGTCAAATTCGCCTGAAACTAAGTCGACTCTTCTGCTACTAAAATCCAAAACGACTTTTATTTCAGGATTTTCATGCATAAAGTCGGCGACTAATGGACCTACAATGTTTTCGCCAATATAGCCGCCAACGCAATTGATCTTTATTTTACCGGATAGTTTTGTTGCACTTTCCATCGCTCTGTCAATGGCACGCTCAATACCATTGAAAGAGTGCTTACATTTATCATAAAGCAGTGTACCAGCAGGCGTTAAATGTTGGGTGCGGGTAGTTCTGACAAGCAGACTAACCCCCAGACTCGTTTCCAGTTGAGATAGTTGCTTTGATACTTGTGAGCGAGAACAACGTAATTTGTCAGCCGCTTTAGTAAAACTCCCTTCTTCCACTAATACCAGAAAGCTCTTAATGTCGGCATAGCTAATATCTCTTTTCATGTGTCTCACCATTTTAAACTTCAGACAATGATAGTTATTCGTCAGATTCTGTAAACAGTTATGTGAATTGTAGGCTATATATCACCAAATGAATTTTGCATAGAATTTTTCCCGTCGCTTAAACATCGCCTGATTAAAAAACAGAGGCTATATAGCATCTAAAGTTAGCGTTGATTTAATAGTTGAACCTTTGGCGATTCTGGCCGCCGATTTCTGGTTATTTGTTTAGAAGAGAGATGAAATGAAAAAATTAGTTGTTATTACTGGCGCAAGTTCAGGTATTGGTGAGGCCATTGCTAAACGTTTTAGTGAAGCGGGTTATCCTTTGCTGTTAGTCGCAAGACGTATCGAAAAGCTAAAAGCGCTGAACTTACCAAATTGTTTATGCCAGCAAGTTGATGTGACAGATAAAGAATCATTTTCAGCAGCTATTGCAATGGCAGAGGCTCAGTTCGGTCCGGTAGAGTGTTTAATTAACAATGCTGGTGTCATGCTGCTTGGGCAGGTGGATACTCAGGACAGTGATGAATGGCAGAAAATGTTTGATGTCAACGTGATGGCATTATTAAACGGTATGCAAGCGGTTCTTTCTCCGATGAAAGAGCGAAATAGCGGAACTATCATCAATGTAAGTTCTGTAGCTGGCAAGAAGACTTTCGGAAATCACGCAGCGTATTGCGGTACAAAGTTCGCCGTATCTGCCATTAGTGAAAATGTTAGAGAAGAAGTGGCTAGTTTTGGCGTGCGTGTAACCAGCATTTGTCCGGGGGCTGTAGAAACTGAGTTATTAAGCCACACCACGTCTGAAGACATAAAAGATGGTTATGAAGACTGGAAACAGGCAATGGGTGGCGCTTTAATTGCTGATGATATCGCTCGCGCAGCTTTATTTATTCAGGAACAACCTCAACAGGTCTGTATTCGAGAATTGCTCATTGCAGCAACTCGTCAGCAACCATAGAAAGTGTATTAGCTCTCAATGTAATAAATCGAATTTACTTATCGTCCTCGATTAAAAAATGCCAGTTAGATTGACTAACTGGCATTTATCTTTTTGTACGCCGACTCTAATCTTCAATTTTCACCTCGCTAAAAGTCATCATCACGCCTCTTTTTTATTTCAATATGTAACGGAATTTCGTCTCATTTGGGGTAAATTTTCACCGGAAAATAGCGGTTATTACAGCCAAATCAATGCCGTGAATATTGCACCTCATATTCTATAAAGTTATTGATTTGAATTTGTTTATAACCAATATCTAGTGTTTTGTTGGTCATAATTTATACCGGTACATTTTTGATTTTTTCTAAATAGTATTTGGTTATGGGACAAATTTGGTTACAACCTGGGGGTTTGAGAATCGACTGAATATCAAGTTATCCTGCGCCCCGCAAGGTACCTTATATTGGTATCTTGTTGAATTTATAACTTATTAAGGATATCTATGAAATTCAAAATACTTATGCTTTTAGGCTTGCTTTCCTCGTCAGCTGTCCATGCTGAAACGGCCGTTATCTGTGAGAGTTGTGGAACTGAATCCGCCGCTCAGTCTTTTGCAAAGTCAAAAGCCAATCCACTTGAATGTTCTCCAATATTTGATTTTGAGGTGAGCTGTCAGTCTCAAAGCAAAATTGTTACATTCGTAGACGCTAATTCTGGACAGGCGTACAAATACAATGTGTTTCATGAGCGTCATGCACCGTGGAATGTTCAGGCTGAAAGAATTGCGCTTTCATCTGCTCAGGAACAGTCATTCGACGTACTGATGAAGTTTATTCGGGATTGGAACAGTTCGGTTCGGAATGCATCCACGTCTGCTGCTCAATTGCTGAACTCATCCAGTATCAGTCCTTTATCGGACGTTGATTTCTTGCAATCCAGCGGAGGGTGTCCTTCTGATACGGCGCTGAGTGCGCTCACTAATCCAAATACGCTTGATGAAATTAAAACGACAGCGTCGCTTGAAATTGGATTAAATCTCACCAGCAAAAACAATGATTTAAACTTAAACCCGGTCAAGATAAACAAGAATTATTCTCTTACCTTTATGGGAATCGGCAGTACGATTACTACTGAAGGCACGACAAGAAATCCGTCGTTTGTTGTGAGTTTTGATGAGTCAGAAAGAGCGAGTTCGAGAAAGGACTTTTTGGCGTACAGCGTGAACATTCTGGGCTATGACACTCAAAACCTTCCAATTCTGGAGTTCTCGTTATCAGACTCTTCTCAGGTTGCTGGTTATACGCTGGGTGGATTAAAAGGCAATAATGGCCCGTTGCAGATTGATAATGACTGTATTGAAGATAGATTCGAAACAGCGGTTAATCAGGGCGTTTTAACACCTCAGACGACAAGCACGGGAGGGACTGGTGGTGGTTCAAATCCTGATCCGATAGGTTCTCCTGGTGGAACCTGGAGTTTCCCTTCCGGTGGATGCCGTATTGTTGAATTTTTCCAGGGCGGCAGCAAACTATATACTTTCCGGTATTGTAAATAATCAGGCTTTAAACTGGCTGTCATCGTAATGTTGGCAGCCTTTTCTGATTTAAGTTATTTCACATCCGGATCTGCCACTCTGTGTAATCGGTGCCACTGTTCGCTGCTTAGTGAATATTGTTTTGCTTCCACTGCTTTTTCTAACATATCTCGTTTACCTGTGCCGAGAATAATATGTGGTTTTGTTGGAAGTTGATTCATCCAGGCGTAAATCACTTGTTCCAGTGTATCTGCGCCTATTTCAGTTTTTATTGACTCACAGGTTGAACGAATGCGTCGGGCGTGCAGGGTGTCTGAAGAGAAGATACGGCCACCGGCCAGCACGGACCAGATCAGGGGTTTCATGCTGTTTTTATGGAGCTGACATAATGAACCGTCTTTTAACGCATTGAGATTGAAAGGGTTCATTGCCAGTTGGTTTGTCACCAGGACATCAGGCAAATGCGCCTGAAGTTCAGCAAAGCGTTCCACGCAAGCGTTAGATGTGCCAACAAAACGAATCTTTCCTTGTTGGTGCAACGTGGTAATTGCGTCGGCCAGCGCATGAGCGGGCATGGATAAAAACGGTTGATGCAACAACAGCAAATCGATGTAGTCCGTTTGCAAGCGCTTTAACGTTTGTTCGACCGCATGAATCATGCTTCTGGCGTTCAGTGGTAACGCATGAACATTCTGATGATCGGTTGAACTGAGCTTAATGCCACACTTGGTAATAATTTCCAGTTCTTGTCGCAAACTCGGCTGGTGAGATAAGGCTTCACCAAAAAGTCGTTCGCATGGAGGGTCGCCGTAAACGGCGGAGTGATCGATGGAAGTAATCCCTTTGTCGAGATGGAAGTGAATAAAATCAAGTGTTTGTGATGTCGTGAGATTCCATTCACTTAATCGCCAGTAACCCTGAATGATTTGGGACAGTTCAGGTCCGGTGGGCGACAGCACTGATTTTTCCACGAAATGTTCCATAAGTTCCTGTTTGCTGAAGGGGTAGAAGGGAGAGTTTAACCAGAACAGGAAAAATGTTAAAGGTGACAAGGTGTTATTGATGTGATGAAGATCAAACAGAGGTTATCGGAAGGGTTCAGAGAGGGGCTGTATTTAAATGAAAAACGCCCTGACGGAAGTCCATCAGGGCGAGTGTGTTGGATATTCTTATGTTACTGATTTAGCCGATGCTGTACTGATTTAAAGCTGCTTCAATTCAGTCAGTAATGACTGATAAACCGTATCGAGTTCATCAATGGTTGGCGCATTATCAATGTTCTGCTTTGCTTTTACTGAGAAGCCAGATAACACGCCCAGACGTTGGTGAGATTCCAGAGATTTCAGTCGAATCATCGTCACTAACTCATTAATTGAAATGCCACGAGCTTCGGCTTCATGAGAAAGCAAAGCATAGCCGGGTGAATTTTCGCTTAATGAGTTCATCGCCACAGTAGAGACGAGCATGCTTTTGTAAGCATACTCTCGTTCTTTACCTGGCAGAATGTTGGTGGAGTTCATGCGCTTATCGTCTACCATCATTTCCAACTGTTGTAACAGGCGTTCCTTACGCGATGATAATATCGCTGCGGTTTGCTGGTCAGCTGTCGCAAGCGTAACTTGCCCGTTTTCAAGTACATACAGCGATGATGAATCAAAGTCTTGCGGTGCATTGAACCAGGTGTATTTATCGCTGGCATACTTCGCCGGGCTGGCTTCTGCAAGTAAGCCGGATTGATCAAATCGTAAAAACATTATTCTCTCCTATAAGTCCGGCGTTTCGTGATAAAGCACACCGATTAGTTTCAGTTGTACGTAGCAGCGATTGTGAACATCCCAGTCGATTTGTAAGGTGCCATCCGGATGCAGCGGAATAATATGAGAGCCCACCGAGAACCAGCTATTCAGATAACCCCAACGGAACGGTGTGATATGCACTGAACGAGTCGAATCAACATCAGTTCCAATGATGATGGTATCTGATTCATAGTGATCGACCTGGTAGCTCACTTCACATACCACGCCTCTGGCATTCGACAGGTCGATACCAAAATCGATGTTGTGTCTGCGCTTTTTGTGTTTGAAGTCATAGATGCGATATACCGGCTCTTCCAGAATGTGGATGCCGTGGCCCCAGTATGGCGGATATTGCGCTGCGTGAATGCGACCGTGAATAGTGACATCACCAGAGAACTCTGCTGCACCGCCGACCGTTAATGTACCGTTGGTATGTTGATTGCCACTAATCGTGTGGCTTCCACCGACTGTCTGGCTGCCACCAATTTGCTGACTTCCAGACACTTGTTGAGAGCCTGATACAGTTTGGGCACCAGCGACTGACTGATTACCGACAACCGTTTGATGGCCTTCTACCGTCAGATCTGATTTGGCGGTCAGTGCTGCGGCGAAGGTTGCGGTACCCGACACTTGCTGTGCGCCAGCAACCTGCTGGGAACCCGCAATCGTTTGATTACCAGCAACCGTTTGATTGCCTTCAACCGTTAAATCCGCTTTTGCAGTCATTGCCGATGCGAACGTTGCCGCACCAGAGACATGTTGTGGACCCGCAACAGCCTGGCTACCGCCAACGGTCTGATTGCCATCGACATTCAGGTTAGAGCGAGCTGTAATAGCTGAGTCAAACGTGGTTGCACCGGCAACATGTTGAGTACCAGAAACTTGCTGAGAACCCGCAATTGTTTGATTCCCTGCGGTTGACTGGCTGCCCTGAACGGTCAGGTCAGATTGTAATGTGACCGCAGAACCAAATGTTGCGTGACCACCAATGTGCTGAGTACCCGTAACCTGCTGGCTACCTGAAACTTGTTGTGCGCCAGCAACAGACTGATTACCTTCAACCTTTTGATTGGCTTGCATGGTCACATCACCAATGAGTGTTGACTGGCCGTTCACCTGCTGGTTGCCATCAATTGTCTGGTTTTTACTGATGTGTTGATGACCCGCAACAGACTGGTCGCCAGCCACTGTCTGAGTCCCGGCTATCGTTTGAGCGCCTGCAATATCAACGTTGCCCTGAACAGCTTGCTGACCACTAATTTGCTGATTACCCTGAATCAACATGTCTTGCTGGAACTGAGCGCTGCTGGCGAACTGTAGTTTCTCCGATGAGTGGCCGCTGAAGACAGTACCAGCGACAGTAATTTTATCGTGGTCTTCATCCCCGAGTTCGACATCACCTTGCAAGTGTTCCACATCTTTTGCGAAGGTTTCGCCGTCAATAATCAGGTCACTGCGCAGGCGGAGTACACCATCAATTGTTGTGTCACTTTGAATATGCGTCGTGCCAACCAGTGTTGTCTGGCCGCTTACCTGTAAGTCACCGTCTAACTGCTGATTTTGTGCAACGGTCAGATTACCCGCGATGGTTTGATTACCTGCCGTGTCCTGATGACCGGCTACTGTATGGTTGCCTTGTACTGCAACATCTGCGGCAAAGTCGGCGTTTCCAGTAACAGATTGCGTCCCTTTGACTGATTGATTGCCATCAACTTGTTGGTTTTGTGCAACAGCTTGATTACCTTCAATGTGCTGATTTCCGCTGGTTGACTGGTTGCCCGCAATCGTCTGATCGCCAGCAATGGCCATATTGGCGGCAAATTCAGCATCACCGGTGACGGCCTGCGTACCACCAATTTGTTGATTTTGGCTAATGGTTTGATGACCCGATACCGCCTGATCACCAGCAATCGTTACATTAGCGGCGAAATCAGCATCGCCAGTAACGGCTTGTGTACCACTGACAGCCTGAGCGCCACTAACCGACTGGCTTCCGCCGATTTGCTGATCTTGTTTAACCGTCTGATGACCATCAATGGATTGATTGCCCGCAATCGACTGATCACCCGCAACAGAAACATTCGCCGCAAAATCTGCGTCGCCTGTTACCGCCTGCGTACCGCCAATCGCTTGAGAGCCGGTGACTGCTTGATCACCGCCGATTTGCTGGTTTTGTTTAACCGTCTGATCACCATCAACCGATTGATTACCGGCAATGGCGTGATCGCCCGCAACGGTAACGTTAGCTGCAAAATCTGCGTCGCCCGTCACTGCCTGAGTACCGCTAACCGCTTGAGAGCCGCTAACTGATTGATCACCGCCGATTTGTTGGTTCTGTTTAACGGTTTGATGACCGTCAACCGACTGGTCGCCTGCAACTGTCACATTCGCAGCGAAATCCGCATTGCCAGTAACGGCTTGTTCGCCACCGATGGCCTGGTTGCCATCGACTTGTTGATGTTGGGCAATGGTTTGACTGCCTTCAATGTTCACATTCGCGGCAAAGTCAGCATCACCGGTTACTGCCTGAGTACCACTGACTGACTGATTACCGCCAACCTGTTGCTGACCCGAAATGGCTTGATTCCCTGCAACAGTATGGTCGCCTGCAACATCAACGTTAGAGGCAAAATCTGCATCGCCAGTAACGGCCTGTGTGCCGCCGACCTGTTGATGTTGTGAAATTGTCTGACTGCCTGAAACTGACTGGTTGCCCGCAATATTGTGATCACCGGCAACATCAACGTTTGAAGCGAAATCAGCATCACCAGTGACAGATTGTGTGCCGCCGATTGACTGATTTTGTGTAATTGCCTGGCTGCCTGAAACGGATTGATTACCCGCAACGGTAACGTTTGCTGCAAAGTCTGCATCGCCCGTTACGGCCTGCGTACCGCTGATTGACTGATTACCATCAATTTGCTGGTTTTGAGCCACAGACTGATTGCCTGCAATCGACTGATTACCGGCTACAGAGACATTCGCCGCAAAGTCAGCATTGCCAGTGACGGATTGTGTTCCGCCTACTTGCTGGCTATGGTCAACCGTTTGATGACCGGCAATGGATTGATTGCCTGTGATGGCAACATTAGCGGCGAAATCTGCATCGCCAGTAACCGATTGCGTACCGCCAATGTGTTGATTTTGTGTAACCGACTGATTACCCGAAACTGATTGATTGCCTGATGTAGCGTGGTCGCCTGTTACGTCA
The DNA here is from genome assembly GCA_965656875.1 of Alteromonadaceae bacterium. Lineage (GTDB taxonomy): Bacteria > Pseudomonadota > Gammaproteobacteria > Enterobacterales > Alteromonadaceae > CBFHMJ01. The sequence goes on from CBFHMJ010000002.1 coordinate 22,807, forward strand.
ACGTTGGCCGCGAATGTCGCGTTTCCTGTGACGGCTTGCGTACCGCCTACTTGCTGATTTTGTGCAATCTGTTGATGACCCGACACAGTCTGATTACCAGCAACAGTTTGTTCGCCATGTACATGTAAGTCTTGTTGGTACACGCCGGTGCTGGCGAACTGTAAATCACCTGTTGAATGAGCGCTGTGCATCACGCCTGCCAGTGTGATCTTGTCGTTATCATCGTTGCCCAGTTCTACATCGCCTTGCAGATGTTCAACATCTCTCGCGAAAGTTTCACCGTCGATGATCAAATCACTTTTCAGGCGAAGCACGCCGGTGATTTCGGTATTACCCTGAATTGCGGTGTCGCCTCCGACCTGAAGTGATCCGGTCAGTTGTTCATTACCTTGTATCGTTACATTGCTGGCAAAGTTGGCATTGCCTGTTACCTGCTGATCACCGGATACTGCTTGCTGACCTGCGACTGATTGATCGCCCTGAATAGCGACATTGTTAGCAAAGTCAGCATTGCCTGTTACCTGTTGATCACCGGTTACCGCTTGTTGACCTGCAACGGCCTGATCGCCTTGTACGGTAACGTTGTTAGCGAAATCAGCATTGCCTGTAACTTGTTGATTACCGGTTACAGCTTGTTGACCAGCAATGGACTGATCGCCCTGAACGGTGACGTTGTTGGCAAACTGCGCGTTGCCAGTAACGCGTTGATCACCCGTGACGGCCTGTTGACCAGCAATAGTCTGATCACCCTGAACCTGAACGTTTTTTGCAATATTCGTATTGCCCGCGATGTGTTGATCACCGCCAATGGTTTGTTGTCCGTTTACCGTTTGATCGCCGTGAATAGCAACATCTTTCTGGAACTGTCCATCGCTGGCAATAACCAGTGACTGGCTGGAATGAGTACTTTCGATCACACCGGCAACACGAATGCTGTCGTGATCGTCGTCACCCAGTTCAACATCACCTTGCAGATGTTCAACATCTTTTGCAAAGGTTTCGCCATCAATGATCAAGTCACTTTTCAGACGAAGCACACCTTGAATCGTGGCATTGCCATGAACGTTAAGGTCGGCGGTTGAAAAATCCTGTTCCGGGTTACCGGCTAAGTCAGCTTTTTTGGCTAACTGTTCTTCCATGTCCTGATACAGGTCATCGGCCAGTTGCTGAATATCGTCGGTGTGATAACGATAGGTTTGCAGTCGGTAGGTCAAATCCTCAGGCATTAACTCACCTGACGTAGTCGAAGAATCTTTTTTCATAATGCATCCAAGAAGTTAAGCGTTGTGATAGGTACCAATGACCAGGAGTACAGGCGTTGATGGATCAAGGGATTCGCCTGGGTTCGGTTGTTGTTCAATAACCACACCGTGTTGATTCGGGTTGTTGGTGGCCTGATTCAGGACATCAAAGGCAATGCCTGCATTGACCAGCTGAGACTGAGCAAACGATTGAGTATTTCCCATCAGATTAGGAACATGTTGTGCAACAGCGCTGGTTGGTTGGTCTGGTGTAAAGTTCAGTTCGAGCTTGCTGTAGTGATTCGGATCGAGATTCGTCAGTGCTGACAGATAAGGAACAATCACTTTGTCTGGTTCTGTACTGAGTAACACCGCCGCTTCGATTTTTACGTCGCTCAGGGCAAAGCCATTGGTTTTGACATTGGCCAGTTGTTCCGCGAAATCGTTGATTAAATCACTGGTATTAAACGCCAGACCAACGTTTGCCACCGGTTCACCTTTTGAGGGTTCTTCTTCATCAACTGGAGGTTGATACATCGCGGCTCTGGCGCGTAGTTCTCTGAGTTGCTGCGCCGGAGAGGGCTGAATCATCAGTGAACTGGTTTCCCAGCGGCCACCGGTGAGGTGACCGTTCAGGCCTTCTTTGATAGGGGTTTCAATCAGATTTCCACTTTGCTGACCTAATGGGAAATACAGTGCCAGCGGGAATTCATCACCTTCCAGTCGATACAAATAGTTGTTGGTGATTTCGTGGCTGCTGCGACCGGTTGACCATAAGCGAACGTCTGCCAACCAGGAAGCCAGGCCAGCCGCTTGTTGTGCGGAACTTGCGCCAATGCGGAATGTTCCAGCTGCGGGGATATCATGCGTTGGTGGAATACGGACTTGTTTTCCGTGCTGTTGACCGTTGATAAACAGACTGGTTTTTCCGTCTCGTTTATTCCATTTCACTGCGATGTGAGTCCAGTGACCCGTTACCAGATTGACATCGGTCGCCAGTGTTGCGCCTGCGATATTGATAGTAAGCGCCAGTGGGTTAACCAGGCTGAAACCTTCTAATCCCGCGTCATTGCGATAATCGATAATGACGGATTCGCTGGTGGCATGATAGGAGCGATACCAGCATTCAACGGTGAAACGTTGCTGAGGAAAGTCATCAACACCTGTGACAGCGACGTGTTCTTCAGCCCGATCGATGTACAGCGCATTAACGTGCTGTGGCTGATAGGGCTGTGTTTGTTCTCGCCAGCTATGTAGTGTGCCAGCCAGATAGTGCTGCTGAACTAAATCGCGCAGACCTACGGCTTCTGTCAGTGGAAACCAGGATTGAAGACCCGGTTCTGTGCCAGTGATAGACAAAACCGACAGCGCACTGATTTGTTCGGCGTTAAAGGTTTTTTGCCAGCGTCTGACATCGTAAACAGAACCATCCAGTCCCTGACCCAGTTGAAGCCGTCCTTCGTCGTCCTGCCATTGTTCTGCCAGCGCTTGTTGCGCAACACAGTTGCCATCAATAAACAGACAAACGGTTGGGCGGTCGCTATGACTGACTGTAAACGCCAACTGAATCCATTGATTAAACGGATTAGGTAAGGCTGCTGTCAGCGTTAATGCCTGCGACTGGCCTGTGATTAATCGGAGATAGTGTTCATTGTTTTCTTCAAACAACGTCAGTGAATACAACAGATCATCACCTGCTGTTTTTTGAATAAGAGTCGCCTGTTCATCAATCGCGTTGACATACAGCCAGAGAGACAAGGTGAAATTACCTGTATCACCGGTACTGGCATCAACGTCAGATGTCAAAAAAGCGTTTTTCCCGAGATCAACCAGGGACCCGAGCGCAAGTTCAGTCATAGTGAAATTCCAGTGTTTAAATTGAAAAGAAGGCAAAGAAGGTGTGGCAGCGAGTCAGACGAGCCAGGTTATGCCTGAATAAGCAATGCTTCGCGGCGACCACAGACCGAAAAAACCAGCGGGAATCGAGCATTCTGGTCGATATCGGCGGTGGTGATATTGATGTGGTAGACACCTTGTTCGTCAGCATCAGCCAGTGGATTTCCGATAGTTGTCGTCGATGACAATGCTCTGTCGTTGACGGTGACCGCGAGGGAACGATCCAGATTGACATCAATGGTTGGCCACTGTGCCATTGCTGGAAGTAAGTCGCCGTCAAGCGTGGCAAGTTTTACTGCAACAGTCAGAGCATTACCGTTGGCGCTCACTTGATGAATAACCGGTTTAACCGCGACTTGCTGGTTATCAACGGCAACAAATCGCGTTTGAATACCGCTGGCAGTCCGATGGCTGTTCTTACTGTTAATTAACTGAACGCGTGAAACAGCCTGTCCGCCCTGATAACTGGCGGTGAGGGCAACTTTCAAATCAACACTGAGTTCTGGCATATGAAATGGCATACCCGTTTGTTGCAGATGTTGCTGGGTTTGGGTGGCTTCAGCCGCGATGCCATTTAGCAAGGCTGTGATGCCCATAGCAGATGAATGAATACTCATGCAGGCCTCTCTTAACCATTCACAGTATTAATAACGGATTGAATGGCTGACAACGACAGTGATTCCAGGTCATCCAGTGAGATCTGGCTGAGTGCTGTCAGATAATCGGACAAACGGTCACGATTCAGATTGATAACACCAGCTTCATTCATCATTTCAAACGTAATGTTTTCTGGTGTACGCAGTTGTAACGCGCTGATCATCTGTGCGACCAGATTGGCCTGATTGATCGCTGTTTGTAATGCATCTTCATTGGCCAGACTGGTGAGTTCTGCCAGTCGAGTGCGGTAGTGCGCGAGATTACGATCAACCGCGCCATTAACACCGGCAGCAAAGAGTTCACTCATGACCAGTGGGCGTAAGTCACGTTTTTGCACATAATCAGCAATCACAATAAAGGCATTAGTACGAGTGATGAGTTGTTGCAGTGCCGGAATATGCGGTAATTCGTCCGGGTGCAATTGATTCAGGCGAATCTGATATGCGCTCAGATTGCTCATTTCAATATCGTTAACGCCTGTTGTTGCCAGTGCATCAGCCGTAACCTGTTCGGCAGTTTTAGCAATAACCAGCGCACGAATTCCATCAAATGCCTGATTTGTTACATCATCCAGCATTTGTGTTACGCGTTTTTCAAACAGCCCCGGTGCATTGGTTGGAACCAGCGTTGCTTTAATTTCACTGGCTGCATCGGCAGTAAAGTGAGACGACAAAAAGTTGCGTTCACTTAATAGCTGACCATAAACAGACACGCCAGCATTGTTGTGAGCAAGCTGTAATGCCATTTTCAGATTGACCTGGGTTTCACCCAGTTGATAGAACTCGGGCACAAACCCCAGTTCCAGCAGTGAATATTTGTGACGACCAAATAAAACCTGATCGTCCGGATTTGCCCCTGCCATGCGTTCTGCAATAGCCAGGGTTTCCTGATTAAGCTTCTCCTGCGTTTTGAGAATGCTTGAAGTCACAGCTTCCAATACCGCATTAAGAGGTGCTTGCGAGAGTTGAGTCGCAAGCGGTGACGAAGTGAAAGCATTAGTCGCCTCGGAAGGCGATGGAGTAGCAGTCTTGAGAGCCATAACGTCTCCTGATAAATAAAAGGACAAACAGAGTCTGCGTGGAACTTTTGTCGATGAATCGAGAAAGGTCAGTCGTCAGTGATTATTGAGGCTAAACAGGGGACGTTACTCGCCCCATTCAACGTCAATAGCCACTGGCATCCAGGGCAGTAAATACGAAGAAAAAGATTGAATATATTGATTGAGTAACACATCGCGACCTTCCGGCGTTACTCGTAATAACCAGTGTCCGGCCCGTTCGCTGAACAGGGCAGGGCGTTGTAACAGGCTTTCCTGTAATGATGAAACAGAGTCAAATTGATACCCCTCCATTCCATCGATGAAAGCTTGCAAGGTCTGAGTGCCTGCTTGCTTTTCAGCATCACTGAGCGGACAGTCCTGCCAGACATAATCTGAAGGATGCAGACCGCACAGAACTTTATTCAGCACTAACAGAGGTTCCAGTGGTTCCGGAGCCAGTTCGCCTTCGCCCCAGACGATAAAATGCAGTAGATGAACCGCTTTTTGTTGCAGGCTTTCGTCACGAAACCAGCCGTCATCAAGCCAGTTCAGGCTATCAAACAAGGTCGTAAGTGATGAGAACAAGAAGACCAGTCCGGCATTTCCAACGGGAATTGCATCAATGGTCTGATCGTCATAACGCCAGCGATTGCCAAGAATATGACTCGGATGCTCCAACGGTGAAACCGTTTGCTGCTGCGTTGCCATGTCTTGTTGGGATTGCGCGGCGAAATCTGGCGGTATTTCATGAGTCGATGACGCATCGTTCACCATAAGCTGACAGAATGCTGCAAACTGCGTTTCTGACAGCGACGGGGCAGACGACAATGCCGTTGTCTCAGGTGCTGAAAGGCCTGTTTTAATCAGTTGTTGTAATGCTGAAAAACCAGGAGTTGATCGCCAGGATTGCAGCAAATACCCAAGTGCTTGCTGCTCATCATTGAGTTGTGTATCACCGGCGATGATCAACTGCCAGCTTTGCTGTAAGAACGGCTCCATTGAGCTGGAAAATCCTGAATGTCTGGCCTGTTCAGTCAGCATCAGTGCAAAGGTCGCAATGGTTAAACCTGTTGACGTCAGTGGCCAGTGTGATAACAGCGTGGCCTGTTGTGCAATCGTGGTTTGTCCACACCAGCGAGTAAATGCGGTGGGTTCGTGCTTTAGTAGTTCAAGCAGTGCATGACTGTCTTCGATACTGTTTACGGTGAGAGCTGACAATGGGACGATATTATCGGCAGCCCACCAGGGCATCACGCCAGTACGCAAGTAAAACAGCAGGGTTTGCCACTCATCCAGCTCACTGTCAGTTGGTGGTGCAGTGATTGCTTCATCGTCTGATGCGAAAGTATTTGTATCGTAACGTTCGCCTCTGAACTGATACGGATCGAGTTTACTGGTCAGATCGTCTGCAACTTCTTCATGTTCTGCTAATTCGCTCGCAAAATACTCCAGTGTATCTGGCGTTAGTTCATCACCATACAGTTCGGCCATGTCCTGAAAAAAGTCTTGATAGTCATCAGGGAGTGAATGCCAGTCAGCACTGGCTGTCACGGGTTCTGACGACATTGTATTTTTCGTTGGACGACCAGGGCGTTTACGGGAGGATGTTGCTGATGCGGCAGGAACGACTTTGGCTTTGTGTTCCCTGAGCTGTTTCTGAACGGCTTTTTCAACCAGTTTTGGCAGAGCACGAATGATGCTGTGTTCGTCCAGAGACTGATTGAACTGGCCTAAATCCAGTTCAAGCTTATCAATTCGAATCACTTCGTCCCCGGGAGAAAGCCGGGTTAGCGTGCGGTCGAGTTCTTGCCTGAGTCGGGTTCTGACCAGACGACTGATTTGATCCTGTAATCGTGTTGCATGACGTTCGTCGCCTGCTGAGACATGGAACGTCATGCGATTAACGATGTGTTTTGGCATGGTTACACCAAAAAGTTGAGTAGCTGACCGGCTGAGGCATCCAGTTGTGCATTCAGCGTTTGCGGGTCATTGTTACCAGGCTCTGCGGCTGCACGCCAGTTAAGGAGCCAGCCAGCGTGGAACGATTCAAATGTCAGCCAGGCATCATCATCCAGCCAGCGAACGAAGACTGAGATATGTGCCGGAACTTCAGCTCGAATCTTTGCCAGTAACACTTGCTGGAAATCGGCCTGTTTAAAACGTCCGGTTGTCTGATTGATAACAACATTGACCTGCATGGCGTAAGGGTTTTGGTAATGCTGACCTCGGAGCCACCGACAATGAAAGGTTTGTTTAATTTCGTCAGTTTCCGGGTCCAGCCCCAGGTCCAGCTGGAGTTCAATGGTGTTTTGATCCATCACGGTGACGGCGTATAACCCGGCATAGTTTTCGGCTTGTCCGGCGGCAAAGCCGAATAGTGTGATGTTGTCACCATCACGCAAGCTGTGATCGGGTGCGTGCATGATGGTGTAATAGTTACCATCCTTTCGTAACTGGGCACTGATAGTACCGGTATGATGCAGCACAGGCTGATGTGCGGATGTTTTCGGATATAACAAGGCGCGTTCAACCAATACTAAATGCTGTCGTTCCTCATCGGTTAATCCCAACAGCGATTCAATACGACGTTCAGCGCCTGACAGTTGAGTATCGTCATCAGCAAGGTAATTACCGCCAAGAAAGCGCTGCTGACTAAGTTGAGCGATGTGATGCAAACTGTGTTGCTTGCCGCGCAAATAGTCATTAAATGCTTCGCTGCCCAGGCTGAATCCCAGTGATGAATGATCGGTAAATGACTCGCCAAGTCGGGCAAACAAGTGGCTAAGCAAACGGTTTTCCCGTTCAGCATGTTGTTCGCCTGGATTCGTGGTTAACTCACTTTCAACCAGCGTTTTGATGTGATCCCAGTAATCATGAACCGTCAGTTCATCCATATCGGTGGCGCTGAATTCACCGTGTTGATAACTCACCGCAGGGCGGGATTTACTATCGAATTGCTGTCCCATATTGGCCAGTTGCTGGTGGTAATTAGCAATGACCTGATCAAACAACATCAGATAACCTTGAAGCTGTTTGACTTTAGCAAGCCGTTCAGGACCGACCGATTCCGGCAGCTGGTTATCGCCAAGGCCATAAACAATTGGAAATTCCTGCTGTAGTGACTGATAACTCAGATCGGTTTTCAGACTTTTTGGCAAAGGAATATCGCGCCAGCTGACACTGTTAATCGCAGTCGTTTGCTGTTGTTTGCGAATGGCGAGTTTGTTGTTCAGCACAACATTATCAACCGGACATAACACATCGCGCTTAAAGCAGTCGATAAAGCCCTGGAACTTATCGCCGTCTTCCGTTGGTGTAACGATAGGCTCCAGTCTTGGCACTCGACCACTGGAAATAGGTAATACCCACTCACGCCAGTCATCGTCTTTCGGATTGGCGTAATTTGACAGCAACAGGGAATGAACAACATCGACCTGATCGAAATCGAGAATGAGTCGAATCAGGTCAGACACCCGAATTTCTTCCCGGATCGAGATGGTATTCAAATCGTGTTCATCGAAGTAACCATTCTCAAGCTTTGGTCCCTGGTAAATGTCTGCACTGGTATCGCCTTGTTTCAACAGGTCAGCACGGTTTTTCGCGATCAGTGGTGGATTGATGTAATCAGAAATTGCCTGATGGATGTCGATAAGCGTTTGCTCGACATCGGCGTCAGGTTTCAGGCTGATACCACCTTTAATCTTGATCGACTCAGGATCGAGGATAATGACCTGTTCCCACTGTTCACTCAGGTTTCGTTGCGTTTTCAGTTGGGCCAGCAGGGTTTCTGCCAGTTCGTAGCGTTCGCCAGCATCCAGTTGATGGTCCGGCACCAGTTCAACCAGTGCGCGATAACGGCCTGACAGTGTGACGGTGTTGTCACCAGCAAGCTCATCAAAGGTAAAGTCCTGGCGAGAGTTGTTCCAGTACAAAGGATTTTCTAGTCCTTTTACTGCTTCAACCTGTGCATTGGCGACCAATGGGTGATCGAGCAATACCCGACGGCGGTCATTGGTGTTAACCGGTTGAGTGGTCAGAATTTCATTGGCAGTAAAAAACTGATTTGGAATGGTTTCTTCGCCGGGAAAGGCCAAATCAGGTAGTGGTATATCAATATCGCCGTGGCTTTGTAACAGAGTGGCGACAGGTAAGTTCAGCTTTTCCCCAAGCCTGAGGAACTGGGCAATACATTGCTCCAGAATCGTAATACCTGGATCGGAGTTGGTGTGATCGGTCCAGGTGGTTGATGCGAGATTTTCTGCATCTGTCAGGGCTTGTTGTTTAAGGGAATCAAACGCTAAGGGAACATCAGTATAATCAGAATTCATGGGAGGCCCTCATTCGTAGTCAGTATCGTAATTAATCAATTTCCAGTCTTAGTGTCCGATACCGCCATCTGAACTGTCTGTCTTCATGTTTGTTTTTGTGCCATGACTCAACACCCATCATGACCTGTTCACTATTAAACTCCTTATTAAAGTATGAATCGTATGCATTTTCCGTCGTGATTTGCACACCACCCCAAACAAGCTTGGCACTACTGATTCTTGTATTAACTTTGCCGACTTCGGTATCCAGTTTGTTTTCCAGTTTAGTGACTTCAGTGTCCACTTTACCGTCCACTCGACTAATGCTGGTGGCAACGGTGTTGATATGAGAATCAATATAGCTTTTCAGTTCAGTCTTCAGTGCAGCGATTTGTGCATCAACATATTTCTTAACCGCATCCTGAGTCGGCAGCAATGAGGTGCTGGTGCCCAGGCTTTCATTGTTATCCGTCGGCAGTCGGGCAAATGGCACGGTGCCAGTGGCGATGTTGCCAGCGGTCAGATTGGTCAGTGCTGCACCATCACCTGCAAAAGTAGCGGCTGTAACAGACTGAGTAATAGACGCGCTGAGGGCTGATAAGGCTTTATCAACATTCAGTGTTTCGTGAATCGCGGCTGCACCTGCGACATCAAGATTACCGTGTTCTTTTTCTGTTTCATTACCCACTTTGCGGATATAAACGGAGCCACCGATATCGGCTGCGTCGTTGATCATCAGGGCATCGTTATCACCAGAATTTAATTTGCCTGGCAATGACACCTGGTCGCCATTGTGGTCGCCGAGTTGAATCACGCCACCTTGCGCTGATGCTGTCGATTTGACGTCCATTTCCTGATGAACCGTGATTTTACCTTTGATCTCAACATCGCCGTTGACCAGCATTGCACCATGCAGATTGAAAGGGCTGTGTACATCCAGCTGCGGCGATTGCGCACTGGTGAGTGCGTTAAAACTTGCTGCACCAAAACGGTTAATATGGAAAAACTGCTGGTTAGTAGTGTCGTTTACTATGCGGGTATCGCCATTGACGTAAAAGTTTGCATCATCAACTTCACCCATCACTTCAGAACGCACATATATGTTACCGGCATTGGTGATGCGCGTCGGTGTGGCGTCGTTTGCAAAGTCTTCGACGTATAATGCATCACCAGAGGTATCATCCTGATTAATATGGAGTTTGGCTTTTGGGTTGCTGATGCCTAACCCGATGTTGCCCGTGCCGTCTTCCATAAAAAAGTGAGTATTGCCGGTCGGATCTGCAATGTTGTAGCCAGAATCATCATCTGATGTCAGGCTGATACGCCAGTGGTGGGTATCATCATTGTATAAATCCAGAACGTGAAGTCCGGCACCATTGCCTTTGATTCTGACGGGTAAATAAGGCTCCAGCGGTTTACTGATGCCGTCATCAAGACCATTGAAACCTGAGTCAAACACATCGGCATAGTCTTGTGCCGTTGGCTGTGCGCCTGTGCGAAATTTTTGTTTTAGCTCGCGACGATTCTTAGCTGTCATTGCAATACCTTACTTATCGAAATGAATGTCGTTCCGACGAAATGAGAGTGAAAATTGAAAGTGTGAATCCGAATAGATATGACGATGATGAGTTGGATATTAAGCGTTCAATGATTGAACAATGCGTTTCTGAGCAATGTGTTATTGAACAATGTTATCCAGCTCAACCACCATGTAGCCGATACCCATATAGTCTTCCGGATTGAAGTGCTCACTGGCGATAACATCAACACGATGGAAATCGCTGGAGACCAGTAGTGAATCCGGTCGTGCTACCTGAATAGAATTGCCCGGTACTTCTTGCCAGATTTCTCTGGCTTCATCAGTGCCTTCGTTGAGCGTGACACGTTTAAATCCTGTCAGATTGGCAACGTAATCGACCCAGGGCTGACGCTCCAGATGATTGATGATTTCAGAGAAGTACAGACGGTTACCCATTTGCACCGGTTTAGCATCAGTATCAGCCCACGGCGTTAACAGGGCTTTAATGGCTTCGATTGTATGGGATTGGTAAATACCCGGGCCAAAACCTGGATTAAACCGAATCGCGACTCTGAACCGCAGTTCTTCATGTGTTGGGTTAACGACATTAATGGGCGTGCCCGGTGGAGCCAGCTTGCTGATCTCGTCAGTGATTTGCGTTAATAAGTCCGGCGTAACGGCTGGTTCGAGAACGTTATCAACTGGCTGGCCACCCATTTCTGGCAACACGACCAGGGTCACTGTGCCGGGTTGTTCGGTGGTAGATAACTCACTGTCTGCCAGTGCTTTAACCTGACGAATTTGTGGGAATCGCGCCAGGACTAGCCGTTCGTAATCCCACAGCGTAACAGCACGGTTTTTATGACGCAGACGTTCACTGACATCTCGATAAAATTGCTTATCAGAAGCCGCAGCCCGTCCCGCATAGGACATATAAGGTTGTTCAACACCGGTAATCAGCGGGTTTTGCGTGGCAAGCCCCGTGACTGACTGACTATTTAGCTGTGCTTTACTCGCCTGAGTCATAGGTGTTACGCGAGTTGCTTTCATCGCCTGCGGCAAGATGGCCTCAATTTTGGCGGCTGAGTCAGCATTGTTGAAGACCTGCGCGACCAGCCAGTGTTTGCCGTTATCCAGTAATGGCCCGTTAAGGCTGATGTCATCCGGTAGTCGAATGCGTATCAGGCCGGAGAAGCTCATGGAACGAGTGGTGTCGTCCAACATATTTTCAGACGGCAATGGCGATAATCCTTGCTCCGTGCGGTAGTACCAGTGAAGGGCGGGTGTTTCCAGATTTGCTTGTCCGGTTCCGGCGACAACCTGAATCAATAAACTAAGTTCATCGCGTGGTTGCGCATCGTCAAAACCAAAATACAGGTAGCCTTCATCATCAAATTCCGGGAACAGCGCAGCGCCAAGATCCAGTCGGTTTGGATTAATGGTGCGATTAACATTGATGCCGCCAAACGGATACAGATGCGCAAGTAGCGAGTGCTTATCATCATCACGAATATCTGGCGTTAATGTATCTTCAGCCGTGTAATCAACCGTAAATGTTTTGACTTGTGGCGTATAAGGCTCGTTAATCAGTGGCAATTCACCACCTTCACTTTTTGATGCTTGCAGGCTGAGTTTGCGCACAACATGAGGGTAGATTTTATGTTGAAAATCCGGGTCTTTCAGCGTGGCTTTAAAGTATCGTTCGCTTTCAAGCGGTGAAGCAGGTACATCGACCGGGTAGTCGGGTAAAAAGTGGTAAGCCGAGTGTTTAAAACCTTGTGTGACGTCAATGTGACTGATGTCTTCGGCATCCGTATTGAGTAATAACAGATCCTCTTCCTGAGCAATAAAGCTCCGTTGATTAAACAGGCTCATGCTGAGTTGGTACGCTGAATTACTCAGTGGCGGTACTTTGTCAGGATAGGCATCCCGGTACGGTTTGTAGTAATCCCCCAGATTTTCCGGCAGATCGACCCATTCCATGTTCATACGAAGTGATGACAGCTGTTTACGAGCCAGTTCATAGTGACTGAAATACAGCGAAGAACCGGCATAAGGCTGTCCACCAAATGGCAAGAATGGCTGGCCTGCGGGCAGCACGGCATCATCATTAGCCAGTTGAAGCTGAGTTAAGCCTCGTACATCAACTGCAATTCTAACGCTATGTAACCGGACCTGACCAAAGTACTCAAACGCAATATCAACGCTCGGTTTACTCTGACTGTTATCGATCAGATTCGCTAATCTGATTTGCAACACAGGTTCTGTTGGTGCAAATCCTGGAATGGCTTCGGATTCTGCTGCTGGCGTGATAGCCGTTTGAGTAGCATCCAGCTCGATATCAAAGACAAACCCGGGGTAGGTTGAGAATTTTTTCAGTCGGGTATCTTCATAATCGGTTGCAGTGAACGGTTGTTCGGAAACCAACGCCTGAGCAAATGGTTTTTCAGGATCGTTTTCATCCGTGTCATCAGTGGGTTCTACTAACTGGCGAATCGTGAGATTTAAACCACTTGGATAACGTAGCATGCGGCTTTGATCGGATGCAGTGAACAGAACTTTTTTGTCACCGTCGCCATTACCAATTAAACCCTGAGGTGTAATCTCACCGACGATGCTGCGTTCGGCCAGCGCCAGCGAGGTAATACGATGATGGGTGGTTTCCGGGCTACTGCCGTTAATGGTATTCATCATGGCTGCGGGTAACACACCGATGTGACTCACTTTGCCTTTCAGCCCATCTTCGAATAGTTCCTCGACAACCAGCACATCACCGTTATGCATGATGATGAAATCACCTTGCTCGATAACTTCTGCTGCGCTACCAAAACCGCCATCAGGCGTGGTCAGGCTAACTTCCTGCTTAACAGGGGCATAAGTCAATGTTGTTAATGGTGTTGTGTTCTGACTAAATGCTAATTGCGGAACATGCCAGAATTGTTGATTGGACAGACCTTCAACTTTACTCAGATAAATAAGCTGTAACTGAGCGGGTGTTACATTGAACACTTGCCAGACAGAACCATCATTAAATATCACGTTGTCGCCATTGTTAATGGTGGCATCGCCTGTCGGCAGATTGGTCAGTAATAGTAATTCTTCTGGTGCATAAGCATCGACCAGATTATTACCGATGTTCTGGATGCTAAAGCTGACCTTTTCTCCATCATTTTTTGTGTTTAGTGTTTGCCAGCCATCTTCACCACTTAAACTGAGATCAAAGTGCAAACTGCCTTTTTGTTGAGCCAGTAGCAAATCATCCAGTGGGAAGTTTTCTTGTTGGCAAGCCACTTCAACCCGAATATGACGATCGCCCTCTGCAAGGTGTAACAGCGGTGATACCACTGCCAGGCCTGGGCCGTAAAACTGGTCGGAGTCCAGGGCGACATCCAGCGAACCAAAGGCTGGTTGACTACCATCAAGAGACACCTCTTTGTCTGCCAGAATGTGTTTTACATCCTGACGACCCGGGCGGGGAACTGATTTGTTACGGCGGTTTGATTCAATACGTTGTAGTTTGAAGAAAAAGCGATACCAGGAGGACTCTGGTGGCTGACCCGCATCCAGAATATCTTCTGGTTGACGCTGATAAAGTGCCGCTGATGTTTCATGCATCTGATAAATAAACAGGTAATCTGTGATGCTGATATCAAGTGCTGATAAATACCGTGCGACTAGTTTAGTCGTATCTTTTAATAAAGCAGGATCGTCTTTCAGCTGGTGATATAAGGTTTCCAGTGAATCCGATGTAGACGGCATAGCGGGTAAGCGATCGCCAGGATTTGGCGCACCAAAAATGTATTCAAACAAACCTTGCAAACGGCCTTTTTCGCCGCTGGCTGATGGCAAATACTGATCGAGTAGCTGCCCCATCTGATCTTGCTGCCAGCGTTTATTGAATGCATCTTCAATTTTGGTGACGGCCAGTAACCATTCTTCTTCTGCCGGATAGGTACTAGTCCAGCTAACGGCTGTTTCGTAACCAGCAAGATATTGCTCAGCTAAGGCGACAGAGGCAAAGCCCAACACCTGAGTCAGGTAGTGGTGATACGTTTGTTGTGCCGTTGCATCCTGGCCGGATTGCTGGAATTGCTGATAACGAGCCAGTAAGAAACTGAGATCAATAGCGCCTTGCTCGGTACTGTATGTTGGAAGTACTGAACCGGCAGTATGTTGTGTTAATTTTTCCTGATACAGCGCAGTCAGCGTACTGAGAGGCAAGCTGCGAGCATGAACATCCAGTGCGGTGTTAAAGTCGTCAAAGCTGACAAAGCCCAATACGTTTTCGATGTAACCTTCAAATTCGCTGGTGTACGTATTTTCCATGGAATGAAACAGGAAACGGTCCAGCAACAAACTTAAATCGACGGCCTGATCGAAATAACGACCTTTAGGGTAAGGCGGTAGTACATCGCCCTGGAAATACTGACCCAGTGACCAGCGTAAAATGACTTCAAAGCCGTTTTGGTAGCGTTGACGCATGGTGTTCAGGCTGATGTATTCCCGATTAACTCGCACAGATTTTACGTCAGCCAGCTTAGCCTGATTCACCTGATAGTTGGCATCCAGCTCAAACTGGATCGGATTACCATCGTCATCATTGCCTGCATTTAAACGAGTACCTGCCTCTAACGTCGTGTTCTGCGCACCATCTGCCAGCGTTGCGATTGCATGAAGGCTGTCGGCCTGACCACCCGCAGGTTTCATTTGCAACACCTCACGATAATAGAAATCGAGATGTTGTTGAGTCAGTGTCGAGAATTTAGCGCGAACCGCTTGACTCATACGCAGGAAAATACCAACCAGCACACGTTGTGGCTGGCTTAAGTAAGACAGTCTGTCTAACTGTTCGCGTTGTTTACTGAGTGGCGCGTCATCTTCCACGGCGAATGCCTGAGGATCGTTCAGCCAGGCCAGCATTTCCGTTGGATCAGCATCGAACAACCCCTGCCAGTCACCGTCCACTTCGTTATCAAGATTGAAAAAGCGGATATGGGCTGCCAGCCGTTGCATAAACATGAGTTGCTGCTCGACGGATCGTTCTTCAATTGAGACGTAATCGGCGCTGAGTTCAGCAGCGAGGCGTTCATATTGTTGCGTGCCGTAGCGGGCAATCGCTTGATTCGTATTCATACAGAAGGGTTCCGAATAAAAGTGGACAAACAGAGACCTGGAGCAGGGCGCTGGGAAGAAATAGTTTTAGAATTAAATGCTGTGTATCGATGTTCTGGGATTAGGCGAATTTCATAGAAGCAGGTGCTGAGTTAAGTTCAAATGCCGCTTCAAATGTATAAGGATTTGGATCAGTTGCACTGTTGGTTGGGTCAATCGCCTGAGGTTTGGGAGTCACTATGATGTTGCTGTATTCCTTTTGTGCGATAACAAATTCATCAGCATTTTTTAATTTTGCTAATGCCGAACGATTAGCCCCGGATGGATTAGATATTGGAATGTCTAATGTACCAGGTGTGGAGAAATTACTATTAGTGTAAAGAGCTTTCACCTGTATTGTTTCGATATCCTGTTTATTGCATAACGTCTTTTTGTCATTGTGTAACAGGCCCGTTCCTTTGAGTGTTATGCGAATTTCATTGCCTGATGCTGTGGCGGTCAGGGGGGCTGGAGAAGTAGAGTTGGTAACTGTTATTAAGGTTATCGAAATGGGGCTTTTGGTAGATACAACTAGCGTATCATCTGACTTTACGATGAATTCTGGGTCGCTCATAATCAGTACTCTGAACGTATGCTTACAGTGTTGTTGGTAAGGTTGTATTTAAGTTCAACGGTAACTGAGTCACAGCAACTGCGCCTTCGGGTGTTTGATAAGTTACTTGCACAATAACCTTGCTGTCATCGTTTGGTGCAGGGGCAACCTGAATATCCTGAATGCCAATCCGAGGTTCGTGATTGCTAATCGAGTTATCAATAATGTCTTCGATAACTTCGAGTAGAGGAAAAGACATTCCTTGAAAAGCATGAGCCGCAATGTCACAGCCGTAGTCAGGGTGAAAGTTACGTTCGCCCGGTGCCGTCGCCAGCATCACTTGCAGACATTTAGCGAGATTATCCAGGCCCGATGTGGTGGCGGGCTGTCGGGTATCTCGTTCAAACACGGGTGGAAAAGCCCAGCCAACCTGAGCCAGAGGTGCTACATCAGCCATGATAACTCCTGATAAATAGGGGGAAAGGATTACTTTTTCTTAAGTTCGATAACGTTCATCTCTTTGGTTTCGCAGAGAATTTTATCAGCGCTAAGAGTGATAGTTTTCTGTTTAAAGTCGTAGGTTAACCAGGTAACACGTTCTTTTTCATTGCCTTTGTCGTCATATTGGATGCAATTAAAATGAATGGTCTGCGTTTTTAGATCTTCTTCTTGAGTGAAGACTAATGGAGATGACGTTGACATAAATATTCCTCAAGAATGTTTAAATAATGGAGAGTCGAGTGAACCTAAAGCCACAGGATTAGCAGGATCTCCAGCAGTGAATGAAACGACGAGCAGGTCTCCGGGCATAAATTTAGGCCACAGCCATCTGCGATTAATCAGTTCTTCTTGCTCTTTCTTAGCATTTGGATCGCGTTTTTCGCGTCCTGAAGTGTTGTGTAATTTCCGGAACGTGTATTTCGCATTGTCATTAAAGAGTTTTGCTTTCACGAGCCCCTCAAATTCAAAACTTGAATGAGTTACTTCAGCAATATGTATGCCTTGCATAGTTGGCAGCATGGATATCGTTGGTGGACGTTGGATGTCTGGGAATTCTTCGATATGAAATTTGGGCGATGCTCCCCAGGATAACGTTGTTTCCCAGCCATCAACCGTAATGTTATGCGTTATCTTTGTCAGTAGGGCCGTTACACTTTTGTAATTCTTTTCAAACCCCAGGGTGTCAGCTAGTCCGTGACCAACAAACATTTTTCGACCCAGAAAAATATGAACACCTTTGTCGTCTTGAGGCGTGGCATGACCCGGATCATATAAATCTGTATTCAGTAATCGCATTTTTCCCATAATTAACGACTGTCTTATTTTCCAGTCTCGTGCTTTAGCCAGTTTCAAATTAAGGGTTTGCGATGGCTGACTAAAGTGATCGGGAAAGTGATTAGTCCATGGTGTCGCGACTGACAGTGCTTTACCTTTAACCGCTTTTCCTATGTAGCCGTGTTGAATGTCATGAGGCTGTTGTTTACCATCGCCATCGAAATAGTTGATTTTGCCATAACGACCACCAGCCGCTTCTGAATTGTTAATTTCGAGTATTTCACTGGCACTTGGAATGCCTAACAGGTAATTGTATCCGGTTCCATTCGCGTCGAAGGTGATATCCGGCTGTGTTACGGGAGTCCCCGCAGCACGAGCCTGCTCTTTGATGTCCTTTAATTCTGGATTCTTCGCGCCTTTAGAAATATCAACGTTGTAGCTATCCAGGAATGTTGAAATTTCATAGTCTGTTGTACTGCCGTTTTTATTCTGGAAAAACAGTGATAATGGGTTAGCAAGCTCCTGATCTGATTGTTCTATCACCCATGCCTGATGCATATCAGCAAGACAGACAAGAAAATCCCAGTCTGATGATTGGTTTTGAAGCAACGGAAGAATGGTTTTGCTGTCATTATCCTGGTCATCTCTAAAAGGAAATGAACGATGATCGATTCTCTGTGTCAGGCTGTTAAGCGGGGATTTGACTAATACGTCGATGGTAATACTTTCATCGGTAATTCGAGTATCAATTTTCACTATCCCACCAACAAACAGTAGTTCTGCCTTTTCTTTCTTGACGGACAGTTCTAGTTTGTAACCTAATTGTAAATTTGACGTTTTGAATAGATCGTCAGGGTCGATGAAAGTGATAATTGCCTGGGAGATTCGGTTGACTTGTCGAGTTACCTGAATAGATGAAATCGTTAATTTTTTTAATGCTTCTTTTTCTTCATCTGGCACACCGTCGGTCGTATTTTCAAGATCGATAATTAGCTTTGCCATAATAGTTTACCCATTATCACTTGAATCTTCTTTGAAGACACAATCCAGTTCCGCACGAAGTACTCTGCCATCGCGAGTAAAGTGAGTGTAATTAACATCTACACTTTCGAGGTAGCAGGGATATACCCGCTGGCGATTCGCAGTAAATCCTTTGTCATCTGATTTACCCGGTCGAGTAAATACACTGCCCCAAACTAATCCCAGGTATGTTTCTCTATGATCGTCTTTTATTTTTAAAGCATCTTGTGTGGTTAAATTTAAAAAACGTTCAATGGCAATGGCGACATGTCCTTCTCTTTGCAGGGTCTTGGGGTTTAATTTCGCTATTTTGCCTTCTTTTTTCTTGGGTTTCAGGTATGCAACTGGGTCTGTTTCATTGGCTAAATCAATGCCGAGTCCAAGCAGATATGACACATTGCTCTCTGTATCTGCATGGTAGTCATTAAGTGGAGTAAATAAATTTCTACCCATATAGTGAAAAGCTGAAGAGTCAGTCAAAACGAGTTTAAAACTGATTTCCTCGGCCTCATTACTGGCTACGGAGAGGGATGCACCGGTTGAATTAAGACCTACCTGACCGGCAAGGTTGTTTTTATAGGTAATTTTGAGTGACTCAGGGTTAATAGGAGCGACAAAACCTCTGTCGAAGTGACGAATTTTTCTGTCAACGTCTTCAAAAGCTCGTATTTCCAGACGACTGGTGTAGGCGACACTGGCTGCGTCAGTTACCAGTGTTGCAATATTATGTATTGGCATGCTTACCTCTCCTGCAGATTTTCCAGCAGTTTTTCGAGAGCGGTATCTCGGGGATTATGTTTACTACGGTTGGTCTTTTTGGCTGGTTTAGTCGATTTTTTAACTTCGGCTTTAATAACGAGTTCGCGTATTTCAATCATAAAAGCCTCAATAGAGTTTCAATTGAATTCGGTGTGAATATGCAAACTCCATTTTTTCTCGAAAAATATCATTTTCGTCGGATTCAAGATCCGAATTCGACCAGCCAACCAGGAAGGTATTTCGATATAACCAGGCGTCAACAAGATCGCCGTCCGGGCTATTTAATACGATAAGGATATCTCCCGGAATATGGGTAAACGTATTAAACGCGACACTCGCTTCGGCACTGGTAATAGACATTTTGGGATCGACGTAACCGCGTTCCAGCACCAAATTATCGTGGGAAACTCGGGAGGGAAGGTTTAATGTTTCGTTATTAAAACCACCTTCTGAAATAGTATCGGTTTCTATTGTTGAGGAAAGACCGGATACTTTACTAAAGCGAAAATCCAGTGGGTTTACTTCATAGAACAGGTATCGGGTTTCATCGCCGCCTTGAACGCCTGCTTTAGCGATGGCATTTATCGAAAGATAAGTCGCTATGGCCGCTTGCTCTACTCTTAAATGAGTAAATGTATTGGTGGCGATTTTCGCCATTTTAAATAGATTGAGAAACCCAGGAAAAAAAGTCACCTGGAAATAGGAAACAACAGGGGGAGCATGCTTGCCAGCGTCAAACTTGAATGCATCTCTTGACCCTTCTAAATGATTAATAAAGCCCATAATAAAACCTTTTCTGACAGTCGGTACCGATGTTCTGGTTGATGCTTACGATTCGAAAGAAGACTTAACAGACATTGAGTCGGCTACAAAGCTTAATTCGGCGACATTGGCCCCTTTATAAGGATTTCGCTTGATAATGGCTGCTTTGGGGATGGCATTAGTCAATTCAATAAATTCGAGTAAGCCGGTGCTGGAATGTTCACTTTGAGCAGGGAGAGCTGTATCCGTCACTGAACTGCGATTTTGCGTGGTTTTCCAGGCATAGATGATGAGTGTTGCACGGTCGATTTCCCCTTTATTGATCATTTCAGCCCACTTGAAAATGCTACGTTCCTTAGAGTTGAAGCCTGTGATGGGGTCTACATAGCTTTTGGTTGTAGTAGTCGTGGCACTGTCACCCTGTCCCGTTGTAGATGTGACTGTCTGAATCGCCCGATAATCCCGTTTGTAATCCCGAAAATCAACGGAGCTACCGCTTTTAATCGACTGGCGAAAAGTAAACTCCACCGGGTTGGTTGCGGCTTTAACATTAGCCAGATTACCTGTGCCTTCGGTATATAAACCAATACCCAAATCGGCTTTCATATTGACGATATTATCGAAGTGGAATTCGCTATATATTGGGTTATCTTTGTTTGTCGAGTGTTTATACACCAGAATATACTGGCTATTGATAAATTCGAGCGTTCTGCTCATAGAGCCTCCGATGTGATGATGCGCACTGACAGAGGCTCAGTGCGCAGATAATTATTGCCTGGGGTTATGGGAACTCAATGTCGAGGTCTTCGGCGATAAGTTCGATTTTTTCAACGGCAATAGTGTTTTCTTCCGTGTCCCATTCAGGGGCGTGAACAGCAATTGGAAATGCGCGTTTTACACGCCATACCACAGCTGCGTCGTCGGTTTTTTGAGCATTGTTGTAAAGTGTGATAAGAATTTCTTTCTTATCTTCATTACCTTCACGAATGCTTTTGAACCATGAGTAAAGACCTTTCAGACCTTTACCTACGCCGCGCTCAAGCGTTAACGTTACTGGCTCAATATCGCCAGCGATGTTTTCAATAGCGCCGAACTGATTGACAGAACGTGCTGTTTTCAGACGTAAGTTCAGGCCATAGACCTTTTTACAGACGATCGGTGCATCTTCGCCATCAAGCGGATCTACAAACTCCACGCTGTAGTTTGATGTCAGTAATGCCATAGTGTTTAACTCCAGTAATTGGCTTGCTAAATCAGCCTGATACGACCAGAGAAAATACCGGTGTACAGTGGTGATTTAGCAATGAAAGAGGGAACTTGCTTTGACAAGTTGAGTAGTTGGAATCAGTAACTGAATTAGTTATCCAGTACGTGATGCGTGAAGTTGATCACGATGAATTCCGCAGGACGGCTGGCGCGAAGGCCAACATCAATTTTCATTCGACCATTCAGAATATCGTCTTCGTTCATCGTTACGCCCTGACCGACACGAACAAAGAATGCTTGTTCTTTCGTGTCACCAACCAGGCCGCCAGCTTGCCATAAGTCTTCCAGGTAGCTTTCCATCATGGCACGTACTTTTAACCAGGTGATTGGTGTATTCGGCTGGAATACCGCAAAACCAGTGGCTTTTTGAAGTGATGCTTTAACCATGTTGAACAGACGACGAACATTGATATAACGCCATTCGTTATCGTTACCTGCCAGTGTACGAGCACCCCAGACCAGCGTGCCTTTACCTGTGAAAGTACGAATGATGTTGATTGATTTACCCGCGTTTACGTCAACATTCATGTTTTCCTGTTCGCGGTTGTTCAGGCGACGAACCGGCTCAATGACAGAAGCCATGCCAACGTTCGCTGGTGCTTTCCAAACGCCAAATGTTGAGTCGTTTGCTGCGTAGATACCGGCAATACCTGCTGATGGTGGTAACACCATGCGCTGCAGTTTCAGCTCAGCAAGGATGTCGTTGTATAACGCACCTTTGTCGAATTTGATATCACGAAGTTTGATATCAGAGGTCGCAAATTCCAGATCAGTTTTTGTCATTGCTGTAATTGCTGCACTTGCTGTGCCCAGTGCTTTTACGTCAAACAGCTGTGTGTCTGTTTCTTGCTGGAAGGCTGCGATAACGTCTTCAACTGAAGCGCCTGCTGCGACAGCGATGTCCAGCATTGAGTTTTGACCCGGGTCTGCTTGCTCAGTGAAGGTAAAGCTGGTTTCTGCTGCGTCGATAGTAATTGAAACAGCTGGTTTTTTGCTTTCCGGACCATAGTAGAAGATACCCAGACCGTTCATGTTTTGAACATAACGACCTTCATGGTAGCTCATCTGTGTTGCTGCAAATGGCATTACTGCTTCTTCTGCTGTGCCTTGAAGTGCAATGCTGAATTTGCCGCGAGCTGATTTACCCAGCGCGTTCCACGCTTTAAATAAATCAACTGGAGAAATACTTTCTTCACCGTTTGCCAGCGAGATAACCATTGAGCTGTCTGATACAGCGATAGACGTTGCATCACCGGCTGATGTTACAACTGAAACGGTTGCTTGCTTGCCTTCATCACCATTGAAGAAGAACGCAATACCGTTTTGGTGAGTTGTGAACTGAGCTACTTCATCATCGTAACCAAGTAAGCGTACTGAGTTTTCAGTGAAGGCGTGTGAAATAGTTGTGCGTACATACGGATAGTATGCAGAACCGTGGATCAGGTAGTTGTTACCTACGCTCTCACGGAAAGATGCGGCTGCGTCAGCAATGCTAAGTTCATTGCCATCTGCATCGTGGTTTAACACGTCAAGAATACAGAAGCGGTTGTCCATGTTTGAACATTGTAATAACGCTTGTTGTACCAGGTCGTGGTAGTCATCAGGATGAAGGTTAGTCGCATCAGTCAGACAGATAAGCGATGGCACATCGTCTTTTTCCAGAGTCAGTAGCGCTTTTTCGAAATCAGCTTTGTCTGGTGTCTGATCATAAGTGCCCAGAGAGATGACATAACAAACGCCGCCACCGTTTTTGAAGAAAAACTCAAGGCTTGGTGCCATGATGAACGATGACTCAGGTGCCTGAATGTCCAGGATTGAGTAGCCTTTTACTTTTACCGTGTAGTTCGGATCAAGAAAAGCGCCACCAAATGTATCCTGATATTCAAGCATTGAGCTGATGGCGACCAGCTGAGGCAGGCCATCTGCATCGCGTTCAAGTGTTTTTTCTGTGTAGCCGATGAACACGGGTACTGCGGTAGAAACCTGGGCAACAGATGGAGCCAGGGTCGATGTCTCTTTTGTATAAACACCGGGGGTTTTAAGATCGTTCATTGATGATCCTCGTTAGTTGCGAAATGGTGCGGTTTAACAAAGTGGTCCACAGCACGGTCTGCGCTGTAGAACACACAACAGGAATAACAAAAGGAAAAATGAGGAGTTGCGGCCAAAAGGCGCGGAGACCCGGGGCCTATTCGATGGAATCTAAATTCTCAATAGCGATTGACTTAATCGGCGGTGCTGGTTCGATTTCGTCCATAATGTGCATAGAAGCGGTCATGCTCGCTTGCAACATCAACTGCCCTTGTTGATTGCGCGTTATTGTGTCGAAGCGAAGTGACTGGATCTGATTATCGCCGGTATCTGGTGCAAAACTGCCGGTCAGGTAAGTGTCCGGGATCTGATTTTCTATTTCGGTCAGTCCGATAATGGCACTGAAAAGCAAACTTTCTGCTTGCTGTTGAGTGTCTGCTGTTTGCAAGTAGTTTTCTTGCTCAAAGACAGATAATCCGATATGGACCGTGATCATAAACTGGCAGTCCAGCCATAAAGGCGCTGCACGACGAAATGTCTTGTTGTCACTATCACGTCGAATAGACTCGCCCGTTCCCTTTAACTGAGTATTTTGTGCGGTGTAATTCAGTGTTGTTTGAATCACAACTTTGTCATCGGGAAAGGTCTGGGCAACACTGGCTGGTTTCACTTCCAGCGATGAGATTGCAGGGGATAACTGCCCCTGTAAGTAAGCGATTAGTGATTGTTCCAGATCTACGAGCATGGAACCTCCTGGCGGTGATTGAATAATCGGTTTTAAGCAGGCTTCGCCCCGTCAGTCCCAGGGGAAACGACGTAAATTTTCTTGCGTTGTAAAGGGCAGACGAGAAGCGGAAAAAATTGTGAAGAGGTACAAGTGGAAAAAATTTTCAATTGTGATTTTTGAGGTGTTAATTGACGATAAATCAACAAGCTAACAGGTTTTTAGGAACAAAATGTTTGTATATGGAATTGATTTAAGCAGGTTGATTGCCAGATGTGATTTTCAAGGTGGGTTAAATTTATTAATGGCGCACCCGAGAGGATTCGAACCTCTGACCCCTGCCTCCGGAGGGCAGTGCTCTATCCAGCTGAGCTACGGGTGCGTTATGACGTACTGTAAGATTTGCTATAACGATGTTATGGAACTCACAGACCGTTATGATGGCGCACATAATACGTATAAGAGGTATTGGCGTCCAGTTGGTATTGGAAATTTTTTCAGAATATTCAAGGCGTGAGCGATCAGAGGATTCCGCTTTCAGGATAGTAAAGCATCAACTATTTGATC
Organism: Alteromonadaceae bacterium; assembly: GCA_965656875.1. Lineage (GTDB taxonomy): Bacteria > Pseudomonadota > Gammaproteobacteria > Enterobacterales > Alteromonadaceae > CBFHMJ01. The sequence continues at coordinate 47,574 of CBFHMJ010000002.1, forward strand.
GCCAGTAGATGATTTTCCCGGTTGCGTATGCGTTATAAACAAGATAGGGTAAATTTCCTACAATCTTATAAACGTTATCGTTGTTCTGATGAGATCATGAGGCAGGGTTTGTTTACCTTTGCGAGTGACATGATGTTCGATTTCATAAATATCTTAATCAGAAAGTGGCAGTGGGGTCTGCTTGTAGATTTGTACTACCATTTAAACGTGATAAACAGAGCTGTGGATTGACTGGCTCATAAAAACAATTGAAATTACCGGGAGATCAAATGAGTTTGATGACTGTCGCTGAAGTAGCGGAATACCTGGGTGTTCAGGAAGTCAGAGTTGAGCGCCTTGAACGAGAGCATTTACTTATCGCCATTGAAAAAACCAGTGATGGAAAACCTCTGTTTTCAAAAGAGGCTGTCGAGAAGTACAAAGAATTGGCTCAGCGGCTTGGTGGTATCTGACCATCAGCGCAACTGATCGTTGTTTCTAAACGGTTACATTACGTCTAAAAAACCATACTGATTTATGAATTTTTGTTGTGAATCAGTATGGTTTTTCTTCATTAAAAGTTGGTTAATTAGTCAATAATTCTTGCCTGCTTCAATTTATTGTATAGAATCCCACCGATAAAATTTCTGTATCTTGACCATTTGTTAACGTTATTTGTTCTGTAGATCAGTAATTTGAGACACTGAGACTCAGGCCATCGTCATTCAGTTAACCTAATTGTTGATTAACTGTAATTTCAAAAGAATCAATTTGTCTGAGGAGTGATTATGTTGGATTTGTTACCAGATCTTTGCGATGAGTTTCCGAATGAAATTGCCCTGGTGCAACAACAATGGCGCAGTTTTGGAACAAAACGTATTTTCTACGGTGAAGTGGTAACGGTTAAGTGCCACGAAGATAACTCTCTGGTTAAAGAGCAACTGGCACAACCCGGTCAGGGAAAAGTGCTGGTTGTTGATGGTGGTGGTTCAATGCGCCGTGCCTTATTGGGTGATCTTATTGCTGAATCTGCCGTTAAAAATGGTTGGGAAGGGGTCATTATTTACGGATGTATCCGTGATGCTGGCACTATCAATACGTTGAACATTGGTGTCAAAGCGTTAGGCACTAATCCGATTAAAACGGAAAAACGTGGTCTGGGTGATTTAAATATTGCGCTGGAATTGCCCGGCGTTGTGGTTAATCCAGGCTATTTTGTGTATGCCGATGAGAACGGAGTGTTGTTCTCTGAAAAACAGTTGGTGTCCGGCTAATCCGGAATAACACGTTTTACCAGATGTTGATGGATGTATTGAAGTACGAATTAAGGAGCATTTTGCTCTGGCGGTTGTCATTTGATTGAAGTAATTCATCTCTATAATCGCTTTCCCTTTTTACACCGAGCTTAAACAGGTCGGTGTAAAGATGACCGGGAGATTTCTTATCATTGCTTGTTTGAATGAACAAACATGACAGGAAATCTGTCGGGAGAAGACGTTGTAATGTAGTCAAAAGTAAGCCCCAAACAATAATCATAAGGGCTTATCTCTGGATATCAGGGAGTTGGTAATACCGACAGGGCGACGGCTGGAACTTTTGAACCTGTAAACTAGAAAAATCATTGGCTTAAAGCCTTTGAAAAATAATAACGAAATGCGGGAGCAAATTATGAAGCTAAAGGCCCTAAGCCTGGCGTTACCTCTGTTGTGTTTTTCACAGGTCGGTAATGCTTCATTAATTATTACAGAAGTGTTGTATGACGCGCCTAACAACGACTCAACGGAAGAGTTTGTAGAAATTTACAACACCAGTTGTGATTCTGTCAGCTTGTCTGGCTACTCAATTGCCGATAATGCTGGCTCTTTCAATCTTTCTGGCACCATTGCTGGTGGCAGTTATCTTACTATTGCTAAAAGCTCTTCTGCTTTCCAGAACTTGTTTGGTCAGTCACCAGACATCACTGGTATGTCGCTTGGCTTAGGTAATTCAGGCGATAAAGTATCTCTTAAGAATGGTTCTACTGAAGTTGATATGGTTGCATGGGAAAACCATGTGAGCGGTTGGAGTATCAACGCGAAGAACGTTTCTATCTATCGTAATAAAACCACTGACAACAATAGCAACAGTGACTGGAGTGTAAGCGGCAATGCGGGTCAACCAGGCGCTGGCGTATTCAGTGGTTGTGATGGTTCTGGTGGCGGCGGTGGTGGTGGTACACCTCCGGGCGACAACGCGCTTAACAATGGTCAAACTGTTTCAAACTTGTCTGCGGGCACAAATGAAACATTAAAGTATACGATTGATGTTGCCTCAGGCGGCACTGATTTAAATGTAACCATGGCTGGTGGATCAGGTGATGCTGATTTGTATGTACGCTTTGGTTCAGAGCCTACTTCTTCATCTTATGATTGTCGTCCTTATCGTTCTGGTAATGGTGAGAATTGTTATTTCGCTTCTCCACAAGCCGGTACTCACTTCATTAACCTTGTTGGCTACAGCGCATTTAGCGGTGTATCACTAACGGCTTCTTACACCGAAAGCACTGGCGGCGGCGGTGGTGGCGGTGGTACTAATCCACCGGGCTATGATTACAACACCTACTATGCAAATGCATTTGGCTTGTCTGGCTCAAGCTTAAAATCAGCATTAAATCAGATCATCAAAACAGGTCATAATCGTTTGAGCTACAGTGAAGTCTGGACAGCACTGATGTATACCGATCAGGATTTGAATAATGCGAACAACGTGATTCTGCTTTATACCGGTCGTTCTGTGCATAAAGATTTCCGTGCGGGTCAGACAAATGATCAGGATGCCTGGAATCGTGAACATGTATGGGCAAAAAGTCATGGCTTCCCTAGCAGTGGTCAGTGGGGTTACACCGACATTAACCATCTGAGACCTGCTGATGTATCGGTTAATTCATCGCGTGGTAATAAGGACTTTGATAACGGTGGTTCTGCAATTACTGAAGCACCGGGAACCTATACTGACAGCGATAGCTTTGAGCCTGCTGATAACGTGAAAGGTGATGTTGCACGTATGGTGCTTTACATGGACGTTCGTTATGAAGGCGGTGATTCAAGTGGTACACCAGATTTGTCAGTTGTTGATTACACGGGTACCTCTACAGGTGATCCATTGCTAGGTAAACTTTGTACGTTGCTGGCATGGCACGCACAAGATCCAGTGAGCAGCTGGGAACAACGCCGTAATAATCGTGTATTCGAAAAACAAGGCAACCGTAATCCGTTTATTGATAATCCGGCATGGGTGACTGACGTTTTTGGTTCTTGTCAGTAAAAGTTAACTTTGACTTGAATATCATAAATTAAATGAGGAAAGTTAAATTTAGTTTAATCTAATTTAACTTTTCATTAAAAAGGAGGCGACGCCTCCTTTTTTATTTTCCCATCCCGTATTTCCTCACGTCATTCCTTTTTAAGCAGTTTTTGCCAATCAAGCGGCATTTTCTGTTTCTGATTTTGAACACCCATTTCGTATCTATTTTTCAAAAAATTTAACTAATAATGTTCCGTTATTAGTACGATTTTTTAAGATTTAAAAGTAATTAGTGATATCTATCTTTATGAAAATTATGGTTTTTATTGGGTATTAACTAATAGATCCAAAAAGCCTTATTACAGACTCGTTTAAATCAAATTGCGATATATGCACATTTTTTTAACAATCACCGTTCCCTGTACTTGACCAGTAATTGAGTGCTGATATAGTCGCTCTACCTATTAGAAGATAGGTAAAAGGAACAGCGCAATGGTAGCAATAATAATCACAAGATTTACGTGATGTGGAGTTAAAAAATCCCGGCCAGGCAGACAGGCCAATACGATATTTGATGACACGTAAAACTTATATGTTAATCACGAAACCCATAATCTGAGGAATTTTTCAATATGACTAATGCACTGGCGACCAGCGATATCAATGTTAATGACATCACATCAAGAAAAATGTTCTGGGACTTAACTGATGCCGCAAAACTGGAAGCTGAGTACGACGCAGACGATAAACTGAGCTACCTTGAGACTGCGTCGGTTGATGTGTTGATCAACATTTTCCATGAATACCGCTTTTTCATTAAATACTTCATCAGTGATCTTGGCATTCTTATGTTTAAAGCACCTTTTGGCGAATTTAAGTGCATGATCGCTGAAATTGCTGTAGACGAACTGGGCGAAACGCCCGATCAAACACACCTGAAATTATGGGACGACTTTTTGGTTAGTCTGGGCGACGATCCTGAAACGTTAGAACAGTCTCGCCATCCGGAAAATATTGAACTGCTGGAAGAGCTACGTCGCCTGATGTTGGATGAGTCGTTCTTTTATGGTGTCGGTTTAAGAGGTATGGGAGCAGAATGTTTGTGTCAGGTTTACCTGTCTTCTGCTTATAAGCGTTTATTGAAGAACCCAAATATCGAAGCACTGAAAGACAAAATTGACTGGGTATTCTGGGATATTCACACAGGTGAAGAAGATATCGAACATGGCGTACTGGTACGTAATGCGATTGATGGCATGTTAGCTGATGATGAAGACGGATTAAAACCTCTGGCAGAAGGCTACTTCCGGGCAAAGAATAACTGGGAGGAATTCTGGGGGAATCTGTATGACCATTACAACCTGCAAAATAAAAAAGAAGAAGTTGTTGCGTAAGTAGCAGCAATCACGGTGGCGAGTGATGTTCAACCTGGTTAAAGAAGAAATCGCATTCATTTATAAATGGGACTCTTCGATTAAATCGGAGTCAGAAATCGTCACCTTACACTCAGGATTATCGTCGCTGTATTTTATCGGCTGACGAACCGGTCTTGGTGCAAAAATTGTTGGTATATCGGTTGGTTGATCTCGCAAACCGCGAGATGGCTGACTGGTATTGAAGTTCACTCTGGTGTGATGATTGGCAAGCGCTTATTTATTGAACACTATAGAGTGTGGTAATTGACGAAACGGTGGAAATTGAACATGACTGTACTCTCTATTACGGAATTATCTATCACGGTACAACCATTGGTGGTGCCTGTTGGAAAAAAGTAAACGACTCTCAGCGTTAGGGTCTGTTGACCTTTGAAGTTATAGCCTGGATAGCGCTTGTCGCGCCTCTTTAAGATGCTTCAGTCTGATTATGTAGAATAACTACACAGCGCAACCTGAAGTCTTTTGTAAACACGGGCTCAAACGTTGTAAAAATAATCATCAAAGGTCAACAGACCTCGGGCAATCACGTGGTTGTGGGTGCCGGGGTAAAATTGTTTGGCAATATATATATTGGACATCAGATAAAAGTTGGTTCAAATGCGGTAGCGATAAAAGACACCGCTACTGGCAATACTGCTGTTGGGATTTCTACCCGGGTTATAAATAAACTGAAACCCAAAATGGATGTTGTCTCATTAAGCAGAAAGTAGAAATGGAATAAGCTATAGCTAAAGAATAGGGTTCCAACTTTGAATTTATTTGGTAAAAACACATCAAAATCAATGTGTTCTATTTTAATACGTGTGTTTGACACAATTTTGTTCAACGATATAATTGCCCGATGACTGATAATATTTCTACTGAACAGCGCATACTGGACTCAGCTCAAAGCCTTATTCAACGTAAGGGGTATAACGGTTTTAGCTATAAAGATATTGCTGCTGAAATAAACATAAAAACGTCAAGTATTCATTACCACTTCAGTACCAAGAAGGAGTTAGTGGAAAGCTTGTTTGAGCGTTATATGCAAACCTTTTTTGGATTACTGGATGATATCGCAAGTCGAAATAAATCCAGTGTCGATAAGTTAAGAGGATTGTGTAGCTTATTTGAAGAAACAGCCCTTTCAGGTAAGTTTTGTATGTGCGGTAGTTTAGCAGTTGTTCATTACGCTGTTCCTGATACCGTTAACCTGAAAGTAAAAACCTTTGCAGAAACCACTGAAGCATGGATTGAAAAAGTATTGCTGGAAGGGATGGCTTCAGGGGAAGTTGTGATCAGGACCACAGCAAAAGAACATGCTTCTATATTATTTGCTGCTTTAGAAGGTGCATTGCTGTTATGCCATGTATCTGAAAGTGGGCTTGATAGCTTTCATCAAACTGTCTCCGGACTTATCTCTTCGACTCAGGCATAAAAAATTTCTCGAACCAATCTATCTACCTATAGATAGATTGGTTTAATTGTGATAATTTCGCCTATCTATGAGTAGATAGATTAGAGGCTTTATGTTAGTTAACAGTGATCTGACTCAACGCGCCGTTGAGTTTACTCAGGACAAAGACTGGGAGCGTTCACCCTCCGGTGGTGTCCTTCGCAAAAAGCTTGACAGACACGGTGAAGAGAGCGGTCGTGCGACAACAATCGTAAAGTACGAAGCGGGTTCAGAATTTACATCTCATGTACATCCTGCCGGTGAAGAATTCTATGTACTGGAAGGCACTTTTAGTGATGAAACGGGTGACTATTCGACAGGTACATATGTCAGAAACCCGGCTGGCTTTAAGCATACGCCTTTTAGTAAAGATGGTTGTACCATTTTTGTTAAACTCTGCCAGTTTGATGAACGTGATACAGAACGAAAAATTATTAATACGAAAGAAGCACAATGGCATCCGGGTCTTGTACCAGGCTTGTCTGTATTACCGCTACATGAGTTCGAAGGTGAATCGGTTGCTCTGGTTAAATGGGAGCCCGGTACACACTTTCAGCGACACAGCCATTTAGGCGGGGAAGAAATCCTTGTGCTGGAAGGCGTTTTTGAAGATGAGCATGGACGTTACCCGCAGGGCACGTGGTTAAGAAGCCCGTCAGGTAGCGTTCACAAACCATTTAGCACGGAAGGCTGTTTAATTTATGTGAAAGTAGGTCACTTACCAATCCATTATTAACCATAATTCTCTGGAGTAAATATCATGGGTCAACTTACTATTTATGGTAGCCCTGCAAGTACTTATGTTCGTACAGTTCGTATGTTGTTAGAAGAAAAAGGTATGGCATACGATGTCAAAGACGTGAATTTCGTTACTGGCGAACAAAAAGAAGAGTCTTATCGCGATATTCACCCGTACAACAAAATGCCTGTACTAAAAGACGGTGATTTCTCTCTTTACGAAACAATTGCAATCTGTAATTACCTTGAGCGCGCTTACCCGGGTGGTAATTCTCTTCGTCCTGAAGATATTAAGCTGCAAGCGAATATGGAACGTTTAATTAACAGCTACAGTTCTTATATGTTCCCTCAAATGATCGGTAAAGTTGTTTGGGAACGTGTGGTAGAGCCTTTAAGAAATGGCACGCCAGATGAAAGCGTTGTTAACGATGGTCTTCCAGAAGTTAAACGTCAAATGACGTTGTTAAATGAAGAGCTGGGTAACAATACATTCTTCATTGGTGATTCTCTAAGCCTGTTCGATCTGTTCCTTGCGCCAGCATACGGCTACCTGATGATGGTTGATGAAGTTAAAGCAATGCATGCTGAACTTCCTGCTCTACAAAAATGGTGGGATGCGATTACTGCACTGGAATCATTTAAAGCAACGGCTTAATTGATGGGGCTTAATGGCCCTTGATGGCCTTAGCTAAGCAGAATTAAAATCGTAAGAGGGAAGCGACAGGTCGACAGACCAGGGGCTTCCCTTTTTTGTTTATGCCGCAGAAGATAGCGAACTATAAGCAAACGTATTGATAACAGAAGGGAGTTGTTGTTCGTAAAATGCTTTATTGAATCCACTTCCCGACGTGGGCAGCTCTTTAAGCATTCTGTCGATGAGTCTGGTCAACGCAGTTTGTTCGTCTTCGGTTAAAACACTATCTTGTTTTGTCTTTATTGCTACAATGATCATCTCGCTGATTTTCTTTAGCCGGGCAATTGATTCTGCCGAAACGGGTTGAAAAACAAAAAAATTACTGGCGATAAGCCATAATCCTTCTGCTTGCTTTCCGGTAAGCGTATTCTTACTTTTCAGTACTTCCAGATTAACTTTGTAATCCTTCTTAATTGACTGAACTTGCTTTGAAAAATCAACTTTGGTTTGTTCGATTTCTTGTTTGCGTGCTTTCTTCCGGTAAAAGTATGCGATAAACAATACTGCCATGACCGGTCCGACAATAAAGACTGCTTGTTCCAACATGATGTTAGCCCTTCTTATTATTAACTCTTGCTAAACGAGGGTTGAACCTGATGTTCTCTGAGCGCTTACCCAGAGGTAAGCGCAAATAATTTCTTCCGTTTACATTGATACCATACGAAGCGAACGGGTCATTTTATTGCTTATTAAACAAATGTAACGCAGCTTCTGTCATCGCCACAACACCCGTTTTAATGGTTGGTTCTGGCTTAGGTGCAAAAAATGCAGAATGAAGAGAAGGTAGTGCTTCGCCTGCTGCTGTTTTTTGTTCGTATGTTTTTGGATCAACGGCACCTAACCACATTAGTACGCCAGGGATTTTATCTTCCGTGCGACCATAACGTGAAAAATCTTCGCCAGCCATGACCGGTGGGGTTGTTTGAACATTCTTCTCCCCGATGGCCTGTTCAATGACTGGCATGATCGTTTTCACCAACTCAGGGTTATTAAATAAGGCTGGCGTATGCTCATCCAGTACGGTTACTTCCGGTAGTTTGTCTTCAGGTAAACCGAAGGCTAATGCCTGATTTTTGCTGACGCGCTTAATACCTTCAATTAAGTGAGCGCGTTTCTCATCAGTATAAGAACGAATGGTGAGTTCCAGTTTTACATTAGAAGAAATCACATTATGTTTCGTACCACCGTGGATCGAACCGACAGTAATCACGGCAGGTTCCAGTGGCGATGTCTCGCGAGACACGATGGTTTGCAGGCTGGTGATGATATGAGCGGCGAGTACAACAGGATCTTTGGTTTTGTGCGGGTAGGCACCGTGCCCACCAACGCCGTGAATATTGACGTCGATTGAATCGACATTAGCCATCGCATAGCCCGATGTATAAGCAATTTTACCCGCTGGCAAGTTCGCGCTGACATGCATCGCCAGATTGTAATCAGGTTTAGGGAATCGTTCGAAAATGCCATCGTTAAGCATTGCTTTTGCGCCTGCTCCACGTTCTTCTGCGGGTTGACCCACTAACACCAACGTACCGTTCCACTGATCTTTCATAGCGGCCAGCCGACGTGCAGCACCGACGAAAACTGTCATATGAACATCATGACCACAGGCATGCATGACATTAACGGTTTTACCGGCGTCATCAACCACGGTTTTGGTGCTGGCCCAGGGCATGTTTGTTTGTTCTTTAACGGGCAAGGCATCCATGTCTGCACGAATCATAACTGTTGGTCCTTCGCCATTTTTTAATACGCCAACAATGCCATGGCCACCAAGATCTGTTGCAACATCAAAGCCAAGCGCACGTAGCTCTTTGCTCATTCGGGCGGCAGATTCTTTTTCGTGAAAGGATAATTCGGGATTCTGATGCAAATCGACATAAAGGTTTTGTAAAAAGTCATAATCTTTTTCTACGCCTTGCTGTGTTACATCCAGTGTTTGCGCAGTAGCAGGCAGTGCTGTAAATAAACCAGCGATGATGAACTGGCGTAATTTAGAACGTTTATTGGCACCCAAAGTAAGCATAATTTTCTCTCGTATTATTGGTTCTGTTGCCCATTGCTGATGTGTTTACTGGTCGAGCGAATTCAACAAGGTTTTATCAGAGGACAACAGGTTTTTAGTCGTTATTGTCTGGTTCGAAGAACAGCCAGGCTACACCAGTGAACTGTTGCTTAAAGGCTGCTTCAACATCATTGATTGCTTTGACAAGATCATCGGCTGTTTCAACCTCAGTCATATTTGCTTTGATTGCAATCATGATGTTGTCGCCCATTTGCATCGAAAGCAGGTTGTAGACTTTTGCAACCTGAGGTTGCTGTTCAAGAAAAGACACCATCTGCTGATGGACTGAAGGCTCAACGCCTTGTCCAATCAAGAGGGCTTTAACTTCTTTTCCGATAAAAAATGCGATGGTAATGAGTAATACACCGATCACAATACTACCCAGCGCATCCCAGGCAGGATTTCCGGTGATAATTGCCAGCGACAGTGCAGCCAGTGCAAACACCAGACCCAGTAACGCCGCAATATCTTCACCAAATACAACCAGTAGCTCACTTTGTCGAGTTTCTTTGAACCATTGATAGAAGCCACGACCACGACGTTCTTTATTGATTTCTCGAATACAACCAAGCAATGAAAAACCTTCAGCGATAATTGCTGCTACCAATACACCGATGGCAATCATAGGAGAGTTGATGGGTTCTGGTGCATGTAATTTGTGCCAGCCTTCATAGATTGAAAATAAGCCGCCCATGCTGAATAACATGATGGCAACAATGAAAGACCAGAAATAAATAGTTTTACCGTAACCAAGAGGATGCTCAAGACTGGAAGGTTGTTTTGACTTTTTCAATCCGTATAACAGTAATACCTGATTGGCAGTGTCAGCGAATGAGTGGATGGATTCAGCCATCATAGAGCTGGCACCAGTAATAATGGCTGCGACCAGTTTGGATATAGCGATAAACAAATTGGCAGCCAGTGCATAAATAATTGATTTAACGGAATCTGCACCCTGAGACATGTGTGATTTTCCTGAGACTGTAATAAAACGCCGCTCTATTTTTTGCGGGATTGCTGATTTGTGCAAGGAAAAATTGACGAATTTTTGAGTAAAGTTAGGGCGTTATAGAAAACTGGACAGGTGAAGAGTGAAGAAAATGCTGCGCTATGTGGGGACTAATCAAGGCGCAGCATGTGTTAGCTGTCAGGACGCTTCGAGATCGAGTTCATCGGGCTGAAAAATAGCGGTAGGGTTTAACAACAGACTATATTTATCATCGGTTTTCACGATGCCAGTCAGCATTTTTTCTGTTTTTGGATCGAGTTTGTAACCCGATTCTGCCACCTTGCTGAGTGATTTGATTTCTTCATCCTGAATACTGATGCTGTCTTCGACACTATCTACCAATAAACCAATGTAAGGAGAACGTCCGTCAGTCGTGGTGTATACGATAATAGGCTTGTAACGCTGACTAACGTGCTCTGAAGCTGTTTTGAGTAATCGGTCAATGTTAACTAGCAGCGTGTTGTGTTGTGTAAAAAATGATTCAGCATCAGGTTTGTGAATATGGCGTAGTAAGTCACCCACGGCTTTTTGAAGTTGTACGACATAATTATCAATACGTTGGACAATGTTGTTCAGGTCGTCATCTTTTGTGGTAAATCCATTCCGCCAGGTCATGAATGTCAATTGCAGTTGAAGGGGGGTTAAGGCGTCTTGTTTGTTATCAGCCAACAGATGCTCAAGCGTATGCTGCCATTCATGGTAATCTCTGAGTGCTTGTGAAAACTTCGCTTGTAGCTGCTGGTTCCTCTCATCGGTGGAAATACCGTTCATGATAATACCCAGGTTAAAAACGGGTGTTGGCGTGCCCATGTAATCTTTGACGCCCATGAAACTTTTGTCATCACCCGGAATATCTGTGAGATCACTGGCAAAGCGTTCGGTAAGCAGAATATCGAGAATGCTGAGCGTTATGTATTTGTTGCCAACTTTAAAATTAACCAAATCCATGCGGTGACCCCGGACTGTGACTTATCAAAATGAGATGAAATGGCTGAACGGTTGTACTTGTGGTACAGCGTTTCGATAAGTATAGCCAGGAATTAAAAAGCTGCCGGATGTCGGCACGCTCTGGAGCGTGTTGATCTAATCGGGCTTAATTTTTTTCATCAAAGTTTTTGTCGGCAGCCATACGAGTTGTATAACTCAGACAATAGATAAAACCAGCAACCATACCCGGTGCCATGGTAAGTAAACGTTCTGGTGTACCAGCGATGGTGTGGATGGTGAAGGCCGTGGTATTGATGATAACGACGGTGCCCCACCAGGCGAGAAGAAAACGACCAATACGATGTGTAGACAGGCCATATAAACCTTGTAGTAATCGCGTCATGAACAGGGTAATCGTAAAACTCATCACAGCTTGTAAAACGGCAACTCTCGCTGCAACCATTGGGCCGTAATCCCAGTTTATAAACAGACCCCACATGCTATAAGGCAATGTGGCAAGAATGCTGAGTAACAGTGCTTCTTGTTTTTTTGTTAGCAAGTTGAGTCGTTTTAACATGAATTTTCCTGTCGATATTTCGTTATATCAGCGAGCGGTAAGCTGGGTTAATGTCTAAAGCCTGTCAATTTTTAATGTCCATAAACAAAAACAGACAGGAAAGCCTGTCTGTTTAAGAATTTATATATTAATGTTTGCTAATTTAATGTTCAAGCTTTATTCAATAGCTTGAACATTAAACGGGCAAGTTGAATGCTTATGAGCAACTACTGTCATCGTCGTGAGCGTGACCGTGCGCTAATTCTTGTACAGTCGCCATACGAACATCAATAATTTCAACGTCAAATTTTAAATCAATACCAGCCAGTGGGTGATTGCCATCAACAACAACGTTTTCGTCATCAACGTCAAGTACGATAACAGTTTGCTCGCCATCGTCTGTTTCTGCGCGGAATTGCATACCCGGTTGAACATCCATACCTTCGAACATGCTTGCTGGTACTGACTGAAGAAGCGTATCCATGCGTTCACCGTAGCCTTCTTTAGCCGGGATTTCGATGCTGAACTCGTCACCAGCCTGCTTACCAACGATAGCCGCTTCCAGGCCAGGAATTAAAAAACCTTTACCTTGCATAAACACCAGTGGCTTGTCATCAGTTGATGAATCAATGATGTTGTCGTCGGTATCCATTACCGTGTAATGCATGGTTACTACTTTATTGTTTTCGATAATCATAAATTTTCCTGAATTGTCTGGTCGTTTTACTCGTCTGTCAGTTCATACGGTAACGGTTCAATGGTCAGTGAAGAGGACGCATCATTTTTAATACGTAATTCTGTTTCACTACCTGTATCGTTTGGCATGACGGCCAGAAGCCATAATGTGTTGTTTACGGAAACGGCGTTTAGTATATGGCCTGCGCCTCGCCAGTTACCAGTAATATTTTGCTCTAACGAATCACCCGCTGATGGTGTTTCGGATGCATGGCCCTTCAGCAAGAACATGGCTCGTTTGTTTTTGCCCAAATAGCGCATACGGGCGACAGTTTCCTGACCCATGTAGCACCCTTTGGTGAAACTGATAGCATTCAATGCTTGCAGATTTAGCATTTGCGGAACGTATTTATCGGCCGTGGTCTCGGTGAGTGTGGGAATGGCGGCCTGAATTTGCATCATGTTCCAGATTGACTCATGAGCCAGCTTATCGACATGGGTCTCCAACCAACGTTGCATTGCATCATTGCTTAAAATTAATAACCAGCGATCATCTGCTTCTTTCAATAAAACGCCCTGATCGATTTGTGTGCAGCTCTCGGTCGTCGCATTAAATGTTTCACTGATAAATTCAGCGGCTTTCTCGCCAGAGATACCCAACGCAACATGCTCGACAGATTCTTCAATGGTCGTTTGCGAGAATACACCGAACTTTTTAAGTTCTGGCAAGCTAACAGATGCAGCACCTGCACTCGACAGTGCAAAAACCTGTTCTGTTGATTTCGCTAATTGATAAACCGCCAGCGTTTTGCCTTTGGCATTACAATGCGCAGCCCGCAACCAGGATTCTGTTGTCAATGTGTTGATATCCGCCGTTAGCTGGCTATTAAGATATTCTTCACTTTGAACGCCCGTTAATGTCACGATCGTCGTATGGGTGAGTGGTGACAGATTGACGGCTAACGGCGTCTGATTAAGCGCTGAAACGTCGGCTTTAATGTGCTGTAAAATTGAATCCCACATATGATGCATTCCACGGGTTAATACGTCGAACAGAGGATATGGGGGCAAAGATAAAAACCTCAACCATTTGGTTTGTTTTTGTTAGAATCCGCCAACTGACTACACTGATACGAAAACACCGCAGTGTAAGTTGACCAGAAAACCGTTAATTAATTGGAGAATCAGGATTCATGGCAAAGCTGGACTCAAAGGCAAAATTGAAATGGGCTTGTCGTCGCGGCATGTTGGAGCTGGACGTTTTACTGGCACCGTTTGTAGATGAAGCGTATGACGCATTATCTGATGACGATAAATTGATTTTCCAGAATTTGCTAACGTGTGATGATCCTGATTTGTTTGCCTGGTTTATGGGGCATGCAAAATGTGAAGACCCTGACTTGAATAAAATGGTTAATATTATTTTGAATCGTGTCAAAGTCTGATGATGTTTCAGCCAGCTATGGCATTAGCTGGCATCAATCTCCTTTCCTGTTGCACTGCCAACGTTGGCTGTTGCTCTCTCCTGTTCTTTTGATTTGGCTACTGGCTGATTCATCGCATTCTGTGACAGGATTTCTCCTGACGTTGCTCATGATGATGGGCGTTGGCTGGCTGGTCGCCGGTTGGTGGTTTTCTGTTGGACGAAACAATCAATCACATGACTGGTTGTTGAGTGAACAAGGTGAATTGAAATGGTTCGGCGAACGAGACAAAACTCAGCAACATGCAGGACTGAAGAAGACAGAAACAACAAACTGGCAGTTAATGCCTCAAAGCAGAACGGCAACATTCGCCTGTTTGCTGGTCATTGAGGCGAAACAATCCGCATTTGATTCGTTTAAACCGCAACGCAAATGGTTGTTGGTTACTAAAGACAGTGTTGACGACGCCAGCTTTCGACGAATTGCCAGAGTCGTCAATCGAGTGAGTGGTTAATTCGTCGGGGAAAGAATCGTTGGGCCTGGATCGGGCAGTAAATCCGGATAGTCCAGAATGTAATGCAGACCACGGCTTTCTTTGCGTGCTAATGCACTGCGAATAATTAATTCTGCAACCTGAACCAGATTTCGCAACTCCAGTAAATCATTGCTTACCCGGAAGTTACTGTAATATTCCTGAATTTCTGTCTGTAATAATTCAACTCGACGTAAAGCGCGTTCCAGACGTTTCGTGGTGCGAACGATACCGACATAATCCCACATAAATAATCGTAGCTCATGCCAGTTATGAGTAATGATGACTTCTTCATCTGAGTTGGTTACACGGCTTTCATCCCAGGGGCGAACTTCAGGTAAAGGTGCTGAAGTATCGGTAACTTTGAGTATTTCTTCTGCCGCAGAGTGGGCATAAACAATACATTCTAATAACGAGTTACTGGCCATGCGATTAGCACCGTGTAATCCCGTGTAGGCAACTTCACCAATTGCGAACAATCCGGTTAAATCGCTTTGTCCTGTCGTGTCTGTCTTAACGCCACCACAGGTGTAATGCGCCGCCGGAACAACTGGAATTGGATCGGTAGTGATATCAATGCCGACACCAAGACAACGTTCATAGATAGTTGGAAAATGCTCTTTAATAAAATCAGCCGGTTTATGACTGATATCCAGATAAACACATTTTGCTCCCAGACGTTTGATTTCATAATCAATCGCTCGGGCAACGATGTCGCGGGGTGCTAATTCGGCTCGCTGATCAAAGTCAGGCATAAAACGTGAGCCATCAGGACGTCGTAGTACTGCTCCCTCGCCACGCATCGCTTCAGAGATTAGAAAGTTCGGGGCATCCGGATGATACAAACTGGTTGGATGGAACTGATTAAATTCCATATTGGCAACACTACAACCGGCTCGCCAGGCCATCGCAATTCCATCGCCGCTGGCGACATCCGGATTGCTGGTATAAAGATAAACTTTACTGGCGCCACCTGTGGCAAGGACAACAACCCGGGCGCGAACGACTTCAACAATCTCTTTATCCCGATTCCACACATAGGCACCATGACAAGAAATTGGAGCATTGGTTGGCATGGATGAGCTGATTTGTTTGTTGGTGATCAGATCAACCGCATTGTATCGTTCCAACACTTTAATATTGGAGCGGGCATTAATTTGTGCGAGTAAAGTGCTTTGAACGGCATGTCCGGTTGCATCGGCAGAATGAAGAATACGACGATGACTATGACCACCTTCTCGCGTCAGGTGATATTTAACATTGCCTTCATCATCCAGATATTGATCAAACGGCACGCCATTTTCAATTAACCACTCCATGCATTCCCGGGCATTTTTTGCGGTAAACTCAACTGCTGAACGTTCACATAAGTTGCCGCCTGCCCGCATCGTATCGTTAATGTGAGAATCTATACTATCATTCTCATCGAAGACAGCGGCGATGCCGCCCTGAGCGTACAAAGTAGAGCCTTCTTTTAATGGCCCTTTGCTCATAACGATGACGTTAAGGTGATCGGCAAGTTTTAATGCAGTGGTTAGTCCGGCAGCGCCGCTGCCTATGATTAACACATCACATTCGTGTTGAGTGTCGGCAATTGTCATTAGCAGGTCTGATTCCTGAAATCATTTATGAGGATTTTGAAGAGCGTAAGGATAGCATTTATCCGCTCGGTCAAAAAATTTTAAAATTTCTTGCAAAATGTCAGAACTTTTACACCTATACCTTGTCTGATACGATACGCTGGATGATAAGAGCCCGCTTTACTTAAGAAAAACAGGGCGTTTGACCGGTGACAAATTAACCAACGAAAAAGTCACTATTTTTATATTCAGGTCTCTCGGCTCATAGCCTGGAATAAAAAACGCCAGGATAAGCATAATAAACACCAGGAGAGTTGGCTCGGATGAGCGAACAGGAAATAGATTTAGAACTAGTAAGACGTGTTCAGCGTGGCGATAAAACAGCATTTAACCTGCTAGTAAGGAAATACCAAAGTAAGTTGACCAGTCTGGTTTCTCGCTTTGTGTCACATCAGGGAGATATAGATGACGTTGTCCAGGAAGCTTTTATTAAAGCATACCGGGCATTGCCAGGGTTTCGAGGAGAAAGTGCGTTTTATACATGGTTGTATCGAATCGCCGTTAACACGGCTAAGAATTATTTAACAGCTGCCGGACGTAAGCCACCATCAAGTGATGTGGATGTCGATGACGGAATGAATCCGGCAGTCAGTGAGGCATTAAAAGAAAATGCATCGCCAGAAAGGATTCTGTTAACCGAAGAAATCAAACGAGTAATTTTCTCAACGATTGATCAATTACCCGATGATCTCAAAACAGCGATTACGTTACGAGAGATTGATGGGCTAAGTTACGAAGATATAGCAACAATTGTGGATTGTCCGGTAGGCACAGTGCGCTCCAGAATCTTCAGAGCAAGGGAAGCAATTGACAATGCGTTAAAGCCGTTACTTGGAAAGTAGTAATTTAATGCATGCAGTGAAATAGCATTGTTGTCGGGATAGGTGGTATTCCCGCAGCAGCAACAACAGGACTTAAGTTTTAGATATGACGATGAAAGATTTCAGTAAAGAAAACAATGAATGGTTATCTTCACTTGTTGATAATGAAGTCAAATCATATAGAAACGCAGTTAGCGACAATAATGAACAGGCATTAGACGTCGATTTATCTGCATTGACTGATGACGATAAAGACGCATGGTCACGCTATCACCTGATTGGTGATGCAATGAGAGATGAATTGCCTGAGTCGCTAAATCTTGATCTGACCGCCAGAATTGAAGCTTCAATCGCTAACGAAGCGCCGCTTCAGATGGTTGAAGACAATAAATCAGGTTTGTTTGCCAGCTTTGCCGCTCAATGGCAACGATTGAAAGACAGCATGGTTGTTAAACAGTTTGGGCAGGTTGCTGTTGCTGCCAGTGTAGCCATGGTTGCTATTATGGGCGTGAGACAATACCAGGTTGAAACACCGAATGCCGCCGTTGAACAAGGGCCGCTGCAGGTTCTTCAGACAAATGGTCCAATTGCCGGTGTGGCTGAGCCTGTTAGTTATTCGACCTATAATCCAGGTCGTGAAGTTCAAATGCCACAGTCTGATATTGAACGACGTCAGGAAATTCGCCTTCGCCAGCAACGGATTAATGAAATGTTGACTGACCATAAGCGTCAGGTCAAAAAAGCTGCCGCACAACAAGCCGCAGTGGAACAAAATAAACAGCAGTCCGGTCAGTAATACCATCAACGTCAGAGGCTTTGTCCTCTGACGTTCGGACCTGTTAATCGAGGTGGATGCTTGAAAACTTTGCTACGAACTTTCTCACAAATAACCTTCCTTTTTTTATTCTCCCTCTCATTTTCATCAAAGGCCAGCTCAGGCGACGGTAAAGCCGTTTTAGATCATTTACGCGATGCCCTGAATACACTGAACTTTGAAGCAGCCTTTGTGGTTATCGATGGTAAAGCCGCAGAACCTTATCGCTGGGCTCACGGTCATCATAAAGAGATAGAACTGGAACATATCAGCTCGTTAAACGGGCATATCTTTGAAATGGTGCGTAAAGACAATGTTGTCAGCTATTTTGAAGGGAATGAAGAACCTTATTCTGTAACGGCCTCTGCGATTAAAGGGCCGATTCCTGATGTTATTTTTGAACCCTATGATGAGCTTTCCCGTTATTACAATATCGCGGTTGCAGGAAAAAGTCGGATTGCCGGACGTATGGCGCAGCTGGTCAGAATCATTGCACGAGATGAAGACCGATTTAATTATTTGATCTGGCTGGATGTTGCATCTGGTTTGTTATTGAAATCAGCCACGCTAAACCGTAAAGGCGATATCCTGGAGCAGTTACAGGTGACACAAATCCAGGTCACTGAGCATCCGTCATCTCAATTGTTGAAGTTGTATGATGCCTCGTTACCCTCCGTGTCTCCGGCTGGACCTGAGAAGAAAACAGCTGAAAATCGCTGGCAACTGGGCTGGTTACCGCAAGGGTTTAACGTGATCAATCATGATCGACATCCATTACCTGTTACCAATCAGTTTGCCGATTATTTTTTGATTTCTGATGGATTAAACGAGTTTTCGGTTTATATTCAGCCGCCGCTGGCGACGAATAATCCTCCGGTGATGATTCAACACGGTTCAATGACCATTTTTTCTCAGGTTGTTAATGGCGTAGAATTTTCCGTGATTGGCCGAATTCCGGCACCAACCGCCGAAAAAATTATCAAGTCAGTGAGATTGAAATAATCCTATGTTAAAAGAAACCGGTATTGTTACCGATGTTCAACCGGGCAGGATACTGGTTTCTACTAAGCTTCAAACGAGCTGCACGGCGTGTAGCCAGAAAGCACAATGCGGCACCAGTTCGGTTGCCAAAGCGTTTGCTGACAAGCAGCATGAATCCGTTGTGTACACTGATGAAGTGGTTAAACCGGGTCAGCGTGTGCTGATAGGTGTGTCTGAAAACGGCTTGTTAGGCGCTGCGTTCTTAGTGTATATCATGCCACTGATTGGCTTTTTTCTGGCTTCTGTTGCCGTAGAAAACGCCGTTAACAGTGGCATACTGGCATTCAATGACTCACCCGTGTTGACGTTTATGGCTGGAATAGTAGGTGGTTATCTCGGCTTTACGTTTGCCAGGCATCGTTTAAAGAAAACCCAGTGTGACGAAAAGCACAAACTGATATTGCTGGGCATACTGGACGATGATTTAACCGTTCAGGTCGCCGATTAATCAAGCCTCGAATCCAGTATTAAATTTAGTATCAATAGTGACGATGAGAGAAGCCGACAGATTGCCAGAACGATAAATAATCGATCATACGGACAATTAACCCGGTTTCTGCGGGTGTCTCGTCTCCTTAAAACATGGTGATTCACCGGAATTCCGTGTAAAATCCCGCCCCTGATTTTTAATTTGAACCCAGGACGCTTAGTTTATCTGTCTATGAAGCACATTCGTAATTTCTCAATTATTGCCCATATTGACCATGGCAAGTCTACCTTATCGGATCGTCTGATTCAGGATTGTGGTGGATTATCTGATCGTGAAATGCAAGAACAGGTTCTTGATTCAATGGAAATTGAACGTGAGCGAGGCATTACGATTAAGGCACAAAGTGTAACGTTGAATTACAAAGCCGATGACGGAGAGACCTACCAGCTTAATTTCATCGATACGCCGGGACACGTTGACTTCTCTTATGAAGTATCTCGTTCACTTGCCGCTTGTGAAGGTGCGCTACTGGTGGTTGATGCGGGGCAGGGCGTAGAAGCTCAGACCGTTGCTAACTGTTACACCGCAATTGAGATGGACCTGGAAGTTCTGCCAATTCTTAATAAAATCGACTTGCCTCAGGCTGAACCTGAGCGCGTTGCCCAGGAAATCGAAGATATCGTTGGTATCGATGCGGTTGACGCGGTGACTTGTTCAGCTAAAACAGGTGTCGGTATCCACAATGTATTAGAACTCATCGTTAATCAAATCCCACCACCGGTTGGTGAACCGGAAGAGCCGCTTCAGGCGCTTATCATTGATTCATGGTTTGACCCGTATCAGGGCGTTGTTTCACTTGTTCGTATCAAAAATGGCGAGATCCGCTCAGGTGACAAGATGGTTTCAAAATCACTTGGCCAGGTTCATATTGTTGATGAAGTGGGTATTTTCACGCCAAAACAAACGTCTACGGGCGTACTGAAAACCGGTGAAGTTGGTTACATCATTGCTGGTATTAAAGAGATCCACGGTGCGCCGGTGGGTGACACCATTACTCATGCCAAAGGCGGTTGTGAAGAAGCTCTCCCTGGATTCCAGAAAATTAAGCCTCAGGTGTATGCCGGTGTTTACCCCGTCAGTTCAGACGATTACGAATCATTTCGTGATGCATTGAACAAATTAAGCCTGAATGATGCGTCATTATTCTTCGAACCAGAGACCAGTTCCGCACTGGGTTTTGGTTTCCGTTGTGGTTTCCTTGGCATGTTGCATATGGAAATCATCCAGGAACGTCTTGAGCGTGAGTATGACCTGGACCTGATCACTACAGCACCAACGGTAGTGTATGAGATTGAACAAAACGACGGCGAAGTGATTCGCATCGACAATCCATCAGATTTACCACCGATTAATAATATTGCGGAGATTCGCGAGCCAATCGTAGAAGCCAATATCCTTGTACCAAAAGAGTACCTGGGTAACGTTATCACCTTATGTGTGGAAAAACGTGGTGTACAGTTGAATCTTGCGTATCACGGTAATCAGGTTGCGGTCACGTATGAATTGCCGATGGCTGAAGTGGTTATGGACTTCTTTGACCGCTTGAAATCAACCAGCCGTGGTTATGCATCACTTGATTACAATTTTAAAAAGTTTCAGGTTGCCGATATGGTTCGGGTTGATATTCTGATCAATGGCGACCGGGTTGATGCGCTGGCTATTATTTGTCACCGCGACAATTCTCAGTATCGGGGCCGTGAGTTAGCTGCACAGCTAAAAGAACTCATTCACCGCCAAATGTTCGATATTGCGATTCAGGCGGCTATTGGTAATCAAATCATTGCCCGAACCACGATTAAACAGCTTCGTAAAAACGTAATTGCGAAGTGTTATGGTGGTGATGTCAGCCGTAAGAAAAAACTATTGAAGAAACAGAAAGAAGGTAAAAAACGCATGAAGCAGGTGGGTAACGTAGAAGTTCCACAAGAAGCGTTTTTGGCCATTTTGAGAGTAGGAAAATAGGGTTATCAGATGGCAGGTTATTTTGCGATTTTCTTAGTATGTTTGTCTCTCGCCAGTGGATTGATTTGGCTGTATGACGCTAAAGTATCGGCACCAAAACGTCGTGAAAAGCTCGCGACAGCAGAAGGCAGTGCAGGAGGTTCCCTGGACGACGACTCACGCGCTAAATTGCTACAACAACCTGCACTGGCTGAAACTGCGCAGTCAATTTTCCCTGTTGTTCTCGCTATCACTTTATTCCGTTCTTTCCTGTATGAACCCTTTCAGATCCCATCTGGCTCTATGATGCCGACGTTGTTGATTGGTGATTTCATTCTTGTAGAGAAATACGCGTATGGTGTGAAAGATCCGGTCTGGCGTTCAAAGTTAATGGAAACAGGCAAGCCGGAAGTAGGTGATGTTGCCGTATTTAAGTATCCGGTTGATGAAACGGTTGATTACATCAAGCGTGTTATTGGCTTACCAGGGGATACTGTACGTTACCGCAATAAGCGTTTATGGATTAAGCCTTCTTGTGAACGCAAGCCTGATGCATGCACAGAATTTCATCCAATGGATCGTAAATACGTTTCAAACAGTGATTTCACGTTCTTTGGTATGAGATTACAGAAGTTCAATGAAAATCTGGAAGGCGTGGAACACCAGATGTTTATTAACCCGGCAATGCCTGAGCGGGTAGGCGATTACTTCTATAATGTGAAGAAACGCGCCTCGGCGACACGGGTTAAAGATGTTGTTGTTCCTGAAGGTCATTACTTCGTGATGGGCGACAACCGAGATAACAGCACTGACAGTCGTTTCTGGGGATTTGTTCCAGAAGCTAATCTGGTTGGTAAAGCCGTATTCATCTGGATGAGCTTTGAGTTCGACCGTGACGAAGACAGTTTTATTCCATCATGGATACCAAACGGTGTCAGATTCGAGCGACTGGGAGCGCTTAAATAATTCTAAGAAATGAAAACTTCGCTAGAAACTATTCAAAGAAAAATCGGCCACCAATTTGAAACGCCTGAGCTTTTAGCTCAGGCGTTAACTCATCGAAGCTACAATGCAAAACACAACGAGAGACTGGAGTTTCTCGGCGATTCAATTCTCAGTTTTGTCATTGCCAATGCACTTTATAATCAATTCCCGACAACGCGAGAAGGTGACCTGAGCCGAATGCGCTCAACGCTGGTACGTGGTGAAACCCTGGTTGAAATCGCCAAAGA
The DNA here is from genome assembly GCA_965656875.1 of Alteromonadaceae bacterium. Taxonomy (GTDB): domain Bacteria; phylum Pseudomonadota; class Gammaproteobacteria; order Enterobacterales; family Alteromonadaceae; genus CBFHMJ01. The sequence goes on from CBFHMJ010000002.1 coordinate 70,305, forward strand.
TTTTAAATTGGGTGATGCACTTCGTCTTGGTCCGGGTGAATTAAAAAGTGGCGGTTTCCGACGAGAATCTATACTTGAAGATGCCGTAGAAGCCATCATCGGAGCAATTTTCCTTGATGCGGATATTCATCGCTGTGAAGCTGTCATTCTCAGTTGGTTTAAAGAACGGTTAAAAACCATTAAGCCCGGCGTTGAACAGAAAGATCCGAAAACTCAGTTGCAGGAATATCTGCAAGGTCGTCGCCAGCCATTACCCATTTACACGGTAATCGACACTAAAGGCCAGGCACACAATCAAGAATTCACGGTTTCTTGTGAGGTGGAAAACATTGGTGCTTTCACCGCCAAAGGAACCAGTCGCCGTAAAGCAGAGCAAAAGGCGGCAAAAGAAGTTATGTCAATTATCAAAGCAGGAAACACTAAATGATCGATTTACCCGAAGACAATGACCAACAACCTTTTGAACTACCGGGCGAACAGCCAGAAACGCGCTGTGGGTTGGTAGCGATCGTTGGTCGTCCAAATGTTGGTAAATCAACCCTGCTGAACAGCATTCTTGGTCAGAAAATCAGTATTACCTCGCGTAAACCGCAAACAACGCGCCACCGTATCATGGGTATTCATACTGAAGATGAAGTTCAGATTGTATACGTGGACACGCCAGGACTGCATAAAGAAGAAAAGAAAGCGATTAACCGCTACATGAACCGGGCTGCATCAAGCTCGATTGGTGATGTTGAAGTTGTACTGTTTGTTGTTGAAGGCACTCGCTGGAATGCCGATGATGACATGGTACTGAACAAGTTACGCAAAGCCGGTCGTCCTGTTATCCTGGTGGTGAATAAGACCGATCAGATTAAAGAAAAAGACGAGTTATTACCGCACCTACAATGGTTAGGTCAGCAATTCGACTTTAAACAGATTGTGCCGATCTCTGCAAAGAATGGTCAGCAAGTCGCTTCGGTCAACAAGCTGGTAAACGAGATGATCCCGCCGTGTGAATTCTATTTCCCGGAAGATTACATTACAGACCGTTCTCAGCGTTTTATGGCGTCTGAAATTGTTCGTGAAAAACTGATGCGATACATGGGTGAAGAATTACCTTACGCAGTAACGGTTGAGATTGAACAGTTTAAATGGGACCCGAAAGGCCTGTGGCGTATCAATGCCCTGATTCTGGTTGAACGTGAAGGCCAGAAACGCATGGTTATTGGTAACAAAGGTGAAAAATTAAAAGTTATCGGTCGTGATGCCCGTATTGACCTGGAAAACCTGCTGGAACAGAAAGTGTTCCTTGAATGCTGGGTGAAGGTTAAAAGTGGTTGGGCTGATGATGAACGAGCGCTCCGTAGCCTGGGGTACGGGGAGGACTAATCAATACGCGCCAGCAGTTGATTCCCGCTTATGTACTGCACAAGCGGGATTTTCGGGAATCCAGCGCGATCCTTGAGTTAGTACTTGAAGGACAAGGGCGTTGTGCCGCAGTTGTTAAAGGTGCGCGCTCTAACCGTAAAACGTCCAAATCGGCTCTTATTCAACCTTTTCAACCGATCCTTATCAGTTTGACCGGACACGGCAATCTGAAAAATGTCATAAGCCTTGAAAGTGCAGGACAACCACATAATTTTCAAAACGTTACCCTGTACAGTGGCCTGTACGCCAATGAGTTGGTCACTCGACTCTGCCCACAGCATTTTGCCAGCGAAACATTATTCCCTCTCTATCAATCCTTGCTACAATCTCTCGCCGTAACCGATCAGGTTGAACCGTTATTACGCATTTTTGAAATCAATTTATTAGACGTCCTCGGATACGCCGTAGATTTCACGGTTACATTCGATGCCGGTGAGCCAATCCAGTCGGACGGCCTGTATCAATTTTTACCGCAGCAAGGCTTTTGTTTGTCACCACAGGGATATCCGGGTGACATGTTGTTGCAGATTGGTCGCTATGACTTTTCGACACCGCAAGTATTAAAGTGCGCTAAAGCATTAATGCGACAGGCGTTATCGCCCTGGTTGGGTAATAAGCCATTAAAGTCGCGAGAATTATTTATAAACCAGTTTAAAACTGATTGACGGCAACGCCGTTCAAACCGGAGATTTATCAAATGAAAGAAATTTATTTAGGGGTAAATGTCGATCACATTGCAACGCTTCGTCAGGCGCGAGGCACTACTTATCCTGATCCGGTTCATGCAGCTGCTGTTGCCGAGCACGCAGGTGCAGATGGCATCACTATCCATTTACGAGAAGACCGTCGTCACATTCAGGATCGTGATGTTCGTATTATGGCGGAAACTGTTCAGACCCGATTAAATCTGGAAATGGCCGTCACAGAAGAAATGATTAATATCGCACTTGAAGTAAAACCGACTTATGTGTGTCTGGTGCCAGAAAAACGCGAAGAGCTAACAACAGAGGGTGGCCTTGATGTTGTTGGTCAGAAAGACAAAATTGCTGATGCGGTCGCACGGTTGAGTGCAGCAGGCATCAAAACATCCCTGTTTATTGATGCTGATGATGCGCAAATTCAGGCCGCTGCTGATGTGAAAGCACCTTACATTGAAATCCACACAGGTCACTATGCCGATGCCACAAACGATGTTGAACAAGCTAAAGAGCTTGAGCGCATCACTAAAGGTGTGAAGTTCGCTGATAGTCTGGGAATTGTTGTAAATGCTGGCCACGGTTTGCACTACACCAACACACACGCGATTGCGGCTATTCCTGAAATTTACGAATTGAATATTGGTCACGCTATTATTGCTCGTGCATCCATTGATGGGCTGGAAAAAGCCGTTCGTGATATGAAAACCATCATGATTAACGCTCGTACAGGCGTTTAAACTTATGCTGGCTAAAGGTATGGAATAAAAATACGGGCTGACTGATTATGGCAATTGTAGGCATAGGCACAGATATTGTAGATATTCGCCGTATCGAGCGCTTAATCGAAAAGTCTGACCGTTTTGCACAAAGGGTGCTGTCTGATTCGGAATATCAAATTTATCAGCAGCACAGCTTTCCAGCGGCGTATCTGGCTAAACGATTCGCTGCCAAAGAAGCAGTAGCAAAAGCCCTGGGGACGGGAATTTCCGGCGGCATGCGATTTGAGCAAATCAGCGTCGAATCCCTGCCATCAGGACAGCCAACATTAACATTTCATGCCGCAACTTTAGATGTGGTTGAAAAACTGGGCGTCACCAACAGCTTTGTGTCGCTCAGTGATGAAAAAGACTATGCCGTTGCTACGGTCGTTTTAGAATCATAGCAACGGCTTTTTGGTATTGGCGTTCTGGATAGTCAGGTTCGACTCAACCAGTTTTGAACGAACCATAGGTCAGCCAGCGCCAAACCTGCTCAACCGGACCCTGACGGAAGAAAGACAACCACAGTGTTGAAAATCCAAGTTGGAACACTCCGATCAATATTGCCACTCCGACCAGTTCCAGCCGCGACAATGCGCCAAATAATCCCAATCCAAAGCCCTGAAAAATAAACACCGCAATCACGGATTGCATCAGATAATTGGTTAGCGCCATTCGACCAACTGACTGTATCTTTGCTTGTAATCCGGACAATGCATCCGACAGGCACCACCAGGAAATCAAACCCACATAGCCGCCAGACATTAACAGCATGGCAAATAATCCAGCAATCATTCCCTGGTCATAAAAATAATCAGCGCTCCAGTCATGTTGATAGTTACCCAGCAATCCATAAATCGCTACTGCAACCCCAGTAGATAAACCAATCGCCGCCACTGCCTGATAGAACCGGGCTGAACGCGTTAATTGCAGAATACGCCACTGATACAACGCCATGCCGAACAGCATCATTGCCAGCGCCCGCATAATCCCAGCTAACGCAAAACTGGCTCTGACCAGCGATGTATCATCATCTGCTTGCTGAGAGATTTCATCCGTGGAACCACCGTTGGCGCGATAATCAAAAATTGTGTTGTAGTCACTCTGATAAACCGCGATTTCTGCGCCAATGTCACGGTCATCAGGCTGATAATCCTTCATAACAACTGCTCTGCCTTCCTGACCGATGGCATCTACAGAAACATCCATACCGCCAGCTAACACAACAGCAAACCACATCACCAGACTGCCAAGAATCACTAATACGATGGGCTTAGTCCGATGCAGCGGATAAATCAGCATGCCCAGCACCGCGTAAACCAACAGGATATCGCCATCCCACAGCAGCAAGGCGTGTAAACCACCAAACACCAGCAACCAGAAATTTCGCCGATAATGGACACTCGCCGCAGAACGACCAGTTTGCTCACATTTTTCGACCAGCAACATCAAACTGGCACCAAATAATAACGAAAACAGCCCCATAAATTTTTGGTCAGCAACCACATGAACCACACTGAACACCGCCTGATCTAAGTCGCCACCCGGTGTATAGGCCATTGGATTTAAATACGACGCATAAGGCATCGCGAAAGAAATTAAATTCATAAAAGGTAACCCGAGTAGCGCAATCCCCCGGATTAAATCAATGTTATTTATACGATTTGTCATTTTTAACTTCCTGTGTTGAATCGGTATAGCAAGCCAGAGATCGTGATAGTAAGCAATGATCGACCGGGATATTTGCGTGTCAAAATGTTGCTGACATTCACAGAAAACAATGCAAATACGAGATGGTGACGGCTTTAGAGAGGTATTGTTGATAAAAAAGGCAATGTTGTTCAGTTAATCTGACATGACGAGACAAAGACAGCGATGTTTGATGAGTCATTCATAAAGGACTGACTAGCACTAAAACATGATGGAGAATAGCGTTGAACTCAGTTTAACTGACGCTACGTTAAGATTGCTGGAGCTTATTGAAATGAATGAAATTAAGGCTGTAATTTAAGCGGCTGGTATTTTACAATTTCCCCAGACCGGGTATGAGTCCTCTCTGTCTTAAAACATATACAAGGATCTGTGAAGCGCCGTCAGGGGCCAGCGATAAGAGCAAATACCTGGCAAGCCTGAGAGCAGCAGGCTAATGAGTGACTAAACTCAACAAAAAAAGAGAAGCAAATTATTGCTTCTCTTTTTTTATGTTCAAGTATTTATCAGGTCATCGTCACAAATTCTTCCGCACTCGTCGGGTGAATTGCTACCGTGTTATCAAAGTCTGCTTTTGTTGCACCCATCTTCAATGCAACCGCGAAACCCTGTAACAATTCGTCTGAACCAAATCCAATGCTATGAATACCTATGATTTTTTCTTCAGGTCCAAGGCAAACCAGCTTCATGCGGGTAGGTTGGCGATGTTGTGTCATTGCCTGGTATAACGCCGTGAACTGCGAGGTGTAAACCTTGATGTTCTCTTCACCATGTCTTTCAATGGCTTCAGGCTCTGTCAGACCGACCGTGCCGATAGGTGGATGGCTGAATACAACGGTTGGAATGTTATCGTAATTCAAATGCTCATCCGTTTTGCCATTAAATAAACGCTCTGATAAACGACGTCCAGCGGCAACGGCTGCCGGTGTTAACTGAACACGACCTGTGTTGTCGCCTACGGCATAAATGCCATCAACCGATGTATTCTGGTACTTATCGGTTTTGATATACCCTTTGTCATCCAGCTCAACGCCAGTTGCTTCCAGATTGATTTTATCGGTCGCCGGTACACGGCCAATGGCCCAGACCAGACAATCAACCGGCCCAATGCTCTCACCATTTTCCAGATGAAGGGTTACTTTTCCGTCATCATGCTTCTCGACGGATTTTGGCGTGGAGTTCGTGTGTAATGTCGGACCGTGATCGTTCATCACTTCTACTAACGTGTCAGCCATTAGCGGGTCGAATGTACGAAGTGGTTTATCTTTACGGACAACCAGGTGAGTATCGCTGCCCAGAGCGTGGAAAACACCCGCGATTTCAACGGCGATGTAGCCAGCACCGACAACAACCACGCTTTCCGGTTGTTGACGCAGTGCGAAGAAGCCGTCGGAATCCATACCAAATTCAGCGCCAGGGATGTTTGGAATGGTTGGACGACCGCCGGTTGCGATAATGATGTGATCTGCGGTGATTTTCTCACCATTTACTTCTACGGTGTTCTTATCAACAAAACGAGCAAAGCCGTTGATGACATCAACATTATTGTTCCCTAAAACCCGATCATACGACTGATGAATGCGACCAATGTACGCTTCGCGGCTTTCACACATTTTATCCCAGTCGAAATTATCAATCGTGGCATTAAAGCCATAATCCGGACCATAACGGAAAGCATCGGCAATTTGTCCGGCGTACCACATGGCTTTTTTCGGCACACAGCCTACATTTACACAAGTACCGCCCAGTGCTGTTGCTTCTACAATGGCGCATTTTTTACCGTAACGTGAAGCCCGGTTTGCTGATGCAATGCCGCCACTGCCGCCGCCGATTGCCAGGTAATCGTAATGTCTGGTCATGAATAGCTCTCTTAATCTCGTTTTTAGGGAAATAGATGAATCAAAAATATTGGCATGAATAGCAAGAATTCAATGGTGAGAAAAGAAGTTTTTTGTCATAGCTTTATCTTAATCAGCTTGAAAGTCTTGCTTACAAGCCCAATGATACTGTTATACAAATCGATGTTAAAAAAATATTAATAAATAGCGAGTGTGAAATTATGTCGAATCCATTAACTGAAATGCATGATTTACCACAGTTTTCAAAGATTACTCCCGATCTGGTAAAGCCTGCTGTGGAAGCTATTCTGGCCGAGTGTCGCCAGTCTGTTGAGCATGTTGCGGGTCTGAGTGCGCCAGTAAAGTGGGAAGAAATTGCATTACCGATTGATGACATGGACGATAAATTTTCTCGTGCATGGTCTGCTGTGTCTCATATGAACAGCGTGGTGAATACGCCAGAGCTTCGTGAAGCGTATGAATCTTCGTTACCCCTTATTTCTGAATATGGCACCTGGGTTGGTCAGCATCAGGGCTTGTACGAAGTGTATCGCGCATTTGCCGACAGTGAAGAATTTAAAACCTGTAATCCAGAGCAAAAGAAAGAAGTAGAAAACGCGCTGCGTGACTTTGAGTTATCTGGTATTGCATTGCCAGATGACAAAAAGCAACGTTATGGCGAGATCCAGATGCGTTTATCTGAGCTGTCATCGACATACAGCAACAATGTGCTGGATGCCACGATGGGCTGGACAAAACTGGTTACGGATGAAGCCGATTTAGCAGGCTTGCCAGAAACAGCCATCGCACTGGCAAAGCAACTGGCGGAAGAGAAAGAACAGCAAGGCTGGTTATTTACGCTGGATATCCCGAGCTATCTGCCTGTGGTGACTTACGCCGATAATGCAGAGTTACGCCGCGAAATGTACACCGCTTATTCCACACGAGCGTCTGACCAGGGGCCAAACGCGGGCGAGTGGGACAATTCAGCGATTATGGACGAAATTTTGGCGTTACGTCATGAACTGGCGCAGTTACTGGGTTTTGCAAGTTATGCTGAAAAATCGCTGGCGACTAAAATGGCTGAATCAACAGAACAGGTTCTGAGCTTTTTAACGGAGCTGGCTGAAAAATCAAAGCCACAGGCAGAAAAAGACCTGGCCGAGCTTCGCGATTTTGCGAAACAAGCCCATGATGTTGATACGTTAAACGCCTGGGATCTGGCGTACTACAGCGAAAAACTGAAACAAAATAAATACTCCATTTCTGACGAAGAATTAAGACCTTACTTCCCGGAAAACAAAGTTATCGCCGGACTGTTTGAAACAGTTCAACGAGTATTCGGCCTGACTATTATGGAAGAGCGAAGCGGCATTGATAAATGGCATGACAGCGTTCGCTATTTCAACGTGTATGACAAGCGCACAGAATATCGTGGCAGCTTCTATCTGGATTTATACGCCCGTCCGGGTAAACGAGGCGGTGCATGGATGGACGACTGTATGACACGTCGTTTCGACAAAAACCACAGTCTGCAACACCCGGTCGCTTACCTGACCTGTAATTTTAATAAACCTGTGGGTGATCAGCCTGCATTGTTCACTCATGACGAAGTCGTGACGTTATTCCACGAGTTTGGTCACGGTATGCATCACATGTTGACTAAATGCGGTGTCAGCGCCGTTTCTGGTATCAATGGTGTGCCGTGGGATGCGGTAGAGTTACCGAGCCAGTTTATGGAAAACTTTTGCTGGCAGCCTGAAGTCCTGAGTTATCTGTCAGGTCACTTTGAAACAGGTGAGCCATTGCCGCAGGAAATGCTTGATAAAATGCTGGCTGCAAAGAACTTCCAGTCAGCCATGATGATGCTACGTCAGCTTGAATTCTCGATTTTTGATTTCAAACTACATGCTGATTATTCACCAGAAAGCGGCGCGAAAATTCAGGAAACCCTGGACGCCATTCGTCAAGAGATCTCGGTGTTTATTCCGCCAGCATTTAACCGTTTCCAGCACGGCTTCTCCCATATTTTTGCAGGTGGTTATGCCGCTGGTTATTACAGTTACAAATGGGCAGAAGTTTTATCAGCGGATGCATTCGGTATGTTCGAAGAAAAAGGCATTTTCCACGATTACGTCGGGTTGTTGTTCCTTAGAACGATTCTGGAAAAAGGCGGCTCTGAAGATCCAATGGAATTATTTAAAGCATTCCGTAGCCGCGAACCAAATATTGATGCATTACTGCGACATTCCGGTATTTCTTAGTAACAGAAGTTTTCAGCACTTAACTATCGCGTTATGTGCATTAAAATATCGTAAGTGATTCATTGAAGGCTGTTCCGAAAGGAATGGCCTTTTTTTGTATCCTTTTTAGACTATTTTTCTTGCTGATTCCCTAAACCAGGCTAATTTTAGATTTACACGATGATGCCATGTCACCAACGTGTCAGTCAGGTTGAACTCACTTAACTCGCTGCTTTTTATTCATATTTTGGTCAATATGCCCTGGGAGGAGCTGGCAATGGAATCGGATATTTCGTTATGTAACCGACGGTTAGTCAAAGCGGCGCTAAATATTCTTATATCGGCACTGATTGCAACCGCGTTGTTAGTGCAGTTTGTTAACAGAGTTGAACATGCGCAGGATGCAACGGACCTGCTAAATCAACAACGGCTCGCAATTGAGCATATTGCACTACTGGCGAACCGAATGTCCCATACAACCGGATATGAATTCTGGCAGGTGAATACCAATGAATTAAAAGAAGCGGTCCGGCATTCTGCATCCATTGCCCAACAGATTCGAGAATCCAATAAACAAACATTGATACTGGAACAAACCTATCTAATTAATACCGACGGCTCTAAAGATCCCTTATTGGGCCTAATTGACCAGTATCACGTTGCTGCCCGCGAATTGATAAAAGCGGGGCACTTGCGTGACGAACTCACGCTGCGGCGATTTAATGCCATATTCTATTCAGACACACCCCTGCTGATTGTGGATAACCTCGGACAAGCGGTCTTCATGCAAAAAGACGAAACACAGCGTCATATTGCCATGATTAAATTTGCCATCGTGATCACCGTTGTTGTACTGATTACCGTGATATTTTTATCTGTCCAACACGCAATAACACCCATGTATCAAAGTATTCGCAACCAGTATTCGTCGTCTGAAGCGCAACGTATCCGACTGGAAAACTTACAAAACAAATTCAAAAATCAAAGCCAGCAACGAATGAAATGGTTGACCGAAGTCAGTCACCAGTTACGAACGCCACTGACCGGGATTATGGGGGTGGCTCAACTGCTGAAACGCGGCCCTCTGACGGGCTCTCAGGAATGGTATGTTGATGAGATTAGTAATGAATCCAATGTGTTACTTCAAGCGATTCAAAACATCATGGACTTCTCTCACGCTGAAATTGAACAACTGGTGATTGAGAAATATGATTTTGTACTCATGGATGTGCTGGATGATGTCATCGATGAAGCACAACAGAAAGCCAATGAAAAATCGCTCACCTTCTACGCTCAGTTACCCGTGGATTTACCTGAGCGTGTCATTGGCGATAAAGCGCGACTCTTTCAGGTTCTGCATCAGATTCTGGATAATGCCATTCGTTTTACACAAGAAGGCGAAGTTATCCTGCACTGTCGCGCTGAATACTGCGCTAACAACCGGGTTGTCTTTGTCGTAACGGTGACCGACACCGGAGCAGGTGTGGCAGAAGGGCGCATTGCTGATGTGTTTAAACCGTTTGTCCGGCTGGATAACAATGACATTGGCGGCACCGGATTGGGACTGACCCTGGTTAAAAATATTATTGAATCAATGGGCGGTAGTGTCGTGTTCAATAGTGTTGAAGCTTCAGGCTCAACGGTCTGTTGCCGTATTCCTCTGGAAACCATGAAAATGCCTGAGCACCCGGTAAGTCTTGAACAGGCCAAAGTTCAGTTATCGGATCTGACGGCACTGGTGGTTGATGACGACACCAATATGCTTAATTTAATCAGCCGGGTTCTCGAACGTCTGCAAATTAACGTTCACAAAGCCACGACAGCCACTGCCGCGTTTAATTTAATGACCCATGAATACGAAAAAGGCCGGGATATTGATTTTGTGATAACCGACTGGGCCATGCCTGATTCGCATGGCGAAGCGATGGCGAAAAAAATGCGCAAGTACCTTGTTGCTATGGACGTCAATCTACCAAAGTTCGTGTTGATCAGCGCATTCAGTGCCGACGAAGCCCCCAGCTATGAGCGAACCATTTTCAGTGCTGTTGTGAAGAAACCATTCGGCATAGATATCCTGGTCGATACCATCTTGTCGCTGGTCAACCTGAAGCTGGACAGAGACCACGAAGAACTGCTCGACTATGGGTTTATCAAAGGCAAAGCCTTATTACTGGTGGAAGATAATAAGGTCAATCAAATGATTATCACCCAGATTCTGGAACGCCACGGGGCCGAAATTACACATACATCGAATGGACATGACGCGATTACGGCGGTTAAAGAAAACGCCTTCGATATGATCATTATGGATGTTCAGTTGCCGGTGATGGACGGTATCGAAGCCACGAAACGCATTCGACAATTACCGGACCAGGACGATCTCGTCATTGTTGGTCTGACCGCATTCACGGATGACGCCATCATTCAACATTGTGCAGATGTCAGAATGAACAACTGCCTGACTAAACCCATTATGGAAGCTCAGCTCATGAAAGGGCTGGCCGATGCGTTCAATAACGGTAACGTGCCAATGCAAGCCAGTGCGATGGAACAAACCATGCGCTCAAAACCTGTGTTTTTTGATGAAGAACGCCTGATCACACAATTTTCTAATGAAGCCACGATGTGCAAAGAACTGATCAATCAGTTTATGTCTCGCTACGCGACACTGGTAAAAGAACTCGACCGGATGACTCATTGGCAAAGCTGGGCAGAGTTACGCCATTATCTCCAGTCATTCAGAGCGATTGCCGAAGGGTTATGCTTGTATCGGGTGTGCCATAGTGCTCAGCTAATTGAAGACTCGCTGGAACAAAAAGATTGGATCAATGCTCGTCGTAACGTTGATGAACTCATGCCCATTTGGGAAGAGACGCGGCAACGTCTGCGCCATTTCGGTCGCAATTTGCAGCATTATCATGGGTAAACGTGCTTAAAATGCAGTCTCGAACCCCAACTGATTCTGTTAATAAACCATTCTGACTATTTTACCCGTCATCCAGAATGGTTTATTGCTATAATCCAGCTCCACACAAGCAACCATCGGTTTTTAACAACACTTTATGCCCGTTACTATTCACTGTCAGGATGATTCCCTTCTGCCTCAGGCTAAGATGATTGGGTTAGCCATTAACTTCCGGGGTTATGAATGTCCGGAACATCTCGAATTACGACTGGATGAACAAGGGTTAAAGTTATTTAAAACCGATGAGGCTAAACTTGGCCCGGTGTGGGTCGATTTAGCGGGCGGCGCTGCGAATCACCGCCGTTTATATGGTGGTGGTAAAGGACAGTCCATCGCAAAAGCCGTTGGTGTAAAAGCCGGGAAATTTCCCCGTGTGCTTGATGCTACTGCGGGCCTGGGGCGTGATAGTTTTGTACTCGCGTCACTGGGTTGTCCGGTCGTTATGTTGGAACGGCATCCCGTCGTTGCTGCACTATTGTTTGACGGACTTGAACGGGCAAAACAATCGGATGAAATCGGTCACTGGTTGCAAGAGCGGATGCAGTTAGTCCCGCAACAGCCGCTTACAACACTGACGACGGATGAGCTGCCCTGGACGCCCGAGGTCATTTACCTCGATCCTATGTATCCACATCGACAAAAATCCGCGCTGGTGAAAAAAGAAATGCGAGTTTTCCAGACGCTGGTTGGCGATGACCAGGACGCCGATGCATTGCTCCCTGCAGCCTTACAGCTTGCTACTCAGCGCGTTGTTGTTAAACGCCCAGACTACGCGCCACCCCTGAACAACACCCAACCCACAATGACAATCGACACCAAAAAGAATCGTTTTGATGTTTATGTTATTGCCGCTATGAATCCGAGGTAAATTTGCAAACAACTACAACTGACGTCGTCATTATTGGTGCCGGTGCTGCTGGCCTTATGTGTGCTGCTACGGCGGGTTATCGCGGTCGAAAAGTCCTGGTGTTGGATCACGCTAAAAAAGCAGGTCGTAAAATTTTGATCAGTGGCGGCGGTCGCTGCAACTTCACCAATGTAACTGTCGAACCCAGACATTATTTATGCGCCAATCCTCATTTTGTGAAATCTGCGCTCGCTCGATATCCCTCGTCAGACTTTATTGAACTGGTAGAGCGCCACGGCGTTGACTATGAAGAACGTGACTTTGGTCAGCTGTTCTGTCTTGACTCCGCGAAAGAGATTGTTGATGTTTTAATGACGGAGTGCGAATGGGCAGGCGTCACTATTCAACTCAGAACGGAGATCCTGTCGATTGAAGCGCTGCCTGCTTCTGATGCTGACAGCCCTAAATTTCGCCTGACAACCAATGGTAAAACGATCGACTGTCAGTCACTGGTTATTGCAACGGGCGGACTGTCGATGCCAAAACTCGGCGCAACGGCGTTCGGCTACAAAGTAGCAGAGCAGTTTAATATTCCCGTTAAACCCACGACGGCTGCGTTAGTGCCTTTTACCTGGAAAGAGCAGGATAAGACCCGCTATGAACCCTTATCAGGTATCAGTTTTCCGGTAACAATCAGCGCCGATACCGGACCTGGATTCACCTGTGACATGTTGTTTACTCATCGCGGTTTGTCAGGACCTGCGGTATTACAGATTTCGAATTATTGGCAAATGGGCGAAACTGTTACCATTAATTTATTGCCTCACCTTTCAATCTCCGACTGGCTTGCACAACAACGTGAAGCGAGCCCAAAACAACAATTAAAAACAGCCCTTAGCACTCAGTTACCTAAACGCTTTATTGAAACCCATTCCCCATTAGCTGACGTATTAGAAACGCCGTTAAATCAACTCACTAAAGCTCAGCTACAACAGATTGAACAAGCCCTGCATCACTGGGTTTTTTCACCCAACGGCACAGAAGGCTACCGCACCGCAGAAGTAACCAAAGGCGGTGTTGATTGCGACTATGTGTCTTCAAAAACCATGGAATCCCAATCAGTCCCCGGCTTGTATTTTATTGGTGAAGTACTGGATGTAACCGGATGGTTAGGCGGTTACAACTTCCAGTGGGCCTGGGCCAGCGGCGTGGCAGCAGGTGGGGCGGTGTAGTTGCCTGAACACCGCTAAACTCAAACGAAATATCACTGATACAGGTCATTATGCGCGGAACTGATTTACCTTGAAATGGAACGGGGTTTTCGTGGAAAGTCAGTTGCAAGCTGGAAAACCGATCTGAATGAGACAAGAAAGGCGGACGCTTACAAGACTATGTCGTCCGCACCTCCTTCAATCGTTAATCTGCTGAAATAATCACCAAGCCTCATAAAAGTCTGTTCCTTCTGTATACCTGTTAGTTATCACCGAACCATAATATTTCACTCTCACCTGTTAATTCTCACCACAATAAAAGCTCGAATTTGCAGCTTTTAAACATATTAAAGTTTGTCTTGTTAAGTTAAGTGTAAAGTGTGAACACCTGGCGCTCACTTGTTAATGAAAAGAACTGATCAATGAAGAATCCCTGTTTTTGTTATTTGATCATCTTCCTGAATTTTACGTATTGCGCTATAGCTCTTTAAAAATAACGAGTTATACAAAAAATTGTCTGTTTTCTGCTCATTGTTTCGATTATTTCAAGAATAGAAATTAAATAATTCAACATTTCAGTTTTCATTTTAAGGACTAATTCTATAACATTGTTTTAAACATCTATCCAAATGTTATTAAGCTGTCACAATATTTGGTTAGTTTTGTTGACATTATACGTCCAGTTGCAAATAATGTATCCGTTTTGGGTTTTAACGGTTCATTATGCAACACATTAAAACTACAAAATGAGGAATGCGTAATGCAGGTTTCCAATAATAATCATGCGCTAAGTGCTTATATCGCTCAAACGTCTAACTCGGTTAGCAACACTGAAGCTAATAAACAGAATCAAGAATTATCTGTGTTGCAGGAAGATACGGTGAGTTTGTCGTTAGTTGGAACGATGGCTAATAGCGGGGGAAGAGAGCCGGGTATCCCACCTGAGCAGAATTAACCGCCGATCATAAATCGAGCGGAGGTACTAAGTAGGAGAAACGTTTGTATTTTCATCAAGGTTCACACTTAATTGATGTAGTTGATTTTATTAATACATTAATAATTTTGATGGCATTTTTTCTCAGTACCGCCTTTTATAAAAGAGCACTAAGCTTCTCAATCACGATTGCAGTGGTTGGCGTTTTTCAAATGTTCGATATCGTGTTTGGAAGCTTTGTGTTGAAACTGGGAGAGCAACACCTCGATACCATTGTCCATATTTGGTACATATCTCATGTCATACTCAATGCGATGGTAATCCTGTCTGTTTATCGCCTTCATTTAGCCCATCATATCGAGATCAAAGCTGTCGCTAAAATGACTCTCTCTGTTTATCTCGTACTCGGACTTATTCATATTGCTCGTTATGTTGATCGAGTTGTTCTTCAAACTGAATTACTAGGGGCATTTTACAAATACGGAATCTCACTTTTTTCTTTCGTTCTTTCCGTCACTGCATTCTGCGCCGCGATAAAGTTACTTTGGAATCACAAGCTTAAAGCATTGCTTAATGTAGAAAAGCCAGAAAATTACAACGAGTTACAGCGTGATTGAAAGTATTCTCGATATTTATAACGTCTGGGTTGTTTCAAGCCTGTTTTTCAATCTGACGTTGCTCGTGGTTGCATCTGTGATTTTCTGGAAGCTATATCGATTTGCGCAGAGTGAGGCGCTGACGACATTTACCTTGCTTACATTTAGTGTTTGGGAAGATTTGGTACTGACAGAGCTATTGTTTTTTATTTATCAGAGTCTTCCCGGTATCGCTAAACATATGTGGCACATTGCTTATTTTTTAACGGCTGTTTTATTTGTCTGGATCGTTTGGTCGCTGCATCAGGTGTCTGATATCGCTTACTCGCGATTGGCGAAACTAGCGACGACCATTTACATTATTTTTATGTTTGCTCAACTCATCCGATATTTTGATCGCTACTTAATAAAATCAGATTTACTCGCAAATCAGTTCAGTATTGTCATGGCGGGTTTATCTACATTTATGGCGATATCGCTTTGCATGAATGCAGTCATTCTACTTACAAAATCTATCAAGCTGACTGAGGCTCAAAAGGTATGATAATCACGATTATCTGTTTGATTGTTTGGTGCTATAGCGCCTCTGTTGTCTGGAAAAGCTTTACGTTCAAACCAGTCTCCGATGCGCATGAACTTTCCGATTGTGATAACTATTCTGACAAATACGGCCAACTGGCGCTGGCGATGCTGCAACAAAGTGAGCATATCGATCGATTTTACAGTCCGGTGTACAGAACATCGCTGGAGCAAACAGAAGCCAATGTTCGATGGCGCAATCACCGTCAGCGTATTTTGAATGCAGCTCGGGAAACTGGGGTTATACCAAAGCGTGAACCGAGTTACTTGAAGGGATTAAATATTAAGTGGAAGGGAAAAAAAGCGTTTTATACGGATGAGATGTTGGCGCATAAGGTGATGGATAATAAGTAAAACAGGGAGAAGTGAACACCAGACAGGTGCTTTGTGACAAGTAACCTTTGAATTAAAAACTAACTCACCACTCTTCTAACTGTTGAATCTCCAATATACGAGCGCGTTGTACCAGCATGGCATCAAAGACGCGTTCAAAGGAACATTCCCCTGTCATCAGACCTGGTAAGCTTAATTTGGCTTGAGAGAAGAATTTGTCGATTTTATTGGACCAGGCAAGTGTCCACCACTCAATAATGGCGGTTTTCTGGCTCAACAAACGGTTATGGCCAGGTAGCCGGGCTGATTTCTTACTATTGATGGTTTCACTGGTGGGCAATAAATTCCATAAATCATTGTTAGGCCAGCGAGAAAAAGGAAAACAGTGATCGATATGTAATCTGGTTTGAGCAGTCAATGGTTTGTCTGTCCAAATACACGGAACTCGGTGTTTGGATAGTAATTCTTTGACGCGTTGTGAGACTGACTGAGTTGAATGTTTCGTGTCTGGAATCACCAGAGCCTGAAGAAAATCACTCGTACTGAATGCCTGATTCTTACGATAACCCGACATCTGTTTTACCCATTCGTTAACAAGTACAGGTTCTATCCAGACACTGTAGTTGGACAGGGTGTGCCAGACATTCACAGGAATGTTAAAAAAGCCGAAGGATGAAAAAAACTCGTTATCCAGCCTGAACGAGGTGTTGAGTGTTGTTCTTTTAGTTTCGACATGAAATACGTGGTCAGAACTTCCTGGGATTGTTATATGTTTTGCAGGCATATCCTTGATTGTCTGACCAATATGTTTCAGCGTATTAAACAGTGCCGCAGCAATTGGCTTCTCATGAATAACATTACCCGCCTGAAAATCGTCTGCTTTGCAGGTTGTTAAAGCTTGCCAGCCATCTGCTTTAATAAAGCCTAACCCTTTAGCTGGATTACTGTTTTGTTGCATGTTGTATTCGTCGATGAGTGGCTTAAAAAGCTTAAACCAATGAAATGCCACCAGGCCCAATGGAATTTTGATGGTGTCCTTGCTCAATTCAGTGGCTGAGCCGGGATGAGCTTCTGCAATTCTGACCAGGGTTCTGAGAAGTGCAATTTTATAGGTGGAAGATTTGTTATCGTTTAGCGTGATATGACGAATCAATGCAAAGGCACCGGTGCCATTGTCGGGCAATGATAACTTGACGGTTTGCCAACTCACGTTGGAGCGTTGTAATTCATCAATTTGACGTGGATAAGCGGTGACTGATAATCCCAGTGACTGAGCTTGCTTGTTGAGTTGATCAAGGCTGATATCATGATTTGGACGGTCATCATCAAAAGTGCCAAATCGCAGCGAGATGATCATTCGCCCGCCCGGTTTTAGCAGATTGCTAACTTTTCTAAGAATTCTGTTTTGTTGTGCTGCTGAAAAGTGCATCCAGACTGCGCTTATCAGAATCAGATCAAATTTCACTTGCAGGAAATGGACGGTTTGCAGATCAGGCAGAGAATCGTCAAGCCAGGTTATTTTTGTATTCGTGTGCTTTTGCTGAGCTAACTGGCGGAGGTTATGAGCAGGTTCGACGGCGAAGACATGGAGTCCTTGTGCTGCTATATACGCGGCATCACGCCCGGAACCAGCGCCAATATCCAAAACCAACCCGGAAGAAGGCAGTTCAAAAATCCAGTCTTTATGAACAGTAGTGGCGTCCAGAGATTCGTATTGCTCGAAGAATCTGGTTGCCTGCTTGTTATAAATATCAATACTGTTTTTGCTCATTATTGCCAGATAATTACTTCAAACATAACGAAAAATTGCTGATTACATTAACACTTTTGTATTGATTTTGTATCTTGAAGTCATGGTTTTGTTTACTATGTACCGCAAAATTTAATCAATGACAGCGTTCTCTGCATCATGATCGAACTAACCACCCTCACCACCGCCGCCTCAAAACCCTTTCTCGAAACTTTTGCGCCGTATTTTGCCGCCTTTGTCAGCTTGTTTGCGATTCTACTGGGGTTCTGGTTGCACGATAAAAAGGTGTTGAAAGAAAAGGTCATTGAGAAAGAAGTTGCGGTGTTATATGAAGCCCATGATGCGTTTTTTGCGTATGCCGATGCTGCCAATTTATATTTTAGTCTTGCAGAAACCGGGTTGGCGTCGGTGGTTAAACCCGGGATGGTATTGCCGCATTTTTTTGATCAGCAGTTTTTGGAAGCGTATCAAACCTTTTATCGGGAGTTTCGCTCGGTAAAAAAAGCGGCGTTTTTGCTACGGGGGATTGGTCAGGATGATGCGGCGGATTTGCTGGACCAGTATTTCGAGGCAACGACCGGATTGTCGAAGACGTTGTTTTCCGCCAATAGTCGATTCTTATCCGGTGAATTATCACTGGAAAGCCAGGAAGCCGTCACGCTGGCAGCAGCGTTGTGTCAGGACATTGTGACAACAACCGCAACACTGAAAGAATCTGAAATCGTCTGTTTAAAGGCGATTTCAGGGATTAAAGAGGCATTAAAAAATCAGATCTGAAAAATCTATTAAGATACGGGTTGTATGTATTACCTGAGTTTCTTCAGAATATTCAAAATAATTTGCTGGAATTCTTTGGTGCTATCAAAAATACTATTAATTTTGTGATTATCGTCCGTTGCACCTTTAACAACATTCAGTAATTTATCTAATTTTTCTTTGTCGGCATTTGAAGGGCAAATACTTTTTATATCTTCTTCTGATAGTTGGATTAAATTTTCTGTATTCTCGGAGAGCTGTTTGTCGGTTCTATCTTTGGCACTTTTGGCCGCTCTGTCTAAATCTTCGTCAAAATTATTATCCCAGTCTTCACTCATTTATACGCCCTCATAATTTGTTTTTAATTGATTTAAGTTTATCTAAATAGTTCTGTGTTTGATCAATCTTGCCGTTAATACTTTTTCCTTTGTTTATTAATTCCATAATGACAGCATCTGTTTCATTAACAATGTTGACGACTTCATTATTTTCGACACCAAACATGGTTAACAATTTTTCTCTGTTTTCAGCTAATTTGCTGGTTGATAACAGGAAGTTTGTAATGGAATTGTTAATATTTTTTGCTTGTAAGTAATCGGTTCTTATTTTTCGCTCAATATCTTTTTCAAGCAGATTTAATGGTGCAATTAACTCTTTTCTTTTATCGTTTATTAGTTTTTGTAATCTTGGACCGACTTTCATCAGAAAAATTAATCGGTCTTCCTTGTTGTTGCTTTCTACAATTCTATCCCATTGTTTTTCGATAAAGGGCTCTTCGAAAAAATTCTTAGCAAACTGCGGTAGCCAGACTTCATCAATAAATTCATCAATATCTTGTCGTTTTTGTTCAAAGAAAATGTTTAATAACGCGATATTTGCTTGTTCTATCGAAGAGATTCTCTTACCTAACTCGACTGATAGTTCTGGAACTTCCTGGGGTACAGATGAGCAGCCCGTTAAACTGGCAATCAGAAGAAGTGATGAGATTGTTTTATTCATAAGTACCCTTTGATTTAATTTCTATTGAAGGCAACGATTTTTAACTTTTGTCGGTAAACGCTAATAGAATGATCCCCTAATGTTTTTTTCCAGGGTAGTGATTTGACAAAAATCATTTTTAAGCGTCGGAACAGTGTGACAGAGTACAGTAACTTAACATTTCTGTAGTCCCCGTTCTTACAGTTTGTAAGATATCTCATATTTCCTGCGTGTAAATAACCGCCGAATTTCGATACGATGGTTTGCCTCACTTTTTGTCCCCAACCCATCATGAGTGTTAGTGGCCACGTTAAGATCGATATTGCGTCATCTCCAGGAGGCATCATAGTTACACAATCAGCTGCATTGACGACTCTGTATAACGGAGTCTTGATGGAGGAAATCCATTCTTCATCGCCGACTCGTGGCGATCCAAATGTGTAACAGGCTGCATTACCGCCTTTATGAGTGATTATTTTTGAAGCAACTGTTGCTAATGCACCTCCTAAGCTATGACCAGTAATCATGAGAGGTAGATGGCTGAACTCTGGCTTGTCAAGTGTTAGCTTGATATCAACTGCAACTTCATCAAATGCAGCTTTGAATCCACTGTGAATTTTGCCGGGAGTTTCACACGATATGGTATTTGCTTTTAGATCGGTTTTTATATCTTTTATGCTGGTTGATTCAGTACCTCTAAAGGCCAGAACAAGATAATCTTCTGTTTGGGCTAAAAAACATTGAGTTCCATTGCTATCAAATGTTTGCACTAGTTTAGCGTTCAGATGTTCCAGTTCGTTTTCAAGAGTTTCTTTTTCTTTATTGTGGTCATATAGATGGCTTTTTAAAAAGCTCATCACTTTTATATGGTTCTCTTTGGGCTCGTTGAACATCTTCGTTAAATAATCTTTTATGTGGTTATTACAAATGGGATTAAATTTTATATAGGCTAGCTCTGCAAAACAGGACATTAACCATGCCGTTCTATCGCTATATGCTTGTCTATAAGTAGGCGACTTTTTATTTACCAGTTCTGAAATTATATTTGTATCTTCAATCGTTTTTACTAAAACACCAGCCATATTTAAATTCTCTCTAAAGTAATAATATGGGTACTTTATATGTACCTGTTATATTGATCAAACCATATTGGGTACTTGCTGGTTTTAAATATAGAAAGGCAAATAACAAGCGAACTGTTAACAGAAATGGACAGTAAGGCTTACATTCTGGTCCTACCATCAATTTTCCTGATTATGGAAATAACTGGGCGACCAGAGGGGAAAATGTTAAATTCTCTGCCCTCATTTCATGGCATCCAGGCAAGCCGGATTTTTGTGTGCTAGGGTCCTGAGGGTGTCGATTAACTTGCTAAGTAAAGAGTGACTATGAAAAAGACTACGATGATTCGTCAAATGTTAAATGACGAGAATATTCATGTTGCCCCTGGGGTGTTCGATGGTATGACTGCGCGTCTTGCTGAGCAAACCGGATTTGATTTGATTTATGCCAGCGGCGGTGCGATTGCACGTAGCTGTGGTTTCCCTGATATCGGCATGGTCAGCTTTAGTGAAGTTATTCAGCGCCTTGAGCACATGGTTGAAGTAACAAATTCTCCAATCATTGCTGATGCAGACACAGGTTTCGGTAACTCAATCAACATGAGCCGTACCGTTAAAGCGTATGAGCGTGTTGGTATTGCTGCAATGCACATTGAAGACCAGACTTTCCCGAAACGTTGTGGTCACCTTGATGACAAGTCGTTGGTTAGCGTTGAAGAAATGGCGCACAAAGTACGTGTTGCTAAAGAAAGCCAGACTGATAAAGATTTTGTTGTTATCGCTCGTACTGATGCTATTGCGGTTGAAGGTTTTGATGCAGCAATCGATCGTTCTCACGCTTACCTTGAAGCTGGTGCTGATTGTATCTTTGTTGAAGCACCAACAACGGTTGAGCAAATCGAGAAAATCGCTGAGCGCATTCCACAGCCTAAACTGATCAACATGTTCCACAGTGGTAAAACACCATTAGTGCCAAAAGAGCGTCTACAGGAAATGGGCTACAAGTTCATCATCATTCCTTCTGACCTTCAACGAGCAGCAATTCGTGGTTATCAGCTTGCGCTTAACGCAATCTATGAGCACGGTGATTCAGGTTCTGTTGCTGAGCATATGGCTTCATTCCAGGATCGTGAAGATATCATCCGTACTAAAGAATATTTAGCGATTGATAAAGGCTTCAAAAGCTAATTATTGATACTGAAGATGACGCTGAATCGCGTCATCTTCGTTCTTTCCTTTCTTTTTTCTTTTCAGTATTCCCCGTTAAACGCTCATGGCGAAACCTAATAAAAAAGGCCCATCCCGAACCGTTCAGGTGTATTGCAGTGGTTGTAAAACGCTTTTGTATAAGTATCGAAAAGGTGGCAAAGGATCGTTGGTGAAGTGTTTTAAAGAACGCATTGTGGAAGATTTTACGACCACGCCTTGTACGTGTCCGAATTGTGAAGCTGTGTTTGCGCGTGACACTTTAATTCGCGGTGTGCCTGCATTTAAAATGGTTGGCGGTAAGGTCTTCGCGAAGTAATCAGAAGCCCTGTCTGAATCACTTATTCTTGTTCTTTCCCCCGATGATCTCCTTTGTTTCAATAACTTCTTCTGTGTAAATATTCGTTAATGCGAGAGATCCGTCCAGATTCGATGCATGTTTTTAGTGAACCTACAGGTAAATGATTGAACAGACAATCCGAAGGTGTCTGCTCAATCCATTGACATTACATCAGGCCGGGGGCGGTTTTAATAAGAATAAACAGGCCCATGATAATCAGGAAGATCCCAAAGACTTTCTTCAGCATTTGTTGGGGGAGTTTGTCGGAGAGTTGATTGCCAATCAGTGATCCTATGATGCCGATACCCGCAATGATCCAGAGAATTTGCCAGTCGAGGCTTAGATTCGCTTGTGCCAGTACATCAAGGTATTTCACGAAACCACTGAAGGATTTCAGGGCGATAATGACCAGGCTGGTTGCAACGGCAGTATGCATGGTCAGGCCGCCGAGAATGACCAGTGCAGGCACAATCAAAAAGCCGCCGCCAACGCCAACAAGTCCGGTCACGGTGCCGACAATCAACCCGTCGAGGATGATTTTGTGAGGTTGTCTCGGGCCTGATGGTTCATCAGCATTCTTGTTGCCCTTTAGCATGTTCCATGCGGCTAACAGCATAATGCAGGCGAATAACAACAGTTGAATGAGTCCGGACATAAAACCGGATAAATAAGCGCCTATCCAGGTGCCTGCCATGCCAGGCAAGCCAAACCAGAGAACGGTATTCCAACTCACTTGCTTTTTCAGCGCGGGTCTAATTGCACCGACCAGCGCAATAAGTCCAACGATGAACAAGCTGCCTGCGATAGCGACTTTTTCATCCTGACCGACCAGATAAATCAGGACGGGAACCGTCAGAATGGAACCGCCAGAACCGAGTAATCCCAGGCTCAGGCCAATAGCGAGTGCGCCAAACAGGGCGAATATCATGGAGTCTCCTTGCCGTTTAGCGCTCTGAAACGCGCTAAATAATTGTATTAAAAAATGCCAGCCTTGCGGCTGGCAAAGCTTTTACCCACACGAATGAATAAAAGTTAGTGCTCAGTAAGTTCGGTAAATCTGTGCCGAAGGTTTATGGTTAATGTTTTTCGACAGCTTTTTCTGGTTGGGCGAGCCATTCCTTACCTTTCAACATGGCTTGCCAGTAGACCGGCGGCAGGATTCGTGCTTTTAGCAACCAGGCAAGTCGTGACGGTTGAGTGCCATCGATGATCCATGAAGGAAAACTCGGGAGTAACTTGCCGCCATAGCCAAATTCAGCCAGAACAATCTTGCCTGCTTCGACTGTTAGCGGGCAGGAACCATAGCCATCGTAGTGAGCGATATCCGGCATGATGCCCATATCAGCCAGCACATTATTAGCGACAACGGGTGCTTGCTTACGTGCCGCCGCAGCCGTTTTGGCATTGGGCGCATTCATGACATCACCCAGTGACCAGACGTTTTCATACTGTTTGTGACGTAAGGTATTTTGATCCACATCGACCCAACCAGCGTTGTCAGCCAATGGACTGTTGCGGACGAAATCCGGAGCGCTTTGTGGTGGGCAGACATGGATCATATCGAAGTCGGTTTCGACGGTCGTGGTATTGCCATGTTCGTCTTTGGTTTCAAACCAGGCGAGTTTGTTCTCACCGTCAATTTTGACCAGATTGTGGCTGAAATTGAGATTAGCGTGATATTTATCGACGTACTTCATCAGGCTGGGAATGTATTCTTTTACGCCGAACAGGGCAGGGCCTGCGGTGTAAAATTGTAAATCAATGCGATCCAGGATGCCTTGTTTTGACCAGAAATCGGCAGATAAATACATGGCTTTTTGCGGCGCACCGGCACACTTAATTGGCATCGGAGGCTGAGTGAAAATCGCTTTGCCTTTGCGGAATTGTTGCAACAGCTTCCAGGTGTACGGGGCAAGATCAAAACGGTAATTAGACGTCACACCATTTTGGCCGAGAGTTTCAGTTAACCCTTCAATTTTATTCCAGTCCAGTTTTAATCCTGGCGCGACTACCAGCCGCTTGTACTGCATGGTTTTGCAGCCTTCCAGCGTGAGTTGATTTTTATCTGGATCGAACGCGACAACGGCAGCTTTGATCCATTCGACACCTTCTGGAATGAGCGATGACAAAGTACGAACAGTTTCATCAGCGGTGAATACACCTGCGCCAACCAATGTCCAGCCCGGTTGATAGTAATGAACATCTGCCGGGTCAATAATGGCAATTCGCAGGTCATCTTTTCGGGCTAATAAACTGGAAGCAACGGCGACACCAGCGGCACCGCCGCCAATGATAACAACATCATGAATAGGGCGTTCAACGGCGGGAGCCTGTGCTTTACTGATTCGCTCGGCAACGCCTGTCAGTTCGAAACCCGCTTCTTCAGTGGTATGCAGGATACTGTTGAGTGATTGACCGAGTTGGTATTGAGCCAGCGCCCACAAAGAAACAGAGCGAGTACCGGTGCGGCAGTAGGCATGAATAGGGCCTTCAGCGGTAAGCAGGTGACGTTTGAAATCTTGAATGTCCTGGTCAGTGATTTTGCCGGATTCAACAGGTTGATAGATATAACTGATACCCGCATCTTTCGCTTTGGCTTCGATTTCGTGGGCGTTGGGCTGATCGGCCCCTTCTCCATCCGGACGGTTACAAAAAATGGTTTTTATCCCTTTGGCCGCCAGAAATTGAATATCTTCTGCCTGGATTTGTGCTGAAACTGAAAATTGAGGTGTTACCTGTTTAATTTCCATGAAGCTCTCCGTAAATGTAGTGGCAGCGCTTTGGTCGAACTGCCGTTAAATCGCAATGTTTTGTTGTTCTTGTTGTTGCTATTGCATTGGATTGCACAAAAGGTACAAAAAAGTGTTCGTTAACTGCGTTAGTTAAAAGCGTTAATTGGGATCTTGAGAAAGATCTGCCCGTTGTTGCTGGCTGGGGGTAAATGGCCGCCTCGCATGTTGACCTGCAACGACGGCAGAATCAGTTTTGGCATAGACAGCGTGGCATCCCGGGTTAGCCGCATCTCAACAAATGTGTCTTCGGTAATGCCGTCATGAACATGAATGTTGTGCTGGCGTTCATCAGCAACAGTGGTTTCATATTCGATTTCACGGCCATTTGGACCATAGTCATGACACATAAACAGGCGTGTTTGCTCGGGCAGGGAAAGAATTCGTTTGATGGACTGGAACAATTGGCGAGGACAACCGCCTGGGAAATCACAACGAGCCGTGCCGCCGTCTGGCATGAATAACGTGTCACCGACGAAGGCTGCGTCACCAATCACATGAGTCATACAAGCGGGAGTGTGGCCCGGCGTGTGAAGGACATGTGCTGTGATATTGCCGATTTGATAGTGATCGCCATCAACAAATAACTGGTCGAACTGAGAGCCGTCCCGTTCAAACTCAGTGCCTTCATTGAAGATTTTGCCAAAGGTATGTTGGATCAGAGTGATATTCGATCCGATACCAATTTTTCCCCCCAACTCTTGTTGCAGGTAAGGTGCGGCTGACATGTGATCTGCATGGACATGTGTTTCGATAATCCATTCCAGTTTGAGTTCTTTTTCTTTGATGAACTGAATGATTTCATTCGCGCTGTCGAAACAGACTGAACCCGAGGCGTAGTCTAAATCCATGACGGAATCGATAATCGCACAGGCATTCGTCGAAGGATCACTAATGACGTAAGAAAACGTGTTCGATACGTCGTCAAAAAATGGCACCACATGAGGCTTAATCTCTGGCTCAGGGGTAAAAGGCAATGTTGTTGTTGTCATGTTGTCTCCTGAATCTTATTCGTATGTCAGGTTAGTGGCTTTACCGTGGAACACCTTGTAGATGAAAATGGTGTATCCAATGATGGCTGGCAACGTAATCGCTGTGCCAATGAAGGTAAAACGTAATGAGTCGGTAGAGGACGCGGCTTGCCAGATGTCCATTTTTCCAATGATGATGTCTGGGAAAATGCTGAACGCGAGTCCGATGGTGGCCATCAGGCAAATGACGATCAGACTGATAAACACCAGCCAACCGTAACCGGCCTGAAGAATGCGGTCGCTGTTGAGAACCCAGACAATAGCCGCGAAGTAAATTAAACAAATCAGTGGGATGGGTAATAAACTGATTGAATTCGGTAGCGTGAACCATTTGTCAGCGATTTCTGAACTGACGACAGGGGTTGCAACAGAAACCAGTAGCAAGGCAAAACCCATTGGGAAAATAGCCCGACGCGCCCAGTTCACCGCTTTATTGAATAGCTGATCTTTGGTTTTCATCATCAGCCAGGATGAGCCGAGCATGATGTAGAGCGCAGGTAATGTAAGCGCAATTAACGCCGAGAAAATCAGGCTAACCGTGTTGCTTTCCAGGCCCGTAATATAAGCACCTAACATCCAGCCCTGGCTCATCGACGCTATTAGCGAACCGATAAAGAAGAGCTGGTTCCACATCGCCTTTTTCTCAGCACCTGCTTTGACGCGAAAATCAAACGCAACACCCCGTAGAATCAACCCCATCAACATCGCCGTTACTGGCAAATACAAAGAGGTCAGAATGATGCCGTGTGCGTGTGGAAAGGCGATTAACAGAATACCAACACCGAGAACAATCCAGGTTTCATTGGCGTCCCAGAATGGCCCGATTGAAGCAATCATGGTGTCTTTTTCATCATCATCAGCAAAAGGTAGTAACAGACCCACGCCAAGATCGTAACCGTCGAGAATGACGTAGATGAGCAGTGCCAGCCCCATCGCGCTGACAAAAAATACGGGTAGCCAGAATTCCATTAGTGTGCCTCCTGAGTACGGTCAGACAGGTCGCTATATTCATGAACCGTGACGAGTGAACGTGCAGGTTTTGTTGACAGGTATTTGAGTGTTGCGATGTAAGAAATAAGCAGGAAGATGTACAAACCAACGTAGCCGAACAGAGTGCCGAACAGGGTGGCGTCGGAATGGTCTGCAACGACATCTTTGGTGGTAAGCAGGCCTTGTACTATGTATGGCTGGCGGCCAATTTCAGTGACATACCAACCTGCCAGTACCGCAATCCAGCCTGAAAAAGTCATCCAGCTAATTGCAGTAAACAATTTTGGTTGGCTGGACGGGCCAAAAGGCTCATTATTTCTGAGTAGCTTCCAACCGGCCCACCAGGCAACAAACACCATGAGCATGCCAACAGCAACCATAACGCGGAATGACCAGAATACGGCGGCTACCGGCGGTGTTTCGCCTTCAAATTCATTCAGACCTTTCACTTCACCATCCAGTTCATGGGTCAGTACCAGACTGGCGGCTTTCGGGATTTTTATCGCGAAGTGAGTGGTTTTTGCTTCTTCATCCGGAAAACCAAACACGGTATAAGCAGCGCCTCGTTCGGTTTCCCAGACAGCTTCCATCGCAGCAATTTTTGCGGGTTGATG
Organism: Alteromonadaceae bacterium; assembly: GCA_965656875.1. Taxonomy (GTDB): domain Bacteria; phylum Pseudomonadota; class Gammaproteobacteria; order Enterobacterales; family Alteromonadaceae; genus CBFHMJ01. The sequence continues at coordinate 97,945 of CBFHMJ010000002.1, forward strand.
TTCCAGAGTATTCAGGCCATGAAAGTCACCAATAACAACTTGAAGTGGCGCAAGCACGGCAGCGATAGTGACACCAACTTTCAATACCTTCATGGTTGCCGGACCATCAACACCTTTACGCATTCGCCAGGCGCTGATACCCATTACCAGAAACGCTGCGGTTAATAGTGATGCGTTGAGCATGTGAGCCATACGCCACGGGAAAGATGGATTGAAAATTACGTCCCACCAGTCTTTGACATAGAACACGCCGTCTTTTAGCTCGTAGCCTGCCGGAGTTTGCATCCAGGAGTTAAGGCTTAAGATCCAGAACGCGGAGAAGGTCGTGCCAGCGGCGACGAGGAAACAGGAAATAATGTGGAGTCGGTTGGAAATACGGTCTTTGCCAAACAGCATTAAACCGAGGAATGAGGCTTCGAGGAAAAAAGCGGTCAGAACTTCATAGCCGAGTAATGGACCCGCAATATTGCCTGCTTTTTCCATGAAACCAGGCCAGTTAGTACCAAACTGAAAACTCATGGTAATGCCGCTGACAACACCTAAAGCAAACGTCAGAGCAAAGATTTTCACCCAGAAAAAATAGGCATATTCCCAGGTCTTGTCTGACGAGGTGGTGTACTTAACGCGAAAGAACACCAAAATCCAACACAAACCAATAGTGATGGTTGGAAATAAAATGTGAAAGCTGATGTTGGCCGCAAATTGTATACGGGACAGTAAAAACGGATCGATATCCATCTGATATTACCAATGAGTGTTGATGGTAACTCAGGTATAGCAGAGCATATGCCAAAAGTGTTATATCTAAGAATTAAATTTTAATTATTTGATTTAGAATAAGAAAATTATAACTGGTGTTTTCGTGGACCGCTAATTATACATTTATTCAGCATGTTCTAATTGACAGATATGTCAGTTGTAGTGTCATAATTGTCAGAAGTTAAGCCATTCACTTTTTATCCTGGGAAACACATCATGCAGTTAATTGCACTGGAAACGAACGCTGATATCGCGCAAATGTTAGACGGTTTTGATTGCCCGGCGATTCTGGTTACGGCTCAGTATCAAATTCTGGCAACGAACAGTTTGTATGAAAAACGGTTTGGTCGGATTGCCACTGATCAACCGGCTTATTGCTACCGGGTGTCTCATGGTTATCAGGTGCCGTGTGATAAAGCGGGCGAGGATTGTCCGTTAGCGTCTGCCGTTGAGTCGGGTCAGAAAGAGCGGGTGTTGCATATTCACCAAACCCCGGAAGGGAAAGAGCATGTTGATGTTGAAATGCTGCCGATTACCGACAGTAGCGGTGCATTAAAGTACTTTGTTGAGCTGTTAAGACCGGTTGAGCTGGGAGCGAGTGGAAAGCGCAATCAACCCTTTGTTGGGCAGTCACAACCGTTCAATAAAATGGTGGAGTACATTAGTCGGGTTGGGCCTACTGACGCCTCGGTGTTATTACAGGGCGAATCGGGAACAGGTAAAGAGTTGGTGGCGCAGGCGATTCATCAAATGAGTGAACGTAAAGATAAACCGCTGGTGACGCTGGAATGTGCCGGGCTTACAGAATCTTTGTTTGAGAGTGAACTGTTTGGTCATGTGAAGGGCGCGTTCACCGGGGCTAATTTTACGAAACAAGGATTAGTGGAAGCGGCGGATGGCGGTACATTATTTCTGGATGAGATTGGTGATGTGCCGTATTCATTGCAGGTGAAATTACTGAGACTGATTGAAACCGGCACTTATCGTCCGGTAGGCAGTACCAAAACAAAGATGGCAAAATTCCGGCTGATTTGTGCAACTCATAAGAATTTGCAGCAACAGGTGGCTGATGGAGAGTTTCGTCAGGATCTGTTTTATCGTATTAATGTTTTTCCTATCTATATTCCTTCCTTAAACGAACGCTTGTCTGATATTCCGGTGATTGCTAAAAGTTTGTTGGCGACGATGGATGGAAAAAAAGAATATCGCCTGACAGACAGTGCGGTGCAATTGCTGCAACGCCATCAGTTTGAGGGCAATATTCGCGAGCTGAGAAACATTCTGGAGCGAGCGCGTATCATGGCAAACACCAATATCATTGATCAGCATGTATTGCAGGATTGTTTGTCGATTACACGCAATATGCAGCCGCGAATCGGGCAGAACAGCACGAGTCAGTTACCCGATGTGGAAGCGGTTGATGTGGATTTGAAAACGATGGAACGACGATATTTAACCGCGTTGATGCAACGATATCAGGGTGACAAGGATAAAGTAGCGGAGATTGCAGGCGTTAGCGTGAGATCGCTTTACCGTAAGATCAGTGGTGAATAATCTGAGTAGCCATTCAGGCTACTCAGTTGTGTAGCTTTACATTAAAAAGAAGCCACGAATAAGCTGATGCAGGAATTGCCAGCCGATAATAAAGAAAAGCACGGATAAATCGAGACCGCCAATCGGTGGAATGATGCGTCTTACTGGTGCCAGAAGTGGCTCTGTTAACTGGCCTAAAACAGCTTCAACCGGGTTGTAGCCCTGGTTAAACCAACTTAGTAATGCTCGTGCAATCACTACCCAGAATACGATAGAGAACATGTTATCGATAACTGAGAATAAGCTGGATAACAGCATAGGTAAAATCGGATAACCTGCACCACTAATGGTCTGTAACACTGCAATTTTGCTCAGCCCAACAACAAATGCTAATGCGAATGTAGACATGCTGAAACGTTTGATATCCGGCAGAAATCTGAAGGGTAATGTCAGCGGGGTTGTGACTTTTGCCACAAACTGGCTGATGGGATTATAAAAGTCAGCACCTGCCAGTTGCAGCCATAGTCTGAACAGGACGACAGTCAGTAATAAGTCGAACAGAACGTGAATTAAATTAACAACGGCGTTCATAGTTTTATCCTAATTCTTTAGCGAGAACAGCCGCTCTGTCACAAGCAGCCTGCATTGCAGTGTCGATGATATCGGTTAATTGCTGGTCATTAAAGCTACCCAGGGCCGCCGCAGTTGTGCCGCCTTTGGATGTTACATTGGCACGAAGTTGACTGATATCGTCGTCAGTCGCAGCGACCATAGCAGCCGCACCTTCTGCGGTTTTCTGTACCATAGCTTTTGCTTCTTCTGGTGAGAAACCCAGAGCAATTGCTTTTTTTACCATGCCTTCCATAAACAGGAAGAAATAAGCCGGGCCACTACCTGAAACTGCAGCGACAGCATCAACGCCTTCTTCAGAATCTACCCAAACCACGATACCCGAGGTTTTCATGATGTATTCAGCCAGTTGCTGCTGCTGTTCTGATGCACCGCGAGAATATAAGCCACTGACACCCAGACTTAACAGTGATGGCGTGTTTGGCATGCAGCGGATCATGGCAACCGGTTGGCCCAGTAATGTCACAAGGCGCTCGGCGGTAATACCAACAGCCAGAGAAATAAACAGTTTACCATCCAGTGAGATATCACCAGCCGTAGCCGCTTCTTTAATGTGCGTGCAAACTTCTGCCATCATTTGCGGTTTAACACCAAGAACGACGACTTCGGCATCGCGAATAGCGTCCAGATTGTTTTGCGTGGTGTTGATGGAAAAATCAGCGCGTAAAGCATCCAGTTTTGGTGTGGATGGATTCGCTGCCGTGATGAGGCTGGCCTGGTAATCGCTATTGATAAGGCCACCGATAATGCTGCGGCTCATATTACCGGCACCGATAAAGGCGATGCGAGTAGCGTATTGTTGTTCTGTCATTGTTATCTCTGGTTTAGTTATTAGTCTTGGGCGCACGCGGGCCAAAAATGGCTGTGCCGAGTCGAACCATGGTTGATCCGCATTGTATCGCGGCTTCAACATCGTTGCTCATTCCCATTGAAAGCGTGTCTACGGTTGGATATTGGGCTTTAAGTGCTAAAAAGCAATTGTGCATCTGTTGAAACGCGTCGGCTTGTTCTTCCGGTACGTCGGTTTTCAGGGGAATAGCCATCAAGCCGCGTAATTGCAGGTTGTTCATTGTTGCTATGCTGGCCGCCAGGGATTCAACGTCAGCCAGTGAAATTCCGGACTTGCTGTCCTCATCGCTCACATTTACCTGAATCAGTACGTTTAAAGGAGGTCTGTCAGCGGGACGTTGTTCATTAAGGCGACTGGCGATTTTTTCCCGGTCGATACTTTGCACCCAGTCAAAGCTTTCAGCTACCGGGCGGGTTTTGTTGGACTGCAAGGGACCAATAAAATGCCAGTGTATCCCCGGGCATTGTTCACGTAATTCGGCGATCTTTTCTACGCCTTCCTGCACGTAATTTTCACCAAAGTGGCGATGTCCGGCTTGCCAGGCTTCAATAATATCTGAGGTCGGTTTTGTTTTACTGACAGCAAGGAGAAGAATATCGTCATCTGTGCGACTGGCACGGGTTTGGAAGTCATTGATTTTTGCGTAGGCGGATTTAAGTCTATCTGCTATTTTAGTCATAAATTTTATCGTTCTGCCTGAGCCGGGTTATCTCTGTAACCTGGGACGGTTGTACTCATGGTTATGATTGAGTTCATACATCGTGTTCTGATGTTGCGGCATACGCACACAGGCTCAGTGTAGTCATCATTGTAGAGGTTCGACGTTATGGATATTACTGAATTACTTGCTTTCAGTGTGCAACACAAAGCATCTGATTTGCATTTGTCTGCCGGTGTTCCCCCCCTTATTCGGGTCGATGGCGATGTTCGCCAAATTAATATTCCCGCTTTAGAGCATAAGCAAGTTCATTCATTAGTTTATGAGATTATGAATGATCGTCAACGAAAAGAATATGAAGAGAATTTTGAATGTGACTTTTCGTTTGAAGTGCCGGATCTGGCACGTTTTCGTGTGAATGCATTTAATACGGCTCGTGGCGCGGCGGCAGTTTTCAGAACGATCCCAAGTACGGTATTAACACTGAATGACATTAACGCTCCTGAAATTTTTAAAACAATCTCTGATAATCCTCGTGGACTGGTGCTGGTGACAGGGCCAACCGGGTCAGGTAAAAGTACAACCCTGGCGGCGATGATTGACTACATCAATTCCAAAAAATATCACCATATTCTTACCATTGAAGATCCCATCGAATTTGTTCACGAAAACAAAATGAGCCTGATTAACCAGCGTGAGGTGCATCGTGACACGCTGAGTTTTAACAATGCATTGCGTTCTGCATTGCGGGAAGATCCGGATGTGATCCTGGTGGGTGAATTACGTGACCTGGAAACGATTCGTCTGGCGATGACTGCCGCTGAAACAGGGCATCTGGTGTTTGGTACATTACACACTACATCAGCACCGAAAACGATTGACCGTATTATTGATGTTTTCCCGGGTGAGGAAAAAGGTATGGTTCGCTCCATGTTGTCTGAATCGTTGCAAGCGGTTATCTCTCAGACGCTGGTGAAAAAGCCGGGCGGTGGCCGGGTGGCAGCCCATGAAATCATGATCGGCGTTCCGGCTATTCGTAACCTGATCCGTGAAGACAAAGTGGCGCAGATGTATTCCGCGATTCAAACCGGTGCGAATTATGGTATGCAGACGATGGATCAGTGTCTGCAAAATTTAGTCAGCGCGGGCAAAATTTCACAAACAGATGCTCAGTCAAAAGCACATGATAAAAAGTTGTTTTCCAGTGCTATTGGCGGTGGTGGCGATATGGGCGGTGGCTTCGGCGGCTTTGGTATGGAGTAACACATGGATTTTTTACCCTTCCTGCAAAAGATGGTGGCAGAGAATGCCTCGGATTTATTTATTACGGTTGGCTTGCCTGTCAGCGCGAAAATTGACGGTGAGTTAACGCCGATTGATCAGCAAGTGCTTGATGTCGATACGGCGAAGCAGTTAGTGCTTGGTGTGATGAGTGAGCAGCAGCAACAACAGTTTCTTGAAGAAAAAGAATGCAACTTTGCGATTGCTAATGATGCGGGCCGCTTTCGGGTTTCTGCGTTCTGGCAACGTGACAAACCCGGAATGGTGTTACGGCGTATTGTGACGCAAATTCCTGATGCAGATCAGCTGGGTTTACCGCCGGTGCTGAAAGATTTAATCATGGCGAAGCGTGGCTTACTGTTGTTTGTAGGCGGTACTGGTACGGGTAAATCGACCTCACTGGCAGCATTGTTGGGTCACCGTAATAAAAACTCCAGAGGGCATATTCTGACGATTGAAGATCCGATTGAATTTGTCCATGAGCATAATCAGAGCATTATTACTCAGCGTGAAGTGGGGTTGGATACGGAATCGTTTGATGCCGCGTTGAAAAGCTCATTACGACAAGCGCCGGATGTCATTTTGATTGGTGAAATCCGTTCGCAGGAAATCATGGAATACGCATTGTCATTTGCCGAAACCGGGCATTTGTGTGTTGCAACCTTGCACGCGAACAATGCGAATCAGGCCATCGACCGGATTATGCATCTGGTGCCAAAAGAAATGCATCAAAAGCTGTTGTTTGATTTGTCATTGAATCTGCGTGGAATTGTGGCGCAACAACTGGTGAAGACGACGGATGGTAAAGGCCGGGCGGCTGCGATAGAAATCTTGTTAAATTCGCCGTTGGTTGCCGATTTGATTAAACGTAGTGATATCAGTGGCATTAAAGAAGTCATGACCAAATCGCGAGAGTTGGGGATGCAAACGTTCGATCAGGCATTGTATGACTTGTATATGGCCGACAGAATTACGCTGGAAGATGCGATTCGTCATGCTGACTCACCAAATGATTTACGATTAATGGTGAAACTGAATTCGAAAGAGAATACCGGAACCGGGGCGCTGGCCGGCGCTACGATTGCGGGCCTGGATAAAGGGGATGATTCACCGTCGGGCTTCTAACGGATTTTTAAGCTGGCTTTGATGTTGTTCAAGGCCAGCTTTATTGTCGTGATGGGCTAAACTTCCTGATCTTTATACTTTTCCACTAACGCTTCATAGTGTTCCTTCAATCGTTTTATCTCTCCTAATGCCGCTGCGTTGATGTACGGTTTAAATTGCAACAGAATCATCAAAACACCTTCATAAGCTTTTGATTTATTGATTGTCACATTCGGTGCCTGAACTTTCAGATAGCTTACCCAGAACGTCACCGTCAGTTTCAGTGCATTGGCGAAGCCGGGAATATCTTCGTCATCAATCTCAACGATATCATTTTGTTTTAACCAGGTAACAAGATTGATGATTTTGTCGATCAGGTGTTCGTGAACATCACTGTATTTTTTTTGTAAGTCTTCACTGCGAGCAAGAATATCTGGCAAGTTGGCGTATAAAAAATTGAAGCGCCACATAAGTTCAAAAATAGAGTCAAAGTAGTTGGCAAAGTTAGCCAGTACATCTTCTTCGTCGCTGGGGGGCTTAAAGCTGTGATCAAGTAACTGGGTATATTCAGCGAAAATATTGACGATGATGTCGTTTTTATTTCTAAAGTGATAGTAGAGATTACCGGGGCTGATGCCCAGGTGAGCTGCAATATGGTTTGTTGTTATCTGGCGCTCACCATGTTGATTAAATAATTCGATACTTGCTTGAATTATCTTGTCACGAGTCCGCATAGAATTCTCTTTTAGTCATTGTTTTTATTACCATGACGCCAGTCATGATTTTATGGTCGTGGCAGTACAGCGGAGACAGCCCTTTTTCAGGGCATCACAGGTCGTATTCGTTGCTCCGGGCTAACTCTCAAACTCACAATATGAGCGGCGAATACGATAAATTGCGGCGTACAGCTAAATTTAGTTTTACGTTAGTGTTTGTTTATCTCAGGAGTCATGCTGATTAATTTCCCGACAACATGCCGCGATAAAGAAAAGATAGTCATTTCAGCGAACAGTTGTAACAAACCTCGGAAATATATGACACAAACGTTTGCTATACAACCGCAGTCTGTCTGGTTAAACTAAGCCAAATTTTTTACAAATCGCTTAACACATGAAAAACAGAGCAATTTATCCAGGCACGTTTGATCCACTAACTAATGGTCACATTGACCTTGTTCAGCGTGCGGCCAACATGTTTGATGAAGTTATTCTTGCTATTGCCCACAACCCGAGTAAGCGCCCGTTATTTACGGTTGATGAACGGGTGGCACTGGCAGAAAAAGCATTAGGTAATCTGAATAATGTCTCTGTAGTGGGCTTTTCCGGGTTATTAGCTCAGTTTGCTGTGGAGCAACATGCCAATATTCTGATCCGTGGATTACGTGCGGTGTCTGATTTTGAATATGAATTTCAGTTGGCTAATATGAATCGACGGTTAAATTCATCGCTGGAAAGTGTGTTTTTAACACCGTCTGAAGAAAATTCATTTATCTCTTCTACGCTGGTTAAAGAAGTTGCCTTACATAATGGTGATGTTAGCCAGTTTGTCCCTCCTGTCATTATTGAAGCCTTGCAGAAAAAACTAAATCCATGAATAAACGATTGAAGTTCGCCCTGGCAGCAAGTTGTCTTGTTGCCGGTTCTAACGTGGTAGCGGCTCCGTGGGTTGATACCAGTGATGAATATTTACGCGCCAGTATTACCGCTCTGGCGGATGGAAATATCATTAAACGACCGGTTAATACTTATCCGTTAATGTGGAAAGGTATTGCACAAGATTTACGGGAAACCAATGAAGCGAGTGTGCCGGAGCATCTGCAATTTGCATGGTCTCATGTTAAACATGCACTGACTCAGGCACAAAAAGACAAAAAAGTTGCGGTGAAACTGGCCGCCAGTAGTGATGAAGATGGTTTCCAGTCATTTGGTGAACGTCACGATGCGAAGGGGCGTTTGTCAGTTTCGTCTGAATTGATGACAGATAATCTGGCTGTTGGGCTAACCGTCAATGTGCGAGGTGACAGTCCGGACGACAGAACGTTAACGCTGGATGGTAGTTATGTCAGCTATTCCATTGGTAACTGGGTCATCAGTGCTGATCAGGTTTCTTCATGGTGGGGGCCGGGTAAAGATTCTGCGTTAGGTTTAAGTAATAATGCGCGTGCTTTTCCTGCGGTTCGATTAACGCGTCACAGCGCTGAACCATTTGACTGGCCGGTGCTGGACTGGTTTGGTCCGTGGACATTCACGACCTATATCGGTCAACAAGAAAGTAGCAATGCGTTACCTGATATTTTGTTGTGGGGCGCACGAGTGGGTATTCGTCCACATCCAAAACTGGAAATTGGATTTACCCGAACGGCACAATGGGGTGGTCAGGGACGTTCTAAAGATTTTTCTGATCTGTGGAACGTGATTAAAGGTTCAGATAACGCCGGAGAAATCGATCCTGATGCTGAACCGGGTAATCAGTTAGCCGGTATTGACGCTCGATTCAGCCATACAATTTCAGGCATTCCAGTCGGTGCGTATTTAGAAGTTATCGGTGAAGATGAAGCGGGTGGATTGCCGTCACACACCATGCATCTTGTGGGTGTTGATATGGCTTTTGGTGATGCTGATTCTCATTATCAGGCATTCGCTGAGTTTTCAGATACCTACGTCGATTGTGGTTTCAACGGCACGGCCGGTAACTGTGCTTATGAACATCATCTGTTCCCGGAAGGCTATCGTCGATATGGCCGCTCAATGGGTAGCACATACGATAGTGACGCGCAGGTTTTTGTACTGGGTGTTCAGAACTTTACCGCGAGTGGCTTTGGCTGGTTCTCTAAAGTGAAGCTGATGAAGTTGAACAAAGACAACAGCAATAACGAATCATTTGTTAATCCTGTTGCTGCGGTTGGCGAAGATCGTGTTCAGTTTGATGCCGGGGTTCAGTTCCCGTTGTTTAAAGGACTGGCAAAAGTTTCTGGTTACATTTACCAGGCTGATCGCGATGAAGGTGGTAACAAAACTGATGGTCTGATTCGGGCCAGTTGGGAATATCGCCTGTAAGTAACGGATTTAACCAACTTAATATCATGATGATTCAGATAAATAATGAATCATCATGATGTTTCCCTCCTTGAAAGTTTCCTTCTTTTTCCCGTTCTTTTCCTGTTCAGGTATGTCAATTCAGCAGCTTAATGCGTTAAAAGTTCAGGTATTTTGACCTTGTTCATCCGCATACCTTAATAAGAGACTTGAATATGTCCTGTTGGAGGAACTATGATACTCCGTTTCTGGTACCTGTACATTTAGTGTGGTGGTTGTCATTACACGGGTACTGGTATGATTTGACGCGGAAAGCATATGGAAAAAAATAAAATCCTGTCGGTGCAGGATCTGACAAAAACCTACCGCACTGGTGATGTGGAAACCACAGTAATCCACAACATTTCTTTTGATGTATACGATGGCGACTATCTGGTTATCAGTGGACCATCCGGTTCAGGAAAATCGACATTATTGTCTATCCTGGGTCTACTGGACTTACCAACCAGTGGCCAATATCTGATTGAAGATATTAATACCACTGAACTGGATCACGATCAGAAAGCCGATATACGCAACAAGCACATTGGCTTTGTATTCCAGGCATTCAACCTGGTGGATGAACTGACGGTTTATGACAATGTCGCTTTACCTCTCAACTACCGCGCTCCTCAACTTCCCTCCGCCGAAATAAAACAACGAGTCGAACAAACCATTAATAATATTGGGCTTGAAGCGCATGCTGAACTGTATCCGTGGCAGTTATCAGGTGGACAACAGCAGCGAGTCGCGATTGCCCGGGCGTTGGCCATTCAACCGTCAGTATTACTGGTTGATGAGCCGACGGGAAACCTTGATACCGCCAACGGTGACATGGTGATGGATTTGCTCGATACGATTAATGCAACGGGTACCACGATTTGTATGGTGACTCACGATCCGCGTTACTTTGACCGTGCATCGATCAATTTAAATCTGGTGGACGGCAAACTGAGTAAGTAGAGGCGTTAACATGCTAATCGTTGAAAACAGTAAGATTGCCTGGAACAGCCTGAAAAAATCGCCGATGTTTATTGTGTCTACCGTTGTAACAATGGCATCGACGCTTGGTGTGGTATTGCTGGTATCCAGTATCTTAAGTGCATACTTCTTCAAGCCATTAGGCTACAAAAATGAAGATAACATTTTTGTTATCAAGCAGTTGACCAAAACCGAGCGCAGCGAAACCGATCAGTATCAAACAGTGAAAGGTATGCTGCACTGGTATCACAATCAAAAAACACTGACTGACTATGGTCTGATTTACAAAGAAACCGACATGGTGAGTGGTTTACCCGGCGAACCCAGAGTATCCATTTCCTATGTTACGCCGGAATACATGAGGGTTTTTAATCCCGAAATTATCTTCGGACGCGGCTTAACCGGTACCGAGGCTATTGGTCATCAGGCTCGGGTCGTACTGATCAGTGAGGCGAGTTGGCGAGCTGATTTTAATCAGTCAGAACGTGTGCTGGATGAAGTACTGACAATAGCCAATCAGCAATACCAAATCATTGGTGTCGTTGGTAGTGACTATAATGAACCCCATTTCCTGGGGACGCCTTCAACGCTGTGGATACCCTTTGATAACGGTTCACATATCAATGCTAAATGGGGGTCAACCTATAATCGCCTGTTCTCCGTTGGCGTATTACCCGATGGTGTGAAGACAGAAGCCGTCGTGACAGAACTGGATAATCTGATTGGTCAGATTGATGGCGAATGGCAAGGCGAATGGCCTGAGTTACTGGGGATTAAATCGGTTATCAGCTCGCTCAGAGAAGCTGAAATTAGTGATAAAGGCGATTTAACGCTGATGTTATTTGCCTGTTCTGTTGGCTTGCTAATTATTGCAACGATTAACGTCAGTGGTTTGTTCTTTTCCCGTTTGTTGCATAAACAAAAGCTACTGGCTATTCAGTCATCATTGGGCGCTCGGCGTTCTCACCTGTTTCAGACCTTGCTGGCGGAAAGTTCGCTCATTAGTGTCATGAGTTTGTTATTCGGTCTGGTTCTTTATTTCATTCTTAAATCTGTGGTTGTGGACTTTTTTACTGGCTACTTGCCAGCAATGGAAAACGTGTCACTGGACTGGTTGGTGATGTCGGTTGCATTGTTTGTAACGCTGGCTGTCTCGTTTGTATTTGCGGGCAGCGCATATCGGTTAGTGAATTATGATCGACTCCGTCAGTATTTGCAGTCTGGTGGTAAAGGAACGGCTTTACAGGTATCAAAAGGGCCTGTGAGGTTATTGGTCTTGTTTCAAGTCACTGTTGCGTCAGTATTGCTGTTTGTCTCGTCGCTGATTCTGGCAAAAGCGCTGAATATCAAGTTGCTGGATGTTGGTGCGGATGTGTCACGAAGCTACCAGGTGTTTGCGTTTACCACGCAGCGAGATATGGATTCCGAAACTCGCTATCAACTGACCCGCCGGTTAAAAACAACCTTAGAAAATATGGATAGCGTGAAGTCTGTTGCGATTGGTATTTCACCGATTAATCAGGACCGTTACGCGAATTCGATTAGTGATATTGATGGCAAAGATATTGGTTTCTTTCGCTCAACTAAAATAGGCGAGCAGTATTTCTCGGTGCAGAATATTCGCATTCTACAGGGAAGGCCATTCTCTGAACTGGCATATCGTGGCAGTGCGGATGAGTTAATCGTAACGGAGAATCTGGCTAAAACGCTGTCACCAGACGGCAATGTAGTTGGTTCTGTGTATATCGGATTAAATGACAAACCCCATGAAATCGTCGCAGTCACTGAAAATATCTATGACCCGGCGTATATGGACATTGATGATGGAAAACGGGCGTTCTGGCCATTACAGCCTAGCTATTTTCCATTCTTGGTGAAGATGAAAAATGATGAGCCGTTGGATCGATTAGCGGTGTATCAAACGTTAAAAGAGACGGACGACACACTAAAGATCTGGGAGTTCTTCAGTCTTGAACAACTGTATGATAGATCTGTGTTCGACAAAGTACTGACGATCTTTTTTACGGCTGGGATTTGCTTATTCATTTTGATGCTCACCAGTGTGGGAATCTACGGCATTCTTAATTACAGCATCACAATCCGCAAGCATGAGTTTGGTGTCAAAATGGCGATAGGTGCGCGGCGTCAGCACGTATTTAATGAGGTTATTAAAGAAACTTGTGTGGTGGTTGGCTCCGGCATTGCAGTAAGTATTATGGCTGCTTTGGTGGTGTTAAATCTGTTTGAGGCCAATCTGAATGCATGGATGGTGTTCGATTACAGCTATCCGGTGTCTGCGTTGCTGGTGGTGTTGGCAATAGCGATTCTGGCGTCGTTGCTACCGGTGATGAATATGATTCATCGTGTACCAATCAGAAATCTGAAGCACTAACCGCTCTAATCTTAAGTTAAGTATCGGGTTTATAAATCCCGGTTTCTAATCAAAGGATGGCAGGGCAGACAAGGTTTGATTAACCGTGTCTGCCGTTAGCGCATGTCCTGACTGTTCAAGTAACACAAATTTACAGACATGCTGGCTTTTAAGTGATTGAGCCAGATTGTCTGTTTCCTGCCATTGAATCATCCTGTCTTGTTTGCCGTGAATCAGTGTGACGTTTAACTCGTTTATTTTTTCCCGATATCGTTCAGGAGCATCAGGCTGTAAGGGAGCAAATAATACGAGATTTCTCAGTGTAAACCGTGTCGTTAATAACCATTCCAGTGCAATAGCTGCGCCCTGAGAATAGCCGAGCAACGACAGAGAGTGACATTCTTGTGTATTACTCAGATGATTGATGGTTTGTTCTAACCGTTCGACAACGGGCTGACAGGCTGTTTTCAGGGTTGGTTTATGACTGGTCAGCGGCAGCCATCGTTTTAGTGCTTGTGGACTGACTGCTGATGAGTGCGTGACGGAATTAATTGCGGTAGTGCTTTCGATAAAAACAAAGGTTGTGGATGGACGCGCCCGAACCAGCGGCGCCAGGGTCTGGGACATTATCTGGTTATTACTGTTATAACCATGCAGGCAACAGACAAGATGATCGCGCCCTGGATTGATGGTTGTTATCGGATACATCAGACCGCCGTTTGAAGAGCAACGGTATGCGCTTCGCGTCTGACCAGTTTTCCGGCACCGTTTCTTGGCAGTGGATCATAAGTAAAGAAAACACGGGCTGGTACTTTATATTGTCCTGCCTGTTGGCTGATCCAGTCTTTGATTAATGCTTCAGAGATTTGAGCCTGTTGGCTGATGGAAACAAGCACCGCGTAATGCTCGTTCTGATGTTGGAATAATGGTTCTGTTGGATGACGCTGCATGTTTTGCTGCGCACTAACATCGTTCAATGAGAACGAACAGGCATCGAGAATATCGGGATGAGAGGCGGTTACTTCATCGATCTCAGCGAGGTGGATGTTAAAACCTCCACGGATAACGACATCTTTTACCCGGCCTTTAATATGAATACGGCTGGTGCCGTCATACCAGGCGAGATCGCCGGTTTTTAACCAGCCCTCAGGAAAGATGTCTGCCGTTGCCTCCGGATTGTGATAGTAACCGTCCACCAGCATTGGCCCTTGAATAAATAACTCGCCCATTGTTTCCGGCGTGGTGATGATTTCACCAGCGGAATTCCGCAATTGAACAGGCAAACCATTGGCTTTTCCTATCGTGAACGCGCCGCGTTGTTTTGTGGACCAGTCTCCAAATAACACGGCAAAGCACAGCTCGGTTAATCCATAAATGTTTAACAGAGGGTGTTGGAATTTATCCTGGAATTGTTCGAAATCTTGTTGGGTAATTGGGCCAGCGGCGGTAACACACAAGCATGATGATGGAGTAGTCAGCGCATGACGGTTATCGGCAAAATGGTTAAGCAATCGGACAAGTGTTGGAACCAGATACCAAAAGCCAATGCGATGCTCACGAATAAAAGCCCAGTATTGTTTGCTGGTGACAGGTGTTAATTCAGGCAGTACGACGGAACAGCTGCCAAACTCATTCGCAAACAGGTAATGAATACCGAGTACGCCGAGGCCAGACAGACGAAATGAACAGCCAGTACGGACGGGATTGGATGATGACAAACCAAGTTGTTCAGTACCCCGGCGATACGCAGCTCTTATCTGACGATGCCGAATAGGAACGCCTTTAGGGGCTGCGGTGGTGCCAGAAGTGAAAGCAATAAACACCCGTTGTTCCGGTGAACTGTGGTCGTGTTGATATAAAGGGCTGGCTTCAATATCAGGGGTATCTGGCCAGGTTATTCGATGGATGTTGGTTTCATCATAATGTGCTGCAGTGTGTGGTGAGCCAATAACGCATTGCACTCTGGCTTGATTAAAAATGTTATCAATAACCTGTGCGCCCCAGCTGGTATCAATTGGCACGATAGTGATGCCAAGTGTCATCAAAGCATAAAGCGTACAATGACATCCCGGTGAATCGTCGAGCAGTACTGCAACGTTGTCACCCTGGATAATGTCGTGACTATCAAGCCAGTGAGCATATTGTTGTCGAAGTATATTCAGATCACGCCAGCTAAAACGTCGTCCTTGATAATCACCGCGTTCAAATTGCAATGCGAGCGCATCTGGCGTGTGTATCGACCAGTGTTCGACAACCTGGTTTAATGTGAGACTCGCAGCGGGTGCTGTCACAAACAAACCTGCATCTGACTGGATTCAATAGCATGTTTATCAATGGCCTTGAATCCGGTTTTACTTCGGTCTGCAAACACGAACACCATGCCGATTCTGTTGGTATTGCTGTCGTTAGCCGGAGAACTGTGAACCAGGTGGCGATGCCAGATAAGTGCGTCTCCCGTTTGTAAAGAGACAGGGATTGAATGTTGATGAAGGGCGGAAGTATCACAGCCGTGATGCCAGCCATCACCGAACTGCTCGCGATGATCAAGCTGTTTGAGATGATGAGATTCAGGCCAGACTCTCATGCAGCCATTGTCGGTTGTTGCTGGCGTTAGTGCGATCCAGCAACTGATCGCATCGGGATAATCAAAAGGCCATAACGCTTGATCCTGATGCGGTACCACGGCAGAACCGCCGGGTTGTTTAATGAAAGCCGCATGATTGATCAGTGTGGCCTGGTGGTTCAGCAACCCGGAAACCAGATCAAATAAGCCACTTTGCCAGCACCAGGATTCCCAAAAATGCTTGTCATGCCAGAACAGACGACGAACTTTACGTAATTGCTGGATGTGTTCATCCGCCAGATGAGATTCGTATTGAGGCTGAAGCGATGAAGGGGCTGATGTTCCCCATGCCGTTGCGCCCATTAACCAACTGTGAGCGCGAGCTATCTGTGTATCAGATATGAGAGAGTTTACGATGCTGAATCCGGTTGTATCGACGGATCGCTGAATTGATTCAATCATATAATTAACCCGGTTAAGAATCTGGTCATTCATGATTAGTGAATATGAATGAACGCTGTATTTAATCGGGAACAGGTTATCACTTTTGGAAGAAATATGGAAAAATTAAGCGTAACTGGTACATGTCAGTCAGCCATAGCTTGTTAAATATCGTCAGCGTGAGTATTCGCACTTTGAGATAAATCCGTTAAATTTTGGTGATTTAACGTTCAGATTTATTGATTTAAAAATTCCCTGTTTTAAATTTGTGGACAATATGCCAGAATGCCCAGCAGATTTTGTTTCTGTACTGGTTAAAAGTTTTGTTAAACGACTGGTGCATTCAGGCAGTTTTTAATGAGCGAAGTCAACTGATATGTTTCTAGCCCATACCACAACGTTTACAGAACATACTGAATCAATAGAACAGCTTAGAGCGGTTGGTTTGACTGAGGTTGAGTTAGCCGCCTTACAAGCTGATGGATTTTCACAGTTCCACTCTTCTTCAATGCCCGCATGGCAGTTGGCAGCAAATGCATTAACACAAATGTTTAATGAACTGGACTGCGACCCTTCATCAATTCAGCTGGTTGTGATTGCCACGGAAACACATTGGGATAACCCCGAGTCAGCGCTTGATATAACCGGTGTGGATTTGGGCATTCGTGACGATTACGTGCGTTCGTTGACGCATGCCGGATTGAGTCAGTGTGAAGTACTGGGTGTATGGCTGAATGGCTGTGCCAATGTCAGCAGTGCACTGAGTGTTATTCAGGCGCGGTTGCATACGGGAGAGATTGACAATGCCTTGTTGGTGACGGTCGATCGATTTAAAACGCCATCCTCACGTCTTATCCCGCCGTTACGTACTGAGCGCATTAAGTTACATGGCGTCGCCAGTGATATTGCTACGGCGAGTTTAATAACCGCAAAACAGCCTGAAGGTCTGAGTTACCGTTGTCGCGGAGGGCTGATTACCAGCCAGTTAGCGGTGCGCGAGAAATTTGAAGCAATGCAGCAGCAAGAGCAAGCCAGTAAAGACTTTGCGTACATCATCGAACTCTCAAAATTAATTAAAGCTTCAGCTCAACGATTCCAACAGCAATTTGGTCAGCCGTTATCGGCCTGTTCATCAGTGATTACTGGCAATTATGTCAAACAAGAGCAGCAGTTGTTCTGGCAAGGGCTGGGATTGAACAGTGAGCAGGTCATGATGCCATCTAAAGCAGCGATTGGTCACTGTGTTTCATCAGATTTACTGGTGTCGTTGCAACGAATGAAAACACGATCTGACTGGGTGGGCTCAGATGTGGCGGCTCTGTCACTTGGTCCCTATGCGTTGGGAATTCATGTGTTTGATGTCATCAAAGCGTGATGACTTTATAAGCAGGCTAAAACGCCGTAGAAAGACGCGCCCCGTGCTGTCTGTGCAACGATTTAACGAATGAATTCAAATGAAATTTCACCCGAAAAAAGTCAAACCACTCCGGGAGAGCATCATGAATAAAACAGCTTTAGCGCAAATAATGACGTTTCTGTCACAACGGCTTGGTTTGTCATCTCAGCAAATAAGCCCGGAGACAAACCTGGCCAGTGATGGCTTACTGGATTCGATAGCCCTGATCGAATTTTTATTTTTTCTGGAGCAACATTTTTCGATGAATCTGGATATCGAGCAGATTATGCAACGCCCAACGCCGCAGGGCATTGCTCGCTTGCTGGATGAAGGAGAATCCAGATGACAGTGCCGGTAATAACCGTTGTGATACCCACCTATAACCGTCCTGAAATGTTAGCCAGAGCGCTCAATAGCCTGGTGCGACAAAGTTTTGAATCGTTTGATGTGGTTGTGGTTGATGATGCGTCCAGCTTGAATATCGCTTCCATTGTTTGCTGTTACGAAGATCGATTAAACATACAGGTGATCCGAAATAAACGTAATTGCGGTGCTGCGGTCTCTCGTAATCGCGGTATCGACCAGGCTTGTGGTCAACTGGTGGCATTCCTGGACGATGACGACGAGTATTTGCCACACTTTCTTGCGCATTGCTGGCACAGTTTATCGGAATCTGCCGATAATATTGGCTTCTGCTGGTCCGGTGTTATTAATCGTCACTATCGCGCTGACAAGCCAGTAAGAGACAGTATTCGTCTGATACCGGAGCATCTGTCTCTGCCAACAGCTGACAACCTGCTATTGTTTCAGGAAGTGTTATCTGTGGGAACTGGCTTTGGGGTGGCGGTTAAAGCGCCATTGATTCGACAACTGGGTGGATTCAATGAAGCGCTTGAAACCGTCGAGGATACTGAATTCTTTACACGTTTGATTGCGGCCGGATATAAACCATTACCCCTGACGGGTGCTAACCTGATTTTGCATCATCATGACGCAATGCGGATGACCAGTGTGGATAAACACCAAACGCGTATAGGCGAGATTAACTGGTTATTGACGCGCTATCCTGAGTTTTATCATCAATTTCCTTCGCTACGAGAACAACTGATGAATCATATCCAAACGCTTTATCACGAGTTAGGTTCGGTTGCTTCTTCGTCATCTTTGCCTTCATCGCCATTGGCCGCGGGGCTGGATTTCTAACCTCAACCTTCTTTTCGACCCGGAGTCGATATGTCTGCATCCACCGACGCTATCTTACCCTTAACGATTGCTCAACGTGATATCTGGTTTGATCAACTGATCGAGCCAGAGGCCGCGAAATATAATATTGGCGGGATTATTCATCTGTCTGGCGTGGAGCCTGAACGGTTGCAGCAAGCTCA
Organism: Alteromonadaceae bacterium; assembly: GCA_965656875.1. Classification (GTDB taxonomy): domain Bacteria; phylum Pseudomonadota; class Gammaproteobacteria; order Enterobacterales; family Alteromonadaceae; genus CBFHMJ01. Next base: position 116,971 of record CBFHMJ010000002.1, read on the forward strand.
TCATCAGTTGTGCCGTGAGTTGGTCAGTTTTCAATTACGGTTTACTCAGGACGAGCAGGGCGTTCCAGGTCAGTATTTTTGTGCATTAACGCCAGATGAGATGCAACTGGATATTGTGGACTTTTCACATGAGTCAGGCGCTCAGTCATTAGCTGATGAATGGTTGGAACATCAGTTCAGTGTACCGTTCAGTGATGTTCAGCAGCCTTTATTCAGAGCTGCGTTTATACAGTTTTCTCCCGGACAGGGTTATTACCTGGGAATGGCGCACCACCTGATTATGGATGGAATGGGGTTCCGTATCTGGGCGGAACGTTTGTCAGCGTTATATCGTGGGAATCAGCAAACAACATCGCTGGAATTACAATGTTCAACCCGTTCGTTGCAATGGTACGAATGGTGTTGGGCGGATGAAGAGTACTTTCAGCAACAACGTTATGCGCGTGACAAAGCATTCTGGATGCAGCGCTTGTCTCAGTCTTCGCAGCAGCAGGAATCCGTCAACTGGTTAACTTTGTCACCCGAGAACACCTGTTCAGAGCGCCATCGATTTTCATTGCCCGCATCCTTGATTCAAACACTGGAAAAACGTATCGAAGCGTTGCACGGTGTCTCTTTATCGCACTTATTGTTGGCTGGTTTATATAGTTGGTTGTGCGGTGTTTACGATGTTGACGGTATTGCATTTACTTTGCCTTTTCATAATCGACGCACTGCGGCTCAAAAGGAATTTGCCGGACAGTTCAGTAAACAAAGCGTGTTAGCAGTGGCACATGGTGCCGATGAAACACTGATTGAGCTTGTTGTGAGGCTGGCGAAACAACAACGAGAACATTTGAAGCATCAGCGTTTGCCTTATGCGGAGCAGTGCCGACTGGCGCAACAGGCGAAAATACCGGTGGCGGGATTTGGTTTTAACTTTCTCCGCATGCGTGAACAGGCATCATCACTGGATTTTGACGGGGAAGCATCGTTGCAATATCTGGCCAGTCCGGAACAGAGTCTGCCGTTTATGCTAACGATATTTGATACAGATGAATCTCAGTCGGTGCAGGTCGAATGTGATAGTCGAATTGATGTGGAACATCCGGATTTAGTTGGCCTGCTTCAGCATCTCTTTTATGCGTTGTCTTATTTACCACTGGATACACTCGTTGAAGCATTTCCGCTTCGGTTTTCCCGTCAGTCTCCTGTGATTCCAAAAGAGCAAAGCTATTCATTCTCGTCTGTATTTGAGTGGATGTCGTTTTCAGCTCAGCAATGGCCGGATCGTGTTGCTGTTCGTGATTACGGTCAAAGTGATGAACAAACTACGACGTACCGTGAACTCTTTGACCGTGTTGAACGGCGATTTAACTGGCTGATGGAACAGATCTCCGGGTTATCTGCAATGAGTGCTGATGACGTCACCGAACGAGCGCCAATTGCTGTTTGCTTGCCTCGAAACACCGACATGCTGGTGACGTTACTGGCGATTTTAAAATCCGGGCATCCTTATGTACCACTGGACCCGGAATATCCGATTGAATACCTGAATCATGTGTTGGCAATCGCTGAGCCTTGTTGTGTGTTAACCACAGATTCATTGGTAGACGCTCTGGTTATGCCCGGAACAACCGATATTCTGCGACCGGATGAAGCGAACGTGTCGGAAGAGTTACTCGTGAAAGCGCCAGTAACTGGATTGGACGATCCTTGCTGGATTATTTTTACATCGGGAAGTTCAGGCACGCCAAAAGGTGTTGTGATTCGTCAACGAGGAGCGCTGGCGTTATTGCAATGGGCCTGTCAGACATTCAATTCGGATGATGTTTCAGAACTTCGGGTGTTAGCCAGTACATCGGTTTGTTTTGATTTGTCGGTGTTTGAACTGTTTTTTCCATTGTGTATCGGTGGGGAAGTGCTGTTGGTGCCATCCATCCTGACGCTGGCAGAACGTCAGGATGTATTACCGGATTTAATCAATACCGTACCATCGGCAATCAAGACATTGCTACAGCTTGAGTTAATTCCAAAAGGAGTAACCCAGGTCAATCTTGCAGGGGAAGCGCTGGAAGCATCAGTGATTAATGCATTGTTGAGGTCAGGTGTGCAACGGGTCGGTAATTTATACGGACCGAGTGAAGATACTACCTATTCAACGGCTGCATTTTTTTCAGCACCAGTGTCTGATGCACCGTCTATTGGGCAGCCTTTGTCCGGATCTCAGGCCATAGTGGCTGCCATCAATGGGCGAGAAAAACCGGATGGTTTTGTCGGTGAATTATTGATGGCCGGCGAAGGTTTAGCTCAAGGATACTGGCGTGATCCGATTCAAACCGCAGCGGCTTTTGTTGATTTAGCATTTACCGACAGTGATTCCGGAGTAAAGTCATCTGAACGTGAATTGGTGCGGTGTTATAAAACGGGCGACCTGGTTCGTAAAGCCGTGGATGGGCAATTGTATTTTCTCGGGCGTCGTGACCATCAAATCAAAATTCGGGGATTTCGGGTTGAACTGGCGCATATTGAAGCAACGGTTAATGCACTGGACGGTATCTCTGATGTTGTGGTCTGTCATTTAGGTGAATATGACGATGGTTGGCTGGTGGGGATTGTAGACAAGCGAAGTATTGATGATTTGTCTCTTAATGATTCGGGCGTTCTGTACGATGAGTCACCGCTGTGGCCGTTGGATACCGTCACAACGATGCGAATCGTGACACATGTTAAAGCGGCATTACCCGAACATTATTGTCCGGAGCAATGGTGGGTTATTGATTCATTGCCGAGGTTACCCAATGGCAAGTTGGATCGGAATACCTTGAAAACGCTGGTTAGTGAACAACTGGCTTGTATGGGCAGTGAAGAATTTGATTACTGTGCTGATGAATCAGCAAATCACGATGGCAGTCTGGAAGCTGTCATTTTGCAGACCGTAGCAAGCTTATTACACCGAACCGATGTGACGTTGCACGATAATTTCTTCCAGTTGGGCGGGCAGTCTCTGCAAGGGATGAAGTTACTGGCTGCAATCAATAAAACGACGTCTGCAACGCTGTCTTTCGCAGATTTATTCCGAGCTGAGCATTTTGCTGCGTTGATCCAGATGGCGTCTGACTCGGCGGCTGAGAATGCATTGGTAATGAGGCATTCGGCAAAGAAAACACCGTGCTATTTACCTGACGATTATCCGTTAGCAATAGTGTCCAGTAATCAAAAGCGATTGTGGTTATTGCAGCAGCAAGAACCAGCACGAACGGATTTTAATTTGCATCAGGTGTTTACGATTCACCGTCAGTCAGCAAAAGATATCTCGCCTGGTCGGTTTTCTCATGCGATAAAGCAGGTCTTACAAAAGTTTCATGTGCTGAGAACCCGTTTTCAGTTAATTGATCATGAACTTCAGGTGCAGTTAACCGAGCCCGATGACTGGTCGCTTCAGGTGACAGATTTGCAACATCTCGACGGCGAAGAAAAAAGAGAGCGTATTAAACAAATAGATCTGGACGCGAGAAGTTATACGTTTGATCTGACTGAGGAAATTCCTCTTCATGCCCGCTTATTACTGCTTAGCGCGGATTGCGTTCAACTACGAGTGACCTTACATCATATAGCTTGCGATGGTTGGTCCTTACATGTCATTACTCATGAACTGGAAAACGCATGGCGTGAGTCGGAGTTTCCAGTGGGTACACTGGAGCGTTCTCTCTCTGATACATCGCAAGCAACCCTGCAATATGTGGATATTGTTGCCAGGCAAGAACATGAGCGCACAGAGCAATTACCGACATTAAAACTATGGTGGCAACATTATCTGGAGAAGTGGCATTATCAACCGTTGCAGGGCGATGTGTTTCACAGAGATTCTATGCCTGATGTGAAGGCGACGATTCGTCTGGAACAATCAAGCGTGAGTTTGCTGAATCAGTGTTGTCAGCGGTTCAATGTCAGTCGTTTTGTTGTCTTTCAGGCATTAACGGCGTGGTTGATTAGTCGAATACAAGATTCAAATGATGTGTTGTTAGGATCGCCGATATCAGGCCGTGAGCAGCCTGAATTGCAGCAGGTGGTTGGTATGTTACTAACATCGCTGCCATTTCGCTTTGTATTGGACAGGGATATGACATTTGCTGACTGGCTGGCTTATGTTACGGAACAAAGCGCTGGCGTGGTTGCACACAGTATGCTGCCCTACGAAGCAATTGTTAAGTATGCGATGTCATCAGGTAAAGCGTCAGAAAAGTCACCAGATAAAAAAATGCGAGGCGATCCACTGCAAGCCTGGCTGGTGGTGAATGAACAGGCATCACCAACGTTGACGCTGTCGGGATGTTCCGTCGAATCACGGCAGCAATCGCTGGCAGCAGAATCTGCAAAATACCGGTTTAATGTGTATGTTGAGCCCGTTATGTCTGATGCTATTTCACAGCACCCCCGCTCACAGGCTGGTTCAGAAACAACAGGTAATGAACTGCTTGTTACGTTACTGGCCGATGGTCAGTATTTTTCAGCATCATTGATTCAGTCTGTTCGTGAGCTGTTTATTTCAGCATTCAAACTCTTTCTGGCTAATCCAGCTGCTCGCCTGGCATCGTCGGTCTCTTTATCGCCAGTCTCTTTATGGCCAGTGCTTCTTCCTGCCAGTCCTGTGATTACACCTGAACAGATAAAGCAACGCTCGTTGTCGTCAATGTTGCTGGAGAGCTTTGAACGAGGTGGTAACCAGAATGTCACTATCCGACCTGAAATTGGGGTGGATGGCTTTCCGATGCCTGGCCAGACAACATTAAGTTATCAGGTGTTAGGTCAGCAATCGGTCTGTATTGCACATTACTTAGCGCAATCAGGCATTACACGGATTGGCTTACAACTGCCGCATGATGAACGCATGATTGTTCTGATGCTGGCTTGTTTACTGGCCGGTGTTGTTTATGTGCCATTGAACTATCGCCAGCCAGTAAAGCGCACAATCAAGATGATTCAGTTAGCGGATGTAACGCTGGTGATTACTGATCGTCAGCTCAAAACACAAGGGTTACGTACCGAACAGGCTGAAGATAATGTGACCTGGATGGATTGGGCGACGTTAAATACGGCAAGTTTTGATACACCAGAACCTTATGAATCGTTGAGAAAAAACTTGCCCGTTGTTGACGATACAATGTCGGCATACTGGCTGTTCACATCGGGGTCGACCGGCGAGCCGAAAGGCATTGTACAACGACGAGAAAGTATTCTGTTCTATGCTGAAAATTACCGATCACGGCTGAACTTGCAACAAGGTGAACATGTATCGGGCGTAGCCAGTTTGTTTCATGATGCGGCTATTGTGGATATCTTCGCGACCTTATTCGCTGGTGGAACAATAATACTGGCTGATTTAAAACAATGTGCAGTGCAGGCGGTTCCTGAACTGATTGCGCGGTATCAGTTGCAAGTATTTCACAGTGTTGTATCAGTCGCAGTCGCTGGGCTGTCCCGGTGTGACGACAAAAATCTGCTAACGTCGTTACGTTATCTGGTGTTGGGTGGTGAAGCGGTTTCGTCGGCACATCTTGAAAAAATGTATGCTGTTTTATCTGACGAAACCCGGGTTATTTCGGGCTATGGCGCTACAGAAGCGACTTTTGTGTGTTTGACGGAATTACCACAGCAGTTGACAAGTCTTCGTTCGCCAGTTTTGTATCAGGACAATCAGGCGATTTGGCAATCTATCCAATTGATCAATTCCCGGGGCGAACCTTGTTTGCCGTTTGAAACGGGTGAGTTGGTGGTGTCCGGCGCGTTTGTTGCCTCAGATTGTGGGAATGAACGTATTGATTCATCTGATGAAAAGAGGGCGATTTATCGCTGGAAAACAGGTGATCTGGCGTGTTACCTACCTAATGGCATGTTGATGTTTAAAGGTCGTAATGACTGGCAAATAAAGCGAAATGGGCAACGGATTGACTTACTGGAGATCGGTTACTGGATTCAGCAAAATGACGAAATTGAAGATTGCGTGGTGGATTGTGTTGCGGTAGATATCACTGCCATGGACAGTCTCGCAATGAACAGTCTCACAATGAATAACGTTGAACGCGAGGCAGACGCTAAACATACACAGCATCTTCATCATCCCGAGCAACGACATAGCTCTGGACAATCAGGACAATTTGAGCAAATAGTCGCCTTTGTTACTCGAACAACTGCCGCTAATGAGCCACAACCTGGGCAACTGGAGAAAACAATAGTGAATCGGCTGGCTCAAGTGTTACCTGATTATATGCTGCCTCAACAGATTATTGTGAAAGATACGTTTCCACTTAACAGAACAGGCAAAATAGACAGACAACAACTCAAATCAGACTATCTTGAGTATCTTCGACAATTATCCCAGAATCCGACGTTGGTGATTGCGCCTGAATCATCGCTGGAACAGCAAATGTTAGCGGTGTGGCAGAGTATTGAAGGACTGAACGTTAGTTCGATGACTGCTCGATTCTTTGCATCTGGAGGGCATTCATTACTGGTGACGGAATTAAGCTATCGAATAAACGACAAGTTTGGCGTTACTATTCCCATTGCGGTGTTATTCAATGATCTGAGTGTGTTGGAATGCTCGCAGTTTGTAGAACAAGTCATTGCAATTCGTCAGTTAAGACAACAGCAAAAAATGGCGTTAACCACGACTCATGCCATGAAACGCATAGTCGTTCATTGAAAGGTAGTGTAAATGACAAATGAAATTGAATCTTGTGTGGTGGTGATGACAACCTGTGAAGATCAGGCGCAGGCTGATGCGATAACACAGGCCGTCATTGAACAGAAGCTTGCGGCTTGTGTTCAGCAACAATTGATCAAATCTTGCTATTGGTGGGAAGATCGCATTCAGTCTGGTAGTGAGATCCAGCTCCAGATTAAGACAAAAGCTACGTTGTTCAGTCGCCTGGAGAAAGTGATCACTGAACTGCATAGCTATGATGTTCCGGAGATTATTGCTACGCCGATCATTGAAGGACACCAGCCATACTTAAAATGGATCAGCGACGTAACTACATAAGGTGTGAACAGCATAAGCGGTGAACTGATTTTGGATTGTTATCAAAGAATAAATTAGGTTAGCAAGATGATACTTTGTAAAGAGAGGCGTGGCTCATCCGTGAACCGTTCCGCTTGATGATGTTGCCAGTATTCATGATTTGGAGGTCATGGTCATATTACAAAGGTAATTAAAGCATAAATCGACGAATTCAACTATCGATTCTTGATCAAAAATTCGTTCAGAATGATCAAACGCCAAATAAAATTGCTTATTTTTAATAAATGCACCGCCGCTAACAGGATAAACCCGGTGTGCCTGTGGTGGTACCCGGACTGTAAACGCATCGCTAACTTCTTCCGCGATAGCTGAATAGTCTTTGGCTTGTTCAGATGATGAGACATAGTTAAAAGAGAGCGCGGGGAGAGATTGATCCGCGTTGCTTGCCGTAGATTGAGATTGCCGATATTGCTTTTCGCGTAGCGCCTGAGTGCAGCGTTGACGAAGTTGATCCGGATCGTTGGTTAGTAACACGGTTAACGGGCGGGTTTCACTCAACCATCCTGTCATATCCATCAGTGTTAAATATCCCGCTGGCTCTCTGTTATGAAATACCCAGTCAATTGTCAGCGTGTTCTTATCTTCTTTTCGTTCATTCTTCGTAAATTCCAGCCAGGCAAGACAGATGGCGCAAAGTACCGTCTCAGCATCAGGTGCTTGATTACCCTGGCTTAATGGGAGTGTACGGCTAACCTGTTGGCTGTACTGAGCCAGATTGTCCTCTGGATAGTTACCTTTGCATCGCCTCTGTAATTCAGGTGGCAGCGATGGATAGTTGTAAGCTTTATGCGCAAGTAGTTCCGGGTGTTGTTGTAGTGTTGTTATCGAGGTGCCGGACTGCGCAATTGTATGAGGCTGTTCTATATGGCGGCGTTGCCTTGCAAGATCAGCAAACAGGGTTCGAATAAAGAATCCGAAACTGATGGCATCCATCGCAAGATGATTAATGATCAAGACCAGCCAGCATTCGTCGATAAGTAGCGCTTTTATCAGTGGTTCGCCGGGGGAAAATTGAAGTTGATCGATGACGTGTTGCAGATGAGAACGTTGACTTTCTCCGTTGGGCGTGTGGAGTTGTTGCACCAGTTGAATGTTTTGATCAATCGGTAAAATAGCTTCGCGGTAATCGTCTGCATTTTCGGTGAAAATCGGTGTTAAACGACAACTGTCATGATTGTTCACAAATCGCCTTATTGCCTGATTTAATGTTTCTGCTGAAGGAGGCTGGCCTGTAAATTTCAGTAACGGTGAGGTAAAGAACCAGCGTTCAATTCCGGTTTTTGTCAATAATAGGTACCGCTGACGATTTTTCAGTGGCTGTATATGCGTCGCACCGGGAGCATTATCCAGCGCATTTAATTCAGGTGAATCCTGAATGTTAACCGGCGCTGTCGTTTGTTCGACAAGGTGATGTAATTCAATACCAGCCTGTGCCAGTGATAATTGTTCATCTAACAGAAAGTCAGGAAAAGGTATGGAGAATTCTTCCATCAGGGCAGAGATCAGTGTGACGAGTTGTAAAGAGTTACCACTCTGCTGCATGAATGACAGGTTTTCATCCAGTGTTGGTGTGTTGAGTACGCGCTGGCAGTGTTGGAAAAACTGGTGAGCTATTGTGGATTCAGTCATTACAAGGCTTGCCCGGTTTGATACAAAAACCAATCCTGAAACAGGTATTGTCGTAATTTGTCGTTGTGAAACATGAGTCGGGCAGCTTGTAGATCTCTGGATACCCGTTCTAATCCCAGGGCATCATTTACTTGCAAAGAAAACTCGCTGCCTGTCAGGGTTTGTAGTGAATCCCGGATCATCAGCAATTGTTCGCTGACATATATTTTCAGCGTGTTCAGATCCGTTTGTTGTTGAAGTTGATTATCTGACGATTTGTCGTTTAATGCAGAGTCACAAACGAGTGCAGCCTGTTTAAGGATCATCTCGCAAGCACGCTGTCGGGATATCAAATCTCCGATACGATCAATTAATAGCGGATCTTGCCAGTTGACGCCTCTGAGTGATTTTTTGCGCCGTAGCAGTAAATGTAATTTTTTTATGACACTCCGTGTTGCGCCGAGATAGGCTCCGGCCCAGCCAAGATGGGCAATTGGAATGAACATTGATGCCATAACCCGATTCAACGGTGCGATCAGTTGAGATTCACTGAGCGTGCCGGCAAAGCGAATACTGACATTAGCCGTTGTTCGGCAACTGACCGCAGATTGAGTTGCCGGGGTGAGTTGTTGAATATGTGATTGATCAGCCAGACATAACCAGACATCGTGAACATCCTTGTGCCGGGCTTTATTGAGTGTGATCAGGAATTTATCTGCGTGTTGTCCATAACTGACAATCGGCGCATCCCGTTCAAACTGATAACCTGTCATGGATTGCTGCAGCGCGAAGTTATTTTTGTTCAGTGTCGCACTGGCGTCAGGTTGTGTAGTCACAGATGCGATCAAATCATTGGATTGCAGCAAGTGCTGAGCATTGCTGTATACCAACGAATTAAATTGTTGATTGTGCATTACCCAGCAGATCGCGCTGCCAGTGTCGAGTTCTCCCATTTGGCTTGCAATGGCTGCAAACGTTAAGAAACTACTGTTCGATTCAGCGATATTATAATTCAGTCGATTTGCCTGTCTGAGTGCATCAAAGAAGTGAATCGGAAACTTGCCTGATTGCTCTTCCTGTTGAAAATCTGATGATTGAAACTGGTTTAAAAATGTTTGCCAGTGTTGCAGCGAATTATCCGATGTCATCATGTAATACCTCTTCCTGAATGTCTTCTCTGAGTAGAAAGTCAGGCATACGCGTGCCGTATGCATAGGCGCCCGCGTTGGGGAAATAAACAAGGTCTCCGGGTATTAGTACTGGTGCCTGAGTATTCAGATCGAAGTAGTCGGCAGGCGTACACAATGGTCCGTAGACAGCGGTATCAACCAGAGCTGGCGGGTTCTCTGGAGTGGATGTCGTGTTGTCCGAAATGGACTGATATTTATGTAGCGTTATCTGGCTTTTCATCAACCGTCCTGTGGCGGCAATACCGGCGAGATGATTTAGTCCGGATTCCAACAATACAACCTGCTTTCCATCCCGATGTTTTACGTCCAGCACTCGGGTGATCAGCTGACCAGAAGACGCCACCAGATAGCGTCCAAATTCAAATGCGGTTTCTATGTTTGGCAGTACATCTGGTGGGGGAGATAACTGAATTTGTTGCTCGCCGTCTTTTAAATATGGCCATGCGAGTCCGCCGCCATAATTCACAAAATCAATGTTAGGCAACAGAAGTTTGAGTTGAGCAAGTTGTTGATTAACCAGCCTGACATTATCGATAAAGCAGGTTTGCTCTGGCGTCTGTGAACCAAAATAAACATGAATACCGGTAATTTGTCGCCGGGTGTTTTCTGGTAAGGCCGTTAATTCCTGAAGCGTAATGCCGAATTTTGATGATCCTGCTGTCATTGAAATGCCAGAGGTGCTGTCGATGTCCGGTTTAAACCGAATAATTTTTTTAACGGGTTGCAGCAATGACGATTGATGTTGTGCCTCCCAGGCTTGCAGTAATAACAACTCTCTGAGCGATTCCAGACTAAAGCGAATAATCCCGAGTTGATGGGCTTTTTCAATATCTTCTGTACGTTTTCCTGGTCCGCCATAAATGATCTTCGTTGGATTAAATCCCGCTTTTACTGCGCGTTCTAATTCACCGACAGAGCATGCTTCAGCGTCAAATAAGCCAGTACTGGCAATGAAAGCCAGAATCTCAGGATTCGGATTCGCCTTGAGTGAGTAGTATCGCGTGGAGTGAGGGAGTCGGGTTGCCAATTCCTGAATGCGAAGGGCAATCACCGATGTATGGTACTGGTAGCCTGGAATGTGCTGTAGACGTCGCATGGTATCAGTCATGTCCTCATTGATAGAGCGTGCAATTGAACGATTAAAAGTTAACCTGAATGAATCATGGCTGTTGTATTAATGACCTACAGCCGACTTTCATCAAGTGTTCCGAAAACCTTTTTTAGAAAAAATTGATAATTTTTTTGTTTATAACGCGCTGAAAAATAACAAAAAATAAAAACTCATTTGATAGCATTGTTGATGTTCCTTATCTGTTACGCACATAGGCAAGTGGTAATAAATCATTATAAAACATGGTGTTAAATCAAAAAGTCAGAAAGCTTTATCATCTTTTAATTTTATTTTCGTTAATTTGACTTATTAATTTATAGATTTTACATTCTTACCTCAAATCAGGTCAGGACTCAATTCAGGTTCAGACTAAGCAGAGTGTAAACAGAGGAAGTCAAATCATTGCAAAATCAGATTTTCAATATCATTAAAAATCATGCTGTCGTGAAGCAGTTCTCAGGGCATGAAGCGTTGATGAGTCTTGGTATAGATTCGATGAAGGTTATCGAGTTAGTACTTGATATTGAAAGTAATTTTGACATTGTAATACCCGATCAGTATCTCAATGAGTCGTCGTTTCGGTCACCTGTGACGATAAATGAACTGATAGAAAAAATCTTGTGTGAAGAGGGGCGCGTCTGATATGAACTGGCTTTGGTCTCAGGCTGCTCTGTTTGAATCGCCTCAGTTTAGCTGGGAAGACGTTGACTGCTTCATCAGGCCACAAATGTTGCGCTGCAACCAGTTATTACCAGGCGCGGGTAACTTACTGTTATTTAACTATTCTTTTTATAGAACTCACTTAGTAGCACCTTACTTCTCTTATCCAGATTTTCGTTACTTTGACTTTCTGTCAGCTGTTTTTTCTAATGCGGTGCCGTTTAAATTTCAGAATTATGAATATTCAGACTTAACAGACTTAAGTGAAAAGTTAACGGATTATCATGCAAATACGATATTTGAGACACCTGTTATTGTGCCTGCGAATGTCAGAGACTTGTTTTATTACCAGGGATATCAACAGCAGGACTGGGCGCATTATTTTATTGTCACGGGTTATAACCCGGATACTGAGTTGTTCAGTGTGTTTGATAATTTACATTTGCAAGCTGATAGCAAAGGCACCGAATATGGCGAGTTTACGTTTCCTGCGACGCTATTATTTTCCTGCATAGATCGCTTTATTCATTCCCATTGCCGTGATGGCGTTTGTCACGAAGAGTCGTTGTACAAATTCCCCAAACTCTGGAGTTTAGCGATTGAATCGAGGGATAACGATTTGATCGGCTGGGGCCCTGTTCGCTTCGCCAGACAAATCATGTCTGACTGGTTACGTTTGTCTGAGGAATTGGCTGACGGCTCGTTGCCAGGCCAGGATCTGGAAGCGGTATTTTGTCAGTTGTTCATGCAGCAGTCAGAGCAACTGACCACACTAACAAATCATTATTTGATGACGAGTAATTTCAGACTGGCGATGTATCGCGTGTTGTTGTGGTCAATTGCCTATGAATTGCATCAACATGCTGAACATAATTACACGTCTGAAGTAAGCACTAACATAGCTGGTCTGGTCGAGTTATCAAGAGAGCTGAGTCAGTTTGAAACTCAAATGAAGTCGCAACGGTATCAGTTTTTGGTGTATGCAGCGCGGCAACATGTGGAACAAAATCTTCATAAAATACCAGAGCTTGCACAACAAATCGCCAGTGCAAATGCTGATATTGCCCAGCGGTTTTCCACGCTAATCAGGCAAATAGACAAACATCAGGCTCTCGTAAAAGGACGTTATGATGGCGTATTCTGATCAATCTTTTCTATCGACTAACCACTATGATTCTTCCAGCCATGAGAACCGGTTAAATACTGCTATTTTCAGTTTGATTCATGACATCGTTGCGCAGGGAGGGGAACTGATTTGTGATGGTGGCAAACTGGCCGTTGTTTTGCCCGAACACTGTACTTTACAACCAGAACAACAGCAGTTGTTATCAGCGCAAAAATCACAGGTCATCGCTATCTGGCAAACGATTGATAAGCAGTCGGATGGTTATTCTCTGAGTCTGAAACCAGCTGATTCGAACAAGTCTGAACATAAACCAGAATGGTTTCCTTTGTCGCCCTCGCAACAGCGAATGTGGAATATGGTGAAGACAGGACGTTTTGGGGATTTAACACTAACAGCAGCCTTGTCAGTTACAGGTTCAGTTGATCTTGATTTACTGCAAGAGGCGCTTGTCCAGTTGGTTAAAGATCACAGTATTTTGCGTACTCGCTACAGTGACCTGAATGATGATGAGCGACCTGATGTTGACCATTCTGTTAATGACCAGCCCGTTAATGATAAAAAATCCCGGCAACAGGTTTTGCCTGTCGATGAATGTCATTCATTAAAATATCTGACGTGTATTAATATTCCTGATGATGACCTTCTGGCTGGCGTGATTCGGGAGATTCATGCGCGGCAACTGACGAGGTTGGATATCTCAAGTGGAGAAGCTATTCACTTGTACTGGTTTTCGAATCAGCTGGAAAACGTGTTACTGCTGGTTGTGCATCACATCGCTGCCGATGGCTTATCACTACAATTAATCTGGCAACAGTTACAGCAGCACTATTTGCAGCTTCTCAATCCTGCAAGCCATCAGGAAATTGCCGCTCCTTCATTACAATACCGAGATTATGCGTGCGCAATTGCTGACTGGAATAACACTGATGGTGGAATAGCTGAGCGTCGTAAAGCCGAGGAATATTGGAAAAAAGCGATTTCGCTGGATTATGGATATCGAGAATTACCCTGTATTGGTGCTGCATCGGATGCTGACTTGTCCAGTAAAACCATTGAGCACTTGTTGACTACAGCAGAATTAACGAGGTTACGCCAGGTTGCTGCGGACCAGCATGTTACGCTCACCGCATTACTTCTTTCTTGTTTATATCAGGTGTTGTATCCCCATACGAATCAAACCCATGAGACACCTTCTGATAACCTGGATAAACCGGTCGTTGGTGGATTGAACATCGGTATGCCGGTAACTGGGCGAAATCGGCGTGAAATCAATCAACTAATTGGTTTTTTTGCCAATACACTGGTGATCAGTATCGAGCATGTTCGGGCGTTATCAACGCCTGTAGAACAAATATTGTTTCGAGCCACACAAATCCATCAAACGTTGACCCAACACTTTGAACATCAGACATTCCCGTTCCAGTCATTAATGAGTTTGTTGACGTCGCCCAGTGATAACCGGGTGTTTCAAGTGTCGTTTAATCATACCAGTCAGACCCAGTTGAGTTGGCGGTTGCCTGATTCTGATGCGACCTTGCTGGATAACGATGTTTTACTCGGTCAGAAACCATTGTTCTTTGATTTGCGGGTTAATGTCACTGAGAAGCCCGCTGGGACTGCAAAATATACTGAAGAGCATCACTCTACTGATTTATCCGACGTATTACAGATTGCATTTAGCTTTCGTCGAGTGATGTTGGCAGAAAATCTGGTGAAGACCTTGTTGTCTGAATTTGTCTCTGAACTGGTGTCTTTATCTTCTCATCGTGAAAACAGGTCATCCGAAGTTATGGATAGCGATGTTACTGTGCTGGAGGACATCGCATGATGAAACAACTTGATTCGTTGCTTACTGGGTTGAGTCATCATGAGCAGTTGTCCTCGACTAATCGCGTATTAGTTGAACAGTTAGTAGAACAACGTTTGAGTTTGCCCGATAACTTGCTACTGAATCCTACCTTACCACCGATTGTCAGACATTATGAATATCCATTGAATCCCTGGCCTGTCGTGATTGGTGACAACATTGTTCAGCAATTTCAAACCCTGGTACACCGAATGCCAGAGCTATTAATGCGGGTGTTTGATGTCAGTACCAGTGAGTATTTTAAAGCGATGCAGGCGGTGTATCAGTTTTCCCCTGCTCGTATTGAACGATTGTTTGCGTTTACTAAAGACAAAGTACGGTTTAGCAATCAGACAATGTTTCGTGCTGATGCCGTGATCACGGAGAATGGCTGCAAAATCCTTGAAATGAATATGGGATCGAAAATAGGTGGCTGGCAGATTGAATTCTTTGATCATGAGTATCGCCGTCAATCCTGGCTGGCACCGTTATTTTCAGGTGAATGGTCGCAAGGACAGGCGATAAAAAGTCGTTCGGTCATTACTGAGTATGTGCAGGCACTGGTGGCTGGTTGTGACAATCAGCATACACACGATGAGCATGTTTATCGTTGGGTTTTCTTAAGTGATCAGGCATTCATCGATCAAGGTGCCACGGACATCATCCATTATTTCAAACAGTTGGGAACGACTTTAGGGAAAACGCTGGATATTCAATTCATTGCGGATGTTTCTCTGTTAGACATTGACGATGGCAGACTATTGATAAATGGCTTGAAGGTCAGTGCGTTTATGGTTATTGAATCTCATCAGATCACCCGAATTCCTGATTGTGTTTTTACGGCATTTGAAACCGGTAATCTGATTTGGCCAGACAATCCCGCCAATGATTGCCTGAATCAGAAGACGTTGCTAGGTGATTTATATGCTCGCCGTCACGGTGGTTTGTTTTCGGATGAAGAAATCCAATTAATCGAAGCGTTCATTCCTTTTTCAGTATCCAGTGCTGACAAGTTGGTGCAGTGGCAAGGAAGGGAATATGCGCTGTCTGATTTCTTACATGTATTCCAGTCGTTATTGGTTATCAAACGTTCTTATGATGCTCAGGGACGGAGTGTGTTGATTGGTCAGCGTACTTCTGAGGCTGAATGGAAGCAGGCAGTTGATTACATTGTGACTCAGGATGATTTCTTGATTCAGCAGTACTGCAAATCGTTGGATTATCTGGCTTACCATCGGGATTCAGGCGTTGAACCTGTCAGTTTTATTTGGGGAATCTTTGGCTACAGAGGTGAGTACGGTGGTAGTTGGATCCGTTTAATGAATGATGAACACAATGATTCTGGTGTGATTAATTCAGTGACCGGCGCTCAGGAGACCATCGTATTTGAAGTCTCTTCGACAGAAACCGCAAGTCAAATCGAGGGTCATGCGCGATGAAAGCAAAACTTATCGATTGCACGTTACGAGAAGGCTGTCAGGCACTTCAAACTAATTTTTCAGTACAACAAAGCGTTGAACTGGCAAGGGATTTATCCCGGTTTGGTGTTGATATGATTGAATGCGGGCATCCCGCTGTTTCTCCGGTTGAAGTTAGTCGGGTTCAGGCTGTTGTTGAGGCTACTGAAGTGCCTGTACTGGCGCATGCTCGTTGCAACAGAGTGGATATTGATGCGGTTGTTGAAGCCCGGGCTCCCTGGATTGGTTTGTTCATCGCGATTAATGCCATCTCTATGAAAGCCAAGTTTCCCGGAAAAAGTCGGGATGATGTATTAGGGCTGTTTCGTGATGCTATTCGCTATGCAAAATCTGCTGGCTTGAACGTGCGGGCAACACTGGAGGATGCCGGACGTACTGAATGGTCTGATATACGGCAAGTGTTTGATATTGCCCGCGAAGAAAATGCTGACCGATTTTGTTTCGCCGACAGTGTGGGAAATTTGCTCCCAGACGAAACTGAAGAGCGACTGACGCAGATATCGCGTTTAGTTCAGCCGGCCAGCAGTCATGATTCAACAATTGGTGGTATCGCCCTGGAATATCATGGACACAATGATCAGGGGTTGGCGCTGGCGAATGCTCTGGTGGCCATTAAAGCTGGTTTTGACTGGATTTCTGTGAGTTGTAATGGCATTGGTGAGCGGGCTGGTATTACGGATACTTTTCAGCTTGCTACGTTACTGCATACACGATGGAAATCGAGGACATTTCGACTGAAGCAGGCAAGGCATCTTTCTCGAAAAGTTGAAGTATATAGTCGTATTACACGGTCGCCGATGCAGCCATTTGTCGGTGATAACAGTTTTGTTCATAGCTCCAGGTTGCATCAGCGAGCGATGAAAAATGATCATCAGGCTTATACACTGGTTGATCCGGCTGTGGTAGGCGGTAGCACACAGTTGAAGAAGATCCGTGAATATGATGCAGATGCATTATTTATAGAACCTTTTGAGAAGTCGGCAACCGAATTGAAGTATCACCGTCATGGTCCAGGTAAACGATTCGTTATGATTGATAACCGATTACTTGATTTTTCTCCTTACTACATCATTGCTCGTACCGTTTCTGATATTGATAATAGCGTAGAAGCCCATGTTGATCCGCATACTCATTCTTGCGACTCGGTATTTATGTTTTTAGGTGATGGTGAGGATTATCAGGGGCTGACTGTTGAGGTTAGTGTCGCTAATGAAACCCGACAGTTAACCAGCCCTGCGACCGTTTTTATTCCTGGTGGTAGTGAACACACCTACCGTTTTATTCAGGGAAGCGGGACGTATATTAATTTCGTAAATTCAGGTAATTACAATTTAAGCCTGATGGAGTCGTCATGAAGCAGTTTGATAAAAATGCAGAAGCTTACCAACGTATCAGAGGCAAGATCAGTTATCCGGAATCTTTGTATGAGGCTTTGGAAAAAATGTCGTTGAACCATCGTTATGCGTTGGATATTGGTTGTGGAAACGGCGTGTCCACTGGACGATTAACCGGACGCTATCAAAATATCGAAGGCGTGGATCTGGGAGAGAATTTAATTGTTCAGGCGCGGGATAATTTTCCTGAAATTGCGTTTTCGGTAGGCAAAGCTGAGGAATTTACGGCTGACAAACAATATGATTTGATCACCAGTGCGACCTCTTTCTACTGGATGGATCGAGAAAAAGTGGCGGCAAAATTACCGACCTTACTGGCTGAAGGTGGAGTGTTCTGCGCGTATAAGTATGACTGGCCTGTGGTGTATGGTTCATTGCGAGATTTTATTGAATCAGAGCTTAGTCAGCACTGGTGTCACCACAGAGATCGCCGCATCGTTGATTATGATAACTCAGCTGAAATTTTGACTAACGCAGGTGGTTTCGCTGATACCAGTCGTCGGGTATTTCCAAATATCGTGTCATTAACCCCTGAAGAGGTTGCCTTATTCTTCTTATCCACCAGTTACGTCACTCGTTACATTGAACAGTCGGGAAATGCGGATTACCCGGAACAGTTCCTGAACAAAGTTCTGGAGATAGCAACCGAGTCCTCTGTTAACGTTAACTTTGATATTCATGCTTATGTTGCACGCAACTGATGATTAGCGTGCAGGTTAAAGGAGTGAAACCGTAATGTGTGGCATTCTTGGTGGTTTTTCAAACGTGCATCAAAAAGCAGATGTTGAGCACGCATTGTCTTTGATGAAACACCGGGGACCATACAACAGTGGCGTCTGGTTTGATCGTGGTGTCGCTGTGGCAATGAATCAGTTGCCCATGCTGCAAAGCGGTGAGCCATCCGAATTACCTGTACGACATCACAATCAGATAGTGACGTTCAATGGTCAGTTATATCGCGATGATGCGTCATCGTTAGCACAGGAAGTGTCTGTGCTATCGGATTTTCTGACCAGAGGAGAAGTACCTGATGGCATGTTAGCTGCGGGTATCTGGCAAACAGATGCTAAGCAGTTCACACTGGTGCGTGATGCGTTTGGTATCAAACCGCTTTATTACTACTTTGACAAATCTGAGCAGGCATTCTGGTTTTCTTCTGAATTAAAACCTTTGCTTAGTTTAATCGCCACACCTGCCGTAAACAGCCACGCATTAATGCAGTTTATCGTGACGGGTCACATGTTAGATGAACAGACACCGTGGGAAAATGTTCAGTTACTACCACCAGGGTCTGTGTTGACAATAGACCGAGCCTCTTTAGACATTTCAATCACCACAGCGACTAATCTCCCTTTTTCCGATTTGACTGTTAGCAACACAATCAGTGAACACGAGCTTTCAGACGAGTTGGAGTCATTGCTTCGTGAGCAGGTGAATCGTTACCAACGCTCATTTCGTGATATTGCTTTGTTAAAAAGTGGTGGTATGGATTCTGGCTTGATTGATCTGATGGCTGATAAAGCATTGCCAGTATTTCATTTGAAGTCACCTGAAACCGGTGATGATGGGTTAGACAATACGACAATCACATCAGATTTATATCAGGATGAACTGAAAGAAAGTGATTTCTGGCCGTTGCTTGAGCGAGCTGTTAACAGCATGGGAATGCCGACTCGGAT
Organism: Alteromonadaceae bacterium; assembly: GCA_965656875.1. Taxonomy (GTDB): domain Bacteria; phylum Pseudomonadota; class Gammaproteobacteria; order Enterobacterales; family Alteromonadaceae; genus CBFHMJ01. Next base: position 136,126 of record CBFHMJ010000002.1, read on the forward strand.
GTCCAGTGTTGTGATGTATCAGCAACTGGCCGAGATGCTGGCAAGTCAGTCATTTCATGGCGTGTTATTGGGAGAAGGCGCAGATGAATTATTCTGCGGCTATCCAAGACATGAGGCCTGGTCTGCCCAGGATGAGTTGAGCGTGTCTGATATTACACGAGCTTATTTTGGTGACTGGGAGAAAAAGCTCACACTGCTACCGGAATCTTACAGAGCATCCGTTAACGAGCAAATTCAGCACTATATACAGTGTTTGTCTCATACTTATCACGATAACCTGGAAGGATTGATTCAATGGCTGGATCGGCGTTTTTCTTTAGAGCCATTACTACGTCGTGCTGATCATTTATTGATGTCACAGACGGTAGAGGGACGGTTACCTTATCTATCTCATGCGATGGTGAATATCACTCAACGAATGTCGAAACGCTGTGTTGTTGATGGTAAAGGCAAGTATCCCCTTCGTCAGTTAGCTGAGAAATCAGGCTTGTTTAGCCGACATTATCAAAAATCACATTTTCGAGCGCCGTTTCAACAGTGGCCTGACGTTTGTAATCAACTGAAGTCTTTTGTTCAACAATTATGTCGCTCTTCGAAGGTTCCTGTTTTATCGGAATGCGATGAAAATCAGTTGGCAACATTAGGTAGCGCAGAGTTGTTCTCTCTGGCCACGGTTGGTATTTGGTATCAACAAGTCAAGGGGCTTCTTGATGAGTAACTTCTGGATCCCGGATCATTCCAGACCTTTTAGCTGGCAAGGTGATGAACTGGAGCAACATTTATCTCCTCGCGATGAACGGTATGGGCGATTACTACACACGCTGCAACGTGTTGATGAACGACAAATAATTCTACTGCGTCAATACAATTCATTCAGACCTTTATATCTCGATATTCACCGGCAGCTTGAGCAAGGTTGCGGAGTCTGGTTATTCCGATTGAATGAACTGACGGGATTAACCAAAGAGGAATACCAACAACTTTTTTTCAAGTTATGTCTGTTCATTGGGCAGCCGGTATCCGTTGATCGCTTCGGTCAAAAACTAAAATCAGTGATGGACAAAGGGCAAAAAGATTCGGTCTTTCAGCCGGTGAGAGGCCACCTGACTAATCAGGCGTTACCGTTTCATACCGATCGGGCTGACTTGACGATGTTAGGCTGCTGGTCCCCGGCAGCAACGGGAGGAGAGTTGTCAGTATGTTCTTCGTCGCAATTACTACAGCGTTTACAGACGGAGTCTCCAGCAGCGATAAGAACGTTGATGAAGAACATCCCTCACGATTTAAGAGACGAGGGGGCATTTGGAAAACCTGTGACGAGTCACCCGGTTATTGTCGATACCGACCAGGTTTTTCTGGTGAGATACATTCGTCGTTTTATTAACTCCGTTAAGCGTCATGGCATCCAACTGGAGCATTCGATTGTTGAAGCATTAGATGCGCTGGACCGTTTACTTGAGTTGGACAAATATCACTCTCCACTTCATTACACTTTGCTGCTGCAGCCCGGTGATGTGCTTATTCTGAACAATCATACGACACTACACGCCAGACAAGCTTTTGAGGATTCTTCAACTTGTCAGCGTTACCACTTACGTTGCTGGCTGGCGAGCGAATATTCGCGAGCATTGCCAGACGCATTCTCTGATGTTTTTCACGATGTGGCTCCCGGGAGTCTGCGAGGAGGTATCTTGCATGCAGAATGATCAGCTACTCAAGTTCTTGTCTCACTTATTGTCTGTTGAATCTGGTATTGAACCCGCAAAGTTCGACTGGTATCGAGATAACTGGCAGTTACCAGCCATCGATTACTGGCGAGTAGAGTCTCCGGGGCGTTTATGGCGTGATCCGAAAACCGGGGCGGGTGTCAGAGAACGAATCACAATTGCTGAATATTTCCGACGTTTAGGTGTCGAGCAATTATTTGATCCGAATGAACCTGGATGTCTGTTGGTGATGCAATATCAGGTAATCAATCCCTGGGGATTTGTTGGTTATCAGTTTGGTGAAAGTTTATTGATTGATTTAGGGTACTATCAACCGGTGGCAGAGCAGGATGAAGGCATCAATCGGGATTGCTGGTACGTAAAGCCGTTAGATAACTCTCACTGGATTGGGCAGAATCGCCGGGTAAAACTGCAAAGGCATGACGGCGCATCTGGTGTGGTGTTAACGTCGGATATTAATGAGTGGCGTGGAACATTCACAGGAAAAGATGGCGTTAAGTGCTTTTCAGATATACGCCATTCTGCGATTCAGAAAATTATTATCCAGCGGGCCCTGGCGCATAATTATCATGTATTACAGCAACAATTGAAGAATACACCAGCAAATCTGGCTGAACTGGTTGATAGTGATGTGCTATCGGGCGTTTTAGCCGCAGCGCATTTATGTGGTTGTGAAGCTGTCGGACGATTTTTGTGTGCGGATGAAGATGCAGCTGATGAAACAAATACGACGATATCCGACTATATTCGTTTATTTTCAGGTTATCACATAAATCCTTACCGGTTTTCAGCACCCGTCGAGGGGCAAAGTGAGGCACAACATGCCTGAATATAAAGGCAGTGTTTTCTGGCAATACATTACGCTTAATAAAGCCGCTACACCTGATAAAGCGTTTATACGTTATCGAGATCATCAGGTTACCTGGCGTCGGTTGTTTGAATTGGGAGAGATTCTGTGGGAACAGATGTCTGATGAAAACGCCGATATTCTGGTTATTCCTGCCCGAGAAGATAATCTGCCCCAATATGTTCTGGTCGCGGCTTGTCTGGTCAATCGTATTCCTTTTGTGCTGAGCCATATTGAAGATGTTGAACAGGATGCGGTGATTCAATCGGCTTGTCAGCTTAGTAAGCCTTGTAAAATCACCATTGATGCACTGGGTGAGGCTGTCTGGTGTTCAGCTTGTATGATGGTGTCGAGTGTCGAGCTACATCAATCTGACCAACAGGACGGTGCGTTATTACTACCGGCATGGAGTGATGTCATATATGTAGGCCGAAGTTCAGGCACAACTGGGATACCAAAACTGGTGCCTGTGACTGCTCGTTCATTTGATGACTTTTTGCCTGAAGTGTTAACACGATTTCCTCTGAAAGACAGTGACGTTATGGGCGATTTTGCGCAAATGCCATCGGACATGACAATTACTAATCTTATTTTGTGTCTTGCCGCCAATGCGACCTGGGTTCCTTTGTGTACCATTCGTGATCGGATGATGCTGTTTAACAGTTTTTCACAGCATGGCGTGACCTGTTTTAGAAGTGTGGCGTCCAGTTTGAACTTTATTAATGCCTGTATTTCGCGAGGTATGCCACTGCCTGATACGTTTAAATGGTTTTGTTTTGGTGGAGAACGACTGACCTGGCAGGCATTGTCACTGGTTTTTGAAAGTAATCTTAAAGCACAGGTGTTTAATTCTTTTGGTGCAACTGAGTTGGCAGGGTTTGTTACCTTGGGAGAAGTTGAACCAGAAGGCCTGGATCAGCGAGAACTGGTTCATCAGTCGATTTCTGATGACGTGGAAATTGGCCCGTTTTTCGATGATGTTAAATACAGCTTTCATGCTCGACAATCTCTTCATCTGACTTCTGCTCGATTTCCACACTATTTTATTCAGGTTACTGGTGGAAAAGCTGAATGGCGTAAATGGCGTCAAACGGGAAATGGCCAATCAATCATCGCAACCGGTGATCAGGTGGTTATTGATAACAACCAGCTTTTTGTGACAGGGCGAACTGATAGTCTGATAAAACTCAAAGGGCAGTTTATTAACATCGAAAATGAAGAGTATGCGGTCTATAAGGCTACAGGACTCAAGTGCCTGATACATATTAACGATGCAGATTTAACACTGTTTTTCCGTCAACAAGACAGTGATGAAGTGCAATTGAAACTGGCATCGGTTCGTACAGCGATTGCACATCTTGGCTTGCAGTTAAGTTATCATTTCGTTGACCAGTTTCCCGAAACACCATCAGGTAAAATTCAACGACGATTACTGCCACAGAAGCCCCTTGATGACGATGAAGAAGACGAGATGTTAAGTCGGAAATTTTCTTCTTTAGGTAAATGAAAAGCTTCTATATAATTAACAGTTATTTTACAAAGCTATCTTTCTGTCAGTAGTTACATCGCGGTGAGACACACGGTAGCTGGTTACACAGGTTGATGCCGTAAGGAATCTATGAAAATAATCAATACCGTACCTGAGAAGCAAAGCAACAATATTGTGAAATTTACGCTGCCTGCACTGTTTGTCCTGCTCATCATTTTATATGCCTTTCTTTCTTCTTCCGATTCTCGTCAGCAAGTTGAATACAGCAAATTATGGACAACTCAGGTTCAGCAAGGTGATCTTACGATGGCCGTCACCGGATTTGGTGCTTTGGAAGTGAAAGAAACCCGGTTTATTACCAGCCCGGTTAATGCGGTGATTGAAAGTGTGCATGCGGTCGCCGGTGATGTTGTTGAGCCTGGAAAGGTTTTGTTGGAATTATCAAATAACGATATTGAGCAACAGGTTTCAATGGCAAGGCTGGAACTGGTCAAAGCAAAGTTTGAGCAGGATATGGAATTATCTCGCTATCAGATGAAATTGTTGTCTGATAAAGCTCGGTTATCTGATTTGAAGTCGCAACGTGACTTGCAGCAGCTTAAATTAACCGCAGAAGCTGAGTTACATAAAAAAGATATTATTAGTGAGCTGGATCTCAAACAAACAGCACTGGCATTACAACAACTGGAAAACCAGATAGAGCTGGAGCAAGAAGTGCTGAACTATTCTCAGACTCACCTGGTAACAGCACAGCAAGCGTACAACCAGATGATTGAAGAGTTAAATGCCGTTCATGATGAACGTATCGCATTGAAAGATAAGCTGTTAGTCAGGGCGACCATTCCTGGTGTTGTGCAAGCATTAACGATTAAACCCGGGCAAAGTATTATGCAAGGGGGAGAATTAGTACAGATAAGCGGTGGAGAAGCATTTATCGCTCGGTTGATGATCCCGCAACGGGAAGTTACCCGTATAGTGCCAGGACAAGAAGTGCTGCTGGATACCTACGGAGGCAGTGCAAAGGGGCGTGTCAGCCATATTAATACCCGAGTTATTGATGGCAAGATTGAAATCAAAGTTAATCTTGAAGGTGAGTTACCAGGAAATGCCCGGGCCGAACTTAATGTTAAAGCACGAATTATCGTTGGTGAATCTCAGGATTCACTGTATATCCCGCAACCGCCGGGCGCTGAAGCAAATACTACGCATGACATGTACGTTATCAATGAAGACTCCGACAATCTGATTGCGACAACGGTTCGGTTTGGAGAAATCTCAGGCAAATACATTCAAGTCTTGTCAGGACTATCTTTGAATGATGAAGTGGTGATGAGTGATATGTCTGATTTTGCAGACAAACGTACAGTGCCGGTTATTCGTTAACCATATAGCAACAGAAAAGCTAAGAATTTGATTTCTTTAATTGCCATCCTGATTTGTAAAACTACAATGCTAACCCATTAAGGGGATTGTGTAAGGTTAGCTTGTACAATCCTGGCTATTGATGCTTTCGCTTATAGGGTAGTGCCTTATGCTTCTAATGATCGACAATTTTGATTCGTTTACGTTTAATCTGGTGCACTATTTTGAAGAAATCGGGCAAACCGTGCTGGTTAAGCGCAATAATGATATAAATATTAATGAAATCAAAAATTTGTCTCCAGAGTACATAGTGATTTCTCCTGGTCCCTGCACCCCTGATGAATCAGGAGTTTCGCTTGATGTAATTAAACAATTTGCCGGGGACATTCCTATTCTTGGAGTTTGTCTGGGCCATCAGTCTATTGCACAGGTTTTTGGTGCAACGGTGTGTCGGGCAAAAGCGCCAATGCACGGTAAGACCAGTAAGATTCAACACAATGATCAGGGGGCATTCTCAGGATTAACGAACCCATTAACTGTCGCTCGCTATCATTCGTTAGTCGTGGATGAATCAACGTTACCAGAAGGCTTCGAAGTAACGGCATGGACGACCGATGAACAAGGAGACAAAGATGAGATTATGGGGATTCGACATCAAGCGTTGATGCTTGAAGGTATTCAGTTTCATCCGGAAGCGATTTTGACTGAGCAAGGCCATGAATTACTGAATAACTTTATAGAAGCTTTTAAACGATAAGTACGAAGAAGTACCTGGCTTTACAGACCTTAATTTTCTTTCAAACAAAAAGGCGATGAATTGATATTCATCGCCTTTTTGTTTCGGGGTAAACACGCTCAGCGCATAGAAATTACTGCTTGCCACGCATCGAGTGAATAAAGTCACCATCAGTAATGTTCATGAGAACATCATTCAATGCGGCCATTTTTTCCGTGCCAATCAGTAAGCCATCGTTAATTGTTTCGAGGTAACCATTTATCTTTAATGAATTAATGAAGGCACTGAGTACTTTCTTATCAAAAAACTCAGGTGCAGAGATGTTATGCAATGATGACATGCGAGTAGCCATAGATTGACACTTACTCTCCAGGTCTGCACGAGACAGCGGCGCTTCGGCACTGATAATACCTGTCGTAATGAAGTAACGCTGTGTTGTGGTATCCATGCTTTTTGCTAATAAATGTAGTTTGAAACGACCATTACTATTTTTCGATGTTGGTGAAATAACACCATCTTCTTCATGCAATACATCGGTATAGATCAAGCCATCGATGACCTGGCTAATGTATTCTTCCGGGTCTCTGTCATTCATGAATAATTCATCCTTGAATAACGGATAAAACAGCTGAACATCGTGAATTAACTGATCTTTGTGGATGCTGTCAGAGGCTAACACCTGAGCTGCAACGAGTCCGGGTATAACAAAGAGTTGCAGAATATTATTTCTGTAGTAATTCATGAAAATGGCTTCTTGTGACGGTAAAGACACGATATCGCCATAGGCATCTTTTGAAACTTCAATCTTACGCAGTTTGATCAAATGCTCGATCATCTGATGGCCGGTAGAGCCCGGAACAGTCACTTCATCGGCATAAGTAACGTAACGATGGAAAGTTAGATAGAAATCCAGTTGCTCTTCAAATTCTTTTCGGGTTAAGGCGTGTTTGTTGGCTGCCAGTAAGGTTATGGCTGCCAGTGTTGCAGCATTTAATGCCGTTGAGTTATTGATATGCATCATAACTTTATTCGCAATATCATTGACGGCTGGTGTTAACCAGGTTGGCTTCTGGTGATCAGGAAGTTCAAACGCATCACGCCAGTCTGGGATATTGTCACTTAACCAGTTGTTGAGGTTAACGGGCTGACCAAAGTTGACATATCCATAGCCATAATCCTTTAGATTTTTGATGGTCTTTAATACACCACCAATCGACTCCCCTTTTTTAGCACTGCCTTTCAGCTCTTTTAGATAGGTTTTCACTTCCATGACATGTTCATAGCCAATGTAGACAGGGACGACAGTAACAGGTCTGTCTAAATCTCGGAGCATTGACTGAATAGTCATGGCCAGCATCCCGGTTTTTGGTGCGAGCAATCGTCCAGAACGACTACGTCCGCCTTCGGTATAAAATTTAACGGGATATCCCTTTTTAAATAGCTGACTTAAATACTCTTTGAAGATAGTTGAATAGAGTTTGCTTCCTTTAAAACTACGACGCATGAAAAATGCACCGCATCGGCGGAAAATGGTTCCGGCAGGCCAGAAATTCAGATTGATCCCTGCGGCGATGTGAGGAGGAACCAGCCCTTCCTGATAGATTACATAGGTAAGTAACAAGTAATCCATATGACTACGATGACAGGGCATGTAGACAATCTCGTGCCCTTTATGTGCCAGATCGCGCACAACATCGGCATTGTTTACTTTGATGCCGTTGTACAATTTATTCCATAGTCTGGATAAGAATTTCTCTGCAAATCGTATATACGACGCCCGGTAATCGGCGGCGATTTCAGCGGTGAGTTTTCGTGCTTCCAGTCTGGCTTTTTCAGGTGTCAAATTGCCTGCTGCAATCTCGTTTTCAATGGTTTGTTGAACGGAAGTCGAAGAGGAAACGCTATTGAACATTTCTTCCTGAGACCACAGACGTGGGCCTGCTGCAGCAAGTTTTTGACGATAAAAATGGAATCGGGCTACTCGAGTTAGTTTGTGAGCAGTTGCTTCATCGGCACCGTGATTGTCGGCCATGTAGCGCAAAGATACAGGTTGACTGAATCGTAGAAAATTGTGTCGTAGAGAGGTCATTACGATGAATGCTTTTCGGAGCCAGCTGGGTGATTCTGAGTCGGCAATAATCGCTTTAATGCTACCGGTTTCGCGTTTGGGATCTCGTCCCCAGAAAATAGCTACAGGAATCAGTTTTACATTAAGAGAAGGGTCATCTCTGTGAGCCTGAAGTAGTTGTGAGCCATCTGCAATCGCATTAGTTGGTTTGTCGGAAAGTAATATAGAACCCGGATTTTCAAGACACCAGGTGTTATCGAACGACTTCCCATTTGAGGTGATGGTTTGATTTGGGGCCGGTAAACCTAATTTTTTACACGCCTTCTCTAACATGATTCTGTCGCTGACTGAATCTGTTTTAATAATATATGCCAGTTGTTCATCCGGGCTGATCTTGAGAGCACTTAATGTGTTATCAGGAATAATTCTTGAGTGTGTAAGAAACTTTAATGGGGCGCTTAACAACGCTTTAAGCAATTTACCGACTTTGGTCATAAAAATTTTTGTTTTTCTGAGGTTTCAAAAAAGGCGCTAAGAATATCACGGAAAGGGTGATCAGATAACTAACTTACACGGTGATTCTGAGTGGGAGCCTGTGCCTGATCAATGATTAGATTGTAAAAACTCGTTGCCTAATATTTTTTGCTGTATATACTAACAGTGAATTAACAACCAGTATGGATGGACAACGATGCGACCACTTACAAAACGTCAGGCCGAAATTGTCGAATTGATCAAAGATCATATTCAGGAGTTTGGTGTTCCACCAACGCGTGTTGAAATAGCAAAAAAACTGGGTTTTCGTTCAGCTAATGCAGCTGAAGAACATTTGAAGGCTATTGCTAAAAAAGGTGCCATTGAAATTGTACCCGGAGCATCGCGTGGCATTCGTATTCCAGGAGGCGTTGAGCCCGTGGAGTCAGGTTTACCGTTAATTGGTCAGGTTGCAGCAGGTGAGCCTATACTGGCGCAAGAGCATGTTGAGTCTTATCACCGGGTAGATGGAGGGTTATTCCGTCCATCGGCCGATTTCTTGCTGCGTGTCAACGGAATGAGTATGAAGGACATTGGTATTCTTGATGGTGATTTACTGGCTGTACATAAGGCACAAACTGCTGACAATGGTCAGGTTGTTGTAGCCAGAGTCGAAGATGATGTTACGGTGAAGCGTTTTGAGCATAGTGGTAATAAGGTGTTATTACATGCTGAAAATGAAGAGTTCAATACCATCGAAGTTGATTTAAGTTGCCAGGCGTTTGCAATCGAAGGAATCGCTGTCGGTGTGATCAGAAGTTCAGACTGGATGTAATACCTTTATTTAATGCTATAGATTTGCTGTCTATTTTGTTGTGTGGAGCTTTAAAAGCTTCACACACGACCGCGCTAACAAATCTCTGATTTATCCTCTATCGCCATTACTTGCCAATCAATTATAACTTTGGTTGTTGCTCTCTAATAAAGACAGAATGTGAAAATCATCTATCCTGTTCGGCATGGCTTCTTTTTCTTGTGGTGATTAAACAACCCAGTCCTAAACCCAGCCTAATCCCAAACTCAGTCTTAAAGATGATTCGTATCAATCCTTATTCAGGAACGACAGATGTCGTGAACAACAATATTTAGCCTGCTAACTGTTATTTCTGCCAGGTAAGACATTAATGATATTTCATTAATGACAGCAGCAAAGTACACCATTGTGTGGATCTTTATTGGGAAAATCTCGCCTATTCAATATATTAGAGTAAATATACTACTTTGGTAGTAATTTATAATATTCCTACATAGCTACCTGATTAATTAATCCACATGAGATTTCGCGTCGTCAAGTTCTGGTTGGTATATGTTTGATTTTTAATCATATTCTAAATTTATGGACTTTATTAAGGTAAAAACCAGTCAAAATTGATTGAATATTAAACGCTTGAAAACATCTTATTTGTTTGCCCTTACTCCATACTGCTCGAAAAATTGCCAATATATATACTTATCTTGTGGGCTTATTGCAGTATTTGGTGGCGTTAATTAGTAACTTTTTCAGGAATGAAAAATTTATTCTCTGGATGCGAACTATAACCACTAATTTAAAGAGGTTAATTGTATCTTATTAAAAAATAAAAGAATTATGTTTATTACCTCAATTAGGGCTTTACCAAATACAGGAAAGTTGTTAACTATATTACCGACCGCCGCTTCCATACTTTGTTGATTACTCCTTTAACATCTTATTTATCCCATAATCAGTAATTTTTTTGCACTTTATTTACTTTATTGTTGGACTATTCAACATATTTCGGTACCCTATTGCACCGTGCTAGATAAACAATAAAAAGCAATACCTCTAAAGGTAGAATATTTGTGACTGCCAATGGAGGTGTCTGGCCAGGCTTGTAGACCTTACGGTACGTGGGCTTGAGCCATTTAAACCTGAGCAGAGCAAGTATTTACGCGAGGTATGGTGTACGTGCTAAATGCCAGCTCTGTGATTTGCAATGCAAAGACAGAGGAGATGTCTCTCGTGACTTTAACGCGAAACAAGGGCTGGCTGATTCCAGCTTTATTTGCGGCGAACAATGTTGTAGCAGCGGATATGCCTCTCAATATGACCAGAGGGGCGACTGATATAAGTGGTCAGGTATATGATCTTCATATGACCATCTTAATCATCTGTTGTTTAATAGGTCTTGTCGTTTTTGGCGCCATGTTTTGGTCCATTATCCACCACAGAAAGTCAAAGGGGGTAACTCCAGCAACTTTCCACGAAAGCACCAAAGTAGAAATAATTTGGACTGCTATTCCTTTCCTTATCCTTATCGGTATGGCCGTTCCGGCTACTAAAACGCTAATCGCAATGGAAGATACCAGCGATGCAGATTTGACGATCCAAATCACTGGTTCTCAGTGGAAGTGGCATTACAAATATTTTGACCACGACATTGAATTCTTCAGCTTGCTATCAACACCAAAAGATCAAATTGAGAATAAAGCGTCCAAGGGCGAAAACTATTTGTTGGAAGTTGATAAGCCTTTAGTAATCCCGGCGGGCAAAAAAGTTCGTTTCTTACTGACGTCTGATGATGTTATCCACTCATGGTGGGTACCTGAGTTTGCCGTGAAGAAAGATGCAAACCCGGGCTTTATTAACGAAACGTGGACTATGGTTGACAAACCAGGCACGTATCGTGGTCAGTGTACTGAGCTGTGTGGTAAAGACCACGGCTTTATGCCTGTTGTTGTTGAAGTAAAAGAAGCACAAGAATTCGACAAGTGGGTAAATGGCCAGCTAGCAGCATTAGAACAAGCTAAAGCAGCTGAGCAGGCGGCGTTAGCGGGTGCAATGACAATGGATGAGGCAATGACGCTGGGCGAGACAGTTTACATGACAAACTGTGCCGCATGTCACCAGCAAAATGGTCAGGGGCTTCCGGGCGTATTCCCGGGTCTGAAAGGCAGCGCTATCGCAACAGGCGACGTAACGAAACACATCGAAGTTGTTAAAAATGGTGTTACCGGCACTGCAATGCAGGGCTACGGTAAACAGCTAAGCCTTAAAGAAATTGCAGCAGTTGTTACTTATGAGCGTAATGCCTGGGATAACAATACTGGTGATGTAGTTCAGGCCGCTGATGTTCAATCAGCCGGTGGTCAATAGGAGGCTTTGAGATGACTGCAATTACTGATGACATGTCACACGATGATCATCACGACCACAAGCCAACGGGCATAAAACGTTGGTTGTACACTACAAACCACAAAGATATTGGTTCGATGTATTTAATTATGTCACTGATCTTGTTGTTTGTTGGTGGTGCAATGGCTTTGGTTATCCGAGCCGAGCTATTCACTCCGGGTCTGCAAATTGTTGATCCTGATTTCTTTAACCAGATGACGACTGTTCACGGTCTTGTCATGGTATTTGGTGTTGTAATGCCGGCCTTTACCGGGTTAGCAAACTGGATGGTGCCATTAATGATTGGTGCGCCGGATATGGCATTACCTCGAATGAATAACTGGAGCTTCTGGATTCTTCCTTTTGCGTTTAGCATCTTGTTAATGTCGTTATTCATGGAAGGCGGTGGTCCTAACTTTGGTTGGACATTCTACGCGCCACTTTCTACTACTTATGCTAATGACTCTGTAGCATTATTTGTATTCTCTGTTCACATCATGGGTATCTCATCAATCATGGGTGCGATCAACGTTATCGTTACCATTATGAACATGAGAGCACCGGGTATGACGCTGATGAAAATGCCATTGTTCGTATGGACATGGTTAATCACAGCATTCCTGCTTATCGCTGTAATGCCTGTACTGGCTGGTGCGGTAACAATGGTTCTGACAGATAAATACTTCGGTACATCGTTCTTCGATGCTGCAGGTGGTGGTGATCCGGTAATGTTCCAGCATATTTTCTGGTTCTTCGGACACCCTGAAGTTTACATCATGATTCTTCCTGCTTTCGGTATCGTCTCGCAAATCGTACCGACATTCTCTCGTAAAAAACTGTTTGGTTATGCATCAATGGTTTATGCAACAGCTTCTATCGCGTTGTTGTCATTCATCGTTTGGGCTCACCACATGTTTACGACAGGTATGCCGTTGTTCGGTGAACTATTCTTCATGTACTGCACGATGTTGATTTCGGTGCCAACAGGCGTAAAAGTCTTCAACTGGGTTGCAACCATGTGGAAAGGCGCATTGACGTTTGAAATGCCAATGTTATTTGCTCTGGCATTCATTGTTCTCTTCACGATTGGTGGTTTCTCAGGACTGATGTTGGCTATCACGCCTGCTGACTTCCAGTATCACGATACATACTTTGTTGTTGCTCATTTCCATTATGTTCTGGTGAGTGGTGCTATCTTCTCTATTTTTGCCGCTGTTTATTACTGGCTGCCTAAATGGACAGGTAACATGTACAGCGACACATTGGCGAAGTGGCACTTCTGGTGTTCTGTGATTTCAGTCAACCTTCTATTCTTCCCGATGCACTTTGTTGGTCTGGCAGGTATGCCTCGTCGTATCCCTGATTACGCGCTGCAATTCGCTGACTTTAATGCAGTGATTACAGTAGGTGCATTTGCGTTCGGTCTTTCTCAGTTAATCTTCCTTGCACTGGTTATTAAGTGTGCGAAAGGTGGTGAGAAGTCGCCAGCAAGAACGTGGGAAGGTGCAGAAGGTCTTGAGTGGGAAGTTGCTTCTCCAGCGCCTTACCACACATTTGATACACCACCAGAAGTTAAATAATTAATTCGGATAATCTGATGCAGCAATCAACCACAAATCATTCAGCGTTAATCAAAAAACTGGTCGTCATTGTTATTGGTATGTTCGGCTTTGGTTTTGCTCTTGTTCCTTTGTATGACGTGTTCTGCGAGGTGACGGGATTGAATGGTAAGACAGCGACTGAAGCTGTATCAGGTGAGAATGTTCGGATTAACAAGGAGCGACTGGTAACGGTCGAATTTATGTCGCGTACAAATCAAGATATGCCCTGGGAGTTCCGTCCGGAACAACGTCGTATTCAGGTGCATCCAGGCGAAGTTAAGCTGGTAAATTTTTACGCGAAAAACAACAGTGCAAAAGATACTGTTGGACAGGCCGTTCCTTCTGTTGCTCCTGGTTTAGCGGCGCAATACTTTAATAAGATTGAATGTTTTTGCTTTAACCGCCAGCCGCTGGAGGCTGGTAAAGAAGCGAAAATGCCGCTTACATTTTATGTTGATGTTGATTTGCCAGAAGATATCTCTACGTTAACGTTGTCGTACACAATGTTTGACATTACAGAGGCCGCTTCAAGCGAATCAACCGCTACTTCAACCGGGGAATGATAATGTCTTCACAAACAAACGAACAGTACGAAAAGTACTACGTTCCCGCAGAAAGTCCTTGGCCATTTGTTGGCGCAGTAGCACTATTCTTTGTTGCTCTGGGTGCCGGTACATTTGTAAAAGAGATTTCAAGCGGAACCAGTGGTTATGGACATCTGATCCTGATTGCTGGTCTGGCAATTCTTTTCTATATGCTTTGGGGCTGGTTCAAGAATCAAATCGATGAATCAATGAGCGGCCTTTACAGCAAGCAATTGGGTGTTTCTTATCGTCAGGGAATGAGCTGGTTTATTTTCTCTGAAGTTATGTTCTTTGCAGCTTTCTTTGGTGCGCTGTTCTACGCTCGTGTTTTCTCGGTGCCGTGGTTAGGTGGATCAAGTAATAATGCAATGACAAACGAGGTTTTATGGCCTGCGTTTGAAGCTACATGGCCATTAGTAAAAATGCCTGATGGAAGCGATACAACAGCAATGGGTTGGGGTGGCCTACCACTAATCAATACCATTATTCTGTTAACGTCTTCAGTCACCATTCATTTCGCTCATGTTGCGATGGAAAAAGCTGAACGCGGCAAAATCAAACTATTCATGGCGATTACTATTCTTCTGGGTGCTGGCTTCATGGCATTACAGGTTCTTGAGTACATGCACGCTTACAGTGATATGAACTTGAAACTGGATAGTGGTATCTACGGTAGTACGTTCTTCATGCTTACTGGCTTCCACGGTATGCACGTAACACTCGGTACTATCATTATATTCTTCGTATTCTTACGAGTATTGAAAGGGCACTTCACTCCAGAGAATCACTTTGCATTCCTGGCCGCCAGTTGGTACTGGCACTTTGTTGATGTGGTCTGGCTGGGATTATTTATTTTTGTTTATATCCTTTAAGCCGTATACAGCGAACCCGGATGTAGTTACTGCATCCGGGTTTTTTGTATTTTTAATCGTGTTGTTGTTAATTTGTGGACTTTTAACTGTTTAATACTAAAGGGAATTTGTTTATATAACCAAAGTGGTATTCATTCCCTGTTTTTATCAGGGTGGTTATACAAGCAAGTTCAGAGCGGTGATGCATTAGGTGTAATGATACCTGTAGCGATTGCCACAATGATCAACATGAGAATGACGACAGAAAATATTACCCGTCGACCAAGGAATGTTGAAGGATTTGGCCCTTCTGGATCGTTTTTCAACATGATGAATAAAGCTCTGAACAAGTTGAAAACGACAAAGAGTAGTAACGCAATAATAATTATTTTTACCAACATAATTCCGTTCACTTCTTTTAATTTGTTATTCTCTTGTGCGAAAAATTTTTAAATTATGTTTCGCAGTGGTTTTTGATGGTTGAAGAAGGGTAATGGAGAAACAGTGAAAATAAAACTGTCTGGATACATTTTTAACATTAGATTGATTCCTCTGACGGTTACATTGGTTGCCTTTGCCATTTTGTTCCGACTCGGATATTGGCAAACCACGAGAGCTGAAGAGAAAGTTGAACGAAAAGCTCATATAGAACAGCTACAGAAACAGGGTGTTATTGAACTGTTCCAGCTTGCATCTTTTATCGAGAAATACGATCCGACCGGTTTATTAGTGTCGGTAACCGGGCAGTTTATACCTGAAAAAGCATGGTTGCTTGATAACCAGATTGTTAAGGGTAAGCCGGGTTATGACGTGTTAGTGGCATTTCAGCCTAGTGATGAAAAAACTCACTTACTCGTCAATCTTGGTTGGATTCAGGGAGATTATGGTAATCGACAAGTATTGCCTGAAGTTTCAATACCGGAAGGTGAGTTTTCACTCGAATTAATGGTTAAGTCGGAAGATAAGCAAACCATTACGTTATCGAATGTTCAGGAAAGTGACAGGCGATGGCCGAAAAGAATTCAACAAGTTGATTTCGACTGGCTTAAAGCGAGCCATGGGCAATCATTCATGCCAGTTACTTTTTTGCTGAACAGTGACAGTGGGATTAAGCAAGCATCTACAGACCAAAGCTTGTTACTGTCGAAATATATCTATCATTACAATCCGGTTGTTATGGAGCCGGAGAAACACAGAGGCTATGCCATGCAGTGGTTCTTACTCGCTGCCAGTGTATTGATAATTTTTATCGTGGCAAGCCGGGAAAAGCAGCATCAGGAGACACCATGAAATCGAAAACAGCCATGATGGCCGTGTTAGGTATGTTCGTATTACCGGCATTGCTTGCCTGGGTCGTATTAAAGTTTGAATTGTATAACGCAGGGCAAACCAATAAAGGTGAATTCTTATCAATGGAAGTCGGCTTAGCAGATTTACCGGCGATGGATGAGAAAAAAGGTTACTGGAACATGGTGTATGTCTTGCCTGAAACCTGCGATCAATATTGCGACAACATGCTGTACGTACTTCGTCAGGGATACGTAGCATTGGGTAAATTACAGGGTGATGTTCGACCTGTTGTACTGACAGGAAACCATGACGCCGATGCATATATCGAGAAATATCCTGAGTTGATGTTTCTTCCGACCACAAACAGTGAAACCAATCAGATCGAACGATTAAACAGTCAGCATTTATATCTGGCTGATCCTTTTGGTCAGGTCATTCTTCAATATGAAGGCGTAGCTGATCGCCAGGACATGATCATTAAAGTGAAAGATGTGCTGGCAGATGTGAAGCGGCTTATTAAATATTCCCGTGCGTAAGACATGAGTCTAAAGGAACGCATTGGTCACAAGAGCAGTATTTGTGGTGTTAACACACCATGTAATGGAGCACTAACGTTGATAAAACAATAAGTCTGAAGCCGCATGTAGTCACTCAGTGTTGCGACAACCGGACAAGAAGTACCGAGGCAAACAATGACAAATAAAACACTAAGAAAAGTCGTAATGGCAGCCGTCGCTCTGGCTGTCATGGTGGTAATGCTGGGATCGTATACACGGTTAACGGATGCAGGGCTTGGTTGTCCTGACTGGCCGGGTTGCTACGGTTTTATCACAGTTCCTGAAACTGCTGAACATATTGAATTGGCTGAAGCCGCTTATCCTGAGCGTCCCGTAGAACCTCATAAAGCATGGAATGAAATGATCCATCGCTATTTCGCTTCAACTCTCGGTTTTCTTATCCTGGTCATCTTCATCGGATCGATAACGCGCAAACGTGAACAAGGTCCGAAAAAACTCCCGATGTTTCTGCTTGCACTGGTGCTATTCCAGGGAGCACTAGGCATGTGGACGGTTACGATGAATCTAATGCCTTTGGTGGTTATGGGGCACTTATTGGGCGGTTTTACAACGTTAACACTGTTATTTGTTTTGTATTTACGTCTCACGGATTATCAGGTGCCAGGTGGGGACGTTAGTGTTCGTCCATTGCTAACGGCTTCATTAGTTGGCTTGATTATTCTAATTGCTCAAATAGCGCTGGGAGGCTGGACTGCAGCTAACTATGCCGCAGTTGCCTGTACTCAGCTACCGGTTTGTGAAGGCGAATGGATGGAAAAGATTACGCTGTCTGGTGCATTTAGCATCCCAGAAGCTGATAACTATGAGTTTGGTGCTCACAATTACGATGCTCGAATGACGATCCATGTGTTACATCGTATTGGCGCTGTTATCACCGTGGTTTATTTATTGTGGTTGGCGGCTAAGTTAAATGCTGCAGCGATGACACCTTTCTTTAAACGTCTTTCATTTCTTCTGGGACTGACCGTGATGGTTCAGTTCTTATTGGGTGTTGGCAACGTGGTGTTAAAACTACCGATTTCCGTTGCTGTTGTTCATAACTTTGTTGCTGTTGTACTGGCGATGGTACTGAGTACTGTCATTTACAGCATTGCCAGAAAGGCATAAGGGGTTGCTATGCAATTAGCTGCTGAAGCTACACAACGAAAGTCGATGCGTTCAATCGCAAGTGATTACCTTGAACTGACAAAACCTAAAGTGGTTGCGTTGTTGGTTTTAACTGCGTGGGTCGGCATGATACTCGCAACACCAGAACGTGCTTCTTTAATGCAAATGACAATAGGCTTGCTGGGTATTGGTATTTTGTCGGGTGCAGCTGCAACATTTAACCATGTTGTTGATTACCGTATCGATGCTCAAATGGCTCGAACATACAACCGGCCTGTTGCTAAAGGACGAATAGAAATAGCAAAGGCAACGGGTTTTGCTTGTTTACTGACGGTTGTTGGTTTTTTAATGCTGGCGTTGTGGGTTAACTGGATGACCGCATGGTTGACGTTAGCGAGTCTTGTTGGCTATGCGGTGTTTTATACCATGTATCTGAAGCGAGCTACGCCGCAAAATATTGTCATTGGCGGACTTGCAGGGGCTATGCCGCCGTTGTTGGGTTGGACAACCGTTACAGGGGAGATTCATTCTCATGCTTTGTTGCTGGTGATGATTATCTTTACCTGGACGCCACCACATTTTTGGGCTTTGGCGATTCATCGTCGTGACGATTACGCTCGTGTCGATATGCCAATGTTGCCTGTCACACACGGTATCGAATTCACTAAAACATCTATATTACTCTATACCCTGTTGTTACAAGTTGTTGGCTTTTTACCGTATCTGGTCGGCATGACCGGGTTGATTTATTTAATCAGCAGTTTCGTATTAAACAGCTATTTTATGTGGTATGCGTGGAAGTTAAAATATGACGCTGATAAGGATACAGCCATGAGTATGTTTAAGTTTTCTATTATTCACCTCATGTTGGTATTCGTCGTGTTAATTGTTGATCATTATTGGAAAATAACGCTTTGAACAGTTCCAGAATTCTACTCTTTTGTGTTGCTGTTGTTGCATTAGTGGCTGGAATTTTTCTGGCTAAACAAGCTTCGTTTAATCCAGAGTTATTAAAGGCCAGGTATTACGAACCTGCCAGACAACTGGACAGTTTTGAGTTGATTGATCAACACAATAAGCCGTTTGATCGGGCTGCTTTACAAGGGAAATGGAGTTTAGTTTTCTTAGGTTATACTCATTGTCCTGATGTATGCCCGATGACTCTGGCTAAATTGGCTAATTTGGATAAAAAGATAAAACGAGAAGGTATTGATGATATCCAAATCGTTTTTATTTCTGTCGATCCTGCCAGAGATGATGCTGCAAGATTGAAAGAGTATACGGCTTACTTTAATGAAGAATTTATTGCGGCAACCGCTGAACATAAGCAGTTATACCCCTTTGTCAGAAATCTGGGCCTGATGTATGCCATGGTGGATGATACCGAAGCTGGAAATGAGTATGCAGTTGATCACAGTGCATCTATCTCATTATTAAATCCGGCCGGAAATCTTCAGGCGATGTTTAAACCTGAAATCAAAAAAGGTGCTGTTCCCGTCGTCAATATGACCGACTTGTTAAGCGATTTGCTGGCAATCCACAATCAGTAACTATTTACTCTTTATTCTCTATTGGTGTCAGTTTATTACTGGCACCAGAATCCCATCATTGAAACCCATCGTCCGTTTAGTCAAAACGTTTCGAAGAATATCTTTAACGATCAACATACCTGACAGAAAAATTCAGTAATTTGCTGAAATTATTCAGATTTTAAACAGGGATTTGCTGCCTGTTCTTTCGGTACGATGGTTGTTATTAGCTCGTCAAAAAAATCACCACTTAATCCTTTGCATTTTTAATTATGGTCTACACTTAACTCAAGTTGTGAACAAACCAAGAGCAAAATGATAAGCGCGAAAGGACACCATGTTTAAGCTTCCCGAACAGCTGGTTATCCAGCACATAGACGATCTCCATCAGCAAATTTTAGAGTATTTGAAGACAGAAGAAGTCATTGTGATTGATGGTTCAGACGTAATAAAAATGGATACATCAGGGATCCAGCTTCTTTGCTCTATTCAGAAAGGTTTGCAGTCCGTTGGACAAAAAATTCACTGGCGGGAACCCGGTGAAGTATTGAAATCAACGGCCAGAATGACTGGCGTCAGTGACTTTCTCGATTTGTCTGTAACGAACGAGTAATAGGAAAAATAAGATGACGAAAATACTGACAGTGGATGACTCCGCCTCAATGAGGCAAATGGTTACCTTCACATTGAAAAAAGCAGGATTCGAAGTCGAAGCGGCTAAAGATGGCGTTGAAGCGCTGGAAATTGCAAAGAACACGGGATTCGATGTTGTTATCTCAGACGTTAATATGCCGAACATGGATGGTATTACTTTAATCAAGGAACTAAGGAGCCTGCCTAAATACAAGTTTGTTCCTATGCTGATGCTGACAACGGAATCGGGTATGGATAAAAAAATGGAAGGTAAAGCGGCTGGTGCGACCGGCTGGATTGTTAAACCTTTTAATCCTGATCAATTGCTTGCTGTAATTAATAAAGTTGCCCGTTAAACCCGGGGATTTGGGAGGGCAGCATGAGCACTGATCTTAGTCAGTTTTACGATGTTTTCTATGAAGAAAGCTTTGAAGGGCTGGACACTATGGAGTCAGAGCTGTTGGTATTGCAACCAGGCAATGTCGATAGCGAAACTCTCAATACGATATTTCGCGCAGCTCACTCGATTAAAGGTGGCAGTGGCACGTTCGGCTTTACCGATGTTGCAGACTTCACCCATGTTGTTGAGACGTTACTTGATCAGCTAAGAGACGGACGCAGGGAGTTGATCGCTGAGTATGTCGACTTACTCCTTAAATCAGTTGATTGTTTACGCGGGTTATTGACCTCGCTGCAGCAGGAAATGCCCGTCGATACGGAAGAATCTCACAAACTTATAAAAGAATATGAAGCTATTCTTGAAGGGCAATCGTCAGAATCCTCATCAACGGACGATACTTCACATGATTCATGTTCAGATGTTGATGAAGCTTCTACATCTGAAGTCTCCGATAACACCATTTGGTCCATCTATTTCAAGCCTGACGAAAACCTGTTTAAGACGGGGAATGAGCCACTTTATATGTTCATGGAGTTGGCAGATCTTGGCGACGTTACTATCAATGCGCATTGCGATGGTCTTCCAACACCAGAACATCTTCACCCGGATGACTGCTACTTTGCGTGGTCAATTAAACTGGCAACAGCAGAATCTAAGTCTCGTATCGAAGAGATTTTTGAATGGGTTGTTGATGAGTCTGAATTAACTATTGAGCCTCTAGTGGCAGAGGATGATGAACCTGAAGAATTGTTCGTCATTAACGATGAATCTGAGCAACCTTCAACACCAGCTGAACCTGAACCTTTGCCAAAAGTGGATGAAACGGCTCCTCCACAAGACACTAAGGCTGCGACAAAGAAACCAGAAAATACCTCGATTAGAGTCAGCATTGATAAAGTCGATTCGTTGATCAATATGGTTGGCGAATTAGTCATTACTCAGGCTATGTTGCAACAACTAAGTGAAGGTGAACTGGATGAGAATGCGTTGGTTAGTTTGAATGAGGGATTAGCACAACTGGCGCATAACACCCGCGATCTTCAAGAAAGTGTCATGCAGATTCGTATGCTTCCTATCAGTTTTGTATTCAGTCGTTTTCCCCGGTTGGTCCGTGACATTTCTCAAAAATTAGGAAAGCAGGTTGAATTAAAGCTCTTCGGGGAAAGTACGGAACTCGATAAAACAGTCATGGAGAAAATTTCAGATCCCATCGTTCATCTGATCCGTAACTCTATGGATCATGGGCTGGAAACACCGGGGGAGCGGGAAGCGTTGGGAAAAGATCCGGTTGGAAGTGTCACACTCAATGCATTTCATCAGGGTGGTAACATTGTGATCGAAATCGCTGACGATGGACGAGGATTAAACTCAGAAAAGATTCGTGACAAAGCTATTGAGCGAGGACTGATTTCTGCCGAAGAAACCTTGTCTGTTGATGATATTAATGAACTGATTTTCAGACCCGGATTTTCGACAGCTAATGAAGTGAGCGATATTTCCGGTCGAGGCGTAGGCATGGATGTTGTACGTCGTAATATTCAGGAATTAAACGGTTCCGTTGAGGTCATGTCTGAAGAGGGACAAGGCTCAACATTTACTATTCGTTTGCCTTTAACGCTCGCTATTCTCGATGGTCAACTGGTGACAGTTGATAATCACGTTTACATCATTCCTTTAGTTAACATCATTGAATCCATTCAAATCAACATCGAACAGGTCAATCACGTTGCGGGTGACATGGCTATATTACGCCAGCGTGATGAATATATTCCTATTCTGCGGTTAAACCGCTTATTTAATCACAGCCAGGACAATAAACATCTGGATAAAGGATTACTGGTTATTGTGGACAGCGACAGTGGAAAAGTTGGACTGCTGGTGGATGACTTACTCTCTCAACAGCAAGTTGTCATTAAAAGTCTGGAAGCTAACTTTCAGCGTGTTGAGGGCGTTTCCGGTGCAACGATCCTGGGTGATGGCACGGTTTCATTAATTGTTGATATCAGCGGCCTTATTAAGCTGGCCGGATTAAAAAAGGCTGGGCGCAACGGGCTGAACTTTAACTTGCCCGTGGATAAAGCAGGGTGAATTGAATGGAGCATCAGGAATATAACGCGATTCAGGAAAAAATAAATCTGGGTGTTGGTGCTGCTGAAGTAGGTGAAAAGCAATACCTGACATTCCTGATGGCAGGTGAAGAGTATGGCGTGGATATTTTGAGTGTTCAGGAAATACGAGGTTGGGATAAAACCACTGCCATACCTAATGCACCTGAATTTGTGAATGGTGTGATGAACTTACGTGGTGCGATCGTGCCTGTTATCGATTTACGGCTTCGTTTCAACCTGGAACAAATTGAATATGGCCCGGTTACTGTGGTGATTGTGGTGAAAGTCGAGCTGGAAGAAGGTGAAAAAATTATTGGGCTTGTGGTGGATGCCGTCTCTGATGTGTACACGGTTAACGAACTGGAAGCCAGACAAGCACCGGAAGTTGGTGAAAATGAAAACAGAGAATTTGTCAAAGGTCTAATCAATATCGAAGAGAAACTTGTGGTGTTATTGGATCTAAAACCAGTCTTAACCTATCAATTTTGAATAATACTGCTGATGGTAAATAGCATGCTCCATGCGGTTTGATTGCGCTATTTGACGTACAGAAGCAAAAGGAGGGGCAATGAATCAGGTCGTAAAAGGGCAGATATTTAGCCGATTAATCATGACGTTTTTTGTCAATATAATCGTGTTTTTTGCCGTAATCAGTTATCTCGGGTTCGAGAGTAATAATTCCGCTTACATGGCTATTGCTGGTTTTATCGTTATTTCAGCCATCATGACTGCTGTGCTTTACAATTTTATCAATGAAATTGATCCCGGCGAAGATGATGAAGACAAATGGAGCAGTGTGATTGCAGACATTGATGCCTTGATTGCCAGTGACTGGGAGACTCAGGTGTTGACCGAAGGTGAAATCGGAGAGGCTCTTGAACGCATCAGGCAAGACAGGATGATGGAGCCTCCGGTGTCTGCTGATCAAGCGTTATTGATTCGACAATCTCAGGCGCTGAACGTTTGCCAGGCAAATGTCATGATAGCGAACAACGACCTTGAAATTGTTTACATGAATGGTTCTGCTATCGAATTGTTCCAACGTAACCGGGACGCATTACAAGCTGCTGTATCTGGCTTTAATCCCGATTCACTTGTCGGCACTTGTGTTGATGCATTTCATAATAATCCTGCCCATCAGCGACAACTTTTGTCATCACTTAATAAGCCATATTTCACAACACTAACACTTGGTTCACTGACATTCGAGTTAACAGCAACGCCGGTTTTCGATGAAGAAAGCAACCGGATTGGTACGGTTGTCGAATGGTATGACATCACGCAAAAACTGGCGAAACAACGTCATGATGACCAGTTGGCTGCGACGAATTCCAGAATTAAAAATGCGCTGGATAACTGCCAGGCGAATGTGATGATGGCGGATAATGATTTCAATATTGTTTACATGAACCATTCTGTGCGTGAAATGTTGTCCGGTAATGAAGCGGCATTGCAGAAAGAGTTGCCAGGATTCAACGTTGATAAGCTCATTGGTACTTGTGTTGATTCATTCCATAAAAACCCAGCTCATCAGCGTCAGATGGTTGCTTCATTAACGCGCAGCTATAACGCCCAACTGGAATTGGGGGAATTGACGTTTGATCTGATTGCAACACCAGTGTTTGATGACAATGGAGAAAGGTTGGGTACTGTCGTTGAGTGGAATGATTTGACGGCTGAACTGGCAAAACAAAAGGAGCAGCAAGAAGCTGCACGTTCTACCGCCAGAATTAAAAACGCACTGGATAATTGCCAGGCGAATGTAATGATGGCGGATAATGATTTCAACATCATTTATATGAACAATTCCGTTCGGGAAATGTTGCTGAAAAACGAATCTGATATTCAGGAAGTTTTGCCTGAATTCGATATGAATAAATTAATTGGAACGTGTGTTGATGTGTTCCACAAAAAGCCATCTCATCAGCGTCAGATGGTGGCATCGCTCAAGCAGAGTTACAAAACACAATTGCCGGTTGGTGATCTGACTTTCGATCTCATAGCGACACCAGTATTTGATGACGACGGAGAGCGGCTGGGAACGGTTGTTGAATGGGAGGATATCACGGATGCCTTGCATCAACAGCATGTTGAACAGGAAAAATCTCGTTCAACAGCGCGGATAAAAAATGCGCTCGATAATTGTCAGGCCAATGTAATGATGGCAGACAATGACTTCAATATCATTTATATGAATAACTCCGTCAGGCAGATGCTGAAAGGCAATGAAACGGAGCTAAGAACCATCTTACCAGGTTTTGCCGTCGATAATCTGATTGGAACCTGTGTCGATAGTTTCCATAAAAACCCTTCTCATCAGCGTCAGATGGTTTCTGGCCTGACTAGCAGTTATAACACTCGCTTAACGCTCGGTGCGTTGACCTTTGAACTCATTGCTACCCCTGTATTTGATGATGATGGTGACAGGCTGGGCACTGTGGTTGAGTGGGAAGATATGACGGAAGCGTTGATTCAGCAACAGCGAGAAACAGAGATTGCCGCAGAGAATCAACGGATACGTCAGGCTCTCGATAATGTATCGACCAACACGATGATTGCTGATGATCACAACAATATCATTTATATGAATGCATCGATTCATAACATGATGAATGAGGCTGAGTCGGATATTAAATCTGAACTGGCCAATTTCGACAGTCGTAATCTGGTGGGTAAAAACATTGATGTGTTCCACAAGAATCCGGCACATCAGCGCAGATTACTGGAATCAATGACGTCAACCTATAAAGCAGAAATTACCGTGGGTGGACGAACATTCTCGCTAGTCGCTAATCCGATTATTGATGACGATAACAAACGGATCGGGACGGTCGTGGAATGGAACGACAGAACCAAAGAAGTTGCGATTGAACTTGAAATTGACAATCTGATTAGTAGTGCTGCCTCGGGTGATTTGACTCAACGCATTGGCGAAGAAAACAAAGATGGATTCTTCCTGCGTCTGGCGACGGGATTGAATCAGCTGGTAGGTATCGCTCAGGGCGTTATAGAAAATACGGCGAATTCACTGTCAGCTATGGCACATGGTGATATGACACAAGAGATCGTCGAAGATTATGAAGGTATTTTCGACAAGTTGAAGCAAGATGCGAATGCGACGGCAGGCAAACTGACAGAAGTGGTCACGAAAATATCTTCGGCCGCTCATACGGTTACAGCGGGTTCGGAAGAAATTGCGCAAGGTAATGCTGATTTAAGTCAACGTACAGAAGAGCAGGCATCGTCATTAGAGCAAACGGCCTCCAGCATGGAAGAGATGACGGCGACGGTTCGACAAAATGCTGACAGTGCTAAAGTCGCCAGTGAACTGGCATCAACGACCTGTGAACAAGCTCGCAAAGGCGGGGATGTTGTTGAACGGGCGGTTTCCTCGATGTCCGAAATCAACGATTCGAGTAAGAAAATAGCGGATATCATCGGTGTTATCGACGAAATTGCATTCCAGACTAATTTATTGGCATTGAATGCGGCTGTAGAAGCGGCAAGGGCGGGTGAGCAAGGTCGTGGATTCGCTGTTGTTGCTGGCGAGGTCAGGAACCTGGCACAACGAAGTGCTGCGGCGGCAAAAGAAATTAAAGATCTCATCAGAGACAGTGTCACTAAGGTAGAAGATGGTACGTTACTGGTGAATGAATCAGGACAAATGCTGGAGGAAATTGTCGATTCTATCGAGAAAGTATCTCATATGATCCACGAAATAAGTGTTGCTTCCAGCCAGCAAAGTGAAGGCATTGAGCAGGTTAATAAAGCGATTTCACAAATGGATGAGATGACGCAACAAAATGCCGCACTGGTTGAAGAGGCCTCTGCCGCAGGTGAGTCAATGGCAGAGCAGGCTCGTTCAATGAAACAGTTACTCAGTTTCTTTACTGTGGGTGACAGTGCTCATGCTATACCGACAACAGCATCAGCGGTTGTGCCGAGTCGTTCGGTCATGAGTCCTGTACGCCAACAGCATTCATCACCTCCTGCGGTTAATGGTGGTCATGGAGGTTTTGATTTCGCTGATGACGGCGAAGAATGGCAAGATTTCTAGCGGCATCTGTTACCTGAATTGTCGTTGTGTAGAGAGTAAGTCACGTTTATCTGTGCTTACTCTCCTTCCCTGAGCCTGATATGCGGTAAACCCGGGCTAACCATTTTCGGAGAAGCGCTTATGTTCGCAAACAAAGAGTTTGTCATGACTGATGCTGACTTTGAGTTTGTTCGGGACACTGTCTATAAGACATGCGGTATTGTTTTGGGCGAGCATAAAAAGCAGATGGTTTATTCCAGATTAGCCAGAAGAATCAGGGCATTAGGGTTATCTAGTCATCGTGAATACATCAACTACCTGGAATCCCATAAAGAAAAAGAATTCAGTGAGTTTATTAACGCACTGACGACCAATCTGACATCATTCTTCCGCGAACAACATCATTTCGATTTTCTAAAAAATACCGTGATTCCTGAACTTTGCCGGATTCATCAACGCGATCGAAGAATCAGATTCTGGTCGGCCGGATGTTCTTCAGGAGAAGAACCTTATTCAATCATGATGACGATGATGAGCAATATGTCGTTGACGAACTGGGATTTTAAACTGCTGGCGACGGATTTGGATTCCAATGTATTGAGCCGGGCGGCGGGCGGTGTTTATGGTGATCATCATTTAGAAGGTGTGCAAACCCTCATTAAAGATCGTTATTTTGATCGTATTGACGCTGAAAACTACCAGGTCAAACCTGAGTTAAAACAGTGTATTAGTTTTAAACGACTCAACCTCTTACAGCCAAAGTGGCCGATGAAAGGGCCATTTGATGTGATTTTTTGCCGGAATGTTCTGATTTATTTTGATCAGGAAACCAAGGATACCTTGTTTAAGCGTTATGCCGATATGTTACGCCCTGGCGGTTATTTGTTCATTGGACATTCTGAATCAGTGGGGAAGGGGCATCCGTATCTAAGGCCACTCGGTAAAACGATGTACCAGTGCGAAAAGGAATTGTAATGATGCAAAACTTACAAGATACGCTACCCGGATTTTCAAACATCAAACGGTATTGGGACAAGCACAGAAAAATTGTGGTTGCGAAGATTCTGCCAGGTGAATTTTACATATCGCGCAATAATGAGGTGATTTCTACCGTACTGGGTTCCTGTATCTCTGCCTGTATCTGGGACGATCGCAATCGAATTGGTGGAATGAATCATTTTATGTTGCCGTTGAAGCGTGATGATCATGGTTCTATTGGATGGCAGAACAACATTGATTATACCTGTCGGTATGGTAACTGGGCGATGGAATACCTGGTCAACGAGATTCTTAAAAATGGCGGTAATCGTCGTTATCTCAAAGCAAAGATTTTTGGTGGAGGTCAAATTATTAAAGGGATTTCAGGCGATGTAGGTGCTGGAAACATCAGTTTTGTACTGGAATATCTCAAGAATGAAAATATTGAACTGGTTTCTGGTGATTACGGTGGCAATACCCCCCGTAAAGTCGTGTTTCATCCGTTAACCGGGAAGGCGCAAATGAAACGCCTACAAAGCTTGCACAATGACACGATTCAACAGCGTGAATCGCAGTATATGCATGATATCGAAAATCAGGAATCTTCCAGTGGCGATGTAGAGCTATTCTAATAAAAAGGGAAATAATATGGCACGCATAATAAAAGTACTTGTTGTTGATGACTCTCCACTGGTCCAGCAACTTATAACGGATATATTGAATCAGGCACCTGATATAAAGGTTGTTGGCGTAGCAGATGATCCCTACGACGCCAGAGATAAAATTAAGCAACTGCAACCTGATGTCCTGACACTGGATGTTGAAATGCCAAGAATGAATGGAATCGCATTCCTTAAAAACCTGATGCGGTTAAGACCTATGCCCGTTGTGATGGTTTCAACATTAACGGAGAAAGGTGCACCGGTAACGATGGAAGCGTTAGAACTGGGAGCGGTTGATTTTGTGCCTAAACCCAAAATGAATGTTGAGACGGAACTGGTCGGTTATCGAGAGGAAATTCATGAGAAAATCAGAGCAGCTGCGTTATCACGGGTACGGAGTTTAACGGAGCATAAGTCACAGCAAAGCGCAGGAAGCACGTTAACAAATCTTGAGCAGCTTAAGTTTCAACAACGGTTTATTGTGGCAATTGGGGCATCAACCGGTGGGACAGAGGCTATTAAGCAAGTAATTACCCGTTTTCCTAAACATTTTTCACCGGTGGTGATTACCCAGCATATTCCACCAGTATTCAGTAGTTCATTTGCTCAGCGTATGGATGGCGCTTGTCAGATGCATGTGCAGGAAGCTACGGATGGCATGCCTGTTGAAGCGGGCAATATTTATATTGCACCTGGAGATCATCATTTAGAAGTTGTAATGAAAAGTGGCCGTATGTACTGCCACGTATTTCAGGGAGAAAAGGTTAATCGTCATCGTCCGTCTGTTGATGTGATGTTTAACTCGGTGATGAATTCTGCTGGTATGCACTCAACGGCGGCAATACTAACAGGAATGGGTTCTGATGGTGCTCAAAGCTTGCTGGCTATGAAGCAAAGTGGGATTAAAACTATCGCACAGGACGAAGAATCGTGCGTGGTTTATGGTATGCCTCGCGCAGCCGCTGAATTAAATGCAGCCACTAAGATTGCGCCGCTGGATCGTATAGCCGATTTGTTGATGCGAACGGCGCTTAAATCATAGTTGGTGTTACATCACGGTCTAGTCAATTTCTGGAGCCATCATTAACCAGGGTTGTGAGAACCAGTAATAGCGACCCGACTTAGTTTGTGAACGAGCTGTGCAGTTGTATCGGCTACGTTCAGGTGGTAGTGGATGCTCTGCCTGCACAATAAAACTTGTATCAGAAACCCATTCAGGATGAACCATGCCTTGCCCGGATACATAACAGCGCAAGTTACGCTGATCAAAATCTACAACATCAATCGTCACTTTAAGTGCAGGTTTGTTATCCATTGTTTTTGGATCGGCATTTTCCAGTGCTGTGATTGCAAAGGGCAGGCTTTTAAGCTTTACCGATAAAGTTTCCAGATTGCTGTATATGCCTGAGGCAGGAAAGCGAGGTAGTCGCGTGAAGTTATTGGTTGGACCGATGGCGCCTGAGTGTTGCCCAAATCCGGTGTAGCCCATAGCTCGTACTAAATTTTGTAATTCAATGGAAAATTCACCATAAGGATAAGCCAGCCATTGGTGCGCCTGTTGGGTTTCCTGAGTAATTCGTAATTCAGCTTGTTCTATTTCCTGTTTGATCCGCTTTAAACGTTCTGCTTTGGTTAGTGCATCATATTCTCGGATCAAGTATTGGTGCATACCTGTATGATTGCCTATTTCAACGCCTTCTTTAATCAATGTGCGTAGCTGTTCCCAGGTCATGAAATCACCAAATTGACGATCGATCATGCCAGGATTAACGAAGATGGCGTATGGCCATTGCTTTTCTTTTAACACTGGACGTGCATTATCGAACACATTTAAGTACCCATCATCAAAAGTAATTGCCACCATGTTTTCGACACCGGCAGCATTGCTTTTTACAGCATTGAGTAATGTTGACAGGGAAACAACTTCCAAATTCTGTTCGGCCAGCCAATCCATATGGGTTTTAAATGCTTCTGGAGAGATGCTGGTACTGGCTGGCGTCTGTTTACTGACATGATGGTATTGTAGAATAACCGCGCTTTGTGCCGCGGGTAGAAAGAGAGATGTACCAACCAAGGTATAAATTGCCATGGCGGTCGATGTTAGTGATTTTAGTAATCGACCCGGTAAAAACTGACTAAGCGATACGCTCATAAATAAAAATTGCCCCGATAAATAATAGTAATGGCATGAGCTGTCTGGCACGTTGGCTCAGATTCTGATTGTTAAACTCATCATAAGCAGAAATCATAAATGATAAATCTTAACTGGTCATCACATCGTGCGCTTTTAAGCATTGCGATCCCCATGATTCTATCAAATATTACGGTCCCTTTGTTGGCATTAGTGGATACCGCAGTTGTGGGGCACCTGAGTCATTCTTATTATCTTGGTGGTGTTGCTGTCGGTTCGATGATCGCGACCTTTATATTCTGGATGTGTGGCTTTTTGCGTATGTCCACCACAGGCATTGCATCTCAGGCTTATGGTGCAAACGATAAACAGCAACAAATAACAACGTTATATCAAGGTGTTATAGTGGCTCTGGTTATTGCTGTTACAGCGTTGGTATTACAATTACCCATAAAGCAGTTAGGGTTTTGGCTGGCTGGTGGTAGTGCAGAAGTTCAGGAATACGGCAAAATCTACTTTGATATTCGTATCTGGAGTGCGCCGGCAGCTCTCGTTAATCTGGTACTCCTTGGTTGGATGTTAGGATTGCACAATGCCAAAGGCCCGATGTTCCATCTGATTGTCACCAATATTGTGAATATTGTACTGGATGTGGTGCTTGTCTTTGGCATGGATATGGGGGTTGAAGGCGTTGCCACAGCTACGGTAATTGCTGACTATTGTGGCATGCTGTTTGGTTTCTGGATGGTGTCAAAAACGGCAAAACAACACGACTTACCACTTAACAGGTCTACCGTTGGGTTATCTCGAGATACGTCCAGATTTAAACGCTTTTTAAGCGTTAACCGGGATATTTTATTAAGAACGCTCATGCTTCAGATTTGCTTTAGTTTTATGACCTTTCATGGTGCCAGGCTGGGAGATGATATTGTTGCTGCTAATGCGTTATTACTGAATTTCCTGTTACTTATTTCCTTTGGTCTGGATGGGATAGCTTATGCAGCAGAAGCGATGGTAGGCAAAGCAAAAGGGCAGCAAAGCATTAAAGCGTTACAGGAAGCAGTAAGACAGACTTTGGGTTGGTCAATCGTATTTGCGGTGATTTATTCATTGGTTTTTTTACTCGGCGGTAACCTGATCGTTAATTTGCTGTCGGATATACCAGCAATACGGGAGACGGCAAAAACCTATATGCACTGGATTGTTATTTTGCCACTGGCCAGTGTCTGGTGCTATCTGTTTGATGGTGTTTTTATCGGATTAACAAGAGCTACAGATATGAGGAATGGGATGTTTGTCTCCGCATTAGTCGGTTTTTTCGGGGTCTGGTATCTGGTTAAGTCACTGGAAAATCACGGCCTGTGGATCGCATTGGTGAGTTTCATGTGTTTTCGTGGCGGTATACTGGCCTTACGCTATGTACAACTGGTAAAGCAGAACAAAATATTGGCAGAGAGCTTGTAACCGCAAGGCGAAATGCCACATTACAAACTCTCTGACTGATGGGGGAAACAGCTGTGATTAGTCGGTATTCATACCATTACTTTTCGTTACTGTTTTCATCCTGAGTTCCATGATCATCAAACCACTGAATGATGTGGTTTACTTTTGAAATCAGGTTACTTGGACGTTTGTTGATGCTGTGAGATGAACCCGGGATGCGAACCATCTTAGTTTCAATATCACGTAATTTAAGCGCCTGGAAGTATTGCTCGGTTTCTGACATCGGCGTTCTTAAATCTGATTCACCTGTTAGCATCATTGTTGGCGTTTTTACGTTTCCAACCAGTGATAGTGGCGAGCGAGCCCAGAAAGCTTCCGGATCTTCCCAGGGATTTTTACCAAACCAATATCTACCAACCATGAATGAAATGTCGGCATAAAGTGCAAAACTGCTCCAGTTAATAACAGGTTTTGCGACGACGGCTGCGGCAAAACGATCTGTTTTACCAATGATCCAGCTTGTTAACACGCCGCCACCGCTACCGCCGGTGACATATAAACGCTCTTCATCGACATAACCTTGTTTAATGACTTCATCGACACCTGACATCAAATCATCATAGTCATTACCCGGGTAATTGTGGTGGATGAGATCAGCAAACGCCTGACCATAGCTGGTGCTTCCTCGTGGGTTGGTGTACAGCACGACATAACCTGCGGCGGCAAAGAGTTGAACTTCCGGTGAAAAACGGAAACCGTAATTGGTATAGGGACCACCATGAATTTCGAGAATTAACGGATATTTCTTCGATGGATCAAAGTTAGCCGGTTTAGCAATCCATCCTTGAATCTCCTGACCATCAAAACTTGATTTGTACCAGATTTCTTCAACAGTCGCCAATTCACGATAAGGCAGAACATCACCATTAAGATCGGTCAGTATGGTCGACTTTTTGCCTCTTTTATTGGTTACTGCGATATCAGCCAGACGATCAGTTGTGCCGTGTGTATATGCAATATAACCTTTTGGATGAACAGTGAAATCACCGCCGCTATATGGGCGACCAAATGATGTACCTCCGACTTGATCGACAAGTTCAGTGACCTTGCCGTTTACCGTGACTTTCGCGATTTTGGTATCACCTTTGTCGTGATACATCGCATACAGATTTTTGTCATCACGCCATTCAAAGCCAGCAATGCCTCTGTCCAGGGACGCGGTCAGATTCTTGATTTCACCACCGTCTGTTTTCATCAGGTAGATATTATCCAGCTGATGACCCAACTCCTTGTCATCATAACCTGTCCAGGCGATCCATTTGCCATTTGGCGAAATAGCCGGTGATTTATCAGGGCCAAAGCGTTTTGTTAACTGAGTAATCGCTTTTGTCGCTACATCAATGCGGTATAGCTCAGAGTTTCTTGGTTCAAAATATGCGTTCTCGCGACGATTAGCAGAGAAGACGATGGATTTACCATCTTTAGCCCAGGCCAGTGTAGAGCCATGATCATAATTGTCTGTCGTCAGCTGACGAGCAGAACCGCCTGTTGCCGGGATAACAAAGATTTGCGTGTGGCCTTGTGGTAAATGACCAACGCCGTCAAAGCGATAAATAGGTTCATCAACGACAACGGCGCTGTCGGCCCAGGTTGCGCCTTTTGGTTTTGCTGGCATACGGGCATAAGGTTTTTTGTAACCCGGAACAAACTGCGTGTAAGCAATCCACTGACCATCGGGTGACCAGGATAAATTACTGGCTCCATAAGGCAGTACGGTTAGCTTCAATTCATCGCCGTTATCCATCCAGCGAACATATATATGATTGCTGCCATCTCGGTTAGACACATAGGCCAGTTTGCTGCCATCAGGTGAAAACTCGGCTTTGCCCGCGTTGAGTTTGTCGCTGGTAAGTGGTCGGTGATTCTTGCCTTCGGAAGTCATTTGCCAGATATCACTTCGACGTTTGTCGGTCATGATATCCATGAAATTACGAGTATAAATAATGGATTTTCCGTCTGGCGAGAAGTGCGGGGCGGAAGCAAATTCCAGTTGGAATAAATCGAGATCAGTAAGTGGTTGTTTGGTCGTTTCAGCAATGACGCCTGAACTCATGATCCCTGACAGTGTAAGTAAACAGACACTGGAAAACTTCATGAAAATTCTCCTGAAGAGTTATTGTTGCTTTAGAGTCCTAAGAAAAGCAGGTGAGGAGATTTACACAAGCATTTTGCGATTAAACAGGGGGATGGGGAGACAGATAAAAGTGACCCGCCAGCAGGCGGGTCACTTAAATGAGTGGATACAGCAAACTATCAGCTTCTGGATAAAATGGTTAGCAGGTGCTGGTTAAACGCTTCTGCATCCATAAAGCCTGTTACTCTGAGTTGTGCCAGTTCGCCTTCTTTTGGTGAGAAGAACAAAATCGATGGTAATCCCAGGATGTCGTAATTCTCCAGTAATTCAATGTCATTGTCGTTATTGTCTGTGACATTGACACGAATCAACATGAACTTTTGCATTTGCGATTCGACCATTGGATCGGTGAAGGTAAAGGCTTCGAATTCTTTACAAGCAACACACCAGTCAGCATAAAAGTCGATCATCACGGGTAATCCCTGATCAGCTGCTTCTGCAATCTTAGCGTCCAGGTCATTCAGGTTGGTGATATCGATAAACTCATTTTTCTCTTCTATCGCATGACCTTCTGCAGAAACTTGCTGAACAACTGGTTGCGCGATGAAGACGTTCTGAACAGTCATTGCTGAACCTATTAACAACACCATGGCAGCAAACCAGGCGGCAGTTTTAGCCGTCTCTGACATCAATTGAGCACGGATATGGTAAAGATAAACAGCCAGGGCAGAAGATAAAACAACAAGACCAATAACGGTGTGTTCAAAGTCAATAATACGGTCAAGCAGAATAAGTGGAACACCAAGAAGGATAAAACCGAAAATAGATTTCACGATATTCATCCATTGACCAGCGCGTGGGAGTAATTTACCGCCAGACAGACCCATCAGTAACAATGGAATACCCATACCAAGACTTAAGACATACAGTGTGATGCCACCCAGCACTAAATCCCCACTTTTTGCTACATATAACAAAGCGCCTGAAAGTGGGGCTGTTGTACACGGTGATGCGATCAAGCCAGAAAGAATACCCATGACGAACACGCCAGTAAAACTTCCACCCTTTTGGCTGTTACTAACGTTGGTTAAACGTTCTTGCCATGAGCTTGGTAGCTGAATTTCAAACCAGCCAAACATAGAAAGTGATAACAATACAAAGATAGCGCTCAGACTTACCAGGACGGCAGGATGCTGGAAGTAGGCCTGGAATTGAAGACCAAGATTAGCGACGACTAAACCAAGACCTGCGTAGGTAATTGCCATGCCTTGTACGTAAGTAAATGCCAACATTAATCCGTTTTTAGCTGAAAGCCCTTCACCACGGCCCGCGATAATGCCTGCCAGAATCGGATACATAGGGAACACACAAGGTGTGAAAGAAAGACCAACACCCAGACCGAAGAACACTAACAAGGTCCACAGTAAATTACTGCCTGCAAGTTGCTGAGCCAGCTGGTCCTGCTCTGACTGAATCGTTTCTGACGAACCCGAGTCAGCAACGGCTGATGTTTTTGAAGGAATAAGTGGAATAACTTGTTTTCGAGGCGGGTAACAAAGACCGGCTTCTGCACAGCCCTGATATTTGAATACCAGTTCTGCATTATTAACGACATTAGACAGTGGCACTTTAATTTGCGCGTGCTTAAAGTAGACATTAGATTTACCAAAAATTTCGTCGTCTACAATTTCACTGGGCGGGTAAGAAACTTCACCTAAGGTTGCGCCATTAGGTTCAAATTTCATTTTGTCACGGTAAAGATAATAGCCTTCAGCGATGATCCAGGTGATTTCCAGTGTGTCGCCGTCCTGATAGAAGTCAAACTGGAATGCGTCATCTACCGGGAGGAACGTTTCTTCTTCAACCGGGGAAGAGGAAAGAGAACTGAACAGATCGTTTGAAGAACTGCTGGATGAACTGAATCCTGAATTATCTGCGCTGATTGCTGTCTGAGAAAAGACAGCGCTCAGGATCAACAGACTGATCAGGAGCAAGTTAACAAAAGACTTCATAATTTATATTCCGTGATTGCTTTGTCGCTATATTCAATTGTCTTCAACATATGGGATGTTATCGCCGATATTTGCCCCTGCTTTGAAAACATAAAGAAAATTAAAGGGTATTTCTGTCTGACAAGGACCGGGCAAAGGCCTGGATACTTCGTCGAAAAGATTTATTTTTTCGGCGCAGCAAATAATTATCTGATTAACCGAAGAAAAATTAAAGTCTTTGGCTTAGTTCAAATTTGAATACGCTGTATCCATTAGAGATGGGTAATGTAAATTTTCTCTGCTGTCTTTCAGTTAACTGGTTGAATTATTGAAGAATGAAAACTGTATAGCAAAGTATAGTTTCTGTTTTTACACTGCTGCTTTGATTGTCATCACAGATATTTCAGTTGCTCAGATTTTGTTAGTAATTGTAAAAGACGATACCAACAAGCTGGTTTATCCTGAAAAAAGGTTTATCTTTTCGCCAGTCGGTATCTCGATATTGTGAATAATCGCGAAAAGTAAGACTTTACACCGTAGAATGCCGATTTTTTCAGGTGATATCTGTTGAAAACTGACTGACATGCAGCCATGTTTAGATTGAAGGCCTGTTCGTTTGCATAACGAAAGGTTGTATTGAATAACGCTCAGGAAAACTCATGTTTCGAACACTTTTTTTAATGTTCTTGATAGTGCCCATTATCGAGATCGCTTTTTTAATTCAGGTTAGTGAAGTCATTGGTGGCTGGACGACTATTGCACTGGTCGTCGTAACGGCCTGGTTTGGTGCCAGACTGGTTAAACAACAAGGCTTGCAGGCCGTTCGGGATATCCAGCTAAAAGCTGCCAATGGTCAAATTCCTGGCGAAGAAATTATTTCGGGTATCTGTATTTTAGTCAGTGGTGTGTTGTTACTGACACCAGGAATATTTACCGACGTACTCGGCTTTTTATTACTGACTCCGCCATTTCGCAAGCAACTTATCGCCCAGTTTAAAGATAAGCTGGTGGCTAACATGGCAAAAGGTTCATCTTTCCAGTTTTCAAGTCACACGTTTTATCAGCAAGGTGGACACGGACACCACGAAGAATCTTTTTCTGAATCAAGTGGCGACACTGATTCACATACTTCGCCAAAGCATCCTGAAGTTGAGACTGACTCGCAGGGGCATATTACGATTGAAGGTGAATACCAAAAGAAAGATTAACGGTTCATTCCTTGCCTGGCTTCATTAAGCCAGGCAAAACACCTCATAAGAAAATATTTTTTAACTTTTTTCTCTTTTCCCCCTTGATGTTCATTTTTCTGGCCCCCATTTACTCTGCAAACTTAATTAACTTCAACACAACTTGTTGAAGAATTAACAACAAATTGAATTCAGGAGATTGGAAAATGAACATTCGTCCTTTACATGATCGCGTTATCGTTAAGCGTGTTGAAGAAGAAACTAAATCAGCAGGCGGTATCGTTTTAACAGGTTCTGCTGCTGAAAAATCTTCTAAAGGTGAAGTTATTGCTGTAGGCGCTGGCCGCGTAATGGACAACGGAGAAAGAAAAACTCCAGATGTAAAAGTTGGCGAAGTTGTTTTATTCGGCTCTTACATCGAAAAAACTGAAAAGATTGACGGTGTCGAGCATCTAATCATGCGTGAAGACAACATTTTAGCGGTTGTTGAAGGCTAATCTTTTTCGAATTAAATTTTTCAAATTTATCCAACTTTTATAGAGGAAATTTCTAATGTCAGCAAAAGACGTACGTTTTGGTAATGATGCTCGCGTTAAAATGCTAGCGGGTGTAAATGTTCTGGCAGATGCCGTTAAAGTAACGCTTGGTCCTAAAGGCCGTAATGTGGTTCTTGACAAATCTTTCGGCGCGCCGACTATTACAAAAGATGGCGTTTCAGTTGCTAAAGAAATTGAACTGGAAGACAAGTTCGAGAACATGGGTGCGCAAATGGTTAAGGAAGTTGCATCCAAAGCAAATGATGAAGCTGGTGACGGTACAACTACGGCAACAGTTTTAGCACAAGCAATCGTAAACGAAGGCGTTAAAGCAGTATCAGCGGGTATGAACCCGATGGACCTTAAACGTGGTATCGACAAAGCAGTAGAAAAAGCAGTTGAAGCGCTTAAATCAGTGTCTACAGCGTGTGAAGATTCAAAGTCTATTGCTCAAGTTGGTACTATCTCTGCAAACTCTGATTCAGAAATCGGTGACATCATTGCTGAGGCGATGGACAAAGTTAAGAAAGACGGCGTTATCACTGTTGAAGAAGGTCAGGGTCTTGTAAACGAGCTTGACGTTGTTGAAGGTATGCAATTCGACCGTGGTTACCTTTCTCCTTATTTCATCAATAATGCAGAAAGCGGTTCAGTAGAACTTGAATCTCCGTTCATTCTTGTTGTTGACAAGAAAATCTCTAACATCCGTGAACTACTTCCAGTACTTGAGGGTGTAGCAAAAGCAGGCAAGCCACTTTTAATTCTTGCTGAAGATGTTGAAGGTGAAGCGTTAGCAACTCTGGTTGTTAATAACATGCGTGGCATCGTTAAAGCTGCTGCTGTTAAGGCGCCAGGTTTCGGTGACCGTCGTAAAGCAATGCTTCAGGACATCGCGACACTAACAACAGCTACTGTTATCTCAGAAGAGATCGGTATGGAGCTGGAAAAAACAACACTTGAAGACTTAGGTACTGCTAAGCGTGTTGTTATCACAAAAGATCACACAACAATCATTGATGGCGCAGGTGATAAAGAAGCTATCGATGGTCGTGTTACTCAGATTCGTCAGCAAATTGAAGACGCAACTTCAGACTACGACAAAGAAAAACTTCAAGAGCGCTTAGCTAAACTAGCTGGCGGTGTTGCAGTCATCAAAGTTGGCGCAGCAACTGAAGTTGAAATGAAAGAGAAGAAAGACCGTGTTGAAGACGCACTTCACGCAACCCGTGCTGCGGTAGAAGAAGGCGTTGTTGCTGGTGGTGGTGTTGCACTGGTTCGTGCTTCTACGACTATCGAAGGTCTTGAAGGTGACAATGAAGATCAGACTCATGGTGTTAAAATCGCGCAACGTGCGATGGAAGCACCGCTTCGTCAAATCGTTTCAAATGCTGGTGCAGAAGCAGCAGTTGTAGTTAACTCAGTTAAAGGCGGTGAGAAGAACTACGGTTACAACGCTGCTAACGATACTTACGGCGATATGATCGACATGGGTATTCTTGACCCAACAAAAGTAACTCGTTCTGCGTTACAGTTTGCAGCATCAGTCGCTGGTCTTATGATCACAACTGAAGCAATGGTTACTGACCTACCTAAAGATGAAGCACCTGCAGCACCAGATATGGGCGGCATGGGTGGAATGGGTGGAATGGGCGGCATGATGTAAGATATTCTCTTACAATGTCCTCTATTCTGACTCGTTCAGTCTTCGAAAAACCACCGCTTGTCGGTGGTTTTTTCGTCTTTGCAGTGTATTGACACTTCTTTACCTTTCTGAACATTTCTTTTCTTATGCTACAAATCATTCCGCATTTTTTTGTGTCTAATCACTGTACGTATTAAAAACGTGTGTAATACTTCTAAGAATCAAAACAAATGGTGAGGGTAACGATATGACTCGTTTAGTTATAACCTTAATCGGGGCGATATTTTCGCTAAACGCGGCCGCTGCGTCAGTCAATGTGAAGTGGCAAAATCCTGAAGAGTACACGGATATACAGCCTGCAGAAGAGCTGAAATCACGCTATCACAAACATGTGATGACACAGCTGGGTGGTTACTTTGAGCGACTCGGTAAGCAATTACCTGAAGGATATCAGTGGAATATTACGGTAACAGATGTGGATTTAGCAGGCGATGTTCAGATGTCTTATCGACTTCAGAGCAGAGATTACCGCGTTGTGAAACCTATTTTCTTTCCGAAAATGGATTTTACGTGGACGATCCTTGATGCGGATAAAAATGAAGTATTAGCAGGTACAGAAAAATTGAAAGATATGGGTTTCCAGACTCAAATCGGTCATACCATCAATAATTCCTTTCCTTATGAGAAAGAGATGTTGAAGCGTTGGTTCCGCAAGACGGTTTTACCTCAGTTAGAAGGGTAAGGCCTGCGTCTCTTACATCATACTTGCAATCTGTCGGTACAGTCTGAGCGCTTCATCCTCCTGCATATTACCTTTACTGGATGAACCGCCTGCTGTACTGGACACTCTTACAGAATCTGTAGCCAGTGACTGAGATGTAGTTTGTTGGCTCTCGCCGCTTTGATTAGCCAGCCGTTGACGTTGCTGAGCATCTGAAAGTTCAGTGGGTGATAGTCGGTTATTATTTGATTGAGTGCGGCTATCAGTCAACGGAAATTGCGCTACTGATAATTCATTCATACTAATCTTTCAACCTGTTACTTTAAAAGGGTATCAGGGTGCAATGGTTTTAAACGTTTTAAAACAGGCACCCTGTTAAAGATTAGTACAAAAATCGTACTTTTCCAGCGAGGGATTCGCTTAAAACTGTTTAAATGTCTCAAGTAATTTAAAGAGTTCAGCCATTTTTTGCAGAATGAGCTTTAAAGCTGCTTCATTTGGTGCTTCTTTAAAATCCGCAATGTTGTGAGATAGCTCTTCAACGTAAGGCATGAAGGATTTTTCATTGGTTTCAAACAGTGTTTTTTCAGGAAATATGGATGAGAATTTACCCATGCCCTGTGTCTTTAGTTGGAACAATCGCTGGTCTGCATCGACTGCTTTTTGATAAATCTCTTTAAGATTTTGATCTAACTGAGAAAAAATATTTTTCATAATTTAGGTAAAGGTTTTTAAATCCTGGTCGTTAAACAGTTAACGGTTATTTTAACCGTTTTTCTTTTAACTGTAATGGAGGTTCAAACTATGAATGTATCTTCTGCTACTTCACACTCTCCGGCTCAGGCATCAACCAGTGCTGAAGTCAGAACTGCTCAAATGGCAAAAAGCCAGCAAGAAGTTGAGGGTAAAATTGCGCTTGATCTGATTCAGTCTGGCACTCAGTCGGCACCGAGTGCACCTGTAGGTAATGCCGGTCACAACATTAACATCAAAGTATAATGCGTCACTGAGTGTCCAGGCTGATTAATGTTTTATTGGCTTCTCCGCCAATTTCTCTAACCAGTTTGGGCACCAGAAATCCAGGCAATGTTGCCATCAATTGTTTATATAACATCACTGCTCTCCGCTCTTCCATATCAAAATGTTCCGCACCTTCGACTTTGTCCAGCACATGCAGGTAATACGGCATTATTCGGTTATCAAACAATAATTCACTTAATGCAGCCAACACTTCGACGTCATCATTGATACCTTTAAGCAATACAGCTTGATTGAGCAGGGTTATATTCGCGTGATGTAGCTGGCTAACCGCAGCAGCTAATTCATCATTAATTTCGTTTGGGTGATTGATATGAAACACCAGAATGGTTTTAAACGGTGCATTACTCAGTAACGACGCGAATTTGGTTGTTATGCGTGAAGGAATGACAACAGGCAGTCTGGAATGAATTCTTAATCGTTTGATATGAGGGATTTCTGTCAATGCGTCAATAAAACGGGACAGTTGTTCATCAGAGGCCATGAGAGGATCTCCCCCACTTAAAATTACTTCGTTTACTTCAGGATGTTTTTTCAAGTAGTCAAGGACGGCTTGACGGGTCTTATGGTTTATCTGATTGTCATCATAGGGAAAATGGCGACGGAAGCAGTAACGACAATTGATAGCACAGCCAGTTTTAAACATTAGCAGTACACGCGAGCGATACTTGTGTAACAGGCCTGGAAGTTCTGTGTCTTGTTCTTCAAGCGGATCAGTCATGTATCCCGGGTGTTGTTCAAACTCTTGTCTTAGAGGCATAACCTGAAGAAAAAGCGGATCTTGCGGGTCGCCAGGTGTCATTCTGTTGATATAGGATTGCGGCACGCGCATCGGAAATAATCGACGGGCAGGGATATCCGGTAAAAATGATTCAAGGGGTAATTCTAGTTGTTTCAGTAAAACTTCTGGCTCTGTGATACTTTCGGACAATTCTTTTTGCCATTGCCTCTGCACATCAAGTGAAAAGTTCTGTATTATCTCCGGCATTTAGTCGACGCTTCCTATAAACGAAAGAGGAATTTATGGCTAGTTATAGCACTAATGAATTTAAGGCGGGCCTTAAAATAATACTTGATGGCGAGCCTTGCAACATAATCGAAAATGAACTTGTAAAGCCAGGTAAGGGTCAGGCGTTCAATCGCGTTAAAATCCGTAAGCTGGTTTCTGGAAAAGTGTTAGAGAAAACGTTTAAATCAGGTGAAAGCGTGGAAGGCGCTGACGTGATGGAAACTACACTGGCGTATCTTTATAACGACGGTGAATTTTGGCACTTCATGAATAATGAGACATTCGAGCAGCTTGCAGCTGATGTAAAAGCGGTAGGCGATAACAACAAATGGTTAGTTGAAAATGACGAATGTACATTAACATTGTGGAATGACGCGCCAATCAGCGTTACGCCTGCTAACTTTGTTGAGTTAGAAGTGACTGAGACAGATCCTGGTCTTAAAGGTGACACTGCGGGTACCGGTGGTAAGCCAGCTACGCTTTCTACAGGTGCAGTTGTACGTGTTCCTTTATTCGTTCAGATCGGTGAGATTATTAAAGTCGATACTCGTACAGGCGAATACGTTTCTCGCGTACAAAAATAACGTTTCCAGTTATTATTTAAAAAGCCCAGAACCAGAAGGTTTGGGCTTTTTTCGTTTTTAGTGCCCAATTACCATTTTCATTTTTACACAGGGAATAACAATGGAGAGTATAACCGGATGGCGCCCGACGGCTTCAATTGAAAAACTTCGTCTCAGAGCTGCGATGTTTAAGCGAATCCGGGCATTTTTTGATGCTCGTGAGGTTATGGAAGTTGAAACCCCAATCCTCTCCAATGCAACCGTTAGTGATATTTATCTAAAAAGTTTTGAAACTCATTATGTCGGTCCGGGAACGGGGCGTGAGGGTAAAAAACTATTCCTGCAAACTTCTCCAGAATTTGCAATGAAGCGGTTATTGGCTGCTGGCAGTGGTCCCATTTTTCAGTTTGCCCGCTCTTTTCGTAATGAAGAGGCTGGTCGTTATCATAATCCCGAGTTTACGATGCTTGAATGGTATCGCCCTGGTTTTGATCATCATGATTTGATGGAAGAGATGAAGGCACTATTGATGGAAATTCTATGGGTGTCTGATTGTGACAAAATGACCTGGCAGCATGCATTTATTAAGTATACGAATACAGACCCTCTGGATGCGAATTTTGATACGTTGAAAGCGCTGGCACGTCGGCATTCATCCATTGCTGATTTAGCTGACAAATGTGATTACAACGAACTGTTGCAAATTATCTTTTCAACGTTGGTTGAACCTCAGATTGGCAAAGAGCAACCATGCTTTATTTATAACTTTCCAGCGTCACAGGCAGCACTTGCTCGCATATGCCCGGATGATCCTCGTGTGGCTGAACGATTTGAAGTGTATTTCAAAGGTGTCGAACTGGCTAACGGATTTCATGAGTTAACGGATAGTGACGAACAACGTCGTCGGTTTATCAAAGACAATGAGTATCGTGCTGCGAATAATCTGTCGGTAAACCCTGTTGATGAGAATTTACTGGATGCATTGACGGCGGGTATGCCTGCTTGTGCTGGTGTTGCTTTGGGAATGGATCGTCTGTTTATGCTATTTGCGCAACTGCCTTCGATTGCGGAAGGGATTAGTTTCTCGGTTGAAAATGCTTGATTAAGCTCAAAAAAGTTCCTGCTTTAGCTTTATAGTGCTTGTGACAAAATAAAATGTTATATCATCACACTATAAAATGTACTATTATAAGCCGACCTCAAGACACTTCTTCCAGGCAATAATCGATATCGTGGAGGTTTCCATTGCAACAACTGGCTAAAAACTTACTCGACAAAATTGGTATCGCCGTTACTTCATTGTGCGCGGTTCATTGTATTTTGTTGCCAGTATTGATCCCCGTTCTGCCGTTAGTTGGATTGGGTTTTGTTGCAGGAGAAGCTTTCGAGCACACTATTCTGGCATTGACCATGATTCTGGGTGTCGTAGCGCTTTATTCAGGCTATCAACGTTACCATCGAACGTTATATCCT
The DNA here is from genome assembly GCA_965656875.1 of Alteromonadaceae bacterium. GTDB lineage: Bacteria > Pseudomonadota > Gammaproteobacteria > Enterobacterales > Alteromonadaceae > CBFHMJ01. The sequence goes on from CBFHMJ010000002.1 coordinate 180,247, forward strand.
TTTATTTCTCTGTTTACTGGTGGAATTGTTTATCTGAATCGATATACATTCGGAGATGATTTAGAGCCAATAATGACGGTTATCGGCGCTATGTTTATCGTTGGTGCTCATATTGCTAATATGCGTTTGTGCAACATGAATTCTAATTGTGACAACTGCGGAGAAAGCCACGGTCACGCTTAAACCAGCAATTTAGCTCAGTGTAGGTGGTTCGACAGTTAACTGCCTACTTTGTTATCCCCTCTGTTTCATCATTTTTTATTTCGTCTTCCCGTCCTTTCTGTTCATTTCATGCTGCTGTTTGTCAACACCTAAAACAATTCTATGTCATCTGAAGCTTCAGATTCACGGACTGTTGCATTATAAATTGCCAGCGCTTCTTCAATGGTAGAGCCTTCCATAATTGCTTTATACATCAAATGTTCAGCATCGAGTGAATAAGAATTTTTAATACCATCTCTAAGTTGTCCCCAACCGTTAGGGTCATTCAGATGAGCATCGTCTCTGACTAATTCACTTAATCGATTTAAGCTGGTTGCAACATGCTCCATTCGTTGACTCAGACGGTCATAGAACTGGAAAGCAACAATCGCAGCATTGATCTTTTCCGACATATTGGCTGTGATTTCAAGGATGGATTCAGCGGTATTTTCTGCATTGTTCTTGTCTGTTGATAGCTTGTTTACCTGGTAGCAGAAGTTTGCCAGTTGTTGAAAGGAGTCTGTAAGTGTATCAACAGAGTTGTTTCCATCTTTTAAGCTGGCGTGGATTTGAGTGACAGACAGGCAAAGTAATTTGGCTGTTTCTGATCTGAAGCACCACTCTATCGTTGCTTTGTGCTTATCCTGTTCAATCATTATCTAGTTTCCTGAATCACGGTATCAGCGATAAACCATTCGCTGGTTGTTATTAGATAGGCAGGGAGCTGTTAATAACTTGGGAGAGAGCTTTATGTACAGCGTTATTGGATGTCTCAACAACAGTTGACGCCAACGATATAAAGCAACAGTCCCTGATAACTCTGCGACCCATTAAACATAGTGCATAAAGAGTAGTTAGTCGAAATCAGGGAAGAAATACTTTATCAGAACGTGTCGGCCTTCATTGATATTGCGTTTAAGCGGCTGATTAAAGGTTAAGAAAGGCTGGCTATGACCTGTAAAGCTTGTAAAGGATCATTCGCGAAAATGCCGTCAGCGCCCATGTATTTCAGATGTTTTATTTCTTCAGGTTGATCAACAGTGTAGACAAACACTTTCAGTCCGCGTCGATGTGCATCATCAATGAAAGGTTGATCCACAAATGCTCGATCAACATGTAAAGAATGGGAATTAAGCTGGGTCGCAAATGCCGCATAATCAAGAGGAATTGAGGCTGTTAATGCACCTGTGTTGATGTCCGGGTGGATAGCGTTGAATTGCTTTAACAAATGATGATGGAATGAGGAAATGAGCAAGGTTTTGTTCGCTATGTGTTGCGAGAGCAACCCTGATGTTATGAGTGCAAGCAAAGGACTGAGGGTGTTATGTCCTTTCAATTCTACATTCAGTAATGTATCCGGTGGAACTAATGGAATGACATCAGTAAGTAATGGGATTGATTCGCCTTGTCCGGCATCCAGTTTGGCTAACTCGGTTAACGAGTACTCTTCGATGCAACCGGTGCCATTTGTCGTCCTGTTTACCAGCTGATCATGTATAACGACCAATTGATTCTCAACAGTGAAGACATCCAGCTCAATGCCATCAGCACCTTTTTGAATGGCAGAGTTAAAAGCGGCTAACGTGTTTTCTGGAAAATTAGAAGAATCTCCCCGGTGAGCAAATACCAGCATGTTAAACCTCTTCTGATGATGTTATAGCACTTATGCTTTAGCAGTATCCTCAGGCTTTGTTTCAGTTGTTTGATCAAAGGCTGCTATTGTCTCGAAAATTGCCGTAGATACGATGAGTAGTCCGCCAACCATGGTTTGCCAGTTTGGTGACTCTTTCAGGATTAAAACTGCCAAAAGTGTTGCATAGAGAGGTTGTAAGCATGCAATTAAAGATACCGTCTTAGCACTAATGGCTCGGAGCGCTCCAGCAAATAATGCATGGGGTGCTGCGGTAAAAATCACACCAGCAATCAAAACTAATACAATGTTTTCATTGCCTAGTTCATGCGGTGGAACATCGATGAAACAGAATAAGGCTAAAGAGGCAATTAATGTTTGATAGAACATTGCCTGAGTACCTGAATATTGTACAAAGTGGCGCTTGTGGAGAATATTTCGAAGAGTGAACAGGAATGCTGAAAATAACGCCGATAAAATGCCAAGTGTTGCGTCATTCTCCAGATTGACTTCCGGGATCAGGAAAAATATCCCTATGACAACAACGAACCCACTGACTATATCGTGAAACTTAAGTTTGGTTTTATTAATTAATGGTTCAAGAAAGATGGTCATTATCGGGTAGGTAAAGAAAGCAATAATACCGACAGCAACAGTGGCTAATTGCATACTGAGAAAATAGGTCACCCAGTGTATACCCATCAGAACACCGAGCAGGACAACTATCCAATAGTCTTTGGAAGACGCCAGTCTGATTTTATTCCGACAGGCTAATAAGACAAAAAATAAGGTTGCAGATGCAAGAATAGAGCGGTAAACCGTGATGTCCAAAGCGCTTAATGGAATCAGCCGGGCAAATAACGCTGTACCACCAAACAGGATAATAGACACATGAAGTAGAACCAGGCTTTGCGTATTACTATTCATAAACGAGAACTTCTATAGACAACAGCATTCAGGTAGTCGGTGACAAAGCTGGACAACTACGTGTGATTAAATAAAAAGCTGAAATCAAATGAGTATTATCAGACATTTGATTTCAGCGGTTCGAATTAATTTATGAGACGGCTTGTTGAGGGTCAACTAAATAAGCCGAAGTGTTAAGATGAAAAGTTTGTAATTTATACGAAAGCTACTTCGTTAGTCCGAACTGTTCGCCCATGCGTGTCACCTGACCGGGGTTAATCGAGTCAGCTAATTCAATCGCATTGTTGGCAAATAACAGAATGACGGTTGAACCCAGTTTAAAGCGGCCCATTTCATCACCTTGTTTAAGTTCAATCTGATTAGAGCTGTCAGAACCGTAATCCCAGTGAAAGACAGATTTTCCGGCCGGCGGGGTGACGGTTCCAGCCCAGACAGTTTCAATGCTGGCAACTATTGTTGCACCAACCAGCACCATGGCCATTGGACCCGCGTCAGTTTCAAACATGGCAACCACGCGTTCATTTCTTGTAAATAAGCCCGGCACATTTTGAGCCGTTAGTGGGTTCACACTAAACAAGTCGCCTGGAATATAAGTCATACTGGTTAACTTGCCATCCAGAGGCATATGGATGCGATGGTAGTCCTTTGGTGCAAGATAGATCGTGGCAAAGGTTCCACCCATAAACAGTTCGGCATCTTTTTGGCTGGCCAGTAGCGCGGCAGCAGAATAATCATGGCCTTTTGCCTGAATAAGTTGGCCGTCTACAATTTCACCTGCCTGGCTGACACAACCATCTACAGGATGTAAAACAATATTTTCACCTTCAGCTAATGGACGTTGTCCGTCGGCTAATTCACGAGTAAAAAAATCATTAAATGTTTTGTAATGCGATGGAGAAGGGTGTTTCGCTTCTGCCATATTAATGTTGAATGCTTTAATGAAAATTTTGATGAAAGCAGTCGTGATGAAACCTGCTTCGGCAGCAGCCAGTTTACCTACCAGTCTGGAAACCAGGTGTTTTGGCAATACGTACTGCAACGCGATCTTTAGTTTGTCGATCAAAATAACGTCCTGAATAGCAAAAGGGATCTTATAAAATGAACAAGTGTTCAGTTTGTTCACTTGTTCAAAAGTCGAGTGATTTTATAGGAATATGAGTTAAATGTCAGTCTTGTTGCGTATTGCTTTTGTACGCCCACGACCGGGACGATTTTCTTCCATTGATTCCAATATTTTATGATAGCTGTCAAAACGTCCCTGGTGAATGATGCCTTGTTCAAGCGCTTCCCGAACTGCACATCCCGGGTCATTTAAATGTTTACAGTCTCTGAATTTGCAGGCTGAAGCGAGTTCTCTGAATTCTTTAAATCCCCAGGTAACACGCTGTGGTTCAAGGTGCCACAGTGAGAATTCTCTAACGCCTGGAGAATCAATTAACTTTCCTCCCTCAGGCAGGTGATAAAGACGAGCAACCGTTGTTGTATGCTGTCCCAGCCCACTAACGTCAGAAACATCTTTAACAGGAATAGCCAGTTCTGGCATGATTTGATTAGTTAGTGAAGACTTGCCAACACCAGATTGACCGACAAATATACTTACTTTGTCATTCAGTATGGCGTTTAGTTCATTCATGCCTTCTCCTGATACTGTGCTGACACAGTGGAGAGGATAACCGAGACTTTCATATTGTTCTTTTAGCTGATGAACCAGTTTAAGTTGTTCTTCGTTGGCGAGGTCTATTTTGTTGATGACTAAAATCGGTGGAATACCTACATCTTCTGCTGCAACCAGATATCGATCAATAATGTTAGGTGTTAATGTCGGTAGAATCGCTGAGACGATAATAATTTGATCGATGTTCGCGGCAATAGGTTTGATGCCATCGTAGTAGTCAGGGCGAGTCAGCACAGTAGAGCGTTCTTCTACGGCTTCAATAACGCCAATAATTTCACTGTCAGTATGTTTTGTACGTCGCCACAGTACTTTGTCGCCACAAACCAAAGACGTTACAGTGCGACGGATATCACAACGACTGACGTCACCATGAATATCTTCGACATCTGCATGCTGACCAAATCGGCTTATAATAATGCCGGTTTCAGATGGTAAGAGATTTTCTTCAGTGTGTTGAGTATTGGAAGATGGATTGACAGATGACTCCTGATGGCAGGCATTCTCAAAGCGTTTACGCATATTGGCTTTTATACGCCTTGACTGGCCTTTGCTTAACTTCTTTTTCTTTGTCACGTCAATCCTGTTAACTATATAATCGTCGGTTGGTAAGATTATGTGTGAGTATTCTCACGAAATACCCGATAAAGCTTGTGTATCTGTTGAATTTAATTAGCTGATTTAAGGACGATATTAAGATTAATCGCATTTTTTTAGCGGAATTATTTTAATTCGTCTTTGTACAACTATGATTAAAGTTCAGGGGATATATGATATACCCATTGAGTTGGGAGCTAAAGTGGTTCAATGAAAAGGCTGTTTTATGTCACTGAGTGATTCAAATTTAGTGTGGTTGGATCTGGAAATGACCGGATTAGATCCGCGAAAAGATTTTATTCTTGAAATCGCAACCATTGTAACTGATTGCCAGTTAAACATTGTGGCTGAAGGACCAAACCTGGTCATTCATCAGCCTGATCATGTGTTGGATGCGATGGACGAATGGTGTACCAACCAACATGGCAAAAGCGGTCTGACACAAAAAGTTAAAGATAGTACGCTTACTGAAGCTGATGCCATAAAACAAACAATGGCATTTTTAGAACAATATGTTGCTGCGGGTGAATCGCCTCTGTGCGGAAACAGTATTGGTCAGGACAGACGCTTTTTGTTTATGCATATGCCGGAATTGGAAAACTTTTTCCATTATCGCAGTATTGACGTTAGTACCATCAAAGAGCTTGCCCGACGGTGGAAACCTGAGTTGCCTAAAAAAGTGAAGAAGCAGGGTACACATCTGGCGTTAGATGATATTCGTGAGTCTATTATGGAATTGCAATTGTATAAGGACGAGTTCTTCAACGTGTAGCAATGCCAGAAAATGTTGAATACGAGAACCGGTGTTGGGTTGTACCAACATCGGTTTTTTTATGTCTATTGCTTGATTCCTTGTAATTTGTCGCGTTAGCATACCGATAAACTACTCATCGGACCAGATAATGAAAAGCATTAATAAACTTGGAAAAATAGTATCCAGATTCAATATTTTACCGCGAAAGCTACGAGCCACGATTATTTCAAAAATATTTGGTGGAGCCGTAAAGTTTGCAGGAACTGCTGGTATTCGTTTTGATAAGCTGACATTTAAAGAAGCTGAATTATCCATTGAAAACCGTAAGAAGGTTCAGAATCACATAAAAAGTGTTCATGCGGCTGCGACGGCGCTGCTGGGTGAAACTGCCAGTGGATTCCTGGTTGGCTTACATGTGCCGGATGATCGATTACCTTTATTGAAATCAATGCATATTGATTACGTTAAACGTTCAACGGGTAAGCTGACAGCAACCTGTGAATTGACGGATGAAGAAATTAATATGATCCGAAATACCGAAAAAGGCGAGATTACGATTACTGTTAAAGTAATAGATGAGAATAATATTGAGCCAGTGATCGCTAAATATGACTGGGCATGGATCCCAAAACCTAAAAAGTAATTAATTCAAAACGTTTGATAGAATTATTCATCGTTTTATCTGTCGGTTACTGATATTTCTCTGTTGTACGCATCATACATTTGTCGTTTATTGATGCGTACAAAATACTTATTTGGAAATTACTTCTATACTTAGCTCATTATAAACAGATGGATTAATACTTGCGTATGAAGTCCAAACCCGCCTCTGTTGCTGGTTTGTTTTATCCTGAAAATCCTGATGAGTTAATGGACACAATGGCCCGCTGGCTGTTAGCCGAAAAGTCGGTTGAAGAATATCCAAGAGCGATAATTGTGCCTCATTCTGCTTATCAGTTTTCAGGAGAAATTGCCGCCAGAGCATATAGCAGTTTGAGACACCGGAGTGACACGTTCAGACGCGTGATTCTGATTGGTTCTGCTGATAAGTACAATATTAACGGCTGCGCTATTCCATCGCATGATGCATTTTCAACACCTATTGGTGATGTATCCATTGATAGAAGCCTGATTCAGCTTGCTCGTTCACATCCGTGGATTGAAGAAAATGATTTAGTCCATTTGATGGAGCACAGCCTGGAAGTTCAATTACCGTTTCTCCAGCTATGCCTTCCTCATTTTTCAATCCTCCCAATCCTTGTCGGTAATATTCGTTCATCTGATTTATTGTCTGTATTTGAATATTTGCCATTGGGAGATGATGTTTTATATGTGCTCAGTACGGAATTAAGCTGTAGCGTCGTTGATCGAGGAACCTGTGATGTTGATGAAGCTGCGATACAGTCATTGATATTTAACCAGGAAAATCAGCATCATCGCTCTACATGCGGTACAAATATCATGCGAGTGTTTTTACAGTTTTGTCAGCAGAATTGTTGGAAAACAGAACTCGCCAGATTTGGAATGTCTCATGATTGCGAGTCACGAGAAATACCTGAAAACTTTACGACCTACGCGAGTTTTATTGCTCACAGAGAATTACCCTTCTAATATACCCCGCAATTGCTCGCTCATTTATTACTACAGATTCTGATCATTTCTTATACCTTTATTGGGGTATTACTCAGAAATTTTGAATTATAAGATTCAAAATTTTAATTAAAAAATCATCGGTTGCCTGGTAAGCTACAGTTCCTTGTACCCTGGTGAAGATATGAGTATGACTGAAAAATCTAATAGCCTGATAGAGAGCCCGTGCGTTAGAAATTGCTGCCTTAACTTCGATGATATTTGTCTGGGGTGTTTTCGTCATATCGATGAAATTACGGGGTGGAGTCAGTTCTCGAATGATATTCGTGTAGAAGTGTTGGAAGTTGCCGATTCGCGTAAGCAGGACTATAACAAGTCCATGAATACGTTAATAGCGAATGCAGATAATGGCGAAGAAATGCCTGATCATTGATCATGCTTCAACGCTGGCAATGAGAGTGAAGTTATTGCTGGCGCTTCAGGGATGTGCAGTTACTATGCATGATGCTGAAGAAACTTCAGAAGATACCAGTGATACATGGTATGACTTGTACGTAATAGGACACGACACACCAATCGCTATCGTTCAATTTTTGATTGAACAACTGACGTTATCACCCGTTGTTATTCTGGCCTCCAGTGTTGAGAACGAAGAATCCAACAACAATTTGATGCAATTAAAGTCGCAGCTTCCCGGTGCGGCGGTTATTTTCCCTTCTTTTTCTACCCGAGAACTGTCTGTTCAATTATCTGAGTTGGTTTATGAACCCGGTGATGATGATTTTTCATTGCCTCATATCTTTATGGTGGATGACGATGTGTGCTGGTTAAACCGAAATGCTCGCATTGTTAAATCGGCCAATATTCCTGTTATTCATTGTTCAGGTGGTGACGAAACAGCTTTGCTTATCGATAGCCATGATCATATCGACATCGTTATCGCAGATTTTCATTTGAATGATACGACAGGAACAGAAATCTGGAAGCAAGTGAAGAAAAAGCATAAAGACTGTGGCTGTATATTGATTACGTCCAGTCAGCATCATACAGCCTTACTGGATGTCATCACGGAAGGTGTGGATCAGGTGTTAGAAAAACCTGTTGATGAACACATCTTGCTGCAATCAGTTCAACAAGTCTGGGAAACAATCAGGCTGCGCAAAAAGAATAATAAGTTACTAACGCGTTTACAGGATTCGCTGGATGCAATGGTTGAGCAGGATATTCTACAGCGAGTCATTTTCAACAACACTCAGGACGGTATTTTTGTTGTTGATGAGTCAGGCAATGTACTGGAGTCTAACCGAGCTTGCCAGGCTTTGTCCGGCATAAAATCCCAGGTCTCAGAGCCTCAGAATATTGATGCGTTTTTTGAAATGGAAAATGGTGATTCAGTCATTGAGGCTATGCTCGCGCAATCTGATCATTTCAGTTTTTGTATTGGTATTCGCGTTAAAAACAACGGGTTCCAGCGTATCCCATTATCAGCGTCTATGAATGTGATCGATTATTACGGTCGTCGCGTTTATGCAGGTATTCTTCGCAATATTTCTCAGTTAATAAGTCAGCAAGAGTTATTAGCACAGCAAAACGATATTCTGGAATCTAGAGTTCAGGAACGGACCGCAGAGCTGGAGTTGGCAAAAAATGAAGCTGAACGAGCCAATCAAAGTAAAACACAATTTTTGGCGAATATGTCTCATGAATTGAGAACACCGTTACATGCGATACTGAATTTTGCCCGATTTACCGAAACTCAGATTGAGAAGGATAAACCAGACTTAGAAAAGGTTGAGAAGTTTCAGCATCGTATAGTGACGAGTGGAGAACGGTTGCTCAGTCTGGTTAATAATTTACTGGATTTATCGAAGTTGGATGCCGGACAGTTTCCGTTTAATCCTGCGATGAATTCAATACGGGCTGTGTTATCGCTGTTAAAACAGGAAATGCACGTCCTTGCTGAAACGAAAGGACTGGTATTGCACATAGATAATCAACTGCCAGGCGACTCCTACTGGTTTGATGCGCAACAAATTCAGCAGGTTCTGGTTAATCTGGTGAGTAATGCGATTAAATTCAGTAAGCCGGATGGCACAGTGTCAGTTCAATTGTTGTTGCAGCATGATTCTTCGGAAATATCGTGGCTGGCAGTAAACGTTATTGACGAAGGAATAGGTATTCCTGACCAGGAAATCGGCAACATTTTTGACAAGTTTGTGCAGAGCTCCAGAACCGATCATGGTGCTGGAGGAACCGGGTTAGGGTTGTCTATTTGTAAGGAATTTATGAAGTTACATCAGGGACGAATTCATGCGACGAATAACGACAATCAGGGAGCAACATTTACATTTGTTATTCCTGCTCTGACAGAGAAGCCAGCACAGAAATCCTGATGCTTTTCGATATTAGCTAAATTCACATCTGCGTCTATAGTTAACTCTATTCTTATAAGCGAAACAACGACGTTAACGTCTGTTGTTGAAGCTATATCCAATAATGCAGCTCAGGCTGCACTCTGTAAGAATCTGGAACGGGAACACCGGAGATCTGTTATGACACGAAAAACGATTATGGTGGTTGATGATGAACCATTTAACCTCGAAATAGTCGAGGAGTTACTTGCTGAGAAATACGATATTCACAGCGTCAGTAGTGGTATTGAATGCCTGGAACGCATAAGCAGTATCAATCCGGATATGATTTTACTCGATGTAGGTATGCCTGAAATGGATGGCTATCAGGTTTGTCGAGTCCTCAAAGAAAAGCCACCGTTTACAAATATTCCTATTATGTTTGTGTCTGCCAGAGGCACGCTTGAAGAGCGCCTGGAAGGATATCAGGCTGGTGGAGATGATTATGTAATTAAGCCATTTGAAGGTGCAGAGTTACAGCTAAAACTGGAAAACTTGCTGTCATCCTATGAAAAGCGTGCTGATTTGGAAGCTCAGGTTCAACAAGCATCTGACATTGCATTTAATGCTATGGCCAATAGCAGTGAAATTGGTAATGTCATGCAATTTGTTGAGCAATCATCTGCGGTTAACGATGAAAATGAACTGGCATCGTTATTACTGGCGACATTGCGACTTTTTGATCTGAATTGTGTTGTTGAGTTTTCGATTAATGGCCAACAGAAACATTTTTCTCATCGCGGAGTCTGTTCGCCCATCACCATTGAGCTTTTTGAATTACTGAAAAACAAAGGACGAATCTTTACGTTTGAAAGCCGTGTCCTGTTCAATTTTGAAACGGTAAGTATTCTGGTTAAGAACATGCCTGAGCATGACGTTGATTTAACAGGTAGATTGCGCGATCACTTGTGTTTCATTGCAAATTCAGCAGTGCAAAGTTTACGCTTCCTTGAAACATCGCAGGAATTAGCGACCAGAAAAGCTGAGCTAACTTCCTTCACGCAATATTTGCATGATCAGTTCACCGAGCTGGTCAATATCATCAACACCAGTCATGAATTGAACGAAGAGATATTTCGCCAGCTATTGATGGAATATGAAATCCAGATCCCAAGAATGGGCCTGGAAGACGATCAGGAAAAATACATTTTCGAATCGCTGGACAAAGCCGTTCAGGATTCAATTGCACGCGAAGACAAGTTGTTCGATATCAAAGCGGTATTTGCTGACATTGAGCTTCAGTTAAGTGAGAAATTGAAATAAACAGGTTCTGATAGCCAGGCAATGTGTTACGCGTCTCTTGGCAGCCCTTTCTCAATGGTTTTAATCAAACGAAGTGTTTTTCGGGATGGGGCTGTTGCAGCTTGTTGCTTTTCCAGTTGTTGAGAGATAGCCCAACTTACATGTTCGCTAACCAGCTCACTATCACCTGAATAACCTTGCAATGCTGTAAGAATATTCTCATTGTATGATGCATTGCCCATTGCCACCGCCAGATTTCGTTGCCATCGTTCATGTCCGATTCGTCTGATTGCTGATCCTTCTGTCAGCGACAGGAATGTTTTCTCGTCCAGGGCAAATAATTCAGTTAGCGATTTATCTTTAATGCCTGGGCGGGCGTTGAAATCGGCTTCTTCTGTCAATGAGGCATATTTATTCCAGGGGCAAACTAACTGGCAGTCATCACAACCATAGATCCGATTGCCAATCAGAGGTCGGAACGCTTCGGGGATTGCATCTTTCAGTTCAATGGTTAAATATGAAATACAGCGTCGGGCATCAACAACGTAAGGTTTTACGATAGCGCCTGTAGGACACATAGTCATGCAGGCTACGCATTTTCCACATTTTTCTTCGACGACTGGCTCGTCAACCGGTAACGGCAAATCAATGAATAATTCACCGAGGAAAAACCATGATCCCGCTTTTTCATTAATGATTAGCGAATGTTTACCTGTCCATCCAAGCCCTGCTTTTTCTGCCAGTTGCCGCTCCAGAACTGGGGCTGAATCAACAAAAGGTCTGAAACCATATTGTCCTGCTTCAGTTTCTATTCGTTTAGCTAATGCTTTTAATCGATTGCGTATCAGTTTGTGATAGTCACGGCCCAGTGCGTAACGACTAATGTAGCCTGTGGTGTTCTTTTTTAAGGTTCTGGCAAAGGATGCGTCGGGTGGTAGGTAGTCCATACGAACACTAATCACTCTGATCGTTCCAGGCACAAGTTCTGCGGGTCGTGATCGTTTTGTTCCGTGCGCAGCCATGTAGTCCATTTCACCGTGATAACCGGCATCAAGCCATTTTGTTAGCTGGTCTTCATGTTTGGATAGATCGATATCACTGATACCGACTTGCTGAAAACCAGCTTCGTTTCCCCAAAGCTTGATTTTTTCAGCTAAATCACGATAGTTAACTTCATCTGTCACAGTTACATTAAAGGTGTTGCTCGTTATGGTGGCGGCAAATTTACCACGAAAAACCTGGCGTGCCGAACAGATTCGTCAGAATGAATTATCTGTTGCAGCGTCATTGGGTATTAGTTCGTATGAATTAATGGAACGTGCTGGTCTGTCAGTATGGGAACGAGCCAGTAAGGAATTTTCTGAGCCAGCCGCAATATTGGTTCTTTGTGGTCATGGTAACAATGGTGGTGATGGTTATATCGTTGCTCGTCATGCATTACAGCATGGCTGGCAAGTAACTGTTATTCAAGTTACCGATCATAAGCCATTATCTGGAGATGCAAAGAAGGCTCAACAGGCATGGCATGATGCGGGCGGGGATACTCTCTCTGGTGTTGATTCTTCAACATATCCGCCTGAAAACTATTCATTGATTATTGATGCGATGCTCGGTACTGGAATCAGTGGCACGGTTTCTCCCACCTTTCAGCATTGGATCACTTCAGTTAATGAAGCGAGAGAAAGTCGTCGCGAGTCGGTGGTTGTAGCCGTTGATATTCCATCTGGCCTTGATGCGAATAATGGTTTTGTCCACGGTCACGCTATAAAAGCTGATTTAACAGTGACCTTTGTCGGCATAAAAACAGGGCTGTTAACGGGAGAAGCAGCTGACTATACCGGTGAATTACATTTTTCTGGTATTGGCATTGATGATGCTTTTTCTCGTCAGATTCCCGCTCATACCGACAGTCTTTCCTGGCATGATATTCAGTCTTTAGTACCTCAACGTGCGTTATCGGCTCACAAAGGTCACTTTGGTCACGTCCTGTTAATTGGTGGCAACAAAGGCATGCCCGGTGCAATCAGACTGGCGGGGGAAGCCGCTTTGCGTTGTGGGGCTGGCCTGGTGTCTGTTCTGACTCATGAATCATCTGTGCCTGTTGTTGCATCCGGACGACCTGAATTGATGATTCATGGATTTCGGGATGAAGAACAAAGTGCGGCATTACTGGATAAAGCGGATGTTATTGTGATTGGGCCTGGTCTGGGTCAGGACAGTTGGGCGAGAACACTATTGATACAGGTTTTGAACAGCGCTAAACCTGCATTGATTGATGCAGACGGGCTTAATCTGGTGGCAAATCTGATTGCGACGGACTGTGTGCCCTGTGATGTCTTTTCTGAACGTGAGGTTGTATTTACACCACATCCGGGAGAAATGGCTCGACTAGCGAGAACTTCATCAGTGGATATTGCCACCGCAAGGTTGGATGTACTGAATGCAATGGTTGAGAAATTCAGTGTCACAATTCTATTAAAAGGGTTTGGTACATTAATTCAGCGCAATTCACCTCAGGTTGGTGAATGGTCGAATATTCGGCTGAATCGAACGGGCAATCCTGGAATGGCATCAGGTGGGATGGGAGATGTGTTATCTGGTATCATTGGCGCCCTTATGGCTCAGGGCTTGTCGGGTTTTGATGCTGCCTCAGTTGGTGCCTGGTTACATGGTCAGGCTGCTGACATTGCAGCGCAGGATGGAATGAGAGGTCTGGTGGCCAGTGATTTGTTTCCCGTATTACGAAAGTTGATTGATTTAAAATGACAATGTTTGAGAAAACCCTGGTAGATGAAAGCGCAACAGTTGCTTTTGGTAAATCGTTGATTAGCGCTATTTCCGGCGCTTGTATTATCTGGTTACATGGTGATTTAGGTGCCGGGAAAACAACATTAAGCCGGGGAATTATCCAGGGAGCGGGCCATCAGGGAAATGTTAAAAGCCCGACTTACACACTGATTGAACCTTATGAACTGGAAACTCGTAATATCTGGCACTTTGATTTGTATCGCCTGGCGGATCCGGAAGAACTTGAATTCATGGGAGTAAGAGATTATTTTGCTGGTAATAACATCGCCATTATAGAGTGGCCCGAACGAGGTCAGGGCGTTATTCCGCAGCCGGATTTAGACATCACGATGCTTTATAAAGAAGAGCAACGTGTTATCCGGATTAATCCGTTAACTGATATTGGTCGTCGTATTACAACATCGTTATCGCAGCATGAATAAATCAGCATATATATTCCGACTTGTTTTAAGCTTTCTGTTTTTATTTTCATTTCACTCACTGGCGAGTAATGAGATTAAAGGCGTTCGTGTCTGGCCTTCTCCTGACAGTACCCGCATCGTTTTTGATCTCGAAGATGCGCCTCAATTCACCTGGTTTGAACTTAAAAAACCTAATCGTCTGGTTATCGATTTCAAAGATACCAGTGACAAGTTTGACTGGTCCAGAGTTGAATCGAATTCTAAACTGGTAAAAAAAATCCGACAAAGTAAGGCAAAACGAAAAGGTGATTTTCGTGTTGTGCTGGAGCTTGTCAGGCCACTAAATACAAAAGTTTTCCCACTAACTCCAACCGCGCCGTATGGTGACAGGCTGGTGGTGGATTTAATTGATGATAATCTCCGGAATACGCCAACTAAAACTTATAAAGTTGATGATGATCGTCAAGTTGTCATTGCGATTGATGCTGGGCATGGAGGAGAAGATCCCGGCTCGATTGGTCAGAGTGGTTATTATGAGAAATACATAACGCTGAAAGTAGCGAAAAAGTTAAAAGCACTGGTAGATCGTGAACCGACGATGAGTGCTGTGCTGATTCGTAAAAGCGATTATTTCGTTAACCTGAATCGAAGAACAGAAATCGCGAGAAAGAAGAAGGTTGATTTCTTTGTATCTATTCACGCTGACGCATTTACCTCTCCAAAGCCAAATGGTGCGTCTGTCTGGGTATTGTCTGAAGGGCGGGCAAATTCTGAAACCGGTAAATGGATAGAACAACGAGAAAAGTACTCTGAGTTGCTTGGTGGTGCTGCACAAGTTATCGAAAAGACTGACAGTGAAAAATTTTTAGCGATGACTCTGATTGATATGTCGATGGATCATGCGATGGTATCAGGCCAGGAAGCAGCTGAATCAGTTATTGATGAGCTGAAAAAAATTACAAAGATGCACAAGAAAACGCCTCAGTCAGCCAGTCTGGGGGTATTGAAATCACCGGATATTCCTTCAATTCTGGTTGAAGTTGGGTTTATTTCAAATCCAGCAGAAGAACGACGTATGCGTTCCAATGCCCATCAAAACAAACTATCAAAAGCAATTTTTACAGGCTTACTGAATTACTTTAAAATGAACCCGCCTGATGGAACATTACTGGCAAAACAAAAGATTCGCCGCCATCGAGTCAGAGCAGGTGAATCCTTATCGTTATTGTCTGTCCGGTACAAAGTATCCGTTAAGCAATTAAAACGAGCAAATAATCTGAAATCAGACACGGTATTTGTTGGGCAGCTACTGACAATCCCTACGTTGTAAATCTCTCGTCTGAATGTAAATACAGTTTCAAAAGGTCAGAACCCTTCAATGGTTCTGACCTTTATTTTTGGAATCACTCAATCGCATTATGACCATCAAGATTTTACCCGCCAGACTGGCTAATCAGATAGCAGCTGGGGAAGTTGTCGAACGTCCCTCATCGGTTATTAAAGAGCTTATTGAAAACAGTCTGGATGCCGGTGCAACCCACATAGACATTTATGTGGAGCGTGGCGGCTCGAAGATGATTCGTATTCGTGATAATGGTTGCGGTATTCCTAAAGATGAACTGACATTAGCGCTTAGTCGTCATGCAACCAGCAAAGTAGAAAGTTTTGAAGATCTGGAAACGATTATGAGCCTGGGTTTTCGAGGTGAAGCGTTAGCCAGTGTCAGTTCAGTTTCTCGTCTTAAACTGGTGTCTAAACCTGCTGCTCAGGAAGAAGCCTGGCAAGCTTATGCAGAAGGGCGGGATATGGAAGTCAAAGTGATTCCCGCCGCTCATCCTGATGGTACTACGGTCGAAGTTAGTGATTTATTCTTCAACACACCTGCCCGTCGAAAATTTCTTCGTACTGAAAAAACAGAATTCTCTCACATTGATGAAGTCGTCAAACGAATTGCGTTAAGCCGTTTTGATGTGCATTTTGGTTTATACCATAACGGTAAAGTGGTGCGTCGTTTGCCCGCCTGTAAAACAGAAGAAGCACAGGATCGCCGTGTTGGCATGTTGTGCGGCAAATTGTTTATCGACAATGCATTAAAAATTGATACGGATTACGATGATATCAAACTTCGTGGCTGGGTTGCTTTGCCGTCAGGATGTAAGCAACAGAATGATGTTCAGTACAGTTACGTCAATGGTCGCATGATGCGCGATAAGTTGATCAATCATGGTATTCGACAAGCTTATGATGGTCACATTGGTTCGGAATTTTATCCCGCCTACGTATTGTATCTGGATATTGATCCCCGTCAGGTTGATGTAAATGTTCATCCAGCCAAGCACGAAGTTCGTTTTCACCAGGCTCGCTTGATCCATGATTTTATTCTTCAGGCGGTGTCCAGTGCATTGATTCAACCAGTTAACGGTATTGTGGATGCTGATCAGGAAGATATTCATTCGACCCATCAGGGAGAAAACAACTGGATCGAACCTGTATCAGATACCAGCCAACAACAATCATTTGATGGATTAAGTACATCAACCCGGGAAGGTAATGAATATCCGGGACAGACATCTCAGCTAAACTTTGCTCAGCAGGCTACCGGAGACGTTTCACAGTCTGATACTGGTAGCGTCTATTCTCAGCAGCGAGATCAGTCGTCTTTTTCATCAATTGGAGAATCAACTACCTCAGCTCGAAGTAATCAGGGAGCATCAGGTTGGCAAACCGGTGACAGAGCGCGAAGTGTTAATTACGATAAACCTTCAGCGAAAGCTATTAGTGGCTACCAGCGTTCGATGGATAAGTTGGCTGATGCAGAGCCAGGTGATATTGCTATTCAGTCACAAGGTAGCTCTCACAACGAACGCTCATCACTGGTGTTTGAAAGAGACAAAAAACAGCTTGATAGCGGTTTGATGATTCATTCTGTATTTGCCGAACAATTCTTATTGGCAACAACGGGCGAACAACTTTGGCTGATTGATTGTATGACATTAATTACTCAGCAATTAAATGACAGTTATCTTCAGGGTGGATTGATCGGACAACCTTTGTTACTTCCTGTCAGAATTAATCATCAGGAAGCCCGTGTTATTTCGGATATCGTGGATAAAGTTATACGGTTACTGGGGTTTGATTACCAAAATCATCAGAAGTTTTTAATAATTAAGAAGGTTCCTGCATTTTTACGTCATTCTGACATCGTAGGATTGTTCAATGACTTGTTAGACTCAGTGTATTCATTATGTGAGCTGCAAGGTACTGCATTAGATGATCCTAAGATTGTGGCAAATCTGATGACATTGAGCCAGGAACGTTTTGTACCCGATGCAAAACAAGTGCGCCATTACGCAAATCAATTACTCGCAGAGATGACAGAAGCAGAGTTTCTGCATCGATTTGCCTCAGAAATTAATTGGTTAGACGCAAAGCAACAACTCAGAAATTGAATATAATAATGAGAAGTAACAAGAACATATCGGAGGCAATGATTGTCTCAACATACTGATTTACCAGTGATATTTTTAATGGGTCCGACAGCATCTGGTAAAACAGATTTGGCTGTCGAACTGGTTGAACGGATTTCGGCTGAAATTATTAGTGTTGATAGTGCCTTGATTTATCGAGGAATGGACATAGGTACTGCTAAGCCGGAACCTGAATTACTGGCAAGGGCGCCTCATCGGCTTGTCGATATAATTGAGCCCGACCAGACCTATTCTGCTGCCGACTTTAGACAAGATGCATTGGCAGCAATTGAAGAGATTCACAAAAAGGGAAAAATTCCGCTTCTGGTTGGCGGTACAATGATGTACTTTAAAGCTTTACTGGAAGGAATTTCTCCATTACCGGAGGCTGATCAGGCCGTACGTGAGCAGTTGGAAAATGAAGCCAGGGAGAAAGGCTGGCAAGCATTACATGATGAATTGAAACGCGTTGATCCTGTGGCCGCTGAAAGAATACATCCCAACGATCCACAGCGAATTAATCGTGCGCTTGAAGTATACCGCATCACTGGTATATCGATGACGGAACTGACAAAAAGCAAGGGTGAAACATTACCTTACAAAGTTCATCAGTTTGCTATCGCTCCATCTGACAGGAAAGTATTACATCAACGGATTGAACAACGATTTAAAATCATGGTCGAACAAGGCTTCGTTGATGAAGTTCGTAAACTCTATGAGCGAGGTGATCTTCATCTTAATATGCCTTCCATGCGCTGCGTGGGCTACCGTCAGGTGTGGGAATTCCTGGATGGCGAGCATGATTTTGAGGAAATGGTATATCGGGGAATTGTGGCAACGAGGCAGCTGGCAAAGCGCCAAATGACCTGGCTAAATGGCTGGGAAAATGTAACCTGGCTGGAAACAGGAAGTCAGGATAACTTGCAACTGGTAATGTCTTCGCTAAGCTAATAGATAGTTGTCCTTAATTATTCAAATAACAACTTGAAATAATTATAATTAGAACCGATATTAGGTTTGTACATCAGAGAACAACAATAAGGAAAGTAAGAAATGGCAAAGGGCCAATCATTACAAGATCCATTTTTGAATTCGTTAAGAAGAGAGCGGATTCCCGTTTCAATTTATTTGGTAAACGGTATCAAGTTACAAGGTCAGGTAGAGTCATTTGACCAGTTTGTAATTTTATTGAAGAACAATGTTAGTCAAATGGTTTATAAACATGCGATTTCAACAGTCGTTCCTTCGCGTCCATTTTCACAAAATCAGGGAAGCTATCAGCAATCGGGCGAAGATGACGGAACTGGTCAGTCTTAATAGGAATAATACGCTTGTTTGACCGTTATGAAGCCGGTGAGCAGGCGATATTAGTCCATATTGAATTCCCGGACGAAAGTAGCAAAGAAGATCTGGAAGAGCTGAAGATGTTAGTATCCTCAGCAGGTGCCAAGTGCCTGACTGTTGTTTCAGGCAGTCGTCATTCTCCTCATCCAGGTTTTTTTATTGGGACTGGAAAAGCCGAGGAACTGGCTGATATCGTTCAGACTTTTCAGGCTGATATCATCATTTTTAATCACTCCTTATCACCCTCACAAGAGAGAAACCTCGAAAAATTATGTCAATGCCGTGTACTTGATCGAACAGGTTTAATCCTGGATATTTTCGCTCAGCGAGCACGTACGCATGAAGGTAAGTTGCAAGTTGAACTAGCGCAGTTAAGGCACTTATCGACTCGGTTGATTCGAGGATGGACACACCTTGAGAGGCAAAAAGGTGGGATTGGTTTACGTGGTCCGGGTGAAACACAGCTGGAAACGGACCGACGGTTACTCCGAGCCAGAATTAAATCGATTCTTAAACGGCTTGCAAAAGTTGAAAAACAACGAGAGCAAGGTCGAAGAGCTCGAAGTAAAAATGAAGTACCTACAGTTTCCCTGGTGGGTTATACCAATGCAGGGAAATCAACGCTGTTTAATGCAGTAACCCATTCTGGTGTTTATGCTGCAGATCAGTTGTTTGCAACACTGGATGCGACATTGAGACGGATTGAACTTCGTGATGTAGGTGAAGCTATACTGGCAGATACAGTTGGATTTATCCGACATTTGCCTCATGACCTTGTCGCTGCTTTTAAGGCAACATTGCAAGAAACACGTGAAGCAACATTACTTCTTCATGTGATTGATGTGGCAGATGAGCGACGAGCTGATAACATCAATCAGGTACTGGATGTTTTGCAGGAAATTGAAGCGGGTGATATTCCCCAGCTTGAAGTTTTCAATAAGATTGATGCAGTAGAAAAGCTGGAGCCCAGAATTGATCGGGATGAAAATGGTGTTCCGGTCAGAGTCTGGTTGTCAGCTAAAGAAGGCATTGGACTAGATTTATTAAGTGAAGCGATCACTGAGCGTTTAGCTGAGTCGATGTTTCAATGTTCCCTGAAAATTCCACCTGAAAGTGGAAAATACATGGGAGCACTTTACAGCTTTGATGGTGTTACTGCTGAATCGTTTGCAGAGGATGGTAGTTGGCTGGTAGACGTAAGATTACCAACCAAAGATTGGAACAGGTTGGTAAAACAGACTGATTCAGCAATCGAGCGATTTGTTATTAAGCATTAACAGGCAGTGCATGATATAGATATGCACATTAAAACAGTTCACTTAAGTAAAGTCGGAGATAATAATGGCCTGGAATGAGCCGGGAAAAAACGGTAAAGACAAAGATCCCTGGGGACAACGGGGCGGACGGGAGCAAGGGCCTCCTGACCTGGATGACTTTTTAAAGGATGTTTTTGATAAATTTGGTGGCCTGTTTGGCGGTGGTTCAGGTCGCGGCGGTAACAGCTCTTCTTCCGGGAAGGGTTTAGTTGCGCTTTTATTTATATTAATCACAGTCTGGGCTATCAGCGGTTTCTATACTGTTCGTGAGGCAGAGCGTGCAATTGTACTTCGCTTTGGTTCATATATTGATCTGGTTGATCCGGGTTTGAACTGGAAACCAACGTTCATTGATAAAGTTATCCTTGTCGACGTAAAGACGATTAATTCATTACGCTCCTCCGGTGATATGCTGACACAAGACGAAAATGTTGTGTTAGTTGATTTTGAAATCCAGTACCGGGTAACTGATCCCCATAAATTTAAATTCAGCGTGACTGATGCCGGAGATAGTTTACGTCAGGCGACAGACAGTGCATTACGTTATGTGATTGGTCATTCAGAAATGACAGACATACTAACCGCAGGTCGTGAAGTTATTCGTCAACGAACGTGGGAAGAATTAGAGAAAGTTATCGCGCCATACAATATGGGTATTGAGCTGGTCGACGTTAACTTTAAAGATGCTCGCCCACCTGAAGCTGTTAAGGCATCGTTTGATGATGCTATTTCAGCACAGGAAGATGAGGAGCGTTTCATTCGTGAAGCTGAAGCTTACGCTCGTGAAATCGAACCTCAGGCTCGTGGTCAGGTGAAGCGTATTGAGCAAGAAGCGAATGCTTATCAGCAGCGTGTGATTCTTGAAGCTCAGGGTGAAATTGCAAAATTCGAGAAGCTACTTCCTGAATATACAGCAGCGCCGGAAGTAACTCGTCAGCGTTTATACCTGGAAACAATGGAAGAGGTTTATAGCAACACTTCTAAAGTGCTGGTTAACGTTAAAGGCGGAAATAACATGATGTATTTACCGCTAGATAAAATCATGCAGAATCAAAACATGACTGCACCTGTGCAAACGATTCGCGGTGATGTTAAATCACTACGTGACAGCCTGAATTCATCTTCTCAGAATTCTGAGCCATCAACGTTGCGTGAAAGTTCCAGACGCGGAAGAGGGGAATAAGACATGAAAAACTTTTCAGCGTTTATCCTGATTGTTTTAGTTATCCTGGGATTATCGTCTTTCTTCATCATTGATGAAGGTCAGCGAGGGATTGTAATCCAGTTTGGTAAAGTAAAACGTGATGCTGGTACCGATTCAACAACTGTCTATGAGCCGGGTCTTCACTTTAAAATTCCATTGATTGAAAAGGTCCGTAAACTGGATGCACGTATTCAAACGTTGGATGATGCACCTGCTCGTTTTGTTACCGCAGAGAAAAAAGACCTTATGGTTGATTCATACGTGAAATGGCGTATTGATGACTTTGCGAAATATTACCTTTCAACAGGTGGATTCAGAGAACAGGCTGAATCTCTTTTACGTCAAAAAGTAAATAATGGACTGAGAACAGAGTTTGGTACGCGAACTATTCAGGAAATTGTTTCTGGTCAACGTAGTGAATTGCTGGAAGAAGCACTTGAGCAATCGTCAAAGAGCTCAGGTGATTTGGGTATTGAAATCCTTGACGTTCGTGTGAAGCAAATTAACTTACCGCGTGAAGTTAGTAATTCAATCTACAAGCGTATGAGAGCTGAACGTACTGCGGTTGCTAAAGAGCATCGTTCTGAAGGTAAAGAAAAGGCAGAGGTTATTCGCGCTGATGTTGATGCACGCGTGACAGTTATGCTGGCTGATGCGCAAAAGAATGCACTAATTGTTCGTGGTACGGGTGATGCAGAAGCTGCTAAGATTTATGCTAATGCTTATGGCAAGAACCCTGAATTCTTCTCATTTGTACGAAGTCTGGATGCGTATAAAAACAGTTTCAAGAATAAGAGCGACATTCTTGTTCTTGAGCCTGAATCTGAGTTCTTTGATTACATGAAGAACCCAGGTAAAACGAAATAATTTAACACGCTCTGATATGAAACGGGTGCTTTGGCACCCGTTTTTGTATCTCCTCTCAGCTTTTTTCTTAAATCTCTTCGAATAACTTTTTTCTTCACAATACTGGACCTTTTTTCGAGCTTGATTATGTTCAGACAAAAATACAGTTGAAGGCTTAATCATCTAAATCAATGATGTGGAAGCTGGTATAAATGCGTGATGAATTGCCGCAAAATCCATCTTGAAAGGTCTGCACGCTCTAATCAGGCATAGATAATTATTCGCTAATTGATCCAGGTGGAAAAATAATCCGAAATGGGTGAAATTTCTCGATGGATTTTGATAAAATCGCCGCTCATTTTTTTCACAGTGATAGCGCAATGAGCAGAAATGTCGTGGTTCTCGGCACTCAATGGGGTGACGAAGGTAAAGGAAAAGTTGTTGACTTGCTAACGGATAAAGCATCGTATGTTGTTCGATATCAAGGTGGTCATAATGCCGGTCATACGCTGGTAATTGATGGTGAGAAGACTGTTCTTCACCTGATTCCATCTGGAATTCTTCGTGACAATGTAAAGTGTATTATTGGAAACGGCGTAGTCCTTTCAATCGACGCATTAATTACCGAAATGCAAATGCTGGAATCACGTGGCGTACCAGTTAAAGAACGCCTGGTGATCAGTGAAGCATGTCCATTAATTCTTCCGTTCCATATTGCTTTGGATGCAGCTCGCGAAAAAGCACGTGGTTCAAAAGCGATTGGTACGACAGGTCGTGGTATCGGTCCGGCTTATGAAGATAAGGTAGCAAGACGTGGATTACGCGTTGGTGACTTGTTTAATCCTGAGCAGTTTGCAACGAAACTAAAAGAGTTAGTTGAATATCATAACTTTGCTTTAGTTAACTACTACAAAGCAGAGCCGATTGATTACCAAAAAACACTTGATGAAGTGATGGCTGTTGCGGATCTTATTAAAGCAATGGTTGTTGATGTTGCTACAACATTGGATGAAGCCAGAACTGCTGGGCAATCTATTCTGTTCGAAGGCGCACAAGGCACATTACTGGATATAGACCACGGTACTTATCCTTATGTAACCTCATCAAATACGACTGTGGGTGGTGTTGCAACGGGGTGTGGATTTGGTCCGCTATACCTGGATTATGTTCTGGGTATCGTAAAAGCATACACAACTCGCGTGGGTTCAGGTCCTTTCCCAACCGAGCTTGACTGTGAAGTAGGTCAACATCTTGGCGTTAAAGGCCATGAGTTTGGTGCTACAACTGGCCGTAAACGTCGTACTGGTTGGTTTGATGCGGTTGCTATGAAACGTGCAACGCAAATTAACAGTATCACGGGTTTCTGTTTAACTAAGCTTGATGTTCTTGATGGACTGGAAACAGTAAAAATCTGTAAAGCGTACCAGATGGAAGATGGCTCTGTTCAGAGCGTGCCGCCAATGGCTGCTGAAGGTTACGAAAAAGTACAGCCTGTCTATGAAGAAATGCCGGGTTGGTCTGAAAATACATTTGGTGTAACCGAGTACGATAAGTTGCCTGAGAATGCTCGTAACTTCATTAAGCGTATTGAGGAAATCACAGGTGTACCTGTTGATATCGTTTCAACCGGACCAGACCGTTCAGAAACAATGATTTTACGTAATCCGTTCTCTGAGTAATATCAGTACGTTTGATACGTTATCTCTGAGGGATACGAGGGTCAACAGACCTGGCGTTATCCCTCATTGTTCTTCTTCATCATTCACGATATTTTCGTTATTCACTTTATCTTTCCTCAGTCAAACCCATACAGAATTCTTATATAAATCATAATTTTCTATTGTTCGTCTGATTCAGGACATCTTAGCGCTTTTCTATGGCGCTAATCTGTGCAATTCTCAGTGTTTTGCGAAATTCTGGAGATAGCGACGTATGCGTAATCTGGCAGTATCTTTAATTGCATCCGCAATGTTAGTTGGATGTGGCGGTGGTGGAGGCGGGAGTACTTCTTCAACCCCTCCGGTTAATAATACCCCTTCAGCATGTTCCACTGTAGCTGGTCAGAACGATCAGGTATTGAGCTTTCTCAGAGAAGAATACTTCTGGTATCAGGACTTACCGCAAAATGTTGATACCTCAGCTTACGCATCACCAGCGGCAATGATGGAAGCCATTAAAGTACCTCAGGATCGTTTTAGTTTTATCATGAGTGAGCAGCAGTACAATGATGTGTTTATTAATGCATCATTCCTGGGTTATGGTTTTTCTCACCGTGCGGATGTTTCGGGTCAGTCATTACAGGTCCGCTATGTTTTCGATGGTAGTGGTGCAGACGATGTTGGTTTAAAACGTGGTGACAAAATCACGGAAATTGACGGTGTAGCCGTATCGACGATCCTGAATCAGATCGAGGCGGAAGTTTTAACATGGAGTGATGTTTTCGGACCTGATGAGAATGGTGTTATCACCAGCATCAAGTGGATCAGACCTGATTTCACTGAAGGTCAGGGAAACATGGTAAAAGAACAAGTCGCGACAAATACTGTGATGGCGACAGAAGTAATCGATAATCAATCGGTAGGTGAGATCGGCTATCTGGTTTTTGATCAATTTATTGAACGTTCGGCTCAGGATTTAAATCAGGCATTTGATCAGTTCAAGTTGGAAGGTGTAAACGAACTGGTTTTAGATCTACGGTATAACGGTGGTGGGCAGATAGATATTGCTAATCAACTGAGTACCCAGATCGCGGGTTCAAATGTGGCAGGTCAGACGTTTATTAACTACCAGTTTAATGATAAAAACACCTCAAATAATACAACGGTTGCATTTGCAATTGGCGCAGGTATTGAACAGTTAAATCTTGACCGTGTTGTCATACTGACGACAGAGGAGACCTGTTCAGCCAGTGAAATGGTAGCAAATTCTTTATCGCCTTTTGTTGATGTTGTACGAATTGGCAGCCAGACGTGTGGTAAACCCGTTGGAATGGTGCCAACTGAAATATGTAATAACTTCGTATTAGCTATCAATTTCCAGACAACGAACGCACTGGACTCCGGTGATTACTTCGATGGTCTCGAACCATTCTGTAATGCCGCAGATACTATTCCAGGGGACTGGGGCGATCCAAATGATCCGTTATTATCAGAAGCAGTGCATTATCTTGAAACCGGAAGCTGTTCAAGCTCAAATTCAGGATTCGCACCGCAGAGCATTAAACGTCAGCAACTTGACTACACTCAAGGACCACGCAAACTTAGAAACGATACTTGATATAGTCGTGTAGCCAGTTATCCGAAAAGCCGGGGTTTTCCCGGCTTTGTTGTAGTTGGCATAAAGCTTGATTACTATTTCTCATCGGTAGCTTTATCAATATGAATTTCTAAGAATATGACTAATTTCAGTGAGGGCGAGGTATGAAACAGTTCTTTATTTGCCTATGTCTGGCAATAAGCTGCCAGTTAGTGGCTGCGCCTAAAGTTGTCCAGATATATTCACAGGATGAACTGTTGAACCTTATCCGTAAAAATCAGCATCTACAGCGCGTTAAGGCTGATGACTGCCAGTTGCTACAAGATATTGAAGCAAGAGCCATAAAAGTGAAAGTACCTGCATACCAGTTCTTATATGGCGATATGCTGGCTTATGAAATTTGCGTGGAGCGAGATGTTGAACGAGGTTTGCATTACATGAAGTTGGCCGCTGAACAAGGATTGCCGGAAGGTATGGAGCAACTTGGACGTTATTACCATATCGGTAAGTTTGTTCAGAAAGATACGTCAATGGCAATTACTTATTTGCGAGAAGCGTCTTCTATGGGCAATTTAAATGCACAGATTCGATTGGTTGAAATTTTTTTGAGCGGTCAGGGAAGCCCTAGAGATTATGAGGATGCATATCGCTGGCTGCATCATGCGGTTATTGCAGATAAAAAGACCCATAAAAAAGTAGAAAATTTATTGGCATCGCTTGCTAAACTCATGCCGGAGCGAGTCGTCAAACGTGCTAAACGCCGTGTGTAACCTGAATTACAGTTATTTTAGAATTTGCCACAGACCCTAATTAAAACAATCAATCAGCACTAATCTTTGTTAAACTGGCGACTTAGTGCAGATTGATTGGTTATTTATGTCTAAAAAAGACCCCTTCTACGACCGGGAAAAAGAAAAGTACGATAACCCTGTCCCCAGCCGAGAGTATATCCTCGACTTTCTAAAAGCTTCAAAAAATCCAGCCTCTTTCGCCGACCTGTGTAGTCATTTCGATGTCTATGACGATGAGCGTATAACTGCTTTTAAGCGTCGTCTGCGTGCTATGGAGCGAGATGGGCAGATCATTTTTGATCGTTCGTTGCGATACAGTATTCCATCACAATCTGAGTTGGTGACGGGGACAGTTATTGGTCACCGTGACGGCTATGGATTTTTGCAAATCGGCGATGGGCAAGATGACTGGTTTATCCCGGCCAATCAAATGTACTCGGTATTGCATGGCGACAAAGTCATGGCAATTGCTGATGGTTCTGGTTTCAAGAATAAAACTGAAGCACGCATTATCCGTGTCATTGAACCTCGCGACGAGACGGTTGTAGGCCGACTATATGTCGAACATAACATGTCTGTTGTTGTGCCAGAAGATAACCGGATTGCACAGGATATTCTGGTACCGCCTGGCAATGAAGGGGAAGCCAGGCATAACCAGGTGGTTGCTGTTCAGATAGTAAAACGACCAAATCGCCGCATGTCGGCTATTGGGCAAGTAACAGAAGTGCTTGGTTCTCATATGGAACCAGGGATGGAAATCAATATTGCACTAAACAACTTTGATATTCCTCATTCATGGCCAGATGCAGTTCTGAATCAAATAGACGGTTTACAGCCACAGGTTGCAGATGATGATAAATCAGATCGGGTTGATCTTCGTGATTTGCCGCTGGTAACGATTGATGGCGAAGACGCCAGAGATTTCGATGATGCTGTTTTCTGTGAAAAGAAAAAGTCGGGTGGATGGCGTTTATGGGTCGCTATCGCAGATGTTAGTCACTACGTACGTACAGCATCACCACTGGATAAAGAAGCGCTTAATCGAGGAAACTCCGTTTACTTCCCTGAGCAAGTTGTGCCGATGTTGCCTGAAGTCTTGTCAAATGGACTGTGCTCACTGAATCCTCAGGTAGACAGGCTCTGCATGGTTTGTGAGATGACAATCAGTGATGCCGGTCGTCTGTCAGGTTATCGCTTTTATGAAGCTGTCATGAATTCTTCAGCCCGATTCACCTATACACAGGTGGCGGCGATTCTTGATGGAGATGCTGCATTACGCGAGCAATATGATCCTTTGGTCGGCCACCTGGAAGACCTGAATGACATGTATAAAGCGCTGGTAGCACAACGTGCGCAACGCGGTGCTATCGAGTTTGAAACCGTTGAAACTAAGTTTGTTTTCAATGAAAACCGTAAAATAGAAGCTATCGTTCCGACACATCGTAATGATGCACATAAGATCATTGAAGAATGTATGATTCTGGCCAATGTGTCGGCTGCAAAACTTATCGAAAAGCATGAGAAATCTGCGCTGTATCGTGTGCATGATAAACCCGACCAGGAAAAGCTGGCACACTTCCGTGATTTCCTTGGAGAGATGGGGTTACTGGCTACATTTACGCTGGATCCTGAACCAGCCGAGTTAACCGAGCAATTAAAGCGATTGTCGGATACACCAGAATCTGAATTGATTCAGGTCATGTTACTTCGCTCCATGAAGCAAGCCGTATATCAACGAGACAATATTGGTCACTTTGGTTTGGCATTACCAGCTTATGCGCATTTTACTTCACCGATTCGTCGCTATCCGGATTTAGTCGTTCACCGAACTATAAAGGGAATTTTAGCCGAACAAGGCCAACTGGTTCACGGTGAGAAACTATACTCAGAAGAAGAAGCTGATGCGATGGGTGAGCAATGCTCGATGACTGAACGTCGGGCTGATGACGCGACGCGGGACGTTGCAGACTGGCTTAAATGCGAATTCATGCAAAATCATCTTGGCGATGTGCATGAAGGTGTGATTGCTGCCGTTACCAGTTTCGGTTTCTTTGTTCGTTTAACCGACCTGTATATTGATGGATTGGTTCATGTAACGTCACTCAACAATGACTTTTATCATTTTGATTCTGCAAAAGGCATGTTGATTGGAGAGGCAACTAAAACTCAGTTCAGGTTGGGTGATCCGGTTGTTGTCAAAGTAGTATCAGTCAACCTGGATCAGCGAAAAATCGATTTTGAGCTGGCAGGGGAGTCTGCTTTACAAGGCCGTCGTCGTAAAGGACGGGGCAAAGGAAAGCCGGGTGCGCCGAAAGGTAAATTTGGTGGCGCAAAAGGTAAAAGCGGTAAGCGAGCTGAAGCGCCATCATTATCTATTCGAGATAAGTTGCGCAAAGGAAAAGTATCATCAGATAAAACAGAAGAAGAATCTGATGAAAACCGTTCACGTAAGAAAGGCACATTAACGCTTAAGAAATCGGATAAGAAAAACAATTCGTCTTCGGCTAAAAAGCGTAATGGTAAATCGGGTAAAGATGGAGATACCCGAACTGAGAAAGATACTAAAAAACAAAGTAGTAAAAAGCGGAAAGTGAAAAAACGTCCGGGCAAGAATGCCAGAAAAAAGCGGGCGAATAAGTCTTAAACGATTAGAGAGAAATTTGTGAGTAATTCGGAATTAATTTTTGGCTTTCATGCTGTTAATGCCATCTTTAAACAACAGCCAGAACGTTTTATTGAGTTATTTGTCCTTAAAGGACGTGAAGACGAACGGCTGCAACCTGTATTAAACAAAGCCCGTAAATTTGGCATTTCGATTCAGTTTATGAATCGTAAAGCGATGGACGACAAAAGTTCGGGTGAACAGCATCAGGGCATTATTGCTCGTGTTAAGCCTGGTAAGCAGTTCGATGAGACGGATCTGGATCAGCGTATGAATGAACTCAATGAGCCAGCATTCTTCCTGGTTTTGGATGGCGTTACCGATCCTCACAACCTGGGGGCTTGCTTGCGAAGTGCTGATGCCGCAGGTGCTCATGGCGTGATTGTCACTAAAGATAAATCAGCTCGAATTACGCCTGTTGTGAGAAAAGTGGCCAGTGGCGCCGCAGAAACGGTTCCTTTATTTCAGGTGACAAACCTGGCGCGAACACTACGTCACTTGCAGGAGCAAGGCGTTTGGATCACGGGCACTGCGGGCGAAACTGAAAAATTGGTCTATCAACAAGAGTTTACTGGTCCAACAGCGATTGTTATGGGAGCAGAAGGTAAAGGCTTGCGTCGTCTTACGCGTGAAACCTGCGATGAGTTGGTCAAAATACCTATGGCAGGCTCGGTGTCCAGTTTGAACGTTTCCGTAGCAACGGGAATTTGCTTGTTTGAAGTTGTCAGACAACGTAACAGTCAGTAAAACTACTCATTATTACTTCCAGATAACGGTAACTTTTGCTTTTCAGTTACCGTTCCCTCAATTTAAATCGATTCATCTTGTCCATTTGCTTGAAATTTCTTCGTTACCCACGTAAAATTCGCGCCCTTAATCAGCCAATATAAAACGTTCCTTGCCTTGATGGCAGCCCGGCTGAGCTGTTCAAGAGGCTTAATAACCGTAGGGAGCATTTCATGCGTCATTACGAAATCGTATTCATGGTTCACCCTGATCAGAGTGAACAAGTACCAGGTATGATCGAGCGTTATACTGGTATCCTTACTGAAGCTGGTGGCACAATTCACCGTCTTGAAGACTGGGGTCGTCGTCAATTAGCTTACCCAATCGATAAACTTCACAAAGCACACTACGTTCTTCTTAACGTAGAAGCGACTGCTGAATCAATCGAAGAGCTGGAAACTGCTTTCCGTTTCAATGATGCTGTTCTTCGTAACATGATCATGCGCACTAAATCAGCGGTAACCGAAGCGTCTCCGCTAATGAAAGAAAAAGACAGCCGTCCTCCAAGAAGAGAGCAATCTTCATCTGAAGGATCTGCTAGCGCAGAGTAATTCTGTCGATGCTAAATCACCTCGTTATCGAAGGCGTGATTTGTAAAGCACCTCGACGAAACACCAGTCCTGCCGGGATTCCTCATTGCCAGTTTGTGCTTGAGCATTATTCCCAGCAAATAGAGGCAGAACTGAACCGAAGAGCATATGCTCGGATCCAGGTTGTCGCCAGTGGCGATGTGTTAAACCAGGATACTCAAGATTTATGTCAGGGCTGTATGGTTCGTGTAACGGGATTTTTAAACCGACACGAATCAAATAATGGACAAGCAATGTTGGTCCTTCATGCCCGGAGAATAGAAAAATTTAATCAGGAGAATAGTAATGGCTCGTTACTTCCGACGTCGTAAATTCTGTCGCTTCAAGTCAGAAGGCGTTTCAGAAATTGATTACAAAGACCTAGCGACTTTGAAAAACTACATCACTGAAAGTGGTAAAATCGTTCCTAGTCGTATCACAGGTACCAGCGCTAAATATCAGCGTCAACTTGCTCGTGCAATCAAACGCGCTCGTTATCTGGCATTGCTACCTTACACTGATTTACACAAGTAAGTTTGGCTTTCGTAATTCTAAGGTAAGGTGTAAAAGATGAATATTATCTTATTAGATAAGGTTGCTAACTTAGGTAGCCTTGGTGATGAAATCACTGTAAAAGCGGGTTATGCAAGAAACTTCCTTTTCCCACAGGGTAAAGCTGTTCCTGCGAACAAAGTAAACCGCGAAAAATTTGAAGCACGTCGTGCAGAGCTTGAAGCTAAGCTTGCTGACGATTTATCAGCTGCTCAGGCGCGTGCAGAAAAACTAGCTGGACTAGCTGACGTAACTATCGTTTCTAAAGCTGGTGACGAAGGTAAACTATTCGGCTCTATCGGTACTCGTGACATTGTTGTTGCAGTTACTGAAGCTGGTGTTGAAATCGTTAAAGGCGAAGTTAAAATGCCACACGGTGCTATCCGTGAACTAGGTGAGTTTGACATCGACGTTCAACTTCACCCAGAAGTTACTACAACAATTAAAGTAGCAATTATTGCTGAAGCTTAATTGTTTGTTACTTCTAAAAAGGCGACCATTGGTCGCCTTTTTTGTATCTGTAATCTTTTCTTTAATCTTAAAAATAACAGGCACTTTGATTTTTAATGGCTTGTTGAATAGATAATGTTAAAGGAAGTAATTCTGGTTGTTGTATGTTAATAAAGGCATTATCTGGTGCTTTTAGTACGTTCAGCATTTCATTGATATATGCTTCAGCTTTAACAAAATTTCCCACACCAGCGTAAGTCGCTGCTAATCCCAGGTCATTGATAAAATAGTAGCTATTTTTGCCTTCAATATAATCTAACATCATGGTTAGCGCTTTTTCTGGCGCTCGTACTTCGGTGTTATCTGAACAGCTTTGTAGAATCGCCAGGTGTGCTTTTACTGAAGAATCTTCACGACTGAGGGAGGATTCAAGTAACGCTTTAGCCTTAAGGTGATCTCGAGGAAAGTGTATGCCATATGTATACCACTGAGCTAATCGTATTCTGGCCTCAGGCTCGCCTAAATTGACACCCTTTTCATACCATTGCGCTGCTAATTGATAGTCTTGTGATACGACTTTTCCCATTTCATAAAACCAGGCAACAAGGCTGTAAGCCGCACTGTCTTTTAACTCAGCACTTTTACTTGCGTATTCAAAGGCAGTATCAAAATTGTTGTCGTTGAAATGATGTGTTGCCAATGTCAGGATTGCTCGTTCGTTCCCTCGTTCAGCGGCTTGTTGTAACAAGCTCATGATTATTTTTTGTTCTTCAGGATTGTTTTCGTCATAAGTGCTGACGATAAGCGTCATAGCCTCGGTGTTCCCTTGATCAACGGCTTTTTGATAAATCTCACGAGCTTTGTTTTTATCGACAGCTCTGTCTATACCACTCAGATAAAAATGTCCGAGAGCTACACTGGCATCTATACAGCCGAGTTGATCACCTTTTGTAAAATACTCAAATGCTTTTTTAGTATCTTGTGCTCGGCCAATACCGTTACCGTATATAGTTCCAATATTGTAGATTCCAGTACAATTATTTTGTTCTGCGGCAGCGTGAAAAAATGCAAAAGCCTTGTTGTGATCTTGCGTTACACCCATGCCATGTGAATGCATAATAGCCATAGTGCTTTGTGCGCCAGCGTGATTCTTATCCAGCAAAGGTGCCAGATAGGATAAAGCCTGTGCGTGATCAACAGGAGCACATTCTCCATTATTATAATTATCGACCAGAGTCAGGGCTGCATTATCATGACCAGCCTGAGCTGCTTTGTTCAGCCAGATCATAGCTTGTTGGCAATCTTGCTTGAGAAAATTATTGTCTCCTAAGATTACGCCCATATTTGACATAGCTTCGATATCACCCAATTCAGCGGCTCGCTTCATCATTGCTATGCCTCGTTCAATATTGAGTGGTTGTTGGTATTGACCATATAAGCTGGCAATGCTTACTAATTTTAGAATACCTGTATTTGATGTTCCTTTATCAGCGAGGTCATTCGCCAGTAAGAAAGCGGCATCATATTGATGGGTATTGAGCTGGCTAATTATATGTCTGAGTTGGGTATCGTGTTCGGCGTGTGTTAAAAAGCTAATGCACAGAAGTAGTAGTGCTGTGATGTATCTGCTCATCGTGTCATTCCCTGAAAGAAATACCTATAAAAAAAGCGAAGCATTTGTGGTGCTTCGCTTTTCATCTGATAAAACCGATTGGTTTAGAAGAAGTTTACTTTAAACTCAAGACCAATGAAGCGTTCTTCGTTGATCATACCGGTTAAGTTGTTGAAATCGACGCCACCAATAACGTTTTCTTCATCTGTGATGTTACGGATGAATAATGCTGTTTCGTACTCGTAGTCGCCAGCAGTCCATGCGTAACCAGTACGAAGACCACCTTCAAGCAGTGATTCACCTTCAAATTCAACTGATTCATATAGGAAGAAGTCGATTTTGCTACGGTAAGACCAGTCAGTGTAGATGAAGAATTCACCTTCGCCGACTTCTGTTGCATAGCGTGCAGTAAAGTTATAAATCCACTCTGGTGAGTGAGGAAGGCTGTTGCCATCAATGATAGCACGACCATCTGCCGTTAGCGGGTCAAGCACTGTACACTGAGCACATACGGCTACAGAAATTGAATCGTCTTTGATTTCTGTATCGTTGTAGCTCATTGCCGCTGTTAATAGTAATTCAGGTGTTACAGCATACTCGGCATCAAGCTCGAAACCATAACCGACAGTTTTGTCAGCATTTAGCAAGCGGTTGATATTGGCATCACCACCAACAGCCGTAAGTTGCTGATCATCCATTGTGAAATAGTAAATCGATGCGTTTACACGACCACGACCATCCAGGACATCAGCTTTAACACCTGTTTCAAATGATAAAATCGTTTCTGAGTCAGCTATGGTTACATCATTACCAAATACGATACGGCCCTGAATACTTGGTGCGCGGAAGCTGTCTGCTACACGAGCATAAAGGTTAACATCATCATTTAGTTTATAAGTCGCACTTAAATCCCAGCTAACGTGAGTATCATCAGGATTTACTTCGATTGGACCAACAGTCCCGGAACCGAAAGGACCAATAAAGCGTTCTGCAACGAATTCTTTATCATCAGATGAATAACGAAGACCGGCTGTTGCAGTTAAGCGATCAGAGAATTCGTAATCAAGAGTACCGAAAATAGCCCATGCATTGGTTTCCTGGTTTTGTGTTGCGAAACCATTGACTTCACCATTTGAAAAGGTGTCGTAACTGTAATTTTCAATATCAAGATCTTCATAGAAGTAGAATGCACCTAACTGGAAGTTCATTGTTTCCCAGTCATTTGATGAAATGCGTAATTCTTGAGTCCATTGTTCGTGGTCAGGAATGCCATCAGAGCTTTCTGCTGAGAAAGGAATGAAACCAGGGCCGTCCGGATTACCACCGTCAACGTCTGCTTTAGAGAATATTTCTACGCTTTCATAACCTGTGATAGAGGTAAGTGTGTATTCACCCATATCGTATTCAAGTTTCAGGCTTCCACCTTCAGATTCAACATTCTGGACGGCGCGTGATGCAGCATCATGGTAAACCTTGTTGCGGTCAAACCCGTCAACCAGATTGTTGGTTCCTGGTTCAATGATATTTGCACGGAAGATAATTGGAGAGCCGTCTAAATCACGGTAGTGAACGTTGAAAAGGGCGCTGAAATTGTCAGTTGGTTGATAAAGGAATTGAAGGCGAGCTGCTTTTTCTTCATAGCCACCCAGTACTTCCTGTTCTTCCATACCCGGTGTTGCGACATCAACATTGCCATCTCTGTCCTGATAAAGGTATGAGAAGCGAGTTGACAGGGTATCGGTTAAACCACCACCAACAGCACCTTCAAAGTCCATTGTGTCTCGGGAGCCGTATGCAAGTTGTGCATAACCATCGAATTCCTGAGTTGGTTTTTTTGAATCAAACTTTATAAGACCGGCAGGAGTGTTACGACCGAATAGTGTACCCTGAGGGCCACGAAGTACTTCCACACGTTCTAAATCGAATACCGGGAAGCCTTTTAAGATTGCATTTTCCTGAACCACTTCATCAAAAACCAGGGAAACAGGTTGTGATGCATTCATATCAAAGTCTGTGTTACCTAAACCACGAACGTAAAAACGAGGGAAGGTACGACCATATGACGACTCTACAGATAAGCTGGGCATTCTGGCGTTCATGAATCGAATATCCATGCCCGCAGAGCTGAAAATATCCAGCTTTTCACCTTGCATCGCAGATACTGCTACTGGAACTTCCTGGGCGTTTTCTGTCCGTTTACGAGAAGTAATCGTAATAACTTCCAGTTTGCCTTCTTCGGCTGCCTGTTGCTCTTCAGCCGCAAATGCCATTGATGATGTGGCGGATATTGAAGCGAAAAGCGCGGCCTGAACACTCAGGGTTAATGCAGTTTTCTTAAGTGATTTCATTGAAATGTTCTCTACTTGTCAGACGAGGGGTTTTACTTATAAAACGGTGCGGAAGTTACCATTCTGTAAAGGTTTTATCAACCATATAGTCAAGAATTCTGATGTTTTTATATACAATTTTACTAGTTTGTTTAACCATTGAATTGGCCTGCACTTATATGGTGCGAAAAGCACTGTTATGGATACTGGAAATCATTTCACAGAGTTGATCGGTTGACTTTGTTGTCCCTTTAACTACAATAAAAACCTTCATTTAACATATTGAATTATTTAAAAAAATGCATTTATTTTCTCGCTCGGGTTCTCGTCTGCTGCTATTGGGGACAGGGCTTATCATTGCATTCGTAGCCAGTTATTCTCGAATTGCAGAATATGTTGCCGACTGGCGTTACATTGTCACGACTGATAATGCCTATGTACGGGCTGATATGTCGTCTATTGCCACCCGGGTTTCTGGAGTTATCGACCATATATATGTTCAAAACAATCAGTCAGTGGTAGCAGGACAAACACTGTTAAAACTTCGTGATACGGTTTATCGCAGAGAGGTCGAGAAACAGCTTAGTGCGATAGCATCGATTGAAGCTGATGTGGTTGTCATCGAGAACGAAATTAGACTCCAGAAAGCTGCAATCGAGCAGAGTAAAGCTGAAATGCACAAAATTGAGGCGGGTATACGCTTTGCTGAAAAAGAAGTTGTGCGCTATGAAACGTTGGCTAATCGTAATCTGAGTGAGCAACATGCGTTAGACAAGTCGTTATTGGAACAGGAGCAGGCACAGGCCGATAAAACTGTTCTGAACGCAAAAATTGCAGAGCAGGGTGTCGCATTAGACGTGTTAAAAGCTCGGGCATTACAGGCAAAGGCTCGGGTGTCGGCTGCTAAAGCTGAACTGGCGCTGGCAGAGTTGGATATTGCTGATACTGAAATTACTGCGCCTGTTGCCGGTCGTATTGGCAATCTGACTATTGGGCCGGGTCAATACCTTCAGGTAGGGCAGACGGTTTTCAATGTTATCCCTGAATCAAAATATATATCTGCCAATTTCAAAGAAACACAACTTGCTCTCCTCAAGCCCGGTCAACAAGCTCAAGTCAGAGTGGACGCAATACCCGATGCTGTTTTCATAGGAAAAATCGTTAGTTTTTCACCTGCTTCGGGTGCTCAGTTCAGTTTGTTACCGCCAGAAAATGCATCAGGTAACTTTACCAAGATCACTCAGCGCATTCCTGTTCGAATTGAGCTGAGTGCATCAACAGAAGCACTGAGTCAGTTGACTGCTGGTATGTCGGTGATTGTCTCGGTAGACAGCCGCCAGACATTGGCCGATTAGCGTCAATTAACTTAGTACTGCCCATAATGAATTCACAACCAGTATCTGAAGCCACAAATGACGAACCAACTTTGCTGTTAAAGCTGGGCTGGGGCGCAATGGTGCTTGGGATGTTTATGGCTGTGCTGGATATCATGATCGTGTCCAGTTCATTGAACGAGATTCAGGCCAGCTTATCCATCAGCCCGGAAGACGTAGACTGGGTGCAAACGGCTTATCTGATTGCTGAAGTCATTATGATTCCGTTTACCGCCTGGTTTAGTCATCGTTTGACCAGTCGAAATGCATTCTTGTGGTCTGTTGCGGGTTTTACCTTGATGAGCATTGCCTGTGCGATGGCAACCAGTTTCGAATCGCTGGTGCTGTTCAGGCTTCTTCAAGGGTTTGCCGGTGGTGCGATGGTACCGATTAGCTTCAGCGTAACATTCAGTATTTTTCCACCGCATCGGCAACGTCTGCCTACCGTAATTATTGGATTGGCGATGACAATGGCACCAGCAATTGGCCCCGTGCTGGGGGGTTGGGTAACTGAACATTTGTCCTGGACCTGGCTTTTTCTGATTAATGTCCTTCCAGGAATACTGGTGTTTATATTGGTGTGGTTGATGCCAGTATTTGAACCGGCAGATGATCAAAACAGACCTCTGGATAGCATTGGCTTGCTATTGATGGCGGTATTTCTCGGAAGCTTGGTTTACAGCTTACACGAAGGACCGCACGAGGACTGGTTCGATGATCAAACGGTTTTGCTCATGTCGGTCATTAGCATCGTTTCCGGCATTGGCTTTTTGTTGCGATTGCTAACTTGCCGTTATCCTATTGTCGACTTATCTGTTTTTCGGGATCGTTATTTTACGATTGGCACGTCTCTGGCGTTTGTTCATGGCATTGGTATTTTTGGTGTGTCATATATTGCCGCTTTATTTCTAGGGCGTGTGGCGGGTCTTAATGCATTCCAGATTGGTAGTATTATGATTGTGGCGGGCGCGGCCCAGTTTGTTATGTCACCGATAGCAGGTTTTTTGACGAAGTTTATCCGTCCTGTATGGTTGTTACTCGCAGGTTTTTTGCTATTTTCCTTCGCGCTTTACAGCAACAGTTTTCAAACGTCGGATTCCAGATTTTCAGCATTTCTGTTGCCGCAGTTATTATGGGGTGGGGCTATCATGTTGATTTTTCTGCCAATGAATATGATGACATTTAGCCAGTTATCACCAGATAAGATGAAAAATGCGAGTGCTGTGCATAATCTGGTAAGGAATCTCGGTGGGGCTGTTGGTTTAGCCTTAATTAATACTGTCCTACATATTCGTGAAAATTATCATCGTAACGGGTTAATTAATCATGTGGAGATAACGAATGATGCGTTTCTGGAGCGGCAAACTCAGTTTATCGAGTTTCTCCGGGGGAGAGCATCCTATTTCAGTGATGGAGCAACGGCAGAGCAGTTGTATTTAAAGCTTACTGATCAGTTAGTTATACAACAGTCGCAAGTGTTAGCTTTTAATGATGTTAGTTTTTATCTGGCGTTGTTGTTATTGAGCAGTACCTCACTAATTCCATTCTTTTGGTTCGATGGAGCCGGAAAAAAGAGCAAGAGTAAATCACATACGCTTGCTCATTAAATCAACTGTGTTTGAATCATTTTCCTGGCAGATTAATCAACCAGCCCTAATTCCTTCAAACGAATACGTAACCATTCTCCTACCTGAATTGGCTCTTCCTTTCCATTTTTCTGCTGTAGTTGGCGCAAAGGATTGGCGTGGTAGAAAAAGACAATGGCATAACGATCAACAGGGTTACTGTTGTCGCTTTCAACTCGGTGTAGTGTTGGTTTTACCTGACCCTGAGTTAACCAGGCAAGCATTTCACCAATGTTGATAAACAAGGCGTCTGAGAAGTCATCATCGGCATAAAACCATCGACCATCCGGAACACTGAATTCAAGACCAGGGTGAGACGTTCTTGGTTGGACGCCTAATAGTTGAATACCTGTGTGTTGTGCTGCCCATTTCGCCGGATTTTGATCGGTTTGAATGGGAGGATAGTGGATAGAGCGAAGGATGTGATTACCGTTCTCAACCAGCTCACGCGTGTATTCTTTGGGTAGACCTAACGCATCCGTGATAGTAAAGAATAACTGATCAGTCATAGCTGATAACTGGCGATACAATTCTTTAAAATCACGTTCGAATTCAGGCATATTTGCAGGCCATTTGTTGGGCACGCAAACTTCAGCTAAAGGGTGATCCGTTGTTATATCTGCACCGATGTGGAAGAACTCTTTAATATCAGCAAGTTTACTGCTAACAGCGGTTTCAGACTGAAACTGAAAGTAGCCAACATTACTATATTGACGTTGATCCTGTTCAAAGAATGAAATCTCGTTTTTTACATCAAGAGGCTGGTTAAAGAATTCTCGACTGATCGCGTAGCATTTTTCAAGTAAAGCTAAGTCAACGCCGTGGTCTTCGATAACCAGAAAACCCCAGTCTTTTAGCGAAGTAAACAAGTTTTGTTCAAAATCCTGACTACCTGCTGAAGTCATTTTTAGGATTGGTACGTCCTTGCGGGTGAAGGTGTATTTCTTTTCCTGAGTCATGTTGTTTTTCCTGTTGGTTCAGGCAGAGCCGACCAGACAAAGTCAACCGTACCGGGTTTATTGCTGTAGTACCATGCAAATTCATTGATGTGGTGATTTGCATCGATAATCAAAATTGAGTTATCAAACGGATACTCAATTCCCCGCAATATAAACGTATCGAAATTACTCTGTCAATTTTTTAGGTAATGTTCGTACCTGAATTTATTTCTTTTAAAATCAGTTAGATATTTATCATTCAACTGCGAACTGCATACGGGTTGTAACAATGTGGTGTGGCAATTTTACAAATTCATATATATGTAACTCCATATATATGAATTTTCATATATGATGTCACCACTGAGTTGAGAGGAGAATCCAGTGGAACCTGTCGCATTTTATAAGTGTATGGCCGACGACACTCGCTTAAAGGCGCTATTGTTAATTAGTCGGCATGGCGAAATTTGTGTGTGTGAACTGACGCAGATGTTGGCGTTGAGCCAGCCAAAAGTCTCTCGCCATCTGGCTGCGTTACGCCAGTGCGGATTATTAACAGATGAACGTCGTGGTAAGTGGGTGTATTACCGATTCAGCCCAGCATTACCAGAGTGGATCAGAGAGGTTTTGGCGCTGACGCTGAAGGAAAACGAGGCTTACATTAATCAGTGTAAACCTTATATCGAAGCATCGTGTTGTTAGAGTTTATTGAACCTTTCATGCGACAAACTGCTGCAAAAATCACCTTCAAAGGTTAACAGACCGGGGAGTTTTTATGATTTCTGAACCACTAAAAGTGTTGTTTATATGTACACATAATCGCTGTCGCAGTGTGTTGTTTGAAGCACTGACGAATCAATTGGCTAACGGCAGAATAATTGCGCAAAGCGCTGGTTCCAGCCCCGCTGGGGAAATCCATCCGGGAACCCTGAAGCATTTAGCCGCGAAGGGAATTGATACCAGCACTCTTCGTAGCAAATCCTGGGATGAATGCGAGTCATTCAGCCCAGATCTGGTGGTGACAGTTTGTGATTCTGCTGCTGGTGAAATGTGTCCAGTCTGGTTTGGATTGGCGCAAAAGCTTCACTGGGGACTGAGCGATCCGTCGGCAGTGAAAGCAAGCGAAGAACAGGACAACGCGTTTTCTCAAACAATGAGTGAGATTGAAACCCGTGTGAACCGAATACTAGCTGAACTGGATTCTGCGGAATCTGTTGAAGCACTGACTGCAAATTTGAAATAACTGGAGATAGAAATGGGATTGTTTGAACGCTGGCTCTCGCTGTGGGTTGGGTTGTGCATCGTTGCTGGTGTCATTGCGGGGAATATAGCGCCTGATTTGTTTGCACAAATCGCCGGATTTGAAGTGGCGCATGTTAACCTGGTTGTTGCTGTACTGATTTGGTTGATGATTTATCCAATGATGATCCAGGTGGATTTCAGCGCAATTAAAGATGTTGGTAGAAAGCCAAAAGGACTGGTGATGACGGTTGTGATTAACTGGTTGATTAAACCGTTTTCTATGGCTGCTATTGGTTGGTTGTTCTTTCAGGGAATATTCGCTGATTATGTTGACCCACAAACAGCCAATGAATATATCGCAGGAATGATCTTGCTGGGTGTAGCACCGTGTACAGCAATGGTGTTTGTCTGGAGTCAGTTAACGAAAGGCGATGCTAATTACACGCTGGTTCAGGTATCGGTGAACGATGTCATTATGATATTCGCGTTTGCTCCTTTAGCGGCTTTTTTATTAGGCGTCAGCGACATTGAAGTACCGTGGGAAACGTTACTGTTATCTGTCGTTCTTTATGTGATTTTGCCGTTGGTTGCTGGCGTATTTACACGTAAAGCGTTAGACAAAAAAGACGATCATAGCCGAGTCGATGCATTTGTCGCGATGTTAAAACCCTGGTCAATTATTGGTTTGCTGGCGACCGTTGTGCTGTTATTCGGTCTTCAGGCTGAAACTATCATTGCATCACCTCAATCAATTGTCCTGATAGCCATTCCATTGTTAATCCAAACGTATGGTATTTTTGCGATTGCTTACTTTATGGCACTTAAGTTGAAACTTCCCCATAACGTGGCTGCACCAGCTTGTATGATTGGGACGTCGAACTTTTTCGAATTGGCCGTCGCGGTGGCTATTTCTTTATTCGGCATGTACTCGGGTGCTGCGTTAGCAACCGTTGTCGGTGTGTTGGTAGAAGTTCCTGTGATGTTGAGCCTGGTTTGGTTCGCTAATCGAACTCGCCACTGGTTCGAGTGATCTGAACTGACGATCATGTCTTTAGCCCGTGTTCTGATGCACGGGTCTGGATCTGCTACATATTTTTCTCTTTCCTGGATGATCTCTTTCTTCCGTCTCCTGAATTCACCGCTGTATATTCGCCATGTCGTCTGTACGTTAATGAACAAATTTAAACATTTTTTGCACGATTCTGTAATGTTTTCAATAGATTGGTGTGATTAACTAATCTCACCCGCCAGGGGATATGTTGAAAGACAGTGCTGACACAATGTTGTGCTCAGCTTTTACAGGAATATTAGTTATGTCAGTGATCAGACCTTTAATACTTGCTATTGGATTGCTTGGTGCTTCTGCCCAGGTATTTGCCGCTAATGTGTCCATGAATGAATCGTTAGATTGCTTTCGAGGTCCGTTTCAGTCTTACGAACAATGGGCTTCACTACTCGAAAAGAATAAAAAGAAGTTCAATCGAAAGATGTTCGAGAAGCGTTTTCCAAAAGAAAAATTTGATGATGCCAGGGCTTCATTAGTTTGTAGGGATTTCACTTATGATGTTGATGGTATTACGGTGGCAGGTTTTTACGTCATGCCGAAATCAGCACAAGGGAAAAAGCTACCCGTGGTGGTCTATAACCGAGGCGGAAATGCTGGTTTTGGTGCCGTAAAATTTGCGACTAAGATTAATTTCTTAGGTGAACTGGCAAACGAAGGATATCTGGTTATTGGCAGTCAGTACCGTGGTGCCAGTCGTTTTATTAAAAACAATGGGCAGGATGAGTTTGGCGGTGCTGACGTTAATGATGTGATTGCTATTACTGAACTGGCAAAAACTATCCCGGAGGCAAATACGGATAAAATGGCGATGATTGGGTGGAGTCGTGGCGTGATGCAGACCTACCGTGCTGCAACTCACTTACCGGGTTTGTCTGCTATCGTGGCTATTGCCGGAAACAGTGATATTGAGAAAGCGCTGGCCTGGCGACCTGCAATGGAGAAGGTTTATAACAAACGAGTTCCTGACTTTAAAAAGAATCGCCAACAAGAAATGGAGAAACGTTCCGTCATTAAGTGGCTGGATAAGCTGCCGGAAGCACCAATCTTATTAGTGCATGGTGATAAAGATAAGCGGGTGAATGTGGAACAGTCACAAGCCTTTGCTGAAACGTTGAAAGCCGATAACCGAACACATAAGTTAGTGGTCTATCCGGATAATCACGGTTTAATTAAGCATCGACCTCAATTAATTAATGAAATCAACGCCTGGTTAAAGCGCTATCTTTAGCCGATGTAGAATGGTCAGTGGTGCGATACTGACCATTCTGGTTCATTCAAAATAGTGTTTCACAGATGTTATCCTCGTAACACAGTGCGATTCATGAGTACCAGAGATTTACCTTCATGTTTGTACTCGTCATAAGTCAGGCTGTCATCCATCCGTGACCAGCGTTTAACGACACTACCGTCAGCTCGACGGAGAATAAAGTCACTTTTTGTTTGCCACATAATGACAGTGGAATGTGGCGCAGCAGTGATTGATATATGATCTTCCGTGGTGCCCATCTGTGTGAAAGATTCGGTTGAATTGTATCCAAAATCATAAGATACGCTGACACTAAAGTCTGCAAATGGCCAGCCAAAGCTGGTGCTTAAATCTATGCCTGTCGAGTGACTGAATGTTTCTGACGTTGACTGCTCCCACCCCAGTGTTGTCACCTGAGTTCTTACTTGTTCTACCGACGTTCCATTGTTGATAAGCCACTAAAGTAAGTGACCCGGCGTTCTAACGAATAGTAGGGTGATGTTTGAATACGGAAATCGCCGCCATCATCAACATTGTGATCATCTTCCTGCACCATGTGATAAGGCAGCCAGGTAACACGGCTGGCGTGTGGCCCTTCAACTTCAGGTGCTATACCCGGATTGGTCAGCTCAGGCGGTTGAATGGTTAAATCACCGCTTTCTTCGATAATCGGTAATGCGATTTCTTCATCCATTGGAATTCCGGTAAATACTGTACCGTCTTTATCCATCGTCACTGAGTGACCATCAACTTTCCAGAACAGATTGCTGTCAATACAGCGAACTTTAAACTGATTGTAACTTTCACCAGCCAGCTCGATGTAATACTCAATGGTTGTATCAGGCTTTTCACCGACCCAGCGAGCATAATCTTCGAATTTCGCGACGGTTTGATCCAACATACTGAATGCTGTTGCGCCAGTC
Organism: Alteromonadaceae bacterium; assembly: GCA_965656875.1. Lineage (GTDB taxonomy): Bacteria > Pseudomonadota > Gammaproteobacteria > Enterobacterales > Alteromonadaceae > CBFHMJ01. The sequence continues at coordinate 224,074 of CBFHMJ010000002.1, forward strand.
GCATAGCTGGATATCAGGTAGCGCGGCATGTCGTTATCACTGTTTGCTCGAATGAATAAGAACAACAGGTTTTTCAGGTATTCACTATTACCGTCGGGAAACTCTTCTTCGAATTTATCGACAATTTCTTTAGATAACAGCTGAAGCTGGTGGCTGCCGGTATTGATGACGTTCGTGACTGTCAGATAGTACTTGCCATCCGGCGTATGAAGTCGGTGAAACTTATGTGTGTTCATGAGGTCTTCCGATTTGTTTTAAAAAGAAACCTGATAATACTGAAATAGCATTTATTATTACCTGGTAAGGGTACTGGTGGTGTTATAGAAATAATTTACTTTGAATATAAGAAGCGTATATGCGAATAGGGAGATGATGGTAAATCGGCAAGAGGCAACATTAGATTAATTGCCCTAATAACCAAATGCGATAGTAATTTTAGTTTTTCGTATAACCATATTTAAAACAAAAAAGCTTGAACCCTTCATTTCAGGCGCTATTATAAACCCGCTTTTTGGTGACAAGGCCCTATAGTTTAATGGATAAAACAAACCCCTCCTAAGGGTTGGCTCCTGGTTCGATTCCAGGTGGGGCCGCCAGAATAAAGTCTTTTTCTGTCGGGCTGTCTTCGGTTTCTTTCGGTGTTTGTCTTCATTTTGCTCGATGTTCGTTGAATTGAATCCAGTCAATCGTTAAACCATCAGACTAACTGTCGTCAAAAATTACCATCAAAGGTCAATGAGTCCCGAAAATATTCCTGAAACTGAGGAGCGCAATGTGAGTTCTACAAAGATAAGTTGGGAGTTACAAGACTATTTAACGGACAGGCTAGAAGAGCAAATTAATTACCACAGCCGAAAAGCTTCAACATCACAGGCATATTATAGATATCTAAGTCTAATCGAAATCGTTCTGGCGGGAGCAATTCCTATTATTCTTTTATTTCCGGATGAGGGAGAGTGGCCGAAATTTACTGCAGCTGTTTTTGGTGCATTGGTGTCAATTGCCGCAGGTATAAAATCGTTTGGTCAGTACCACAATAACTGGTTACATCACCGAGTTATTGCAGAGACGCTAAAAGCGGAAGAAGTGAAGTTTTTGACTCGACAAGCGTGCTACGAAAATATATCTGACAATCAGGCATTGTGTAAGCTGGTTGAAACGATTGAGAGTATCCTTGATAAGGACGTAAAAGCCTGGCAACAGCAAAATCGACGTGCTGAAACGGCGACGAAGTCAAAGGAGCATCAGTCGAAGAATGATCAGGAAGAATAAGCTAGCGCTTAAAAAAAGAAAGCCAGAAACGTGTTGTTTCTGGCATAGCTTGTAAACAACGTTTTGTGCTGTTCTGTTGTTACAGACGATTTGGGCGTGGTGTACTTGCTGTTGATGGCGGTAGGAAAGGCACATCGATATCAACAGGTTTACCTGTGAGAGCTTTCAGAAAAGCCGTAATATCAGAAACTTCCTGTTGGCTAAGTTGCTTGTTCAGTTGAATGTCAGCCATGATTGAAACGGCTTCTTCCAGAGACCAGACAGCACCATCATGAAAGTAGGGATAAGTTAGCTCAATATTGGTGAGTAGTGGCACTTTAAACACGAACTTGTCAGCCGGGTTTTTAGTTTGTTTAAATCGACCAACAGCTTTGCTTTCTGTTTTATAGGGTTTTACTACACCCATTTTTTGAAACCCGGTTCCGCCAAATGCCGGACCATTGTGACAATTCATACATCCTGTCTCTTTAAATAAATCGTAACCTCGTTGTTGTTGAGGTGTCATTGCGGATTTATCTCCCTGAGTCCAGCGGTCAAAGGCCGAATCTGGTGTCACCAGTGTTTCCTCGAAAGTGGCGATGGCATCAGTGACATGATCAAACGTAATTGCTTCTGTGCGGTAGATACGCTTAAAGGCCTGTTTATAGTCCGGAATACTGGACACAACATCTGTGACCAGTTTATGCGTGGAAGCCATACCAACAGGCACGGTAACCGGACCTTCAATCTGAGCCTGTAAATCTTTTGAACGGCCATCCCAGTTTTGCGCAAAGTTATAGCGGCTGTTTAATACGGTAGGTGTGTTTACAGGCACCTGCCGCCATTGATGACCGATAGCTTTGGGTAAATTATCGACGCCACCCAGACTTAGGTTGTGGCAGGTGTTACAAGATATATAACCTGAACGGGAAAGGCGTGGATCAAAATAAAGCAGCTTACCCAGTTGCACCTTATGTTGATCGAGTCCTGTCGGCTGCTTAATGATGTCGTGAGCATCTGCTGACATGGCTTGAAAAGACAAGAGGAACAAAGAAAGTACTAGTCGTTTAACACATTGATTCATCGTTAACTCCATGAAGACACATCTGATTGTCGATCGTTTGCGTTATGCAGGCTAACACTGGTTTCTAAATCGGGAAAGTCTAAGTTTAGATGAATTTAATATAAATCCGACAACCTGATGATGGGTCATCGTGCGCATTCGGTTTTGTTTTTACCGCTATAAATGACGTGCTGACTTGAAACGCCAGGATAGTATCTCGAAGAGAGGTGTCAACACGCCCGAAGTTGTCGTGCTATTTTTTTACTGGAATTGGGTGCCTGTCTTTACCAAAAAATTCAGGTGTTTGAATCGATAGTACTTTCAATGGTTTATTTGAGGTGACTTGAACCGAGTGTGGTGTTCCTTCAGGTACGTGAATATAGCTTCCTGCAGAAACCGGATATTGTTCTTTGCCTAATGTCATAACACCTTCACCATCGAGAATGTAGACGATTTCGGTATGCGTTTTATGTTGATGAAGTGGCACCTGTTTTTTAATGAAAATGACGTATGTCGATGCGTGTTCATCAGAATCTAACTTATTGATATGTATATTGTCGTAATCGCTGGGCGCTACAACACCGGGGAGAGACAGCATGTTGCCCGTTGTTTGCTGGGTAAAGCTATTGGCCGCAGCAGAGCTGGAACTTGACAAGGTGGTGAGTAAAAGCAGAGAGGCCAAATGAGTTGAATACGTTGTTTTTTTCATCATTGTTATTGGTCATTCAGATTTATCGGAGGCCTAATAATAGGGTATTGAAGAACTGGATGTTAGCGGTTTATTGATGAAATTATCTGCACAGTTCGAGTGCTGATGTTTGAGCTTGTTATTGATTGAAAACTTATTCAAATTTATTAACACTTTTATTTCTATGTGTAAATTTTTGTATGTATCGCCGTTCCTTAATTGAGCAATTATTTCTTCATAATCTCGAAATAGAAATATAGCATTCGTCAAGTAGAAATTGACGTAAATGTTTTTGTTTCGTAAATAGGTTTTCGTCATGATCGTCCTGTAAAAAGACCATGAAATAACCCTGCATAAAAAGCATGTTAGCTATATTTTCATGATGGTTTCAGCAATCAATAAATAGATTAAGGAAACCTCATATCAAATAATGCGTGTAAGTATTATTTTTCTATGATTACTCTTATATTTTTTCTCATTTATAACCAATAAGTAGTTTTTTCATCATTAAAAGAACGGAAGAGCGTCGGATATCATTCCTTATGTTGGGGTGAAATTTTTCCACCGATAGTCCTGTTTTTAGTGGGTTTCAGGGAAGATTTGCCTGTTTTTACTCGGATAGGGTAATTAAGAAAATCATTAAAAATGTAATAAATGACATATTCCCTTTCATTTCAATATAAAACCTTTTATATGACTAAAAATTAGATCTTATGCTTGATTGTATAAATCATTATTTAACAATAAGTTATGTGTTTAATTATGGTTGAGTAAAAAAGTAACATGCTGGCTTGTAGCTACTATAGCATCTTTATTTTTTAGCATTAAAGACATGATTCATTAGTCATATCATAACCAATTACTTGATGGATATTTCTCAAAAAAAGTGTGGATATTTCTGAAAAAGATACGGTTAGATAGGAATTTATTCCCTTAATTAAGGTATCTTTTTTGCCATGCTTAGATGATGTTTATGCGGCTTTTTGGCTCATTGAAAGTTTTTTGATTCATTAGTTATGATGAAGTTGTTACCAATATTTAATTAACAAATTAATTAAATTTGTGGCTTTTATGTTTGGTTGAACTATCAATTGTCATAAGGGAAATTTGTATGAATCAAATAACTTCGATGCAGCAGGACATTTTACTTGAACAGGAGTTACTGGGTCAGGATGTCAACATGATCGGAGGGTATATGGATATCCGAGCGGAACTGGATCAATCGCTGTTCACTGTCGCTCGCTCTCGTTTTCTGAAGTCTTGTGATGCCTTTTGGCTTGGATTTGAAAAAGGCGCAAAGTGGAATCTTATCACCAGGGAATCAGGTGAACTCCCCGAACTTACTATTATCGATCTCAGAAAGAGCCTCAGTGCTTCAGAACACCGGCATTCCCCTGAAACCATCGCAATAGACTGGATGGAAACCGAGTTCAAACGACCGTTTGCATCTATGAGTGGCTGGTTGTTTTCTGATGCATTAATTCAGGTGGCAGACAATCACTTCATTTACTTTGCCAAAGCGCATCATGCCATTATCGATGGGTGGAGCTTCGCTATCTGGGGACGTGAAATTTTTGCTCACTACCGTGCATTACTGAGAGGCGACGACCCTACATCGTTCTCTAAAGATGGACCGACGAAACACGCCAGTTTTATGTCCTACATTCAGCAAGAGGCTGAATATGTTGCGAGTGAGCAATACCAGAAGGATAAGACATGGTGGATGTCACAATTTGATGAATTACCTGAGACGTTGGCAGGAAATAAGTTATTAAGTCAACGTGAAGGAAACCATTCCACGGACAATGCGCAGGGAAACACACCTTCCAGGAGTGAGCGTATTACTATCGAGATTTCACCAACGGAATTACTCAAGCTTACTCACTCTTCGCTGGTGACTAATCTCGGTTTACCGGCAGCCTTCATCGGTGCGCTCTATGCTTTCTTCAGTCAGAGCACAGGGCAAACTGATGTGGTCATCGGGCTGCCGGTTCATGGACGAACGAATGCTCAGTTAAAAAGCACGGTTGGCATGCTGACCAATGTAAATCCGCTTCGTATTAAAGGTCATCATCACTGGACTTTTGCGACCTTATTGCATTCGGTCAATAAAGTATTACGGCAGAATTTCCGACATCGTCGTTTTCCTGTTGGTCATCTTAACCGGGCGTTAGAACTGCATAAGGTTGAGCGACAGCAGCTCTTCGATATTTCTTTCAATTATCAGTCTTTCAATATTTCGCCAGAGCTAAACGGTCGGGTTATTGAATCTCAGTGGTTACCTTCTGGACAGGAAAAAACGCCTCTGGCGTTTACGGTGACGGATTACAGTCATAAGCAGCGAGTGTTGTTTCATTTAGATTACGCAACAGGGCAGTGGCAAGAAGAACAGGCCAGAGGCATTCTCCAGGCTGTATTAAACATGCTGGTTCTGGCTGTTTCAGATGAAGATACCACGCTATGTCAGCTCCCACTGATCACTGAATCTGAACGAGCCCAGCAATTAGCCTGGGGACGTCCTGATACCGACCTGAACGAAAAAGAGAATGCGAGCGAGCAGGTGGCTCGTGTCAGGAAACGGTTACAGGAAGTGATGAACGCCTCATCAGGCAGAACATCGTTACATCATCAGCAGCAAGGCTTCAGTTATGACTGGTTAACACAGTTAAGTGACCGAATCGGTAGCTGGGTTAACCGGTTCAGTCAGGTTCATCACAATGGGCGTGTGTTACGGGTTGGATTGTGTTTTGAACGAACACCAGAGCTTGTTTCTGCGATGGTTGCCATTTTCCAGTCTCGTCATACATTTGTTCCCTTGATGCCATCATTCCCTGCCGCGCGATTGCGGCATATTACTAATGATGCGGCCCTTGATCTGGTGATCTCACTGGAGCATTACAAACCGACCAGCGACTGGTTTGGTGATACTCCATTGTTGCTGGTTGACCGACTTATTTCAGCTGAACAACAACTGGCGAGCCAGGCTGGAAAAGATGAGACCTTAACCCTGGTACAGAATGACGACGATGGCAGTGATTCACTGGCTTATATTTTGTATACATCAGGTACAACGGGCAAACCAAAAGGTGTTGGTATCAGCCGCCATTCACTGGCTAACGTGCTGGAAAGTTTGTCGGAAACCTTGTCATTACCGGAGCAATGCAAAGCCGTATCAGTCACTAATCCCGTCTTTGATATTTTCCTGGTTGATGTGTTTCTACCGCTGTTAAGAGGTGGTGAGATTTACCTGACAACCAGCGGTGAAGCAACCAGTGTCAATGAACTGGTTGCTATTATGAATCGCTTTGAGCCGCAGTTTATGCAGGCAACGCCAGCAACGTGGCGAATTTTGTCGGGCAGTCACTGGGAGGGGAATTCGTCACTGATTGCATTATCGGGCGGTGAAGTGTTGCCCGCAAAGTTAGCACAGCAACTGCAAGACAAAACGGGTCGTTTATTCAATGGCTATGGACCAACAGAGGCAACAATTTATTCTCTGGTGGCTGAAGTCACGTCGTTAGTTGATTGTGAAAATATTACGTTGGCAGGTCCGGTGGCTAAAACCGGACATGTTGTTGTCAATCATGCTGGCAATATGATCCCGCAGGGAATGATCGGAGAATTATGTATTCTGGGCGATAACATTTCGACCGGATACATTGGACAAGCCGATTTAACACAGGCCCGATTTGCACCATTATCAATGGCAAAAAACAAACCAGTGTTCAGAACCGGCGATCTGGTTGCCTTTCAGGATGATGGCTCTTTAGCGTTTTATGGTCGAGCCGACCAACAAGTTAAGATTAATGGTCACCGCATCGAATTACAGGAAATTGAAATTCAATTGATGCAAATGCCAGATGTGGAGACTGCTGTTGTTGATATTTGCCGTTCGACGCATTTGTTATCTGGAAATGATAACGGTCAAAACCAGTTAATGGCATTCATCAAACCTGATGAACGCAGTACAAAAAGACTTCAGCTAACCGATGAAGAGGCGCGGATTAAATGTTTTGCAGAGTTGGAACAACAACTTGAAGCCCAACTTCCTGCGTACATGGTGCCTCGTTTATGGCGGGTGATTGATTCCATTCCTTTAACTGTCAGTGGCAAAATTGATCGGCAAACATTGATGCAGCAAATAGCCGCGCCAGTGGCTACTTTCGTTAAACCAGAATCAGAGATGGAAATCTGGCTGCTTCAGCAATGGCTGACCCTTTTCTTTGCTCAATCCGCGCAAGCCAAATCTGTTCTACTGGAACAAGCGGAAACCCATAATCTGGGGGCAACTACCCGGTTCTTCGATCTTGGTGGTAATTCTCTCAGTGCCATGCAGCTGGTCAATATGATCCGTGAATCCTGGAATGTTGATCTAACGATTCGAGATATTTTTGCTAATCCGACGATCAAGAGTCTGGCTACTTTTATTGAAAACGCGCAGGACAATGCTGTATCGCCGGGCGTGGTGTTACCTGCTATTAAACCCGCTGAGTATCTGTCTGAAGTCGGTTATCAACTGAGCTATGAGCAGCAACGTTTATGGTTTATGCAGCAACTGGATACTGAGCAATCAAATTACGTGATTTCATTTGCTTTGCAGTTTGATGGCGAATTTTCACCGACACGTTTTGGGGAAGCCTTATCTCGTTTGATCACGCGCCAGGAATCATTGCAGCTAAATTTCATCGAAGTGAACGGTGAACCCAGAGCATTTCACACACTGGATGAAACAGAAACGGTAGTCGCTGGTAGTTTGTACTCGGTAATTGACTTGTCATTACTTAATTCGGCCGAGCGACACCAGAAGTCACAGCAGTTATTAGTTGAAGAACAAAGCAAGGGATTTAATCTGGCGTGTGATCGTTTGATCAGAGCGCAGGTAATTAAACTGGATAAACACCAGCATATTGTTCAATTGAGTTTGCACCATATTATTGCCGACGGTTGGTCGCTGGGGGTATTAATTCGGGAATTGTTCAGTTTTTATGACAAGCTGAGCCATGATTCTCCGTTGCTTCAGGAGTTAGCCATTCACTATCAGGATTATGTGCAATGGCAACGAGAGTGGTTGCAAAGTGATGAAGTAAAACGTCAGCTTGCCTGGTGGAAAACACATTTGGCCGATGCGCCGGAACGCCATCAGCTACCAACGGATTATTCAAGACCGGGCCGACAACAATTCAACGGTGCAGTGATCCGTCGTACGCTAACGCCGAATCTGATGAATCGTTTGAGTCAACTGGCCTCTCGTGAAAATGTCAGTGTCTTCACACTATTCTATTCGGCATTGAATACCTTGTTGTGCCGTTATAGCCAGACGAACGATATCGTGATTGGTACTACTGTTGCTAATCGGCACCACCAGCAGCTCCATCATCTGGTGGGCTTGTTCGTGAATACGCTGGTGTTGAGAACACCGCTGGACTTGTCTGCCAGCTTCACGTCTCAGTTACAGAAATCACATCAGGCGGTTAATCAGGTGCTGGAGAACCAACATGTGCCGTTTGATATGTTGGTGGAAGCGATAAAACCTAATCGTGATCAGAGCTACCATCCACTGTTCCAGGTCATGATTTCCATGCAAGGGCATTTTGGTGATTTCCCTTCGCTACCAGATGTCAGCTGGCAACGGCTGGATATTGACAGTAGCTCGACCAAATTTGATCTGTCACTGGGTATTGAAGAGCAAGGAGAGCAACTGGCACTGGAGTGGGAATACTGCACAGACTTGTTCTCGGCAGACACCGTGCAACGACTGGCACTGCATTTTGAGCAGTTACTGGCCGCGATTGTTGAACAACCTGAAATGCCGCTGGCTTTGTTGAGTTATTTATCCGCTGAAGAGCAGCAACAATTGTTGGATGAAGGTTTATGTGACGATGTGAGCTTTCCCGGAGCATTGCTGTTCGAACAGTTTGAAGCCCGAGTGGTAGAACAACCCAATAAAGTCGCCGTCGTGTCTGGCAATGTCAGCCTGACTTACCAACAGTTGAACCAACAGGCTAATCAGATGGCCTCGGAACTGCTTGAGCAAGGCGTAACGCCGGATAAACCGGTTGGGGTTTGGCTGGATTCTTCGATTGAATTTATTGTCGCGATGTTGGCTGTCAGTAAATCCGGTGGTGCCTGGTTACCATTAGATACTCGCTTTCCAATCAGCCGAATTTGCGAAACGTTAGCAGACAGTCAGTCGAATTTGTTAATCACTGGACAAAATTTCGCGATGCGACTGACGGACAGTTTGTCATCAGATTCTTGCTTGCTGGAAGACTTCACGCTGATTGATGTTCATGGAGACTTTTCTCATCATCCGACGTCGAATTTGACTGCTCGTCAGCAGCATTTAACCACCGATAATCTGGCCTATCTGATCTACACGTCCGGTTCAACCGGTAAGCCTAAAGGTGTGATGGTAGAGCATCGGGCGATCATTTCTCATTTGTCACAAGTTATTGATTATTATCAGCTATCGTCGTCCGATAACGTGTTGCAATTTACCAGTCCGGCTTTTGACCCATCAGTAGAGCAAGTCTGGTCTGCGTTAAGCGTGGGTGCGACTGTGTTTGTGAATCCGATGTTGGCAGAAGCGGACGTGGGTGTTCAGGGTAACTATCGTCCGTTACTTCATCAATCACTCTGGGACAGTGAACAGTTTGCGACCTGGCTATTGGACAATCAGATCACAATAGCTGATTTACCTCCCGCCTGGGCCAGTCAGATCATGCCGCAGATTTTTGCGAATGAGTCATTCTGGGCGGCTGCGGCCCTGAGAATGATTTTAATTGGCGGCGAAGAGTTCCCGGTTAATCTGGCGCGTAGCTGGCAACAGTTTCCTCATGTATCAGGTTGCCGTTTGATCAATGTATACGGGCCGACCGAAGCGTGTGTCACGACACATGTCTTTGAAGTGAAACCCGATACGTCAATTCCTGGTGCGTTACCTATTGGTCGCCCACTGTCGAAAACACAAAGTCTGGTGTTGGACAGCCAACAACAACTGGTGCCAGATGGCATAGTCGGTGAGTTATACATTGGTGGTTTACGGCTGGCACGAGGTTATTTAAATCGTCCTGATGAATCGGCGCGTGTTTTCTTACCGCATCCTTATCGGGCCAGCGAACGCCTGTATCGTACGGGCGATCTGGTGTCGCGTAATAAAGAAGGTGAGCTGGTTTATCTGGGACGAACCGATAAACAAGTTCAGCTCCGTGGTTATCGAATAGAAACTGGCGAAATTGCTAATCGCTTGCAGCAGTTACCAGATATTGAATCCGCCGTTGTTGTGGTGAAAGGAGAGGGAGAACAGGCGCATCTTGTGGCCTGGGTATTGCCCACCCGACATCATCGTTTAACCCGTGAAACGTCGGGTGACGAGCGCGATGAACAGTTAATGCGTCATTGCCGGGAAAAGTTGGCTGATTCAGTGCCGGAATACATGGTGCCAGAGTTGTTGATTCCGGTGTCTGAGATCCCGATGACGGTTGGCGGGAAAATTGATTTTGAGCGTTTACCCGCACCGGATTTATCCCGGTTAACTCATTCAGTGTTTGTCCAGGCGGCAACTGATACAGAGCGTCATATTCAATTGTTATGGCAAGCTATTTTGCAGCTCGACAAAATCGGTATTGACGATAACTTCTTTAAACTGGGTGGACACTCATTGTTGGCGACGCGCCTGGTGAGTGCATTACGTCAGACATTCGATGCTGAAATTCCACTACGAATCATCTTTGAGCAACCTACCATTCGTCAGTTAGCGGTTCATATGGATTTGATTTTATCAGGCGCCACACCGGACGATTCTCACAGTATACCGCTGCCATCCATTCCTCGCGCACAGCGAGAAAAGCTTATGCCTGCGTCTTTTGCGCAGCAACGATTCTGGTTTATCGATCAGCTTGAAGAAGGGAGCGAACAGTACAACATGGTTGGCGCGTTCCGGATGAAAGGCGTGTTAAACATGCCGGTGTTCGAAGCTTGCTTACAACGACTGATCCAACGACATGATGTGCTGCGTACTCACTTTGTCGAAAAGAACGGAGAAGTGTGGACAACCCGAAATGACAATGTATCGCCGGATATTACCTGCCGGGAAGCAGGCTTGTCGATACGTGAAAATGGCGCTACTGAATCACAATTACTGGCGATCATTGACCAAATTGCAGCGACGCCGTTTGATTTGACTCGGGAGTTAATGATCAAAGTTCATGTGGTCGAGTTGGCGCAGGATGATCGTTTAATTGTTTTTGTATTGCATCATATCGCCGCAGACGGTTGGTCGGTGACGTTACTGATGGATGAATTTACAACCTTGTATCGAGCGTTTAGTCAGGGGCAAATTGATCCCTTGCCGCCACTGGCTATTCAATACGTTGATTATGCGGTGTGGCAGCGTCAGTGGTTACAAAATGATGTGTTGAAGCAACAGGTTGATTACTGGCAATCCCAGCTACGAGATTGTCCGGTGGTTCATCAGATCCCACTGGATTTCCCAAGACCTGTTCATCAACAGTTTGCAGGTGCTTTGCATTTTTCTGTATGTGACAGCCATCTGACAGAACGACTTAATCAGTTCTGTCATCAACATGATGTTACCCGGTTTATGTTACTTGAAACGGTCTTTGCGCTGCTGTTGCATCGATACAGTGGTGAACAGGACATCATGGTCGGCACATCAATTGCCGGGCGGTATCACCGGGATATTGAGTCATTGTGCGGGTGTTTTGTAAATACCCTGGCATTAAGAACCGTCATTGATGATACCCAGACTTTCGAGCACTTGTTGCAACAGAATCGTCAGACCATTGTTGATGCATACGCTCATCAATACTTACCGTTTGAACTGCTGGTCGATGAACTGAATCCTGAACGAAGTTTGAGCTACAACCCATTGCTTCAAGTGTTGTTCACTTTACATAACAATGAGCAGAAAGCGTTGAATCTTGCGGATAGTGTCCTGACTGAAATTCAGGTGAAGCATCAGGCATCGCCGTTCGATTTGGAACTGGATATTGAGGGTGAGAAATCGCATCTGAATTTCCAGTGGAAGTTCAATAAAGCGTTGTTCATGCCTGAGACCATCGCACGAATGGCTCAGAACTATCTGGAGTTGTTGCAGGATGTTCTTGAGCATGCCAGCCGACCTATGACGCATTTGTCCGTGATCAGTGAAGAAGAGCGTTATAAGTTGTTTGTGGAATGGCGTCCACAAGCTGTCACCGAATCAAATGATCAGTTACTGCATCAAAAAATAGAACAGCGGGCTGATGTGACCCCGGATGCAATCGCTGCGGTTCAGGGTGAGCGACAGGTCACTTATCGCGAACTGAACCAACAGGCCAACCGGATTGCACATTGTTTGATTGCCGAAGGCGTCAGGCCAGATCGCTTTGTTGGTATTCTGACTGATCCGGGGATCGTCACACTGGCAGGCATACTGGGGATTCTCAAAGCTGGAGCTGCTTATATTCCGATGGACCCGGTATACCCGGAGAATCGGATTCTCGATATGTTGAGCGATTCGGGAACCAATGTGCTGTTGATTGATGAAGCGAATAGCGAGCGTATAACCGACAGTAAAATCCATCGTATTAATATTCAGGCCATGACCAGTCATGTATCTCATGAGCAAGACTGTAGTGATGACTTAACGTCTCCGGATATTGCGAAGTTAACGGCAGAACATCTGGCTTATGCCATTTATACATCAGGTTCTACGGGTAAGCCCAAAGGTGTGCTGGTGCCTCATCGCGGTGTGATGGATTATCTGAATTCCGCAACGGCCAGTTACTACACTGATGATTTGGCTGGCTCTGTGATTGCGACCAGTTTTAGTTTTGATGCAACGGTGCCGGCGATTTATTTACCATTGATGACCGGTGGAACGGTATATCTACCCGAACGAAATGAGAATGACGTGTTGAGTGGTTTATGGCAGACCATTCGTGACAGTTCACAACCGTTACTCATCCGCATGACGCCGACTCATTGTCGAGGCTTGCTAAACGATGAACATCAGGTCATTAGTTTCCAGTCTCACCATTTTGTTATTGGTGGTGAAGTGATGTTGCCAACGGACCTTGAACGTTTACGACGATCATTCCCTGCGGCTCGGATCTTTAATCATTACGGACCGACAGAAGGCATCGTTGGCTGCACGATGTTTGATACCAGCGACTGGCTCACGGAACAACACGCTGCGATTCCGGTTGGCAAGCCTCTGCCTGGCACGGAAATCTACATTCTTGATAATCATCAGCAACTTGTACCAATTGGCGTGGTTGGAGAATTGTATGTCGGACGACAGCAACTGGCTGCGGGTTATCATCGACGTCCTGATTTAACGGAATCTCGTTTTATACCGAATACGTTTGGCTTTTTAACCGATAAGAGTGCGCCTCTGCTGTATAAAACCGGCGACAGCGTTCGCTGGTTGCCGGACGGCAATATTGAATATGTTGGCCGAAAAGATACCCAGGTAAAACTGCGTGGTTATCGGATTGAGCTGGAAGAAATCGAAGCGATTATTGCTCGACATACATCAGTTAAATCGGTTGCGGTATTGGTGCGTGGTGCTTCTCATGCTGAAAATCCTGAGGGATCTGAAGTTGGACAAACCGGTCGGTTAATGGCCTGGATAGAACCGGATCACGCGTCACAATCACAGGGATTGTTAACCAATCCGGACAATAACCACGAGAAACGAGCATTTATTCAGAAGCTACGATTGTCGGTGCAGCAACATCTACCCAGTTACATGGTGCCTGATGTCTTTTGTCTGGTGGCGGAATTACCGTTGACGCCGAATGGCAAAGTTGATCGCCAGCGCTTACCTAATCCCGAACAAACGGAACTTCGTCAGCATGAGTTTGTTGCGCCAATATCTGAGCAGCAGCAACAGTTATGTGATATCTGGCAAACGCTGCTGGGATTGGAGCAGGTGGGGATTGAGGATAACTTCTTTGAATCGGGCGGTGATTCTATCGTGTCGGTGCAGTTAGTTTCCAGAGCGCGTAAAGCGGGTATGTCATTCACTGTCCGTCAGTTGTTTGAATATCAGACAATTGCCCGGTTAACACCGCACATCAAAATGGTGCATCAGCGTAAAGAAGTGCCGCAACGTGCTGTCACGGGAGGGATTACGCTATCGCCTGTGCAAGCACATTTCTTCGCTCGCCAGCTAACAGAGTGTCATCACTATAACCAATCGGTATTGTTACATGTTCCTGCTGAGTTCTCACCGAGCTGGCTAAATCAACTCGTAAAAGCGTTGTATCAGCGTCATGATGGATTGCGATTATGTTTTGAAAATCACGGTGGAATCTGGTCTGGCTGGCATCGTCCGGTTCAGGAAAATACCCTGGAAGAAGCGGTCTTTAGTGAGCAGTTACCTGATTCAGATTGTTCCGTGCAAAACGAAACCTTGTATCAACGTTCAGCGCATTATCACCAGTCATTTGATTTAACCAATGGTCCGCTATTTAAGGCTGTGTTGTTTAAACGTCAGCCCGGAGAGCGGCAAACGCTGCTACTGGTTGCGCATCATTTAATTGTGGATGGCGTCTCCTGGCGGATATTGCTGAGTGATTTACAACAGGGTATTGAACAGCTTAATCAGTCGAGAGCCGTGAAGCTTGCTGATAAAACATCTTCTTATCAACAGTGGACAGCCATGCTGGAGTCAAACGCTGAGCGATTGGTTAACGACTGTGAAACAGACTGGTGGTGTCAGCAACTGTTACTGGCAAATCAGGCGATTCATCCCTGGCTTGCAAAGCATGAACTGGCGTCAGCAGAGTCAGTCGTATCTGAAGAAGTTCATCAACTGACGTTTAATTTATCTGGAACCCATACACAATCATTAACCGGGCAGGCTAATCGACTGTATCGGACGACAACCAATGAACTGATTCTTGCGGCATTACTTTATGCCAGTCATGAGGTTAACCAACAAGAAAGCCTCGCATTGTACATGGAAGGGCATGGCCGCGATGAATTATGTCCGGAACTGGATGTATCTGAAACGGTTGGCTGGTTCACCAGTATTTATCCCTTCGTTATGTCTGCACCGTTAGGCAGCGAGGCTGGCGACGTGGTGAAGTATGTCAAAGATCAATTCAGACAAATACCAGGTAATGGCATTGGTTATGGATTACTGCGGTTTATGCTGCGAGATCCCGATGTGATCACACTATCGAAAGATAATGCCTATCAACGAATTGTCTTTAACAATCTTGGACAATTTGATGGCTTATCCGATTTGGGCAATGGTTATCAGTTAGCGGATGAGCGCCAGCACGATTTAGAACGTAGTAATTTACAAGTGCAGAGTCAGCTGGTGATTACCTGCTGGCAACGGTCCGGGCAGTTACACTTCTCGATAAGTTTTTCGGACAAATGGTTTAACCATTCGTTGGTTGGACAATATGTGAAGGCATTACGGCAAACGTTGATCCGGATGGCAGAGGAATTCAACGCACTGGTTGATAAGCCTTCGCTGGAGCTAAAAACGCTGACGCCGTCAGACTTTGATAATGCGACGTTGAGTCAGGAGCAACTTGATAATTTACCGCTGGCTCATAATCTGGTTGAAGCGATATACGATACAACCTCTATGCAGCAAGGTATGTTGTTCCACAGTATGCTGGA
This sequence comes from Alteromonadaceae bacterium, assembly GCA_965656875.1. GTDB lineage: Bacteria > Pseudomonadota > Gammaproteobacteria > Enterobacterales > Alteromonadaceae > CBFHMJ01. The sequence continues at coordinate 239,724 of CBFHMJ010000002.1, forward strand.
CGGTAATGGCGCATCCTATACCAATCAGCTGTTCTGTGACTTTGTTGGTGAAGTGCAAATCACGGCGCTTTCTGCGGCCTGGCAAGTGTTAGTGTCTCGCCATGAGGCATTACGAACATCGTTCATTGGATTGGAATCAGAGCAACCTCAGCAAATTGTTCGGCTGGATGCGTCGTTAGCTCTTCGATTTGAAGACTGGCGAGATATCCCGGAAGAACGCATCAGTACGGCGTTAAATGTCTATCGTAAAAATGATAAGTCGATAGGTTTCAATCTTCAGCAAGCGCCGCTAATCCGAATTCATCTGATTCAATTAAGCGATGAGCGGTATCACTTTATCTGGACGCATCATCATTTGCTGACGGATGGTTGGTGCACGCCCATTCTGTTTAATGAACTGCTAACCGTGTATCGGTATCTGGTTGAGCACAATTGCCTGATGGAAACAGGGCCTTTCGGACAACTGCTACCAAAGGCATTACCTGACAACTTATTGCGTCCCACAGAACCATTCGAGAGCTATGTGAAATGGCTGAAACGTCAGGATATGGGGCAAGCGCGAGGATTCTGGCAGAAACATCTGGCTGGGCTGGATGGTGTGTTGTTAGCCAGCTGTATGTCAGCTAAAGAATTGTCACAGGAAAAAGAGCAAAGCGAATATGCGGAGCAGACCTGGCAATGTCCTGACGAGTTATATCAACAGTTGGAACAACTGGCTAATCGGGCACAAGTAACACTGAATGTGTTGGTTCAGTATGCCTGGGCTTATTTGATTCACCGCTACAGCCATGAATCTTCCGTGGTGTTTGGCGCGACCGTTTCTGGTCGTCCAGCTGATTTGCCAGGTATCGAATCGATGATTGGGTTGTTCATCAATACTATTCCGGTTCGGCTTGATATTGAATCAGGCGACAAGGTGTTCGACAGCCTGCATATGCTGCATAAGGGCAATGTGCAGCGGGATGAATTCAGTTATTTATCACTGTCAGATATTGTGCGCCAGGCTGGATTACAACAGGCGAGTCAGTTATTTGATTCCTTGCTGGTATTCGAAAATTACCCAATAGAGCATGTGTTTAATCGCCGCAAGCATCAGTCTTCCGGACTGACATTTGAGAATCTTGCTACCCGTGAAGAAACGAACTTTCCACTGACATTAACCGCTATCGCACAGCAAGGGCTGACACTGGCAATCGGTTATCGCCCGGCAATGTTCTCTTCACAGCAGGTTGCTGATTTGCTGACTCACTTGTCTAACATTCTGACCGGATTAGCGGCGGCCGACGCTGATACGTTGAATGCGGATCTGCCTCTCATGAACAAGACGCAAATTGAACAGGTTGTGCAAGGCTGGAATCAGACACAACAGCCTCAGCCCGAACCACTTCATATTGCGCATTTCTTTGAGCAGCAAGTGCGTAAATCTCCGGATGCTGTTGCGGTGCAATCGGATGATGAGCAAGTAACCTGGTTTGAACTGGATACCCGAGCTAATCAACTGGCGAACTATCTTGTTGCTCAGGGCGTTGGACCTGAGGTGACAGTTGGTATCTGTATGCAGCGATCCGTGTCACTGATGGTATCGATTCTGGCCGTGATCAAATCGGCTGGTGCCTGGGTACCGCTGGACCCGGATTATCCGGCTGAACGACTGAAGTACATCATTAATGATGCTGGCACCAGCTTAATTCTGAGTAACCGACGTGATTCAGCCGTACTACCGATTTGTGATGCAGCGGTTGCTGAGGTTGATCATCCGGCATTCATGGAAGACCTGGAAACGCATTACGCAACCTTGCCGCCTTCCACGATGGGATTGTGCCAACTGGCGCCAGAGCATATGGCTTATGTGCTGTATACGTCAGGTTCAACGGGTAATCCGAAAGGTGTGGTCATTGAGCATCAGGCGCTTATGGCACGCTTACTGTGGATTCAGCGTCAATATCAGGTATCTGAATCAGACGTCTTTATCCTGAAAACGCCGTATAGCTTTGATGTATCGATGTGGGAAGTTTTCTGGCCTGTGTTCACTGGCGCAAGTCTGGTGATTGCAAAACCTGATGGTCATAAAGATCCGCATTATCTGACTGCGATGATTCAACGTTATGGCGTGACGGTTATTAACTTTGTGCCATCAATGTTAGCGGCCTTTATGGAAGCAGATGTACTGCGTCAATGTCGTTCATTACGGTATGTGCTGAGTAGTGGTGAAGCGCTGAGTTTAAGTACGGTTGATGCTTTCTATCAAACCGGGCTGTCCGCTCAGTTACATAACCTGTACGGACCGACTGAAGCGACGATAGATGCCAGCTGGTGGGATTGCCGTGACTACAAGGAACGTTCATCTGTGCCAATTGGCTTCCCGGTTGATAATACGCGACTTTATGTGCTCGATGAACAAAGACGACTTGTACCGCCTGGCGTAAACGGCGAGTTGTATATTGCCGGTGACGGTTTGGCGCGAGGTTATTTAAACCGACCAGAATTAACGGCATCAGCCTTCATCAATGATTCTGTAGCGCCTGTCTACCCGGGTGATCGTATGTATCGTACCGGTGATATTGCGCGTTGGAATTATCAGGGTGAACTGGAGTATTCAGGTCGGAAAGATCAGCAAGCTAAAATTCGCGGCTATCGCATTGAGCCGGGAGAAATTGAAGCTCAGCTAATGACGTTACGGTTTGTTAAAGAAGCCGTGGTGCTGGTCAAAGCTGATAGCCAGGGACGAAACCGTCTGGCCGCTTGTTTGTTACCAGAGCATAACGCGCCGGATCGGGGCGAACTAACTCGCCAGATTCGCCATGCGTTGTCTGAACGATTACCTGATTTTATGGTGCCAGGCGAGTTTATCGTTGTAGACAGCTTCCCTCTGTTAGCCAGTGGCAAAGTGGATCGTAAATCGCTGGCAAAATTGTCGGGTGAACAATCGGTGCAAGAGGGTTATGTTGCTCCCCGCAATCAGACTGAAACGGACATGGTCAACTTATGGCAGAAAGTGCTGGGTGTGGATAAAGTCGGTGTCGATGATAACTTCTTTAGCCTGGGTGGGGATTCCATCATTTCTATTCAGCTGGTTTCTCAAGCTCGACTTCAAGGTTTGCAATTCTCGGTAAAACAGTTATTTGAACAACAAACTATTTCCCGCCTGGTTCCGTATGTTGTAGTGAAACGTCAGGTTCTCAGCGAGCAAGGGCCTGTGATGGGGGATGTTGCGTTGACGCCGATCCAACGAACATTCTTTAACTGGCAGCTACCTGAGCAACATCATTTCAATCAATCTTTCATACTGACCACGCCAACCAGTTTCAGTAAAAAGCTGTTACCTGTTCTGGCTGATGCACTGCTACAGCGCCATGACGGTTTACGTTTACGTTTCAGGCGGAATAAACAAGGCTGGCGAGCGATGCATCAGCCTTGTGATCACCACGTTTTATTATCCAGCTATGAATACGTCAATCTGTCCAGTGTGTCGGGTTTGGCAAGAAAAAATCAGCTGGCACAACGTTGTGAACAGATACAGGCCAGTCTGGATATCGAACATGGTCCATTGTTTAAGTTGGTGTGGTTTGACTTTGGCGATGAGCCGGGTCGGTTACTCATCGTTGTCCATCATTTAATGGTTGATGGCATTTCATGGCGGATCTTGCTGTCTGACTTAAGCGAAGCTACTCGCCAGTTTATGGATAACAAGGCAATAGCGTTACCTGCAAAAACGACGTCCTGGCAACAATGGTCACAAACCTTGATGGATTATTCGCGCTCAGACGCGATAACCGCAGAGCGGGATTACTGGATCTCTCAATTACGAAAACCGTTTGTGAAGTTTCCGGCACCGCCCTCCGTAAGCGGATATAGCTATCCTGAGCGAATCCATCTGATGACATTCACTATTAACAGTCAGAAAACTCAGGAATTACTGGGTGACTGCAACCAAGCCTACCGAACTCAAATCAATGAATTATTGTTAGCTGCGTTGATGCGGGCCTATCAACAATGGAGTTATCAATCGGTGCTACGGATTGATTTAGAGGCGCATGGGCGAGAAGACATCAGTGATCAGATTGATATATCGCAAACCGTGGGCTGGTTCACATCTATCTATCCCCTGGTACTCGACATTGACGTTTCGGCATCTGTCGCCGAAGTGATTAAGCAGGTCAAGGAGCAGTATCGGGCGGTTCCGGCTAAAGGTGTTGGTTTTGGTGTGTTGAAAGAACTGGTTCGGGATGAAGAAATCGTGGCACTTGAACAGGAAGAAAGGGGCGACATTGTCTTCAACTATCTTGGACAGTTTGACCAGCAGCAAAGTCAGGAATCTGTTTATACCCTGGCGCAGGAGTCGCCGGGCAAAGAACGAAGTGATAAACAAAGTCAGCGAGCAGCGTTAGTGATAAACGGCTGGGTCAGTCAGGGAACATTGACCTTTGAGTTAAGTGCAAGAACGGATCGGGCGGATATAGACGCCATGGTGCAACTGCATGAACTGTTTGAGCAGTCAGTTCATGAAATCATCGCCAATTGCCACGAGCGAATAAATCAACGTCATTTGTTCGAAATCGGCAAGGGCGTGATTGTCGGCAGTGAAGACCAGGACATTGAAGGAGTAGAAATATGATAATCAATGAATTATTGAAAGACCTTCAGGCCAATAACATAACCATCGGCTTTATTGACGGAAAACTAAAAGTCTTTGACCCACAGAAAAATCTGACTGACGACCTGATGATTGCGTTGAAGGAGAATAAACCTGAGTTGATCAGCTTGTTGTCAGAAGGAGAGGGTTATACCCGGTCGGACTTTCCCTGGGTAAAATTAAATAATCCTGATATTGCCCGCTTACAACGTCAGTATCCCAGATTACAAAACTTGTATGTAGCGACACCTATGCAACAAGGCATGTTGTTTCACGGATTACTGGATGGTACGGGTGAATCTTATACCAGTCAGAATTACTGTGATCTGGTGGGGGATCTGGATTTATTCAAATTGCAGCAAGCCTGGCAACAGGTTGTCCAGCGTCACGATATTTTCAGAACTTGTTTTGTCGGTATGGAAAGCGAACAGGTGCATCAGTTAGTAGTTTCTGATGTGAAAATGCCGTTTCGAATTCTGGATTGGCGAACGTTACCTGAGCATGAGCAAATCGCTAAATTAGCAGCGCTGCGGCAGGATGATAAAGCAAAAGGATTCGATTTTTCAGTGGCTCCATTGATGCGTGTGACGGTCATTCGGTTAGGACCTGGGCGCTATCACTTGTTGTGGTCTCACCATCATGTGTTGTCTGATGGCTGGTGTACGCCAGTGATTTTGATGGAAGTTCTGAATATCTATCAGGCCAAAATGTTAAACACCGAAATTAGCCTGCCTGGTGCGGTTCCTTATGAGAATTACATCGGCTGGCTGTTTCAACAGGACAGGCAAAAAGCCAATGACTTCTGGAGCCGTGAATTAACCGACATTCAAGGGCCTACGCCATTATTTCCTCACCGAACACAAAATGACATGACGGACTTAAGTCATGAGAAGGCCCAGAGCCACAAGCTGGTGTTATCTGAAACCGTGTCGTTACAGCTAAATCGACTGGCTCAGGATTGCCATACAACTATGAATGTGGTGTTTCAGGTTGCCTGGGCTTACTTGCTTTATCGTTACTCGCGAGAACAGCAAGTGATTTTCGGCACTACAGTTTCAGGTCGTCCGCCTGAATTGCCGGGTGTGGAAAAAATGATTGGTTTGTTCATTAACACTGTGCCGGTCAAAGTAGATTTCAGCGACAACCTGACACTCAGGGAGCAACTTACTATTCAGCACACCAATAATGCTCGTCGTGATGAATATGCTTACCTGGCGTTGTCAGATATTCAGCGAATTTGTCATAACGGGAGTCACTCCCGACTCAATGCATTGTTCGACACGATTATCGTGTTTGAAAATGCGCCCGGCGCAGATGTGCTGGCTGCCGCAGAGTTCGACATGCTGGATGTAGAAAATGTTGGTTCCAGTGAACAAACCAATTATGGGTTAACAATGACCGTGTATTGTCAGCAGCAACTGGAAGTTAACTTCTCGTACTGGCCCGATCGAATTTCTGAATCAGACATGCAATATATTGAACTGCATCTGGAGCAAATTCTGCGGGCGATGGCATCTGGTGGGTCTGAACAACTGGTGCGACAAATTCCGTTGCTGTCAAAGCAGGAAAAACAACAGCAATTAATTGAATGGCGACGCGACACTCGGGAATTGCCGGTTATTCATTGTATTCATCAGCGACTGGAGCAGATTGCGGCTGCGTCACCTGATTCAGTGGCGGTTGTCTTCGAGCAATGGTCGTTGACCTGGCAAGACCTGAATCGTCAGGCAAATCAAATAGCCCATCGATTATTAGCCAGTGATGTCAGCCAGGGAGATATTGTTGGTGTTTGCACGGGACGTTCGCTTGATATGGTGGTTGCCATGTTAGGTGTATTAAAGGCGGGTGCGGCTTATTTACCGCTCGACCCCAAATACCCGGCTGCTCGCTTGAACTGGATGTTGGAAGATTCTGGTGCCGATATCGTTGTTGGAAGTGAGTCCTGGCAGTATCTGCTGGATGACAGTGATGTGACGTTTATTGATCTGGACAATCGGACGGAACTCGAAACCTTTCCATCCACTAATCCATCTCGTGACCTGGTTGATGTCCAGCCTGATGATCTGGCTTATATTATTTACACATCCGGTTCTACTGGCACGCCAAAAGGCGTCATGATTGAACACAAGAACGTACTTCGCTTGCTGGCGTCTACCGAGTCTCAGTTTGGTTTCAGTGCGGAAGATGTCTGGACTGTTTTTCATTCGTATGCGTTCGATTTTTCTGTTTGGGAAATCTGGGTGGCACTACTAAGTGGCGCTAAAACGGTGGTGGTTTCTTATGATGTGAGTCGGAGTCCGGAACACTTTGCTCAGCTGGTGATTGATGAAGGTGTCACCATCTTGAATCAGACGCCTTCCGCATTTTACAGCTTTAGTGAAGAAATGGTTCGTATTCAGGGGCGACATGCTCTTCGGTTTATCATTTTTGGTGGTGAGGCGGTGGACTTTGGTCGTCTGGCCGAATGGTATCGTCATTACTCCAGTCAGACACAACTGGTCAATATGTACGGGATCACCGAGACGACGGTTCATTCCACTTTGTACAAGATTGATCATAAAGACGCAGTAACAGAGCGAAACTGTATTGGCCGTCCGTTAACCGATTTGACCATGATGGTGGTTAATCAGGATATGGACCCACAACCTGTTGGTGTACCGGGTGAATTATTGATTGCTGGTGGCGGTCTGGCTCGGGGATATCTCAACCGGGATGATTTGACGGCGGCACGGTTTATTCAATTGTCTCTGGATGGACAGGCGCATCGCTTCTACCGTACCGGTGACCTGGTAAGCTGGTTGCCTGGCGGTGAGCTGGCTTATCACGGACGGATTGATAAACAGGTCAAAATTCGAGGATTCAGAATAGAGCCTGGAGAAATTGAATCCCAACTGACGCAAACTGAGCTGGTGAAAGATGCTGTTGTACGGGTTAAACGAGATTTTGAACGTGTTGAACGAATTGTCGCTTATGTGATCTTCCAGCCTGATGCTCAGATACCCGATGACTGGCGTCAGGCGCTACGAGATGTATTACGTGATCATTTACCCGATTACATGATCCCACAAGCGTTCGTTTCGCTGGACCGTATTCCAATGACGGTAAATGGCAAACTGGACGAGCAGGCATTACCTAAACCGGATTATCAACAGCAAGGGGCGACAAACTATAAAGCGCCAGTGACAAAGATTCAGAAGCAACTTTGTGAGCTTTGGCAAAACGTGCTGGGGATTGAAAAACCGGGCATCACCGACAATTACTTTGCGATTGGTGGTGATTCGATTATGTCGATTCAAATGGTGTCGCAAGCCCGGACTATGGGCCTGAACCTGTCGGTCAAGCAACTATTTGAAGCGCAGACCATCGAGGTGCTGGCAGAACGGCTTGAAAGCGGAGAAGCCGAAGAAGCTAAAGTGGAACGAACGGACTGCGAACCTTTTGAATTGCTTACTCGTGAGGAAGCCGATTATTTTGCGGCGAAACATGCTGGAGAATTTCAGGATGTGTATCCACTGTCTGCTTTACAAGCCGGTATGGTGTTTCATAGTCAGCTGGACCCGGGCAGTGCAATTTATCACGATGTATTCAGTTATCACCTGGAACTGAAATGGGATGAACTGGCGTTCCGTCAGGCATTGATCAACGTTATTAATGAGCATGAAGTTTTACGGACCGCATTTCTGTTTTCCGGAGAACGGCCATTGCAGTGCGTCTATGGTGATATCGAACTGCCGTTGTTTATAGAAAATATCAGCCATAAATCACCCGTAGCACAACAACGTTATTTGAAAAAGTGTCAGCAAAGTGAACGTCATAAACCGTTTGACTGGGACAAACCACCGCTATTTCGTATTTATATTTATCGACGAGCGGTGAATCGGTTTCAATATGTATTCAGCTTTCACCACGGGATTCTGGATGGCTGGAGTGTCGCACGATTTAACAGCCAGTTGTTCAGTTACTATGAGGCCAGGCTGCGAGGAAAGGGACTACCCCGACCACCTGAATTGCCCGCTTTTCGAGAGTTTATTGCCGCCGAACAAGCCGCCATTCACAGTAGTCGTTCCCGCCAGTACTGGCACCAGTTACTTGATGGTGCCGTTGTCACCCGAATCCCTGAACTCCCACGCCCACAACAACATCAGGAAACAGTGTGTATTGATGTTGATGTTAAAGCGGTTAATCAGCTTTCAGAAAAAATCATTAGTTTATCTCGCTCATTAGCCATGCCAATTCAGCATTTGCTACTGGCTGTGCATGTGAAGGTGTTGTCGTTAATTAGCGGCGAAGGTGATGTGACGACCTGCGTGGTGAACAATGGTCGAATTGAGCGAGACGGTGGTGAACAATCGTTAGGCTTGTTTTTGAATTCACTGCCTTTTCGCTGGAATGGTGATAACTGTAACTGGAAAGAATTGATTCGTGATGTTAATCGTCACTGGCTGGACAATTTACAATATCGGCATTATCCAATGTCAGAAATTCAGCGAGAAACAGGGCTGGATTTATCGGCAACGGTATTTAACTACACGCACTTTCATGCATACCAGGATGTATTGGAGCAAGGCAGTGTGCGTGTGCTGGGCGTGGATTCATTTGAGCAAACTAACTTTACTTTTTGTGCGAATTTCAATCGTCAGGTAAAGGATGATTCCTTGTCACTGACCTTGTTGTATAACCCGGCCTTGATTGATGCAACGACCATTAAGCGGCTATCTGGCTGGTATGCTAATGGTTTCCGCAACATGCTGTCTCACCTCAACAACACGCATATTTCTGCGACAATACTGGGCAGGGAAGAGCGACGTTTGCTGTTGTCAGAATGGAACAGTGCGGTCACGCTTCCACCGCAGGAAGTGAATGTCGTTCATCAGTTAGTTGAAGCCCGGGTGGATGCTTTTCCGGGGGCAACAGCGCTGCGTTTTGGCGATGAATCGTTAACGTATCAACAGATGGATGTACAAGCGAATAAGCTGGCCAGGCATTTGCAACGTTGCGGTGTTTCGGTGGGTGATGTTGTCGGGCTGAGTATTGAACGCTCAATGGATATGATCACTTGTTTGTTAGCCATTCTAAAAGTTGGTGCGGCTTATGTGCCGCTAGATCCAGAATATCCGCCAATGCGTTTGAAGCACATGATCGAAGACAGCCATATGGTGATGTTGATAACGCAGTCTCATCTTACTGACAGGTTTGATCATCCGCAGCTGAGTAAAGTCTTAATCGATTCACCTGAAAATCTGAAGCAATTTGATGGGCTGGATGGTTCACGGATCACAACTGAGCGACCCATTGAAGGTGGCGATTTGGCATGGATTATTTATACCTCAGGTTCGACAGGCATGCCGAAAGGTGTGATGTGTGAACACCGTGGTGTGGTTAATCTGGCGCGTAGTCAGCAATATTTGTTTAAGCCTGCACGACAACATCGGATGTTGCACTTTGCCAGTCTGAGCTTTGACGCCGCAAGTTGGGAATGGATTATGGCATTGACGAACGGCGCATCTTTATCAGTGGTTAGTGAAGAGCAGCGACAAAGTACTATCGCGTTAAGTGAACTGTTACTGGATCATAGAATCACTCATGCAACCATTCCTCCTTCATTGTTACCGCATTTGCCTCTTCATGATGACTATGACATTCAGGGCATTTACTTAGGTGGCGAGGCGTGTGACGAAGAAACCGCGATGCGATGGGCTGAGAAATATCCGATGTACAACGTTTATGGGCCGACAGAGACAACAATTTGTGCCACCAGTTCTCGTATTTTAAGCGATAAACCATTGTCAATTGGACGTCCGTTACCCGGGTTACGGGCTTACGTGTTGGATAAAAATCTTCAGTTGTTGCCGGTTGGTGCTACCGGAGAATTGTTCATTGGTGGCGTAGGGTTAGCGAGAGGTTATGTCAACCGTGCCGAGCTGACCCGGGATAAGTTTTTGGTTGATCCATTTGTGCCTGGCGGCAAGGCACGCATGTATCGCACGGGAGATCGCGTTAAGTATCTGGAAAATGGCAATCTGATGTTTATGGGACGAGAAGATCATCAGGTAAAAGTTCGTGGCTTCAGAATTGAGCCGGGTGAAATCATCAGTATTCTGGCGCAGCAATCTCAGGTGTTAGAGGCGACAGTGACCACGATTGGTGTGGCAGGTGATAAATCGCTGGTGGCGTACATTGCTCCTGATCCACGTTGGCGCAATGCGTTAAATGATGATGAAGAGCGACTGTCTTTAATTAACACACTAAAAGCCGCGCTGTCTGAGCATTTACCGGATTATATGATTCCGGCAGCCTGGATTATGTTGGATCGACTGCCTATTTCTCCAAACGGTAAAGTAGACAGAAATCGCTTACCAGGTCCGAATGACACTGACTTTATGCGACCTGCTTATGAAGCGCCGCAATCGGCGGCAGAGCAGACATTAACGTCAATCTGGGAAAAAGTATTGCGCGTATCGAAAGTGGGCAGGCACGATGACTTTTTTGATGGCGGTGGTCATTCACTGCTGGTGATTAAGTTAATTACGCTGGTTCATCAGCGACTGGGTTTTAAACTAAGTGTTCGTGATATTTATGAAGCGCCAACACCGGCCTTGTTATCGCAATTAATTGATCAACGTTCTCGTAGTATTCAGCCCTGGAAACCTTTGGTTAACGTTCAACCGCAAAAACGCTTCTTCCGATCAAAGCGAGCGATTCCAGATTTTGTTGGCACTATGTATCTGGTGCCTGGACTTGGCATGATGAGTCCGGCTTATCAGCAGTTTGCCGATGCGTTGTTTCCGCACATTACTTTGAATGTGCTTGAATCTCGCGGGATGGAACCAGGCCATGAACCTCATCAGTCAATGGCTGAAATGGTTGAAGACTATAAACAGGCGGTGTTAACTGATCTGCCCGAAGGTCGTATTATTCTGGGGGGGCATTCGTTTGGTGGAAGCGTGGTATTTGAGCTGGCACGAGCGCTGGAAGAACACGAGCGCGATGTGTTGGTGATGATTTTTGACAGTGTGCTATATGCTCCTGAAGGCCTGAGTGAAGAGATTACGGTCGATAAATGGCTGGATGATATTCTAGTGCCAGAAGTGAATGCCCAAACAGCTGTGAATACGTTAACCCGACAAGAGCTGGCAAATACCGGATTAAAAGGTGCTGTTGATGTGGCTCGGGCTCAGTTAGAAATCTACAGGCATTACCGACCAGGTGGTGAATTGAATGGGCATGTCGTGTTGTTTTATGCTGAACAGGGCGGTGTTGCTGAAGATGGCGTTGATGAAGTGCTGGCAAGAATTCGTCCGTTGTGTCGCCAGGGGACCGTGGCGTTACCCGCTCGGGGTGGGCATTATTCAATGTTTCATCATCAGTATGTTCGTGATTTGGCTGATAGCCTGATCGATTATTGTCAGTCGGATTAGTCATCGCAATTCAGTATCAACAACCCTTAATATAAGCGGAAGGTGGTAGCACGGATGAACATGTACTGTGGTGATTCAGTCATATGATCTGATTATAGTTCGAATCATGATTTTAATACTTTGCTGTTGAGAACGTGAGATATCGATAGCGACCGGAAAATATCGACGTTTCCGGTAATAATCGTCAGGAGATTAACTGTGTCCCATCCAATTTTTGATGCTCATTTGCATATCATTAATCCGGATTATCCATTGATTGAAAATCAGGGTTATTTACCGCCAGCGTACAGCGTAGAAGATTATCAGGCTCAGGCGGCGCAACTGGGGATTAAAGGCGGTGTAGTTGTTTCCGGCTCGTTTCAAGGATTTGATCAAACGTATTTGAAAGCTGCATTGCAGCAATTGGGCGATGGCTTTGTTGGCGTAACTCAGTTACCGGTAGACACGAGTAACGAAGAGATACTGGCGCTTGATAACGATGGCGTGCGAGCGGTGCGGTTTAATCTGGTTCGTGGTGGTTCTGAAACGGTAGAGCATTTACGTCATTTTGCCCGGCGAGTATTTGATCTGGCAGGCTGGCACGTAGAGCTTTATGTTGATTGTAGTGACATTAAGGAGCTTGAACCGATCATTGCCGTGTTACCAAAAGTAAGTATTGATCATCTGGGATTGAGTCGAGCGGGAATGAGTGCCTTAGTAAGACTGGCAAAAAAGGGCGTTCGGGTTAAAGCCAGTGGATTTGGTCGGGTCAACTTTCCTGCTGAAAAAGCAATAAAATCGTTATTTGCAGCGAATCCCTTATCGTTAATGTTTGGTAGCGATTTACCATCAACTCGTGCGGCACGACCATTCATGACAGATGACATAGCATTGATTAAGCGTGTGTTAGGCGATGAAGCCAGCGAACTGGTTTTGTGGGAAAATGGTGCGCGCTTTTATCGATTGTGGAGCCATGATCGCTCTGATATTTCGCGACGTAATAATGCAGCGACAGGCGAGTAATAGACTGATTTATTGATAGTGAAATCGACGTAGCAGGGATGTTATTCAGCCCTGCTAACGAGAACCGGAAGTTACCGTTGTCTTTTGTAAGTTTCTCCCTCGACAATACTTAGTTCCTGACGAATATTGACCGGCATAAATTGAAAAGCAGAATAGAAATGACTTAAAACCATTTGTCTATTTTGTTCATTATCACGTATCTGACTTGAGGCTTTGAGTCGAGCAAACTCACTCTGGCAGTTATACCATTCCTTCGCGATATCATCTATTGAACAACTCAATTCTGAATAGTGTCCACTTAGTTGCAAATAGGCCCGGCAGTAACGACTTGAACGTAGCCAGAAAAATCCATTGATGGCATCAAATAGTTCGCCATAGGTGTTTGCGCGTTTAAACAAGCGGAAATAGGTGGCCAGATTTGCCCAGAAAAAGCGTTCAGGTCCAATTTTTCGATATAAATTCCATAACACATATTCGCGTTGTGCTCGAAATGACAAGCAATACCATGCAACAACAACAAACGGTAAAAGAATAATGGTTTCGAGTATGGCTACGATTACTTGTTGATTGCTGAGCTGTGGCAGATTGTTTCTGATGACGCCGGAGAACACCAGAATTGCAGCCATTAACAACACGGAATAACCTGTCAGCAATTTAATCGAAGAAATATTTTTTTGAAGAAAAAAGAAGTTTCGGGTTCTGAGGTAAGTTCTGGTTAAATCCATAATAGCCGCCTGTAAAAGTTCGTTACCTGAATTAACTATATACAGGGATCGGCGATCTCGCGATGTTTAGAGCAAATTCCTCTAATAATCGATTAATAATAACCAGGAGATATTTTTACAGCTTACTCCTGGTCATCGCCATATAAAATATTGGCACCCGCATAGATGGACGCTACAAAGTCATCGCTGATAGTGACCTGATTATTGGCTGGATTTGGATCATGGTTTAACAGGTTTTCGTTATCAAGCCAGATACAGATTTCAGTCCCTTTATCTGCGCCTTTGTAATGGAATTCAATATTGCCACCCAACCATTCAACTAAAGTTCTGATCCAGTAGAGCGTTGCACCGTCCTGATGTTCGTCTTCATTAAATCCTGAACCGTCATCTTTTACGGCAATAATAATGTGTTCACCAACTTCTTCCATACAAATATCGACGTGTTCCGCACCTGATTTATAACAGGCATTTCCCCCTAATTTTTGTGAGATAAAGAACAGATAACTGGTGACGTGTCGTGGGAAAATGGTCTGAATGGCCCAGGTTAGATTTATCACTACGGTACTGCCGAGTTTTCGATGTTGCTCTTGCTCCCATATTTTCATCAACTCTTCCAGAGAAGTGTCGGGATGACGATGCAAGATAGAGGCTCTTTCATCAAAAAGTGAAACCATGTCAGCCATTTGCTGGTAAACCGGCTCTGGGATGATTTCTTTACCATCCGCGAGCAATTGCTTTAACTTGTCGATTTGTTTTGCATCGTGCCATGGAATTTGTACGGCGTTAATTTTCTCATCAATTGCGCGATGGAAACCAGGGACGAATCGGGTTCTGAAATAAATCTGGTTTTTGAGTAAACGTTCTCGTTTCAACAGGCGTTTTTCGTTGACCAGGTCTTGTTCCAGCTTCTCCTGATATTGTTTTTGACGGATGCGATAGCGAACATAGCTCACAATAAAGATGATGGCTACAACGTACGACATCCACGCCCACCAACGCATATACATTGGATATTCAACATAAAACTCAACCAGATTGGTGGCTGATTTTCCGACATGATTGGTGCCCGTAATCTCAACGGAATTATTGCCGTAAGAGGGGTTAAATCCGATAGCGTTATTCTGGCTAAAGTCCCGCAGCGGTTGTCCATTCAGCGCAAAGGCATATTCGTTGCCCTGATGATAATCATTGAGTGTTGCATATATTTCAACATGGTTATCGCCGCCAATGGTGTTTTGACCACTTTTACCATTAACCAGGAATTTGGAAATCAATAACTGAGGCTTAAATGCGTGGGAGATAAGACTGGCTGGCCATGATATTAACTGGCCAGTATCCAGGATGGCGTAAAGCACGTCTTTCTCCTGATAAATATTTGATACCGGGCCGTTTACTGGAAACATTGAAAACGAGAAGTCTTTTGTATCCAGCCTGGTTAATCCACCTTTACAATTCAGCCAGATATAGTTGTTAGCACTAATGGGGTTATAGCAATTTGAAAATGACTTCAGATTGTTGAACTTGCGTGTAATCTTGCCTTGTTTGTCGAGGATATAAATACCATCTGGCGTTGTGACTAATAAATTATTGGTTTGATTATCAAGGCGGTAAAGCGAATTAATATTATTACCTTCAAGCAGATAATGGACTTCGCCATTGTCTGCCATTGAGATTAAACCACTTTCAGTGCCAACAAATCGTGGTGAACCCGGCAATATATTGGTTACTTCATTGGAAATTGTTTCGTCCCACGGGCGCTGATCATCGGCATAAACTAAGTCTTTACGATTTATTCGGGCAACTTTTCCACCATTACAAACCAACAGATAGTCGTTATTCTCGATGTGGATACAGGAAACCATACCATTCAGGCCGACATCTTTGATCGTACCGTTTCGATAGAGATACAGGCCGTAAAAACTGGCGAGCCATAATCCTTCTGGTGTGTCGAGTGTATTAAAAATATAAGTAGGCGCATTTTCAATGCGTTCTACCTGGTACGTATCACGGTTGTAGCGAAGTAACCCTTCGATACTGGCCGAATAAAAGTCTCCATTATGCCAGGATAAATAGGGTTGGTACTCGTGCGAAAAAGCGGCTTTGTAAGGTTCGGTGGAATAAAAAGGAATGGTCACAAGCTCGACCGATTTTGAGGCAATCCACAAAATACCTTCTCTGGACTGAAACAGGTATTTGATAAAATCATCAGAATAACGACTGACTTGCTTTCCTTCTATATGTTGTTGTTTAACATCAAACAAGTGAACAACGTTGTCTTGTTGCACCCAGATGGTATTGTTCAATTCATCTACCGCTTCACTAATGTATGTGACATTAGCCATCGGGTAGACACTGCGTTCGGTTAAATCGTGGTTGAAGATATTCAGTCCATCTTTAGAAACCAGAACGATATAGTCACCTGCCTGAGCAACGTCGCTGTAGGTTCCCTCGATACAATTACCCTCAAACTCACAAAACATTTCTCGAGTTCGGTAGTATAGTCGATCACCAATTAACTTTAATTCTCGTCCTCTGCTGATTGGTATTGAGCGCTGGCGTTCGTCATTTTCGATAACGGTCAGATTGCTGTCAGTGAGGTAATAGATAATATTGTGATAACGAATTGCATCTTTGACAGGAGCTGATGTGGTGTGTTGCCAGGAGATATTCAGATCACTGTTGATGTGATAAACACCATAAGCGCCTGATATAAGGACACCATCGCCAGACGGTGTGACAGAATGAATGATTTGTTTAGGGATGCCACGAGTTTCTTCAAACAACGATTTTAACTCGTGGCCATCATACTGATGAATGCTGTGGGAGGACGCAAGCCAGATTAGCCCATCGTTGTCCTGCACAATTTTAAATATGCGATCAGGAACCTTTATTGATTCTGAACTAAAAACTGAAGGAATAATAAGAATCAGTAGAGCATACAGAGTCAGTAATAAATTCCTGGTCATTTAAAATTACCACTGCATAGTAATGTCTCCTACTGAGCCGGTGGGTGAGGCATATTGCCAGTTGCGCCGCCACAGGTAGAAGCGATGATTAAGCCTGTTTTCGTTTGCATGACCCGAGAGCTGGCGTATTCACCTTTTTCATGATCGATAAGCTGCTCAGTTTTTACCAGTTTCTTACCTTTAGTCGTTTCTTGCATAGAACTAACTTGTCCACGGAAGGCTTTGTTAATTAATGCAGGACTGGCCTTTTCCGGGTTATATACCAGTAAGAAGGCTGGTAGTCTCGGATCCTCCGGATTTGCCTTAGTATTCCATATTTCTTCAAGTTGCATACAGTCTTTCGCACTTTCAGAGCAAACAGAACGTTTAAGGATGTTGTACATGTAGTCGTCCCAAATAATTGCGGCTACGCCTTTATAGTTTCCCGCGCAATAATTCATATTTACGACTTCTGTTACACCATCTGCCTCAAGGTGAAGGTCAACACCTTTTACCTGAGTCCGGGGGATGTCTTTTGCGTTAGCTGCCAATGATAAAACTGAAAGAGCGCATAAAGCTATAATTTTTTTCATAATTTTCTCCTAAATAACAGTAAATTAGTCTGAATGAACCATTCACTGTCATCTTGTGTAACGCTGGTTTGAATATATTTGAATTTAACGTCTGACGGCTGTTGAGAATTAGTGCGCAGTTGATTCGATTTCCAAAATAAATCTCCATATAAAAATTTGGATAATTCACCTTTGCTCACTAACAGAATTCTCAAAATTGTTAAAAGCATTCATCTTCTGAAATTACTCTTTATGGAGACATTTATTTTATTTATGTAAATAAAATGTATTCAATCTTTGTGGGTAATTATCCGTCATTAAAAGACATATGCTTTTTACTCTCGTGAATAATTAGTAACAGTAATCCTTCTAAATTTGTTTTATTTCATAAAGATCTGTCCATAATAGAGACATGATACAGTAAATATTGAATTTTATTACCAATGATATTCAATAGAGTGTCGATTATAACTTATCAAAATTAACATTAAAGTTACAGAAGTAATTTTCTTCAAAGATTTTTTGTTTACAAAATGATCTAAAATCGGTCCTGGTATGTGCTGGCACAGCGATGATAAATTACTGGTCCTGATAGAGAATCTGTTTATAATTCAGGGGAATAAAGGCTTGTGTTTCTATTGCTAATAGTATTTTTTAATGGCGAGATTTTAGTGTGTTGACTGAAGGCATGCGTAAAGTTGTCAGGGAAAGAATACGTATGGCATCGAGTTATTCAGCAAACAGGATTAGATAACTATGACTTTTGACGGTGTTTTCACGCTGTTGCCGCCGATTATTACAATTATTATTGCAGTTTGGCGTAGAAGTGCGATTGGCGCACTCGCATTCGGATTGTGGTTAACCCACGCTCTTATTTCCAATGGTAATCCATTCTCTGGATTCATCGGCTCAGTAAATGGTGTGGTGGAGTCACTGTCATACCAGCGAAATATGCAGATCATTTTCTTCAGTTTGTTGATTGGCGGCATGATTGAGTTGATGCGCAGTTCAGGGGGAATAAGTGCATTTATAAACTGGTTAAACAGTCGCAATCTCGTTAAAGGTAAGAAAAGCGCAGGCGTGATTCCAACCCTGACTGGCAGCTTAATTTTTACCGATACCAATCTGAGTATGTTCTGTGGAGGCATGGCGAGCCAGACTCTCTTTGATAAATATAAAATGGGTCGGGCACGGTTAGCATATTTACTCGACTCCACCTGTTCACCCGTAAGTATGCTGGTATTGATAAATGGTTGGGGTGCATACGTATTGAGTTTACTGGAAGCGCAATCTGTTCAGCAGCCAGTGTCGGTTTTGGTCGATACGCTTTTATTTAACTTCTATTGTTGGTTGGCCTTAATACTGGCCTGGTTTACAGCGCTATCCAGTCGGGTGTACGGTCCGATGGCAAAAGATACCGGCAATATAGTGGATTCAACGAAAACTGGATTCATGACTGATCCTGAAACCAATGGAAAAGCGCGTTATCTGGCTATACCGCTTCTTCTGCTAGTAAGCGTTGCATTATTCTTATTGTGGTGGACAGGAAATGGCGATTTACGAAAAGGGGCTGGCGCCTTTTCTGTTATGTGGGCTGTTATTTCTGCTTTCATTGTTCTGCTATTAATGGTGCGAGCCGATGATTCGATGAAATGGCGCGAAATAATCAGTAATGCGCTGGTTGGATTTAGGAAGCTATTGCCAGTTGTTGTTGTCCTGGTTTTATCGATTGCGTTTGGTGATGCGGTAACAGACTTTGGTACGGGATTGTATGTCAGTGAGTTAGTGTCTGCTGATTTTCCGGGGTGGGCAATTGCGCCGGCAATATTTATCGCTGCTTGTGTCATGTCATTTACCACGGGAACTTCCTGGGGAACATTCGCCGTGCTTATTCCTATCGCTATTCCCATTTCTTCGGCGACAGGATTACCACCTGCTTTGCTCGTTTCAGCTGTGTTGAGCGGTGGTGTATTTGGTGATCATGCGTCACCAATATCAGATTCTACGATTGTGGCCTCAATGGCGAGTGGTTGTGATCATTTTGAACATGTTAAAACTCAATTACCTTACGCCGTTTTTACTGCGGTTATTTCTCTTCTTTTATTTACGGGCGTAAGTTTCGTCTATTTATAACCTCATAGTGACTTTTACTGTGGTGGATGTTTCGTCCACTACAGTAAAAGTATCATCTGATATCTTTATTGTTGATTCCAGTCATATCTCAATTTCAGTTATAACTTATTATTAATAGCTATCAGCAAATTGATAAGTTTAAAGTCTTCATCTATCTGCATTATCTACATAATTTTCAAAAAACCAGTAAGGCTACTTGTTCAACGTGAATTTAATATGAATATTTTATGTAAATATTATTAGTAAGTTATATTTAGCAGGTTCAAATTTATCAATTTTTATGATTCTTTCAAGTTATTGTTTTTTAAAGATAAATAATGAGTGTCAATTGTGTTTCTTTTTTGGGTTTAAGATAAATTCTATATAAACCAGTTACTTATGTAATAAAAAAAGCGCCTTGGTAAAATTATTGTAAAAAATATTTTCATGTACTACCATCAGGTCGTCGAAGTTGTCATCTGTACAGTTTCGAAGCAAAAAGTATTCATAGAAATACGTTCTGTTTAATAAGATCTCAAATAGAGACATAACAATTAGACGAGAGAATTATGATTAAAAAACAACAATTAACAAAACTAAGTGTAGCGGTTATCTGTGCGCTTGGCTTCTCAGCCAATGCAGCAGACATCGTATCAGTGAACAGCGTTCAGGCTAATGGGGTTAGCGGTAGCGACATCAACTCAGTTGTTGCGCTAGGTAGTGATTACTCATTAAAAGAAGCAAACTCAGTTACTCTTTCTAACGGCTTAACTAAAGTTCGTTTCCAACAATATTATAAAGGTGTACCAGTATTTGGTCGCACTATCGCAGCAAGCCGTTCTGACATGGGCGTTGTGTCTAACCTTTTCGGTAAAGTTGCTCAAAACATCGATATTGACCTTGAGTCAGTAAATCCTGCTATCTCTTCTAAAGAAGCACTTCAAAAAGCAAAAGATTCAAGTGAATCACTAATGTCGCTTCGTGCGGAAAAAGGTGAGAAGCTGGTTAAAACTGAAAATGACCAAAGCAAACTTTGGATCGTTTTAGACGACAATGATAAAGCTCGTCTTGTTTATATCTCTTCTTATTATTCTGATTACCCAGAGCCAACTCGTCCTTTCTCAGTTGTTGATGCAAACACTGGCGAAATCATTGAGCAGTGGGAAGGTATTAACCACGCACTAGTTGGTACAGGCCCAGGCGGTAACTCAAAAACTGGTCAATACGAGTACGGTACTGACTTCGGTAAAATGGACGTAGCGCAAAGTGGCAACACTTGTACGATGAACAACGCTAACGTTAAGACAGTAAATCTTAACCACAGCACATCTGGTTCATCAGCGTTCAGCTACAGCTGTCCTCGTAACACCACTAAGCAAATCAATGGTGCTTTTGCTCCACTAAATGACGCTCACTTCTTCGGTGGCGTTGTATTTGATATGTTCAACGACTGGGTTGGTTCACCACCACTTACGTTCCAGCTAACAATGCGTGTTCACTACAGCAACAACTATGAAAATGCATTCTGGAATGGTTCAGCAATGACATTTGGTGACGGTGCTTCTACGTTCTACCCACTGGTAAGTCTTGACGTATCTGCACACGAGGTTGCTCACGGTTTCACTGAGCAAAATTCAGGTCTTGTATACAGCGCTCAGTCTGGTGGTATGAACGAAGCATACTCAGATATGGCGGGTGAAGCAGCTGAAAACTTCATGCATGGTACGAATGACTGGCAAGTTGGTGCTGATATCTTTAAAGCATCTGGCGCACTTCGTTACATGAACAACCCTCCACAAGATGGTCGTTCAATTGGTCACGCAAATGACTACACCAGCGGTATGGACGTACACTACAGCTCAGGTGTATACAACAAAGCTTTCTACTTACTAGCGACTACATCTGGCTGGAATACTCGTAAAGCATTCGAAATCTTCTCACTGGCTAACCAAACTTACTGGACAGCGAACTCTACGTTCAATGAAGGTGCGTGTGGTGTTGAATCAGCAGCAGACGATAAAGGCTATACAAAAGCTGACGTAACAGCTGCATTCTCAGCTGTAGGCGTATCGTGTTCTGGCGGTGGCGGTAACCCGGGTGGTTCTACTGAGCTTACTGACGGTGTTGCAGTAACTGGAATCTCTGGCGCTTCTGGTAGCGAAAAAGCATACACATTAGATGTGCCTGCTGACGCAACAAGCGTAGACTTCAACATGTCTGGTGGTACTGGTGATGCGGATCTATACGTTAAGTTTGGTTCTGCACCTACTACTTCTTCATATGACTGTCGTCCGTACAAATCAGGTAACGCTGAAACTTGTTCAATCAGCCCTGCTCAAGCTGGTACGTATCACGTTATGATCCGTGGCTATAGCTCTTACTCAGGTGTTAGCCTGGTAGGTGACCACAATTCAGGTGGTGGTTCTTCAGGTGACAGTGGTTCAGAGTCTAACCTAAGCGCTTCTTCAGGTAGCTGGGCTGGTACTGGTTCAACTGATACAGGAACTGGTGCAAGTTCACTGGAAGTTGCTATCTCTGGTGGTACTGGTGATGCTGACCTTTATCTAAGACAAGGTGCTGCACCTACAACTTCTTCATATGATTGCCGTCCATACAAATCAGGTAACTCTGAAACATGTACAGTAAGCAACCCGTCAGGTGTTTATCACTGGGGTGTTCGTGCTTACACTACATTCTCTGGTGTTAACCTGAACTGGTCATGGCAGTAAGTCTTTCTCTTAACTGCTTTTAAAATAAGCAGTTTTTAGTTAGCTTATATAAGCTCCGACTTTTTAGTCGGAGCTTTTTTATGTCAATAAATCAGGTTATCTATGTTTGTATACACACAAAAGCAACTGGAGTGGTTAATTCGTTTTTTCCACCCTGAGAAAAAATACCCTTTTTTAAGAGGTGCGCACAATCCGGCGGCTCATGCAGCATTATTTGGTATCAGAGAGCAATTGTATGTCCGTATGAAGGAAGGGCTGCAAGCGAAAGTTGCACAGGCTGGTGATGAGTTACTGGAAAAGGTTGCTTTTCAATCGGCAATAAAGTCGGTGCCATTGAGACCGGGAGCAAAGATCGTTGTATCCGGAGATAGTCAGACGGATGATTTACTATCCTGGCTAGCAATCCTTGAATATGTATTTACTAAGGTTCGACCCGAAGATGATATTTCTTTTGTGAATCTGGCAATATCAGGCGATACATCAACCCAGCTATTGGGTGCTGTGATCACCGCAGTGGAACAAAACGCTGATCTTTATCTAAACTTTATAGGGACGAATGATATCAGAAAGCAAGGAGGAGATTCGTATAAACCAGCGACCTCACTTACCGAAGTTCAGGCAAATATTGATTCAGTCACACAGTACTTTAATGAACACACTAATGTGCCAGTACTGTGGATGACACCAGCATGTGTCATTGAAGAAAGAATACAGAAAGACTACTTTATTCAGCAAATTAAAGCTTCATGGGCTGATTCAGATTTAGAACAAGTAACAACATTGATTGATAATGGATCGCGTGAAGTATTAAACCTGAGAACATTATTCCAATCGAAGGATATTGAATATCTAATCGATCAGGATGGGCTTCATTTCACGTTAACAGGACATCAGTTAGTTACCGAAGCTGTAGTCACATGGCTATCATCGGTTGATCTATAGGGTTATTGTTTTTTATCATTTCCTTGCGACAGGTTATCTGCCTGTCAGCTCCCTTCTGATTCCTACGACTCCAATCTCTCGCGGCGAAGTCATGATTGCCGAACACCACTATTTTCAATTAGAAAAATTCAGCCTTTAGCGACTGTTTGTTTTTTAATGAACTGGTTAACAACTGCAGGCAATTTCACTTCATGTCACTAAACAATAAATTTTCATATGCATTCACAAAAATTACATATTGTGAGGTGTATTATGTTTCGCCCTCTACTGAGAAACATTTGTAGGTAATCCATTAATTTAACAATAAATGTCACTCATATGTTGCTGTTGCATGCAATGGAAACTTAGTATTTATTAGATAAACATCTAGTGCTTGAGTTTTATATATTTATTTAATTCAATAGGTTAAGGGTTGTTTGCTAAATTTATCTTTGACAAACATGGTATTAGATATAGTGTTAACAAAAAATTGATAAAACTTCTTGTTTTGTACAAATATCTTTCATAGACTGATCAAAGTTTACAGTATGGTCGGATGACTAATAGTGTTTTTTGATGCATTTGGATGCTTAGTTAATACACATAACCAAAATGTAAAGTGAAAGGTAATCATTATGTTTTTTTCATTAGGCGAATTTCTTCCTAAAGTTTGTGACGAATCCTGGTCTGGTGCTATTCACTTTTATCCTTCTCAGCGAACGCTTTCTCAAGAGCATCTGACCGACCAGATCAACTGGTTAGAGGCGAACGTCCCGTTGAAATTCGGGGATCGTGTCGTTGTTATTGCAGCGCCTCAACCTGAAACTGTCGTTACAATGCTGTGGTTGTGGAATAAAGGTGCAGTCGTCGTCCCGGTAAAACATTACACGGGAGAAGATGAGACAGAGAGAAAAGATCATGAACTGGCTATTCATAAAATTGCAGATGATTGTCATGCAATAGCCGTTGTCTCGGGCCAGAAAGCGACATTGCTTGAGCCATCAGATAAACCAAAAAGTGTCTTTAAAGAGAACAGTGTTCGTAAAGTTGTAGGCTCTGATTTAGCGTTAATCATTTATACATCTGGCAGTACAGGCAAGCCAAAAGGCATCATGCTTTCACACAATAATGTGATTACTGCAATGTTCTCAATTGCGACTTATTTGAGAATCGATAAAGAAGAACATATTTTAGGTCTGTCACCGTTATCATTTGATTATGGCTTGTATCAATTGTTGTTTTGTCTGGCATTTGATTGTCAGTTCACACTGTTCGAAGACAACTTCCATCCTGTTAAAGTGCTGAAATCTATTGAAGAACAGAAGATTTCATTAATCCCTGTCGTGCCAACAATGGCAAGCTCACTGATTCAGATTATTCGGGTATTCAAAAAATCGCTGCCTTCTTTGCGTAAATTAACGAATACCGGTGGCCATCTTGGCGAAACCGTTATTGATGAGTACCACTCACTACTACCTCAACTTGATATCTTTCCTATGTACGGGCTTACCGAATGTAAGCGTGCCTTATATTTGCCGCCAGAGCATGTCGAAGATAAACGAGGATCAGTCGGAATCGCGATTCCAGGTCTTGAAGCCAAGTTGTTTAACACAGTTGGTGAAGGCGATGACATGCATTTTGAAGAAGTGGCGACGGGTGAAATTGGTGAACTGTATGTGCGTGGTTCGACGGTAATGCAAGGCTATTACGGCCAGGCCGGTGCCGGTGCCAATGTTGTACCAGGGTTGTATCGTGATGATAACTGGTTGGCAACAGGGGACTTATTTGCACAGGATGAAGATGGTTACTTCTTCTTTAAAGGCCGAAGTAAAGAACTTATTAAACAGGCTGGCTTCTGTATTTATCCGACTGAATCTGAGGCCATGATCGAAAAACATGATCTGGTACATCTGGCCGCTATTGTTCCGTCTACTGACAAATATGGCGATGAAATCGCGTGTTTGTGTGTACAGCTGGATGAAAACAACGACGAGAATCAGAAAGCCTTTAATGCATGGTTAAAGACTGCAATAGATGGCGATTATCGCCCTCGTGAAGTGCGTTTCATTGATGAAATGGCACTAACACCAAATAGTAAAGTTGATAAGAAAAGCCTGATAGCAACATTGGAAAACTAGAGGCCGTCGAGTTTGTAGGGTGACTGTTAGTTGAATTCAATGGTTAATGAACGAGATGTAACCGTCACTCATCAATGATCAACAGGCCCTGATAACAGGCTGATGTAATACCACGTTTTGAAACATCTGTGACAGCTTTTTGGGAGAGCTAAATGCAACACATTGAACGATTATTACGCGAGAACCCGGAACCGGTTCATACGCCGTGCTATTTATACAGCGTTAGCAAAGTAGAGCAGAACTACAATGCATTGAAAGACGCGTTAGGAACTGATCTGATTTTCTCGTTAAAGTCGAACGCGAATGTGGATTTATTGATTCGTGCAACGCACTTCCTGACGGATGGTATTGAAGTCGCATCAATCGGTGAATTAAACCTTGTTGCAGGTGGTAGTACTCAAAAGTTTGTAAACAATCCTTCAGCGGATAAAACATTTTTACGAGCAGGTATAGCATCAAAAGCGGTCATGATTATCGACAATCTGGATCAACTTGATTTGATTGCTGAACTTACAGGTAAACGTCCCCTTAAAGGTGTCCTTCTTCGTCTTAATTCATCTGTTTTACGCCACTTTGATGAAACTCACCCTAAAGTTCGTCCTGATCAGTTTGGTATGGACTGGCAAACAGCGCTAACAGCCGTTCAGCGTTGTAAAGAAAAGGGCCTGCCTCTACAAGGTTTCCATCTGTTTAAAGGTTCTTATAGCTTTGAAAAAACAGCAACCGCAACGGTTGATGCGGTGAAAGGCATTATTGCTGAAATCGAAGCGTCGCTGGGTGACAAACTGTCGTTTGTTAATCTGGGCGGTGGCTTTGGTGAAAACTGGCAAAAAACAGATTTTGATTATGCGGCCTATCGAGAAAAGCTGAAAGAACTACCTGATTACATTCGAATAGCGCATGAAAGTGGTCGTGGAATCATGGCCAGTGCCGGACATTTCGTCACGCGTGTTCGTTACATGAAAACCATTGAAGATGGCCATTTCGCTATTTGTGATGGTGGTGTTGCACAAAACTTCTTACTGGCTCAAACAGAAAACCGCTTTGCAAAATTAAAAGCGCCTCATATTGTGCAAAAAACAGACTCTGCTCAAATCGGTGCTTGTACTTTTGTAGGCAGTTCATGCAGCAAAGACGATGTTATCGGTAAGCAAGACTCAGCGGCTGTTTTACCTTCGCCAGGCGATTTTTGTGTGTTTGACAATTGTGGAGCGTATAACGCGAGCTACACCGTCTCTCCATTCCTGAAATTACCTGAACCTAAGTTCTATATCATCGATTAAGGGGTTAGGAATGTCAGATAACTTTCGTCAAACCAATGATATTTTCAGTCGGTGTATCACACATTTTTTAGCGCAAACCGGTGAACTACCACACGCATTAACTCAGTTGATTCAACAATCGGCGACCCGGCTGTTGGATTCTGAAATGATCATTGAAGACACATTTGTGCCAATGGCTGATTTAACATCACCTCGGGTTGAGCAGCCTTTAGAATCATTCGAGCAAACAATTGTGATTGATGAACTGACTGATGCGGTTAAAACAACCGGATTCGGTGAGCATTTTCATCAGATTATTGGGTTGTTTGGCTCCATTATGTTGGGTTTATGTGCCACTGATGAGCAGCAGAAGAAAGTCAATAAGTGGCTGGAAGAAGGTTACTTTGGACACTTCCTGATGACTGATGGTGGTGGTCCGGTTCTGGCCGGTTGGAATTCAGTGTTCGCATTGGGAGAAGACGGACAAAACGCAACGTTAAGTGTTGATAAAAAGTGGGGAATTGAAGCCCAAAATCTTGGTTTCTCAATGATTGTTTGTCAACAACGCGGCAAGCCATTCCCTCTGACTGTCTTATTGTCTCCTGAGAAATCCGCTGCTTTAGAACAAAGCAACTGCGGAGGAGCTTATCTGGATGGCAAACTACAACTGGGCAATGCAAAGGGTGAAGTTGAAGTTAGCAAAGCCGATTTGTTATCAAAAGGTGGTCTGGGCAGCGTTAACCGTTTCCTGACACTGGTGCGTCCGCGTTTTGTAAAATGTTTAATGCATCATTTGCTTTGGCTTGAAAGCAATGAACGCCTCACATTAGATGAAGATGATCATCGTATTCTCCAGTTTATTGTCAATGCCGCTGACTGGTGTACCGCGCAAACAACATTCTCAATTCATTCCGTCGACCGGGTGTTGGCACTGAAATTTACCAGCAATGAATTCTTGCTAAATCTTGTGGCAAAACAAGCATTACCACAGTTGAGTGATCAACGGGACTTACTTGGTTTCACCAAAATGGAAGGTAGTTCTTATCGTTGTTTATTCGAAGTCTACAGTAAATTTAAGCGGAGCCGCCGATGAGTCAGTTATTAGTTCGGGGCATCGCTTTCCAATCTTTACCACAACCGTTATTTGAACAACGACCTGCAATTGATCAGGGAATGAATCTTCTGACTCAAACGACAGCAAAGCTGGTCGATGAATTGTTGGCAAAAACGGATGTGGCTCCGGCTGAGTTAAGCCGTCACTTTCTGTGTTCAACTATGATTGAACTGCCGTTCACGGCGGGCGCTATCAGTTGGCCACAAGTCGCAGATATGCTGGCCAAGCATGGTTCTCATCAACCGGATACTTTTGTTAATGCGTATGAATGTGCCTCCTGGGGCTATTCGTTACGTCATTATCTGAATCATGGCATGAAAGACGATACGCGCTATTTAATGGTGACGATTGTCGATGCCAACCTGAATAATCTTGAGTTCTGGCGTTACAACGAAAACTGGGGACACTCAGGTTTTGGTATCTGTTCAGTATTACTGGAAATTACCGGTGAACTGACGGATGAGTTGTTGATCACTTCAGCTAAAACTCACAATGCGATGGCTGAATTTGCGACCACCGTTCGTCGCCATGTTGCTAAACGAGACTCTGTGTTAGCGATGCCATTCTTCCCGCAGCAAATTCAGGATATGTTCACCAGTTTGTTGAAAGGCCAACAACGATTACCTGATATGCATGCTGACTGGGGCCATTGTTTTGGCAGTGATCCCTGGTTGTCTTTGCTGTTGCATGGCCTTGAACATGGCTTCGAGAAACCAGAACCTTATATGGCCTGTTCACAGGCGTTAAATGGTTATTTTGCGATGGCGGAAGTCATGATGACACCTGAAACCGTGTTAATCATGAAGCGAGACTGGGATACTGATAGTTTGAATGATCAGGTGCCTGAGTATTCACGTATTAAACTCTCGCCATCTACTGAAGCGTCTTTCAATGGGAAAATCACGCGCAGGCCTTTCCCAGCAACAATGACGCCAGCGATGGCACAAACCCTGCCATTATTGACTGAGAATGACTTTGAGGTGTTTTCGTCATTACCTTCGAATCTCACGCCGGTAAAACTTAACTTCCAGGAACACTATAAGATCCTGAGTGACATGGTTGAGTGTGCCGCTACTAATTTCCCTGAAATTACCGTGCTTTGTCGCATCTCAATGCCTGGAGGTATGCGTATCCTGGCCGGGCTACTTCAGGACAATGTGTTGTTATTGCAAGACGTTAAACCTGAAGAAGAAAAATTATTGAAGCAGGGTAAGCCGTTGATGGTGGTCGAAGATTATTTTGCGCACTATGAACTGGAAAAAGGCGATAACTCAATGTCGGTTCGTCTCTATGACGCTGCGGGTGAAAAACAAGCGTTACCTGCGGAGTTACTGGAAAAACTGGCTGTTTGGGGTATTGAGCCTGTGAACCTGAGTGATGATTTGACGGCAGGTGAAGAGGTTAACTAATGTCGTCTCCTCTGGTCATTCGTCATCATTTTTCCCAGCAAGTGAGTAACAATGCTGAAGCTGTATCTGTGTTATCGCAGCAGCTTCAGGCATTTTCTTCGTTACCTGACGATATTGTGATCATCAGCGCCGGTGAAGTAAAACCATTAACAGACCCGCTAGTCAGTGAGTTTGTCGATAGCCTGAAATCATCCGCAAGCGTGTCATTTATCAGTGCTGCATGTGTGAGTTTTCATGCTGCCATTCTGGATTTTTACAGACGCTCTGAAATGAATGAAGTGCAAGAGCAACTGATCATTTCTCTGGAAATTGATAAAGGCGTTCAACAGGGATGCCTGAATTCATTAGGTATCGGTAATGAAGCTGATCAGGATGGTTTGGATGTTCATGCTGGCGTTGGCTTGCTGTGGCTTTCCCGTACTTTTCAACCTGGCGATACGTCTATATCTGGTTGTCAGATTGTCTCACAACCTAAAGGGATGAGCGGCATTTCTATCGTTATTAATCAATTGTCCAAAGCCTTTGCAGTCTTACCTGATACCGTCAAACCGGTGTCATTCGATATCTGTTCGAACTGGGGTAAAAAATTGCTGAAAGGATTGGATGCCAGATTGCCCGCACACCGCAAAAGTGAACACTGGTTGTCGAGTCTTGAGCCTGATGAAGCCCATTTTTTAACGCTCAAGTTGGTGATGGAACTGGATCATTACTTGTCGGAATCAGAACAGTCAGATTTAT
Source organism: Alteromonadaceae bacterium (assembly GCA_965656875.1). Classification (GTDB taxonomy): domain Bacteria; phylum Pseudomonadota; class Gammaproteobacteria; order Enterobacterales; family Alteromonadaceae; genus CBFHMJ01. The sequence goes on from CBFHMJ010000002.1 coordinate 269,442, forward strand.
TCATTATGACGCTGGGTGGTGGCGGTCGTATTGGATTACTAACGGTTTCAAATCAACAAATCAATAATCCAACCATTGATGAAAGTAGTTTCAGCGAATTTGAACTGGAGCAGGATCTGCAAGGTTACAGACATGCTCTGGCAGAAAAACAACATGATATTGCCGCTTATTACGAACAAGTGAAACAAACGCTTAAATACCCGCAGGCTGAGTATCGTGGTGTGAATAATCATTATTTTGTCTGGCGATAAGCCGGTATCGAATTTGGTAATAACAGGAGAATCTCCATGTCAGAAGGTGCAATGATGAATGAGTATGATGTAGCAATTATTGGTGCGGGATGGGCAGGTTTAACGCTGGCCCGTCAGTTAAAGCGAGCCAATGCTTCCATTCGCATCATTCAGTTAGATGCCAGTACCGAATACAGTGCGAAAATTGGTGAGGCAACGGTAGAGATTACCGGGCACTACTTTCTGAAGAAAATGGGATTACCCAATTATTTGTATCGCCGCCAGTTACCGAAAAACGGTCTGCGTTTCTTCTATGATTCTGAAGACATGGATTTAGATCTGCCAACGATGAGTGAGCATGGCACAACCAGTATTCCACCACATCCCGCTTTTCAGATTGACCGGGCTCGTTTTGAAGAAGATTTGACGGCAATGAACCGCGATGACGGCATTGAAGTCTTGCGTGGCGCTCGAGTGACAACGTTTGAAATCAATGAAGACGATAGTCATTCCATTCAGTACAAATACATGAATGAAGACAAATCACTCAAATGTCGTTGGATGATCGATGCTTCTGGTCGCAATGGCGTGGTAACTCGCCGTATGAAAACGCATTACCGTGAAAATGTTCCAATGCACAGTTCTGCATGGGCGCGTTTTAGTAATGTAAAAGACTTTGATGCGATGGGTGAACAAGGCTGGCGTGATCGCGCTTATGGCCGCTTCTTATCAACGAATCATTTTTCAGGTGAAGGTTACTGGATCTGGTTTATTCCACTGTCTGGCGGCTATACCAGTGTGGGTGTCGTGTGCGATAAGACCCGTGTCGATAATCCGCCTATGAATCAGGAAGATTTCCTGGCGTTTATTAATCAACATAAATCGATTGCGGATCTTCTGGCTGATGCTGAGATAGAAGATTTCGAAGCATGGGGTCAGTTGGCTTACCGTGGCAGTCAATACGTCAGTGAACAGCGTTGGGGAGCAACGGGTTTTGCCGCGTTTTTCCTTGACCCGTTATTGAGTGGTGGTGGCGACATCATTGCGATTCTTAACGATAACCTGACAAAACTTATCACGGCTGATCTGGCAGAGATGGATCGGGATAAAGCCAATGAAATGTTGGCGATGAACGCACCAAAAGCAAATCAGATAGGACTGGATTATTACCAGTTCCTGTACGCGCAAATTATGAATCTATACCCGATTCTTAACAGTGGCGAACTATGTTCAAACGTTATTGCCTATACGACGGCAATTTACTTTGTGCAAACAGCCTGGGATTACATGGCGGGTAATTTCGAAGATTATGATTATTGGGCGTCTACCATGTATCTGCGTCGTGGTTATTTTGCTCTGGAAAAAATGATGCAGCGCCAGATTCTGGATACATCCAGAGTGATGCGTGAAGAAGGCCGTTATTGGGAAAGAAACAGTGAAGGCTTTTTTGATACTGGTTCTGAGTTGTACAAATATTTCGTTTTCAACATGGGCGAAACGAATAAAGAAGGCTGGCGGATTGATCTGCGTGTGAAACTATTTACCGATGCCTTTTTGCAGGTAACAGGTTCAAAGCTGGGCATTCGCAAGTTTGCTTGTAGAAAGGTCGTGCAGGATAACTTCTTGCTGCCTCAGATTCTGGAAAAACCATTGTTTGGTCGTGATGATCTGGCTGAATTACTGGCAAGAATGGGTCAGTCATTAACAAAGTCTTTGCAGATGGAAACTGAACACACGGTTTTAGTTGAAGTAACAGAAGAGTCGTTCATGACCGATCAGGTGAATGTAACCCTGGTTGGCGACAATATAGACGATAAAGTTCGAATGCGTCTTGAAGCGAAAGCCCGAATGTTATGGAACCAGGATCAGGAATACATTGCGCAGCCTGTAATGTCGCCTGTTTTCCTTAAATTTGCCCGGATGCAGGAAGAAAACATTATGTCACCTGAATTCCCGATGATTGAGGAGATGTAATGACTGTAGTAGCGACACCGGATATGGTTGCTGTCCGCGATGGCCGAAAAATGGCGTGTCATCGCAGTTCACCGGAGCATCCGGTGGCAAGATTGTTTTTTTTGCATGGTAGTACGTATAACGCAAGACGCTACGCCGCAATTGCTAAAACAGCGATGCAGGCTGGTATAGAAGTGATCTTGTTAGATCGTCGTGGTCATGGCATGTCCGAAGGCGAGCGTGGCGATGTTGATTACATTGGTCAACTTGAAGACGATTTAGCGGATATTATTCAGCACTACGGCACTATTTCACATTTGCCGACTATTGTTGGCGGTCACTCAGGTGGCTCTATGATTGTACTTCGTTATCTGAACAAGTATGGCGAAAATGCTGTTGATGGTTTGATCATTGTCGCACCGGCGATTAGTCGCTCTCATGAAGCGTTTCGTTTTGACCGTCCTGACAGTGCACGAGACTACCGGATGCGTTATTTTCGAGATAAACGCTCGACGAATCCGCCGCCAGAAAGTGCATTGCGCCACATTCCTGTGATGAATGGCAAGTTATTCTGGGCAGCATGGTGTCTCCCATTTTTGCGCCATCGTACCGTCTTACGTTTTCCAGCTTCTGAAAAAATGGCTCAGATGGAAGGACGGGTGTTGAATTATAGTTACAACATGGTTACCTCTCAGGATCCTAAAAATTACGTCGAAGCCTTTTCAGCATTACGTATACCAACCTTACTGACTATTGGTGAAAACGATGAATTCCTGAACGGAGAATTTCTACCGACTTTGTTCAACTGGTATATGCATCCAGATATGGACAAAGAGCTGATCGTCATGCCAAAAGCGAATCATCTGAGCATCATTAACGCAGCTGGACGGATTATTCCTCGCTGGATCAATGAGCGGTTTTCACAGAAGAAAGAGGATGTGGCGGCGTGAAACATCAATTTCTGTGTACTCACCGTATAAAAGGTGAATCAGTTAATCGCTGGCAAAAATCAGTTGTACCAGATATTGCTGAGCAAGCTATTGGTGGTGGGCACATCCTGTATCACGGTGGCGATGAATCGGACATCTATTTCAGAGGTTATGTCAGTAATCGTGAGGCATTGCTAAACCAGCTGGATGTTGAAGAAGACATATCCCGTAATGAATTATTGCGCGCAGCAGTTATTCGCTGGGGTATTGATTTTAACCAGCATGTTCATGGCGATTATGTATTTTGTTGGCTTGATTCCGACAAGTGCCTTTACTTCTTTGCATCTGCCCGCAGTAGTCATACGTTGTTTTATCAGTTGGCGAAAGAACAGAATGGTTTGTATCGCTTCTGGATCACTGACTGTCTGGCAACGTTAAACACACTAAATGAAAACGTCTTATCGAAAGATGAATTATCACTTCAACTGCTATTTGGTGTCTCGAACGAATCAAACACTATGTTTGAAGGGTTGCAGCAGTTATTACCCGGAGAAACCCAGGTTTGGGGATTGGGTGAAGTGCCCGGGCAGGTTTGCCAGCGTCAGTTAACGTTAGCCGAACAGCTGGCTTTATCTGGTGTAGATTTGGCTGGACATTATGATTTAGAAGTAGAAGCTCGCCAGTTGGAATCTGCGACAGATGAGCTAACCAGTTTAGATAAATTCAATCGTTTACCAAAGTTAAGCTGGGCTATCGGACAACCGATTGATGATGCTCAATTGATCGACTTTTCAAATGCGCTGTTTTCATGTGAAGAAGAAATAATAGCGGTTGGTCCAGCCTGGTTATCCGGTCGTCGAATGATTGACGTCCAGGGGTTAAGTAAGGCTGGAAAGTGGTATGGCAAATTGCTACATAAAAGTCTGAAACCCGTCCAAAAACAGCTATCCAGCATTCAACAACGGTTAATCACTGAGTATGAAGAAGACAAATCTTCCTTACCGGCAGTGAATGAACTGACACTCAATCAATGGTTCGATCTCAAATACAGTTTGCCTGCCTGGTGCCGAGTGTTACAGCGTCTGGCTGCTTCTTCTGAAAAAATGCTGGTGTTTTGTTGTTTGCAACAAGAGAAAGGACTGGAGCTGGTAAAACAAAAGCCAGTGTTTTCACCTACATTCACATTGGATGACCCCAGTGTTTGCAACATTTTCGATTCAATGCAGCGTTTGATGGAAAACGGTTATCAGCAAGTTACCAAACAAATTCTGGTGCCAAATCCTGCGACGACGTCTGTCATTGTTAAACATTTACCTGAGTTTCCTCAACGTGTTGAACAGGTTTGTATCCAGTTGATCACGTTGGACTATTTGTCGCGATTTAATCAGTGGCAAGTTAATTGATGGGATTGGATCCCGTTTGCGTTAGCACTTACTTAAAAATATATACATAAAGAAAGAGAGATAGTTATGTCTGAAAAAGTTGAATCTCAATTACCAGAATTATTGGTTCAAGTTGCTGAAATGCTGAGCAAAGATGAAGTGGACGCAGATACGCCACTTGGTGAGCTTGGTATCGATTCACTTAACATTGTGGAAGTTATTTTGATCTGTGAACAGCTATACACCAATGTTCTTGATCCGGAAGCGCTGGTTTTTGATGAATTTACAACATTGCGTGATATGGATGGTCAATTGGTTGACGCATCAGAAATTTTATAATTAAAACATGGGGGTAAATAGCCCCTCTCAGCAGCACCCGTATTAAGTTTCAGTTCATAACTGCTTGTGCAGGATGAGACTGAATCACTAAGGAGCTATGGAAGCCGATGAAAAAAGTCTTTGTAATTATTTTGACCAATTTAATGATTGGTAACGTTATTTCCTGGCTAATGGGATCATGGCCGATTGATATGCCAAAAATTCCTTATACCCAGTTTGAGCAAATGACCCTGGATTCGCTTAATGAAGAATTGACAGAGTTTGGTGATGAATCCGATTTACTGACTGAACTGGGTACTTTGTATTCATTACATAATGAACTGGATAAAGCGGAAACGTACCTGTCAAAAGCCATTGAGCTTGATCAGAATAATGCAACGGCGATTGCCATGAATGGCGCAAATAGTGCAAAACAAGCGGGTGCAATGCTTGATTTTTCAATGGGAATTTACAAAGTATGGTCACTTTGGGAAGGGTGTGACGCAGTTAATCTGGCACTGGAAATGGAGCCGGATAACACGGTAGTCCGGTTAACTCGAGTGGCCGCATTTGCCGCAATCGGCGGCATTAATCGATACTTTGACAAGGTCTTTGAGGACGAAAAATGGTTCCTTGAACTTATTGAACGTGAAGGTGAACAGTTACCATTGGAAATCAAGCAACAGTTTTATCTGTCGATGGCGCAAGCTTATCTGGCAGAAGCCGATAGCCCTGATTCGGTTGAAGGGAAAAAAGCACAACAGTATTTCGCTGACTGGCAGCGTCAGCAGGTTACAACCACCACTGATGTCAAAGCGATTGAATTGCAGTTAGCGATGCTAACGGAGGAATAGATACATGACTGAGCTGTTAAAAGAGCAGGCCAGTACTGTTCAGCCGGTAGTTAAGTTAACGAATGTCACCCGGTATTTTCAGATGGGAGACAACAAAGTTACTGCGCTGGATAAAATTGATTTAACGATCAATAAGGGCGAATTTCTGGTACTTAAAGGGGCCAGTGGTAGCGGCAAGAGTACGTTATTGAATTTAATCGGTGCGATGGATGATGTCTCGTCAGGCGATATCGAAATTACCGGCGAACACTTACCGTCATTAACGGATAATCAAAAGTCGGTGTTACGGAGCAAACACATTGGATTCATCTTTCAGTCGTTTAATTTGATCCCTGTGTTGACGGCGCTGGAAAATGTTCAATATCCGTTGGTATTACAAAAAGCGCCCGATGCAAAAAAGCGGGCGAAAGAGGCACTGGAAGCAGTTGGGTTGGGTGATCACATAAACAAACGACCCAATCAATTATCGGGTGGTCAAATGCAGCGCGTTGCTATAGCCCGAGCTATTGTTACCGTACCAGATATTATTCTGGCGGATGAACCAACGGCTAACCTCGATTCAGAAACTTCACGACAAATTATGGACTTGCTGGGGCAGCTTAATAAAGACCTTGGCGTCACCTTTCTGTTCGCTACGCATCACGACTTCGTGTTAGGCAGAGCGTCCCGGATCATCGAATTAAAAGATGGTCACCTCATTAACGATACCAAATATCAGAAAGACAACAGTTCTTTCCTTGATGATTCCAAAACTCGCCGCGAGAAACAATCAAAGCAACAATCTAAAAAGGTCGTAGTATGAAACGTATCACTCAACGTCACGGATTGACTGCCTTGCTGGCAGCATCATTTATTACGCTATCTTCAATAAGCACCATCGCGATGGCACTACCGGCTGGCAGTGAGATTTCGCAGGCTGCTACGGCATGGACTCCGGCGACAACTGTGCCTGCCACTCAGGCAGAACGTTTAGCGGAAGTGGCTAAAATCACGGCTAAATCAACACTGTCTGATGAGGAAAAACGATTATTACTTTTCCTTAAATTTACTAACTTCGCTTCAAAAGACGATAGAACGCTGGCGGAGCTGGAAGCGTTAACGAAAGAAATTACCGCCTGGACAAAGGCTCATAAGAAAGATTATGAGGCGATGGCATTGTTAGGCAGTGCGACCAGCCTGCAATCTATTTTTTACTTCGATAACGTTGGGAAAATGAGCTTTTTGTCAAAGAAAGGTGGCCGAATCCTGGACCGGATGGTGAGAAAAGCACCGGATAATATGGGAGTTCGTTTACAGCGTGGTATCAGTTATTCCGCGATGCCTGCATTTTTGGACAAAGCTCGAACGGCTGTCGAAGATTTCACACAGATAAAAACGACGATGCAGGACAATGCAGCGCCTGAATTCGTGGCAATGATTGATTACTACCTGGCATTGTCGCTGGAAAAAGCGAACAAGCAAAAAGAAGCGGATGTATTAATTGATTCGTTATTAAAATTGAATGACTCTCCGTGGGCACTCAAAGCCGCTGAGCTGCAAAAGTCGCGAGGATAATCATGTTACGGTTAAAACTCGCTCTGTTAAATGTACTACGCAACAGTCGTCGTAGCGTCATCACGCTATTGGCCATTCAATTTGGTGTCATCAGCTTAATTATCTTTGGTGGTTTCGTCGCCTCTATGTATGACGGGATGCGAGAGAATATGATCCGCTCCCAGTTAGGGCATATCCAGATTTACAAAGAGGGCTTCAATCAGTTTGGTAGCCAGGAGCCAGAGAACTATTTGATTGACCGTGACACTCTTCAACAAGTGATTGATCAGGTTGAAGGCATGGAAGGAGTCGAAATTGTTACACCTCGACTAAATTTTTCAGGCTTGCTAAGTAATGGTGTTAAGTCACTTGCAGTGGTCGGTGAAGGTATCGATCCGGATAAAGAAGCTTTACTGAGTTCTGCGGTGCGTCTGACCCAGGGAGAAGATTTGTTCCCTGATGATGATTCAGGTTCATTATTGGGTGATGGTTTATACCAGTCATTAAATGTGAATGTTGGAGATTATCTGACATTAATGACAAATACCGCTGATGGCGCGATTAATGCGGTTGATGTCGTTGCGACTGGCGCTGTAACAACGGGCACGCGAGAGGTAGATAATCGTCTGTTGCGGATTAACTTATCACATGCACAGGACCTGATTTACACCGATGGCGTAACCCGATTAGTCGTGTTGTTAAGTGATACAGCACAAACGGATGCTACGGTCGAAAAACTGGAATCAATGTTCGCCGCTCAAAATCTGAAACTGGAAATTCGGACCTGGAGCCAACTGGCTGATTATTATCATGAAGTCGTTAACCTGTTTAACAGCGTGTTCGATTTTGTGCGGATTATTGTCATTGTCATCGTCGCGTTAAGTATCTCGAATACGATGATGATGGCGGTCATGGAACGTACTCCTGAGATTGGCACCATCAGAGCGATTGGTGGCACCCGTAGTGAAATTTTAAGCCTGTTTCTGATGGAAGCATTCATTCTTGGCATCATTGGTAGCTTGCTCGGCGTTATTTTCGGCATTTTGATGGCGCAAGGTATTACTCAGGCAGAGTTTATTATGCCTACACCACCGGGCAGCAGTCAGACTTATCCAATCCGAATTTTTGTTGAACAAACCGTCTTACAGGAAACCGCAATCCTCGGTGTCGCGATTGCTGTTCTTTCCAGTATTTATCCTGCGATTAAAGCATCTCGTATGGTCATCAATCAGGCGCTACGGTTCGCGTAAAGACAAGGAATGATATGAAAACATTGAATAAAATTGCATGGGCTATCTCGCTGACGATTGTTTCAGTCATGGGACATGCTCGACAGCAAGAACAGTTATCAGTTGAGAGCCAACCTAAGCTACAACAGTCAGCGGATAATCAGCAACAAGCTCAGTTAAATCGGCTGTCGGATGAACCTGCTGCACTGAACGAAGAAGAAGCGACTGATCGTCAGAAAGCACAAAAAATCGTTGAGCAAATTGACAGTTATCGAGGTTTTAAAGGCGAGAGCTTTAGTTTTGTTATTCACAACATTAGCTACAGCAAACGTGGTAAAGGTGATAACGCTGAAACCCGTTCTAAAGAGAATAAACTTCGGGTTAGCGTGTTGGCAGAACAATCTTTGGTGCAGTTCCTTGAGCCTGTGCGTGAAAAAGGCCGGGTTATTTTGAAAGAAGGCCGCAATATGTGGTTGTACATGCCCGGGACCAGTAAAGTCATTCGTATCACACCATCTCAACGTTTAATTGGTGAAGCGAGTAACGGTGATGTAACGGGGACTAATTTTAGTTTTGATTACACGCCTTCCATTATTGGTCATGAAGTTATTAATGAGCAGAACACCATAAAACTGGAAATGGTCGCTAATCAACGCGGTGCCACTTATGAGCGAATAGAATTTTTTGTGACAGATGATGAACGTCATTTACCGGTGCAAAGTAACTATTATGCCCGATCTGGCAAGTTGCTTAAGCAAGCTTTCTATCGCGAGTTTAAAGAGTTTGACGGGCAAACAAAAATCCACAAAATGATGCTGCGTAACCCGTTGTTAAAAGACAGTGTGACCTGGTTGATGTTTGATGAATTCAAACGTGAAGAAATCAATCCGGCGATGTTTAACAAGGATTCGTTGTCGAGATTGTAACGCATGGAGTTAAATAAATTCAGTACCTCGATCTGGCTGTTGTGTAGTTGTTTACTGGCAACACAACCTGCTTTTGCGCAATCAGAAACCGTTGATCCAACCGCTGATCCATTTGCTGATCCGTTTTCGTCGGACCCATTCTCAACCGATCCGTTTAGCACTGATCAAACTGAAGAACAGGAAGAATCGGCGGCAGAACATCAAACTCGCGTGGAATGGAAGTCTTTCTACCAGGTGAGCAATGAGCGTGATAATCATCCATTCAATCCCGGATTAGTGCCATTTTCAGATTATCGTCGCGAAACGATGCTGGATATGAACTGGAGTACCCGATGGAATGATCAGTGGCGTTCAAAGTTCCGGGTTTACAGTAGCTGGCATGGCAGTGAAGTGAATACGGGATTTGATACCTGGCTTCTTGAAGGGTCAGTGCAATGGCAAAGTGATAATCGTAATTGGGTAGTTGAAGCTGGTCGAATCAAGCCTCAATGGAGTAACGGCTATAACTGGGATATCGCCAATTTGCTACAGCCAATGCGTAACAGACCGTATATCGATCAGGATGATCCGCTACAAAATAAAGGCTGGGACATGGTTTCCGTTCAGTATTTTGTAGATAGCTGGAATTTCTCCGGTTATGTCATCGACAGTGATCAGGTTAACGCAGATGTTGAAGCTGTATTGAGAATGGCCTGGCAAGGGGCGCAGTCATACTCATTCCTTATTCATAAAGTCGAGGGCATTAAGCCAGCTTATGCTGCAACCTTTTCAACTCTCCTGACGGATGATATGACCATTCGAGCTGAGTGGAGCGCTCATCCACAACGACAAATTCCATTTTTAAAACAAGCCGTGGATGATAAATCTTATTATCACCGCTGGGTTGTTGGTACGACATTCAGTCACCCGGAAGGCTGGTCGTTGACGGCGGAATACTTTAACAATCAACATGGCTTTGATGAGAGTGAGTGGGATGCATTTGCCAATGCAACTCGCGAGTCGCGTATTAACTATCTCAACCAACAGGCGAATGGCGCTGATTTTGAGCAGCTGTTTGGCAGTTTGAATGTGCTTCGCAGTGGTTGGATGAAAAAACATTACGGATCATTGATGTTCATGTCTGCGGAAAGTGAAGATTTATGGAGTATTCGAGCCAGCATTCAGGCGAGTCTGGATGATGGCAGTCAGTTGCACCGAATAGAAATTCTCAAATCGTTCAGTGATGCCTGGACGGGGCGTTTCCAACTGGAAGCATTTCAGGGCTGTGATTATTGTGAGTATGGATTAAATCCTAATGAGCAAACCGCTCGTCTTGTTATAAGCCGGATCTGGTAATCGATGACGAGGTACATATGAATCGGTTAGGCAGCGGTTTATCGAGAACAACGTTTTATCTGCTGAGCATTGTCGCGTTGATTTCAATCGCCATGTTCAAGATAGATTTAACGGACACTGCCAGTGTCATCGCTGATTTTGGGCACTTTTTTATTATTGGTATTTTTGCCGCTACGGTTGCGAATTCCACGGGCGCTGGTGGTGGGATTATTTTTCTGCCAGCGTTTACTTTACTGGGGTTAACGGTAGAACAAGCATTAGCGACCAGCTTTGCGATTCAAAGTTTTGGTATGACATCTGGTGCTTTGACATGGCTTGCATTAGCTCGCCGTGAGTACCATACCATTAATCAATCATGGCGTGCGCTAAATCCCATTCTGCTGATAGCAGTGCCTCCGAGCCTGGCCGGGTTAATCCTGGTGCAGCAAATGATGCCTGAACCACCCTTTAATATTCATGTTTTTTTCAGCACTTTTTCGATTATCGTCGGTGGCATTATTTTGATTAGGGCGCTAAGACGCTCCACTGCAGATGATTTTTCGTCGCCACCTCTGACGATATCGACCAGTGTGGTCGTTGCTATCAGCTGTTTTATTGGGGGAGGGATCACCGCATGGTTATCGATAGGTGTGGGAGAGATTCTGGCAATCGTGTTGTTAATGCGTGGCTACAATGTCCGTTTTTCTGTAGCAACCGCAGTCTGTATTTCGTCAATAACCGTGCTGGTTGCATTGCCTTATTATCTTGTCGGTACTGACAGTATTCATTTTTATGTGCTGATGTTTGCTGCGCCTGCTGCCATGATTGGTGGTTTTGCCGCACGTTATCTGGCGGTAGCAATCAGCGCGATCCGATTGAAAGTATTTTTATCCTTGTGGGTGATCATCAGTGGGGTGGTATACCTGGGAGTTAATTAAGGCCGATTGGCCATGGGACGATAGCCTGTACGAATCCGTCAGGTAAGAACAACTAATAACGAACTAACAATAACGAAAAGTGGTGCGCTAATGGAATTTTCAAACACTTACCGGATTGATCTGCGTGAACTCAATTTCCTGATGTGGGAGCAGTTCAAAGTAGATAAAACCGTATTGAACCCGGAAATGTATCCTGATTACTCAAAAGAGTTCATTCAGGAGTTGTTATTCCACGCGAGGGACTTTGCATACAAAGAGATGGGGCCAACTTACCAACAGTCTGATCGAGAAGGGTGTGAATTACTTCCTGACGGGACGGTTAAAGTACCTGAAGCTTTCTATCCACTATGGGAAAAATATCAGGAAGCTCAGTTTGGTCGATTGAGTTCACCAAAAGAGTTTGAAGGGCTTGCTGCGCCTTATATTCTTGCCCAAATGGTGAATGAAATCTTCATGGGCGCAAGTCCGACCTTTATGATTTATTCCGGTTTTTGTAGTCCGGCGATGTATTTGATCGAGCGATTTGGCACCGATGATTTAAAAGCAAGATTCACTCAAAAACTGGCAGAGCAAAGCTGGGGTGCTTGTCTGTGTATGACAGAGCCAAATGCTGGTACTGATGTAGGCGCTGCTCGTACCAAAGCAATAAAACAGGATGATGGTACCTATCTGATAGAGGGTGGCAAAATCTTTATTTCTTCGGGGATGCATGACTTAACGGAAAACATTGTTTATATCGTCCTTGCGCGTGTTGAAGGTGCGCCGGATGGTACAACGGGATTGAGTTGTTTTGTGGTGCCACGTTTTAATCAACTGGATGACGGCACATTGGAAGATAACAATGTACGTTGTGTCAGACTGGAAGAAAAGATGGGCTTGCACGGTTGTGCAACAGCTCAGCTAACTTATGGTGAAGCAGGTCCATGTAAAGCTTACCTGCTGGGTGAGCGAGAGAATATTGGTATTCGTCAGTTATCAACAATGATGCATATGGCACGGATTTCTACCGGCATTTATGCGTTGGGATTGGCTAACCGTGCATACATGAGTGCCGTTGAATATGCCAATGAACGAATTCAGGGCGTAGATTTCCGTCAGGCGTTTAATCCGAAAGCTGAGAAAGTCGCGATTATTAAACATGCTGACGTTCGTCGCATGCTGCTTGAAATGAAATCAAAAGTAGAAGGTTGTCGAGCATTAGTTCACAAGCTTACTTATCATCAGAGTATCCGTTCAGATATTGAAGTGGCTCAACAAAACAATCTGTCCTTGCCGGATAACTGGAAAGAGCTTCATAAATATCACGAATCTCTGGTTAATTTACTTACGCCAATTGTAAAAGCGTATACATCTGATCAAGCGTGGCGTGTTTCAGAGACCGCTATTCAGGTATTCGGTGGTCATGGTTATATTTGTGATCACCCCGTAGAACAGTGTGCCCGAGATAGCAAAATCTTATCTATCTGGGAGGGGACTAATTTTATACAGTCTGCTGACCTGATGCGGGACAAGCTGGCTATGGGGCGAAACTCTAAGCTACTTGCTTTGTATAAATCAGAAGTTGAGAAATCAATTACTGACATTCGTGAGGCTGGCTTCATGGCTAAGGAAGTTGATGAGCTGGAAGCGTCGTTAAATACGTTGATTGAAACTCATGCACTGATGGGACAGTGGGTGCGAGAACGCAAAATGGAGTTTATTTTCGGCGTCTCTACTCGTTTCCTTGAAATGATGTCTGAGGTGACGTTGGCATGGTTGTTATTGGATGCCGCAGCAATATCGTTACATGCCTTAAAAGATCTGGAGGATGAAAGTGACGAAGCGTTTTATAAGGGTAAAGTCGCTTCTGCTGAATTCTTTGTTCGGAATATTTTGCCGGGTGTAAAATCTAAAGCCGATATTATTGCACTTGAAGATCCGAGCTTTATCGAAGCTGATATAGACATTTTTTCGAAACGTTCAGACAGATATGTTTAATGCAGTCGATTGACAGTATGGATTGTACTTTTCATGCATACAAACGCCGCTTTTCAGCGGCGTTTGTTTTTCTATGCAAAAAATAGTGTTGTACAGGACGTTTAGAAAATACCCGCGATAGATTTTGCCAGACCGTCTTTTAGCTGAGGTGCCGCTTCAACGTATTCAAGATTTGCTTTGTTTGCCATAGAAACAATTCGTGTACGGTATTGTTTCATGTCAGATTGTTTTTCATAGCTGGATGTAGTCGTTGTTGATGAGCCCTGGGAAATTGTCGATTTTTCTTCAACGTTAACGGTATTGCCTGCCTGGACACGGGCGGAAATCTGAATATCAGTTACCACCGTGAAATAAACATCCTGCACTGAAGCATTAACCAACAGGCCAATAGTCGCACCAGCCAGTGCTGTCGCTATTTTCCCATCCCCACTGCCCATTGTTGAACCAACAGCCGCGCCGGCTAATGCACCATCGCTGCTAGTGCGGAATGCATCTTTTCCATAATTACCATCGTCTTTAACGACTTTAAGGATATTAGCCTGAAGCCAGTAGTTTGCTTTTTCTGGTTCTTGAACGACTTGATAGCCCCGGCTCATCAGGTTTGTTTTTACCTGCTGTTCTATCAGGAAGTCACTTTTATCTGACGTGTTTCTTATCTGAACAAAAACAGTTCGTTTGTCTGATGCGACAGGATCTAAAAAGATGCTTTCTGTCATTTTAGTTTCTGTCGTTAACTCGGATTTTGACACACTGGTGTGTACCGCAGAGCAGCCAGTAAGTGCTGTAAGGACAAATGCGAAAGAAAGGGTTTTGATTTGCTTAAGTGTCATGATGTTAATCTCCTTTGACAATCATGAGTATGAAGTGAATTTAAGAATCGCAGATCATATGCGAAGCGAGGTGAATTCTAGCTGAATATAGTTTGTATAGAAATGTCTGAGTTAAAGAAACTACAAAAAGGGGCTAAATTGTTGGTTGCTCACTTTTTGTTATATTCGACGACTAAAAAACATCATTGAGTGACAAAGAATGTAATATAATGTCGCGACGTCTAATAATTGCGTGGTGTTACAATGACGTTTATAGAAAATTTTATTGAATTGTTTCTGGTTTCTGCTCCCTGGTTGCTTATAGGGTTAGTTATAGCTGGATTATTAAAAGAATTTGTCCCCTCTGATTTGATGTCTCGCCATCTGGGTCAGGAAGGAGCATGGACAACCATTAAAGCAGCGGTCCTTGGTGCGCCGTTACCTTTATGTAGTTGTGGTGTTATTCCTGCTGCAATGGGATTGAGACGTAGTGGCGCATCCAAAAGCGCGACGACCGCCTTCTTAGTATCAACGCCGGAAACAGGTGTTGACTCCGTATCAGTTTCTTACGCATTGCTTGGGCCATTCATGGCTATCATCCGCCCGATTGCTGCGGTATCCAGTGGTATTGTTGCCGGACTTCTTGTGGGACGGGAAACTGAAGATTCGGCGCCTGATACTGTTAATGCAACCTCTGGAAGCTCATGCTGTGGTTCAGCAAAGAAAGTACCTGAACCGGAAGTTCACCATCACCACCACCATGATCACAGCCACAACCATGAAAGTTCCGGTTGTTGCGGTTCTTCTGAGACCGTAAAGAAAGATACTTTTATGTCTAAAGTTGCGGATGGCCTTGTATACAGTGCAACTGACTTGTTACGTGATACGACAGTCTGGCTTATCGTCGGGTTGTTCTTTGCCGCATTGATTCAAACGTATGTACCTGAACAGTTTCTGGCGCAATGGGGCAGTGGCATCATTGCTATGTCAGTCATGATTTTGATTAGTGTGCCTATGTATATTTGCGCGACGGCTTCTACACCAATTGCTGCCGGTTTGTTGCTTTCTGGCGTTTCACCAGGTGCAGTGTTAGTTTTTATGTTGGCTGGACCTGCGACAAATATTGCAACACTTGGAATTGTGGCAAAAGAATTAGGCAAAAAAGCGGTTATTGCTTATCTGGTAGGCGTGATTGGAACTGCAATTGTTTTTGGCTATTTGACTGACTGGTTGGTTGCTGGTTTTTCTATTGAAGTTGCTCCACAACTTGAACATGCTCATGAAATTATGCCTGACTTTTTGGTCTGGGGTTCAGGGATATTGTTAGCAATATTGATGGTTAATAGTATCAAACCTGGTGGATTTATTCGGATGCGGGTTGCCTGATTACTGAAAGTAGAAATACAACGCTTCAGAATAGATTGAAAGTAATAAAAAAACCGCAGAGATGCGGTTTTTTTATTATTTAATGTCAGAGGATTTTGATCTTAAGACTTTCAAGATTCAAAAGGGATTAACGGTATAACCCTTTTGTTGAAGTAAAGCATGAGCTGTCATCGCTGAAACGGCCATGTTTACGTTTTTATTCAGCATGTGCTTTTCAACACCGTGACGGCTGGCAGACTGACCACAGATATAAATCTCAACGCCATTTTCAGCTAACAGATTCAGTAATTCAGTATTCGGGTTTTTAGCTGATGATCGCTCATAGAAGTATCGATCGTTCAATAAATCGAGCGTCGCTCCGCCATGAACAACGAGCGCCAGCTTCATATTTTCTCGTTTTACACCCAATTTACCATGCATATTTAAAAATCGGGCAAGGCTGTTAAAGCTGCGATTAACTTCGCCTGGTTTGCCAGATTTTACAGCATCAAATGCAACGTTGAAGGTCGTATTTTCTGGTAATGCCTGATCTGGTTTAACTGGCCATGCTTTGCCGTATTGCTTGATGTATGGTCCTGTTGATGCTTCTGGAATGTCAGCGTAAGTACTGGCTGGTAATAAACAAATAGCCAGCGCACTGGCAAGTGTTAGCTTACGCATACTGATTGATCCAGCGTTTGAATTCATTTTTAGGCAACGCACCGCTAATCTGGCCAACTATTTTGCCTTCTTTAAACACCATCAGGGTAGGTATGCTGCGAATGCCAAATTGTTGTGAAATAGCCTGATGTTCCTCAGTGTTAAGCTTTGCAAAACGGAAATTGGGTTCTTCTTCACTGGCAATTTCTGCAAATGTTGGCGCAAATGAAACACAAGGTCCACACCATGGAGCCCAAAAATCAACGACTGTCGGGATATGATTTTTAGTGGTATGAGTCATGAAGCTATTTTGATCCAGTTCAACAACACTGCCAGCGAATAGAGGTGATTTGCACTTACCGCATTTTGGATTATCGGCGGTTTTTTCATCTGGGACATTATTGGTGGTATTACAGTCAGGACAAACGATATGCATACTGCTTTCTCTCTGAATTTTATTATCTGTTTTTACATTCCCGGGACAATATCAGGTATGACTTTAAAATAGAAGTCTGTGAACAACTTAGCGTTAATCCGGGTTTTGTACACAAGTTCCGGTTCTTACCTGGTAAGGGTCACGGGTTCAGGTATTGGACTTCTAACTGGAGAATTTGTTCAAGTAAATTTTGGTGAGTTGGGACATTTATTTGATAATGAAGGGCTTTCTCACAAATAAAGCCGGTGATAAATGTGACCTCGGTGCGTTTGCGGTTGGCGACATCACGATTCATTGATGACCAGTTTTTAGCCGTGTTGATCATAACGTTCTTCGCCGAATCTAATACTTCTTCGGCGGTCATCGGAAAGCCTGCCGCATTCGCTACCTCGGAAAACTCTAAAGCCAGCTTGTTTAAGTGTTTATGATATTTCTGCTGAAGTAGTTCACCATTTCTTATTTGGTGAATGGCTGTTAGTGGATTTATCAGGCAATTGATCGCCAGCTTTTTCCAGCTAAGTGCCAGAATATCCTGATGAATGGTTACCGGAGGGATAGCATTATTCAGGAGAGATTGAATGAATGTGCTGTTTGAAGAAGAGTGGCCAGAACAATCGTTAAGTAATCCGAGCCAGGTAACGCCTTTACCGGAATGGACAACGTGGTTGTCTGCTGATTTAAATGCCCCATGAGTCGTGCTGGCTAGAAACAATTGTTGTTTGGGTTGCAGGTGAGGAAGAATTAATTCTGCGGTACCAAGGCCATTATGACTCAGAATTATGCTGCAATCTGGAGACAGTTTGTCTTTGACAGACAGAAATGCACGCTCAATATCATAGGCTTTAAGCGGTATGATCAAACACGTTATATTTCTGACATGTTCGCTGGAGATCGCAGGAACGGTTAGTTGAGTTTCTTGCTGCTGAAGATCGGTGAATGAGAATGACCATGAACGATCAGAATTATTCTGATTCCTCAGAATAAGCGTTACAGGATATGTTGATGATAGTTGTGCCGTCAGTAGTGAGCCAACCGCACCTTTCCCCATGATATAGATGGTTGATGGAGAAGACTGCAAATCAGAGGACATCAGATCAAAGCATCAGTTTTCTGTTTGTGTTTTAACTGTTGCCGGAGTGAATACACAACCAATACACCGAGGATATCAGCAGCGAGATCGCCGACTGAGGCACTTCGATAAGGTATATAGGACTGAGCGTATTCAATGAAAAAGCCATAACTGCTTAAAAACATGACCTGTACAAATGGAAAGTGCTCAAAACCATTAAGTAAGATGTAGGACAGACCAGCAAAGACGACAAAATGAACGACTTTATCGGCATGAGGAAGATTAAAGCCATTGGTTGAATCTGATAAATCTTTCAGAAATAACCAGGTAGAAATGATAAGTCCCAGCACAAATAGCTGGCGAAAGCTTTGTTTTGTCATAATCCCTGAATTTTCATTGTCATTGATAATGCAGTCGTTTAGGTGCTGATACCAACAGAAATACGCGTTATAATCGCGACAATTTTAAATTGGCAGACACTCTAATGTTTAGGGAACGGAAACGCAATCTTTCACGTTCTGAACCTTAAAATCCGGATGCGTTAATTAATAGACTTAATTGGTTGTAATTACAACAGTTAACTTGATTTTAAGCTTATTTAGAGGGTTTTTAATACTTTTCGGAGCAACAGGATCAACCTATGCCTTCATTTGACATCGTTTCAGAAGTGAAAAAAGAAGAAATTCAGAATGCTATTGATAACGCAAACCGTGAACTGGATACGCGTTTTGACTTTCGTGGTGTAGAAGCAACATTTGAGCTTTCAGATGACACGGTAACGTTAAAAGCTGAAGCTGACTTCCAGTTACAACAAATGCTGGACATTCTGCGTAATAAAGCAAATAAACGTGATATCGATATCATGTCTATGGATATCAAAGATGTTGTTCACTCGGGTAAAACATACAGTCAGCAAGTTGTATTTATGCAAGGCATTGATACAGCAATGGCGAAGAAAATTGTTAAAACCATCAAAGATGCGAAACTAAAAGTACAAGCATCTATTCAGGGTGATCAGGTACGTGTTACCGGTAAAAAACGTGATGACTTACAAGAGACCATTGCGTTGATTAAAGAAAAAGATCTGGGTCAACCATTCCAGTTTAATAATTTCCGCGACTAAGACTTAGTTGCTTAAAACGAGAGATATGCAATTGGTATATCTCTTGTTATCCATTTTTCTCGTCCGTTATTTCCATTTCTTCTTAATGTCTTTGTCAGATTGATTGACATACCTGAGCTTTGCCACGACACTACATGCCGCATTCAGGTGCAATAAATATTATTGTTTTACAACAAGATATTTGTGTTAAACGGGAAGTTTGGTTTAATTCCAGCGCTGCCCCCGCAACGGTAAAAAGATTTAATTGCTTTGTCGTATTTGCTCTGGTTATTCAGACAATATCGCCACTGTCTTTGTGATGGGAAGGTAAGACTTCAGCAACAGTTAATTCTGATCTTGAGCCCGGATACCGGCCTGAATGAAGGTGATTTTATTCAGTCGGTGCGGTGGGCACCTTGTTGGAGTTAAACATGAGACTTAATCCTGTTACCAGCCTGATGGTTGGTACATTAGCACTACCTTTCTATTCCCTGGCCGATGATGTTGAACACATTGTCGTCACTGCAAATGGCTTTGAACAGTCGTTAAAAGAATCTCTTGCTACTGTTACTGTTATCGACAGAGAAACCATTGAACAATCCGCAGCCGTTGATGTTCCTCAGCTATTAACGCGTGTAGCAGGCGTTCAAATCAGTCGAAATGGTGGATTGGGTCAGAATTCCAGTCTGTATATTCGAGGTGGCAATGCTGGGCACACATTGATCATGATTGATGGTGTTCGAGTTGGTTCTGCGACACTGGGGCTAAAATCAATTTCGAATCTGTCCTTACAACAAATCGACCGTATAGAAGTTATTAAAGGCCCGAGAGCTGCCTGGTTTGGCTCTGATGCCGTTAGCGGTGTGATCCAAATTTTTACTCGCCACTCAGATACAACATCTGTAACGGCTGAATATGGTGCAGATGATTATTCAAAGATTGTATTGGCATCAGGCATTAAAACTGATGATTACTACGTTGATCTGACTATTGGTCAGGAAAAAACAGATGGTTTCAATGTTAATCTGTTGGGTGATCCTGATGATGATGGCTACAAAAACAAAACAGTAACATTAACCGCTGGACTGACTAATCTTGATATTGGCGATGTCACATTTGTTAGCTCCTTCAATGATGGTTACTACGATTATGACTCCAGTTTTGGTGCTGATACGGCTGATTTTCGTAATTATCATGCACAAGTTGCGCTTAACTCTGAATATGCCTCGGTAAAGCACAAGGTGTCATTTGGAATCAGTAGCGATCAAGAGCGCTATCATGGTAATGACAGTTCTCCATCAACGTATGAAACAGACAAGCAACAGTTTGATTATTCTGCGTTGTATACGGTCAATGAATATCTTCAATTAAGCGGTGGTTTAAGTTGGTATGAAGAAGATATCGGTGATTCGTCGGGTGAATTTGTTTCTTTTACCAAATATAAACGTGATAACACAGCCGTGTTTGTCGGCAGTTATTTTGCAATGAATGGCTGGTCGGTAAATGCGTCTGTTCGCAATGATGATCAGAATCAGTTTGGTGATAAAACAACTTACCATGCAACGATTGGTCGTGATGTTCTGGACAATGGGCGAATTCGGATTAGTCAGGGTTCGGGATTTAAAGCGCCAACTTTTAACGACTTGTATTCTCCATTTGGTGGCAACCTGGACCTGAGTCCTGAGACATCGACACAGCGAGAATTTGCATTCGATTACTACTGGGATAATGCAGAACTGACGTTTTCTTTCTTTGAAAATAACATTAACAATCTGATTGTATGGACGCCAGATGATGATTCAGGCTTTGTATGGTCGCCTAAAAACATCAGTGAAGCGGAAATCAAAGGTACGGAAGTTGACGTGTCTTTCCAATTATTTGGTGCTGACCAGCAAGTTGTTGTTAGCTTCCTTGATACGAAAGATTTATTTACTGGCGGAGATCTGCCAAAACGAGCTGAAAAGTCACTGGTATACAACCTGACAAAGTCATGGCAGGACGTAACCACGACACTGCAATTTGAATATCGTGGTGACAGTGAATCCGGTGTACCAGATGTAAGATTGTCGAGCTACCAGTTATGGAATCTCAATATTGAATATCAGGTAATGAAATCTCTCAAGGCTAACCTGAAAGTGAATAATCTTTTTGATAAAGATTATCAAACCAGTTTTGGTTTTGAGACGGCTGGACGACAAGCCTATCTGGGATTAACCTGGACGTTATAAATATAAGTGTCAGTAAAGAATGAGGTGTTTTACACCTCATTCTTGTATCCACGCCTGTTTTATCTTCAACATGCTCAAATTGATACTCAATGCTTACTTCAGGCGATTACCAAACTTATCGATTAGCTTATCTAATTTGGGTTTAATGACCAGCTGGCAGTATGGTTGGTTTGCATTCTGTTCATAGTAATCATCATGATAGTCTTCGGCAGGATAGAATGTAGAAAGTGGCTCAATAGTTGTTACGAGTTCATCGATGAATTCATCACTGTCGTTCAGTTTTCCGATTAATTCTGTTGCAGCTATTTTTTGCTCATCATTAACGGGAAAGATGACAGAACGGTATTGAGTGCCAATGTCATTTCCTTGTCTGTTTAGCTGTGTTGGGTCGTGAATGGCGAAAAATATGAGAAGTAATTCTTCATATGTGATTTGCTCCGGATTAAAGCTAACCTCTACAACTTCAGCATGACCTGTTTGTCCTGTACATACCGACTTGTAGTCAGGAGAATGAGTTTTTCCTCCAGAATAACCTGACTTTGCCGATATAACGCCTGTAACCCGGCTAAATGCTGCCTCGATACACCAGAAACAGCCGCCGCCGAGTATTGCTGTTTGAACATTTTTTAGATTCATGTGTATGTACCTTGCGTTTTTCGTATGAAAAACATTAAATTATGTTAAAAGTGGTCTGTAAATTTTCTATTAGTATTAAATGGCAAATATTTTGCTTTAATAAAATGATATGTCATTAGTTGACTGAGTTGTGATAAATCCTACAAAAATGATGTGGAAAAAGACAGATTGTCCCTGGTGTAAAATGGTTCGTGCAATGTTGCTTTGGGGCTTATTGATGGCAGTGTTGTATTTTACGGTGTTCAATTAAAATTGTTTCACAAATAAGTACTAAGCTGTTATATACCGAGGTATTCTTTACTGTTACCAACAGGGTGAAGTATTTCTCCTCATCCTGAATAATGTAGTGATATGCAACAGCAATCAGATTCTATCCGAATTAAAGCAATAGCCAGTAGAAATGGACTGACAACCCTTGTGTTTAGTGGGGGATGTTTATGTATATTTCTTTTATGGTTGAAAATTAAAGACGGGCCTGTGTTTATTGCAGAGTATTTCTTACTGCTGGTGTTCGGAATAGGAGTTTTACTTGGTTTTCTGAAGGTTAGAGAACCAGATTTTAGTTTTGAGCTTACAGAGGATTCACTCAGTCATTTTCATAAGTATGGTCGTTGGCAGATCGCATGGGAAAATATTCAACGTGTTGATATACCGACAATTATGAAAGGGTTTGAACGACAAGATCTATCGTATATAGGCATTAAGCTAAAAGTAGTGGAACCATTTCTGGATAAATTAGCACCGAGACTTGCAGTCAGAATGGTAATGGAGCAGCAAGCGCTTTTTGTGCAGTTGCTAAAAACAGAAGCTGAACCTGATGTGGATCATAGTGATCATATCTTCAATATTAGTGATTTTAGATCTGCCTCAGGTAAGATATATTACGGAACATCAGCCATGTATGCGCATCGTATGATGCTGTTTCGTAAATTAACTGGCTTTGATATTTTATTACCAGTCTCGTCAATAGACAGAGAACCAAGGCAATTCGTAGAGCTGCTCAGAAATCATATGCACAGAGTGTAGATTATAAGGTAGCTTTGCGAGCATTCAGGAATTAATGAATTTTTAGCGGGTTGTTTCGATGTCAAGTAATTTTGAAAGAACATTTATTCTTAGTGGTCGCAATACCATTATTCACAAACAGAAAAAACTGGATCTTATCGTCGTTAATGGTGATGACAGTCCAAATATTATTGTTTCACACAACGGCATTGCTTTATTTAAAGAAGCAGTACCAAGAAATAGACGTGAAGCGAAAGAACGGTATCTTGAAGTAGTAAATGTACATTCACCTGAAGTTTTTGGAGAAGCGAAAACGTTACTCTTTATTCAGGCTTTAGATGGCCGCGAATATAAAGTTGATTACACCAAAACGGGTACTGATCAGTTTTTACGCGTACATCAGGACAGTTACCTGTAGCTGAAAGCTTATTTCAGGGCGATGTTACTGCTTTTAGCTTAGATTTGGTTGTACTTGAAATTTAAGGGCGCTAGTTTGCCAAAAGCAGAAATTCAAAAAATAGATTATGACGTCAACGTCAGGGTCACGTTAGTTTGTGATCAGGAAGAAGATAAAGCTGACTTGCAGTCCATTCGTGATGAACTGGAGTTGTCTGATGTCAAAAATTACTTCGTTCTGAATGAAGCGTTGACAGAGCTGGTGGTTGAGTTCAACGAGTTAATGAACTCAATCGATCTGGCGGAAGATCGTTTAGGCAAGAGCGTCTCTAAGACTGTAGCTGAGAGACGCAATGCTGATTTGAAA
Organism: Alteromonadaceae bacterium; assembly: GCA_965656875.1. GTDB lineage: Bacteria > Pseudomonadota > Gammaproteobacteria > Enterobacterales > Alteromonadaceae > CBFHMJ01. The sequence goes on from CBFHMJ010000002.1 coordinate 293,098, forward strand.
GTAAATATCGCTGAAGACAAAATGTCGGCTGATGCCCGAATTGTGTCTGCATGGGGAGGAGCGCAGGTAACCGCCAATCAAATCGTAAAATATGCCCAGGAACAAGGTGTAAGTTATGGATTTGATAAAAAGGCTATTGTTTCACTGGCTAAAAAAGCTGGTAGCGCAAAACCCGGTCTGGAATTCTCCGAGACCATCGCAAAAGGCAGTAATGCCGTCAATGGTGCAAATGCACGCCTCGAACAACTCGTTTTGACAGCCAAAGATCGTATTCTTAAGCCACAGGAAAATGAAGATGGCACTGTGGACATGAGAGATCTTGGCAAAATCATTTCCGTAAAACCAGGCACTCCAATGATGCGGCGTCATCCTCCGACGGAGGGTAAAGCTGGTACTAATGTTATGGGAGAATTTATTGAAACCCATGACGGTGATGATCTCGACATGATTGCTGGTGACGGAACCTATATTGATGCGAATGACTCCAACCTCCTTATTGCTGAAAGAATAGGTCTGCCTAAACTCATTGAAAATGGGATGGTGGTTAATGATGTATTCGAGGTGGCAAAAGTTGATGTTTCAACAGGACATGTTGAATACAGTGGCAGCGTCATCGTTAATGGTGATGTTGGTGAGGGGATGCGTGTCATATCGAAAGGAGATGTCAATATATCGGGCTTTGTTGATTCGGCTTACATTGAAGCAAAGGGTGATGTCGTTATAGGTAAAGCTGCAATTGGTAAACAATTGGATGATGATGTTAATCATGAAACGGAATGTAGTACGATTATTCGAGCTGAAGGAAATGTTTATATAAAGCATGCTCAATATATCGAAGTTTTCAGTGGTAAACGATTACACATTGAAAAGCAGCTGCTTCACAGTCGTGTTAACGCTCACACGGTCGTTGTGGGTAAAGAAGATAATCCTGATGGGAAAATTATTGGTGGTTACTTCAAGCTCCAGCATTCGTTAACGACAGGAACATTAGGGGCTCCCGCAGGTAGCCGAAGTGTGATTGAACTTAATCAACGTTTTGAAAAGCTGGTAGAGAAAAAAGAACAGCTTAAAGACGAAATTGAACGTCAAAAGAAAATTCTGGCAGAGATCAAAACGGCGGTGGAACACATTAAGTTTTTGCCACATAACGAAGAGCGTAAGAAATTACTAAATGAATGTATTGGTAATTTTGAGAGTCACAAAAAATTACTCCAGCAGTTTACCTGGCAGTTGAAAATGCTGGAAGAAAAACAAAAGCAGATATTTTCAGTTGTTTCTGTCGAAGTGAAGGACAAGTTGTATCATGGTGTTGAATTCACAATTTCAAATGATACGGTGCGCTGTCGACGTGATTATGGACCTTCCGTTGTAAAATCAAGAGAAGGTCGGGTTACTGTTCAACCGCTGACTTAGCTTTGGTCAGCGGGTTTAAACGACTACATTACAAGAAAGCAAAGGCATCAGCGTGCATTTGCTCTAATTTAATCCCTTTTTCCGTGTACAAATCTCGGATTGCTGCAACCATTGGAAAAGGCCCGGCAATATAGTAATTAAAATCCCCAGGGTTGTTTAGCGTCTCCAGTACACTCAAATGAACCATGCCGGATAATCCTTCCCAACTCTCATCTTCCTCGACTACCGGGTGATAATGGAAATTAGCATGATTATCAGCCCAGTCTGTCAGCTCTTGATGCTCATATAAAGCAGCCTGATTTTTTACTCCCCAGAATAAATGCACCGGCGCCTGATAATTGATTTGCTCTAAATGTTTCGCGATTGAACGAACATAGGAAAACCCTGTGCCGCCAGCGATTAGAACCAGGGGATTATCTCCAGGTTTAAATTCAGCATGCCCTTTAGCTTCTGAAATTTGAATGACATCATTGTTTTGACAATGCTGGATGACTTCCATTGCATAGCCGTTTTGCTTAGAGGCACCTATGTGGAGTTCCAGCTTATCGCATTTTGGTGTTGACGCTATAGAGAAAGGGCGGCTGTCAGACTCGTTCAGGACTACTTCAATGTATTGTCCAGGTTTGAAATCAACGGGTGATTTTGGTTCAAGTATGACTTTGTAGATAAAGTCAGATAGTTGTTCAATATTAAAAATATTACATGAAATTGTAGTCATAAAGTTCCTGACGAGTGTTAACTATTTATCTATTCCTAAAGAGTCCCAAATATCATCGACACGCTGTTTGACAGCATCTGTCATTGTAATGGGTTTCCCCCATTCCCGGGTGGTTTCTCCGGGCCATTTATTCGTTGCGTCAAAACCCATTTTTGATCCTAGTCCGGACACAGGTGATGCAAAATCAAGATAATCAATTGGGGTATTTTCAATTGAGGTAGTATCCCTTACCGGATCCATTCTCGTTGTCATGGCCCATATAACATCATCCCAACTACGAGCATTGACGTCATCATCACAGACAATAACAAATTTAGTGTACATAAATTGTCGAAGGAAAGACCAGACACCCATCATGACGCGCTTTGCGTGTCCGGGATATTGCTTTTTCATGGTAACGACAGCAAGTCGATACGAGCAACCTTCTGGTGGTAGGTAGAAATCAACAATTTCAGGGAATTGTTTTTGGATGATTGGCACAAATACTTCGTTTAGTGCAACACCAAGAATTGCTGGTTCATCGGGGGGTCTGCCAGTATATGTACTGTGATATATCGGTGATGAGCGATGCGTAACATGCGTTACAGTAAATACAGGAAATGAATCTACTTCATTGTAGTAACCAGTATGATCACCATAAGGGCCTTCCGGTGCAACTTCTTCGGGATCTATGTAACCTTCAAGAACAAATTCAGCCTGAGCCGGTACTTCTAAGTCGTTTGAGATACTGGTGGTAACTTCTGTGTTGTTTCCACGTAACAGGCCTGCAAAAGCATATTCAGATAAGGTATCTGGAACTGGCGTCACGGCTCCCAGAATTGTTGCTGGATCAGCGCCTAATGCAACGGAGACTGGAAAAGGTTTTCCGGGATTTTCCTGTTTCCATTCTTGAAAATCCAGCGCGCCACCACGATGAGAAAGCCAGCGCATAATAACTTTGTTCTTGCCTAACACTTGTTGACGATAAATGCCCAGATTCTGGCGTTTTTTATAAGGTCCTTTTGTAATAGTAAGGCCCCAGGTGATCAATGGTGCGGCATCATCCGGCCAGCAAGTCATGACGGGAAGCTTTGTGAGATCGACTTCATCACCTGATAAGACAATTTCCTGACATGGCGCTTTTTTGATGTGCTTTGGTGGCATGTTCAGGACTTGTTTGAACACAGGAAGTTTACTAAAGGCGTCTTTGAACCCTTTTGGTGGTTCTGGCTCTTTCAGCATTGCCAGTAATTTACCTGTTTCTCTAAGCGCTGTTACATCTTCTTTGCCCATACCCATCGCCACTCGCTCAGGTGTCCCAAACAGATTCGCGAGAACGGGAATGTCGAACCCCTTTGGATTTTCAAATAAAAGAGCAGGGCCTTTTGCTCGCAAAGTTCTATCTGCAATTTCAGTCATTTCAAGGTAAGGATCAACTTCAAGTTGAATACGTTTCAGTTGTCCTCTTTTTTCTAACAACTTAATAAAATCGCGTAGATCTTTGTATTTCATGTAAATCACCAATATGAGAGTTGTCGGTATTATAACGGGAATATTGGCGGATTCCAGTCAGTACCGAACTCGCATAAGTGTGGGCTATAAAAAGAAAAACCCGATAAATTATCGGGTTTTTATGATCGGGTATTACTGAATTATACCTATGATTTTTGACGCTTCATTGCGTTAAAGAATTCATCATTTGTTTTGGTCATTGCTAGCTTGTCGATCAAGAATTCCATCGCGTCCAGCTCAGTCATTTCATGGACGATTTTGCGAAGAATCCACATTTTTTGCAGTTCTTCCTGTGAAGTCAGTAGTTCTTCACGACGAGTACCTGAACGATTGAAGTCGATAGCAGGGAACACACGTTTGTCTGCAATCTTACGATTCAGATGCAATTCCATGTTACCAGTACCTTTGAATTCTTCGTAAATAACTTCATCCATTTTCGAACCGGTATCGATTAGCGCTGTTGCAATAATCGTCAGGCTACCACCTTCCTCAACATTTCGAGCAGCACCAAAGAAGCGTTTTGGTTTGTGAAGAGCATTGGCATCAACACCACCTGTCAGTACTTTACCTGATGATGGGATGACGGTGTTATATGCACGAGCAAGACGAGTAATTGAATCAAGAAGAATGATCACATCTTTTTTGTGTTCTACAAGACGTTTTGCTTTTTCGATAACCATCTCTGCAACTTGAACGTGACGGCTTGCTGGCTCATCAAACGTTGAAGCAATAACTTCACCGTTAACCATTCGGCGCATTTCAGTAACTTCTTCTGGACGTTCGTCGATCAGTAATACGATTAGATTACATTCTGGGTGATTAGCCGTGATAGACGTTGCAATGTTCTGCATCAGAATCGTTTTACCCGCTTTTGGTGGAGCAACGATCAAGCCACGCTGTCCTTTACCAATGGGTGAAGCCAGATCGATAACACGAGCGGTGATGTCTTCACTACTACCATTACCACGCTCAAGCTTAAGGCGTTCATTAGCGTGTAAAGGAGTAAGGTTTTCGAAAAGGATTTTTGTGCGGGAGTTTTCAGGTCTGTCGAAGTTAACTTCACTAACTTTCAGTAGGGCAAAATAACGCTCACTCTCTTTTGGTGGGCGAATAATCCCTGCGATGGTGTCACCTGTTCGTAGATTAAAGCGTCTGATTTGGCTTGGAGAAATGTAAATATCATCCGGACCGGCAAGGTATGAAGCATCGCTTGAGCGTAAGAAGCCAAAACCATCCTGAAGAATTTCCAGGACTCCGCTACCGTAAATATCTTCACCGCTTTTGGCGTGCGCTTTCAGAATAGCGAAAATAATGTCCTGCTTTCTTAGACGGCCTACATTTTCAAGGCCCATAGACTCGGCAAGCTTAACCAGGTCGCTGACCGGCTGATTTTTCAATTCTCTTAAGTGCATAGTTGGGATTCTTTTATAAGGAATGTGTTTGATTTATGGATTAATAAATAGGTTTGAACAGAGACTAGTAATGAAATTAGGTAGACTCGAAAGGTTACGCACTAATACGTTAGCAGCTATTTAAAGCAGCGTCCAGTATATGAAGTTAAAACCACAAAGTTTTTTTGGTTTTTCTGAAGTGCCTGAAAAGATGTACAAAAATTGAATGGAAAATAGACGAATAGAGAATAAGAGCAGACGACACGATTTAAGTCTCGTCTGCCTAAGTCAATTAGATGTTGTTTTCTACAAACTCAACTAATTGTGCGCGAGAAAGAGCGCCAACTTTAGTGGCTGCAACCGCACCGTCCTTGAATAATAGTAATGTTGGGATGCCGCGAATCATGTACTTACCTGGTACCTGAGAATTTTGGTCAACATTTAGTTTAACGATAGATAACCGATCCTCGAACTCATCAGAGATTGCTTCCAGTAGCGGGGCTATCATTTTACATGGGCCGCACCAGTCAGCCCAGAAATCAACTAATACTGGCTTGTCTGATTCAAGTACGTCTCTATCAAAATCACCATCAGTAGTGTGAGGGATTTTATCAGTCATTTTTTTCTCCGATTTTTTCCGAGTAGTTTTTTTTAATGAGGAAAGCAATCCTGACATTAAAAAAGTTTTTATCTATTTAATCAATCCTGTTTCTTATTGCAAGCTTAAGCGTTATGCTAATTGGCTATGAATAAGACACACTTAACGAAAACAAAATTCGCAGATTTAAGTCTGCACAACAGTGTTTTAGAGGGCCTTGAAGCCACTGGTTTCAGCTATTGTACGCCCATTCAGGAGCTTACTTTACCGGTATCAATTTCTGGTAAAGATATCGCTGGACAGGCACAAACCGGAACCGGTAAAACTATCGCTTTTTTGGCCGCGACTTTTCATCATTTAATGCAAACTGACCCAACGCCAGGTCAACAACCCAGAGCTATCATTATGGCGCCAACCCGAGAGTTGGTTATTCAAATTCATAATGACGCAATGGCTTTATCAAAAGCAACAGGATTACGCCTTGGCGTAGTATATGGGGGCGATGGTTATGAAAGTCAACGTCAACAATTTGAAAATGGCGTAGATATTCTGGTTGGCACTACTGGACGACTTATTGATTTCTACAAGCAGGGGTGTTTTAACCTGAATGATATAAGCGTGGTTGTACTGGATGAAGCCGACCGAATGTTTGATCTCGGATTCATTAAAGACATACGGTTTTTATTCCACCGTATGCCAGATAGAAGTGAACGTTTAAATTTATTATATTCTGCGACACTTTCTTACAGGGTTCAGGAACTGGCATTCGAACATATGAATGAGCCAGTTCATCTACAGGTTGAACCCGAGCAAATGACTGCTCGCCAGATTAAAGAAGAATTATTTTATCCGTCTTCTGAACATAAAATGTTGCTACTACTGACCTTGTTAGAGGAAGAGTGGCCAGAAAAAAGTATTGTTTTTGCGAATACACGTCAGGGATGTGAGTCCATCTATAGTTGGTTGCAAGCCGATAAACATCGCGTTGGTTTGTTGACAGGAGATGTGCCTCAAAAGAAACGACTTGCTGTGTTAGAGGATTTCACTCGAGGAAATCTTGATATTCTTGTTGCTACTGATGTAGCTGCACGCGGATTACACATTCCGGATGTAAGTCATGTCTTCAATTATGATTTACCTGATGATGCAGAGGATTACGTTCATCGTATTGGACGTACCGGACGAGCTGGAGCCAGTGGTATTGCGATAAGTTTTGCTTGCGAAAATTACGCTTACAATTTGTCGGCTGTGGAAGAATACATTAAACATGAAGTGCCGGTAAGTCACTATGACGAGTCAGCGTTACTGGATGATGTGAAACCACCGTCAGAAAATAAACGTAAACGTACCCGACAGGTAAACCGTAAAGGCAATAACAAAGGTTCAGTTAATTCTCAAAAGCGCAAACGAGTAAGCAAATAATTATTAGATGACATTAAAAGAAGCAAATATCAAGAGCCAGGACAGGCCGCTTTATGCGGTTATTGATCTTGGCTCTAACAGTTTCTATATGATGATTGCCTGCGTGAACCAGGGCGTTGTTCAGGTTGTCGGCATTATCAAACAAAAGGTACGCCTTGCATCCGGACTTAATGAAAATAATGAGTTGAGTCTGGAAGCTATGGAGCGAGGCTGGAAATGTCTTGCTATGTTCGCTGAACGATTGCAGGACATTGAACCGGGTAATGTAAGAATTGTTGGCACAGCGACGCTAAGACTGGCTAAGAATGTCGATGTTTTTTTGAAAAAAGCGCATGAGATTCTTGGTCATTCAGTGAATGTGATTTCTGGTGAAAAAGAAGCTGAAACCATTTACCTCGGTGTTGCTCACACCTCATTTAGTGAAAAGAATCGTTTGGTCATTGATATTGGCGGTGCCAGCACTGAAATGATCGTAGGAACAGGATTCACGCCTTCGTTGTTGACCAGTTTATCACTGGGTTGTGTTACCTGGCTTGAGCGATACTTTGCAGACGGTCTGTTGAATGAGTCGAATTTTTCCCAGGCAATCAAAGCTGCAGAGGCTCAAATTGAACCTGTTCGAGATAAGTATGTGTCGAAAGGCTGGGATGTTGCACTTGGTGCATCAGGCACTGTACAGGCTATTTGTGAAATTCTTGCAACTCAAAGTGTTGAAGGTGTTCTGACACTTGAGCGATTAGAAGATATTAAACAGCAAGCGATTCGATGTGGTGCTATTGATGGTCTTTCAATCGAAGGATTGGTAAAAGAGCGAGTACTCGTTTTTCCTAGTGGTCTTGCAATTCTCATTGCCATTTTCCGCCAATTGAAAGTAAAAGAAATGACACTGGCAGGCGGTGCACTGAGAGAAGGTGTTTTATATGGCATGCTACCTGAAATGCAAAATACGAATATCAGACAGCGCACGATTGATGGGTTAGTTTGTCGTTTTGGCATTGATAAAGAGCAAGGTGAATTTGTTGCATCGTTAGCTAAATCGATGGTTAATGATCTAAATGATAAATGGCAACTTGCACGGTTTGATGGCATTGATGTTCTGGATGCAGCCGCAAAAATTCATGAATTGGGTTTGATTGTGGAGTATCGAAAGAATCATCGTCACGGCGCGTATATTCTCGAAAACTCATCTTTGCCCGGTTTTACTCAGGAACAGCATCAGATTCTCAATTGTTTAATTTACAATTATCGACAAGCTATCGATATGAGTGTCGTTACCAAAATGGCAGGTTCTACAGCTGAAGTTGCAGAACGACTAACACGGATTTTGCGTGTAGCTGTCATATTGGCAATGCGAAGAAAGCATGAAGCAATACCAAAGATTGCCATGACTTGTGATGATGGTGTGTTGAGGCTAAACCTACCGGGAGACTGGTTAATGTTGCATCCACTCATGCAAGAAGAATTGAATAATGAAATTAAAAGCCAGGCAACTGTTGGTTGGGCTTTGGAATTGAACATTTACTAATTAAATCGGTGTGGTAGATATTGAGAAAGCGGCGATAGTGCCGCTTTTTTATTTGAGAATCGTCAGCACGTTCTAGTTTGTCTCATTTTGGTGATAACCAAAGAAACCCTCAACGCGAAGTGCCACTCCTATCTCTGAGCCAAAATCATTTTCTCGGTCGTAATCAACAAAAGGTTCAACTTCAAAGAATAGCCATTGTCTTATAGCTCTCTGCCTCCAGCGAACACTAATGGTTACTCTGTCCTTTTCATAGCCATCACGTGTTTTTCCCTGATATAGCACACCTGCAACCAATGCATTGTTGTGATCCAGTTGAGACAGGTAGTACAAACCGTGTTTCCACAGTGGTGATTCAAATGACTCTATGTGCCAAATAGAATGAGACATACGGATCTCATTGCTGCTGTTGATTAGGTAATTGAGTTCAGTTAATTGCCTTAATCCGAATCCTTCACCAGGCCAGTATTCTATCGCCGGTTGCAGTTTTAGTGACCAGTGATTGCTAAATGATTTTCGCCAGCGATAAAAAGAACGCGCATAAATGCTACCGCGACCAAAGCCTAAACGAGATGCAAAATAGGCGTTGTTGTCTGAGGAATGAATTAGTCGAATTGCAGCGCTGAAGTCATCTGAATTCGAGCGGTTATCATGAGGGCGTGAGGATTCCAGAGGCAGCCGCTCGAAATCATCAATTTCGTTATCAGAAAGGATTAAATCAACACGTTCTTCTAAACTGGGTAGTTGTACTTTGAGTCGAAACTTTACCGGATATTTTGACCAGTCACCTGATTTCGGTTCCATACCAACTTGCACTCGCGCCCATGCCTTTGCTGATTCGTCCAGCGTCTGATCATCCGAAAAGCTGGAGTTCATCCACACTGCGGAATTGTTTAGTGCCTGAGTAAACTGATCCTGGAAGTCATCAAGCCAGGTGTATTCGGATTTACTCTCATCAGCGGCATTAACTGATACACAAAATAGAAGTACAGCTGTACTGAAATATAAACGAAGGAATACGTTCAGGTTTTTCATAAAGCCTCCATGTTAAATTTACAGATTCCAGCCAAACACTGCCAACGTGCTAAAAGTGTGCTGTTTATAAATAATCAGTAGTACCGTAACTGGTTTATTTTATCGTTGTTGCTGGCGAATTTCTTTGTATCTTAATCAAGCATAGATTAGAAATGAAAGGTACTGTTGCATTTACCTTTTTTATAACCAGTTGATGCTATCTAATAGAAATACAAATGTTAAATTTATAAAAATATATCGTTAATTTAATTTTGTTGGGAAATATTCGTTTATTTGATGATATTTCAAAATACCTAAGTATAATCCCTGACAGTGGTTCCTGATTCCCTGATTCAGGAAGGCAAGCCATAGACCAGTTAAGTCGCTTGGAGTCAGTAAGAAAAGAACACAATAAAAACAGCTGATAAGCATTTTGTTGTTAACACCTTCGCTACATGATTTCTTCTCAACTTTCGTTGAACATTCTCGCTGGTTATTGGTCTATTAAATTTGCAGACAATTATTTATATGACGACATAGGACATAAAATATGGGTCTTGGTGGTATTAGTATTTGGCAACTGTTAATCATTTTAGCCATTATCGTTTTATTGTTTGGTACTAAAAAACTTCGTGGATTAGGTGGTGATCTTGGCTCTGCGGTTAAAGGCTTTAAAAACGCCGTATCTGATCCTGATAAAAAAGAAGAAAGTGAAGATAAAAACTTCAGTAGCGAGCCTCAGGCACAATTAAAGACGCCCGCTGACGAAAAAGCTGAGTCAGCGACGACAGCTGAAAAACAAAAAGATCAGGCCTGAGTATGGGTTTTTGGGAGCTAATTGTCGTAGCAGTGGTTGGCCTGTTGGTATTGGGACCTGAAAGATTGCCCGTAGCCATTCGCACGGTAAGCCAGTGGGTTCGTTCTGCTAAGCAGTTAGCCAGTGCAGTAACGACAGAAATCAATGATGAATTGAACGTCAAAGAGCTGCATCAAAACTTAAAAAAAGCAGAGGAGCAAGGCATGAAAAATCTTGCTCCGGAGCTTGAATCTTCGGTCGAGGAGTTAAAGAAGGCGGCAGAATCTGTCAATAAGCCTTACGCAGAAGACTCTTCTGATTCAAAAAAAGTATAGTTAAACATGACCTCAAACATTGAAGACGATAAATCAGGTAGCCTGGTAAGCCATCTGGTTGAATTACGTAATCGTTTACTTCACTCCGTGGTATGTGTATTACTGGTTTTTGCGTGTATGGCGTATTTTGCCAATGATATTTATACCTATGTATCTGCTCCTCTTGTGGAAGTAATGCCTGAAGGTGCAAACATGATTGCTACTGATGTAGCTTCGCCTTTCTTTGCGCCTTTTAAGCTGACTTTCATCCTTGCAATTTTCGTATCCGTTCCTTACATCTTGCATCAGATTTGGGCTTTTATTGCACCAGGGTTGTATAGCCACGAACGTAAACTGGTGATGCCGTTATTATTCTCCAGTACCTTTCTGTTTTATGGCGGTATAGCGTTTGCCTACTACATTGTGTTTCCTTTAGTTTTTGGCTTTTTTACCCAAATAGCACCTGAAGATATTGTGATATCAACAGACATCAGTAGCTACCTGGATTTTGTACTAAAGCTATTTTTTGCGTTTGGTCTGGCGTTTGAAATTCCAATCGCTATTATGTTGCTGTGCTGGAGTGGAGTGACAAATCCAGAATCACTGAAAGAAAAAAGACCTTACGTTGTTGTGTCTGTTTTCGTACTAGGTATGTTTCTTACTCCACCAGACGTCATCTCTCAGACATTATTGGCTATTCCAATGTGGCTACTCTTTGAAGTTGGTCTCATTTTTTCAGCTTTTTACACAAAGTCTGAAGACGAAAATGAAGTGTCAGATGAAACAGATCTGTCGAAAGAAACGGAGTAAGTAAGTTTATGAAATATCTAGCTGGTGCCATTGGATTACTGGTGGTTTCTTTTTCTGGTATGGCTCAAAGCGATTCAATTAATGAAGCCGTTAATCAGTGTGCCCAGATTGAAAATAGCTTGAAACGTTTGGTGTGTTACGACAAAGTTGCTGGAAAAATTGATAATTATCAGCAACAAGCATTTAGCGAAGTACCTGCGGCGGCTGGCGAAGCAGATTACGCACCGGATGACGCATTTGGTATGGAAATCACTGCAAAGCGTAAGCTGGCTAAGATTGACAGTCTTGTATCTACAGTAACGAAAAAAGATAAAAACATCAGTCGTGAACTGGTTCTGACACTTGAAAATGGTCAAGTTTGGAAGCAACTTGGTGACGAGTACTTCAAAGTTGATATTGGTGATGAGGTTACTATTCAACGAGCATCTTTAGGATCATTCCTATTGACCGTTGAAGGTAAAAATCAGCGCTTGAGAGTTAAACGTCTGAAGTAATATGTCTTTAGTTGACATTGGTCTTAATCTGACGAGTAGTCAGTTTAATAAAGACAGAGATGCTGTTATCTCCCGTGCTTTGAGCGCGGGAGTATCTCAGTTTATCCTGACAGGGACCGACGTTTCTGAAAGTCAGTTTGCCTTTGAACTTACCGATACATTTCCCTCAACTTATTCAACTGCCGGGGTTCACCCTCATGATGCGAAATCTGTTTCGCAAGAATATCTGATTGAATTAAAAGCGCTGTTACAACATGATAAAGTTGTAGCGATCGGCGAATGTGGTCTCGATTTCAACCGGAATTACAGCCCTCCTGATGTGCAGGAGAGAGTCTTTGCAGAACAACTCGCTCTTACCGCAGATATTTCGAAGCCATTGTTTATGCATGAAAGAGATGCCAGCGAGCGTTTTTGCCAGATATTTGATGAGCATGCATCGGGAAAACCGGGTGTTGTACATTGTTTTACCGGCAGTAAAAAAGCACTAATGAGTTATCTCGACAGAGGACTGTATATTGGCATTACAGGGTGGTTATGTGATGAGCGACGAGGTGGCGAGTTACGAGAGTTAGTCTCTTATATTCCGTCTGACAGACTATTAGTTGAGACTGATGCACCCTGGCTACTGCCCAGAGATCTTAAACCTAAACCTGCTTCACGGCGTAATGAACCAGCGTATTTACCGCATATTGTTCAAGCCATTGCGTCGTTAACAAATCAATCTGTAGAATCCGTTACCTGTAGTACTGCGGAAAATTCTCGCGCGTTATTCCAGTTGAGATAGTGTGATGACATTTCATGTACTACTGAGAGTCATCTTCGTAGGGCTGTTGATTGGCTCATTGTCAGTCCAGGCTGATGAGAAGATGGCAGACTTTCCTGATGTTTTGACGATTGATCGGACATTTGAATACGGATACCCGAATGAATTATTCGAGTATACCGTTACTCCTCAGCAAGAAAGCACTTTCCCCGATGAGTCCGCACAATGGCAATCTGTTACCGATAAAATTCTGAATTTTGGTTTTTCTTATGATAACTACTGGCTAAGATTTGGTGTCAACAATCAGGATCGTGAAAGTGTTAATTTGCTGCTTGAGATAGCATTTCCATTGCTGGATAAGGTCGAGCTTTATGTATTCCAGGAAGAGCAGCTAATTCAGCATCTGAGGCAGGGTGATAGTTTTTCATTTCATACCCGATATATTGAAAATGAAAATATTCTCTTTCCGTTGGACTTTCCTGAATCAGGACAATACACGGTTTACCTTCATGTACAAACCAGTGGAATTGTTTATATTCCTTTATCGCTTTATTCCTATACAAATTATATTGAGGAAAGTAGTACATTTGGTTTTTTAACCGGTGGATTCCTTGGTGTTTTGGTTGCGCTTGCTATCTTCAATTTTCTTGTTTTTCTTTATACAAGACATCAGGGGTTCTTTTATCTGTCGATTTTTATTTTGTCACAGATCCTTATTCTTAATGGGATAAATGGACAAAACTTCCGATTGCTCATGTCTGACTGGAATTGGATGCAACAGCATTCTCTACCTGTTTTTTGTGGCCTCTATTTGTTCATTTCCGGGCCGCTTTCGATATCTGTTTTGCACATCAGACAACGCTCCTGGCAGTTAGCATTGGTTCGTTCGTTAATGGCTGCAGCAGTTGTATCGACATTTATATTCATTCTTACGCCGGTTTATATTTCATTTAGTATTCTTGCATTCTTAGCCATTCTTTATGCACTTAGTTTTCTTCTTATTGGTGTTGCTTATTGGCGCAATGGTTCAACTAATGCACGTACTTATATACTCATCTGGCTTATTCAACTCGGTTTGTTTGCGTTTGTCATTGCGCTTGGATTTGGTATGCCGACCGGTGATCTTCATGGTTATAACTTACTGTTGCCTTCGTCCATCTTAACGATTCTATTGTTCTCATTTACGGTGTTTCGGCGGTTTTCACTGTATCAGGAGAAAGCGGTTCTCCGACAGCAGCAAAGTGAGATGCGTCATAAAATGTCGCAGGATATGCAGGCTGAAAAGATTCGCATTCAAGAGGATTATCAGGAAGAGCTTGAAGCAAGAATTCAGGAGAGTACTTTTGAACTTGAAATTGCATTGAGAGAGCTGGAAGAAAAAAACAGAGAATTAGAAAACCTGAACATGAGTGACTCATTAACTCAGGTAAAAAATCGCCGTTATTTTGATAAGCGTTATCACGCTGAACTACGTCGTAGCCGCCGGGAAGAATCACCTCTGGCTATTATGATCCTCGATATTGATCGATTTAAGTCGGTGAATGATACATACGGCCATTTAGTCGGCGATGAAGTATTACGAGTTGTCGCTCGACTAATTAAAGATCAGCTAAAACGTGTTGGTGATGATCTGTGTCGTTATGGCGGAGAAGAATTTGCGGTAATTTTACCATCAACAGATTCACAGGGCGTACAGTCACTGGCTGAAACCATCCGCCAGGTTATTGAAAGTACGCCGATTAATACCTCTGAAGGTGTTATAAATATCACAATTAGTATTGGTACCTATTCTTCCGTTATCAGAGCGGAGACCCCTGAAACTCAACATATTGATTATGCCGATAAAGCGCTGTATCAAGCTAAGAGTACAGGTAGAAATAAAGTTTGTTTATATAGTGATGATCAGGCATCGATCGAAGAGTAATACATTCGGTGTCGTTACAGGAGAATTCCGTGAATACAGGTAATACCATCTTTCCTTTCACTCGTATGCGAAGAATGCGTCGCGATGATTTTTCACGTCGTTTAATGGCTGAATCAGTATTAACCGTTAACGATCTTATTTACCCGGTATTTGTTATTGAAGGCGATAATGGACGAGAAGCCATCCCATCAATGCCTGGTATTGAACGATTAACGGTAGACTTGCTGGTAAAAGAAGCTAAAGAGTTAGCTGAATTGGGTATTCCTGCCATCGCGATTTTCCCCGTGGTTCCTGCAGAAAAAAAATCATTGATGGCAGAAGAGGCCTATAGTCCAGATGGATTGGCGCAGCGTGCTGTTAGAGCGATTAAAGCAGAAGTGCCGGATATTGGTGTGATTACTGATGTTGCATTGGATCCATTTACTACACATGGACAAGATGGAATCATTGATGAAGATGGATATGTACTCAATGACATTACTATTGATGTATTGGTTAAACAGGCGGTTTCTCATGCTGAAGCTGGTGCAGAGGTTGTTGCACCATCAGATATGATGGATGGACGTGTGGGTGAGATACGGACTGCGCTTGAAGAAGCAGGCCATCCCAACACTCGAATTCTGGCGTATTCTGCAAAATATGCGTCTAACTATTATGGCCCGTTCCGTGATGCCGTAGGCTCTGCTGGTAATCTGAAAGGTGGTAACAAATACAGTTATCAGATGGACCCTGCAAACACAAACGAAGCATTGCGTGAAGTAGCGATGGACATCGAAGAGGGTGCAGACATGGTTATGGTGAAACCAGGTATGCCGTATCTTGATATTGTTCGTCGGGTAAAAGATGAATTTGGTGTTCCAACATATGCTTATCAGGTAAGTGGTGAATATGCGATGCATATGGCTGCGATTCAAAATGGTTGGTTGAGGGAAAAACCATGCATTATGGAAAGCTTGTTGGCATTTAAACGAGCCGGTGCTGACGGCATACTGACTTATTTTGCTAAACGAGTTGCCATTTGGCTTCGTGACGAAAAATAATCAACAAGCATGATTGATTGAAAAAGCGCCTTTACCCGTTGTGGAGGCGCTTTTTTATTGCCTGGAGAAGGATTAATTCGATGTTGCATGAACTGAGCTCAGAATGGCTTAGCTGGTTAAAGGACAATTTACAGCGGAACTGTAATCCAGCAGAACTGTATTCAATTCTCAGAAAGAATGGCTTTTCTGAGACTGCGATTAAAAATGGTTTTCAGATCGTTAAAGGGAGTATTCCTTATTCTGTGTTTTACAAAAAACAGATCGATTTTTCTCAGGTAACTGAAGGTATGCAGTCAGAGGTCGATTACCTGACTCTTGCTAAACGGCCATTTCTAGCCGGAAACGGTGTGAATATTGTTGAAAACACCTCTGATTTACAGTTAGTAACAGTCGATGATTTTTTAACTCCAGCAGAATGTCAGTCCGTTATTAATGCGATAAACACTGAACTCAGACCCTCTGATATTTCTGGCAATAAACGCGATAAAGGTTTCAGAACCAGTGAAACATGCGATTTAGGTCAGCTAAATCATGCCGTCATACCGACCGTGGAACGAAGAATGAGTCAGCTTATTGGTCTGGCTGAATGTTGGTCAGAAGTTACTCAGGGACAAAAGTATTCAGTTGGACAAGAATTTAAAGCCCATACCGACTATTTTGAACCTGGCACACTGGAGTTTGAGCAATATGCTCGTATTGCAGGACAACGTACCTGGACATTTATGGTGTACTTGAATGATACGTTGGAAGGCGGTGAAACCTGGTTTCCAGTGATTGATGTCAAGTTTAAACCAAAAGCCGGACAAGCCGTGCTGTGGAATAATCTTTTACCATCGGGTAAGCCAAATCCTTCTTCATTGCATCATGGACAGCCGGTAATTGAAGGAGAGAAGTACATAATCACTAAGTGGTTCAGAGATAAAGGGAATGGAGAATTGTTTTTATAGACAGAAGAGGAATCCCGTCTTTGTAGTGATTAATCATCGGACGAATCAGTATCATTGTCACGCGCTGATTCATTAAACAGATTGGATTGTGGCTCTGGATTATCAATATTGGCGAGTAAATCGAGTTGTTCCGCTTCACGTTTTTTCTTTGCTGATAAAGCTCTGCGTCTTCGTTGTTTGCATAACTGAAGGACCAGCCCTCGTTGTTCAGGCGTGAAATTCAGCCAGTCAAATCTCTCCTGTCTGCTTCGAAAGCAACCTTTACAATAGCCTTTTTTATTGGATTCACAACGTCCAATACATGGGCTGTCGATTGAGAGTAATTCTAACTGATGCATGATTTTGACTACTGAATTATAGAGTCCTGTAAAGCGTCGTTATTGACCTGATTAATCTACACTAACGTGAGGTTGTTAATAAGGGATATTCATGACTTTGGTAACAGACTGTTAAAGTATGGCAAAAAGAAGAAGTCAGTGCGAGGGGTAAGAATCGTAATCTGTTGTTGAATCGTTATAACTGTTCTGCAAAAAAAATCGTTCGTATCAGCGCGTACCTTCGCGCTGAGTCCGAACACCACACACGCCGATAATAAATCTTAGTTCATCATCGCTTTAATTTTAGCTTCTCTGGCTATACGAGCTTGCTCTTTTCGATCGTGACAGTTTTTCAGGACTTGACGACGGGCATCATCATCCATGTCACGCCATTGTTTTCTCTCATCTTTACTGCGGAAACATCCGACACAAATATCTGCCGCATTTAGCTTGCAGATCTTTTTACAAGGGCTCATAACTTTAGATTTAGCTGGTTCCATAATAACGCTTCCGATGAATAGAAATAAAGGTACTAAGATCTTACTTAGAGGTTAAAATAAATGCAATTATGTTATCTTTTTGAGCCAGATTTTATTGTTTTATTAACACTGAAGCGGTTATAAGCCTGAATCGTCATTAAAGTGTCGTTTTACCATGCCAACATGGTTGTTTGATCCTTTCTATCTGTAATTAGAAGGTGCTGACCTTTGCCGATGGATTTTGCTGCAGCTTGTCCATGCTATCATTTAAAAATAACTATATTCGTTTCAATGGCGTTCATGCTGCGTTCCACATCATTGATTAAGATGACTAAACCTGCTGCCGTGCGGCTTGCCTGAATGCCATTGAATTCGAACAAAGTTTCTCCCGCAAAGGTCAACACGCTCTGGATGAAATTTAGTGAATAACGCTTGAGATATACCGGAGTTAACAGACGCTGAGGTCAAGAGTTGATAAAAGTAAATATATGTGACCACTTTGGTTTAATCTTCAAGCGATTTTATTGCATGAATTGTTGGACTATTGCTGAATTTTCTTATAAATAAAACAGTCTTGTTTATGTGGGTATTTCAGCACAGGTGTATGCCGTAGATTCGTATAAATGAGTGTCACAGGGTAATTAATAAATTTA
Organism: Alteromonadaceae bacterium; assembly: GCA_965656875.1. Classification (GTDB taxonomy): domain Bacteria; phylum Pseudomonadota; class Gammaproteobacteria; order Enterobacterales; family Alteromonadaceae; genus CBFHMJ01. The sequence goes on from CBFHMJ010000002.1 coordinate 311,204, forward strand.
TATGGTTTATAAGTTTTCAGGCTTTAGAGGAAAAGTTGATGGCGAATAATTCACTACCCCCTATTTCGTTAATCAAGACATGGGTATGGATGATGACAGAATCTGAAGAAGATGATGTCAGACAAAGAGGAATGGACAATTTAGTATCAGCATTTGGCTCACTAAAATCAGCGCAAGAATATCTACTAAAACAAAGTCAGAAAGAGAATGCCTGAAACAAGATTTAACGTATAAATGATGCAAGCCAACGTATGCTGAGTTGGCTTGAACAATCGCAATTATTTGAGTTGTAGTCGCTTCATTGAACCGACTTCGGGGGCGTTTTTGCTGTCAAAAACACACCTGAATCCATTAGATCCATAGATAGAACGGTGTTTAACAGGGGATTTTGCCCAACGATTTGAGTTGGTTTGCGCCCATGCCTGTTCATCCCACGCGCCACCTCTGATAACACGCCATTGTCCACTTTCAGGTCCAGAGAGATCGCCGTGTTGATACAGGGCTTGAATTGCATCTTCTTTAAACCAGTTGTAAACCCATTCGGCAACGCCGCCTTGCATATCGAATAATCCAGCTTTGTTAGCCGCTCGTTGGCCGCGAGGCCAGGTTTTGTCTTCGCCACAGCCATCATGTTCATTGGGCACTGAACCGCTGGTTACTTCGTCATCCATAATGGCGTGTTTACAGGTGGCTTTTTCATGACCCCAGGGATATCGTTCGTTTACACCTGCGCGGGCTGCTAATTCCCATTCCGCTTCAAGTGGGAGCCTTCCTCCATGTACTTCACAGTAGTTTTGAGCCAGTTTCCAGTTTACGCAATTCAAAGGGTGATCATCTCTGTCTGGCGCATTGTAATTACAGTACTTGTTGCGATTGTTAGTGTAAGGAACAAAACACTTTCCTTGTTCAACACAGTGTCTGTATTCTTTAACTGACACTTCATAACGTGCGATTTTAAACGATTTCACGTTAACCTTGAGTCCTCCCTTTGGTCCTTCATCCGGATCGCAAATGTCATCATCAAATGAGCAGCCCATGTTGAAGCTACCACCGTTGAACGAAACGAGGTCGTGGACACTCGCCGGAACATTAAATGTCAGTGTTGAAGTGGTTATTGCTGTGAAAGCAATAACAGCATGTCGATACGTTTTTTTAATCATTGGGTTACCTGTAATAACCAAAGAAAGAAATTCACCCCGGATTAGTTTCTCATCTGACCCTGAAAACATCCATTTAATTTCATAGAAAAGGAACGTAGCCTGATCAAACTGGTGAATATAAATGTATGCATATGGTTTGACATTAGTCCCTTTTTTAATTAAAAATGCAGTCGGTTGTATGCTGTGTTGTTTACAGCTGCACCGAGACAACCCATTGTAAAATTGAACTTTGTTGTGAAGTTCCGGTTTAATTGAGACTTAATTTATAAGGTATCTCCATGAATAGTATTCAGAGTGTAAGTATTTCTGCATATGATCGTATTGGTGAAATGGCAAAGACAACTAAACAAGAAGCCACCGCTGCACCTGAGACGTCAGCGACACTGGAAGAGGATCAAGTATCTCTTTCATCTTCGTCATCTGGTGATGTGGTGGCTCCAGAGGTAAATGGTGGAGGCTGGCAACCACCGCCACCGAAAAACTAGTTGCGGACTATCCGAGGCCTTTATGGCCTCATTCTAAATTGTCAGACAGCAGACTTATGGTTATTAATATTGAACAGCTGGCTAATTACACGGTCATTACGAACTTCATAACCTTCATGGTTATAGCGCCGCTCGCCCGGCGATTTCCCAGCCAGTTTTATGGTGTGGTCATCTTGTTGGTGTTTAATTGCATCATGTATTGGGCGATGGATGAAATGAAGTCTTTTAATTCAGCTTATCCAGTCATGATTGAACGTATTTGGTATCAGGCTTTTTTGTTTCTCGATGTTTGTGCAGTGTTCATCGGGTTTCGAGTACACCTGATACACAATATGACGATTAGCTTACTGGCAAGATGCATCCTGTTGTCCTTTGCATTGCTGGGCTTTTGTCAGTTCGTTGCGGAAGTGGGCCGATTGCTTATAGGGTACTTTTGGTTTCATGACCTGTATCGCTGGATTATTCCAGTTATTAATACATCGGTTGCTTTAACGGCATTGATGGCTGTCTCCATGCTTGCTTTCAACAATTACTTCAGGAAACTGCAATCCAAATGTTAGCGAATATATTGTCCTTAATGTTAGCGATGCTGTTGGTCTCGGTATTGATTTACTTTTCTCTTGCGTTGATTTGGTTTAAACCAACGGTAGGTAATGAGATAGAGCAACTGGACAAATGTGTTGTAGAAACATTAAGTATTCAAATTGCATCAACGATTCAGGATATGTCAGGGCGTTCACATCGGATAATTATGGAGCGTGTATTGGCAGACAGGGAAGAAGATGATGGTGTTAAGCTCTATAACCTCCAGCAATGGCGTAATCAATTGCCTGATTATGTTGCTGATTTCCATGCCCGTGTTCGGAATGAGGAATTGAGCGAAGGGAAAAATGTTTTTTCACTGGATAAGAGGCGAGAGTGATGTGCTCAATGCGGATCAGTGATGTCGATTAACGAGGTAAAAAGTATTTAGTATGGTAATAAAGATGGATGACGATGACTTGATAACATCGTTATCCATCTTTATTTCCCGGTTTTTTCAGGGCGGCTGGATTCTGTGTTTTTCTGGAGGTGGTTAGCCATTTCATATGATTCATCCCTAATTCCGCCAGTAACCCTGGGCTCAGTTTCGGTGAAACCGAAATCCATCCAAATTCAATTGCTTCAGTCATTATGTGTGTCACTGAGGACTGGTATATCGCCGAGAAAAACTTGCTGTTCATCATATGAGCTAATTCTTTTAATTCTGGCAATTCAGGCTCATTAAGTTCATTTTTGGTTGTTCCAAACTGGATATATTGAGGTGATGTGTTCAGTTTTTTAGCCAGTTTTCTCAGATTGTTACCCTTCGGTGTCGTTTTGCCTTTTTCCCATTGTTGTACTGCCTGAGGAGAAACCTGTACAGCTTCAGCCAGATCGGAACGAGTAACGTTGTTACTCAGACGTGATTGGCGAATTCTCAGACCAATAGCTACACGTTCTTTTTCGGTCGTGCTGATAGCAGCATTGAGGTTTTCTTTTGAATTCATACGGCTCACCTTAATGAATAAATGGAGTAAAAATAATAGAAGAAAAACTTGAAAATTACAATTTATAATTGTAATTTTAAATTGAAGCTTTAATTGAGATAGTGAACTATCGTGGCTTTTAAATGCTGATTTTGATGCAAATGTTAAGCGTATACTGTGCGCACCTTCTCACGCATTTTGCTCATTATTTGTTAGGTTGCTTTATTAGCAAGTATGGCAGGCAACAGGGATGTTGCTCTTTTTTTGCCTGGATATTAAAGTTTTAATTTAAAAATAAAGTGTTTGTTGTTTTTTAATGTTATTCAGAGGTATGAACTTTTTAGAGGAGACCGTCATGCCAAAGTTAAAACCTCATTCGAAATCGAGATTTACCGGTTCTGTCCGTTCTCCAGAAAATCGTTTGCTGACATCGTGGCTGAAGGGGAAGCGAATTTCTAAAGGGCTAACAATGCGACAAGTAGGTAACTTGTTAAATATTCCTCATTCCTATATCAGCAAGATCGAAAATCGTGAACGACGACTTGATGTGGTTGAATACGTGAGATATTGCCAGGCGTTGTCGATTGATCCACTGGCTGGAATTGAGTATATGGAGTTACCGCGTGAATGATGAATCACTGATGTATCAGCAGATCATTAATGAACTGATATATAACGTTGAGTGCCTTAGTCACACCTGTATAGAAGCCAAAACTCGCTGTGATTTCATGGTTGAAGAAGCTCGCATGATGTTAAAAAACATGGAAGCTTATCGATGTTCTATACTGGTCAGCGATTAACCGAAAGCTGTAAGCAGAGCGAGTTATTGTCAATTGTTCTGCTTACTCGATACATCTTTAATTCGACACAAAGAATTGTGTTACTGATCGATTTAATCGTCTTGTCATTCAATCACAGTGTCATTCAATCACTCCTGTTTCTTATGATCGTGACGATAGATAAACCTTTCTATGTTTCCCGTCGGTTTAAAATAACCAATTGAATTTATATACAAAAATTCAACCTTCCAGCGTAATTCGTTATTTCTAACGACATCAGACTACAACGGCAACAAGCGTGTGAATTAACGACTTTTCTAAAATCAACCGGGTGAAAATATACTCGCTAACTAAAAAGCCTGGATAATGTTTACTAGTTAACATATTGATTTATAGATGTTTGTATGTGATTTCAGTATGTGTTGTCCTTATTTTTATATATTCATTATTGTTTTAAGAAAAAGACTATTAAACTCGACTTTTACATCCTTAAAAAGGTACATTTGGTTTTGGGACATCGGTCCAGTTTTATTATTTTGTTGCATTGCAATTGTTCCGCGTATTTTTGTACCCCAATTTGCCTGTAAATTAAGATGTATATTTTTTCGGGGTATAGCGTTATTACCTGGTGATGCTTGTCTTTTTAGACAGCATGATGTCGATGAGTAACGTGTTTTTCTGGGAATTGTCATGGGTAAGCAAGTTGTTGGCTATTTATTTGCCTGTATCTCATATCTGACTGTGCTGCTGGTTTTTGGTGCCGGAGCGTCTGACAATGCTGCTGATTCAGGTCTTTCCATAAATCAATTCGTTGACTCAGAAATGCAATTAGTGAGTGCCAGGCTCAATTTTGTGATCCCTGTCGGCACATCTTCCTGGGATGCCGCCACAATTAATATACGTATAAATAAAGCATTTGATTTACCTTACGGAACAGTTTTACTCTCAGCATTTGATGAACATGGCGTGCTTCTGGCTGGTCGCAGTTTCAATATTTTTCAGGTAGAAAAAAGTATTCGTTTTGAAGATCCGACGCGAGTAAATCAGTGGATGAAGGCTTTTTACCTTAAAACCGCTACGGTGACGGCAAGTTTGAAAGTTAACGCTCGAATTAATCATGCGTTTTATTTGAAGTCACTGTTAAAAACACAAAACACGATTGTGGCAAGAACAGGTAACTGGTTGAAGCCTGACTCGGAGCCTAAAGGTCGTTTGATTAACGAGCTTGCTGATTAGCTTTAGATAACGCTAAGCGTGCATTCTGCTGATCAATTGTAAATTGAAAATGCTTCAGATAGTTCATGCCGAGTAAACCATCCACCCCTTCAATATCATCAAATGGCATCACAACAAGTTCTAATGAGGTAACGGTATATCCACCAATATCAAGAGATTCAATCCGATAGACGGGTGCCTCGACGATTCCTCCGGCTGTATTCATTCGACTATTTCCAAGAAATGTCGTGTTTTTTTGGTTGAAGTATTGCTCGAAAAAGGTCGTTGAAATGACGGTAAGTGAGGCGCCGGTATCTATCAGTAATTTAGTGCTTAGCTGAGTATTGAAAATTGCTGTCACAACAAAGTGTTCTCCCTGTCTTACTAAAGGAATTCCTGTGTCTTCATTGTACATATTTGCAATATCGTCCAGCAGCCGATTGACTCGGGCGTTGTATTCAACATGATTTATCGTCATTAGCAGTTGTTCTGCTTCAGCATACTGCTCTAATGCGAGTTGAGCTTCTGCCAGAGTGAGCTTAAACGCTGGCTCTTCAGGCATGATCTCTAACAGAGAAGAAAATAACTCTACAACTGCGGGCCAGTTTTCCAGTTCCTTCAGTTTTTCAAGTTGGTAAAAAGCATTATCTTTTATCTGGCGATTGACTCTTGCGGCCTCATCATTGGTATAGGTAAGGCTTAATGCATAATTGAGTTGATAAAAAGATTCATCAATATTGTCGGTCAGGAACAGCCATTGTGCCTGTAGCAGAATAAACTCGAGATCGTATGGATAACGTGAAGACCAGGCCAGATAGAGAGCTTCAAACGTTGAAAACTCCCCGTTGATTATCCAGGCTTCAGCCGATTCCAGCCACAGTGATTTTATCCTTTTTGCTTTCAACTCATCGATGTAATTGAGTAACTCAAACTGTTCTACAGCTTCTGCAAATTGATGGTCATTAAACAATTGCTCAATGTTGTGTTGATGCTGTAAGGCAATTTCAGTACGGGTAGGAGAAGGAGTTGACTGGATTGTTGAAGAGTTGAGTGGACTGATATCCGTATTATCCGGTTGCGATTGTTGTTGATTCAGGATTGTGGCGAGTGAAGGAACGATTGAATTGGATGATATCGATGGTGTGGTTCTGCTAACGAAAGGCTGAACCATGTGGTAAACATTAAAGCTTAATGAACAGATTAGCAAAAAGTATAACAAAGGTTTGCTCATGTTTAAGGAACGTCCTGAACTGGAAAACACCGATATTTTGATGATTATTGATTATGTATGGAAACAGTAGAAGAAGATAACTAATTTTTTTGGAATATTTCATGTATCTACGTTACTTGATGTTTTCCAGGCAAGCTATTGAGTTAAAACCATTTGTATAAAGAGTTCTGAACAATTGTAGCAAGGTCGGATGATCTTTATTGCATATGTGGTGTTGATTAATACCAAATGGTTTGACTAAAATTTCGATTCGTTGAGTTGTGTTAGTTGTTTGTTGAAATGGTTAAAACCAAAGTTGGAATAACAATGCTGTTGGCATTGGTACTTTCAGGGTGCGTGGATGAAAAGAAATATTTTCAGCCAGTGCTGGGTCGTGACCATCAGGACAACAGTAACAGAGACAATCAGCCTTGCTCTGATGCCCACCTGAAAGCTTATCAAAGAGATATCCGTCCTTTACGACGTCCTGTCATTATTATAGGTGAGAAAGAAAGTGATGCTCACTTCGAGCTGGATGAACGTGAGATGCGTGTTATTGGGTTTGATGAGCATGTTGAGGAATACATTAACTATTCTGTTTACTACGGTGACCGCTTAACTTCTACATTTGATAAGTCAGGCACAGTTCAAACAACGAAAGTACATACTCGTGCAATTATTTGTTTTAAGCGCAATCTCATCGCGGTGAAACGAACAACGGTCAACGAAAGGCGCAGAGGTGATCTTGCTGAGTCAGATTCAGAAATTCATTTCTATCAGTACACCACGAGGGCGCCAGATGTTGATACACAACAGGATCTGGCTTCCAGAAGAACAATCGCTATTCGACAAACGTTCGAAGATTAAGCCGGGTGAGGTTTTTTGAAACCATTGCCTGCAAACCTGCAGAGCTTAAATTGATTTCTTTAAGCGTCTGAGATATCTCATCTTTACCTATCAATTTTGCTTGCCTCATTTGTTCAAACTGCGAGTAAAACGTTGCCTGATGTAACGCTTTAGCCATATCAGAACATTCATTGAACGGTACATTTTGATTGAATTCATCGATGGATGCAGCCATTCCTTTTGGCCGTTGTTTATGGAGCTCAAGCTGATTCAGTACGTCCGTACTGATTTTTCCTGCATAGTGCTTGAATAACTTAAAAGGGATGGCCGAATCTGCATCAACGTTCAACAGGTTGTCATGGAACTGCTTTTTACCGCGTTGACGAAACTCTTTCAGGTGTAATGTTTTTACTTCGTCAAATGACAAGAGAAACTGGTGGTAACAAGCAACGATGCCAACATGAGCGAGTGTACCTGCGAGTAAGCCTTCGACGGGATCATGATAACCACTGGATTCCAGCAGATGATGAGTTGCAAGCCCGGTAGAAAGCATGTGTTTCCAAAGTTTAAAGCCAAGTAATGGGAATAGATCGTTGTTTAGTTTAACCGCTTGTTTAACCAGCATAATGGGTAGCAATGCTTTTGCACCATCAACACCCAACATGCTTATCGCGACCTGAGGTTCTTTGATTACGCGATTGACCTTACGGCCTATTTGCAGTTGAAACTTCTGTTGATTGATCATTTGCAACAATGTGCGCTCGAGAGAGTGCTTTGCTTTTACTACATTGGCTACTCGGGTATATGTCATTGATGGCGAGTACAAAATAGCGGTTAAGTCGGTAAAATTATGAGAGAACCGCAGTAGTGAATTCAGTACGTAGTCTGAGTCTTCAAGTTTATCGACTGCATGTTGGAAGATTCTGGGGTGAATCCATGCACTCATTTCCGCAATGGCTCTCACTTCGTCTTCTTTTTTCTGGCGCTCTCGTTCAACACGTTTCTTTTCTACATCCAGTAAAATGCGTTCTACTTGTTCTTCTTCTTCTTTTTTTGACTGTTGGGGCTTTTCAAAATCGATAATAAGCCCATCGTCAAAATCTTCTGCACGCAACGCAAACTTCAGATCGATTAGATACCGAAAAAATCGATGAGAGATCGTTTGTAGATGATTTTGTGGGGCTTGCACTGTCAATGTTAAATACTCCAACAATATAGCTATCAAGGTTTAACGCATGTCACAGAAACCTGTGAAGCGATTTCATCGTAAATATATCTAACTGCGTACAGCTGGATAACTTTAAAAACTTAACGTATTGATTCGTATTGCAAAGGTTACCAGGGTCTGTTGACCTTTAAAGGTGATTTTGCAGCTGCTTGTCGCATGTTTATACAGGTTTTTGGTTGCGTCGTGTTTATCTACGTCAGCAGCCTTAAACGTCTTAACAGGGTGCGACAAACGCTATCTATTATTGATTAATGATTGAATAAATTCGTTCAATAGTCCTTATTTCGCGTTCCGGAGAATTAATTCAGACTCACTAAACCTTATGACGTATATTCTGCCTGAACGCCATTGATGTCGAACGACGCTTCACTCGCAAAGATCAGCTGCCTTTCACTGACTGCCAAACTTTGGATGAACTATTATGTTTGCGATAGCGATATTTCATCCCGGGTATACCATTTACCTGCTTAAACAATCGTTGTTTCTCCTGGCCTGTCTGGTAACTCGAAATTTAGTCGAATATTAATTTTTACCTTAAACAGGCACGCAAATCAATTTTTTGGCCGAAAATCATAAAAATTACAATCTGTTAAAAATATTGTTTCGTATTAAATATACTATGCTTTCAATAATGAAATAATAAATGCTATATATTTCATCGTGATAGTTACACTTTCTGTGTTTAATGTACGCGATTTTCCGTGTTTTTCACTAAGCGATCAGATTCACTTATTTTGGTTATACCTTGTTCAAAAAACCAAACTTTAACGGCATTAAAGGCACGAGAAAGTTCTGAAGTATCCGTTGTCAGCGATGACAGATCCCCACCTCGATATTTATTTTCGAGGTTACCTGCAATAGATGACAACTCTGAGGCTCCAAACGTAGCGCCGGTAGATTTTATTGAATGAACGAATCGAATTAATGTGGAAATATCCAGATTCAGTCCTTCTGTTGCCATGGTGTCTAACTGATTCTGTGTATCATCAATGAACATGGAAACGATGGTTTGAAATTTATCTCCAGTTGCTTGCTCCAGTGCTCGCAGTGTACTTTCTTCAACGACAATTTCAGGTGTGTTGCTGACACTGTGAGGTTTTTTAGACGCTATTGAGTAATCAGACTTTTTCAACCATTTGCTCAGCATGTCGTGTAATTCTTTTTCACTGAACGGTTTTGAAATGAAATCATCCATACCTGCATCGAGACATTTTGCTCGCGTTTCTGCCAGGGCGCTTGCCGTCATTGCAACAACGGGCATCCGTCGTTTATGTTGCGTTGATTTCTCTCTGAGGCGAAGTTCCTGTGTTGCTTCGTAACCATCCATATTTGGCATCAGACAATCCATAAAGATCAGGTCGTAGTTGTTTTTGTCCGCTAAATCCAGCGCGGCGATACCATCGTTGGCAATGTCGACCGATAATCCTGCTTGTTCCAGTAGTGTCTTAGCAACAATTTGATTAGTTGGTGTATCTTCTACAAGTAAGAGATGTCCGGTGAATTTAGGCTGTGGTACCGAAGTATCTTGCGCTTCAGCCTGTTCTTCCATGATGATTTCTTTCAGGGTTTTAAATAATAAAGCGTTATGGACTGGCCTGTGTAAGTAATGAGAAAAGCCAAGGTTACGGCATTTTTGCGCATCTATTGTTGAGTTGCCGGAGCTGATAAAGAGAATCTTTATATTGGCTAAAGAGGGTTCTTTAGCAATGATCTGCGCGAGCGTTAAACCGTCCATAACAGGCATGTAGTAATCAATAATTACAATGTCATATTTCTCAGGCGTTGCGGCTTTTTTCAAGAGTAACTGAATGGCATCACTACCACTGGTGACCGTATCTACAATCATTTTTTCGTGGGTTAATGTTTTGGCCAGAATGTCGCAGTTAATTTCGATGTCATCTATGATCAAGCATCTTACGCCTTGCAGGTTAATAACGTCCGCCGTTGTCACTTCTGAACCTTGTTCTAACGGTAAAGAGACGGTGAATTCAGATCCTTCGCCGGGTTTGCTCGTTACCAATATAGAACCTCCCATTAATTCAGCGAGACTTTGGCAAATAGCCAGTCCAAGTCCAGTACCACCAAATTGCCGTGTCGTCGATACATCTGCCTGATGGAAAGGTTCAAAAATGCTGTTAGCTACATCGGGGGGCATGCCAATTCCGGTATCCTTGATTTTTATTTGAATAGCTCTGGGTAGCTCATCATTCGTTTCAGGGTAAGAAATATTGAGTTGTACATGTCCTTCTAAGGTGAATTTGACGGCATTACTTAATAAGTTACTGATAATTTGCCGAATACGCCCTTCGTCGCCAATCCAGAAAGTGGGGCACTCAGGGTCATAACTAAATACAACTTCGATATCTTTTTTTTCCGCATTAGGCATCATCAACTGACAAACATCGAATGCACATTTTTCCAGATTGAAATTTTGCGGATCAATGTTCATTTTTCCAGCTTCAATCTTTGAAAAATCAAGCACATCATTTAGTACATTCATCAGTGCGTTGCCTGAATCATAAATCGTACTGACAAATGCCTGTTGTTCGTCGTTTAGTGGTGTTTTCATTAAAATCTGCGTCATACCTAACATGCCATTCATGGGTGTTCGTATTTCATGACTCATTGTTGCAAGGAAAGTGCTCTTGGCTCGGGAAGCCTCTTCTGCCTCTTTACGCTTTTCGATTAGAACAAGTTCGGTTTGCTCATGTTGATAGATCTCATGGGATAATTTTTGTTCTGCCTTTCTGCGATCATAGATTTCTCGTTTCAATTTTCTCCAGCCACTGAAATAGACCTGCATGATGCCAAACAATGGAATGACATAGGCCAGGATTTTGATCCAGTGCGCTGCATTGAAATAACTGTCAAACAGGGCAACAGAACCAAAGGCCATGTAAATGCCAACAAATGACTCTGGCACCATTGCGACGATCAGTGCATAAGAAAATGCACCGGGGTGTTTTTGATAAAAGCGTGGAAACAGATAGATCCCTGCAAAAATATAGAAAAACAAAGGGAAAATATCATAAGGGCGCTTTATCCATGAGTCAGGAAATTGAGTGGCTGGAAGGGTCTGACTCGTCGCACAGTAATCTATGATTAGCCATGCTATTACAAAAAAGGTAAGGCACACCACAAGGAAAAACTTCAAATCCTTGATCGAAATATCTTTCAATTCATCAGTCGTCGACTTGTTAGTACGAGCATTCGAACGGATATAAACCAGCCCAACACCGAATACTAAGATGACTGCATTGAACATTCGACAGATAGCCCAGGTAAAAGGAACCAGGTCATTATTATCTGCAATTGAGTCGATAAGCCTGTCGGCTGCAAGTGTATGAAATGCATCCATTATTCCAGACATGAATAAAGCAACCGCAATCACCGGAATCGTAATTTCCCTGGTCATTCTGTAATGATTTATGGCAAGAATGACCGTGAAGATGGCCGCACAAAAGCCTGTCCACTCCAGAATAGTATGTGTAAAAGCGCCGGACATCTGGTGGAAATTAACTTCGCTGGGAGGGAGATTAACGGGAATGTCACGCGTCGAGCTTAAGTCAACGCCTGTTATGATTAAGATAAACGGTAAAAGGCATATGCCAGTAACAGCAAGGAGTGGCAAATAGAAACTCCTCGATGAAAACGTATTGTTGTGAAAGTGTTCCTGCATAACCATGTCCAATGTTGAGCGTCAAAGTGCCTGATTGTCTGTTTCCTGTCCCGGTCTGGCGCAGGTGTTAAATTCACGATCAAATACTTCCTGATAGTAATACTTTCCTGTCCTGCGCAATAATCAGGTGGTTTGTGCAGGCGTTACCAGTAAACAAAAAACTGAGAGTGACCAGTTACTCCAGTTTGCTGAACTCACTTGTTAAGATTTGTGATTTAAAGCATAGACTACAGCCTGAAATATATACAAAGGGCTTCTTACTCGCGTTTTAAACAAAATTGAGTAAACGTAGGCAGGAAATCAACGCTGATAACTACTGATTTCCTGAGGTCTGCTAAAATAACGATGAAAAGTTTTTGGACGTTGGTTTTAGTTTTTGGTTGGTCATCATTTAGCTGTCTGCTATAATTTCGTCCCGTCCTTTTATTCCTATTAACTTCCTACTTCTTTTGGGTTCACATGACAACACGATTTATCTTCGTTACGGGCGGGGTAGTTTCATCCCTTGGTAAAGGTATTGCTGCAGCATCGTTGGCGGCTATTCTTGAGGCAAGAGGCCTTAAAGTCACAATTATGAAATTGGATCCGTACATTAATGTTGATCCAGGAACAATGAGCCCAACTCAGCACGGTGAAGTTTATGTCACAGAAGACGGTGCTGAAACCGATTTGGATTTAGGTCATTACGAGCGTTTCATTCGTACTAAAATGACCAGCAAGAACAACTTCACGCAAGGCCGGGTATACGAAGATATTCTGCGCCGCGAAAGACGTGGTGATTTTCTTGGTGCGACCATTCAGGTTATCCCTCATATCACAAATGACATCAAACGCCGGGTTATTGAAGGCTCAGAAGGCACTGACGTAGCAATCGTTGAAATTGGTGGTACGGTTGGTGATATCGAATCGCTACCTTTCATTGAAGCTATTCGTCAGCTAGGCACTGAACTGGGCCGTGACCGTGCGATGTATATGCATCTGACACTGGTACCTTATCTTGGCTCTGCCGGTGAAGTTAAAACTAAACCTACACAACATTCCGTTAAAGAACTACGTTCCATCGGTATCCAGCCGGATATTCTTGTTTGTCGTTCTGACCGTGCTATTCCTGCCAATGAACGTGCAAAAATCTCATTGTTTACCAATGTAGAAGAAAAAGCCGTTATCTCTCTAAAAGACGTACCAAGCATTTATCAGATCCCTGCATTGCTTAAATCTCAGGGACTGGATGAGTTGGTGGTTAACCGTTTCCGTCTTGATTGTCCGGAAGCTGATCTGGTTGAGTGGGAACAGGTTCTGTATGCAGAGTCGAATCCGGTCGGAGAAGTGACGATTGGAATGGTAGGTAAGTACATCGAATTACCTGATGCTTATAAATCTGTGAATGAAGCACTGAAACATGCAGGGCTAAAGAATCGCTTACAGGTCAATATTAAGTATGTTGACTCTCAGGATGTCGAGAGTAAAGGCGTAGAAATTTTATCTGATCTGGATGCTATCCTGGTGCCTGGTGGATTTGGTGGTCGTGGTATTGAAGGTAAAATTCGTTCTGCTCAATATGCGCGTGAAAATAATATTCCATATCTTGGCATTTGTCTGGGTATGCAGGTCGCATTAATTGAATTTGCCAGAAATGTTGTGGGCTTAACTGATGCAAACTCAACTGAGTTTTCACAAGAGACGAGTAATCCGGTTATTGGTTTGGTCACAGAGTGGACTGATGCTGAAGGCAATGTTGAATCTCGTACAGAGAACTCTGATCTGGGCGGTTCTATGCGTCTTGGGGCGCAGCGTTGCTTCCTGAAAGAAGACAGTAAAGTTAAAGCGCTGTACGGCAACGAGTGGATCACTGAACGTCATCGTCACCGTTATGAAGTTAACAACAACTTTGTGAATATGATTGAAGAAGCCGGGATGAAAATTTCTGGTTTGTCAGAAGATAAAAAGCTGGTTGAAATTGTTGAGATCCCTGAACACCCATGGTTTGTTGCTGCGCAATTCCACCCTGAATTCAGTTCAACACCTCGTGATGGACATCCATTATTTGAAGGCTTTGTAGCCGCAGCAGGGCAACATCAAAAACAGCAAAAATAACGCAACTGGTGTATTCCCGTTTGTCATAGAGTTGTTAGTCGCTGTGTAATCAGGGTACGATATGTACCCTGATTTAATCACTGCATTTAACAGTGATTAGATAATCTGAATTACCATTCATTAACTACCTGATTTTTAACTTATTTTTATAATCCACCAGATTCACTGTAACAGAGCAACCAGAATCTGGTTTATTGAGGTTTAGTCATGTCTGAGATCGCAAAAGTTATTGGCCGTGAGGTCATGGATTCTAGAGGTAACCCAACGGTTGAAGCTGAAGTCTGGTTAACCAGTGGCTCGTGGGGAAGAGCGTGCGCGCCTTCAGGTGCATCAACAGGCTCGCGTGAAGCACTTGAGCTTAGAGACGGTGATAAAACCCGCTACCTTGGTAAAGGTGTTATCCAGGCTGTCGCCAATGTTAATGGCCCACTTGCAGAGGCATTGATGGGACTTGATGCAACAGATCAGCGTTTAGTTGATAAAACGATGATTGATCTGGATGGCACAGAAAATAAATCTAAATTTGGCGCAAATGCTATTCTTGCGATTTCTCTGGCAGCAGCAAAAGCTGCGGCAATGGAGAAAAAAGTTCCTTTATATACACATATTGCTGATGTAAATGGCACGCCAGGTCAGTTTTCGATGCCAGTACCAATGATGAATATCATCAATGGTGGTGAACATGCAGACAATAATGTCGATATTCAGGAATTTATGGTTCAACCGGTTGGTGCTTCAAGCTTCAAAGAAGCCCTTCGTATTGGTGCTGAAATCTTCCACAATCTGAAGAAAGTGTTAAGTGCCCGTGGCTTGAACACTGCTGTTGGTGATGAAGGTGGCTTCGCGCCAAATCTTGAATCAAACGAAGATGCGCTTGCGGTTATCGTAGAAGCTGTTGAAAAAGCTGGCTACAAAATGGGTGAAGACATCACATTAGCGTTGGATTGTGCGTCATCTGAATTCTACAGCGATGGTCAGTACAACCTGAGCGGTGAAAACAAATCATTCGATTCAGCAGGTTTTGCTGGTTACCTGGCAGAGCTTTCTAAGCGTTATCCTATCGTGTCAATTGAAGATGGCATGGATGAGAGTGACTGGGATGGCTGGAAAGTATTAACAGATCTGATCAAAGATAAAGTTCAGTTGGTTGGTGATGACTTATTTGTGACCAATACTAAGATCCTTAAAGAAGGTATCGATAAAGGCATTGGTAACTCAATTCTGATTAAATTTAACCAGATTGGTACGCTGACAGAGACATTGGAAGCAATCCAGATGGCGAAAGATGCAGGTTACACAGCCGTTATTTCGCATCGTTCTGGTGAGACCGAAGATGCGACGATTGCAGATTTAGCCGTGGCTACAGCCGCTGGTCAAATCAAGACTGGTTCATTATGTCGTTCTGACCGTATTGCTAAGTATAACCAGTTACTTCGTATTGAAGAGCAACTGGGCGACAAAGCGATTTATCGTGGTCTTCAGGAAATTAATGGTTCATTGTAATCGTTAATGTCCGCACAGCATGCATTATCAAGGGCTTTCATATGAAGGCCCTTTTTATTTTTACTGGCTACTGTTCGTCGGGTACGAGCCAGGTTAAGGTATAAACATTGTTCAACTAATTCAGTGAATTGCTCAGTATGGATCAGGATAAACAGCAGCAAGATTTGTGGCAAAGTTTACGTAATAACCTGATTTATTCAGCGTTATCTAATGCCCTGTATGAGCGTGAATTGTATCGGTTGGCAAGAGACGAATCGTTCAGTGATAAACGATTACGATTACGGTTAATGAGCCTACCTTTCCATGTAGGTGGTGCATCGCAACGGATTCTGGATGCAGAAATACCGCTGGAGCTCGATAGCCAGAATGGCTCATGGCTAGGAGCGCAAGCCTCGCAAGTACCCGGTGTAAAGCAAAAAGAGGAAGACGTTTATACTTTCTTTAAACGAAATCACCGTCTGGCATTAGTAGTTCCTGTTTATGCGTTCGAAAATGGTTATGAAATCTTGTATCTGGATAATATTGATCAGGTGAATGAAACATCAGAGAAAATTCATTTGAACAAATTTGGCTGGTTTAACTTTTCAGGTTTACCGCTGGAGCAACAAGTTCATACCGTTCGGGCGCTTAAGCCATTAAAGTCGGTTATGACGGCTGCATGTTGCGGTCATCAATGGCTGAACCGCAAACGAAAAAATCCTCGTCTTCTCTCTCTCCGCGAAATGTTACTCGCGACACAAATAAACTGGCAAAAATTGTCTCAACCAGTTGAGTTAAAGCTGGTTAAATGACCTCCTTGTAAATTGCTGCTTCACAAAGCCACCAGATAAAACCATAATAAGCACCACGTTAAACGCTTATTTATGTTGTTGTGCGCCTGTTAAAACTTTCTCTGGTCATTCTGTTTTTATTATTGCAATACCGTTTGTGGTTTGGCTTCAATGGTTTAAATGATTACTTTGCACGAAAAGAAAGTGTTGAGCGGTATCTTACGGCCAATCAAAAGCTAGAACGCAGAAATCAATTGTTATCTGCGGATGTTGATGATCTGAAACAAGGCCTTGAAGCTATAGAAGAGCGAGCTCGTAATGAGCTGGGTATGATCAGAAAAAATGAAACCTTCTTCCGAATTATTCCTGCCGAGAAAAATTAATGCCTTCATCTGACAATCTGGTTAATGCTGTGATACCCGCTGCGGGTATCGGATCTCGTATGCAGGCTTCCATTCCAAAACAATATCTGATGCTAAATGGTAAAGCGATTTTGGATCATACGCTTGAGCATCTTTTAGCGTGTGACTGGATAGCGGAAATTATCGTGGCCCTGCATCCTGATGATCAATGGTTTGATCAATTAAAGCATGCGCACAATATCCGGGTTAAAACAGTCACTGGCGGTGCAGAACGAAGTGATTCTGTACTGGCAGGATTACATGCCATAACAGATAAGTCGTCATGGGTCATGGTTCACGACGCAGCCAGGCCCAATATTCACCTCGGTGATCTGGAAGCATTAAGGTCCGCTTGTTTTAAAACCGGTCAAGGCGGCATTCTGGCTGCAAAAGCAAAAGATACGATAAAACGAGCCGTAGACTCCTCGAGTGATTTTGCAACCGTCGGAGCAACTGAGCCAAGGCATTTGTTGTGGCATGCAATGACACCACAGTTTTTCCCTGTCGATATGTTGCAATCAGCACTGGAAACAGCCGTGAAGCAACAGGTTGCGGTAACCGATGAAGCTTCTGCAATCGAATTTGTTGGTGGTGATGTTTTGCTGGTGGAAGGTCGTACCGACAATATTAAAGTTACCAACCCGGAAGATGCCGCGTTGATGACATTTTATCTAACTCAGCGTCAGTCTGATTGTCAGGAGAGTAAATGATACGAATTGGTCATGGTTTCGATGTTCATAAATTTGGTGGGGAAGGCCCGGTATTATTAAATGGGGTCGCTATTGATTATGAATATGGTTTTATAGCGCACTCAGACGGTGATGTGGCTATACATGCTATTTGTGATGCAATTCTGGGCGCGTTGGCATTAGGTGATATTGGCAAGCATTTTCCAGATACATCCACCGAGTTTGAGAATATAGACAGCAGAATTTTACTGCGAAATGTTTGGCAGCAGGCAGAGGAAAGAGGTTATCAACTGGGTAATCTGGACGTCACGATTGTTGCTCAGGCACCTAAAATCTCACCGCATACCTCAGCAATGGTCGATAACCTGGCCAGTGATTTAGCGGCTGAACATGATCAAATTAATGTTAAAGCAACGACGACTGAAAAGTTGGGTTTTACGGGACGAAAAGAGGGCGTTGCCGTTCATGCTGTTGTTTTATTGACTAAACAACTTGATTCAGTACAAGGAGCAACCTGTGAGTCGTAATGAAAACACCAGTGATCATCTGGATAATCCGGTTGGGAACTATGCCGAGTGCGTAAGTTCATTGCGATATCTTCATGGAAAACCAACGTTCACCGCTGCTTTTCGTTCTTCACCTGATGATTTTCAGGTCGATGAGATTATGCCGGTGGCGTTTGACGGTGAAGGTGAGCATGTTTGTTTGCATGTTGAAAAGCGAAACCTGAATACGATGCAGGTCGTGAAAATGTTAGCACGTCATCTGGGTGTTAAGAATCACGATGTTGGTTACTCCGGGCTGAAAGATCGTCATGCTGTAACAACACAATGGTTTAGTGTACCAGTGCCAATAAAGCAGGATGCTGACTTTTCACCCCTGGTGTCTGATGAGTTAAAAATACTGGAACAATGTCGTCATAGTCGTAAAATCCGTCTGTCCAGCCATAAGGTAAACAGATTCACCATAACGTTACGTGCTGACAATATGCCTGACTTTAGCAATCGACTTGCGGTCATTAAAGAGCAGGGCGTGCCTAACTATTTTGGTGAACAGCGATTTGGTTTCGATGGCCATAATCTGGCAATGGCTGTTCGTATGTTTGGCGGTGAAAAAATTCGAGACAGAAAACTGAAAGGTCTGGTAATTTCAGCCGCACGATCTCAGGTGTTCAATCAGGTCGTGAGTCAACGGATCGCTGAAGGATTATTTGAACAGCCTTTGCAAGGCGATGCGTTTATGCTGGCTGGCAGTAAGTCGTTCTTTACCGATGACGGCAGTGACGATATTCAGGAAAGACTGATACAAAACGATATATTGCTGTCTGCACCAATGCCAGGTAGCGGGAACTCTCTCGTTTCAGGAGATGCATTAGTAAAAGAACAAGCATGGACTGAACATTATCAGGCATGGCAAGCCGGTCTTGAAAAACAACAAGTGAAGCAGGAGCGACGTGCGATTAAACTTCTGCCTCAAGAACTTACATGGCAACACTCAGAGAATGCGCTAACACTGTCATTTTTGCTGCCTTCAGGTTGCTTTGCGACAGCGGTATTGCGTGAGCTGGTTAATTTAGAAGACGTTAGTCAACAACGGAAACCAATGTCTCATGAAGATTCTACTAAGTAACGATGATGGCGTTTTTGCCAAAGGAATTAGTGTATTACAGAAAGCGCTCTGCGAAATAGCAGAGGTGACTACGATTGGCCCGGATAGAAATTGTAGCGGTGCCAGTAACTCATTAACGCTGACAAACCCTTTACGAGTTCAGCGTCTGGAAAATGGTTTTCTATCGGTTAATGGCACGCCGACGGATAGTGTTCATCTGGGTTTGATGAAAATAATGGATGAACAGCCGGATATGGTTGTTGCAGGCATCAATAATGGCGCGAATCTTGGGGATGACGTTTTATACTCAGGGACTGTTGCCGCTGCAACGGAAGGTCGTCATATGGGATTGCCTGCGATTGCCGTTTCTTTATGCAGTAAAGAAGAAAAATATTACGAAACAGCAGCCTATGTTACCGTTCAGGTTATTAATCAGTTAAAATCCCACCCGCTTCCAGCGGATCAAATTCTAAATGTTAATGTGCCCGACGTACCTGTTAGTGAATTAAAAGGTATAAAAGTTACGCGTCTGGGACGTCGCCATAAAGCTGAAACGATGACGAAACAAACTGATCCGTGGGGACGAGAAATCTTCTGGTATGGTTCATTAGGTAAAGAAATGGACGCAGGAGATGATACTGATTTTCACGCTGTCGCAAATGGCTATGCGTCAGTGACTCCGTTAAATGTTGATATGACTGCCTGGCAAAGCATGAATCAACTTCAGCAGTGGTTAGATGATATAAAACTATGATTAGGAACGATTACTCTCGTAGTGGTGAGGCGCTCGCGCAACGTTTGCGACAAGAGGGTATTACCAGTCAACAGGTTCTTTCTGTTATTGCATCTACGCCTCGGCATTTGTTTATTCAGGATATTCTCAAACATAAAGCATGGGAGAATACCGCTCTCCCTATAGGGCAGGGACAAACGATTTCTCAGCCTTATGTTGTTGCCCGAATGACTGAGTTATTACTTCAGTCACCAAAACTAAATCGCGTACTTGAGATTGGCACTGGATCGGGATATCAGACAGCTATCCTGGCGCAACTGGTCGATCATGTTTATTCCGTAGAGCGTATCAAGAGCTTGCAGTGGCCTGCAAAACGTTGTTTGCAGCAGTTGGACTTACATAATGTTTCGATGAAGCATGGCGATGGTTGGAAAGGATGGCAAAGCAAAGGGCCTTATGACGCGATTATTGTAACGGCTGCACCGTCACAAATTCCTCAGGCGTTGGTAGAACAGTTGGCAGATGGTGGGCGGCTTATTATTCCTGTTGGCACAGAACAACAAGTACTAACGGTGGTAACTCGTGAAGCTGATAACACTTCTGTTACAACTGTAGAGCCTGTCAGATTTGTTCCTTTAGTCCCCGGAGATGTTGTGTGAAGCTGTTTTCCCATTTATATGAATTAACGCTCAAATGGGCAAAACATCGATACGCATCATTTTATCTTGGCATTATGAGCTTTGCAGAATCGATTATTTTTCCGATTCCTCCTGATGTCATGTTAGCACCAATGTCATTGGCAAAGCCTGATAAAGCATGGCGTTATGCAGCAATCACGTCGATTGCTTCCGTATTAGGTGGATGTATTGGTTACGTACTGGGTTATACATTATTTGATCCGGTCGTGATGCCGGTTATTGAGGAACTGGGTTACCAGGATAAGCTGGATCGCATAATGTCCTGGTTTGATGAGTATGGCATTTGGGTCGTATTCCTGGCTGGGTTTTCGCCGGTTCCTTACAAGTTATTCACAATTAGTGCCGGTGTGCTGAATATGGCTTTCCTGCCATTTGTTATTGCATCAGCGGTGAGTCGTTCACTGCGATTCTATATGGTTGCCGGGCTGATGAAATTCGGTGGGCCGCTCATGGAAGAAAAGCTTAGGAAATACATTGATATAATGGGATGGGCTCTGGTTATTGCAGTCGCTGCATATTTTGTGTTGAGATAGGCATTAAACCAGAATCCAACGGGATATCTTGAAAAAGGATTATGAAATCAATTCAGGCATTGAAGCCCATTTCAATGCTCATTACTCTCTCAGTGGTACTTATTCTCAGCGGGTGTGCTCAGCGTAGCGCACCCGCCCCTGTCGTATCTGTCTCCAGTGGTAAAATAAAATCTTCTGTTCGTTCATCATCTCAGTATAAAAAAGAGAAAATCGCCGGAACCTCTTACAAGGTAAAAAAGGGCGATACTTTGTACTCTATAGCCTTTCGAGCGGGTATAGACTTCAATGAACTTGCCCGACTCAATAAGATACCCAAACCTTTTGTAATCTACCCAAATCAGCGTATACGCCTCAAAGCTTCAACTAAGTCTATAGCAACGAGAGGTACTAAAAATAAGGCCTCCGGAGAATCGGTTAAAAAAAGTACTGAAAAAACTTCAAAACCGCTTGCACAACAAAATCAACGGGCGTATGTTCAAGAAAAGAGCAGGCAAAAAAAGGAGCAAAAAACCGTTAAGAAACAGCCCGAAAAACGGCTGTCAAACAAGATCCGAAACTGGGTCTGGCCCTCTTCAGGAAAAGTTGTCGCTACTTTTTCTAACCGTGAAAAGGGCAATAAAGGGATTGATATCAGTGGCAGGAAAGGTGACAAAGTTACCGCAGCCGCAGGGGGTAAAGTTGTATACGCTGGTGATGCATTAAGAGGTTACGGCAACCTAATCATAATTAAACACAATGACGATTATCTGAGCGCATATGCTCATAATCACAAGATTCTGGTTAAAGAAAAAGATTATGTCAGGGTTGGTCAGCAAATCGCTGAGATGGGGGACACAGACAGTCCAACCGTCAAACTACATTTCGAAGTGCGATTCCGGGGTAAGTCGGTAAATCCTCTAAAATATTTACCGAAACGATAAAATTGGTTGAAAGGGATAAGAAGTCGTATGTGATTGTTCCAATTTATCAGGAGGAACTTATGGGTTGCAGCAAAAAAGTGAAAGGCGTTGAAACGCTTTCCGAAGCAGTCATTCCGGAAAACGAAACGGCAAGTCAAAGCGAAGAATTTGACGGAGAAGAGTTCAACTTAAACCAAACTGAATCAGGAGAGTCAGCAGAAGAAGACATTTTTGCAAAGGACGATACTTACCGAACTATGGACGCCACTCAGCTTTATCTGAGTGAAATTGGTTTTTCCCCACTACTATCTGCGGAAGAAGAAGTTTACTTTGCCCGCAAGGCACTAAAAGGCTGTATGAAGTCTCGCCAGCGAATGATTGAAAGTAATCTTCGACTGGTTGTCAAAATTGCACGTCGTTACAACAATCGTGGTCTGGCATTACTTGATCTCATCGAAGAAGGAAACCTGGGGTTGATCCGTGCCGTTGAAAAATTTGATCCGGAACGAGGATTCAGATTTTCGACCTATGCGACCTGGTGGATTCGACAAACGATTGAACGAGCCATTATGAATCAAACTCGAACTATTCGGTTACCGATTCATGTCGTAAAAGAGTTGAATGTTTATTTACGTGCCGCCAGAGAGTTGTCGCAAAAGTTGGATCACGAACCAACTGCTGAAGATATCGCGTTTAAGCTGGATAAGCCGGTAGATGTTGTCAGTAAAATGTTGCGTCTGAACGAGAGAATTACTTCTGTAGATACACCGATTGGTGGAGAAAACGATAAAGCTTTACTCGATATCATTGCTGATGAAAAAAGCATGGGACCAGAAGTTAGAATGCAGGATGACGACATGAAGTCGAATATCGTGCATTGGTTAGAAGAGTTAAGTTCAAAGCAGCGAGAAGTACTGGCAAGACGATTTGGTTTGCTGGGATATGAAGCCTCTACTCTAGAAGATGTTGGAAGAGAAATTGGATTAACCAGAGAGCGTGTAAGACAGATTCAGGTAGAAGCATTGAAACGACTACGAGAACTGGTGACACAAGAAGGATTAAATATTGAGTCGATTTTTCGACCTTAACGATTTAAAAAATTTGTCAGAAGTATTCACGATAAGAATTCAAACCTGATTTCAGGTTAAAAGTATAAAATCGAACATGCCGACATTGTGTCGGCATTGTTTTTTCTGGAACTCTCTATTTATCACTGTGTTTATAACACAGTTTTTTACGGCATTAGCTCCACACTTTTTCTTTCATTACATGAACGCTCTCCAGACTGAATGACCGTGTAGGTCACAAAAATGATCATGTTTCAGACTGATCGTTTTGTGATCGTCAATAATATGTTCTTCAGTTTTTACTACAGTGGCCTCTATTTTGCTTGGAATAGGTAAATAGTTACGTATTCAGTGTCAGTTTCGTCTAATAGCCAGTTGGAATGAACGCTGACATCGCAAATGAATTGTTTTCCGGACTGAGGTAAACGGGGTACTGTGAAATGAAAACAAGCCTGAAAAATGTCCTGGTATTCTCCTCGCTGTTAACACTGACCGCATGCGGCGGTGGAGGTGGTGGTAGCGGTGATAATACCGGTACCGTGCCAACGAGTGTAAATGCAGGAAGTGACCAAACGATAAATGAAGAACAACCGTTAACGCTAACGGCTGTTGGTTTTCCTGATGGAGGGCAATATTACTGGACACAAACTGCGGGTCCGGTGATAGAAGGATTTCCATTACAAACGGCGGAGGCCGCATTTACAACGCCAACGGTCAAAAGTGAGCAAACAGTTACACTACGCGTTGAATATACTGCGTCGGGTGGGCAAGTTGTAAGTGATACCGTTGATTTACAGGTCACGCCTGTTAACAAGGCGCCAGTTGCTGTAGCAAAGATGGCGTTACCTGATGCTAATCCGGTTGCTCCCGGATTGAATGTCATTCTTGATGCGCGTGATTCATTCGATCAGGACGGCAATCTGACGGCGTATCAGTGGCAACAGATTTCCGGTTCGCCCACAGTAACACCGATGACGGGATCGGCCAGTGAAGAGTTTCAGTTTGTTGCGCCAGCAGTTACTCAGACGTCTGAACTTATTTTCCGCCTGACAGTGACGGATGATGAATTGGCCACGGCAAACTTTGATGTGAACGTAGTTGTTGACCCGTCGGTTGCTGCGGTTGTTGTTGACGCCGGTATTGACCAGGTTGTCTCAGAAGGTCAAACCGTAACAGTGTCTGCTACGGGAACACCGGGTGATGGTAACTATTTCTGGAGCCAGCAAACGGGAGAAGCACTGTCAGAATTCCCTGCCAGTACACAAAGCGTTTCATTTACAGCTCCATCAACAAAACAGGAAAGAGAATATTCTTTCCGGGTTGAATATCAAGCTCCTGCCGGACAAGTCGGACATGACAACGTGATTGTCCGTGTCACGCCTGTTAATAAACTGCCAGTTTCAGTTATTCGTATTACTCAACCCGATGTACTTCCTGCTGATCCGAGTGTATTGGTGACGTTGGATGGTTCCGGATCATTTGATCCTGATTCTGATGGTGAAATTGTCAGTTATGAATGGCAGCAGCTTTCAGGTCCAGAGACAGTTACTCGTGAAGCATCCAGCACGCCTTCGCAATTCATTTTCAGAACACCGGTTCGTGCGACTGAAGATACGTATGTATTCCGTCAAACCGTTACCGATGATGAAGGTGGAACGGGCACTTTTGATATTGAAGTTGAAGTTCTTGGCACTTCTGATCTGATTAAAGCGAATGCAGGTCCTGATCAGGCGGTCAAAGAATTTTCTACGGTAACGTTGGATGGTCGTGAAAGTTATTCCATCATTTCCGATGTTACGTGCAGTTGGACACAGGTGTCAGGTCCGGCACTGTCTTTCGTTAATCCAAATAATTGTGTGAGTACTTTTGTCGCACCGCATGTGGATACTGATACAGATGTTATTTTAGAACTCAGAGCAACGAACTCTCAGGCTAATAGTGCAACCGATACAATGAAAGTCACGATTAGCCCGTTAAATCTGGGCAAAGTTCACGACACCGGTTCGATGCGTTGTTTTGATAATACTGGCGTGATTGATTGTGGTGATGAGGACTTCCCGGGGCAGGATGCTGAATTTGGTCGTGATTCTGTTGCCAGCTATCTGGATAAAGTAGGCACTGGCGCTGGTGGTTTTGATTACACCAAGTTAGATGCTAACGGGGATGAATTACCTAACGATTCAACAGATTATTCTTGTGTCCGTGACAACTTCACTGGATTAATCTGGGAAGTTAAAGAAACGTCAGCAGTATTACCACCATCGACATCAACCCGAGATAATAAAAATCGTTATACCTGGTTCCTGCCTGATGGCTCTACTGGTGGAAATGAGGGAATTTTAAGTGACCCGCGCACAACGTGTCCGAGCACGGAAGATTGTGGGTTGGCTACCTATGTCGCTGAAGTCAATTCTTCAGTGTATTGCGGAGGTGCCAACTGGCGAGTACCGACAACGGCAGAGTTACAATCATTACTGAACCTGGAGCAGGGCTCGGCTACCAGCGTGATCAATACGGATATTTTCAATGATCTACCTGATACCAGTATTACCGGTAATTTATATTACTGGACGAGTGAAACGAGCGCTGATGGCGGCGGCACCGAAAATACCTGGGTGGTAAACTTCATCAATGGTAATGACAATGCGCTACGTAAGTCAGAAGCAACTTATGTACGCCTGGTTAGAAAACCTTAAGCTGAAGGAAATTTGTGATGAAATTAACAAAATTATTAATGGTTTCTGGCTTGATGATGGCTTTTGGTTCTCAGGCACAAACTTGTTATACGCCATCCATTCTGGAGACTACGCCAACAGCCAATTTTGAAGTTATTGCACCGGGTGTCATAAAAGATAACTCAACAGATTTGGTCTGGAGCCGTTGTGTGTTAGGGCAAAGTTGGAATGCATCGACATCAACTTGTGATGGAACGGGAGTTCAGCTCACCTGGCAAGAAGCATTGCAGCAATCGGCAGATTCAACTCTGGGGGGGTACACAAACTGGCGATTACCGAATGCTAAGGAATTGGCTACGATCGTAGAAAAAAGCTGTGTTGATCCGTCTGTGAACTTGTTGTTATTTCCAGCGGCTCCACCTGAAAATCATTGGACATCAACGACCGTCGCTGACACTCATACATCAGCCTGGGGCGTTGTTTTTAACACCGGCCGTAACAGTACGAAAGAAAAGTCATTAGATTTATATGTTCGTCTGGTTAGATTTGCCGACTAATCAACATTGATGTTGTATCAAAACAAGACAAAACTCTGCTTTTCGAGCGGGGTTTTGTCTTAAATTCCTCTCTGTTCCTCGCTATTTTTCGCAATACCATGCATGCTGCCTCATAATTTTAAGATCAAATTGTTTCGTTACTGTACTTCTTCACGTTTATGAAATTCTTTCAACGCGTTAAATCGTTATCTGGTCAGTTATTTCTGATAGCAACATCATGCTTCGCTACCTCGGTGTCAGCAGGAGAATGCCATATCGAACTGGAGCATGGATTGATTATTACTCCTGAGCATATTCGGGTGATGGATAAGAATCGAACAGTGCTTCAAATTAATAATGACGAGCAATTGTTTATTCAGGGCTATTGGAAACAGCTGAGTGAACCTGAGCAATTGTTATTGCGGCAATTCAGTGAAGGACTTCGGCGTGAAGTGCCTGAAATAGTCGATATTGCGATGGACGGGGTATCTTTGGGGATTGATGCGATCAATCAGATTATTGATGGTGTTTCGGGCGGTTCGGCACCTCTGATTAAGCGTCAATTCGAAGAAATCAAATTTCGATTCAAAGAGCGATTCAATCATACGGATGATATTTTTTACATTGCGCCACAGAGTCTGGATGAAATTGATGATTTCTTTGAGGATGAATTATCAGAAAAGATCAAAGCTGTAGTATCTGAAAGCCTTGGCGCGATTTTAATTGCATTGAGTGAGGCGCTCAGTTCTGCGGAAACGAATTATGAGATAAATCACGATGATTTTGGTGAGCGCATGGAGAAACTGAGCAAGCAAATTGATATCAAGTTGTCAGAAAAATCGACAGTACTGGAAGCAAAGGCTCAGTTATTTTGTGAGCATTTGAAAGAGCTGGATGAAATAGAAACAGCACTACAGAAATCAGTACCTGAATTGCATCGATTCGATATAGTAAGGTCTAAAGATTAAGGTAAACAGACCCTGACTTACTGAGGTATTGCTATGGCTGAACCGAAAACTAAACCAGGTAACGGCAGTGTAACTGAATTTATAGCTGCGGTAGAAAAAGATAAAAAACGTGCCGATGCAGAGCAACTGCTTGCAATTATGATCGAAATTACCGGCAAACAGCCTGTTCTCTGGGGAGATAGCATAGTCGGCTTTGGCCAATATCATTATCAGTACAAATCTGGTCGAGAAGGTGACTGGCCTGTCACCGGATTTTCACCTCGCAAACAGAATCTGGCGATCTATATCATGCCAGGATTCTCTTCTTATACCTCATTGCTGGAAAAATTAGGTAAACACAAAACAGGCGCTTCCTGCTTATATATTAATAAGTTGGAAGATGTCGATGTAGACGTATTAAAGCAAATCATTTCAACGGCATATCAAGATATGCACTCTATCTATTCGTGTAACTAAGAGCGAACGCAATACTATGGAACACCAGAACAATCAGACTACAACAGGCATCCATCGTTATTTTGTCTGGAGCCGTGCCCAGCGAGTTTTTCACTGGATAAACGTTATTTCGATCATGCTCCTGATTAGTATCGGTGTTGTGTTGTTGCATGGTAAGGATTTAGGCATTTCAACCGATGGAAAAATTTTATTAAAAACGATCCATGTGCTGGTGGGGTATGTATTCACCCTGAATCTGATTTGGCGTATTGCTCAGGGGTTTACCAGTAAAGGGTTTGCTCGATGGTCCAAAACGCTACCGTTCACAAAGGGCTACAGTAAACAATTGACTGCTTATAAAGCGGGGAAGCGCACTTTTGCGGGACATAATCCAATTAGCAAATTGATGATCGCGTTATTATTACTGGTATCTACTATTCAGGCGGGGACCGGCTTAGTATTGGCAGGCACAGACATTTATTATCCGCCATTTGGGCAACATTTTGTCGATAAAGTCGCCGTAAATCCGGAGTTACCAATAAAGCCTTATAGTAAAGAGAATATCAATCCAGCTGCGTATCAGGAGATGCGTGCATTGAGAAAACCGGTCTTAATTACGCACATATATAGTTTTTACATTTTGCTATGTTTAATCCCGCTACACATTGTTGGGGTTATTGTTGCTGAGATCAGAGAAAAGCATTCGGTGACGTCATCAATGGTTCATGGTTATAAATATCTGGAGGAAGAGCCTGTTGATATTGATGTGAACAAATAATGTGAAGATGAGGCTGATTTACGCAGCCTCTTCCAAAAACCTGTCTAGTAATTCATTCAAATAGAACAATCCTTTTTCCGTCACTTGCCAGTTTTTTCCATCATCCAGTAATAAACCGTCCTGAATGGCTTCTTGAATAACTGGTGCGATAGTCGACAATTCAATCCCTGTTAGCACCGTGAAATCAGCTTTAGGACAAGGTTCTTTTAGTCGTAAGCGGTTCATGAAAAACTCAAATGCTTTTTCATCTTTAGCAACTTGCCAGGATTTATAGACAAATTGTTTATCTGCTGACAAGTAACCCTTCGGGTGTTTAATCTTTTCTTGTCGCAGTAGCTGATTTTCGAGTGGTAGCGATATTTTACTGTGAGCACCACAGCCAATACCGAGATAATCTCCAAAGCGCCAGTAGTTCAGATTATGCTGGCACTGATAGCCTGCTTTGGCGTAGGCAGACACTTCGTATTGTGTATAACCTGCTTGCTCAAGCATTGCATGTCCTTTCTCCTGAATATCCCACAAGGTATCGTCATCCGGCAAAGTTGGTGGGCGTGAATAGAAAGATGTATTGGGTTCAATCGTCAGTTGATACCAACTCAGATGAGGAGGATTCAACGCAATTGCTTGTTTTAAATCATCCAGCGCTTGCTCCGGCGTTTGATCAGGCAATCCATGCATTAAATCCAGATTAAAGCTATTCAGCCCGGTAGACTGTGCCAGTCTTGCTGCATTGACGGCTTCTTCTGTGTTGTGGATACGCCCCAATACCTTGAGATGTTCCGGGTTAAAGCTCTGAATACCGATAGAAATTCGGTTAACACCGGCTTGTCGATATCCGGCAAATCGGTCTGACTCAACAGTGCCCGGATTCGCTTCCAGTGTTATCTCAATGTTGTCGCTAAATGGAATCAGCTGCTCGACTCCCACTAATAGCCGTTCAATCGCGGATTCTGATAGCAAGCTTGGTGTTCCACCGCCAATAAAGATAGAAGACAGTTTTCGTCCCTGAGCCAGATGTTTGTCTATGGTTAAATCGGTCAGTAAGGCATCAACGTATTGCTTCTCTGGGATTGCTTCTTTCAATCCATGAGAATTAAAGTCGCAATATGGGCATTTTTGAACGCACCAGGGAATATGAATATAAAGGCTTAGCGGTGGTAACGATAACATGGAGTAGAGGCTACTTACGGTTAATAAATTGTGGTAGTTGAGATGCCAGTATTTTTAATGCCTGGCCCCGATGGCTCAGACTGTTTTTTTCGGCAGGAACAAGATCTGCTGAAGTGCATTCCAGCTGTGGAATGTAGAAAACCGGATCATAGCCAAATCCATTATTGCCAGAACGATTATCCGTAATCAGACCTTCCCAGGTGCCCTGACAGATTAAAGGTGTTGGATCGTCAGCGTGTCGCATCATTACCAGTACACACTGGAAGCGGGCTGTTCGTGCTTGTTCCGGAACATCTTTTAGTTCGGCAAGTAATTTTTCGAGATTTGATAAATCAGTCGCATTGTCACCGGAATAGCGGGCAGAATAAATACCTGGTGCGCCATTTAAGTAATCGACTTCCAGGCCTGAATCATCAGCAATGCAGGGTAAGCCAGTAATCCTGGCAGCATGACGCGCTTTGATGATGGCATTTTCAACAAATGTAGTGCCGGTTTCTGGCACTTCAGGCACATCAAAATCACTTTGTGGTACGACTTCAAGATTAAGAGGAGCCAGCATCTGGCCCAGTTCTTTAACCTTACCTTTGTTTCCGGTTGCAAGTACGATTTTCTGCATAGTTCTCTCGATGGTGGGTGATTCCTGGCGACGGATAATAGAGTATAGTAGCAGCGCAATGCAACGGGCTGTTTTCAATAATGAGAGGCATTATGAAATTAGGTATTTTGTTGTGTGACCATGTGCTACCTGAATTAGCCAGTGTCCACGGTACGTATGACAGTATGTTAACCGCGCTGGTAAAGGATGCTGACAGCAATATTGATGTTGTCGTTTATCCGGTGATTGATAACGTATTTCCCGAATCAGTCGACGAATGTGATGCCTGGCTGTCGACCGGCAGTCGGCATGGTGCCAATGACACGTTCCCCTGGATCAATACGTTGGTAGATTTCATTCGTGATGTTCATGCGTCAGGCAAACGTTTTGTCGGTATATGTTTTGGTCATCAGGTACTGGCTAAAGCGTTGGGTGGCGAAGTTATTAAAGCGCCCCAGGGTTGGGGAGTTGGTATTCATGAATATCAACCCGATGAATCAGCGCATTCGTTATTCGATTTATCACAGGATGATTGTGTGCGACTGGTTGTTAGTCACCAGGATCAGGTTGTCGCCTTGCCGCCGCATAGTCAACGGCTCTGGCACAGTGAATTTTGTCCCAATGCTGCATTTATTGTTGATGACAGGATGATTGGTATTCAAGGGCATCCAGAGTTTAGTAAGCCTTATATTTCAGACTTAATGGCTGGGCGACGAGACAGAATTCCGCCGGCACAATTTGAACAGGGAATAGCATCACTTTCACTTTCTGCTGATGACAAGCGAACCGGTGCGTGGATCGTACAATTTTTAAAAGGATAACGGTATGGCGATTTTGTTAAGCCTGTCTGGTAAACAGCCCGATAAACTGATTCAGGCGTTCCAACGTTATTCTGAAAAATCAGCTATTCGGTTACCCGCTATTTTTACGGAAGTCAGTGAGGAACAAGTCGATATCGTTAAAGCCGTGGTTAGCTGGAAGCATCCTCACGGATTGCTAAGACGATTTAAAAATCTGGCTTTTATTGCATCCTACGGTGCAGGCGTTGATGGCGTGATCGCCGACCCTGATTTGCCGGACGTACCTGTCACGCGATTAGTTGATCCCGGGCTGAAGCATCAAATGGCCCGATTTGTCATCTGGGCTGTTATGGAACACGAATTAAATGCTCGGCAGATGAGACATCAACAGCAACAGCAACAATGGTTAGATGTCCCAAGAACGACTGTGAATAAGATTACCGTTTTGGGACTGGGTGAATTGGGAGCTTATGTTGCATCGCAACTAGCCGGACTGGGGTTTGAGGTTTCTGGTTGGAGCCGCTCGGCTAAGAATTTACCTGACGTTGTGAGCTACTCAGGCAATCAAGGATTGAAAGAGGCATTAACGGGCGCGGATATCGTAATCAACTTATTACCATTAACGACTGCTCTGGTCGGGATTCTGAATAAAGACACATTATCATTAATGGCAAAGGGAAGTTATCTGATTAATGTTGCGCGTGGCGCACATCTGGAAGAGGCTGATTTGGTTACACTGATTAATGAAGGTCATTTAGCAGGGGCTTGTCTGGATGTGGTTCGTCAAGAACCATTGTCAGGTTCATCACCGCTCTGGTCGATGAAAGGCGTAACGATATCACCACATGTTGCCAGTTTGAGTAGTCTTGATGAACTGGCTAAACAGGTGATGATAAATTACGACAATGTGATGAATGGGAAACCGCTACATTATACGATTTCCCGACATCATGGATATTAGGGGCTGATGACCTTTGATGATGTCTTGTACGACTGCTTAGGATAAATACGTTCTAATCGGTATAAAACATATTTTGGAATTTTAGTGTATTCGTTTTGCCGTCTGATGTGACGTCGATGGTGAAACGAAACGTTTCTTGATTGGCATAGCTGACAGTCGCAATGTAATAAATTGCTCCCGTTTCTACGATCTCTTTAAACTCCAGCTCTTTAGCGTTACCGATCAGGTTACGCGCACTTCCTGCTACATTCGCTTTCATTGGCGTCTTTTGATCTGATGATGTATCCAACACCGAAATGTTAACAACTGCAACATAACTACTTCTCTCAATGCCGTAATTTTTAGCTATTTCTGGGGACAAGAAGGTGGATGGAAAAGAAATGTAGTGAACTTCAGTATCTCCAAATGTTTCAAACTGACCGGCGATAGTGTACTGGCTGAAAAATAAGGCAAACGAACAACACATTGATACGATTAATTTTTTCATCATAATAATCCTGTGAAACGACTGGCGGTATTATACAACTATAAACCAGGATAACAGATATTCACCTAACGAAAGCAGGTTAGAAAAAATTGGATAACCCATCATATTCAGAATGATCAGGCCAACCAACACCAGACCGCCATACTGAGCATTTAAAATGATATATCTGGCTGCCAAGTGGCGAGGTAGTAAATAAGGCATCAGGTAGTGTCCATCCAGTGGGCCCAGTGGGATTAAGTTAAACAATGCCAGAATCATATTAATAGACGTCAGATAGAAGACGAACATTTCGACGCCTGGATTGTTTAAGAATGCCCATTGTTGCATTTTTCCGAACATAAAAAGGTTAATCAGCACAATAGCAATTAACAGGTTCATTGCTGGTCCTGCTGCTGCAACGTAAAAACTGCTCCAGCGTGAACGGAAATTATTTGGATTTGTCGGGACTGGTTTAGCAAAACCAAACGAGATAAGGACGACCATAAGTAAACCGATCGGGTCAATATGCGCGATCGGGTTTAATGTCATTCGCCCCATATTTTTTGCCGTATTATCACCGTTTAGCTTTGCAACCCAGGCATGACCAAACTCATGCGCAGAAAGCGACAGAACAATGGCCATTAAAATCAGCGTAAATACACCATACTGACCATTTAACAAAAGTTGGTACATCTTCAGGTTCTCCAAAATAAATAAGGCTAAAGCATTGTTATATATTCTGTGGGTAAAATGTTGACAAAAATGAAATTACGTTAACAAAACAATGCGTAATCTCGTATATAAGTCATGTTACTTCTGGTCGATCTCTGTCTACATTTTAAAAGCATATTTATACAATAGAGTTTGTCTGTCTGTGTGCTTTTTCAAGGTTATTTTAAAATACCTGAAAAATCATGTGGTTATAAGGTATATTTTAGCGGCACCATATATTCTATGCGTTTTGTAAGCATAAATATGATTGACACAACAATGTACCTGAAAATTATTAAAATATAGATACAATCGATTATGTCTTAGATATTTTATATTTACATAATTGCATATTTAATTTGACATGGGCTATCAAAATGTCAATAATACACCTGTTTCGGATACATGTACGGGGCTTTTTTGACCATTTATGTTGGTCTTAAATGGCACTAACCGGACAAATAAATGGAAAATCGTAAACGAGACTGTGTTTTCCATTGGAATGTAAATAGTTAGTGACCGTAGCACACTGGTATCCTTTCTGAATATTAAAGAGTCGTCGAACTCTTACCATTTAATAATCCCTAATCTGAATAATTATGCGCATGTCGCGTAGGGATTGTTATTACTTTTAACCTTGATGTTATTGCTCTTTGAACAGTCTATAAGTGAAAAGAATTGTCCATTCGAGACGAATAGCTAAAGGTACAAGAATTAATTGCGGTGCAAAGTGTGGATTGTGATGTCGACCCAGCGCACTCGCTGATAAATAAAAGTAGTTTACTATCCTGGGTGGAGATGTATCGGAATGTTGGCGTTTTTGGAAGGCACTGTGAATGTAGCAAGTCAATACTGTGTATTGCTAAACTTTGCTGCGTTTCTGATCGCTATATTTGCCTCTCAATCCATCAATTCTTTTTTCTTATCTATTACTGTCATCCTTGCTTGTAACGGCATGGTTTTCTGGACGAAAGACGCATTCAGCCAATTAGAAAATGCATGGTCGGGTGATACCTACGCGTATCAGGCCGCATGCTCATCTACCATTATGGTGGTTTATATTCTCACCATATTCATCTTACCAAAACTTCATATTAATCAAAAAATTAAACCAGGATTTAGTGCTGACGTCGTTGTTTATTCAAGCATGGCATTAGCCATTATTCACGGTGTGTATTTTGTTTTGGTGCAGGTCCTTGAGTTATCAAATCTTGAACGTTATTACGATGTCCTGATCGCATCGATTAATGTTTTTGTTGCTGTATTGATGCTTGCTATGCCTTTAGTCATGTTGCTTTGGCAATTTAGTTTCAACCGAACTAGCAAAGAGAAATTAACGTGGAACATATAATTGTATTTGGAGTTGTTCTGTTTGCCGCGATTGCC
Organism: Alteromonadaceae bacterium; assembly: GCA_965656875.1. GTDB lineage: Bacteria > Pseudomonadota > Gammaproteobacteria > Enterobacterales > Alteromonadaceae > CBFHMJ01. Next base: position 345,790 of record CBFHMJ010000002.1, read on the forward strand.
CTGATGGGTGGCGTTTCCTATAACTATGAGAAGAAAAATGGCTTTCAATCGCCTGAGCATTCTTCTGATTCGGTGAGTGTCGATTCTTTGAGTATTCCGGATTACGTTGAGTATGTTAATGAATATCAGCGAACAGAGCACTCTGATTTAAAGAAAGCGGTTTTAATGGAGCGTGAACAGATTCTGCGGATGGAACCTGGTGAGACAAAAATGCTTATGATAGGGATGTGGAACAGTAAATTACATCGTTACCTGGTTGAGATAAGTGACGGTACCGATTTGAATCCTGAAGAATTATTTATTGATATTCCTGCGCTGGACTCGCCGCTACAGCACGTTGCCTGATGGTATAAAAACGGGGATACAATAAAATCCCCGTTTGATAATGCACTCTTAATTAACGTCTTTTATCGTCAATCAATTAACCATTACTTGGGAAAGCAAACTGTGCTTTCTCCAACTTACTACCTGGCCAGCGTTGCGTGATCGTTTTACGCCTGGTGTAGAAGCGAACTGAGTCTGGTCCATACGCGCTCAAATCACCAAACAAACTGCGCTTCCAGCCGCCAAAGCTGTGGTAGGCCATTGGAACCGGCAGTGGCACATTCACGCCAACCATACCAACCTTAATTTCGTCGTGGAAATGACGAGCGACACCGCCATCATTTGTATAGATGCAAGTACCGTTACCGTATTCATGTTCGTTGATAAGGTCCATTGCAGTTTGTAGATCAGGCACTCTGACAACACATAGTACCGGACCAAAAATCTCTTCCTGATAGATTGTCATTTCCGGTTTGACTTGATCGAACAGTGTTCCGCCAACAAAGTAACCTTCCTCGTGGCCTGTTACGGATGTACTGCGCCCATCAACAACAAGCTTTGCACCTTGCTGTTCGCCGCTATCAATATAACCCGTTACTTTGCTTTTATGAGCGCCAGAAATTAGTGGCCCCATCTCTGCGCCTTGCGTCGTTGCCGGTGCGATGTTCAATTCCTGAACTTTAGGTGTTAACGCATTAACCAGCTGATCAGCCATGTCATCACCAACACAGACGGCAACCGAGATTGCCATGCATCGCTCTCCCGCTGAACCATAAGCAGCGCCCATAATGCTGTTAACTACATTGTCTAAATCGGCATCAGGCATAATGACTGCGTGATTCTTAGCACCGCCAAGCGCCTGTACTCGCTTGCCATTTCTGGTGCCTGTTGTATAGATATATTCAGCAATCGGCGTTGAGCCAACAAAACTGACGGCTTGAATGCGCTTATCTTCCAGTAAGGTATCGACCGCTATCTTGTCGCCATTCACGACATTAAAAACACCATCTGGTAATCCTGCTTCTTTCAGTAATTCAGCCAGATATAAACAGACTGACGGATCTTTTTCTGATGGTTTCAGGACGAATGTATTGCCGCAGACAATGGCCATTGGATACATCCATAAAGGCACCATTGCAGGGAAGTTAAATGGTGTAATGCCTGCAACAACGCCAAGAGGTTGAAATTCTGACCAGCTATCAATGCCGGGTCCGGCATTTTTATTGTGTTCACCTTTTAACAGTTCAGGCGCACCGAGAGCATATTCTACATTTTCAATACCGCGCGAGATTTCTCCCAGTGCGTCATCAAGCACTTTACCGTGCTCCAGTGATACCATTTCACAAATGGTATTGATGTTCTCTTCAAGAAGTGTCTTAAAACGAGAAAGAATTCTTGCTCGTTTTAACGGTGGTGTATTTCGCCATGCCGGAAAAGCTTGTTCGGCTGCGGCAATCGCTTGTTCTACGGTTTGTTGCGATGCTAACGCAACCTGCGCAATTTCTTTCCCGGTTGCCGGATTAAATATTGCTTGTGTTCTATCGATGTCGGCGACTGGTTGATTGTTTATCCAATGGCCTCGAACTGATTGTGACATAGTAAAATCCAATGAAATGAGTCGATGAAAAAGCCTCTACATACAGAATAAGTAGAGGCTGCAAGGGTCTAAAGACCCGGTTGATTAAAATGCTGCTGACTGGTTAATCAACTGACTGAATGACGCGTCGAAGAGTCTCGATGGTTTGATCATATTCAGGTTTATCAAAGGTCAGAATTGGTGATAGCGCAATAATTTCCCCAGCCTGCCTAACCAGTACGCCTTCCTCGATACATTTTCTGTACACTTCGAATGATCGTTTTAGCGGTTCACCTGGTCTTGATTTAAGTTCCACTGCTCCCATCAGGCCGATATTCCTGATGTCAACAACATGCTCCAGATCTGCCAGTGAATGAACTGCATCTTCGAAGTACTGTTCCATTTCTCTGGCGTGAGCGAAGATGCCTTCCTCTTCGTAGACGTTTAGTGTTGCGAGTCCGGCAGCAGCAGCGACTGGATGACCTGAATAAGTATAACCGTGAAACAGCTCAATCATATGCTCTGGGCCATGCATGAAGTCATCATGAATTTTACTGTCCATGATCACCGCACCCATGGGGATTGTACCGTTGGTGATTCCTTTTGCGGTCGTAATGATATCTGGTGTTACGCCGAATCTCTGTGCGCCAAAGTTGCTACCAAGGCGACCAAAACCGGTAATGACTTCGTCGAAGATGAGTAAGATGCCATGCTTGCTGGTGATTTCACGAAGTTTTTCCAGATAGCCTTTAGGCGGAGGAAGAATGCCGGTAGAGCCTGCGACCGGTTCGACAATGACGGCTGCCACTGTTGAGGGATCATGCAGCGCGAGTATGTTATTCAGTTCATCGGCGAGATGCGCTCCCCATTCCGGAAGCCCGCGAGTAAAAGCGTTGTGTTCAAGGTTAAGTGTGTGAGGTAAGTGATCGACACCTGCCAGTGCATTACCGAACATTTTTCGGTTCGGGCCAATACCGCCGACGGAAATACCACCAAATCCTACACCATGATAACCACGCTCCCGGCCAATAAAGCGAGTGCGTTGTGCATCGCCTTTCGTTCTGTGCCAGGCCAGTGCGATCTTCATCGCAGTATCTACAGCTTCAGAACCTGAGTTAGTAAAAAATACGGTGTCCATGCCTTCAGGTGCCATAGAAGCAACTTTTTCAGCCAGGTGAAAAGCAGGAGAACTACCAGCCTGAAACACTGCACTGTAATCCATAGTCGCCAGTTGTTTTTGTGTGGCTTCAACAATTTTCGGGTGGCAATGACCTGCATTAACACACCACATGCCAGAGAAAGCATCCAGTACTTTATCGCCATTGTTTGTGTAGATGTGATGCTTTTCAGCGCGATCAAAGAGTACCGGATGATCTTTGAAGTAACGATTAGACGTAAATGGCATCCAGTAGTTTTGTAAATTCGGTTGATTCATTGTTATACCTCATCAACGATGACAGACTCAGTTGGTGGCTTTTTAAACTAATCCTATAATAGGTAATCTCATGATATTGAACAATATTTAAATAAATATACTTATCTCATTGATTTATAATGAATTGAAAGTATCTTTGTTAGATATATTTAACACGTTAACAGTAATCATCCGTTTTGATGTGGAGTTAGAAGAGTGGATGTAGGTATTAAGCTAAAAAAGCTTAGAGAATTGCATGGTGTTTCACAGCGGGCATTAGCGCGAAAAACAGGTGTGAGCAATGCGATGATCTCTATGATTGAAAGTGGCCGGACAGACCCTACATTAGGAAATCTAAAAGCGATCCTTGATGGTTTTCCGATATCAATTGGTGAGTTTTTAAGTATGGATGTCGCTGAATCGAAGAAGGTATTCTTCGCCGCTGATGAATTATCAGAAATTGGGGGTAAGAATATATCGTATCGTCAGGTTGGGAGTGATTTGTCGGAGCATCAGTTGCAGATCAATCATGAATGTTACCAGCCCGGCAGTGATACAGGACGGTCTCGGTTAAAACATGTAGGGGAAGAAGGAGGCGTGATTATTTCAGGTCGTCTGGAGATTACGGTTGGCGATGAAACCCGGGTGCTTGGCCCTGGCGATGCTTATTTGTTTAATAGTGAAATTCCTCATCGCTTTCGCAATCCGGGCAAGGAGGCGTGCATCGTTGTTTCAGCCTGCACACCGCCTAATTTTTGATTGTTTATTTTTGGACGTAGTATTTACTGGGCTCGGGATAAGCGGGCAGATTTATAAGCCCTTCATATTGCAGTCCAATTTTTTGTAGCACGTTACCTGATGCGTCATTATCAGGATGTGTGATAGCAACAATTCGCTTTAATCCTAAGGTTTCATTGGCATGAATGAGCATACCTTTTGCGGATTCTGTGGCGTAGCCTTTACCATAAAATTTTTCTGAGAAGGCAAAACCAATATCAACATCGTCCAGCCCGTCACGATCAACAAGACCACAGATACCAACAGGAGCATCGTCGGTACGTTGTTTTACCAGATACATGCTGATGCCATCACTTTGATAGCCAGGAAGAAATTTTTCCCTGATAAAGCGTTTCGCATCTTCAACTGATCGCACTTCTTTATCACCAATGTTCTGAATAAAATCATTTTCATTTACCAGTTCGCAGATAAATGGCGCATCATCTTCAGTGCAAGGCGTGATAATTAGGCGTTCAGTATTGAATAGCATGTCTCATCCTTTTAAGAAAAAAGAAATGAGTTAATCACTCAACGCTATGATTTACAAGTGGTTGAGATAAATCATTATGTGGTGAAATGAAAAGCATGGTGGTGAGGATCAGAGTCGATTCATTTTGGGGAGCCGACTCTGAATTTGGCCGTGTTTTAACGTTTTACAGCTTGTGGCTGGTTATTTGCCACTTGTTTATTCACTGCTTCATACATCGAAGGATAGGCTGGTCGCTTGATGTATCGACCCGCCCCTTTTTCGACCATCAGTTTGCCGTCATCCCAAACCAGTTTGCCGTTGGCAATAGTTTGCGTTGGGATACCGGTAACGGTTTTCCCTTCGAAAATATTGAAATCAATATTCTGATGATGGGTTTTGGCTGAGATTGTTCGCTGACCTTTCGGGTCCCAAACAACCAGATCAGCATCGGAGCCGACAGCTACAGTGCCTTTTTGTGGATAGACATTAAAGATTTTTGCACTGTTGGTTGAGGTGACTGCGACAAATTCATTCATGGTTAGTTTGCCACTGTTAACACCCTCATCCCACATTACGGCCATGCGGTCTTCTACACCAGCCGTGCCGTTAGGTATTTTTGAGAAGTCGTCTTTACCCATGGCCTTTTGATCTGCACAGAAACAGCAATGATCAGTCGCAGTAGTTTGCAGATTTCCGGATTGTAATCCTTGCCAGAGTGCTTCCTGATGACCTTTAGGTCGAAATGGTGGTGACATGACATGAGCAGCCGCAAATGCCCAGTCTTCATTCTGATAAACACTGTCATCAATCACCAAATGCCCAGCCAGACATTCACCATAAACACGTTGACCTTCATTTCTGGCGCGAGTGATGGCATCCAGAGAATCTTTACAGGAAACATGTACCAGATAGACCGGAACATTCAAGGTTTGTGCAATACGTATAGCGCGATTAGCTGCTTCACCTTCAACCTGAGGCGGGCGGGAAAGTGGATGACCTTCCGGGCCTGTAATGCCTTGCTCTAAGAGTTTTTGTTGTAAGTGGAATACCAGTTCGCCATTTTCTGCATGGACGGTTGGTACTGCCCCAAGTTCAAGGCAGCGATTAAAGCTGTTAACCAGCGTTTCGTCCTCGGCCATAATAGCGTTCTTGTAGGCCATAAAGTGCTTGAAGCTATTGACGCCATGTTCATTAACCAGAGTGGCCATTTCTTCTTTAACGCTGTCATCCCACCAGGTGATGGCGACGTGAAAGCTGTAATCTGCAGCGGATTTATCTGCCCATTCACGCCATTGATGCCAGGCTTCCAGTGGAGATTGCTCCGGAGCAGGGATGACAAAATCAATGATCATCGTTGTGCCACCTGCCAGTGCTGCGCGAGTGCCAGTGAAAAAATCTTCACTGGCAACCGTGCCCATGAAAGGCAATTGCATGTGTGTATGTGGATCAATGCCGCCAGGCATAATGTACTTATTTGTAGCATCTACAATCTGAGTGTCGGCGGCGACATCCAGATTTTCACCTATCGCTGATATCTTTCCATCTTCGCAGTAAACGTCAGCTTGCCAGGTATGATCGGCTGTGACGATCGTGCCGCCTTTTATCAAAATACCCATGTGTTCTCCCGATATTTTTGTTTTCGGATATAACTGGTTTAATGTTGACCATGTGGTCAGCTTTGTATAGTGTGAAGTTCCTGAATTAACAGAACGACAAGTTGTAACAGCAGGGATATGAAGAAAAACCTCCGCCGCGCCAATGAAGCTATTCGCGCTGAAAATGAAGCAAAAATCTTAAAGGCTGCGAGCCGTATATTTGCGTCAAAAGGCTATTCTGCCGCCACAACTCAGGCCATCGCAGACAGTGCTGGTTTACCTAAGTCGAATATCCATTATTATTTCGGAACTAAATCGAATATTTATCAAACGGTGCTGGATAATATTTTCGATATCCTGCTGACATCTGCGGACTCATTTGAAGTTGAACGTGATCCGGTTGATGCGTTTAGTGATTACATTCGACAAAAAGTTGAAATCTCAAGAGATTACCCTGACGCATCAAAACTATTTGCGCATGAAGTAATGCAGGGCGCTCCTAATCTCAAAGAGACGTTAAAAGAACGTCTCGATCAATTTGTGTCTCATAAAAAATCCATCATCAGGCACTGGGTAGATGAAGGATTAATGCAGCCTGTAAGTCCTGAACACTTGTTGTTTTTGATTTGGTCATCCACGCAAACCTATGCTGATTTTGATTACCAGGTTTCAATGGTGTTAGGACGTAACAAACTGCAAAATGATGATTTCGAGCAAGCAGTAGCATTAATCACTCAGGTTGTGATTCAGGGCTGCGGTATTCGTTCGCGATCATCAGAATCTGTTGCCTAGTACTCCGATTTATTAATCCACTTCCGGGCTTGGCAGTGTATCGGTATCAGGCTGCCAGTTTCTGTTCAGCAATGCGTAAATGACGCCACCTGAGATACTGCCAGTAAACCAGCCATATTGATAAAACCAGTGTAGCCAGCCGGTTGAAACAGCCGTCACGCTAAGAGCGACCGGGACACCTAACGCGATAAATGCACTGGTGTTAAATCCTCGGTAAATACCATTCGTTTTATATAGCTCTGGTAGATTTAATTGCTGTTTTTTAACTACAAAGTAATCAACGATCATGATGCCAGCAACTGGGCCAAGCAGACTGGAATAGCCTAGTAGCCAGCTACTGTACATGGCTTCAACACTGACATCTGAAGCAACAACGCCGAGTTTTTTCAACAATTCCCAACTCATCAGAGCAATACCAATTCCTCCTGTCAGCAATACACCACGAGTCTGTGAAATGGCTTTAGGTGCGATGTTTTGGAAGTCATTTGTTGGAGAAACGATATTCGCGGCGGTATTTGTTGAAATGGTGGCGATGATGATCATAATCATTGCGACAACAACCCAGAATGGATTATCGATTTTGCCAATTAAACGGATCGGATCAGAAATGGTTTCTCCGACCAGGCTGGTGGATGCCGCTGTAAGAATGACACCTAGCGATGCGAAGAAAAACATAGTGAGCGGCAGTCCAATTATCTGTCCGGTGATTTGATCTTTTTGAGTTTTGACATAGCGACTAAAGTCGGGAATGTTGAGCGATAAAGTCGCCCAGAATCCGACCATTGAGGTAAGTCCGGCAAAGAAATAACTTGCTACGCCTGCGTCTTCAGGACGAGAGGCCGGCGTATTGATTAACTCAGTGAGATTGACTTGCGGCCATGCCCAAACCATAAGACCAATACCAACCGCGAGTAATAGGGGGGCAGCGAGCGTTTCCAACACTTTGATCGATTCAGCACCTCTGATAACGACGTACAGATTGAGTGTCAGAAAGAGAAAGAATCCAATCACTTCACCAGCACCACCCAGCGATTCCCAACCTGGAATAATGGCGCTGAAGAGTAAATGAATTGCTATACCACCGAATAAGGTTTGAATACCAAACCAGCCACAAGCAACCAGAGCGCGAATAAGACAGGGAATGTTGGAGCCCGTAACGCCAAAAGATGATCGGAGTAACACTGGAAAGGGGATGCCGTATTTAGTGCCAGGAAAAGCGTTTAATGTCAGCGGGATCAGAACAATGATATTTGCCAGTAAGATGGTGATCAGTGCTTCTGTCACCGATAATCCAAAGTAAGCGGTTAGCACACCACCCAGCGTATATGTTGGTACACAAATCGCCATCCCAACCCATAGTGCAGCGACGTTCCAGGTATTCCAGGTTCGCTGCTTTAACTGAGTGGGCGCGATATCGTCGTTATAGTGCGAGCTTGATAACACATCATTACCCGCTGAAAGTTCTACATAGTCATCCCTGGCAATTACAGTCGAAGTTTCCGGTGTTGCCATTGCTGCGCTCCTGATTGTTATTATTGAGCTGTTTGCTGGCTGAAATGAAGAAGACGCCTGCAAGCAAGATAATCTGCTTACAGACGCTTCTTTCTACGTACTTAAATATCGTTGGCGCAAGCCACAACAGCATCAAACAGTACGTTACATCCTGCTGCGAGATGCTCTGGTGCTGCATTTTCTATTTCATTGTGGCTAATGCCATTCTCGCACGGCACAAAGATCATTCCGGTTGGTGCAACACGAGCGATATAACACGCATCGTGTCCCGCGCCACTCACGATATTGCGGTGAGATAATCCGCGTGCTTTTGCTCCATTTCTTACGCTATTCACGCATTGTTCTGCAAAAGCTACGGGAGGCGAATACCAGATTTGTTCGAACGTTAATTCCAGACCTTGTGCTTCAGATGTGTGAGTTATAAATTCTCTGAGTTCGCTATCCATTTTGGTCAGGATGTCGTCATCCGGATGACGGAAGTCAATGGTGAAGAAAACTTTGCCGGGAATGACATTACGAGAATTTGGGTATGACTGAATTAATCCAACGGTAGCGCAAGCCAGTGGACCATTGGCAAGACCGATTTGATTCACTTTGTCGATGATTTTCGCGGCACCAACTAATGCATCTTTTCTGGAATGCATTGGCGTCGGACCTGCATGAGCTTCCTGACCAACCAGGGTTACTTCATACCAACGCTGGCCTTGTGCGTCAGTTACCACACCGAGTGTGATGCCTTCATCTTCAAGAATCGGACCTTGCTCAATATGCGCTTCAAAAAAGCCTTTAAACGGGCGGTTTCCTACTTCTGCTTCACCTGCGTAGCCAATGCGCTTCAGTTCTTCACCCATGGTCTTGCCGTCTAAATCTTCGCGAGATAAGCCATATTCCAGAGAGAATACACCGGCAAATACGCCTGAGCTAACCATAGCAGGTGCAAAACGAGAGCCTTCTTCGTTAGTCCAGACAGATACTTCGATTGGCGCTTCGGTGTCCACATTATGATCGTTTAATGTGCGTATAACTTCTAAACCAGCCAGTACGCCATAAACACCATCAAATTTTCCACCGGTTGGTTGTGTGTCCAGGTGACTGCCCATCACAACGGGTGGGAGTGATGGATTTTTTCCCGGACGTTGCGCGAAAATGTTGCCCATTTTGTCAATGCTGATTGTACATCCGGCATCTTTACACCAACTGACAAACAGATCCCGGGATTCTTTGCACAGGTCAGTCAGCGCCAGACGGCAGACGCCACCTTTTTCTGTGGCACCGATTTTTGCCATGTCCATCAAGCTTTGCCACAAACGTTCCTGATTAACCGAAATAGTTGTTGAAACACTCATGATGGGATCCTCCTAAATCTCGGTGATCACATCGTAAGTTTCAGGTCGACGATCCCGGTAGAACTGCCATACTTTGCGAACTTCTTCGATAACGTCAAGATCGAGGTCACTGACCAGTAGTTCTTCTTCGTATTCCGAAGCAACATCAATGATCTCACCGCGAGGATTAACGTGATAACTACTTCCGTAAAAGCGGCCAATATTCCACGGAGCTTCTGTCCCAACCCGGTTGATACAGCCCATGTAGTAACCGTTTGCTACGGCATGAGCAGGTTGCTCCAGTTTCCAGAGATGTTGAGATAAGCCTGCTACGGTTGCAGAAGGGTTGTAGACAATCTCTGCGCCTTTGGCACCAAGAATTCTTGCGCCTTCCGGGAAATGGCGGTCATAACAGATGTAGACCCCAATTTTTGCATAGCGTGTTTGAAATACCGGCCATTCGTTATCGCCAGGCTTAAAGAAGAACTTTTCCCAGAAACCACTGGTGTGAGGAATATGTTTCTTACGGTATTTACCGAGGTAGGAACCATCCGCATCAATAACAGCGGCGGTATTGTAGTACACACCTGGTTGAGCCATCTCATAGACAGGTACGATAATGACCATTTCGTATTGTCTGGCAAGGTCTTGCATGATTTCTATGGTTGGGCCTGGAACTGGCTCTGCTGCTTCGTACCAGCGAGGGTCCTGAGAAGGACAAAAATACGGGCCATTAAAGATTTCTTGTAAACAAAGAATTTGAACGCCTTGTTTTCCGGCATCTTCGATGAATTTGATGTGATGTTCTAAAGCGGCCTGTTGAATCTTATGAACTGGCACGCTTTCGTCATTGATTGGATTCTTGCACTGAATTAAACCGCTTTTTACTATTCTTGCCATTGCTATCTAGCCTTATCAAACATATGTCGAACCGACGGAATCATCGGCTCGACATGGCTTTAGTTACTCAGACTTTTCTCTGAACGGATTACGTGGGTCCTGTGTCCAGTTCATAAATGGCTTGCCGGTATCAATTGATTTCATGGTAATGACATCTTCGACCGGACAAGTAATTTCACACAGGTTACAACCTACGCACTCTTCTTCATCGATAAAATAACGGCGTGTACCATCTGATTTATCTTCGAATTTCACTGCCTGGTGAGATGTATCTTCACACGCGGCAAAGCATCGCCCACACTGGATACAGTTTTCTTCGTCGATATCGGCCACTGATTTGAAATTGATATTCAGGTATTTCCAGTCAGTGGTATTTGGTACTGCTTTACCTGCAAAGTCTTCAATGGTTTTAAAGCCTTTGCTGTCCATCCAGCGACTAAGGCCGTCAGTCATCTCTTTAACGATGTCATAGCCATATAACATCGCAGCAGTACACACCTGAACATTGGTGGCACCCAGCGCCATAAACTCTGCGGCATCACGCCAGTTCATAATGCCGCCAATACCTGAAATCGGAATATCCCGGGTTGGATTATTTCGGGCAATTTCGGAAAGCATACTGAGCGCAATAGGTTTTACCGCCGGGCCACAATAGCCGCCGTGCGTTCCTTTACCATCGACAGATGGTACAGGTGACATACTATCGAGGTCTACTGATGTGATGGAATTTATTGTGTTTATTAAAGAAACGGCATCTGCGCCACCACGAACAGCGGCTTCGGCAGGTTGTCGAATATCGGTAATATTAGGCGTCAGTTTGACTATTACTGGCATGTTGCAGTGCTCTTTACACCAACGCGTTACCATTTCGACGTATTCTGGTACTTGTCCGACAGCAGCTCCCATACCGCGCTCAGGCATACCATGAGGACAACCAAAGTTCAGTTCAATACCATCCGCACCTGTGTCTTCAACACGACGAAGAATGTTTTTCCAGGATTGCTCTTCACAGGGAACCATGAGTGAGACAACCATTGCTCTGTCAGGCCAGTCTTTCTTAACTTGAGTAATTTCATCAAGATTGATTTGAAGTGGTCTGTCACTGATTAGCTCAATATTGTTGAAACCGGTAACTGTCCGGTCTTTACCGTAGATAGCACCATACCGGGAGCTAACATTGACAGGAGCGGGATCTTCGCCAAGTGTTTTCCAGACAACGCCGCCCCAGCCAGCTTCGAACGCACGAATGACGTTATAGGCTTTGTCTGTCGGAGGCGCTGAAGACAACCAGAATGGGTTAGGCGATTTGATGCCAACAAAGTTATTCGTTAAATCTGCCATGCTTATGCGTCCTCAGTCAGAAATTGATGGATGGATGCCGCAGCCAGCTTGCCGTGTTTTACTGCAACTACTGCCAGGTCTTCGCCATCGTTAATACAGTCACCGCCAGCCCACACGTTATTTAGTGTGGTTTTGCAGTGTTCATCGACTTTGATTTTTCCTGCGACCAGTTCAGGCAGCGCTGTATTGCCTGCCAGAGGTCCGTTATCAAATTTCTGACCAATCGCTTTAAACACCACATCCGCTTTTAGCGTGAAGTTTTCGCCAGTTCCAACCAGACGATCATTCTCAAGCTTTGTACGTTCAAAAGTGATTGATGAGACGCCATCTTTGTCACCTTCAAGGCTGACAGGTTTGGCCCATGTACGGATGCGTACATCATTGGTTTGCGCAATTTCCTGTTCATGCCAGGTCGCAGACATTTGTTTCTCACCACGGCGATAAACCATCGTGACGTTTTCAGCCCCCAGTTTCCTGGTTTGGACTGCAATATCTACTGCGGTATTACCTGCACCGATAACAATTACATCGTTACCGACGGCAAGCTCTTTGAGGTGAGAGGTTTGGCGGAGTTCTGCGATGTAATCTACCGCATCAATGACGCCCGGTAGATCTTCGCCGTCAATGCCTAGGTCATTGGTATTTTGTAATCCAATTCCAACGAAAACAGCGTCATAGTCCTGACTAAGTTGATCAAGTGTTATGTCGGAACCCAGTCGGGTATTTGGTTTGAGAGTAATACCACCGATGTCCAGAATGAAATCTACTTCTTTCTGGGCAAAGTCTTCGGTCAGTTTGTAAGCGGCAATACCATATTCGTTGAGTCCACCGGCTTTTTCTTTGGCATCAATCAGATCGATGTTGTGTCCAAAGACTGCAAGTCGATGCGCACAGGCAAGACCAGCGGGTCCGGCACCAATAACGGCAATTCGCTTGCCCGTTTCTGCCTGGCGTTCAAAAGGTTGAGCTTTTTGTGAAGGTCGGTTATCCAGCGCATAGCGTTGGAGTGAGCCGATATCAACAGGTTTGCATTCAGCTTGTTTGTTGCGAACACAAGCTTCTTCACAAAGTTCTTCAGTAGGACAAATTCTGGCACAGCTGCCACCTAATATGTTTTCACTCAGAATATCCTGAGCGGCACCATCTAGATTTTTAACAGAAATCTTTCTGATGAAACCAGGTATATCAATATCTGATGGGCATGCTGTGATACATGGAGCATCGTAACAAAACAGACAGCGCTCGCTTTCTATTTGAGCCTGTCGGTCTGTCAGCGGTGGAGCAATATCGGTAAAGTGGTCTTGATATTGTTCATCTGACAGTCGTGCATTAGTAATATCGTGTGATCCTTTCATCAGGACCTCCCTTGATAAACGGTTTTATTATCATTTTTAGATACAAGGTTGGTCGATGGTAACAACAAGCTGACCAAATGGTCAACAAAAAGTAACTTTAGTAATCACATGTAAACAAACTTTGGTGTTGTGAAAATCACAACGTTGAAAGTTGCCAGATATTATTTGGTCGGGAAAAGTTTTATTAATTAAGGTCGCAGTAAGAATTTCATCTTAATGCATGAGGGAAGATACAGAAGTTTGATGAATGCAAGGATGCCTGTTATTTGACAACCAGCAGAGGCATAAAGAACAAAGAATTAAAGATATCCTTTATGCCTCGCTGTTGTCTGGCGCCCGCCATGATTCGGAATTAGTTCGATTCTAATTGAATAAAATGTTTATTTACAACCCACTAGCGCTAAAAAAACACTTAATTAGGCAATATATAATTAACTAATATTAAACACTTATTGCTTCAATGTGTTTTGTTATATTCTTAACGGTACGGATAATTTTTATATTATATACTTGTCTCGTCCAATTAATTATAGTGTAATTGTTCCTGTAATAGTAAAAGATTTTCTTAATTTATAAATTGTGCCTGATTTGAATCCTTCAATGTCTCGATGTTGAATGGTGCATTCTTAAAGTGACTACAGTTAATTATTATTTGATAACTTAATGTGATTGCCAGGCGATTGATAATGCAATTGATACCAGTGATAAATGAGCTTTTGAAAATATCTCTGTCTTTTTATTACTAACTGAAGGCTCTAGAGAGTGGCTGACTCTACGAAGCTTCAATGGTTCACTGAGCTCGAACAAAATTCCACCTGCAAAGATCTGCACACTCTGGTTACTTACCCCATTTGAATATTTATGTCGTCAGGCGTTTATATCTCATGTGTTATCGCAAGACGTCCTGTTATATGGAGTTGTGATAACTTTTCTTATCAGGGACTGTTTTCTAAGTCTCTACTCACAAGAGAGAGGTTTCGGCTAAAAAGGTTCAAAACTTTTTGTTCCCTTTAGTAGGAAATAAGACTATATGTAAATTCATTGATGGCACACGGTTAATTTATTGCGTATATTGTGTGCTGACTGTCGGTCTCCGTGCGTAGTTAAATGGCTTGATTTTTCTACGATTTACCTGAGTGAAGAACGCTATAGTGCTTGATCAGTATTCAATTTTTATCTTCCCATTGTTTGACTCTGTCTATGCAATTCTGCTCGTTTGTATTTTCATCATTGGTGCAAAACAACCCAATCTACGTTGGTTAAGTTTGATTTTGTTGTTCATGTGGATTATCGGTCGAACGGTTTACGAAACCTTCTATGAATCAGTTTTTCTGGTTTGGGGGTGGAGTTATTTTACGTTTTATATTGGTTTTTATTTGATATCTATGTACATGGTATTGAATCGATATACGATCAGTCAGCGAATAACCGCAAATTTCAGGCTGAGAGATGACGGTTCGCCTTCATCTGCTGTCGCGCGAGTATTGATGCCAAATCAGTATGAGCTGAAAGTTTATCAGGAAGAGTTTCGCTTAATCACGATGTACAAGTGGCTGAGCTTTGTGTTCCTGTTAGCATTGATTCAATATCCGGTTTCATATGGCTACAAGCATCCAGAATCAATATTCCATGCATTTGCTGAAATAAATTCATGGTTATTTGCAGGACAAGAACACGCCTTATGGTATTTCATGGAAAATGCCAAGCCATTGTTTTCTATTATTGAATTACTGATTTTATTGATGATTTGCATCAGAGGGATCAGGGAAGCACGTAAATAATTAAATAACAGCTAACAGACATTTGCCTGGTGCATTTTGCTGTTATTTACACCTGTCTCATCTTCATCAGTGGCCATGAATGCTTTCATTCCCTGGTCAGGAAATAATGATTTTGCTTAGCGGAGCGGGCGGGTGAATATGTCGGCCCTGCACATAGTCAACGCCGATTTCCTTTAACTCGTTTAATATTTCTTCGCTTTCTACTGACTCTGCAATTGTTTTCTTACCAATAGCCTGAGCAACGCCATTAATTGAATTAACCATCGCTTTATCAATTGGATCGATCACCAGATCTTTCACGAAATCGCCATCGATCTTTATAAAATCAACCGGCAGGTTCTTCAGATAGCCATAAGAAGAAAAGCCGCTACCGAAATCATCCAGAGAAAATTTACACCCTAATTCTTTAAAGGCACTGATGAATTCCAGAGTTGTAGCAAGATTGACGATGGTTGATTTTTCAGTCAGTTCAAAACAGATTTTATTATGAGGGATATCGTATTGTCTGAATTGCTGATGTAGAAATTCCCTGAATTCTAAATCGGCTGCTGAAGAACCTGAAATGTTGATACAACACAGCTCAAAATCATCAAGATGCAAAGGATGCTGTGAAACCCAGCGGAACCAGGTTGAAATAACCCAGCGATCTATAGCTGGCATTAATTCATATCGTTCTGCTGCCGGTATAAAAGTATTAGGCGACATCAGACTGTCATCTTCACTTTTAATCTTAAGCAACAATTCGTAACTCATCTTATGTTGTTCAGTATTCAGTGCAGTGATTTTTTGGAAAAACAGAATAAAGCGATTATTTTCAATAGCTTGATTGATAATGCTTATCCATTCAACATCGGACTTTTTATAATCAACAGCATTATCGTCTTCGGCAAAAATATGAATACGATTTGTGCCTTTTGAACGAGCTATCTGGCACGCCGCATCAGCGCGAGAAATAAGCTGAGAAGCTGATTTATCTTGTGGGTATACGGTTGTCATACCTATTGATAAACCGACATTAAAGATATTATTTTCCCAGACAAATCTGAATTCTTTAATGGATTCAACCAGGCGATATGCTATCGCAAAACCTTCATTACTCGTGCGGTTAACAAGGCAAACTGCGAACGTATCCAAATCAATGCGAGCCAGTTCACCTGTATCTTTCAGTGTTGCCTTTAATTGTTCACTGATTTGACGAACGAGTGAATCACCCGCAGTAGTACCGCAGCTTTCACGTATGAGTTCGAAGTTATTGACGTCGATATATAAAACAACGGCTTCGTTATTATCCTTTTCCCAGTTGATCAATGCTCGCTGGATAGTTTTTTCAAATTGCTGTCGATTGAGCGCGCCACTGACTGAATCATAAGAAGATATATATGTTTGATGTTGGTTAGCCTGATGCTTTTCTGTGATATCCACCGCTGCGCCGTGGACGTATATCTGTTTATTATCAGCTGTTGGCGAGATGCGCATCGACACCAGTAACCAGATATGACGGTTGTCTGGCCGGGTAAATTTAATTTCCCGATTGCTGACAAAACCATTGGTAATGACTTCTTCAAATAGTTTCTCACCCTGATCTGTGCTGGCAAATATTTGTAAAATACCGGACTTAAGACAACTGCTTTTCATCTCTGAAAAGTTCTTAAACCCCATGGTGTGTACCATTGTTGGATTGGCTGAGATCAATTGACCATCCAGATTACAGGTGAAAATACCTTCAACAGCATTTTGATAAATGTCGTAGTACTGCTGCAATACGGTACTGGCTTGTGAGGTCCAACTTTTCTTTTTTTCACCTTTTAAATTGTACTGGCTACCCACCTTACTGGCTGTGATAAAGGTTGTGATGATGGAAATGACCAGAACAATGTATTCTGTGAGCCAGGATTCAGCGATCACACCATATTGACTCAACATGACCAGTGAAATGCCGAGTGTGAATGCAGTCCAGATAAAGGCTTGTGCCCGTGAATAAGGTTGGTCATCCAGTAGCAACATGAATGCGAGTAGCATACAGCTTGTCACGATAATTAAACTGGCAATAGCGAGTAACGCCAGATGAAGAGAAGCCGGTGTATATAAGGGCAGGAAAATAACGGCAACGGACAATAAAATATTACTCAGATGCAATCGTTCAATCAGAGAGTGTTTTTGATTTTGCAGAGATTTTTGTGCGAACAGGCTGAGGAATAACAAACTGATTCCGGCAACAACACTGGTTGCGGTTTTATTAACTTCAGGCGTATCAGGCCAGATAAACTCGAACGCAATACCATGTTGCGTGGCAAACAACATGGCCCAGGCACTTAAAAAGCCACTTAAATACAGAGTAGATGGCTCTTTGACCATAATATGCATGATCATACAGAAACAGGACAGAATGATTAGAATACCGATGACTGCTCCGGTAGTGAGATTCTGTTGACTAATATGACGTTCAAAGCTGTCTTTTTGCCATAACGCGAGATCGACAACAACCAGTCCATCATCGATAGCTTTGATATACAAATCTGCTTCTTGCTCTGGTTCGAGCATCATTGAAAACGAAAACGTGCGAATAGGCAGTTCTCGTTGACTGAATCTAAGTCCGGTTCCTGTCGTCAACTGTTTTAAAATTCGTCCAGTTCGTTGATCAACAAGAAAAAATTCTAAAGAGCGGGTCTGTTTATATTGATAATTTACAACGCCTTGCCAACGTTCTTCACTCCCATTTTTGAAAGTGCCCATTAACCATAATGCCTGGTCATTTAATCTGAATGTGGTGCGAGAGTTAGCCAGTGACTCAGTGGCATGATGCCAGTCGGGTGATGAGAGGACGGTTTTGAGCGGAATATCAATCGGAGAGAGTTGAAAGTGCAAACGGTCATGCAATGACAGGCTCTGATTTTCTAGCTGAGATACATCAATTTGATCAAGATGAAGGGCTAATGCAGGAAAAGTAACACTCAACAGAATGAGTGTAACCCAGGCTACAATGAGTCGCCGAATGAACAATAGTCGATCAAAAAAATTAGTCATTGAAATTGTCGTACCGTAACAAGGCAAATAACCAGTATTTCGGCTGGTTACTATACCTGTTTTATCTCGGATTTAATAAGTCGCAGGGAAATAATTTGCTAATTTTTCAATGAGCAAAGGGAATTTTTGAGCGGATTGTGGATCGGCTGCTTCAATCCACAGGCTATCACTGTATTCATCGAAATTGAGAACCCAGTGTGCATGTTGCCATGTCATTCTGACCTGCCAGCGGTCAGCGCCTACATTAGTTTCCTGAATAGTAAATTCTTTCTCAAAGGTCTCTTTAATAAGGTTGAAGAAAATGTCCTGATCCGGCATTGAGTGACAACCCAGGATAATTTGATTGTCCGGAATATCGATGGTTTTGATGTAAAGCATAGAAAGTGGATTCTGCAAGTTTTTACTTATAACGTAAGGTAATTAATAGCGTTTAACAGGAAGAAATATAGCAAAATCCAGCTATACTTAAAAACCGGGGAATGTTGATTATGACTGAATATAGACGCTGGTTATAACAAACAGAGTTCCTCCCTGCTATAGGTATATATGTTCATAATTTATTGCGATAAAGTTGCAGGAAGGCAAAATGTCGCTTTTCATTTTGAACTGGTTTGCATATCCTATTGGCCGGAAAATACTAACTTAAACTAATGCCAGTGAGACCTGATACACCAACCTGTTGGTTTTAAGGTCGAATTTGTCTGATTATTGCCAGAGCGGATTAACCTGTGATGGTGAAATATTGCTCTAATGTTGGTCTGGTAGTTTGAACATATGACCAAACAAATAGTTGAACAAGTAAATCTGGTGAATTGCTTGAATGAGGTCTAAATGAACAAGAACCTGCTATTAGGACTATTGATGGGAGCAGCTGCTTTCTCAGCTACCGCTGGTGATGCTGCTGCAGGTAAGGCTAAAGCTGCAATGTGTGCAGCGTGTCACGGTGCTAACGGTATGAGCATGATTGATGCTTATCCTAACCTGGCTGGCCAGAAAGAAGCTTACCTTGTTAAGCAACTAAAAGCGTTTAAAAACGGTACTCGTAAAGATCCAGTAATGGCTCCTATGGCGATGCCTCTGTCAGACGCTGATATGGAAAATCTGGCAGCTTACTACGCTCAAATGAAGTAAGTCTTTCCAGTTTGTTATCGGTATTTTGCCGATAATAGCTTTTTCGGAATATCAGGTTATTCTGGTATTCCGATGATTTTATCTCAGTTATTTTTCTAGCCGCCGGTATATTTTTCGATTAACCGCATAAACTGTTCACCATAACGATCCAGCTTTGTTTTCCCTACGCCATTTATTGCCAGAAATCCTTCATTTGTGACCGGTTGATCCTGAGCCATTTCTGCTAAAGTTGCATCATTGAATACAATGTAAGGCGGAACACCATCGTCATCTGCAATTTGTTTTCTGAGATTCTTTAACAATGAGAAGAGTTTCTTATCATAATTCACCGGATGTGCTCGTTTTGTCTGACGAGGTTTCGGGTTAATTCTTGGCACCGCTAACATTAGTTCCACATCACCACGCAGCACCGGCCTGGCAGACTCAGTGAGTTTTAATACTGAACTCTGAGTAATATCCTGAATAATAAAGCCATAATGAATCAATTGTCTTATGACGCTCAACCAGTATTCGTGTGATTCATCAGCGCCAATTCCCCAGGTTGAAAGCTTGTCATGACCATAATCTTTAATGCGTTGGATGCTTGAGCCCCGCAGTACATCAATAACATAGCCTATGCCAAAGCGCTGTCCGAGCCTGTAAACGCAAGAAAGTGCTTTTTGTGCATCTATAGTGCCGTCGAAACGTTTTGGAGGGTCAAGGCAGATGTCACAATTCTGGCAGGGGGTTTGGTTGTATTCATTAAAATAATTGAGTAGCACCAGCCGTCGACAGGTTTGTGCTTGCGCAAATGCCGCCATGGCATTGAATCGCTGTTCTTCGACTCGACGCCTTTCTTCATCTTCAATATTGGAAAACAGTAATTTAACTCGCGGAATATCAGCCGGATCAAACAGCATCATCGCTTCTGCGGGTAGTCCATCCCGGCCAGCTCTGCCCGTTTCCTGGTAATAGGATTCAATGTTTTTAGGAATATCGTAATGGATAACATATCGAATATTAGGTTTATTGATGCCCATACCAAAAGCCACGGTAGCAACAATAATCGTGACATCATCCCGGCTAAACGCTTCCTGAATTCGATTTCTTTCCTCTTGTTCAAGCCCTGCATGATACCCGGCGACATTGTAGCCGTGTCCGGCGAGTTGTCGGGTTACTTCATCGACTCGGTTACGACTGGTGCAATAAATAATTCCACTGTTTCCATCCTGTTCTTTTAGCCATTGCATGACCTGCTGTAAGGGTTTGAATTTTTCAGCAAGTGTGTAACGAATATTGGGTCGATCGAAACTGTTGACCTGACTCCAGGGATTATCCAGACGAAGTTGATCAACGATATCTCCCCGTGTTGCTCTGTCGGCGGTGGCGGTCAGTGCCATCATAGGCACGCCCGGAAAATACTGTTTCAGTTCACCAAGCCTGGCGTAGTCGGGACGGAAATTATGACCCCAGTGAGAGACGCAATGGGCTTCATCAATGGCAAACAGATTGATTGGGAGTTCGCGAAGACGTTCCAGAAAATCAGGTTTCAACACGCGCTCGGGGGCGATATACAGTAATTTAATCTGACCGTGTCGAGCAGCTGAAAGAATGTTCAGAATATCAAAACCTGGCACAGTAGCATTGATATAAGCAGATGGGATACCGTTTGCCTTCAGACCGTCGACCTGATCTTTCATCAAAGAGATTAACGGAGAAATGACAATAGTCACGCCCGGAAAGATAACGGCTGGAACCTGATAACAAAGAGACTTTCCACCTCCTGTCGGCATCAGAACTAATGAATCCTGACCAGATAATGCTGCTTCTATAACCTGTTTTTGTCCCGGACGGAATTCGCTGTAACCAAAGGTTGCTGACAGGGTGGTGTCGATTAGATTGGATGTCATATCTCTGGCAAACATATCTCCTGAAGAAAAGCGCCGCCATTTTATATGAACTCATGGCTAATGTCTGTTTGTTTATCTGGTTAAACCACTCTATGATTCAGGAGCTATGACTATCATTGAGCAACGAGAAGTATCTTATGGAACTTAATAAAGAGCAGCTTTTACAAACAGTTGCATCAGTTTTTATCGATAAAATGCCATTCAATCAGTTATTGGGACTGGAAATTACCCGCTATGAAATTGATGACGTTGAAGTTCGGTTTCGCTGGCAGGATAAGTTTATTGGTAATCCACATCGACGAATTTTACATGGAGGCGTTACGGCTGCCGTTCTGGATGTTGCCGGCGGTTTGATTGCTATTGGTGGGATTATTGAACGAGTAGAGGCATCTAACCCAGCGGCATTTGCTGAGCGTATTAAGAACGTTGGCACTATCGATCTACGTACTGATTTTCTAAGGCCTGGCATTGGAGAAGAGTTCATTGCAACGGCGAAAGTTATCCGTGCAGGCAATAAAGTGTGTGTTTGCCGCATGGAGCTTCACAATGAAACGGGTGTTCATATTGCTTTTGGAACAGGAACTTACCTGGTTGAATAACGTAAAAAACGCTCACTAAAACCTCCATATCGGAACCATTCCCACCTAACTCCTTATTTTTTAACGGCCTTTTGGTTGGTATATTTATCCTGGAAAGAGGGACGGGAATGGTTTCATCCTAACCGACCGAGTTCACTTCACGTATTACACATCATTTAGCAGGCATGTCGTAGGTGCTGAGGAAATCACCTGCCTGCATTTTTTTGCGTAATAAGTTTACGATAATTTAACGTTAAACGGGAGGGAAGAAAAACTTCAGGTCAACACCATTCCACGTCAGGTAATATCAGTATTCGCCTACATTTCTCTTTATTTTTCAGTCTATTGATCTTCTATGAAAACATCGGTTTAACCGACGTTTATGGAGCATTTTTGTTGTTTAAATCGACAGAAGATCAGCTGAGAGTGCATTAAAAGGTTAAAAATGTTTTATAGTGCTTAATATTGCATTAACATGATTCAAATGGTTAAATGTGTGCCAAAAAGGTACTTTAGTGCAAAATTTGCAGTTTAAATTCGGGGATTCGTATGACAACAGAAGTAAAAATGCTCGTCCAGTGGCTGGTCGATCAACGCAAGAGCCTTGGTATGACTCAGGCACAGTTAAGCCAAAAATTGGGACTTAACAAAGTTTCGTTAAACAAGCTGGAGAATTTACAGCGCCGTATCGACATCTGTGAATTCTGTGATTTGTGTCAGACATTAGGAGTCGATCCGTCTGATGCTGTTCGATCCATTATGTTGAAGAATGATTTGAATGAGGCGAGAGGTTGATATGAAAAGAACGGTGTTTGGCGATAACTTTGACAGAAATCTGGTTATCGAGTGGTTAAAAGAAAGTCGTGAAGAGCAAGGATTATCGGTTCGCGGCCTGGCAAAAATGGTGGATGTATCTCACTCGACCATTTCACGCATGGAAAGTGGTAAAGGGATTATTCATATGGATTTATATTTCAGATTAACAGCCGTGCTGAATGTTGATCCTGCGATTGGCATCGAATTGATGACCAGCGCAGAAGCCGCATAGGATTCTCTTTGCTTAATTAGCGAAAATAAAATAACAATTCAGCGGGTGTTGTCAGTTACATTTTTACGTGCGGGAATACACTAAATGAAATCAAAGATGTTTTTTATCCAATTTCTATAATTAACATTTTTGGAAACTGTGCTGACATGCGATATATTGCCTGAGTTACTTGCCTGTTATGGACAATGTAATTTTAGTTATATATCAGTAAAACCAAGTTGAAAGGCGTTATTTGAGCATTATCAGAAGCAGTATTTTGCTATTGTTTTTACGTATAACGTACTGATAAATAAGTTTTTTGTAACTCGGATTTCTCCGGGGCATAAAAGAGAGAACAAAAAACGTTTATGAGTATGTAAATGGATACGGTAATAGCAGAGGTGATATTCAAATAGTTGCTTTGCAGTTAAAACTTGCTGTGATAGTGATCAATTGTGTTAAGTGAATCTGGCTGTCATAAAGCGTTTGATTAAATCTGGTTAACTCTTCATTTGTTAAATAGACAGGAATTGTGTCTCACGGTTCAACTGTTTAAATTTTTACAGGACGTTTAATCCAGCCATCTACGGATCAAGAGCTTCTCAATTGATTGAGGTAAATAATGAATTTTACAGGGGTTAACGAATGCTCGCTAATGAAATAGCGGTAGACGAATCGTGTGTGATCGGGGATGTTTTTCGAGAAAACACATATCGTATTTTGAAGCAGCATGATTTATCGGTAAAAGATTTAATTCTTTCGATCGAGCAATGCGCGCCTGGTAAAGTTGCTGCCAGAACGCTAAGTGGATACCTGAGCCATTCAGCCAGCGCAAAACGAAACCCAACGATTTCAACGCTTCAGGCGATGGTTCAGGGGTTTCGGCAATTAGGTATTTTTATTGATGAAACGGATTTAATCCGACGCCAGGATGCATCGGTTCAGTCTATCGATATTGAAGCATTTATATCGTCTATGCGCTCTGCG
Organism: Alteromonadaceae bacterium; assembly: GCA_965656875.1. GTDB lineage: Bacteria > Pseudomonadota > Gammaproteobacteria > Enterobacterales > Alteromonadaceae > CBFHMJ01. The sequence continues at coordinate 369,587 of CBFHMJ010000002.1, forward strand.
ATGTTACTGGGGAAAGATGTAAATGCGGATATTTCAGATATTCTTCTTGCAGGGTTAGTGGGTTATCTAAAGTCTGTATCTGCGGACCTGGATGATGAGACTATGGCTAAATATATTTTCTCAGCCAGACAAATTCTGGCCAATGAGGAAAGTAGAGTCTGATATATTGCGCTGAGCCAGTCGGCTATCAGCGCAATTTTTTATTTCCTTTTACCATCCCTGCATTAATATCTTGTTCATTCCTTTCTATTGTTACTTTTCCTTGTGGTCATATAGCCACTCGCGGTTTGTTGTTATTGGCTTAAATCACAGGTTTCCAGTTTTATAGCCAATGGACGTAGAACACCTTCACAAATAATCGATGCATAGACAAAGACTAAAATGTTTATCGACCAGGTGCGGTGAAATTCGATAGATTCACTAACATTGCCATGAATAGCAACGGCACCAATAAAGGTTGCCAACAACGCGGAACCATACCAGAAGGTGATTTGACTACGATAAATTCGGGCGAGGTATTTCGCCGGATTACCGCCTTCAATTTGTTGAGTGAACAAACATTTCAGTCCTGTGAGAGACTTCACAAATCCATCCATGCCAAATGACACAATTGTTGCTGCATAGGCAAACAGCACCAGAAAGGCGAGACCAAAATGGTCAATAAATATCGGTGCGTTTCCCGCCAGTTTAAATAACATACCAATTGCAGCGATAATCACTGCCATGCCAACTATACCTTGCATAATCATTCTCCTCGACCATGTAATTGCTAATGAATCTGAAGATGATTGCAATGCTGTTGGAGAAAGTTCCAGTGCTGCTGAAATCGCTAACATTGATTCAGCCGACGCACGTTCACCTGACTCTAAGCGCTGAATTGTTCTGAGTGATAAGCCGGACGTTTTCGCAAGCAGTTCTTGCGACCAGCCTTTTTCGTTTCTCAGTTGTTTCAGTTTCCTGGCATCAAGTATCACAGTGGTTTCTCCATCGTTGCAAACATCGTCGAGACCAAGCTTGCGGGGTGAGGCACGAAAATGCGATTAATTCACTACGTCATATGAGCGTCAATTGATGACACTTTAATTAAATCAATTGGTTATACCTGTTTGGTGATAACGATTTTTAACCACTGTCATAGTCACTGTCGTTATCAAAAAGTGCTCAAATTGAGGTTGTGGTCCGATACAGTTGAATAATTTTAAGAATATCTTCTCTGGAGTCTGTGGGCATTGATGAATGCGCCAGCCCCATCAATGCTAAATCAATTAATTTGGCTATGTCATCTGCAGTGAGTCCGGTGCTGTCTAACTGCATTTCATTATTCCGGACGGCTTGTTTAATCATTGATGACATGGCCTGTCTGAAATCAAGCGCATGACATTGCACTGCGTCACTACTTAACTTATTGGCGTAATAAACCAGTTCGTCACGAATGATGAAGTTTGATATTTCATCAAATATTGGCTTACACATATGCCGCATAAGCTGTTCTATTGCTTCCCATACCGGCAACTGTTGTTGTCGAACTGATTCAATAACGTCCTGATTTTCTTTTTTATGATTTTCAATTAATGCGATAAACAGCTCTTCTTTATTCGAAAAGTATTTATGCACAGTCACCCGTGAAACTTCTGCATAGCGGGCAACCATCGACATAGTTGTTGTTTTAAAGCCATGCTGAAAAAAGCAGGTTTTTGCTGCATTCAGAATTCGTTCTCTGCCTTGAATCACCGTCTTTACCACGCTGTTTGAAAGTTGCGACATCCTATGGAAATAACACTGAGAGATCAATAACAAGGTTTACACATAATGTAAATGTGTTAACCTTGCCGCCAGTGAATCAGTTCGGAAACACTTATACCGATCTAAATCAGTTGGGTCTGTTGACCTTTGCGGGTGAAATGGCGTTCGAATTCATAGGTGCTCAGATAGCCAGTGTAGAAGAACAATACGATGAATCTGAAGCCTTATATAAGTAAGTAGCTGACGGCTGTAAAAGTCATCATCAAAGGTCAACAGATCCCGGTAATATTCAGGAAAAACGAATGAGACAGTTAGTAATACTGGCGCTTACAGTATTCTCTTTAAGTGGGTGTAGTGAGGCGACGGCTGAGAAAAAAGTAGTCGACTCGCCACTTGTGGTGAAATTATCTTCTGTGATTGCCGCGAATGATATGGGATATCAAACTTATCCAGCGGAAGTTGCAGCGGTTAAAACCCTGGATATCAGTTTTGAAGTAGCAGGAAGAATTAATCAGATGGCGCTACGTTCTGGTGCGTCGGTCAGACAGGGTGAATTAATCGCTTCTGTTGATCCAATACCCTTTGAACAGCGAGTTCAGGAATTTGAGATCCGACTGTCTCAGGCAAAGAGAGATCTAACCCGAATAGAATCCATGTATCAAAAAGGGCTGGTATCGCAAAGCCAACTGGATTCGGCAAAGACGGCAAGAGCATTGACGGATGTTGAACTGGCTCGTGCGCGCCGGGATTTGAACAATACCAAATTAATTGCTCCATTTAATGCACAGGTCGCCGAACGTCTGGTGGAACGCGCCGCTTATATTCAACCGGGCGAAGCTGTTGCAAGAATTCAGGACGTTTCTCAGATTTACTTTCATGTTAGCTTGCCTGAAAGGGTGGTAAGTACTCACATTGAGTCACTGTTAACGGATGCCAAAGCTGAATTGCTGACATATCCAGGCCAGCAATTCCCAGTTAAGTACGTTGAGCATGCAACTCAGCCCGATCCGGTTACTCAAACCTACCAGGTTGTTTTTGCGATGCCTGCATCAAAAGATCGGGTCATTCAACCGGGGGCCAGAGCACGACTTTCTTTAAAATTTTCGACTCATAAATACAAAGAAGGTATGGCTGTGCCGTTATCCGCCCTGGTATCGGATGATAAAACGAATTTTACGCTTTGGCGTTATAACGCTGAACAGTCGAATGTTTCGCCTGTCGCTGTAGATGTAGTGGGTATTGTAGATGACATAGCGATAGTCAATGGAGCGTTGTCTTCTGGCGATACTGTTGTTGCAGCCGGAGCCAGTAAAATGCGTACCGGGTTGCTTGTGAAGCCTTACCAGGCGGAGTTATAGCATGGATTTTGCGCGTTACGCTATTGCCCGGCCTGTCAATATTTGGCTGATGATCCTAATGTGTGTGATTGGTGGCACGATTGGATTAAGCAATATTGGGCGATTAGAAGATCCGGCCTTTACCATTAAACAAGTGAGAGTTAATACCAGTTTTGCCGGTGCCAGCGCGGTACAGGTGGAACGCGAAGTGACAGAGCCGTTGGAAACTGCAATCCAACAGATGCCGCAACTGTTACGAGTCACCTCAACCTCCAAACCTGGCATGTCGGAAATCACCGTAGAAGTAAAACCCAACTTTGATTCAGAAGAACTGCCGCAAATCTGGGATGAACTTAGAAAGCGGTTACGAGATGCTGCATTGGCTTTACCACCGGGAGCGGCTCAACCTTCTGTTTATGACGATTTTGGTGATGTATTTGGGTTGTACTACGCACTTAGTTCATCGGATTTTTCACCCAATGAATTACGAGAATTTTCACGGATTATTCGTCGTGAGTTATTGGTCACAGAAGGTGTCAGTAAAGTTGAAGTGAGTGGCGTGTTGCAGGAGCAAATCGTTGCCTTTATCGATCCACATCAGATAGCCGGTTTGGGGATCTCCTTTCCTGAATTAACACGGCTGTTTCGAGATAATCTCCGACCCTTCAATGGTGGCCGGATACTGGTTGATGGTAAACAGATACGTTTATTAGTTGAAGATGCTTCAAATAGAATCAATCAGTTAGAGAATCTGACAATGGTGTTGCCAGGCAGTAATCGTACAATTCGTGTGGGTGACATTGCTGATTTGAAAATTATGCCTGCTGATATCCAGCCTTTGATTACGCGGTATCAGGGCAATCCAGCTATTACTCTGGCGGTATCTGCTATTAATGACGTCAATATTGTTGAAGTTGGTCAGCGCGTTAATGCCAAAGTAAATCAGTTACTGGAGCGATTACCCGCAGGTATCACGTTAACGCCTGTTTATGATCAAGCGCAGCTGGTTGATCAGTCAGTTGATGGGTTTATTTTCAATCTGGTGATGTCTGTCGCTGTGGTTACATTAACCCTGTGTGTCTTTATGGGATGGCGTTCAGGTGTTGTTGTCGGTTCAGTCTTACTGATTACCGTGATGGGCACTATTTTGATCATGTGGTTGATGGGATTACAACTACAGCGGATTTCTCTGGGCGCTATGGTTATTGCAATGGGCATGTTAGTTGATAACGCTATTGTGGTGGCCGAAGGCATGATGCTTCGAATGAAACAAGGGAAGTCAGCCGTTGAATCTGCCAGCTTCATCGTTAAGCGAACACAATGGCCATTGCTAGGCGCCACCGTCATTGGGATTGCTGCTTTTTCTGGCATTGGATTGTCTGATGATGCGACTGGTGAATTTCTTTATTCCCTGTTTGCAGTGGTATTGATTTCATTAATGCTGAGTTGGGTACTGGCCGTTAGCGTCGTGCCACTACTTGGCGCAAAGTTTTACAACGTCGAACATACCTCCAGGAGTACAGAAGCAAGCGGCGATGGAACGCCTCCCCAATCTGATACCCATCGTTCGATCATTCACCGAATCTATCTTTCCCTGCTTCACAATGCCTTGCGGTATCGTTGGCTAAGTCTCGCTACGTTAGTAGCAATAACTCTCATTGCTTATGCCAGCTTTGGGTTTGTGAAGCAGGGCTTTTTCCCGCCGTCGAATGCTCCGTTGTTTTTCATTCATTATTGGGGTCCACAGGATCAGGATATTCGACAAACAGCGATTCAACTGGAAAAAGCCGAATCCTTCATCATCGAACAACCCGGTGTCAGCTCGCTGACCACGTTTGTCGGGCGAGGTGCAGACCGCTTTACGCTAACTTACGGTCCTCAGGCTCCTAATGAAAGCTATGGCCTGTTTTACGTCAGGGTTGATAATCTGGATGAAATTGATGGTATCGCTGAAACAATTATGTCGTCGATTCAACAAACTGACCTGAACGCAGCCTTTTATCTGGAAAGGTTACAGTTTGGTCCTGGCGGCGGCGCTAAACTGGAAGCTCGTTTCTCCGGACCGGATGCATCAGTACTCCGGGAACTGGCGGAACAGGCAAAGCAGATAATGCAGGCTGACGATGCTATTCGCTACGTTCGACATAACTGGCGTGAAAAAGGACTGACGTTGAATACTCAGTACGACAGTTATAATGCAGGTCGAGCTGGCATATCTCGTGGTGATTTTACGCAAACCATTCAATACGCCAGCACGGGCGTTGAATTAGGACAGCTACAGGATGGTGATTATGCGTATCCTATTATTGCGCGTATGACATCGTCTGATGTCTCGGTGATTGAGTCACTTGAAAACAGTCAGGTCTGGAGTTCGCAACAACGCCGCTATGTGCCTTTTACTCAGTTGTCAGGTGGCGTGGTGCTATCCAGTGAAGATGTACTGATTCATCGACGAAATCGTGTGCGCACGATAACGGTCATGGCCGAACCCGGGCTTAATGAATCGGCAGCGAGAGCGTTAGCGCGTATCAAGTCGGATATCGAAGGAATTGCATTGCCGGACGGTTACAAACTGGAGTGGGGCGGTGAATTCGAGAGTGCGCAGGATGCACAAAAAGCTTTAGGAGCAGGGCTCCCTGCTGGCTTCCTCGTCATGTTTTTGATTTCAGTTTTGTTATTTGGTCGTGCCAGACAGCCATTAATTATCTGGATGGTTGTGCCAATGGCTGTAGTCGGTGTACTAAGTGGCTTGCTTGCAGCCGATATGCCATTCGGTTTTATGTCACTGCTGGGTTTCCTGAGTCTGTTTGGTATGTTGATCAAAAATGCGATCGTCTTAATTGAAGAGATTGATTTACAGATTGAGGAAGGTAAGGCAGAGCATTTGGCGATTGTTGATGCCAGTCTTAGTCGTCTTCGCCCGGTGGCATTAGCGGCAATCACCACGATTCTGGGAATGGTCCCCTTATTGTTTGATGCTTTCTTCGCGGATATGTCAGTTACCATAATGGGTGGTTTAACGTTCGCTACCGTGCTTACATTAATCGCGGTGCCTGTTTTGTACAGTCTGTTTTTCCGGATTTCTTATCGGCAAATTCACCTGGAGAAGCGCTGAGTTTGATCCGTGTCGTCAGGTTCAAAGGTAATTAGTCTATGATTAACAGACTAAAAGTTGGTTGATAAAAAGAGTCTGGCGTTATGAGCTATTTTAGCGGGAAAGCATTTCATCCCTCCAAACCTCTGGATGAGATTAGAGAAGGATTATCAAAGTTAAGACACCAGCGCCTTTGGGCGCAGGTGCTTATTGCGATGGCCGCAGGTATTTCGATTGGCCTGTTATTATCACCAGCGTCAGGTGGTGTGTTATCTCAGGAAAATGCAGACCTGGCCGCCTCCTGGCTTGCGCTTCCCGGTCAGTTATTTCTTGCCTTGATACAGATGGTCGTCATCCCGTTGGTGATAACATCCATTGTGTTAGGCATTGCGATGAGTGGTAATGTCGACTTTCTGAAGAAAATCGGCCTGCGGATTGCTCCTTACTTTGTCGGAACAACGATAGTTGCTGTCTGTATCGGTGCAATGATCGCGATGGTGATTCAGCCAGGCAATTACATTAATACGGCTATTATCAGCGCGGCAGAATCCAGCGCGATTGATCCGACCGCGCTGGCGACAACCAGTCAACTCACTATTCCTGAGCGTATTATTCAAATCATTCCAACCAACCCCTCGCAAGCGATTCTTACTCGTTCGATGTTTCAAGTGGTGTTATTAGCCATACTGGCTGCGGTAGCGCTAGTCTCCATGTCTGCGTCCCGTGCAAAACCTTTGTTGGATATTTGTGTGTCAGTACAAGAGTTGTCGATGAAAATTGTCGGTTGGGCAATGAAACTGGCTCCTATTGCTGTATTTGGTTTACTGGCTCAAATCTGTATTCAGGTGGGCTTTGATGCCATTGTGGGTGTTGCAGCTTATATGGCAACTGTCTTGTGTGGGTTGGTGCTTTTACTGGGATTCTATTTGTTGATTGTGTTGTTACTGGCTCATCGCAACCCATTAGATTTTCTTAAGAAGATTGGTAGTGTCCAGCTTCTGGCCTTTTCGACGTCGAGTTCTGCGGCGGTGATGCCATTATCAATGAAAACAGCGGAAACCGATTTAGGCGTTTCTCAGCCCGTCTCTAAGTTTATCGTGCCATTAGGCGCTACCGTAAATATGGATGGCACCGCGCTGTATCAAATGTGCGCCGCCATTTTTTTAACTCAGGTTTATGGTGTTGAACTTTCGGTCGCGCAACTGGCTTTACTGGCTGTCACAACGGTTGGAGCATCAATTGGCTCTCCGAGTACACCTGGGGTTGGTATTATCATTCTGGCAACTGTGGTACAGAGTTTGGGGGTTCCGTCTGAAGGTATCGCATTGATATTAGGTGTCGATAGAATGCTGGATATGAGCCGAACGGCGGTGAATGTTAGCGGAGACCTAACGGCGTGTGTTGTGATGCAGCGCTGGCTGGGGAAAGATTTAGAGCAGACAGAAGTGTCTGAAAATTTGACGTAAAATTCACGGCTACAGTGCATTAACTCGTCTATAGTAAAAGAAAAGATTCAGGATCAGAGAACGATGTCAGGACGCGTACTCTCTGGCCTTGCTGTGATAGTTGCTGCCAGTTTTAGCACAAACAGCATGGCTCAGGATATAAAAAAGCTGGAACAATGCCTGTTAGATCAACTTCAGGTTGCAGATGACAGCCAGACTATCGGTGATATTCGCAAAACGTGTAAACAACTGCTGAATAAGCCCGATGAAGAAGCGATTGCCAGAGACTGGGCAAAAACATTTAAGGACTCGCCAGAAGCTGCGGAAGCCTTTGAGCCTGGTATCATCTCCAGACGATTCATCAATGAATGGGTGACAGAAGAAAATCCATTTGTAATCACACCGCACCGAATGAATTACGTACTGCCCGTGCTGACAACGAGTGGTGTGAATGATGAAGCCTATGATGAAATTCCAGAGTTTGAAGATAACTTTGAGAACATCGAATCGAAATTCCAACTCAGCGTGAAAGTACCGTTGAACAATGACTCGTTGTTCATTGACGGAGATCGCTTGTATTTCGCTTTCACTATTGAAGCCTGGTGGCAGGTATACTCCGACAACATTTCGAAGCCTTTCCGTGAAACCAATTATCGCCCTGAAATGTTTTATCTTGCGCCGCTCGACTGGCATCCTTTAGGTGGCAATACAGGGTTCTCTGTGGGTGTCGAGCATCAGTCGAATGGCCGTAGTAATCTATTATCACGCAGCTGGAATCGAGTGTATGCCGACTTCTTGTTTGAGAAAGGTAATTTCGCGATGAGTTTCCGGCCGTGGTGGCGAGTCACTGAAGATGAGAAGGAGTTCCCTGGTGATCCAAAAGGTGACGATAATCCGGATATCGATGATTACATGGGCCATTTTGAAATAGCGGGTGCTTATAAATGGGCCTGGAATGATGATTATCTCGAACTCAGTTTAATGAAACGCCAGAACTTCGCGACAAATAACGGCGCATTAGAGCTGGGCTTTACCTTCCCGCTATGGGGCAAACTACGCGGATATGCCATGTTCTTTGATGGCTATGGCGAGAGTCTGATCGATTATGATCACCGTCAGACCCGACTAGGACTGGGCATTGCACTGAATGATATTTTGTAAATTGTTTGGTGGATTACAACGTTAAAGAATGTTGAGTCTTTGTTCTCTGACAGACATGTTCTGGTTCGTTAGAATGCAGCCTTCACGATATTAACTGGATTAATTCCGATTAATTCTGATTATCGTAATGAACTACAGCGCTTGTCTTACGCTCTGGTTTCAGCTTACTTATATAGAATGATGCAATGGCGCAAGCTGAATCTCTGTAAAAACATGCGACAAACGGCTGTAAAAATCACCTTCAATGGTCAACAGACTCAGGGCAATGTCGTCATAAAAAATTCATCTCATTAAGTCCATATTGTTAAATCGTTTGTTCGCGCATCCGCCATCAGGATGAGTTGTTGCTCTCCGTCTGGCGGATAACCTTTTATAAAGCTGTTACTTCTTCTGATATGAACTTTCCTTAAGTGTGTCCGTATTTTCCATGATTTGTGTTCCTTTTATTTAGTTGTTTCGGGTGTTTTGTCGACAATTCAGCCTGGTTTGTTTGACCTTGACCCTTTTTACCGCTAAATTGTCGACACTTTAAATGTCGGACCTGTTGATACCGGGCCGATATAAGACCAGAGTCAGACAAGCTGGACGAACATGCCATACTCTAAGGAACAAGCGGTCACCAATACCGATAAAACGTTTTTTCAACTTCGCAGAGCGATTGTTGAAGGCGAGATACCGCCGGGTTCAAAGCTTAGTGAAGTGGAATTGTCCTCCCGATACTCCGTGAGTCGGGCGGTCATACGTGAAGCGATAAATCGCCTTGAGTCTTGTTATCTGGTTGAACGCAAACCAAACGTTGGTGCTCGGGTTGTAACACTCACACCAGAAGGTTTGGTCGAACTCTATCAGGTGAGAGAGTCATTAGAAGGCATGGCAGCAAGGCTTGCGGCTAAAAACATGACGGATCAGGAAATTGCCGATTTGAATGACTTGCTTGAATCACACCAGCAGACAATTCAGGATGGCGATCGCTATTATCAGGAAGCCGGTGATGTTGATTTTCACTACCGTATTATTCAGGGCAGTAAAAATAAGCATCTAATCTCTATGTTGATTGATGGAATTTACCATCTGGTCCGAATGTATCGGGTTCAACTTGGGATGGCAGGCCCCCGCATCACTACAGCATTTGATGAGCATAAGCATGTTGTTCGAGCTATATCCTACCGGGATGAAGAGCTGGCCGAGATGTTGATGCGACGTCATATTTTGTATTCAAAAAACAGTATCGAGAAAAAGCTGGCTGAGACAAAACCGTCATAAACGTCAGGCAGTATCAAGCATTTTAATAAATACTGTTGCTTTATTGCGCATTATCAAAACAGCATTTAAAACATTTAAGAATAATGACAACGCAAGATGTACGTGGAACATGTTGATGTTGTAATCGTTATAACTCATTAAAAATCAGGAGAATATCCGATGGCTAAAGTACTAAGTGGTGCAGGACTGAGAGGGCAGGTTGCTGGTAAAACGGCACTTTCAACGGTAGGTAAATCTGGTTCAGGTTTGACGTATCGTGGTTACGATGTCAAAGACCTTGCAAGCAACTGTCAGTTCGAAGAAGTAGCATACTTAATTCTTAAAGGTAAGCTACCTAACCAGGCAGAACTTGATGCCTACAAAACAAAACTTCGTTCACTGCGTGCGTTACCAGAAGCATTGAAAGAAGTACTGGAGCGTATCCCTGCTGACGCGCATCCAATGGACGTTCTTCGCACGGGTTGTTCAATGCTGGGCAATCTTGAGATGGAAACATCATTCGACATGCAGCAAGACGTAACAGACCGCATGTTAGCGCTATTCCCGGGTATTATCTGTTACTGGTATCGCTTCTCTCACGACGGCGTGCGTGTTGATACTGAAACTGATGATGATTCAATCGGTGGTCAGTTCCTTCACCTGTTACACGGTAAAAAGCCAAGCGAGCTTCACGAGCAGGTCATGCACGTTTCATTGATCCTTTATGCAGAGCATGAGTTTAACGCATCGACGTTTACTGCGCGTGTTTGTGCATCAACACTATCTGACATGCATTCGTGCGTAACGGGTGCTATCGGTTCACTTCGTGGTCCTCTTCACGGTGGTGCTAACGAAGCGGCGATGGAAATGATCGAGCGTTTCACATCGGCTGATCACGCAGAACAAGAAATGATGGGTATGTTAGAGCGTAAAGAGAAAATCATGGGCTTCGGTCATGCGATTTACTCTGAATCTGATCCACGTAACGAAATCATCAAAGGCTGGTCTGAAAAGCTGGCGAACGATGTTGGTGACGACGTGCTTTACCCGGTTTCTGTTCGTTGTGAAGAAGTTATGTGGCGTGAGAAGAAACTTTTCTGTAATGCTGATTTCTTCCATGCATCAGCTTATAACTTCATGGGTATTCCGACTAAACTATTTACACCAATCTTCGTTATGTCTCGTTTGACGGGTTGGGCTGGTCACGTGATGGAACAGCGTGCGGACAACCGTATCATTCGTCCTTCTGCTGATTATACCGGTGAAGAACTACGTGCAGTACCAGCAATGGCAGAGCGTGACTGATTTATTGCTCATTGTGGTAACTGACTGAATTATAAAGGAGCAATCCCGGGGCTTATTAAGGCCGGTTTGCTCCTTTTCCATTATTAAAGTAAGACATTATGAACACAAACTATCGCAAATCGTTACCAGATTCCGATCTGGCTTATTATGATACCCGTGAAGCCGTCAATGCTATCGAAGCTGGCGCATATGAAAAACTGCCTTATACCTCGCGTGTTTTAGCTGAAAACCTGGTACGTCGCTGCAATCCTGAAGCGCTGACAGACTCTCTGAAGCAAATCATCGGTCGCAAGCGCGAACTGGACTTTCCCTGGTTCCCGGCGCGTGTTGTATGTCACGACATCCTTGGTCAAACTGCATTAGTTGATCTGGCTGGTCTGCGTGATGCTATCGCTGAAAAAGGCGGTGACCCGTCAAAAGTTAATCCGGTTGTGCCAACTCAGTTAATCGTTGATCACTCTCTGGCCGTAGAGCACGCTGGTTTTGAAAAAGACGCATTTGAAAAGAATCGTGCTATTGAAGATCGCCGTAATGACGATCGCTTCCACTTCATCAACTGGACGAAAACAGCGTTTAAAAATGTTGATGTGATCCAGCCGGGTAACGGCATCATGCACCAGATTAATCTGGAGAAAATGTCGCCGGTTATCCATGCGCGTGACGGTGTTGCATTCCCTGATACTCTGGTTGGTACTGACAGCCATACGCCGCATGTTGATGCATTAGGCGTTATCGCTATTGGTGTTGGTGGTCTTGAAGCTGAAAGCGTAATGTTAGGTCGTGCATCTTATATGCGTCTGCCTGACATCATTGGTGTTGAGTTAACCGGTAAACCGCAACCAGGTATTACCGCGACTGATGTTGTACTGGCATTAACTGAATTCCTTCGTAAAGAAAAAGTCGTTTCTTCATATCTTGAATTTTATGGTGATGGCGTACCACACCTGACGTTGGGTGATCGTGCGACAATTTCCAATATGACGCCAGAATACGGCGCTACAGCGGCAATGTTCTACATTGATCAACAGACGATTGATTACTTACGTCTGACGGGACGTGATGAAGAACAGGTTAAATTAGTTGAACACTACGCGAAGACAACCGGTCTTTGGGCTGACAGCCTGGAAGGTGCCGAATACGAAAGAACGCTGACGTTTGATTTATCGTCTGTTGTTCGTAACATTGCTGGTCCTTCAAATCCTCATCGTCGTGTTGCTACCTCAGACCTTGCTGCACAAGGTATTGCGGGTGAAGTTGAGCAACGTGAAGACGGTTTAATGCCTGACGGCGCGGTTATTATTGCGGCAATCACCAGTTGTACCAACACCAGTAATCCACGCAATGTGATTGCAGCGGGCTTGTTAGCGCGTAATGCTAATGCAAAAGGTCTTGAGCGTAAGCCGTGGGTTAAAACGTCACTGGCTCCAGGTTCTAAAGCGGTTCAGTTATATCTTGAAGAAGCTAATCTCTTGCCTGAACTTGAGCAACTTGGTTTTGGTATTGTTGCATTCGCCTGTACAACCTGTAACGGCATGAGTGGTGCGTTAGATCCAAAAATCCAGCAAGAAATCATCGACCGTGATTTATATTCAACGGCGGTATTATCGGGTAATCGTAACTTTGATGGTCGTATTCACCCATATGCGAAGCAAGCATTCCTGGCTTCTCCGCCACTGGTTATTGCTTACGCTATTGCTGGTACAACACGCTTTGATATCGAGAAAGACGTGTTAGGCACAGATTCAGAAGGTAATCCGGTCACACTGAAAGACATCTGGCCAACGGATGAAGAGATTGATGCAGTGATTGCAGAGAGTGTTAAGCCTGAGCAATTCCGCAAAGTTTATGAGCCAATGTTCGACCTGAGCGTTGATTATGGTGAACAAAACGATCCGTTGTATGACTGGCGTCCACAAAGTACTTATATTCGTCGTCCTCCATACTGGGAAGGCGCACTGGCTGGTGAGCGAGCGTTGAAAGGTCTGCGTCCGTTAGCTGTATTAGGTGACAACATCACGACTGACCATTTATCACCGTCTAATGCGATTCTTGCGTCCAGTGCTGCGGGTGAATATCTCGCGAAAATGGGCTTACCGGAAGAAGATTTCAATTCATACGCGACACACCGTGGTGATCATCTGACTGCACAACGTGCAACATTCGCCAATCCAAAACTGTTGAATGAAATGGTGATGGAAGACGGTGAAATCAAGCAGGGTTCACTGGCTCGTATTGAACCGGAAGGTAAAGTAACGCGCATGTGGGAAGCGATTGAAACCTACATGGACAGAGCACAACCACTAATCATTGTTGCTGGTGCTGACTATGGTCAGGGTTCTTCTCGTGACTGGGCTGCAAAAGGTGTTCGCCTTGCTGGTGTTGAAGTGATTGTTGCTGAAGGCTTTGAGCGTATTCACCGCACAAACTTAATCGGTATGGGTGTTCTTCCGGTTGAGTTTAAAGCTGGCACAACACGTAAAACACTGGGTATTGATGGTACTGAAACCTTCGATATCATTGGTGAGCGTGAGCCGCGAGCTGATCTGACGTTGGTGATTAATCGTCAGAACGGTGAAACCGTTGAAGTGCCTGTGACGTGTCGTCTTGATACTGCAGAAGAAGTAACTATCTACGAAGCAGGTGGTGTACTTCAGCGCTTTGCTCAGGATTTCCTTGAGTCAAACGCATAAATATCTCCAGCACGTCGGCTTAATGTCGGCGTGCTTCTCCTTCCTGACTCATGAGTAAAGGAAAAACAATCATGTCTCATGTTCCTCAAATTAAAGTCCCTGCGACGTATATTCGTGGTGGTACGAGTAAGGGTGTTTTCTTTTTACAGGACGATCTGCCAGAAGCTGCGCAACAGCCAGGAGCTGCCAGAGACGCCTTGTTACTGCGTGTAATCGGAAGTCCGGACCCATACGCAAAGCAAATTGACGGTATGGGTGGCGCTACATCAAGCACCAGTAAAACGGTCATTCTGGCGAAAAGCACACAACCTGATCACGATGTCGATTACTTGTTTGGTCAGGTCTCTATCGATAAGCCATTTGTAGACTGGAGTGGTAACTGTGGCAACTTGTCAGCGGCGGTTGGTTCTTTTGCGATCAGCAATGGCCTGGTTGATGCAGACAAAGTGCCAGAGAATGGTATTGCTACAGTGCGTATCTGGCAGAAAAATATCAGCAAAACCATTATTGCTCAGGTGCCAGTGACGAATGGTGAAGTGCAGGAAACCGGTGATTTTGAACTGGATGGCGTTACATTCCCGGCAGCTGAAGTACAGGTTGAATTCCTGGACCCGGCAGATGGCGAGGGTTCGATGTTCCCTACAGGGAATCTGGTTGATGACCTGGAGGTTCCGGGTGTTGGCACATTAAAAGCGACGATGATTAATGCGGGCATTCCGACTGTTTTCGTTAATGCGGATGCAATCGGTTATACCGGCACGGAACTTCAGGAAGATATTAACAACGACGAAAAAGCGTTGGCGATGTTCGAAACCATTCGCGCTCATGGAGCGATGAAAATGGGCCTGATTAGTGACTTATCAGAAGCTGCTACCCGCCAGCATACGCCGAAGATTGCGTTTGTAGCCAAGCCGATGGATTACACTTCTTCCAGTGGCAAGCCGGTTAATGCAGCCGATGTGGATTTACTGGTCCGTGCATTATCTATGGGTAAATTACACCATGCGATGATGGGAACTTGTGCGGTAGCAATTGCAACCGCAGCAGCGGTTCCGGGCACTCTGGTGAATGAAGCGGCTGGTGGCGGCGAGCGTAATGCTGTTCGTTTTGGTCATCCTTCTGGCACATTGCGTGTTGGTGCGGAAGCCAGTCAGAACAATGGTGACTGGACGGCTGATAAAGCAATAATGAGTCGCAGTGCGCGAGTCCTGATGGAAGGATTTGTTCGTGTGCCGGGTGACACGTTTTAATAACGATTCAAACTGATCCCGCGTTATTTACATAAAAAGCCGCCTTGTGCTTCGTCAGTACAAGGCGGCTTTTTAGTGGTGAAAGATGATGGTAATCATGCTTCGTCAGCACGTTGAAATGCTACGCTTCTTTTTGCAATAACAGCCAGATACAACAACTGAATAAACTGAGTACCGGAATAGCAAGTAGATTACCAATAGACAGGGCGGGTAATGCAAAACTGCCGACGGGTAATACCAAAGCCAGAACCGCCAGCGCCAGAATTAAGCCGCCAATGACGGCGATACTTAGAATGATTTTACGTTTTTTGGCATAGTCAGAGGTTCTGGTCATGACTTGTTCGGTAAAATCATCGGCGGGTAATTCTTCATGAAACGCCAACAAACTCGCCAGCGGATCGTCTGCCTTTTGTGTCGTATTCAGTGGTGTCACTGAATGCTCGTGATCGTTATTTTTAACCATAATTTTTTACCAATACGTTTAATTAACGCATTCAACCATAGTGCTGCGTTCTGGTTTCTGAACTAACACTAACCAGCGCTGTTAATTTCTGCCTGGCACGATTGATGTGAGACTTTACGGTGCCGAGCGGCATTCCCGTTACCTCTGCAATTTCTGGATGACTCATACCAACACTCACTGATAACGTGATGCAACTTCGTTCATCCACACTTAACTTTGCCATCAATTGCTCCATCAATAAGTCCTGATTACTTTCGGTGTAACTGGACTCAGGTAATGCATCGCCGTTAACTTCCTGAGCTTGATAGGCTTTTTGTCGCCAACGTAAGAAATGCCGGAATGCAATTTTATGCAACCAGGTGTTGAGTGAGGATTCAGCCCGAAACCCTGCAATTTTCTGATGCAGCGTAATAAATGTTTCCTGAGCCAGATCATCGGCTGCGTGATGATCGCCAGCGGTCAGACGCCTCAGAAATTGCCGAATACCAGACTGATGCAGTCTGACCAGCCAGCTAAATGCTTGCTGGTCATTCAGTGCAATCACTCGGGTGATTAATTCTTTTTCATCAAGCATTGAGTGGCTTAGGTCTCATTTTCCATAATGCAAAGAAAGCAGCCGATAATGACAGCGGGAAGATAGCTATAGCCAGTCCCACTAAAGCATTGTCGAATAAGCTGGTCGCAACCAGAATAGCGCCACCAATTGCGAATAAAGTCACTGCGCGACGTATATCCAGCTGCTCATCATAGTGGCTTGCCTGAATTTTCTCTATAACATCAGCGGTTAAATGCTCGCCCTGGTCCAGTGCTCTGCAAATGGTTTTTTGCACATTTTTCTTATGACGGTAATCAAGATAGAGTTTCGTAGCTGCAACGACGGTTAAGCCGAGAAGAAAACAAACGGGTATCCAATGTGGTGACATAACGCATTCCTCAATAACGATGAAAAATTAATTGGGTTATATACGTTAGATGCAGCGAAGGGTAAAAATGGATGCAAGAAAGAAAAATTTTTTAAAAAAGACGCATACAGCCTGATTGCGTCTCCATAGTTTGGTGAGATTTAGAAGATTTCGTAATCAGCCCGGGCTGATACCTGATAATAAGTACCATCAGTTTTTAATACAGTCGCAGACATTGTTAAAGGTCGATGCGCCTGGATGTCTACCAGACAGATAGTGCTGTTTTGGCTACATGAACTGTCAGACCAGATCACCGAATTCAGGTTCGCTGGCGGATTATCAATGCGGAACACCGCAGTGGTTTTATGCGGACCATTTGCAATAAAGGCATCACAATAATTTTGTTTGAAAATGTCGTATGCCGGCGTGTCTACATAGCAGCTCATCGTTGCCGATGCAGAAAACGCTGCGAATGAAGCGACTGTCAGTAGGGCTGATTTGATCATGTTTTTCATGGTTTTGTTACCTGTTTTGGTTAAAACTGGTGCAACCATGCTACTTTTAATGTCCTGGTGTCAAGAACGGTAATTACCTTTAACTGGTCCGTTCAGCAGGCTTAGTATCATATTCGTTACAACATTAATGACAGAGTAATGCTGCAGAACAATTTACAATCGGAAGAGTGTGGTGAACTGGTTGAGTTTTATATCTCAACAAGCTCACCATTTACCACCGGTCAGGTGATCAATTTCACGGGTGGCTGGCCTTAATCGCTACCCATGAAATTACAGTTAGCCAACTAAACGGGTCCTATAAACTGGCATGTGGCCCAAAAACTTCATAATGAATACGATCTGTCGCAACACCTCGTGCTTCCAGTTGGTTTTTTGCAAATTGCATAAAACCAACTGGACCACACAAATAAAAGTCACCCGTTTCTGTCGGTAGCTCAATTCGAGAAAAATCGATAAATCCCGCGAAGTATTCTGCTTGATCTGATTCAGCCTGGTTATACCAGATGTGGTGTGGCCATTGTTGAGAAGCGCATAACGTTTCAGTGCGATCAGCAAAAGAATGTTGAGAGGCAGATTCACAGCCATGAATCCAGCTAACCGGATGTTGGTAATCATTGGCAGATAACACTTCGAGCATGCTTAACATTGGCGTGATGCCAACACCTGCAGATTTTAGAGCGTGTTGACCTTTGCAGGTGGATTTTGCAGCAGTTTGTCGCATGTTTATACAAGGCTTCTGGTTGCGCCGTGTAGTTATTCTACATAAGCAGGCAGAAACGCCGTAGAAACACGCGACAAGCGCTGTCCATGCAATGATTTAATAACCGAATGGATTCGTTTCAATGGCGTTCATGCTGCGTTCCACGTCATTGATTTAGATGACTAAACCTGCTGCCGTGCGCCTGGCCTGAACTCCATTGAACTCGAACAAAATTTCACCCGCAAAGGTCAACACGCTCTGATACGACCGGAGCCTGGTTGTCATTGAAGAAGAAATCTCCTGCTGGTGGATGCAAATCAACTAAGTCACCGATATTCAGTTTGTCGTGCAGATAATTAGAAACCTTTCCATCAATATCACCGAATTCACGTTTTACTGAGATCCGATAGCTGCTGCCGTTTGGTTTATCAGACAATGAATACTGACGAATTTCGATGTTGTCGAAATGTGCTGGTTTTACCTCAATGCCCAGGTACTGGCCTGGTTGGTAATCCATTACAGGTTGTTGATCGACGGGTTTGAACACAAAGCTGGTAACGAGTTCAGATTCACGATGCTTTTCGACCAGAGCAAATGCTCGCTTCCCTCGCCAGCCACCAACTGTTGATTCCTGTTGTTGATAGATTGCCTCTTCACGGTTAATAAAAATGTTAGCCAGTACCTGATAAGCTCGGGTCCATGCTTGCTCAATGTCAGCCGTGAATTGTTCTGGTACCAGTTCACGGAAAGTTTCAATCAGGTGTAAACCTACAATGTTATAACCTTCCGGTTGGATATGAAAACTGGTGTGCTTCTGAGCGATACGTTCAACGGCTGCAGCCAGTACTTCCACGTTATCCAGGTTACTGGCATATGCTACGATGGCTTCAAACAGCGCGACTTTCTGGCGTCCAGTGTGCTGATTGGACATGTTGAACACATCTTTTAATTCAGAGTTATGGCAGAGCGTGTTGACCTTTGCAGGTGGATTTTGCAGCAGTTTGTCGCATGTTTATACAAGGCTTCTGGTTGCGCCGTGTAGTTATTCTACATAAGCAGGCTGAAACGCCGTAGAAACATGCGACAAGCGCTGTCCATGCAATCATTTAACGAATGAATGGATTCGTTTCAATGGCGTTCATGCTGCGTTCCACGTCATTGATTTAGATGACTAAACCTGCTGCCGTGCGCCTGGCCTGAACGCCATTGAATTCGAACAAAATTTCACCCGCAAAGGTCAACACGCTCTAAACATCCGGTTATAAAAATGATCTGTAACTGCTGGGCCTGCTTCAGCCAGTAATGGAAGTGTCGATTGTACAAGTGCAATATCCTGAGTAGACAGCATAGAAGTCTCCAATGTTTATGATTTTAATAATATGGGGGTGTAGATCGTGACGAATGCCAGGCCGCAAATAGCCCAAAGTAAGGCGCTAATTGTCCAGCCAGCCAGAGGAAAACCCAGTTGTGGTAACACCACACGAATAAGAGTTGTCACGACCATGAGTAACAAAGCGAAGGTGATAACGGGTTTAACGACAAGTGGTCGTCCCGTGTGGCCAAGTGATACTCGACTCATCATCGACAGAATCATCAGACCCATTGCACCCACAGTGATGAGATGCAAGGCATTACTGAATGAAAGAATGGCGACAGGTAAATAGCTTAATCCAAGCGTAATCAGACCAAGTGCCATGAAGCCGTAGGCGATATGTAGTGACCAGAGTAATGGTACAGAGATCGTTTTAAGTCCTTTCCAGCGTGTCATGCGCAATAAATGAAGCAGGCCCGTGCTAATCATCAACGCTGCTGGTGTGAACGGTAACGTAATAAAGTAGCCCACAATAAAGACAGTTATGCCACTAATGGCAACGGGTAGTAGCAGGCGTTCAACGAATAAGGCAGGTGTTACTGGATCGGTGTTTGCGCCGCGAACGGTGAAGAAAGGTATAACACGCCCACCAACAATGCCCATAACAAGGGTAAACAACAGCACGCATGACCGGGCCAGATGCAATGCAATATCCTGATGTTCAAGTAATGAAGCGATCAGCACAATCAGATTGACCGATGCTAAAACGCTGAGCAAAGGAATGAATAAATAGTTGCGACGATTTGCAGTACGGATCACCAGTCGTGCGAACCAGACAATACTCAATAGCCACCAGCAGGCTTGTGACACCGCCGCCAGCATGATGGTAAGGTCCTGATTTAACCAGATAAAGGTTCGGCTTAATAACCAAAGCACAGTTAACAGAATGACGGGTTTGCCGTGCATGCTTTTTTCGCCAGTCCAGGTTTGTACAGCAGTCAGAATAAAGCCAACAACAACAGTGGCGCCAAAACCAAACAGCATTTCGTGTGCATGCCACAGTGACGGCGATAACGTTCCCGCTGATACCTGAATCCATCCATTTAACAGTGCAATCCAGATGAGTAAGCTGGCAGAGGACGCAATGGCAGCCAGTAAAAAGCAACTTCGAAATGGTAATCGCCAAAGCGTGTGTTGCGAAAATGAGTTCAACATAAGGGAAGATTCTCCACTAAAATGACTGATAGCCCAGACCATGCATACCGACGCAGCGAACGACATAACCCAGTTTGAATAAACCGGCGAAAACAATGGTAAAAATATGTCCTGCAATCACGGCTGGAAGTGTGAAGGCCTGCTCATAGCCAAACGTCATCGTCACACAACCTGAGGTTATCAGCAGTGAAATGATCATGAGCCAGTTACCGCCCAGTACACAATGACGATAATTTTCTAAATCAGATCTGGTAGGAATTGTCGTAACGCCTGTGTTCAGATTACTGTTCATGAAGTGTTCCTCAGTGATGATGATGCAAAGGTCAACATGCTCTAGCCTTATCAAGGTTAATGCCAGTTTTAAAATTAATTAAAATTCATATAGTTACTTGATTGAATGTATTTGTGTAGTCATAATGACACGGCTTTAAGCTGTGTCATTATGACTCTAAGGTGTTTATTTGATTATGGGTGATAACCCAATAAGTCAGACCGCATTGATTGAACTGGCACTGGATTTGGCGCAATGCCTGACCAGTGAAGATAAGTTTGATCGCTTGTTATCGACGCTACGTAAGACCATCAATTGTGAGGCGGTCGCATTGTTGGTGTTCAAAGGTGAGTATTTGCAACCTCTGGCAATGCAGGGGTTAAGTAAAGACACAATCGGTCGTCGATTTATTATTGCTGAACACCCCAGATTTCAGCGTATTTGTAACAATATGGCTGCAACCCGGTTTCCTGCCCATTGTGAATTACCAGATCCCTACGATGGATTGTTGATTGATCGAGACGGAGACTTACCCGTTCATGCCTGCATGGGCATACCTTTATACTTCAATGATGTGTTGATTGGCGTGTTGACGATGGACAGCCTGATTCCAGGTAAATTCGATGATTTGCCGGATCGAACCTTGGAAGTTATCGGCGCAATGGCTGCGGTAAGCCTTAATACTGCACTGACGTTGGAATTGCTGGAAAGTAATGTGCGTCATTCGCAACAGGTCGTGGCGGAAATGAGTAAACACGCTGGACGAGCTATGGAGTTTGAATTGATTGGGCAAAGTCCGGTCATGGAAAAACTCAAGCGAGAAATCCAGCTGGTGGCACCGTCCAGTTATTCGGTTCTGATCCAGGGGGAAAGTGGTACTGGTAAAGAGCTGGTCGCGCACAATATCCATGATCAGTCCAGCCGGTCGCAGGCACCAATGATTTATGTAAACTGTGCAGCATTGCCTGAAAATCTGATTGAAAGTGAATTGTTTGGCCATGTGAAAGGTGCATTCACAGGTGCAGACAGCGCCAGAGCAGGGAAA
Source organism: Alteromonadaceae bacterium (assembly GCA_965656875.1). GTDB lineage: Bacteria > Pseudomonadota > Gammaproteobacteria > Enterobacterales > Alteromonadaceae > CBFHMJ01. The sequence continues at coordinate 391,277 of CBFHMJ010000002.1, forward strand.
TTCCAGATTGCAGATGGCGGCACGTTGTTTTTGGATGAAGTCGGCGAATTACCGTTAGCAGCACAGAGTAAATTGCTACGTGCATTACAAAGCCAGGAAATTCAGAAAGTTGGACAAGACAAAGTGATCCATGTTGATGTTCGGGTCATTGCGGCGACCAATCGAGATCTGGCTGCAGAAGTTGACGCCGGACGATTCCGCTCTGATTTATATCACCGATTGAATGTCTATCCGATTTCAGTACCGGCGTTAAGAGATCGGCAAGATGACGTGGTATTACTGGCAGGCTTTTTCATTGAACGGATTAAACGTAAACTCGGCATTCAACAATTAAAAGTTGCTGAATCGGTGCAGCAGATGCTGACCCATTACGACTGGCCTGGCAATGTACGTGAACTCGAACATTTTCTGAGTCGAGCCGCATTGAAAGCCAGTGCCAGAATGCGTTCAGCGATGGTCACAATTCAGCAGCATGACAGTGAGCAGCTGATGGTGGATGAGATGGCTGACGAAGCAGACATCAGTGAAACGCCGCATTTAGCGCCCGACAGCTCCATCAATTTACGTGCATCGGTTGATGAGTACCAACGATCCATTATAAAAAAGGTGCTTATTCAGGAAAATGGTAACTGGAGTGCCGCTGCAAAACGCCTTCAGGTTGATCGGGCTAATTTAAATCGTTTAGCGAAACGCCTTGGGATTCAACTCACCAAAACAATTACATAATGCACATTAAAAAACGTTGTTATATCAATAAAACAACTTGTCTCAGTCTTTGGATTCTTTCACCATAATGCGCTTCTATGCATGATGAAGGGTAATGATGCGAAAAGATTGGCCTGGAGAGTACATTGAATAAAGGTACTCAGGATGCAGGTACGTTGAATAAAGGTACTATGAAAAAAAGTACCGGGAACAGCACGTTACAAGATGCCTTTGAACAGCATCGTGACGCGCTGCTGGGCTATATTCGCAAACGTCTAAATGACTTCCAGCAAGCTGATGACTTGCTTCATGACCTCTATATCAAGTTACAAACACAGCAAACAGACACCCTCATTCAGTATCCCAAAGCCTATTTGTATCGTATGGCTAATAACCTGGTCATTGATTTTCAACGACATCAGAATCGCCAACCTGTCGCTGATGACAGCGAAGCTGACGAACAGGAAAATGAATTGTCGCCGGAACGCATGGTTTCTGATGCCGAGCAGTTGACCATTGTTAAAGCCGCGATTGAAGAACTGCCAGATAAAACTCGTGAAGTGTTTAAGCTGCAACGATTACAACAGTTAGATAAAGCTGATGTCGCTTCCCGAACCGGTATTAGTGTCAATATGGTCGAAAAGCACTTGCGCAAAGCCGTAAGATTTTGCCGGGATAAACTGTATCGCCAGACGCGAGAACGACAAGACCATGACCCGTAATTCAGTAATGGTTGGTGCGCAGCAATTAATTTGAAAAAAGCGCTCCTCAATCAGAACGGTGGATCGTCACAGAATAGAGATGTCATAGTTTATTCAACGGTCAATCTGTTTACAGTGAAGAAAGCCCTTAATTTAAAACGATAAAAGACTCAACAGACAAGTGCAGGTTATGCAGAATCAGGATAACAGTTTCATTCAACATCAGGCCCATGACTGGCTCGTGAAGCTTGAAACCGGTGCAATGAATGACGGTGACGAAGACCGTTTTGTTGCCTGGTTAGAGCAGGACGAACGCCACGGCCAGGCATTTTATGAAGCTGAGCAGGCATGGCACTTAATGCATCAGGCATCTGACGCCTTTGAACGGGCGGATGTTGAGCAAACAAGTAATGAACAACGACGCACAACACCAACGAAGGAAAAACCGGTTTGGGGAAGAGTACATCGCTTTATTTTGCCGTTGGCTGCGACCGTTCTGTTGAGTGTCATAACATTATTACAGGCGAATCACATCTGGCTGTCGCTAACGGCTGATCACTACACAGCGACCGGTGAACGGACAGAGCAGCGATTGTCAGACGGATCGGTGATCACTCTCAATACCGATTCAGCCATTGATGTGATCATTGATGAGCAAAGCCGTCGAGTGATGGTGCTGCAGGGCGAAATATATGTTGATGTGGCATCGGATAAGTCAAAACCATTTATCGTTACGGCGGGCAATATGCAGGTCACGGCGCTGGGTACTGAATTTATTGTGCGTCATGAATCGGGTGAAGAGCCGCGAGTTATCGTCACAGAGCACAGCGTTAAAGTTGAGAATACTGCTAAGCCGATTGCTGACGTTATCATTGGGGAAGGGCAGAAGGTGTCTCTGGCTCAAAATGGCCAGATTTCCCCAGTCGCTGAAGTTAATCAACAACACGCCAGCGCATGGCTAAAGGGTAAGCTTGTCTTTAAAAACCAGCCGCTGGAACAAGTCGTGACCGAGCTTAGTCGCTACTACAAAGGCAAGATGATCATTACGGATGATGGGTTAAAACAACGTCGGGTAAGTGGTGTATTGAATCTTGATAATCCGGTTACATCATTACAAACTATGGCTCAGGCGTTATCGGTCAACGTCTCTCAAATAACACCTTATCTGACATTGATTGAATCGAGGTAATACCGGTGCATTCGAGGATTCGTGCAGGAAGCGTCATAACACTGCTGTTTTTCATCATCATGGCATTCAGTTCGTCATTGATGGCGCAGTCACTGAAACGTTATTCCCTGACAATAGCGGCTCAGCCTGTTGGCGATGCTATTGTTGAACTGGCACTGGCGTTGGATTTGAATATTGTCTATCTGACATCGCTGGCAAAAGATAAACGTTCTCAGCCATTAAATGGCGACTATACCCTGGCCGAAGCACTTACTATCTTATTAAAAGACAGTGGCTTAAAAGCGACTATTGTGAACAGCCGGGTTATTCAAATCGAACGTATACGGATAAAAACACCTCGTTTTGAACGTCCGGACTATCCGGAACCGCCCGAGCCTGAACCTGAACTTCCTCCTGGTCCAGCACCAAAAACTGAAGAAATTATCGAAGAACAAACCGAAGTCGTTGAAGTTGTTGGACGGCTTCTCTCACCTTATAACCTCGGTACAACGCTCTCCAGCACTAAAACTCAGCGTCATTTTCTCGATACGCCACAAATTGTAAATGCCTTACCCGAAGCCTTATCTCGTGATATCAGCGCGCGTAATTATGCTGATACGACCCGACTGAGTTCATCAGCAACTTACCTGGAACGCAGTGCTGGTGTAGCCGATGAACTGCGGTTGCGTGGTTTTTCTTATCCATCATTGAAGATCAACGGTATTGGCGCTCACGCGTATGTTTCTCCGGTTGATTTAGCGTTTGTGGATAGCATAGAAGTCGCAAAAGGCCCGGGTTCCGTCTTGTTTGGACGCATGGAACCGGGCGGCATGATCAACATGATGCTGAAGGAACCGAATGGTGCCGCAAACAGTCTGACGCTGCGACATGGTGATGATGACTATAAACGAGCCGAGTTAGATCTGTCGCTGGACTGGAGCGATGATACTGCGCTGCGGGCTATTGGATTTGTTCAACGCCAGGGCGACGAGGCGTCGCTGAACCTGGATGATGCAGATGGTCTGATGTTGGCGCTCAGTCACGGATTTGAAAATGACAGTACGCTGAATGTTCATTATCGTTTTGAATCCCAGGATATCCTGCAACAATTTGGTAGTCCGATAGAAGGGTTTGACAGTAGTGTGCAATTCTTCCGGGATGAAAATGGCGAAATCGAAGTACTGGTGCCGCGTCAGGAAGACTTACGCGCCGGACTGGATGTGGATCGACACAGTTTAAATGTCAGTATTAACGACTGGCTGATAGGCGACTGGTCTGCGGATTTTCATCTCCAGTATGATCGCTATAAAGCATCAAGTTTTCTCCGTTATCCCGTCATCGAAGAATTTATTGTTGATGTAAATGGGAACCAGGTTTCTGAGGATGAATTAACCGAAGCATTGCTAAACAATCCTGAACTACTGCAAATTCTGATTGAAGGGCTGGAGACAATAAGTGTTGATACCGACAATTTATCTTTCGATCAATCAACGTTCAGTTACGATACTGAGTTCATCAGTACAGAATTTACCCTGTATAAAGCGATGTCACTGGGTAACGCTGAACTGGAACAGCTATATGGCATGAATATCAACCACTCTTCGCCGGAATCTCTTGTTTGGCAGAATCATGATATTCGAACTGGTTTTGTGCCGATAGAACAAGCCGATACTTTATTTAATACCGAATCTTCAGATGTTGATGTGACGGATTTCAATGTCGGCCTGTTTGGGCAATGGGTCGTGAACTGGCAGGCGCTGACCGTGTTCGCCGGAGCACGGGTTGATCAGCTTGAATTTAAATCCAGTAGTGATGTTGAGGACGTTGATAAACAGTTTACCGAGACAACATGGCGACTGGGTGGCGTTTATCGTTTAAACAGTCAGACTAGTGTGTATCTTAATTACAGTGAAGCCTTTTCTCCGCAATTTGCGTTGCGAGAAATACCCAGTGAACCGGGTAGTGAGGACTATCCTGAACCCTACAATGTCATTGATTTTCCTGAGCCCGCCCGGTCAACACAGAAAGAATTTGGCATAAAACGCACCTGGTTAGACGGGCGACTTCAATCAAGCTGTGCCGTGTTTGATATTGAGAAAAAAGATATTGAATCACTGGTCACGCGTCAGGAAAACCAGGGCGTAGAATGTGATGTAGCCGGTTCATTGGGATCGGGTTGGCATATCACGCTGGGAGTTAGTGTGCATGATGCGCGAATTACCGGTAGCGAAGATGATTATCTCGTTGGTAACAAACCCCGTATTACACCGGAGAAAAACCTCCGCGCCTGGTTGAGCAAAGATTTTTCAATGATGGATAACTGGCGCAGTCGCGTTGGTGTGGGATATACCTGGGTCGATAACCGCCATATCAATGCCGACAATGAAGTGTTGTTACCGTCTTATAATCTGGTTGATGTTGGTTTGCTGGTCGATTTGTCGAACGACTTGAGCCTTACTGTTTATGTACGCAATCTGTTGGATGAAACCTATACCGAGGGCGTATTCAATGCACTGCCTTACTGGACTAATGCTGGCCGTGACAGAACGATTGAGAGCCGTTTAAGCTGGCGCTTCTAGGTCAGTTCGATCTATTTACAAACCAAAAAAGCCATAAAATACAGTTATTTAAATCATCGCCTCTAAAAAAATAAAATTTTTTGTTTTTTTCACTCCTCAAAATTCCATCCTCGTCGTCACAGGGATAAAGCAAGCAACAGGCTTGCTTTCAAACAAAAGTCTAAACGCACAAAAACAATTACTCAGAAGTAAAGGTGTTTTATGAAAGCGATAAACGGAATGTTATTAGCTCTACCGCTAACGCGACAGGTTGCGGCCATTACGCTGCTTGTTCTCATGGCGATGTTTATGACCTTTAACGTGAATGCTGCCAGCGATTCAACGTCGATGCAGTCAACAACGGTCAAAGCGGTCAGCCAAACTCAGCATGGTTCAGACAGTCTTGCACTCAATTGTGAAGATGAAGGTGGATTTGTTTGTAATCTGGTGATCTCACTATGCGATGACTATCCCAATTTCTGCCAGAGTTTGCTGGAACGATTATGTGAAAAGTATCCAGAACTCTGTGATGGTATTCCACTACCACCTGAATGCACCGAGGATGACGAAGAATGTCAGCAGCCACCAGCGTGTGAAGAAAACGACGAAGAATGTCAGGAACCGCCAGAGTGCGAAGAAAACGACGAAGAATGTCATGAACCGCCAGAGTGCGAAGAAAATGACGAAGAATGTCAGGAACCGCCAGTGTGTGAAGACGATGAAGAAGAATGCCAGCAGCCGCCTGTGTGTGAAGACGATGAAAACTGCGAAGCATCAACCGGTTATAACAACCCAAATCCCGTATCAGATAATACCGTGAAGGCCGTTGAACGCGATGCTGCGAATCGGGCATCAAGATTTCTGAGTCAGGCAACTTTAGGTGCCGATTACCCCACAATTACCCAGGTTGCCGCAATGGGTGAGGCCGAATGGTTAGAATCTCAGTTTGAACAACCTGTCGGTTTCATGTTCCCTTACACGGATTACCTGGTACAGCATCCACTTAACACGGGTGAAAACGACGTATTTGGTTCACCGATTAATTACCACATGCATGCCTGGTGGACTCAGGCGATGACCTCGCCTGATTTGGTTCGCCAGCGTGTTGCGATGGCGTTGAGTGAAATCTTTGTGGTGTCGTCGAATGTTGAAATCATTGGTGAATCACCGTATGCCGTTACCAGCCATTACGATATTTTGTTGGCAAACAGCTTTGGTAATTTCCGTGATTTACTCCGGGATATAACGTTAAGTCCGGTGATGGCGATTTACCTGAGCCATCTGAATAATCAAAAAGCCAACCCTGAAACCGGCACCTTCCCGGATGAAAACTATGCCCGTGAAATCATGCAGTTGTTCAGTATTGGTTTGTTTGAGCTGAACCCGGACGGAACGCGCAAGAAAGATGCACAGGGTAATGATATTCCGACTTATGGTCAGCCTCAGATTCGTGAATTTGCCAAAATCTTTACCGGACTCAGTATGGCAATAGAAGACGAAGGTTTTGGTGCAACACCTTGCTGTAATGACGATTTCTATGAATTCGCCAGAGATCGCATTCCTCTGACAATGTTTGATGCTTTCCATGCTACGGGTGAAAAACGTCTGCTCAATGGTGTCGTCGTTCCAGCGGGGCAGACCGGCATGCAAGACATTGAATCCGCCATGGATAATCTGTTTAACCATCCGAATGTTGGTCCATTTATTGGCCACAAACTGATTCAACGTTTGGTGAAATCCAATCCGAGTCCAGCCTATATCGCCCGTGTGACCGCTGCTTTTAATGGTGATAATGGTACACCGCGTGGTGATATGAAAGCCGTTATTCGTGCGATTTTACTCGACCCGGAAGCGCGTGAAATGACCAGCGCCCACGACGGACGCTTACGGGAACCCTTCTTACGCCTGCTCCGACTGGCACGTTCATTCAAGGCAACAACGCCGGACAGAAACTTTGCTGGTGACAGCTATGACGTGTTGGGACAAATTCAACAATACGTGTTCTATGCACCCAGCGTATTCAACTTCTTCCAGCCTGACTATTCACCGAACGGCGAAATAAAAGATGCTGGACTGGTGGCACCTGAATTCCAAATCACCAACGCCTCGACAATCATTGAAATTAAAAACATCGTTCAGTTATGGGTGGAAACCGGACGATTTGACGAAGGTGTGGGGGAATTACCGTTTGAAACCGTGAGTTTTGAGCATCAACTGGCACTGGCCGACAACCCGGATGCACTGCTGGATCATCTGGACACGGTGATGACCTACGGCACATTAACGGATAACACCCGAGCGGCGATCAGAACAGTGATCATGAATGAAGCAGACATGATGATGCGGGTGAAGAAAGCCGTCTATCTCATGGCTATTTCTCCCGATTACGCAGCAGCCATTTAACAGGATAAGAGGTATTCATGATGAAAAAGACAAACGTAACTCGTCGACAATTTCTTAAGCGTTCTGGTAAAGCGGGTATTGGTGCTGCGGCGCTGTTAGGTTCTGCGCAGATGGGCATGATGGCGAGTGCCAGTGCGCAAACCAACAATGACTATAAAGCGCTGGTTTGTGTCTTACTGGCCGGTGGTGCTGATTCTTTCAATATGTTGGTGCCAACGGATAGCGCAGGTTATCAGGAATATAAAACCACACGAACCGATCTGGCATTGCCACAGTCAGCCTTATTAACGCTGAATAACAGCGAAAATAATGGCCGAACACTCGGATTACACCCACAACTAACCGGACTTCAGGGCTTGTACAATCAAGGAAAACTCGCGTTCTTAAGCAATGTGGGTACGCTGGTTGAGCCGACGACGCCTGACATGTTGCACAGTGGCGCGGCTAAATTACCTCTGGGTCTTTACTCTCATTCTGACCAGATCAGCCAGTGGCAAACGGCGGTGCCGGATTTCCGTAGCGGCACAGGGTGGGGCGGCAGAATGGCCGATATTCTGATGGCACAGAACACCAACAAACGGATCTCGATGAGCATTTCGACGGCGGGGTCTAATGAATTCCAGGGCGGTCGTCTGACCGATTTTTATAACATTGTGCCAGGTGACACACCGGCACCAACGTTGAATCTGGACCCGACCAACAATGCTGATATCCAGCAAGCAATCGACCAGATGTACGGCAATGCGAGCTTTACGAATGTATTCCGCCGCGCCTACACCAAAGTCTTTAATGATTCAGTATCTGCCAATACGGAATTCGTTGATGCAATAAAAGCCGGTCAGCCAATCAGCACGTCGTTTGGTCATGATCCGTTCTCACAACAGCTTCAGGTGATTGCTCGTACTATTGCTGCCAATCAGTTACTGGGAATGCGCCGACAAACCTTCTTTGTCACCTATGGCGGCTGGGATCATCACGATGAAACCATCGCAAACATGGAAAGAATGTTGAAGCCGCTGAATGATGGCCTGTTGGCATTCCAGCAAGCCATGCAGGAACTGGGGCTGGAACAAAACGTGACAACATTCACCTCGTCTGATTTTGCACGAACGCTATCGTCAAATGGCCGAGGTTCCGACCACGGTTGGGGCGGTAATGCCATGATTATGGGCGGTGCAGTGAAAGGTGGTTCTGTCTATGGCACTTATCCGAGTCTGGCATTAGGGAATCCGCTGGATACCGGACGCGGTGTTTTGATGCCAACAACCTCGCTGGATTTGTACTTCTCCGAACTGGCGATGTGGTTTGGCGTCTCGCCTGCCGAACTGGGCGATATCCTGCCGAACCTCGGACGTTTCCATGATGTTAGTCGTTCAGGTGTGCCGATTGGCTTTATGTCGTAGTCAATTCGAAAAGACGGTAAACAGTGCTTCGAACGGCTGTTAACCGTCAACTACGTGAGTATTGAACAACCCCGGGGCCGTGACGGTACAGGAAAAGTCTGTCGCGGCCTTTTTGTTGGTCTGACTATGGTGTGTTTCCACGTTCTGATAATTGATGGTTGAGATTCGCGATTTCCTCGCGATAACTTGTGGCCTCCTTGCTGTCTGCATCCACACGTTGCAGCGCATCGTTGTAATAACGTAATGCTGTTTTGTACTTTCCCTGTTGTTGATAAATCTCCGCCAGGGCCGCGAAGTATAAAAACTCCCCCGGCTTTTTTGCAATGCCGGATAAATAGGTATGAATCGCTCGTTCTACCATGTCATGTTTCAAAAAAAATCGAGCGAAAAAATGATACCAGCCCGTTACTTCATACTTTCCCAGCGATTGCTCCAGTTGTTGAAACAACGATAAATTATCCTCTTCTACCGCATGACGATACATGGTGAACAGTGCGACATCACCCACCTTCGGGCTAATGTTGTACCGTGAGGCCCGGTTCTTGAAGTACTGTTTGACGGCTTCAACGCCGCCAAACGATTTCAGATCACTAACGGAATAGAACACCAGGTCGGCATAGTCGGCAAAGTACCATTCAAGGCCATTGGTAAGTGTATCCAGCGGTGTGGTGAAATGATCATAACGAAATGAAAAGCGATCAAAGTAGTTGTATTTCCAGGTCACGTTGGTGGCCTCCGCCTGTTCAAAGGCTTCGGTCAACGCTTTATGACCATCAATGGCGTGACGCTCCATTTTACCCAGTGACAGATAAAAATACGGATTGATGTCGTCACGGGTTGCCAGAATCTTCTTCGTTGCCGCGATTTGCGCCTGACTGTAGTACGGGCCACTCGCCAACAAATAACCGTTCATCAATGCCGGGTACTGATTGAATAATGTCAGGCCAAACATAGCGCCAAACTGCCAGCCAAAATATAACCGGTGTGGACTCGCCGGAAAATGATGTTCGACGTAAGGCACAATTTGTGTTGCCAGTAAGTCAGCCAGGGCGTCCGGTTGATCGTTAAGAACAGCGTTTCGGGTATCCTGCTCCACCAGTTTTGTGGTGTTTATGCCAACCACAATAAATTCCGGACTGATGTTCATATCTGATATTCCGGCCCGTAACGCAGTTTGATAGCCAATGGCGTTATGCAGGTAATGTTGACCATCCATAACATACACGACGGGTAGCTTGTAATGATCATTAGCGGTTGCTGGCACATAGATATCCAGCGAGATTTCAGGGATCACCTGAACATGAAATAAGGTGTTTTCCTGGGTGACAGGCTTCAGTTGTAATGACGCTAAGGTCAGCGCGGGTGATGGTGAAGGTTGGTTGCTAGCCAGTGATTGAGTGATGACTATAAACAGCCCCAGAACAGCCAGCAGGATATGTAGTGTGTATGTTTGAATCGCCTTTGTGTTTGCCACAGTGTAGCCTCCATTTGTGTTGTGCGTCAGGTTGTAAAAATAAAACCGTTTTCATTCAACAAAACACTTCACAAAAAGGCTGATGAATAGCTGATGTTTAAAAAACTATCGCTATTTCAATTTGTTATAATTTTTCCTGATGGAAAGGAAATCAGGCTCATAATGCCTGTACTGTTTAGAAAATCTCCACCAGTTCATTGTTCGCCGCAATATACTGAGTCAGTAACAGCGCGTTTCCACGTATGTCTGACAGCACGGTGGCGTTCTCTTTTAAGGTCAATAAGGTTGTGGTTTTTTGCTCGGCCAAATCAAACCGAATTAAGTTTTTATGAGTCACCCAGTAAGCCGCAGTATCGGTTATCAGCGCCTGGTTGATGTTGTCACTCAGTACAACCGGTTGTTCGGAACTATCATCGTAACGTAGCAATTGTTTTTGTTTTGTCACTACAAATAATGTGTCTGCGATTAACCAGCTTTGACGCACATTGTCCGGGCCGAGTGAGGTCATGTTGCCCGTGGTGAGATCCAGCGAGAATAATTCCCGGACTTTTTTGGTGTTTGAATTGACCAGTACCGTGTTGGCATCGCTCCAGTGCAATACATCCAGCACGGGTAAATCTGGTGTCACGTTTTTCACTGAACCATCCAGTTGTAGTAAAACCAGTTTGTCATGATGCACCGTGATGATTTGCTTACCATCAGGCGACCATTGAAGGTCATGCAGGTTATCGGTGTTACTGAACTGGCTTAGTTGCGTTAGCTGCTCGTTTGGTGTGTTGGGTTGTTGTAACAACCAGACCTGGTAAATCCCACTGCGATTTGACACAAACGCAATGTCATTGCTGCCCGGTCGAAACTTTGCAAAGCGCTCAACGGCACTGGAACGAGCAATACTGGGGTAGGGTTGAAACGCCTGATCAAATCGGGCGGCTCGACTGACCTGAGTGTCTGGCCGGGTAAGATCGATATAGCTGATATCGCTGTCGATATGCCCGCGAACACCAATCAACGTATTGGCTAACGGATTTATCCGCAATGAGCCAATGTCCGGTTCTGGCAAGGTTATGGCGGTAATCTTACCAGAGAGTGATAGCTCAAACGCGCCGGATGCATTAGCGAATAGCAAACGGTCACCATCCGGGGCAAAGAAGGGTTCTACATAATGGAATTGACTAATCGTGCCTGAGGTCTGGATCAGCTGATCACTGAGAATCATCCCTTCGTGGTTTAACAGGGTCAGCCAGTCACGACGATCAGCATCCCGACTAATCACCGCAAACTGCTGTTTACCGGGATCAAAATCGTAGAAATAAATACGCCGATTGTCATCACGATAAAAGGTTTTGGCTATTTGGGTGTCGCCATCCAGCTTCATCAAGCGAAAACGTTTATCGATAAGCTGTATGAAACTGTAATGCTGGTTATCCAGATGACGCACATGTGAAATTAATGAATCAGTACAAGGCATGCGGGTTGTAATGGATGACTGACCTGTCAGGGCCGCCGTAAAATTAAGCTCACCGACCGACCAGCAAACCGGTGTTTCAACATTAACTGTACAACCTTGTTGCATAGCCATAACCACGGTGTTGCCGTCTGCTGAAAAGGTCGGTAATTCATACCTGGTTGGCTCGCCCGTGAGTAATGTTTCTTTGCCTGTCGTCATATTCTTTGCCCAGATCTGGCTATGACACAACCCGACAGAACGTGTAAATACCAGATATTCCCCGTTGGGTGAAAACACAGGTTGTGATTCATTGCCATCTTGCTGGGTGAGTTGGCGGATTTGAGTAAACTGACGTGAATCATCTGAGCCAGTGTCTGAGGTCATATCTGGCCAGCTAAACATCAGTATTAATAAAACGATCAATGCAATGATTCGAGCAGCAATACTGGCGGGTGTTTGGCGAGCAGCTGTTTGTGGGTTGTTGAGAGAATCGGATTCAGAAACTGCGGATTCAGATTGGTCAGATATTTGTGACGGTTCCGGGTCTGGTACTCGAACACTGGCGATCAGTCGATAGCCAATCTTTGGATGAGTAGCAATAACCGCCTGTGTTTTCGCATCGTCATCCAGTGCTTTACGAAGCTGAGCAATACATCGCTGTAAGGCGTTTGGCACCACCTCGACATTCGGCCAGATCGCCTGCTTGATGACTTGATGAGTTACCACTTCACCTGAATGTTCCGCCAGCAATGCAAGAACCTTCAAGATTTTAGGTTCTATCGCAATTTCCTGTTCAGGCTTAACGATCAGCGAACGGGATAGATCAATCAGGGCATCATTGACGTAAAACTGGGTGTATTGCATAGCAGCACATTCAGGAGAAATATTGGGGAGGTATTTTAGCGACGACTAAAGGAATGATCTATGGGAAGACGCATTTTGTAACCGCTGAAATTATCAGCTGATTCCAGCGGTTACAAATAGACATTATAAATTCAGTAGCGTTCTAAACGCGGCAAACGTTAATGTTCGCAAGTATCAACTGAACCCGATGCCGGAAGAGACAAGTTAGCCCAAACCAGACGATGATCAGAGGATGCAAATCGATCGGCGACTAAACGTGCCGTCTCATCTGTCGGGGCAGGCCAGAATACGCCGCTGTCTGTGACGGTAAAATGGGTGGATGACAACACATAATCCGCTCGCATGCCCCAGGCTGCGGTATGACTTGCTGCATACGGGCTTTCTGGTTTGTTTGCACGTCCACCGTCAGAAGTTGGCGCTGTTACATCATTAATCGCCGGATGCTTCAGTAATTGACTCATTGCGCCAGGATAGGCATCACCTTCGACATCATTCGCATTCAGATCGCCCAGGATCACAAAGGGAGCATGGTCCTGCATGCCACCGGAAACACCGTTATCGTCATAATGATAGCTGTTTCGGTCAGCATGAATATAATCTCGCCAGAATCGGATTTCGTCATGATTGCGGCGACCATTGCGATCTTCCGGACCATCAAATACAGGCGGTGTCGGGTGACTTGCCAGAACTCGAACCGTTTGCCCGCAAACATTCACTGGAATGTCCCAGTGAGATTTGGATGACAGCCGCATACCTTCTACTTCATTGTCTCGATACCAGCTTTCACCATTTTCATCTACTGGCATTAAATGCGCTGGCATATCTTTCCACAAAAACTGCTGAAACGTACGAATTTCAGGTGTATTGATCGGATAACGAGACAACACCACCATACCGTACTGACCCGGATAGCGCCCAAATCCGTAATGCGTTAAGCGACTGTTTTTAGCCTGAAAAGGTGTTTCAACGCCAGTATTCACTGGAGCCAGATACCAGTACGGATAATCCAGCGGTTGCTGACCTTGCTGTGACACGCCCAGATATTTTTGCTGGAACAAAGCAAGCCCTTTGCTGGTATCTGCGATGTAATCAAATTCGTTTAACAGCAGAATATCCGGCCGAACGCGCTGAATAATCTCTGCAATATTCTTAATTTGTGGGTGCGAACCACTGCTTAACGCTTCGGTCAACGCATCGGCGTTAATTTCTTCGCCTTGCTGCTGGTAATTGGTCGCTTCCATGCTGACATTAAAGGTCGCCACACGAAGCTGGATCGGTGCGGCCGAATGTATTTGCTCACTGGCTTCGGACATGGTTGCAGACTTACTGGTTACAGATTTACTGTTGGACAATGGTTGGCACCCGGCGGCAATGATCACGCTGCTTAGTCCGAGGCCGATTAATAAAGGATTGATTGCTTTCATCATAGTTTATTTTGCGTTTATTTAGCCTTACGCATGTTCGATGCCCTGCATAGTAAAGCGCAATGTTTGTTTTACAAGAAGTGATACGTTTATTCGCGGCGGATCGATGACGAGCGCCGGATTCGTCGAGCTAACGGCCTTTCAAATGCGATATAAAAGAGCCAGGCCAGACTAATGCTACTCACTAAAAACAACACCAATGTTACTTCATCAGGCAAATCAAACGTCTGTAAGTACACAATGACGGGCATGTGCAATAAATACAACGAGTAAGAAATTTTACCGATGAAATCACCGACCCGATTATTGAGTAATTTATTGTCATCAGGCACCAAAAAAACCACCGCAAAGAATACGGTAGCCATTACCACTAATACCTCATAACTCAGCCACATACGACGTTTCGCGTAAGACGTGACCGGCGAAAACTCTGGATAGAGCAACGGAATCAGCAGCAAGGTCAGTAAAAATGCGTTTTTTCTCAAATATGAAGGAATGGTCAACAAAGGATAGCAAGCACCCAATGCGACACCGACCATAAAATAAGGCAAGCTACGAAACAGATGAATATCGTAGGGCAATCCCATGAATTCACCATGAGGCCGAGGAAAATTGCAGAGAAATAATGATATAAGCACAGCTACAGTAATGACATACACGTAACCAGGCCAGCGTGATCCAATCATCCATAACGGAATGAACAACAGATAAAAATGAATCTCTGGCGCGATGGTCCACAATACATCCTCACCATCGAGCAACAATAAATGTGCGATCAGACGAGAACTGCCGTTAATATCAAATAACCCGCCAGAACCATACGTGGCTGTTGCAAACGATGCCAGCACCACCAATAAATACAGCGGTAATACCCGCCCTGCGCGGGCTAGTATATAACCTCGAACCGCATCAGCACTGAATGGTTTGGTCAGGTACAGATATCCCATCAAAAAACCGCTCAGCAGAAAAAATAACATCACGCCATATTGCCCGGCAGGCCCGCCTAATCGAACATCCAGCCAGCCGGTGACATCGCTGAAATGTGTCAGCAAAACAATCAATGCTGCCAGCCCTCGCAAGGAATTCAGCTTTTTAATTTCCATGGTACTGCTCTTGTATTACTGTAAAAATTGCGATTAACGGAACTTAGCGTCTTTCAGGAGGCTGGGGTGGTGTTGCATAAAACGTGTCGAGCATTTCATTTGCCTGTTCAGATGAAATTTGTTTATAGCGTTTCTGCTCGTCAATCTTTTGGTTAAACGCTTTATCAATATCCGCTAATACCATACTTTTATTAGCTATTTGTTGCTTTAATGCCAGGATTTTTTCTTCTGCTTCTTCTTCATTAAGCGTCATAGACTGCTCAATTTTAGCGATTTCATCCTTTAATGCCTGAATTTCTTCATTAATAGCATCCTTAGCCATTTTCATTTTTCGGTAATCATTCGGAAGCTCGCCAACTCGCTTGTCATAATCCTTTTTGGCAACTTCATACTCTCTGACACGTTGAGCATAAGGTTTATTCTTTACACCAATATCACTCCCTTGCAGCTGTAGTGCTTCAACGGACAAAGTGACACTGGTGTTGTTTTTTTCAATAACATCTGACGAAGTTTCTTTAGAAGCCTCTTGCGGAAAATTACTCCCCGTTTTTTCTGCTTCCTGACTTAAATCGGGGGTGTTATCAGCACGTTTATTCAGGCTGGTCTGTTCTGGCCGTTGAATGTTATTCACTCTCATCAGTAACGTCCTTTCTGATAGTTAAAGAAATCACTGATACTCTATTTTATTTAACGGCCGATTAAAATAGTAAATAAAAGCAGCTATTTACCTGTGTTTGATAATCACACTAAATACTCGCTGTTTTACTATTATGGTCAGAATTCCCCGATGGTAAGACTAAAGCGTTGGCCTTTTCCTCAACGCATAAACTCAAAGAAAAAGAAAACGCAGCAATGCTCAATAACTCACGCCTGTTACCTCTTCACTGAATTGCCACAGTTTTAATGCCAGTGCCTGATCAAGGGCAAGTCCCTTGAGATTCTGTTTTTTAGGTGAGCCCCAGATTCCAAATCTTGGCCCATAGAAATCACACTTATCGACTGAACGCTCGGTAGCTGCAAATAACTGCGGCGCAACCCCTTTTGATACTGGCGTTGCCAGACATTTCGACAATCTCCCACCGATTCCAATTGTTTGCTGCCGTTCTGTCGCTGTAAGCCCAGGATGAGCGGCAACCGACAAACTGGTAGCTCCCGCCCGGTCAAATTTTGTTTGCAGAACCCGCATAAATAACAGGTTTGCCAGCTTACTGTCGCCATATGCCTTAACTCGGGAGTATGGCCGTTGATGCCAGTTGATATCGTCAAAATCAATCACACCTGCGCGATAGCCTCCGCTGGACAAGGTAACAACTCTCGAATGAGCGGTAGCAGTAAGCAAGGAGAATAAATGCCCTGTTAATGCAAAATGACCGAAGTGATTCGTCGCCATATGCATTTCACGACCATCAGGTGTGCGAGTAAGCGAAGCCAGATTAACGACACCCGCATTATTAATCAGCCCATGTAACGCATCAAACTGCGCTAAAACAGCGTCAGCACACTGCTTGATACTGTGTTGCTCGGTTAAATCTAACTGAACGGAAGTAACTGCTTCTCGCCCCAGCGAACGGTTTAACGCCTCAGCCAGTTGCTTTCCTTTTTCAGCATTTCGGCTGGTTAACACAACATTGGCTCCCGTATTAGCCAACACCGCGACGCTTTTATAGCCCAACCCAGCGTTGCCCCCCGTTACTACAAAATTTTTCCCGGTTAAATCCGAAATATCATCCAATGTCCAATGTTTGTTCATCTATCTAATCGTCTCATGTAGGCAAATTATCAGCCGCAGTGTAATCTGTGGGGTTTACCACCCAGTCAAGAGTTTTTATGAGAATCGGTGAACTTTGTAAACGAGCAAATGTATCAAAAGAGTTGGTAAGACATTACGAGTCGCTAGGACTTATTTATTCATCAGAGATAGCTGCTGGCACTAGAAGCTACAGGCGGTTTGAAGAAGAAACTTTAGAACGTTTGTCTTTGATTAGCGCAGGAAAAAAAATCGGATTTTCACTCAAAGAAATCAAACCATTACTTGATGCGTATTTAGGCGAAAAACTATCGAAAAAAGAAATTTTACTCATCCTCAAAGAACAGCATGAAAAATTATCAGCAAAGATTGATGAAATTAAAGAAATCCAGGAACTCATTGAATACAAAAGTAACCGTCCGGTCATCACATCTTTGATTTAAGCGCTTTTCACGTCACTCTGTTGTTATTCGCAATTTACAGTCGAGTATGCCAGTGAAAGATAACGCAAATTCATCCCAACGTCGTATTTTTTCGC
>CBFHMJ010000003.1:0-591766 GCA_965656875.1 Alteromonadaceae bacterium
GTGAAACGCATCCGCGCCGATGGTAGTGTGGGAGGTCCCATGCGAGAGTAGGTCACTGCCAGACACCTCATTTTAAAGCCCTGCATTAGCGGGGCTTTTTTCGTTTATGGCCATTAAAAACTGGTTTTACTTTTCAATGGCGCTTTCCTGTGCAGATTTTCTTTTCAATTAGTGGTTATTTAAATCACTTACTCTTCTGATAATACACTTCGTCTTTGGAACGATATTTCCATATTATTCGTGTTTACGACCCCTCGTGATACACAATGATGTATTACTTATAATTCAGCTGACTATTGTCATGGTGACAGATTACTTTTTTATCTTAAAGATAAGTTATAGAAGAGAAGATATTGCAAACAATCGAATCTACCTGTGAGTCATAGTTAGATTCGTTTTATCTTTTCGATAACGAATCTGCTTAGGTATCTCATTACTATTTATGTGACATTGTGTTCGCTGCTAAGCGTAGACATAGTCATGTCCTGAATAGTTGACTCAGAGAACTGATTCTTCACGAAAAAACTCTGACAGGGGACATAGTATGCAAACTAATTAGCCTGGCAGCGTAATCTTGAGGAAAGTATAAAAATGAGAATGTTACAGGTTTTGCTTATATCACTACTGTTTTTGTTTTCTGCTAATGGGAAGTCTGAAACTGGGCACTATGTAAATGGAATTGAGGGAATCAAAGCTGCGACTATACCAGGGGAAGGTTGGTATTACCGACTTTATAATATTTACTATCAGGCTGATCAATTAACTGATCCGAATGGCGATGCGATCGCTGGATTGAATTTTGATGCTGAAGTAAGAGCGATGGCTCACCGTTTGATTCGAGTAACTGGTACGGAAATTCTTGGTGGTCGGTTATTCTGGGATGTTGTTCTGCCTGTCATTGATACTGAGCTGGATGTGGGTGGGCAGTCATTTAGCGATGCAAGTTTCGGTGACTTTTTTATTGAACCATTTGGTTTAACCTGGCACGGCAAGCAGTGGGATTATGCTGCTGCTATTGGTTTCTATTTACCTACTGGAAGCTATAGTCCATCAGAACCTGCTTCAGCTGGAAAAGATTTCTATACCATGATGATTTCGAGTGGAGGCACCTGGTATTTTGATGAGCAAAAATCCTGGAGTGCATCGATTCTTGCTCGATATGAAACTCACAGTGATAAAAAGGATCTTGATTATGAGCCCGGCGATGATTTTCATTTTGAGTGGGGCATTGGAAAATCATTTGGTAACTTCTGGGAGGTAGGATTAATAGGTTACGCTCAGTGGCAGCTGAACGCTGATAAAGGTGATGATGTATCAGAACAACAGAAAGCAAAAGATGAAGTTTTCGCGGTTGGATTTGAAGTTAACAAATTTATACCGGAAATGATGTTGAATACATCACTTAAGGTACTGACAGAGTTTGGCGCGGAAGATCGAAGTGAAGGCGATGTCGTGTCTTTAACGTTTACTAAAATCTTTTAGATGGCTTAGTTTGAACCTGATTTATATAAATATCTGACAGGATTAAATTTAACTAAAGCATGTAGTTAGTACAATTTTATCGACAAGGATAAATACTCCGTAAAATGAGAGAGTAAGGGTTGGTTAACAGCCCTTTTTACGTTAAGTTACTACCTGGACTGCAACAGTCAATCCTCTGTTTATCCAGAGCTAAATCATCGTTTGTTGCTTTTAAATTATTTGCAAAATAGTAGTATCCCGGAGACTTGATTTCATGCCGATTTCAATAACCCCAGATGAACAACGTCTGTTAAAAGACGTCATTATCCCACCTCAGCCTAAAGTATTACTGGACGTTGTCGCAGAAATCAAAAAAGACGAACCTGAATTCTCAGTTATCGCGAATGCTATTTCTTCTGATATCGGAATTTCTGCTGCGATCCTACAGATTGTTAATTCTGCAGCATACCGTAGAGCCGTTGCGATAGATTCCATTGAGCAAGCGGTTATGGTGCTGGGATTGCGCCGAATTTTGCCTGTTGTTAAATCGGTCGCTTTGCGAAGTTCCATGCAGGAAAGTCAAAAATTAAATTCATTTTGGGACAGAGCAAGTGATATAGCTTCAATGTCAGCGCTAGTTGCAGACTATCTTGGAAAAGCTGCATTAGTGGATCAAGCTTATATGATGGGATTGTTCCATGAGGCTGGAATTCCATTAATGTATCAGTGCTATGACGACTACCCTAATTTATTACGTGAAAGAGAGATGAACGGCTGGATTGGGTTGATTGATGCTGAACATGACCGATATGAGACAACACATGCAACACTTGGTGCTTTGTTAGGGCAGAAGTGGAAGTTGTGTGATTCTATGGTTGATGCAATCTATTTTCTTCATGATGTAGATGGGTTGTTTGCTTCGGGAGAGTTGGATGAAACGGCCATTGATCTGGTTGCTATCATAAAGATCGCTCGACATATTGTAACAACAGGTCAGGCTGGAATTTCTCATGATACCGAATGGGAAGTCATTAAAGAAGATATATTAGATCACTTGCATATGGATAGTTCTGAAGTAGATGATATGTGTGTAAAAGTCGCTCAAAAACATAGGGGTGCCTAAAAATAAAGCACTTAACACTAAAATGAAATTAATCGCTTTACCTTTACGAACCGTTATGTATAATTCTTTCCGCAGCTGTAGGGGTGTAGTTCGAATTGGTAGAACAGCGGTCTCCAAAACCGACGGTTGGGGGTTCGAGTCCCTCCGCCCCTGCCAGTTTCTGCACACACATACAGTATTCATTTGATGTCAAAAAATAGCATCCACTTCCCAAATTCATATCTACATTCAATCGGTATACAGCAATACCAACTAAAGAATACTCAGTTTGATAGTTCTGAAACAATCGACATCACATCATCTATTTCTCAATCTCTAATTGCTGATCTTGTTTTAGCGTGTAAGGCTCTCCGATCTAAAGAATTTGATAACACAGTAGAAAGTCAGAGTGTTAGTGTGAAAGTTCTTACCGGATTGACTGAGATCCAACAAAAACAAGATGAGTTTTTAATTCCCGCAGATCTAATTGCTGACAATAAAGCTAAGCGGCAACTTTGGAAAGCCTTATTAAGAAATGCTGAAAAGCACCTTGATTAATTACGTCATTCAGAGCCACTGTTTTTATGAATATTGATGTTCGCGCACTGATTCCATCTGATGCTGAAAAAATGCTTTTAATAGAGCAACGATCGCATCGCTCTCCATGGTCTTTATCTTTGTTAAAAGACTCGTTTGGCTCGGATTATTTGACTCGAGGGCTTTATAACAATAGTGAACTGTGTGGTTATTTCATCGTGAACACTATAAAAGTCTGTGCTGAGGCAACACTCCAGAATATTTGTGTTGCACCCGAATATCAGGGGCAGGGATTTGGTCACATATTAATGAATGATTTGATTGATGAACTAAAAAGTCAGTCTTACGAGTATCTATTTCTTGAGGTCAGAGCCTCCAATGAAAACGCAATATTGCTGTATAAAAAAGTAGGCTTTCAAACAGATGGCACGCGGAAAGATTATTATCAGTGTGACAATGGCCTGAGAGAAGATGCTGTTTTAATGAGCTTACATTTGTCTGTAGATGCTGAGTGATTTTGCCCGACTTTGGTTTGAGGCGTCAGTCATTGATATCCCGCTTTTTTAATTCCTGTATACAGTGATCATTTAATTGTCGCCATGCCTTGATGATAGCTTCTGCATTTTGCTGTTTTGCGCTTGATTCCAGGTTAGCAGCTAATTGTGTTATGTCGTGGTATCCAAAGCAACCAGCTGAGCCTTTAAGAGAGTGAGCCTCTGCTTTAACACTGTCCCATGCTTGTTGATTGATGGCATGCTCTAGTTTGTTTAAATGACTATCAAGGCCATTTAAAAAATTCTTTGTTAGTTCTTTTAAATCATCCTGAAAATCGGGGTCATTATCAAATAACTTCTCGATAGATGTGTCTTGTTGTGGCTTTAACAGTCCTTGTATTTCTCTGAATAATTGGTCTCTGTCGATGGGTTTGGCTATGGTCGTATTACATCCTGCTTTCAGATATTCTTCTATATCTTCTTTCATTACGTTAGCTGTTAAAGCCGCTATAGGTACTTCATTACCTGTCTGGCGTAGAATATGAGTTGCTTCCATACCGCCCATTTCGGGCATTTGCATGTCCATTAATATTAAGTCGAAATCTTCAACCAATGCTGCTTCAACGGCTTCAAGTCCGTTATTGACAATAGTTAGATTCGCATCGAGCCGGTCTAGCATAAGTGAAATGAGTTTCTGGTTGTCTTTGTTGTCTTCAGCTAACAGTATTTTTGCGTCGGATAATTCTGGTAAAGGTTCAACAAGCCTGTTCAAAGGTGATTCCTGGTGGTGTTCCGGGATTGTTTGCGTCAGCTCTCGTTCTGATGCCGGAAGCAGGCAAGGGAAACTGAACGTAAATGTGCTGCCGATGCCTTTTTCACTAATCAGGTAAATATCGCCACCTAACAGAGTTGCGAGGTTTTTGGAAATACATAATCCCAGTCCTGTACCGCCGAAGCGCCGAGTGGTGCTTGTGTCTGCTTGTTCAAATGGATTAAATATGCGGTGTTGCTCTTCAATGCTCATACCTATACCTGTGTCCTGGTACTCGATGATGAAGAGTTGGCGGGGCTGCTGAAAACTGACAGACAAGGTTACTGAACCTTGATGAGTAAATTTGATTGCGTTACTGCCGATGTTGAGGAGTATTTGCTTAATGCGTGTTTCGTCGCTAACCGTTTGCAAAGGTAGAGGCAGGTTGAACCTGATATTAAGTGGCAAGTTTTTTTTATCTGCGGCGGGTTTTAGCAGTGATTCAATATCATGGATCATTTGAAAAATTGAAAACTCGACTTTTTCTAATTCGATTTTTTCAGACTCAATTTTCGACAAATCCAGAATATTATTAATCAGAACTTCGAGGTGTTGACTACTATTGAGGACTTTATTGAGGTATTCATTGCGCTGATCAACATCCAGTTGGTCTTCCATACTATGCTCAGTGAATCCCTTAATGGCAGTTAGTGGTGTTCTGATTTCATGACTCATATTCGCCAGAAAACGACTTTTCAGATTGTTGGCTTCTTCTGCTGTTTTTATTGCTCGTTCAAGCTTAGTGTTTGTGGTTCGCAGCTCGGTCGTTCGCTCCTCTACTTTTTCAGCCAGGTGGTGCTGAAAATCTAATAGTTTGATATTCGATTCATTAAGTTGTTGAGCCATGCGATTAAAATCATGGAAGAGTTGGCCAAATTCATCATCACTGTCTGTACTGACTTCAATATTAAATTCACCTGAGCCGACGGAATAGCTGGCTTCACTCAACTTTTGAATGGGATTTACCATCAGATTTCGTAATACCAGATAGATCGCTAACGGGAATATACATAAACACAAAATCGAGATAACCAGAGGGAGCGTTTTAATTTGCCAACCAATTTCGACAATGTGGGCGTTTTCATAGCCTGTCAGTAGATATTTTCCATTTAATAAAGGCTCAACTCTGAGCAACATGTCTTCCGTATAATCGAACAGCATGGATGTCCGGATTGGCGATCCGGTAAACAGGGCTTTTTCGATCATTGCTTTTTCAGTTGCTGAGAGGTGTATATCGGTTAACTCCTGATTACTTGAAAATAGAATACGTCCATTGGCGGAGAGAAGTGCGTTGAAACCAAATTGATTCAAGGTGTCATCCATAAATCGTTGTATGCGGTTACTGTGAATATCAAAAACCAAAAATGGGGTATTTTCGTTACTGGCGTCATCGGGAGGAATCAGGCGCTGCACAAAATAATAGTGATCTGATTCTTCCGTCTTTCCTTTGAGAAACAGGCCTTTGTCACTAACCATAGTCTGTAGGTCAGGGTAGAGCATGTTTGTATATGAGTCGAAGTAGATATCTTTGCTATAGAACACCAACAATTCACCATCAGAGCTTAGTAACTCAATACTGTATATATCAGAGAATTGATCGGCATATTGTTTGAAAACACTGACGGTATCGGTGACTACGTCGGCGTAATGAGGTGATGAAACGGGAGTTTTAAGTGCTGTTTTTATATAAGGTGATTCACTCAGGATTTCTAAAAAATAATTGATGGTTGAAAAGTAAGAGTCTACTGACGAGCGTACTTTGTCTATGTGATTCTTTGACAGTTGTACAGACTGAGCCTCACGGGAATGGCTGGCATTGTTTATCAACATACCGATAAGCAGCAACAACGGGATAACGACCAGAGGGGTAAGTCTGATTAAGAGTTTATTGGCAAGGCGACTTTTGTTCATCTGGACAAATCGAGTAGACCATTGTTAGTGGATATGTGGCACCATCGTCATTTTAGATAAAAGATTGTTTGCTCTATCATCCAGGTTTAGTCGAATTTCCTTTAATTGCAACTCCATAATGTCATCCAGATGTTGTTATGAACTAAAATGATGGAGTAGTAGGCTAAAATCATGAAAAAAATAAGGAAGCACCGTACATCTGCGAGTTTGCTCTTCTCATCATCTGCCTCTCCCGGATATCCTATCGACTTTGTAAAACTCAGTTGCTAGACTGCGCCGACATTAATTCAGAGGGTTCTTGAATGAATAGAAAATCCGTTAAAGGCTTCACTTTAATCGAGCTAATGATTGTTATTGTGATTTTGGGGCTTTTAATGTCTCTGGTTGCACCAGAAATGTTTGGTAAAGTAACGTCTACCCAGCGTAAAACTGCGGCAGCGCAGATGAAAATGTTTGATACAGCACTTGAAACATTCCGTCTGGACGTTGGCGATTATCCGGCAAATCTGGAAGAGTTAAGACGCAGTGATAAGCGTGGTTGGGATGGCCCTTACATTAAAAAAGCGATTCCAATGGACCCATGGGGTAACCCATACGAGTACAGAACGCCTGGTGATAATGGGAATGGCTATTATCTTGCGTCAAATGCAAAAGATGGTCAGCCAGGTGGTGAGGGTGATTCAGAGGATATCATCCATCAATGAGAACGTTAAAAGACATCCTCTGCGGATCATTTGATGTAACGACAGAGGATTATGAAAAGGCTGCAAGCTATCAGTCTCGCTATGATGGCCGTATCGAGCAAGTGTTGGTCAATATGGGCGCACTGGCTGAAGATAAATTGCACCTTTTCTACGCTGAGTTTTTATCACTACCACTATTAACAGATGAACTGGAGACGGCGTTCGTTGAACAGATAGAATCTGTTAATGATTACCTGACGGCAGACCTGGCCGACTGGTTCAACACAAGAAAGTGGCAGTTGTGTGCAGCATCTGATGAAAAGCTTGCATTCGTGACTGCTGACCCCCTGAACATGGAAGTGAACCAGCGATTGCCCGGATTGAATCGCGACATCGACGTTTATCTTCTGCCATCTTCTGATTTTGAGCGGTTCACATCGTTATTCAGTCAAGGTGATGACTTACTGGCTGGTGGTGATTTAACCAGTGTTGAAGAAGATAAACTTCGTGAATTAGCCTCCGAAGCACCTACTGTCAGTTTACTCAATTCCCTTATTACGCGAGCCCTTCGTGAAGGTGCGTCGGATATGCATATTGAGCCGCTTGATAATAAATGTCAGGTGAGGTTCCGTGTTGATGGCGTCTTAAAGAGTGAAGAGTATATTCCTGCTTCAATGCAATTGCCGGTCATTACACGAATCAAGATTTTGTCGGGCATGGACATTGCGGAAAAGCGTCGTCCGCAAGATGGAAAAATTGAATTGAAGATTGCTCAGCAAGAATTGGACATCCGTGTATCTTCCCTGCCTTTGAATATGGGAGAAAGTGTTGTGATGCGTTTCTTACGAAAAGATGCGCTCGAATACGACATGGAACACCTTGGTCTGGCAGCCGATGTTCAACGTCAGATTGAACAAGATTTAAAAACTACAGCAGGTGTTATTCTGCTAACCGGTCCTACGGGTAGCGGTAAAACAACCAGTCTATATACCTTCCTGAGTGCTATCAACTCTGAAAAAGTCAAAATTATCACGCTGGAAGATCCGGTCGAATATCAGCTTGATGGTGTAAATCAGGTGCAGGTTCGTTCTGAAATTGGCTTTGATTTTGCCGCTGGTTTACGAAGTATTGTTCGTCAGGATCCTGATGTCATTATGGTTGGTGAGATCCGAGATCAGGAAACCGCTCGAATAGCGTTGCAGTCGGCAATTACCGGACACCTTGTTTTTTCAACTGTTCATACCAATGATGCGCCAAGTGCTTATACACGTTTATTGGATCTTGGTGTTGAAGAGTTTTTATTAAATGCAGCCCTGGTTTCAATTATTGCACAGCGCCTTGTTCGAACTTATTGTTCAGCGTGTTCTGCGCCAGTATCGGCGGAAGATTCAGCTGATATTATTGATAAATTTGGGTTGCAGCAGATCGCTGATAAATACAACGACGGTCACATAAACCTGCATAAAGCTGTTGGTTGTGAGACGTGCAACCATACTGGTTACAAAGGGCGAAAAGCGGTCATTGAATATTTTCCCTGCGATGAAGCTGTTCGGACCATGCCGAAAGATAATGAATTTCTTGAAAAAGCTCGCAAGCATAATCAGTCAATCGGTAACAGAACAATGGTTGAAGACGGCTTGCTAAAAGTCGTCAAAGGAATAACTTCGATTGATGAAGTCATGAGGGTGGCGGGTTAGATGCCATTATTCAAGTATGAAGCCTATGATGCACAGGGACGAAAAACTCAGGGCACGGTTGAGGCTGAGTCGAAGCAACTGGCCCAGCAGTCTCTGACGACGAAAAAGCTGATGGTAAGTGCTATATCTCCAATGGCATCATCAGCAGGTTCTGTTGAACTGTTTCAGCGGAAAAAAGTATCTGGTCGTGATATTGAATACCTGACGTCAGAAATCAGTTTATTGCTTGAAAGCGGAGTTCGATTTGATAAGGCAGTTGCTTTACTGGCAAAAGCCAAGTCAAATACCCCGGTTGGTGATGTGCTGGCGACGATTTCAGCGAAATTAAAGTCTGGTTCTGGCATCTCTGCGGCGTTTGAAGAACATCCTGAATTGTTTGACAGCCTTTATATCAATTTATTGCAAATCGGTGAGGAATCCGGGGCGTTGTCCCAGGTGTTTGACGGTTTGGCTGATGATCTGAAATTTAAAAATGATTTGAAGCAGAGCGTCGTGCAGGCGATAACCTATCCTGCGGTTATTCTGGTCGTGTGTCTGGCGTCTATCGTTTTCATTTTTAATTACATTGTGCCAAAAATGTCGGTCATGTTTGACGATGTTGCGGAGCTTCCATTCCATACACAAATGATTCTGGCTTTAAGCGAATGGCTACAACAATATCAAGGCTTACTATTGTTGGGGCTTGGTGGCCTTGCACTGGCTGGATTTGTTGCCAGAAACAACAGTGAATTTGTGACCTGGTTACACCAAACCGTTAATAAACTTCCCTTCCTACGCAACGTGGTTGCGATGTCTGAGCGAATTCGGTTTTGTTCCAGTATGTCACTGTTGTTGAATGCTGGTATTGCGATGGATGCCGCTGTTCGATTGAGCGCGGGTAATGCGGCAAATCAAATTTTCCGGCGGGAGCTGGAGAGTGTGAGTGAGCAAATCCGAACAGGTACCAGTGTGAGTGAATCGTTAAAAAATATTTCTTTGTTTCCTGAGCTGTTTGTTTCATTGATTGAAATTGGTGAAGAGAGCGGTGAAGTCACTCGTATTTTTGGTGATTTGGCACAACGAACAAGAGATGAATTTACGACGTGGATCAATCGTTTTACCAGCTTGCTGGAACCTCTGCTGATCATCACAATGGGTGTAATAGTCGGTGGTGTTGTAGTCACTATGATGCTGAGTGTTATGTCTATCAACGAATTTGCATTGTAGAAACGGAGCAACATGAAACGCTCATCTGGGTTTA
The DNA here is from genome assembly GCA_965656875.1 of Alteromonadaceae bacterium. GTDB lineage: Bacteria > Pseudomonadota > Gammaproteobacteria > Enterobacterales > Alteromonadaceae > CBFHMJ01. The sequence goes on from CBFHMJ010000003.1 coordinate 9,937, forward strand.
CGCTGATAGAAATCTCCGTGGTTATGGTGCTGATGATGTTATTGGCAGGGCTTATTGCGCCCTTAACGGCTCGCGAGATTGATAAGTCCAATGCCAGAGTTGAATTTCTTTCGTTTAAAAATGTGTTGAAAGAGTATTCAGCCAAGGCGTTTACCCGTGGCACGGCATTTCGAATTGATCTGGATGGTAAAACGATCAGTATTTTTAATAGCACTGAAGAAGTAAATCACACGTTCGATTATATTTCTTTTCCTCAGCAATCATTCCTTATTAATGGCAACGGTTTTCCTGCTGTAGATGAAGTTACCGTGGATGTACTGACACAAACCAGAATTATTACCTATGCAGATATCTTAGGTGTCAGGTGGGAAGATGCGTTCGTTACCGAGTAAAACATCTGGATTCACACTGATAGAGGTGTTGATTGCCGCAACGATTCTCTTTCTTATCATTGCGATGTCAACGGAAGTCTTTCGTGTAGTGACAACGTCATCAGCAAAAGCACAACGAGCCGTAGAAGTATCTTCTGTTGTACCACTGATTGTTGAGTCTGTTCGCCAGGAATTACAAACAGGTCGTGTTATGCAAGATACTGATGGAGATGGATCATTCATGAGTGTTGAGTATTACTGGCGAGCGCAACTCCTTGAAAAACGTCCTGCCCCTGAACGATTTGATCCCGACGAAATGGAAGTAAAGACCTACCGTGATCGTTTTTATTTCTGGACCGTTGAACTGACAATACAACTTAATGACTATAGCCGTGAATTTGTGTATGAGGAGGTTACCTGGGATGAAAACCTCTGATTTAAGGCTGCGACAGCAAGGATTTACACTGGTAGAGACGCTCATCGCTATGGTTATTTTAATGAGTCTGATTTTTACCGCGAATTATACCTATTCATTTTATACCCGATACTGGAGTGGCAAGCTTGGCCAGTTCGATCAGTCACTGTTTACTGCTCGTGGCTTGTTACAACTGAAACAGGCAGTTGAATCAGCCATTCCCTATGTTGTTCGTGGTGAGGGTGATGATGTTGGTTTTTATTTTTTGGGAAGAGACGAGGGATTTACGTTAGTTAGCGCTTCTCCGATTTTTGGTTCGACTGAGCATTCGTCATCTGTTATTCGGGTGTTCAGAGAGCAGGAAAATGGTCATTATCAGGTTGTATATGAGGAAGCTCCATTATCCAGGGAGTTGCTGGTCGATTTGGAGCAAGAATTAACGTTTACTAATCGTCTGGTATTGTTCAAAACGGAGCAACCAATATCATTCGATTACTACGGCTGGCCGAACAGAAATGCACGATATAGCCAGACCACAGATGCGAATAAACGCCTGTGGCGAGCGATTTATGATGGTGCTAAAACGGATATTCAACCATTAGCGATTCGCATGCATATAGGTGAACAGAGTGCTGTTTTTCGATTATCGGAAGGCCATGAAAAGTTGATTAACTTTTACCTGGAAGGGAATTTGTAATGACTGTTCGCCATCAACGAGGCGTTGCGCTTATCCAGGTATTATTAATCACGACAATTATTCTGTTGTTGTCAGTGTACTTTGTCACATTGGCTAAAACACAAGTGGGCAAGGCCAGAGAGTTTCAGGATCGGACACAAGCGTGGCTGAATTATTACAGCGCTAAAAATGCGATTACGTATAGTTTATTGACGGAATCGCGTGAGGAAATTAAGGAAAAAGGTTGGAACTATCATGGCCAACCTTTTTATATCACTGAAAATGTGAAAATCTCTGTGCAGGACTTAAATGGGTTATACAGTCTTGCATCACTGGTGAGTGATGAGCGCTTAAAACGTATTTTAGCGAGTGAAGGCACAATTCCGAATGTTGCCAATGTTTCGTCAGCTATTCTCGACTGGATAGATGTGGATAATGTTGCTTTGCCTTTGGGGGGCGAGCAATCGTCTTATGGCAGTGTCACTAAGGTAAGGAATGGCCCTGTTCAGACGATAAACGAGCTAATGTACATAAAAGGTGTAAATGCTGAGGTTGTTCGGGTTGTAAATGAAAATATGACGTTTCATCCGACACCGTTATTCAATCCATTTTCTGCACCTGAAGCAGTACTGCATGCGTTCACAACCGATCGTAATGCAATCTCAGAAGTTATTAAGTTGCGTGAGCAGCATTCCATCTCTGAAAAAGAGGTTTCGACTAAACTCAACCTCTACTCAGATGAAGGGATAGGCTATATAATTGGCCCCGGATTCCGGTTAACGATCGAAAGTCGGGTGAACGACTCATATTTTGGACAGGTAGAAGAGTTTAGAGTTCTGCCTTACAGACAGTATCCGTTGCACCTGTTGAGTCGACGAGCAAAATTAAACTAGAAAAGTAGTTCAATCAGAAGCATCTATGCTGAATTTAAAACAAATTAACCGGACAATTACTGCCTTACTGGCCAGGAACATTGTGTTTCTGGGGAAAGAACCGCAGTCTCTCCAGGTAAATCGATCCAAATCATCACAATTCTTGCCAGTGTCTAATGACAATGCTTCAGTCGTTATTGTCAGTAAGCAATATTATCGGGAAGAGAATAAAACCTACCCGATTGCAAATAAGCGAGAACTGAACAAAATTTTATCGCTTGAAGCTTCTTCCGAGAGCGAGTTAAAGATCTATCGTATTGGCCCGGATGTTGATGGCGAAAGAAACGTTACGTTCTGGATCATTCAAAAAAGTGTACTTGCTCCATATAAGCGTTTAGTCGCAGTCATACCTGAAACAGCATTACTTACTGATACTCACCAGGGAACAGTTTTTGAACGCGTCAGTGATAACGTCAGCACCTGGTTTTATCAGAATAAGGACGGTAAAACGTTCAGTGCATCACAGTCTCCCATTTTAAGAGATGTTCAGGTGTTTAAAGCATCTTGTGGATTGTCACAAGATGCTGAAGTAACAGTGCTGGACGATTCAACACTGATTAATCATATTGAAGCGTTACCTGCAACCTTCTGGATTCAGGCTCTTAAAGACTTTTTCACGACAAGTGTTAACAAATCGGATGTTGATCTTGGCAAATATGCCAGGGGATTAGGGATAACGGCTGCGTTAATGTTGTCGGTTTATTTGTCAGCGACTAGTGCGTATCTATGGCTAAGATCAGAATCATTATCAACAACCATCGAAGAGAGTGTTGAACAGACAGGGGAATTATTCTCTGCTCGTAAAAAGATAGAAGCGGCTCAATCGGAATTAGCTCTCATTGAAGACGCTTCAGCAGTCGTTTCTGCATCACCTGAAATCTGGACGGTGGCTGTAGCATTAATGAAGTCAGATGTTTCGTTATCATCCATTGGTTTTTTATCGGGTGGGCGAATTCTGATAAAAGGCAAAGCGGCCAGTGGGATTAAGGCTTTGGAAACGGTTAAACAGGAAGAGCATGTTATAGAAGCTCAATTCTACTCACCGACACGGCGAAATAAGAATCTGGATGATTTCTCAATAACGTTCAGGTTGGAGAGTCAATAAAATGGAATCAAATAACAATAAGCTTTTATTGTCGCTGGTGGCGGTTCTGTTGCTAATCAAATTTGCGGTTATGCCAATATTTGACTGGCAGGCTGAAAAAATAGATCAGATAAACAGCTTACATAAACGTGAAGTAAAAGCAGCGGAATTACTGGCTCAAAAAGAGCATTTGATGCAGCAGGTTCAGCTGGTTGAAAAGAAACTGGCTGATCAACAACAGGCCTTTCCAACCTTTGCTACTTCAGAAGATTTTCGTCTTGAAACGCAGAAACTTTTAGAAGAGTTGCTGAAAAAGCATGAACTGAACGTAAAACAGATTTTCTGGCGGAACAATAAAGATGTAGATGTGATGGAGGGCATGTATAAGGCGCGTGTCAGTGTTCGCATGTACGGAAAAGTGAAGGATTTTGCATTGTTACATGCTGATGTAGTGACTGATACACCTTCAGTGAAGGTTGTAGCGATGGGATTGCAAACAAAACAGCAATCAAAGACGTCTGCAGGAACATTCAAAGGTGTTATTACTTTTGAAGCCATATATTGGCGTAAAGGAGGCAAGCGTGTCGGTTAAATTTGCCTCTTATATTCTGGCTGGGGTGCTGTCTTTGATCTTAATGATGGACTTTGCTGGTCGTGTGACGGGGGAAACCTATTCATTCGTGCCGAAGGATAATGATTCATCAGAGCCTGTTAGCGAACAAGTTGCTTCCATTGATTACAAGCAGATTGTTACTGAGTTGTTTAAATGGTCTGACCCAAAGGCAACAACATCAGCGACTACGGCTGCAATTAAGCCTCCTGTCACCGTGGTTGAGCCACCACCGGCGCCTGTTGTAGATCCCGTCCAACAAATGACCCGCCGTGTTGCTGGCGATCCGGCTAAGCAAGTTGTAGGCGATCATTTATATGTACTTCGAGGTGTCTTTAAAGATGGTAATGCATTTGCTGTTCTTGAAGTGACACACATTAAAACGAATCAAACAAATTACTATAAAGCATTGCAGGGTGAAGCTGTTAAATCCTTTGTGCTGAAAAAAATTAATAAACATTCTGTGGTTTTAACTGAGAAATCTGGCCAGCATGCTCAGCCAGTTTCAATAACATTAGCTATGTTCGGAAAAAAATAATCGGACGGCAGCAGAACATGACCCGGAAACAGATTTTAAATACGGAACTTTTCAATGATTAAAAAAATTCTTTGCTTTGTTGCTGTCACAACAATGATGGGATGCGCTTCTCCTGATTACCGCTATAAAGTTCCCAAATCAAAACTTGCTACGAATGATAAGCAGATAGAAACCACAGTTGAAAATAATAATGATGCGCCTGGTAATGAAAATCGCTTAAAACAGCGTTTTAAGACACTGGATTCATTAGGTGCTAATTATTCGTTAGGTCAGAAAAAGAAAAAGGCTAGTAGTGATTTTTCTGAAAAGGAATTGGTCGAGTTTTCAGTAGACAATATCAGCATGGTTGAATTTGTTCATCATGTCTTTGGTACTATCCTGAATACTAACTATGTTGTCAGTTCTGAGTTGTCAGCTCAAACTGAACCGGTAACGCTGAATTTTCAAAATCAGATTTCCAAAAAACAGGCATTTCTGGCTGCAAGTGAAATCCTCGTCTCACAGAATATCGCGATTTCGTCTCGGGACAACGTATATTACATCTATCCATTAACTGCCAAATCATCAGGATCTGTGTTGATTGGGGTGGGGCGAGACGATGAAGATATTCCTGCTTCAGCGGGTGAGATCCTGCAAATCATTCCATTACACTTCGGTGTTTCTCTCAGTATTGAACGAACATTAAAACAACTGACTAAAGCCAGCATTATGCCTGATTTTGAGCAAAGCGCTTTGTTTGTTCAAGGGCAGAGAGACGATGTAAAACGAGTCATGGAATTAACGCGTTTATTGGATATGCCTTCTAATCGCGGTAAGTATGTTGGCTTACTAAGGCTGACATACCTTAATACTGAAGAGTTTGTAAGCCAGATGGGCAAGCTGCTCGAAAATGAAGGCATACCAGTGGGTACCAATGGTAGCCAACAAAAGAATGTTGCGCTTGTGCCTATTGAACAGATAGGTTTGGTCGCGGTTTTCTCAATTAATAATGAGTTTTTAAACCGCGTAAGATTCTGGCATGAGCAGATTGACAGACCCGGTGAAGGTACGGATAAACGCTACTTTATGTATCAGCCTCAATTTGCCAGAGCGCGAGATTTAGGTGAGAGCCTTGCACCTTTATTTGGTGTGAGTACGTCATCGAGTAGTCCAAAGCCTGCTAATAATAAACGAGACACCAGTTCGGCACTTGCTTCACGTTTAAATAAAGCGCCGCAGGGTAGCAAAAAAGCGAATAGCGTCAGTGGTGAAGAGTTATCAATGGTGGTTGATGAGCGAACAAACACGCTTATATTCCATACAACAGGAAAAGAGTACCAATCGTTACTTCCACTTATTAAGAGAATGGATACTATTCCAAAGCAAATTTTCCTCGAGGCGACGATTGCGGAAGTTACGCTGACCGATGAATTTAAACACGGGGTTGAATTTGCGCTTAGCGAAGGCAATTTTGGTTTTTCCACCGATGGTGCGTTTGATGTCGAGTCTTTGGGTGGACTTGCTGTGGGCTGGTCGTCATCTGTAGATACTGTTCGAGCTAATTTTATAAAAACCAATAGCCTGGTGAATGTGTTATCAAACCCGACGTTGTTAGTACGTGATGGTGTGACGGCTTCAAATACAGTGGGTAATGAAATTCCGCTTGTCACATCTACTACCACGAATCCGTTAGATAACAACACGGCTGAACGTCAAAATATTGAGCGACGTCAAACCGGTCTGACTTTAACTGTTACACCGACGATTAATACTCAGGGTGTGGTTATACTTGAAATCGACCTGGAGATTTCTAATCAGCTTTCAGGTTCTGGTAATGAACAAAAGCTGTTAAATCGCCAGCTAAGTACTGAGGTTGTTGCCTACAGCGGAGAAACAATTATTTTAGGTGGGTTAATTTCTGAAAATGTCACGAATGACCAAAGTAAAGTGCCTGTACTGGGCGACATTCCATTAATGGGGAAATTATTCCAAAAAGAGACCGAAAATAAAGAGAAAACAGAGCTGGTAATTCTGGTAACACCGAAAATAATTAATGATGAAAATCAATGGAGTGATATCAAAAATAATTTCGGAAAAGGACTTGAAAATGTGGAATTTTGAACGCACAATTGGCAAAGATTTAATTAGGGTTGACGAAAAATGTATCCTGATTAAAACTTTATGGGTATTCATAAGGAAGGAGCTACGCTAGCCGCAGTTCCGGTTTCGTGAGATTTGGAGAATATTACAAATGAAACAACTATTCAAAAGAACGCTGCTTGCGGCTACTATCGCTGCTGCAAGTGGTACTGCTGTCGCTGGTAACATCTCTGTTGCAACGACTCAACAGCACTCAGCTCAAGGTCTTGCAGCTGTAACTACTGCAATTACTTCTTCTAATGTAACTTACACGCTAGGCGCAGCATACGCAGTTGGTGATTTAATCACTATCACTGTAACTGAAGGTGCTCTTCACTCTTCACACGCTTGGGCAGGTTCTTTAACTTTCACTGCTGCTGGTACTCCAGGTACTGGTACTGCTGGTGCAAGCATGTCTGTAGGCCTACTTAGCTCTGACGCTAACAGCGCTACTTACCGTGTAACTTCTGTAACTCCAGACGCAGCTAACCCGACTGGCACTACAGTAAACGGTGTTCTAAATCTTGGCACGTTTGGCTTAGCTCCAACTGCAATCGCAGCTGGTTCTGCTAGCGTAACAGTTGCTACTAAAGCTTCTAACGGTGTTAACGACGTAGATACTGCTGGTACTCGTACTGGTACTCTTGCTCAAGCTAAAGATCAGTTCGGTGATCTTGCTATCTCTACTAAGCTTGACCAAACTATCGACGTATCTTCTGGCCGTAACGCATTCGCATCTGGCACTACAGATACTCTAACTTTCGCAGTAACTAACGACACTACTCTTCTTAACGCAGCAAACGTTACTGAGACTTCTGTTGTTCTTTACGGTGACTTCATGGATATGGCTAACAGCAACTTCTCAGTAGCTGGTGGCGGTACTGCAGCATACGACGACGACGCTAAGTCTCTAACAGTTACTTATACTGGTGCTGTTACTACAGATACACTAACTATCACTCCTCCTACAGGCGCTAACGCAGTAGTTCTACGTGCTCAAGATTTCAATGTTGACGCTACGTACAAGTACGGCACAAGCTCTGCTGAAGTTCTTGGTACTGGTGTTGACGCAGGTGCGTGGAAACTTAACGGTGCTGTAACTAACATCCCTTACATGCCTTACGGTGCTAACGTTAGCCAGATCCTTTACGTAACTAACGAAGGTTCTCAGTCTGGTGACATCACTGTAACTGCATTCGACGACGCTGGTAACAGCTTCGATCTAGGTGTTGTTGCAACTTCAGCTGGTGGTTCTGTAACTAAGATCACTAAAGAAGTTCAAGATGGTCTTCTAGCAGCTGGCTTCAGCGGTTCAGGTAAAGTTTCTCTAACTGTTACTGTTAACGCTCCAGAAGCAGACATCACTGTTTACGCTTCTTACAACGTTGGCGGTTCTGACCGTGGCTACGTTAACTCTGACCAATACAAAGGTAAATAATTAGAACTTTCTAATTATTAGAGTTACTAAAGGCGAGACAATGTCTCGCCTTTTTGTTTTCAGAAATTCATTTTTGTACTGCTATTCAGGTTTTCCTAAATACTAATTCGTAACCTTGATATTAAAATACCGTCCTACTTAAAATTTATGCGACAGATCATCAGGGACTTAAAAGATCAATTACACGCCTAATTAATTACTCACAAGTATCTTACTTTCATTCTTTTGTCTGCACGACTGTGCTTAAATATATAACCTATTTTTCATCCAGATCAGAGTACAGTTAGTTGAACCTTATTCGTCGAGATTTAATCGTTTTTTTACTGCTTGCCTTAGGAATATCAATTGTTTATTTTCCTGCTCTGGATGTGCCTTTCTATCTGGATGATATGAATTCACTGGCAAGAAATCCGGTGTTACAGAGTGGTGATTTAAATCTTATTTACTTGAACTATGGCTTAAGGACACTGGGATACTTCTCTTTCCTGATCAATTACCAGTGGTTTGATAACGATCCTTACTACTACCATCTCTTTAATATCGTAATACATCTGTTTAATGCATTTCTGGTTTATATTTTGGCATTACTGCTAAGTATTCATACATCATTAAAACAGTCCCACATAAAATTATTTGCATTGATTACAGCGTTTTTGTGGGCGATGCATCCTCTTAATACACAGGCTGTTACTTATATTGTTCAAAGACTGGCTTTGTTGTCCACAATGATGTTTCTGTTGTCTTTTGTCTTTTATTTGATCGCCAGGCGGACAACAACATTCGGTAAAAGAGTTGTCTTTGGTTTGTTGTTTCTTATTTCGGTCTTGATTGGGGCTTATACCAAACAGAATTACTTTACTGTCGTTATTATGTTGGGGGTTTATGAGTTGTTTTTCTGTAAAGGAAGAATTGCAGACCATCGCTGGCGATTACTAGCCATCCTGTTCGTTTTATTTAGTCTTGCTGTTCCTTTTATATCCGAGCAACTTGCGACACTTGACCGATTCACCCGGGAATCATTGGTGATTTCTCGCGTTGATTATTTCGCGACCCAGCTTGTAGTCTTGTTTGATTACATTGTTAAATTTTTCCTTCCGGTAAATTTACAGTTATTCAGTGATGTTAGCCTGCTGAACTTCAATAATAGTGATGTAATGTTAGCGTTTGTTGGTCATGTCATCATTGTTATTGTGGCGTTTTATACTTATCGAAAATCGCCGCTGGTAACGTTAAGCGTTGCCTTGTTCTATATCACTCATTCTGTTGAATCCTCTTTCATTCCTATCACCGACCTTGCTTTTGAACATCGAACTTATTTACCTAACGTAGCAATCGGTTTATTAGTTGCTTTAGCCATTACTCAATATATTCAAATGCTTGAACAAAAAAGTGGTGAACAAAAGACAGCGGCTCTGGTCAAAGGAAGCGTTATGACGATGCTGTTAGTTTTGTCTGGCTTAACATGGACTAGAAATACTCAATGGCTGGAACCGGAGACATTTTATCAACGGGAAGCGGCTTTAGCGCCAACCAATGCTCGCGCCAATCTTGCCTATGGTGTCGAGTTATCCAAACGAGGGAATTTATTGGAAGCAGAAAAGTACCTGAGTAAGTCGGTGCAACTGGATCTTAGTCATAACCGCATTACTGCTTCTGGAATTGTTGCGTATATGTCCGTGCTATACCAACAGAAAAAATATCAGCAAGCTGCACCTGTGGTTATGACCGCATTAAAACATGTCACTGAGCCATTTCAACGAAGTGTACTACTAAGCAACCTGGGTTATGGCTATATTCAAATGGGGTATTGCGACTTTGCAATTGGACTACTTAAAAAAGCGATAGCATTTAATGCCTCAAACAAGGCTGCGCACGATAACTTAAATCATTGCCTAAAACTAAAAGCGAAACAACAATCAAATACTCAAGCCAGATAGGGCAAGATGATAATGATCAAGAATTACCAATCCGCTACTGAGCTTACTGCAATAGCAAAGCATATTGATGACTTCTCGATTCGTGAAGCATTTGAACAAAATCCTGATAGAAATACTGTCTATTCGCGAACACTGGGACGTCTAACGTATGATTTCTCCAGACAACTTATTGAAGATAAAAGCTTCGAGTTATTGCTAGATATGGCAAAGGAAGCGGATGTACTGAAGCAATTCCGTGATATGTACAATGGTTCGGAAGCTAATAATACTGAAAATCGGAAAGTACTTCATACCTTACTTCGTGCTCAACCGAATGACATTCAAACGAATTTATCATCGCTACAATCTGAAGTCGCCTCAGCAATGGCTGCTATGGCTAAACTAACTCGTCAGGTACATCGTAATAAGTCGTTTAAACATGTTATTCACCTTGGGATCGGTGGTTCCTTTCTTGGTCCTCAAGTTATAGTCGAAGCATTAAAAGACCATCAGGTATCTGACTTATCGTTTCACTTCATTGCGAATATAGACGCACAAAAGATCACCCGATTATTGAACGATATTTCTGCCGACGAGACTCTTGTGATCGTTGCATCAAAATCTTTTACTACTCAGGAAACATTGTTGAATGCCGAGGTTATCTTTGACTGGTTCAAAGCATCGGGATTATCGAGTACTGATATAGCTGAACGTAGTTTTGCAATCACCACGGCAATTGATAAAGCGGAAGAGCTTGGTATTCGAAAGCAACATATTTTGCCTATGTGGGATTGGGTTGGAGGTCGATTCTCTTTATGGTCATGCATTGGGTTTCCTATCATGTTGGCGCTGGGTGAGGCTGGTTTCAATCAGTTATTAGCCGGTGCCAGAGAAGCTGATCTGCATGTCAAATCAGAACCAGTACAAGACAACATTGCTTGTATTATGGCGTTAATGGGAATCTGGAATACTAACTTCCTTAATTCTCAATCACAGGCTGTGATTGCATATGCTCATGGGATGAGAAATTTTCCTGACTATCTGCAACAACTGGAGATGGAGAGTAATGGTAAGTCAATTACTCGAACAGGAAAGCGGTTTTCATATTGCACATCGCCTGTTATCTGGGGCGGCGAGGGTACAAACGGTCAACACGCCTATCATCAGATGATATTGCAGGGCATGATTCGTTGCCCGGTCGATTTTATTGCAATATTACCCGGGCAAACAGCTCACCTGGAAATGGAACAAGCGTTGTATGCCAATTGTCTGGCGCAGTGTAAAGCACTGGCTGTCGGAAAATCAGCAAAAGAAGCTGAAGCCGAATTACTGGCGGAAGGCACATCACCCGATGAGGCCGAGTTCATTGCTGAGCATAAAGTGATTAAAGGTAATGTTCCCCATAGCTTGTTTGTTCTGGAAGAAATTACACCTCATACATTGGGATGTTTACTGGCTCTTTATGAGCATAAAACTGCCATTCAGGGATTTATCTGGGAAATTAATTCTTTCGATCAATGGGGGGTTGAACTGGGTAAGCAGTTTAACAAACCAATTCTGAATAAGTTGCAAACAGGTAAGCAGGATAGCAGTGATGTTACTATTGCATCCGGACTATCATTAGCAATGAAACATCGAACATAAGCACAGGTCTTAACAGTGAAAGTTTTACATATAGGAAAGTACTATTCTCCATTTTTTGGAGGAATAGAATCATTTATGGAAGATTTAATGAAAGCCTCTGTTGATCAAGATTGTGAGATCGCTGCTGTCGTTCATGATCATGAATTTGCCCGGTCCGGTAAGGTGTTCAAACAGGGTAACTGCACGATTTATCGAGTAAAAACCTGGGGAGCTCTTATGTTTGTTCCGGTTAGTCCTGGCTTCTTATCAATGCTCAGGAAAGCCGTAGAAGAATTTAAGCCTGACGTGTTGCATATTCACATGCCTAATTTATCTCCGGTTGCCGCATTTGCAATCCAGCAGTTAAAACATATTCCCTGGGTCGTTCACTGGCATTCTGATGTTGTGGGTAATGAGAGTAGATGGTATGTGAAGGCGCTTTATCCCATCTATCGATTATATGAGCAGGCTATTTTAAAACGTGCAGTAAACATTATAGCGACCAGTCCCCCTTATCTTAAATCCAGTAAGCCGTTGGAGTGTTGGCGTGATAAATGTGATGTCGTCAGCTTAGGCATCTCACCTGAGAGAATCATAGAGACCGTATCAAAACGCCATTCTGATGAAATTCAATTGCTGATCATTGGTCGATTAACGTATTACAAAGGACATTCCTGTTTATTAAAGGCAATGCACTTGTTACAGGGCATGCAGGGGAAATCGGTTCATCTGAATATAGTGGGGACAGGAGAAGAGGAAGAAGCACTTAAAGCTGAGTGTCAGTCTCTGGGCTTGAAAGCTGCTATTACATTTCACGGCAGAGTGGCTACGGAGCAATTATCTGAATTACTGGGGCAGGCTGATATTTTTGTGCTGCCATCAATTGAACGTACAGAAGCATTTGGCGTGGTTCTCATGGAAGCTGCTTCACTCAACATACCCGCTATAGTTTCAGATGTTGATGGTTCGGGAATGAGCTGGGTGGTCAAAAATGACCGGAGTGGTCTCGTTTTTCCGACGGGAGATGAAGTGGCTTTAGCGAAGACGATACATCGCCTGGCAAATGATGATTCACTAAGATTACAGCTCGGTAAACAGGCGGGACAGGAATTTAGCTCGCGATTTCATATACAGTCTGTAGCAACACAAATTATTGATATATATAATCGTTGCCTTGTTTGAGTTTAATCGAGAGCGTAATGACGGAAACTTCCCTGCCAGATTTGCAACAGCTTCTATTTGTCATCCCCGCAAAAGATGAGGAAGCTTCAATCGGGAATGTTGTTCGATCGCTGAAGACACAGTTCAGTGCCGATGTTCTGGTTATCAGTGATGGCAGTACAGATAGTACCGTTGAAAGAGCAAAAGAGGCGGGCGCCATCGTACTCACTCAAATCATTTCTCTCGGTGCATGGCGAACTATGCAGACGGGAATTAGGTTTGCGGTAAAGCATGACTACCAATTCGTCATTACAATGGACGGTGATGGACAACACCTTGCTGAAGAAGTGCCCAAATTACTTGCTGAAGCGAAAGATAATGATGTTGTCATTGGCTCCTGCATCGATCGTGGGTCGATTCTTCGACATTTCGCCTGGAATTTATTCCGTATCACATCAGGTTTAAAAATAAAAGATATCACTTCTGGATTTAGGCTGTATAATTCCGCTGCTTTACATACGCTTGAAAACCGAGTTGCGACTTTACTGGAATTTCAGGACTTAGGCGTCTTACTGTTATTACGCAGCGTTGGTTTGAATATTCGTGAAGTTAATGTCTCGATGAATGTCAGGGTTGATGGAAAATCAAGGATTTTTCGCTCCTGGTTCAGAGTTGCACAATACATGCTGGAAACAGCTCTGGTATGTTTGACGAAAGCAGTGCCGTTACGAGACGTTAGGTATTTAAAACGATTTAGGTAATTAAACTTGTCCAGCCCGCAAATTATTAGTTCAATCATTGGCTTGCTAATTGGCGGCACCATTTTTTGGTTGGTGCGTCGTGACCATCTGGTGTCCAGAGATGGTATTCGCTGGTTATTATTGGCAATCTTGATCGTAACTTACGGATTATTCCCGGGAGTTAATGACTGGCTGGGGAACGTACTGGGCATCGGCTACCCACCCATTATTCCTGTGTTAATTGCATTGGGGGTGGTTCTAATAAAGCTATTGGCTGCCGATATTCAGCGGGCGCAAATGAAAGTCGATATTGATCGATTGGTACAAAAAATAGCTATTCTAGAACATCAACTTGAACAAAATCGAACTGACTCGGCAGATGTTGCAACTAAAAAACAAATGGAATTAAACGATATCAATGATTGATACAGGTAAACAGCACAGTAATGACAAACAGAATGTTGTTTTGTTTGTCTATGGTGCAGGCGGACATAAAACCGAGATGAAAAGGCTTGCCGCTCGATTGCAGGCTACCGCTATTGATGGCCAGTTTAATTATATTACGTTGGGAGACGGTGCGATCGGTTCAGATGCACTGGCACATTTCGATAGTGTAGATATACGTGATAAGCATAGTCGTTTGACCAGTTTGCTTCATATTATCCCTATTATGTTTGGTCTTATACGTAATTTAATTCGCATTCATCGTCAGTATAATATTGTTGGTGTGGTTTCCACAGGGCCAGGCATCGCTTTACTTCCATTTCTTTTCTACCGTTTTCGTGGTGTTAAAACTGTCTTTCTTGAAACGTTTTGTCGATTTGAAACCAAGTCCTACACAGGGCGTTTGATCTATTTTTTATCTGACAGATTCCTGGTGCAAAACAAAGAGCTACTACGTTTATACCCAAATGCGGAGTATTGTGGTCGGCTATGAGAATTCTGGTTACAGTGGGTAGCTCCGAATTTAATGAATTAATTCAGGCTGTGGACGAACAGCTTGCTGATTCGGGCCATGAAATTATTTGCCAGATTGGTAATGGTAGCTATGTGCCAAAGTCATTTGAATATTTCCGGTTTGCTGACAATTTTACGTCTTATTACCAGAATGTAGAGCTGGTTATTTCTCATGGCGGTGGCGGAACAGTATTTGAGTTGCTGGAACATGGTAAACGAATACTGGTCATTCCAAATTGTATGCGTAGCGATAAACATCAACTCGATTTAGCCAATTACATTGAAAAAAACCACCTTGGTGCAGTGTGTTATGAGTTGGAAGATTTAGAGTCCGTTTTCTTATCGAGTGTTGGTGAGCAGTTTACTGCATACCATAAAGATGAATTCTTTTATGCAGAAAATATCCTCGACTATTTTGGATTGGGAGTGAAATCCTGATGCAAGCTGCATTTTCAAAAGAAACATTCAATCTCAGTATTATTATTCCGGCTTATAATGAAGCCCGGTCTTTACGCTTACTCATTCCTCAGCTGACCAACCTGAAAGGCGGGTTGCTAATGTCCGGTCAGCGAATCAGTGAATTTCCAAAAAATATTGAAGTCATTGTTGCATGTAATGGTTGCACTGATGGTTCCGCCGGTGTGGTTAAGGCGTTTCAAAAAGCCCTGTCTGATGATTCGCAGCAGGATAAAGCGATATCAGTTGATTTACAGCTTATTGAAATCGATGAGGCTGATAAAATTCAGGCAATTAATCGGGGGAATGAAGCAGCCAGTTATTTTCCTCGCGTATTAATTGATGCCGATATTGATATCGCATTACCTGATGTTATTTTCTGTGCGAGCCAATTGATAAAACAGCAAAAAAAGGCCGCTTCACCCGCTATTCGTTTCAATACTTCCTATTGTGATAAATGGGTGCAACTGTATTACCGTGCAGCCCGACATTCCTCCTACAACACGACCGGTTTATTATCCAACGTTATTTTACTCAGTGAAGCCGGATTTAATCGAGTTGATCCACTCCCCGCAGTGATTGCTGATGATGAATATATTCGTCATCAATTTTCTGCGGAAGAACGTCTGGTCATTAATGATGTTTCATTTCGTTTCAATTGCCCGAAAACCGTGCGCAGTCTGACTAACGTTTTAACCCGTGTTCATCGTGGTAACGTGCAATTATCAACAGTTATTGGCCCATTAACGTCGACGGATAAACAAAAGCAGGAATTGCGACAAATCTTCAGAAAAGCCGGTTTTTCTGCATTCATGACATTTATGCTGTTGAAGTGTTATGTCAGATTCAGAGTCAAACTGGATACCTGGATGAAGCGTGAACCTCAGTGGGAACGAGATGAAACAACACGGTGACCGATTACCGCTGGTGACAGTGTATATGCCAACGAAAAATCGGCGGCAGTTAGTTGAGCGAGCGGCGAACAGTGTTCTGAATCAGGACTACCCTAATATTGAATTGATTATTGTTGACGACGCATCGACGGATAATACGGCTGAATGGCTTGCTGCTTTTTCTGAGTTACACGCAAATGTTCGATATTTCTCACGAGATGTCTCCGGTGGTCCTTGTGCGGCCCGGAATATGGCAATTCGAGACGCTCAGGGCGAGTTTATTACTGGTCTGGATGATGATGATGAATTTTTGCCGCATCGTATTTCTTCGTTAGTGAAAGCCTGGGATGAGCGCTATGCTTTTGTCTGTAGTAGTTCAGTGTGGAACTATGGTGCAAGAACGAAAGTTATCGATGAATCAGCTTGTGAAATTTCTCTGGAAATGTTGCTGCATTACAACGAGGCGTCCAATCAGGTTTTAACAACAAAAGAAAGGTTGCTGGCCGTTGGCGGTTTTGATGAGCAATTTGTTGCTTGCCAGGATTATGACTTATGGACCCGGTTGATTGTTAACTACGGTTCGGGGTTACGTATTGCTGTACCAAGTTATCAGGTTAATGACGAAACCAGCTCACCCAGATTGATTCATAATCCTCGTAGTGCTGCAGGTTATGATCAGTTTATGGCAAAGCATGGTCATTTGATGAATGATCATCATCGGTTAAATCAACGATTTATGAAACAAGTACGGACTCGAGAACGAATGACAATATCTGACTTGTTTCAGCAGTTGCCTGCGGGACGTAAATGGGAAAAAGTCAGATATTTTATTCTGACAAATGTGCCCCTGGTCGCTGAGATCAAACAATGGATATTTAGAAAAGGGTAGTGTTTCAGTATGGTGAATTCTGGTATTCAAATTCATCAGCTGAAACAGGTAAAGTTAAATGTTCGCTCAGCTTGTGAACTAATGTTGAATCAGTATAATTGCCTGCTTGATTTTAACGGGGAAAGAGCCGCGTGGTAGCCCGTTAGATAAGGCAGATGTTTGGATTTAAAAAGAAGAAATAATCAGTTTGTCAGGATGAAGAATTCATCCGTTTAAACTTTCTGATTTGAGTCAGTTAATCAGGAAAAATATGAAAGTAAGTGTTTTTGGAACAGGGTATGTTGGGCTGGTAACCGGATCTTGTTTAGCCGATGCTGGTCACTATGTTTGCTGCATTGATATTGATAAGGAAAAAATAGATAAACTTCATCAAGGTATAATCCCGATCTATGAACCGGGGCTTGATAAGTTAGTAGCAGAGAACACAAAACAAGAACGATTAACCTTTACGACTGATATAGAACATGGCGTTAATTTTGCCGACGTTATCTTTATTGCAGTAGGTACACCACCAAAAGAAGATGGCACTGCTGATCTGAACTACGTATTAACGGTTGCAGAAGATATTGCCACGCATATGACGGACTATAAGATAGTCGTCAACAAATCAACAGTACCAATTGGGACAGTTGATAAAGTAACAGAAACAATTAACGCTAAATTGGCTGAGTTAAAGCGCGATAATGTGTCGTTTGATGTCTGTTCAAATCCTGAATTCCTCAAAGAGGGTGCTGCAATTAATGATTTCATGAAGCCTGATCGCATCATTGTTGGTACAGACAGCAATGAAGTGGAAGAAACCATGAAAACACTTTATGCACCGTTCAATCGTAACCACGATAAATTAATCTTTATGCCGCCACGATCAGCTGAAATGACAAAATATGCTGCTAATGCCATGTTGGCGACAAAAATATCCTTTATAAATGAAATGGCTAATATTGCTGAACGTGTGGGTGCTGATATCGAAAGCGTTCGTCAGGGTATTGGCTCTGATCCTCGTATTGGTTTCCACTTCATCTATGCAGGTGCTGGCTATGGCGGTTCCTGTTTTCCGAAAGATGTAAAAGCCCTGAATAAAATTGCTGAGAGTCACGGTTATGATTCGCAGTTATTAAAGTCGGTTGATGATGTCAATAATCGTCAGAAAGAGCGTTTGTTAAGTCGTATCACAGAGCGTTTTGGTTCTGATTTGTCGGGTAAACATTTTGCTATCTGGGGTTTGGCGTTTAAACCGAACACCGACGATATTCGTGAAGCAACCAGCCAGGTGGTTGTGCAAGGTTTACTGGATCGCGGCGCAACGGTGGTTGCTTATGATCCTCACGCTATTGATGAATATAAAAAGTACTTTGGTGAACCTGAAGGTTTGACTTACGCCGATAGCATGATGGATATGCTGGAAGGTGCAGACTCTTTAGTGATTTGTACTGAATGGCGTCACTTCTGGTCACCAGATTTTGATCAGATTAAAGCAAAGCTGAACCAGCCGGTGATCATTGATGGTCGTAATATTTACGATCCGAAACAAATGGCTAATGCCGGTTTTGAGTATTATGGCGTTGGCCGTGGCTTGTCGATTGAATCAGGCAAGTAATATCTGATGAACCGTTGAGTTCGTCAGATTTTGTAAAGTATCAGATTGATTTTCGAAAGAATAAAAGCCGCCAGGTGGCGAGTAAAATCAGGAATTATTCCAACATGTTAAAGTTTGCATTAGTAGGTTGTGGCCGTATCGCTAAACGCCACTCGGAGCTTTTAGGTAACAAACAAATTGAAGGCGCTGAGCTGGCAGCGGTATGCGATATCAAGGTTGATCGCGCTGAAAAGATTGGACAGACATTTGATGTGCCTTTCTTTAGCAGCATCAAAGAAATGATGACATCTGTCGATATTGATGTCGTTGTTGTGCTGACTGAAAGTGGCGCTCACGCTGAAAATGTACTGGAGCTGGCAGAATACGGTAAAGACATCATGGTTGAGAAACCAATGGCGTTAACGCTGGAAGACGCTGATGCGATGATCCGAGCGTGTGATAAGAACAACTGTCGACTGTTTGTTGTGAAACAGAATCGTTTCAATGTGCCTGTTGTTAAATTGCGCGAAGCAATGGACGAAGAACGTTTCGGTAAGCTTGTACTGGGTACTATCCGTGTAAGGTGGTGTCGTCCACAAGCGTATTATGATCAGGATGACTGGCGCGGTACATGGGCGCAAGATGGTGGTGTACTGACTAATCAGGCAAGCCACCACGTTGACTTACTTGAGTGGATGATGGGTGAAGTCGAAAGCGTTTTTGCCCGTAGTACAACTGCATTGGTTGATATCGAAGCGGAAGACACAGCGGTCGTGACGCTGAAATTCAAAAATGGTGCGCTGGGCGTTATTGAAGCAACAACGGCAGCACGTCCGAAAGACCTTGAAGGTTCAATCTCAGTTCTTGGTGAAACCGGAACCGTCGAGATTGGTGGCTTTGCGGTCAATGAAATGAAAACGTGGAATTTTGCCGAAGCAAAAGACGGTGATGACCAGGTTCTGAGCGATTACAGCGTTAATCCGCCAAGTGTGTATGGTTTTGGACATCAAGCTTATTATGAGCATGTTGTTGATTGCATTAAAAACGGTGCGCCACAGCTGGTGGATGGTCTTGAGGGTCGTAAGAGCCTTGAACTGATTTCTGCAATATACGAATCCATTGAAACGGGTAAAGAGGTCTCTCTTCGTTTCAAACCTGAGCGTTGTAAGCTAGGTCAAAAGTAAGGCGTACTCAGAGTGATTGCGGATACAGTCATCATTCATCCGGGTGTTGAACTGGGTGATAATGTAACTATCGAAGATTTTTGTATTATTGGCGCACCTTTTAAAGGTTCTGACGGTGTAAAAACGATCATTGGCGATAACGCCGTCATTCGTTCTCACACCGTTATCTATGCCGGTAATGTCATTGGCCAGAATTTTCAAACTGGCAATAAAGCTAATATCCGTGAATTAAATGAGATAGGTGACGATGTCAGCATCGGCACCTTATCCGTGGTTGAGCATCACGTAAAAATTGCCTCTGGTTCACGGATTCATACTCAGGTGTTTATTCCTGAATATAGTGAATTAAAGCAAGACGCATGGATTGGTCCTAACGTCGTGTTCACGAATGCTCGATTCCCTCGCTCCCCTGACGTGAAAGATGAATTAACGGGTCCAACCATTGGTATCAATGCCAAAGTTGGTGCTAATTCGACACTATTACCGGGCGTACAGATTGGTGATAACACACTGATCGGTGCTGGTAGCCTGGTGACAAAAGATATTCCTGAGGGTGTGGTTGCAGCGGGGCAACCAGCGAAAGTTATCAGAGAAATGGATTATTAAATGGTTAAGTTTTTAGATTTAAATAAGCAGTATCAATCAATTAAATCAGAAATTGACGAAGCAATTGCGTCAATTATTGCTAAGTCGGCATTTATTGGTGGCGAAGCCGTTAAAAATTTTGAAGCAGAGTTTGCGGCATTCCAACAAGCTAAACATTGTATTGGTGTTGGTAATGGAACGGATGCGCTGGAAATTGCGCTGGAAGCGTTAAATTTACCTGCCGGTTCAGAAGTTATCGTTCCAGCAAATAGCTTCATTGCCAGTTCTGAAGCCGTCACTCGTGCAGGGCTTAAAGTTGTTTTTTGTGATGTCGATGTTGGTTCGATGATCATGACACCAGAGACCATTGAAAAGGCGATTACTGACAACACTTCCGCGTTAATGGTTGTGCACCTGTACGGTCATCCGTGCGATATGGATGGCATTATTGCGCTTGCTGAAAAACACAACCTTCGTGTTATTGAAGATTGTGCTCAGGCACATGGGGCTGAATGTCGCGGTAAGCGTATTGGCGCCCGAGGAGACTTCGGTACATTCAGTTTTTATCCGGGTAAAAACCTGGGAGCATATGGTGATGGTGGAGCCCTGGTTGCGAACGATGACGAGTTAGCGAAGAAAGCTCGCATGATTGCTAACCATGGTCGTATTTCAAAATATAACCATGAATTCGAAGGCCGAAACTCTCGTTTGGATGGCTTACAAGCTGCGATTCTGAGCGTAAAACTTAAGCATCTTGAAGACTGGACTAATCGTCGTATCGCCGTTGCAGACAGCTATCTTGAGGGATTGGCAAACGTTGAAGGTCTTGAACTGCCAGTGAGACAAGACTGGGCGCGTCAGGTTTATCATCTTTTTGTGATCCGCACTTCGCGTCGTGATGAATTGAAAGCCTTCCTTGCAGAGAAGGGGGTTCAATCCGGTATTCATTATCCAATCGCATTGCCTAAATTACTTGCGTATGAGCATCTGGGTGAGCCGGATATGAATATGGCTGCTAATCAGTTTGATGAACAGTTATTGAGCTTACCCATTGGTGAGCATATGACTGATGACGACATCAACGCTGTCATTGAAGCGGTAAAAGCGTTTTTTGTAAATTAACGGTGCAGGCAATCTAATAAATGGCATTAGATAAAAACAGGGTATTAATGGTCGTCCATGCTTATTATAAGGACGACACTCGGGTTCGACGTGAAGCTGAGGCATTAATTGAGCATGGAAAGCAGGTCGATATTGTTTGTTTACGCAAAGATGATGAGCCGCTCATTGAAACATTTAAAGGCGCAACCATTCATCGTTGTAATATTGGTCGCTCGAAAGAGCGCACCAAAGTTAAATATATTCTTGAATATATGACATTTGCATTTCTGGCGATGTTAAAAGTAACGCGATTGTTTTTCAGCCGTAAGCCGAAAATTGTTGTTACGCATAACATGCCAAACTTCCTCGTATTTGCTTCCTTAATTCCTCGATTATTTGGGGCGAAAATTGTCCTGGATATGCATGATGTGATGCCGGAGTTGTACACCAATCTCTTTAATATTCGTGGTGGTAGCCTGCTACAGAAAGCACTGTATATTGAGGAAAAAATCAGTGCCAGATTTTGCCATGAGTTGATCACTGTTAATGCGTATATCGAAGAGTTGTTGTCAACTCGGATTGGTAAGCCTTTCCATATTGTTTACAACACACCAGACCCTAATGCATTACAAGTTACAGAACGTCGAAATCATGAAGAAGCTGAATTCCTGTTATTCCATCATGGCAATATTCAGAAGCGATATGGTCTTGAAAGAGTGATTCCGGTTCTTAAGCAACTTAATGAAGAATCGGGTGACTACAAACTGGAAGTTCATGGCCTTGGTCCTTACTACGATGACATTAAGGCACAGGTAAAGGAAGCTGATTTAGAACAACATGCCAGTCTGAATGGTCGCTTTACGCCTGAGTCAATCGGTGAGCATATCGCTCGGGCTGATGTTGGTTTGGTTCCAAATTATGCCGATGAGTTCGCTGACATATTGTTACCGGTTAAATTGCTGGAATATGTTGCTTGTCGCGTACCTGTTATCACAGCCCGCATGAAAGCTGTTGAGCAATGTTTTGATGAGTCTATGGTGTACTACTTCGATACGGAAGAAGATATGGCTAACCTCATTAAGCATATTCGCAATAATCCACACGAAGCAGCTGAACGAGCAGACAAAGCATGGCATCAGTTACAGGAAATTGCCTGGGACCGTCAGAAAATCCATTACGTGAAGTTAATGGAAGCATTGGCTAATAAGTAAATACCGCTTTTGCTTGTAGCTGTGGTCAGCCTTCCATATAATCCGCTGCTGATTGCTACAAAGCAAAACAATTAATTTAACGTGCGTAATTAAGAAAGTTGAAGTTGTTATGGTTAATAATGAAGAGTTAGATTTTGGCGCTATCTGGAAGGAGCTTTGGCGGAGTAAGTTATTGATTATATTCGTCACTGGTATTTTCGCTGCAACTTCAGTTTTCTATGCTTTAAGTTTGCCAAATGTTTATAAATCACGCAGTGTGCTTGTTTCTGCGAACAGCAATAAAACCAATTCATTATCTTCTATTGCCTCTCAGTTTGGCGGGTTAGCCAGCCTGGCGGGTATCAATCTTGGCTCAAACACCAGTGTTTATGTCATTATGGAACAACTCCAGTCCAGAGATTTTATCAATTACTTCATTGATAAATATGAGTTAAAAGTTCCTTTGTTTGCCGCAACTGGTTGGAATGCGGCTAATCAGAGCTTTACCTATCTGGATCAGGACTTTTATGATGTAGAGAAGAAGCAGTGGATTCGAGAGGTCGATTATCCATTGGTGCCTGAGCCATCTGCAGATGAAGCCTATGAATTATTCATGGAAGTTTATAAAACTAACATGGATCGTAAGACAAAGATTATTACGATTAGCCTTGAAACATTGTCTCCGGAAACGTCTCAAAAATGGCTAAAATTGTTTATTGATGAATTTAATGAGTACATCCGTACCAAAGATATACTGCAGACAGACGCTAACCTGAAGTACTTGAATGAGCAGGTTCGCAATACGGATTTCGCAAACTTACAAGATGCGCTTTACGGCTTGATTGAAGAGCAGCTGAAAAAGAAAATGTTATCTCAGGCTCAAAAAGAGTATGCAGTTACGATTCTTGATGCGCCATCAATGCCAAGTGAAAAAAGTGGTCCGGTACGCTCTGTTATTTGTATCGTAGGTACTTTCTTTGGTGGATTCTTGTCAGTTGCATTTGTCATTGTAAGATTGTTTTTTCGTTAGTAATAACGATTTTTAATTCATAACGAAAAAGAATCGAACTGTGATAGATAAGTTTAGTAAGTTCATCATTGCACCCTATCTGACAGTCATGATCTTCATGATCTTCTTTCAGATGGTGCTCATCGGTGTGTTAGGGGATGTTTTTCTTTACATCGACGAACTACTACTGGTTTCCGCGTTATTATTGATATTTATTCCGGCGGTCAAAGATAAGTCCTTTGTTGTGCTTACTCTTTGGATCGTCGTTATATTCATACTGTTTCATTTATTGTCATTTCATTCATGGGCTTATCGTAGCCTGGTGACAATAGTGATGCAGAATCTGATACATTTTAAAGCCTTCATTTTTTTCCTCTTACTTTATAACTACAGACAATACATTAATGTCGTTGCTATTGTTCACTGGTTTCTGGGATTAACGATTTTAGGTGTTATTGCCAATCTGGTTATTGGTATTCCTTTTATCAATGCATTAGATGCTGAAATCCAATTCAGAAACAATATGTTAAGACCCGTGGGTATTCAGGCAAGTACAGGTAACCTCGGTATTACACTCGCGTTTCTATACCTGTTCTATCTGTTTAGGTTCCATGATTATGTGAACTATCGCAGGATATTGTTTTATACCGTTATTTTCTCACTCATGTTCCTGGTCTCATCGGTAAGAACGCCATTTGTCGCATTGCTGTTAGCATTCTTGTTTATCTTCGGGTTATCACTTAAGCGAATGATAGTAGGGGCTGTCATAGCGGCAGTTATAGCACCGATATTTCTGACAGAATATATGTATGAAATGTTCCTGTTGACGGTAGATGATCTCGATACGTTCGATGATCCTGAGGCCTCAGAGTACATTCGCGGCTTGATGATTTATTTCTCATTTGTGATCGCTGAAAGTTATTTTCCTTTTGGAACCGGTGCAGCGTCATTCGGTACATTTTTATCTGACAATAGTCCTGTTTATCAGGAGCTGGGTATCTCAACACTCTATTTCTTCCAGGAAAAAACCGGAATTTATGACAGTAACCTGGCGAGTTTGCTAGGTGAATTTGGTGTTTTGGGGATTAGCCTGTTCTTGTTTATATATTATCGAATATTAAGACTGACCTTTGAAAAAGGGGTGCCATTAGCATTTGTATTTACCTTTGGTGTTATGGTTTGGTTTTAT
Source organism: Alteromonadaceae bacterium (assembly GCA_965656875.1). Taxonomy (GTDB): domain Bacteria; phylum Pseudomonadota; class Gammaproteobacteria; order Enterobacterales; family Alteromonadaceae; genus CBFHMJ01. The sequence continues at coordinate 34,588 of CBFHMJ010000003.1, forward strand.
TCTGCGGTAGCCCCGATTTTTGTAGGTTCTTATCCCGCGTTGTTGGTGGGACTGGTTTTGGTAGCAGTTATATCGCAAACAGAAAAAAATGCGGCGAAGCAGGCGCGGTTGGATAATGTACAGCAACAGACTGGCGAAGAAGAAGATCAAAAGGCCAGTACCTGATGAGTCTATTTCAACGTTTGCTATCACTAAAGTCGTATTTAGTGGTACTGGTTTTTACAATGACCAGTCATTTACTTGGATTTGGTCGTGAAGTCGCTATTGCTTATAACTTTGGTACTTCATCTATCTCAGATGGTTTACTGGCTGGATTAGCGCCGCTGGTTTTTTATCTGAGCGTGTTTGGCACCGCTTATGCCAATGCCGTCATGTCTCGATTAAAGGACGTAAAGGATAACGACCAGCTAGTTGCAGATACATTCCTGCCAGTGTTGCTATGCGCCATTGTTGCCGGTATGTCTTTTGCGCTGTTTGATAAACAGATTGTTGGCGTTTTTGCTCCCGGATTAGGTGGTGAAGGTAAGCTACTGGCTGAGCAGTTGGTATTCTGGTCCGCGATAGGTGCCGGAGCAGTTTCAATATCTGCCTGGTTAAAAGGACTTCAGCATTTAAGACATAAATTCTCCAGAGTATCGGCTGCCGATCTGATGCCAAATATTGGGGCGTTAGCCGGGCTTATTGTCTTCTACCAGTGGTTTGGTGTAGAAGGGTTGGCGATGAGTATTATTGCCGGTTATTTATTGCAACTCATGCTGAGTTATCGCAATGATCTGGTGAATTTTTCTTTGTTGTCTCCAGCCAGGCTTCGAACTGACGAACTTAAAACCATCTACAAAAATACTATGTGGGCCACGTTTGGTTATTCAGTGGTTTATGTTGATCTATTCATTGACCGTTATTTTGCCTCCAGTCTTGAAGAAGGCAGTATTACCATTCTTAATTTCGCTTATAAGGTCATGTCGTTGCCACTGTATACCGCTATCATTGCTGTTATAACAGTAACTTATCCAAAAATGATTCAAGCCAGGGAAGATAAAGAAAGATTCGGAAGGATGGTCAAACTGGTTTCATTGGTCATTGGTGGATTTGCTGCGTTAGTCAGTGTCATCATGATTGTACTTGATGAGTTTATTATCTCTTTGCTGTTTGAATATGGTGCATTCAATGCCAGCGATGTTACCGCTACGGCTGAGCTCTTACAGATTTTCTCAATGGGGCTAATGGGACATGCGTTTGTTGTTTACCTGGTGCGTTTGTGGTTCTCCCTAGAGCTATTTAAAGTGCCGGTTATTGGCGGCGTATGTGCCGCGATTGTGAATATTGTACTCGACTATATGCTGGTTGATAGTTATGGCGCTAAGGGATTGGCCGCAGCGACGACAATAGCTGCTTATGTGAATTGTTCGATGATGGCGCTTGTGGGCTACTTTCTTTATCAGCGTAAAACTAAGAAAGATGCATTGGCTGACAGTGAGCGATTAGCCGGTCATTAAGTGAATAAAGAAATTAATTGATAAAAAAACGGAGGCCTGCACCTCCGTTTTTTATGTGTATCCGATTGTTAGCAACTATTCGGTTTATCAGACTTCTTTAATGCCTGAAACTTCACCGCCAGCGGCTTGTAAGTCAGCATGATAGGACGAGCGAACAAATGGCCCACAAGCGGCGTTGTCAAAGCCCATATCATCAGCAACGGTCTTAAGCTCTGAGAACTCCTGAGGCGTGACATAACGTTCTACCGCAAGGTGATGCTTACTGGGTTGTAGATATTGACCTACGGTTAGCATATCGACGTTATGAGCGCGTAAATCTTTCATAACTTCAATAATATCTTCGTTAGTTTCACCCAGACCAACCATCAGACCTGATTTAGTTGGGACGTCAGGGTGACGCTCTTTAAATTTCTTCAGTAGATCCAATGACCACTGGTAATTTGCTCCCGGACGCGCCTTCGTATACAAGTCAGGTGCTGTTTCCAGGTTGTGGTTAAATACGTCTGGTGGATTTTTTTCCAGAATATCTAATGCGCGATCCATACGGCCTTTGAAATCAGGCACCAGGATCTCGATTCTGGTATTTGGACTGTGTTTACGAATTTCACGAATACAATCTGCATAATGCTGAGCGCCGCCATCACGAAGGTCATCACGGTCAACGGATGTGATCACAACGTATTTCAGGTTCATGTCTTTGATGGTCAGTGCCAACTTTTCTGGTTCTTCCGCTTCAGGTGGTAGCGGTTTACCGTGTGCCACATCACAGAATGGGCAACGGCGTGTGCAGATTGCACCCAGAATCATAAAGGTCGCTGTACCATGATTAAAGCATTCTGGCAGGTTAGGGCAGGCTGCTTCTTCACAAACAGAATGAAGGCCGTGTTTACGCAGTTTACTTTTGATTTCGTTAATCTTGTCATTAGACTTTGGCAGCCTGATCTTAAGCCAGTCAGGCTTGCGCAACATATCTTCCTTTTCTGTAGGCACAACTTTGATAGGGATTAGTGACATTTTTTCGGCGTCACGCAATTTAACGCCGGGCTGCATTCTTGAAGATTTAGTCATTTGGTAATCCTGAAAGATACGTCAGTTCATCTGCATTCAATGCGGATGATAAGAATTTGATCAGTAATTCCTGGTAAGTATTTATATCCTGTGGCCCGCCCAGGTTTGATGCCTGAACCATTTGTAATCCGGCATAACCACACGGGTTTATACGTAGAAATGGTTCCATGTCCATATTGATATTGAGTGATAAGCCGTGGAAAGTGCATCCTTTTCTGACCCGCAAACCGAGGGAAGCAACTTTATTTCCATCAACATAAACGCCAGGTGCGCACGGGTCTGCTTTGGCAGAAACTCCAAATTCAGCCAGGGTTGCGATAATGGCATTTTCAATATCAGTGACCAGTTCTCGCACACCTTTTTTATTTTTTTTCAGATCAATTAGAAGGTAGCAAACCAGTTGCCCCGGACCGTGATAAGTCACTTGTCCACCTCTGTCGACTTTAACGACAGGGATATCTCCGGTAGCAAGCAAGTGTTCTTCTTTTCCAGCCTGTCCCTGTGTAAAAACCGGATTGTGTTCTACAAACCACAATTCATCCGTCGTTGATTCATCACGGGTGTCTGTAAAATGCTGCATGGATTGCCAGACTGGCACGTAATCGTAACGACCTAACTGGCGAATATTGAGTGATTTAGTCAAAGGGAGGCTCTCAATTAATTAAAGAACGTATTTAACAATATCGATTGCGCCGAGTTCGGTATACAGCTGCTCGATATGTTCTTTGCTGGTAACGGTTACAACTACCGTAACTGAGTGATAAGTGCCTTTGGTACTCGGCTTAATTTTAGGTGAGTAATCACCCGGTGCGAGTTTTTGTAGAACTTCATTGATTTTAATGGGTAAATCGTCTTGAGCTAACCCCATGATTTTAAAGGTAAACGGACATGGGAATTCGAGGTATTCATCAAACTTGGTATTTTTAACCACACGATTCATTTACATGAGCCTTTTAGTGACGCCAGGTTATCTGGCGAGCGGGGGAAATTATGACGCGAATTATAGAAAATACGGGGGTAGTGGGGCAAGTTTTCTGTGTTTACGCCGATTGAGGTAATTCGCTCAGCGTAAACACAAATTGATAGTCGCTTAACCGCTAAACTTCTGAGAGATATAGTCCATGAAGCGGGAGAATACGCCGCCCTCATTAATCGACTGCAATGCAACCAGTGGATAAGTTGCAACTTCTTCATCGCCCAGTTTCAAATTAACTGTTCCTACGACTTCGCCTTTTTCCAGTGGCGCTTCTAACTTCTTATCCAGTTTGAAGCTTGCTTCCAGGTTTTTACGTTGACCGCGAGGAATGGTAATTGGTGTACTTTCAAGGATGCCAAGGTTAACTTCTTCTTTGTCACCCATCCAGATGCGTTGTGTTGCGAATACTTCACCCGCTTTATACGGTGTGATGGTTTCAAAGAAGCGGAATCCGTAGTTTAAAAGTTTTTTACTTTCTACTTTTCTTGCTCGTTCGCTGTCAGTACCCATTACAACGGCCACCAGACGCATATCACCTTTAGTAGCTGATGAAACAAGGCTGTAACCTGCAGCTGAGTGATGGCCTGTTTTAATGCCATCGACATTCATGCTTTTATCCCACAGCAACCCATTTCGGTTGTACTGTTTAATACCATTGAAGGTAAACGACTTTTCCGCATAAATGGAATATTCTTCCGGCACGTCATTGATGAGTGCAACGGCCAGCGTTGCCATGTCTCGTGGTGTGGTGTAATGGTCCGCATCGGATAAACCATGAGAGTTCACGAAATGCGATCCCATCATGCCCAGTCGTTCAGCATGGGCATTCATCATATCTGCAAATGCATCTTCAGCACCGGCAATATGTTCTGCCATTGCGACACAGGCATCGTTACCTGACTGAACGATGATGCCGCGATTAAGATCTGAAACGCTGATTTGTTTACCGACTTCAATAAACATTTTTGACGATTCAGGAAAATTCTTAGCCCAGGCATTTTCACTGATGGTAACCATGTCATCAGGACTGATATTACCTGATTCGATTTCTGTACCAATGATGTAACTGGTCATCATTTTGGTCAGACTCGCCGGTTCAAGTTGAATATCTGCATTAGATTCTGCGATAACTTTGCCAGTAGTAAAGTCGATTAACAGATGACCTTTGGCGTTTACCTGAGGAGGCGACGGAATGATAACTTTTGCGGATAGTGAAAAAGAGGTAAGTCCAATAACTACGCAAGTGGTAATTGATTTTAAGGTTTTTTTAAATTGAATCATCTTCAAGAATTTAGTTCTGTTTGATTTTACCGTTAGACGGAGAGCGCCGCGATATTATGAGTCAGCCAGTCAGGGATGTAAAGGCAAGCTCCCCGGTAGTCTGTGCGCTGCAACCCCATGAGGTACATTAATTTATTTAGCCAGGAATTTAATAAACGATTGTTCATAACCTGACTGCCGTAGTTGTAGATTCATTGTTCTGGCATCCTTCCGTTCTTCAAAAGGCCCGATCAGTAATTTAAAGACCTGATCATAAATGATACGAGTATCTACATTGTAGAGCAGTTTGATTACTCGAGACTTTTCTAACAGTTTTAATTTATCTTCTCCGGCCAACACTTGAACATAAAATCCTTTTTCATCTGTTGAGGGAGTTGGATCGTCTGCAATGGTTTCTGTTGGCAGGGCTTCTGTGACTGACTCAGCGACTACCTCTGTCATGGTAGAAGCGTTGTTAGTATCAGTCGTTGATACAGGAATCAATTCCGGTGACAGCACCGGTTTATTGAGTGACTCCTGCGTGACTACTTCCAGTTTGATTGGTGCTGTTCCAGTACTGGTCAGCCCAATTTTATAAGCGGCAGAATAAGAAAGATCAAGAATACGGCCATGATGAAAAGGCCCACGGTCATTTACTCGAACCACGACAGTTTTGCCGTTGTCCAGATTGGTAACTTTGACATAACTCGGCAATGGGAGTGTTTTATGGGCGGCTGACATGGCAAACATGTCATAAATTTCACCATTCGATGTGAGATGACCATGAAATTTACTACCGTACCAGGATGCGATTCCTTGTTCTGTGAAGTTAAATGCCTGCTTCATGGGTACATATCGTTTGCCAAATACCACATATGGGGAGTTGCCCCGCTTTCCTGGTTGTTCCCCAGTTGGAATTGCGTCATTCAATTCATACTGAGTTGGCTTTCGAGTGGGCGCATAGTCTTGAGAGACATGATAGCGTCCTGGTGTTCCACAAGATGAGAGCAGGCTTGTCGCCAGGATCATCAAGCCAACAGAATATGTGTGTTTATACATACTCTGAAGGACGTTAGTCGGCATGTTGCTGACCTGAAGCAACAACAGCATTCGATGCGGTTAATTTCGTTTTCTGTTGTTTGATTTTTTCACTCAACTGAAAGACGGCCATGGCATAAAGCGGGCTGTGATTGTAGCGAGTAATCACATAAAAGTTGTGCAAACCGACCCAGTACTCCTGATGGTCCGGTTGCTCGAACTGATAGATTTTCGCTTTTTGTGTCAGCGATAAATCAGCTTTCACGCGAATACCTTGCTGAACAAGTTCTGCAAGCGTTTTCTTCGGTTTGAGTGATTTTGAAATGAGTTCTGCCTTGGGAGTAATACCTTCAGCAACGGGGACTGCCACTGGTTCACCCATCTTCCACTTATGTTTGGCAAAGTAATTTGCCACACTGCCTATCGCATCTACTGGATTATTTACGATGTCTCGAACGTTATCGCCGTCAAAGTCAACGGCATATGCCTGATAACTGGATGCGATAAATTGTCCCCAGCCCATTGCACCAGCGTAAGAGCCTTGCGTTTCGGTCAATGGTAAGTTGCCATCATGCACCAGTTTCAAATAGTGGCCTAATTCGCTCTGGAAGAACTTACTGCGATCACGTTTGGCAGAAGGATAGTGAAATGATAAAGAATACAGGGTATCAAGTACCGGGTAGGTGCCTTTGCGTTCACCGTAAAACGACTCGACACCGAGAATAGCAACAATGATTTCTGCCGGAACATTAAACTGTTTTTCGGCTTTTGCCAGAACATCCTGATATTTCAGCCAGAATTCGGCACCGCGTTCGATACGGGACTGTTTGATGAAAATTGGATAATACTGGTGCCAGGGTTTTGCTTCCCAGGGCCGCTGAATTTTTTCGATAACTGTATCATTCAAGCTGGCTTGCTCAAGGGCTGCCAGAATATCGCTTTTTGTCAGTTTGTGTTTCTTAGCGGTTTGTTCAACAAATGCTTGCTGTTTTTCATTAAGTGTATCTGTTGCAGCACTATTTGCTATTGCCGAACTTGTTGTTAATGCCAGCGCAACTCCGATAGCTGCAATGTGATTTTTTTTATACTGCAAAATCATAAGTATTCCTGAATGCGGATATTTTACTGGGCGAGCAGGCGTTTGTGAGAACCAACGGACATTAAAATGCCAAAACCTGCCATGAGCGTCACCATGGACGTTCCGCCGTAACTGATCAATGGCAAAGGTACACCAACGACTGGCAACAAGCCGGATACCATGCCGATATTAACGAATACATAAACGAAGAAGGTTAGTGTGATACTTCCTGCCAGCACTTTGGCATAAATTTCCTGTGCATTACTGGCGATATAGAGGCCTCGACCAACAATGAACAAATAGATACCCAGTAAAGCCAGTACGCCTAACAGACCAAATTCTTCACTGAATACTGCAAAGATAAAGTCGGTGTGACGTTCAGGAAGAAATTCCAGTTGTGACTGTGTGCCACTCAACCAGCCTTTTCCTTCAACACCACCAGAACCGATAGCAATTTTTGACTGAATGATATGGTAGCCAGAACCCAGTGGATCGCTTTCCGGGTCCAGGAAGGTCAAAACGCGTTGCTTCTGATAGTCGTGCATCAGAAAGATCCAGAGTATGGGCGCAAAAATAGATCCGGCTATACCGAGTGCAAATATCAGACGCCAGCTCATACCAGCGAGAAAGATAACGAAGAATCCCGACGAAGCAACCAGTAGAGAGGTTCCCAGGTCTGGTTGTTTAGCGATGAGTAATGTTGGAATGATAACCAGAATAAAACCGCCAATAACATGTTTAAACGTGGGGGGCAGGTTATATCGGGCAATATACCAGGCGATCATCATCGGTACTGCCAGCTTCATGATCTCTGAAGGCTGGAATTTAATGAAACCAAGGTCGAGCCAGCGTTGAGCACCTTTTCCGACGTGGCCGATTAAAAGAACAGCGACCAACAGACCGAGCCCTAACAGGAAGATAGGTAAGGTCCAGCGGCGATATAAACCAGGCGACAACTGGGCCAGTGCCAGCATGACGAATAACGCAACACCCAGGCGAATGGCTTGACGGATCACTAAATCCAAATCTTTGCCGCCCGCACTGTACAACACCGCAACGCCCATAAGCATCAGTGCAAGTAAACCGGTCAGCAGGGGTAAATCCAGATTGAGTTTTGACCAGATAGACCGATTATTTCTCTCATTATTGGTGGCTTGCATGGTCATGCCCCGCGTGTAATTCATCTTCATCCAGATTCAGTGATACCTGAATCGCGCCGGTTTTCTTTTCGATGCTGTCTTTCTGAAGCCGAGGCTTAACCGGATTTTTTTCAAAGAAATGATCCATTAAAGTTCTTGCTACTGGGGCTGCATTGGTGCCGCCGCCGCCTTTAGCGACGTTTTCGATGGCAACTGCAACCACAAATTGTGGATCGTCATAAGGCGCAAAACCGATGTACATCGCATTATCACGGTGGCGTTCATCCATTTCTTCTGCGTTGTATTCTTCGTCTTCAGCAAGACTTACCACCTGGGCAGTACCAGTTTTTCCTGCTGCCAGATAGTTGGAACCTTTAAATGCCAAACGAGCAGAACCATGACTGACAACTCGGCGCATAGCGTCGAGAACGATATCCCAGTTGCGTTCATTGTTTATTTGAACCGGTGGGAGATCTTCATCTTGCCAACGGGTTTCTTCACCGGCACGAGAGAAACTGGACACAAGGTGAGGCGTATGCCTTATTCCTTTCATCGCCAGTACTGAGGTCGCGTAGGCAATTTGCATCGGTGTTGCTGTCCAGTAACTTTGGCCGATGCCCACTGCAATGGTGTCACCCGCATACCAGGGTTGATTGAAGCGAGCGCGTTTCCAGCCACGAGAAGGCAAAATAGCGGCATATTCTTCATCGATATCTATGCGTGTGGTTTCACCAAAATTAAATTTCGCCATGAAGTCACTGATATCATCGATGCCCAGTTTGTACGCCAGGTCATAGAAATAGGTATCACAGGATTGCTCAATGGCTTTGGATACATCAACCAGGCCGTGGCCCCATTTTTTCCAGTCCCGGTATTTTCGTTTAACACCGGGTATCCGGTAAAAACCGGGATCATGGATTTTGATTTTTTCGTTGATAACATCTTTTTCCAGGCCAAGCAGGGCAATGAATGGTTTAACGGTTGATGCTGGCGGGTAATAACCCTGAGTGGCTCGGTTGATTAGTGGTCTGTCACGAGAATCACGTAGTTTAGAGTAATTCGCATGACTGATGCCGTGAACGAACAGATTCGGGTCATAACCTGGATTTGAATACAGTGCCAGAACTTCACCATTACGTGGGTCCATTGCGACAATGGCACCCCGATGGTCTTTTAATGCTTCTTTCGCTTGTTGTTGAAGAGTCAGGTCAAGGCTGAGGTATAAATCTTCACCGGGTTGTGAGGGTTCAACTTTGAGTGTTCGTAACACCCGACCATGACTGTTAATTTCGACTTCACGAAAACCCACAACGCCATGTAATTTTTCTTCGTAGTGTTTTTCCAGCCCTAGTTTACCGATATCACGGGTTGCGGCGTAATTCGCTTTTTTGCCTTCTTCATCAAGCTTTTGCAGGTCTTTTTTATTAATTTTTCCTACATATCCAAGTACATGAGTCAAATCATCAGCGTGGGGGTAGTGACGTGTTAGGCGAGCTTCAATGCTGACGCCATCAAATTTATGCTGGTTGACGGAAAACTCGGCCACTTCTTTGGGATTAAGATTGGATTTGAGCGCAATACTTTTAAAGCGACGATTATGTCGAACGTCTTTGAGGAAATCTTCACGGTGGTCGGCTGAAATATCGATGATAGTAGCCAATTCATCGAGTAGTTTGTCCATGTCTTTGATTTTTTCAGGAACAATCTCAAGCGCATAGGAGGGACGATTTTCAGCTAACAGAATCCCGTTTCTGTCGTAGATCAACCCGCGATTGGGTGCAATGGGAAGAACTTTGATTCGATTGTCGTTTGAACGGGTTTTATAGGTATCGTGTAATTGAACCTGCAAATGATACAGATTGGTGATGAGAATACCGATCATGATCACAACAGCAATAAATGCGACCAGAGAGCGTCGCATAAATAAATTAGATTCAGCTGTGTGATCGTGAATCGTAATGCGGCTTTGCGGCATTAAAAACTCGCCTTGTTAGTATTTATTAGCGTAAAGCGCGAAAACGTTGAATGGAACAAACAACGGACTCCATTACTCCCGATGATACGGGTGATTATTATTAATACTCCATGCCCGATACAGGCTTTCTGCCAGGATAACTCGCACCATAGGGTGGGGCAAGGTTAATGGTGACAGAGACCATTTTTGCTCGCTGGCGGCAATACATTCAGGAGCAAGTCCTTCCGGACCGCCAACCAGCAGGCTGACATTACGTCCATCGCTCTGCCAGTTATTCATGTTGGTAGCGAGCTGTTCGGTCGTCCACGGACGGCCTAAAACTTCCAGGGTAACGATACGATTGCCTTTTGGTACAGCGGCCATCATTTTCTCACCTTCCTGTTGGAGAATTCGTTTGATATCCGCATTTTTACCACGCTTTCCGGCGGCAACTTCCGTCAAGGTTAACGGCATATCCCGTGGAAAGCGTCGAACATATTCCTGAAAGCCTGTTGTTACCCAGTCAGGCATTTTCGTACCAACTGCGATTAGCTGTAATTTCATTATGACTGCTATTCGTTGTTAACAGTGGTTGTGTCTCAGACGATTACTCGCCCCACAGTTTTTCCAGTTGGTAGAAGTCGCGTGTTGATTCTTGCATGGCGTGTAAAACAACATCACCTAAATCAACTAACACCCATTCACCGACGGTCAGGCCTTCAACACCAAGAATTTCAATCTCGGCTTTTTTCGCTTCCTGAACGACATTTTCAGCAATCGACTGAACGTGGCGTTTTGAATTACCTGAACAAATCACCATGTGATCAGTCAGACTGGATTTTTCCGAAACGTCAAACTTAGTTACGTCGCGGGCTTTCATGTCGTCAATTTTTTCTAAAACAAATGATAAAAGTTCTGAACTTTCCAACGGTTTTCCTCGTAGCGTATTTTGACCAATGTCAGTTTCATTGGTTCAGTGTCAGGCGATAAACAGCCTGATTTTACAGATTAATGAACTTATACCACGTAAATAGCGGTAAAACGCCGCAACTTTAACACGAATCGGCGCGTATAAACATTATATGTGTCGGGCAGAAATCCGGGGATTTGCCCTTGTTGTTGAATCAGTCACGATATAAGTCGTGAGTCTTTATGAATTCAATAACATTTTCAGGGATTAAAAAGCGGTTTGAACGATTCTGTCGAATATTGTCTCTGATTTGTGTGGATGAAATTTCCAGTAAATTGTTTTCGACAAACCAGATTTTGCCACAAGGTAGCGTCAACAAATCATTGATATTCTGTGTTTCGTGTTGTTGTAAAACATCATGAATGTCGTCCTGATCAGTCGGATGACTACCTGGACGGCCACATACAGCCAGATGACATAACTCAAACAAGTTTTCCCACTCGTACCAGGATTTTAAGGAGAGCAGCGAATCCATCCCCATGATAAAGATTAATGGTCTGTCTTTGCCGATATCTGCCTGGGCGCGTAGTTTTCTGAGGGTTTTGACGGAATATGATGGCGTATCAGCGGTTAGCTCAATCAGTTCGGAACGAAAAGCAGGGAAAGTATCAGCAGCCAGTGCCACCATATCAGCCCGTTGTTGTGACGAAACAGACGGTGATGCCTTATGCGGTGGAATATGGCAAGGCATCAGCCGAACATCATTTAAATTCAATCGTTCAGCCACTTCAATACCCATCCGTAAATGTCCGTTATGAATTGGGTCAAATGTTCCGCCGAGTATACCAACGGGTTGCCTGATTACTTCGTTTTCCATCATTCTGATCGTTTTAACTATTTTGCAGCTTATTAGCTGACTAACGCGGGATTCGAATCTGTGAGAGAGTAATTATCGAGACGTCCGGGTTGCACCATACTCAGACATAAATGCGCCATACTGACCCAGGGATTGGTCAGGGTAAAAGATTTGATGGCGATATCGAGTTTACTCGCAGACTGAATGAGTTGCTCAAGGTGCGACAGTGAGAATCGGGTTAGGGCGCCGGACAATAAAGACTGACGATTTTTCCAGACTTTATGATTCGTGAGTACCTGTGTGAGCGGAGTGCCAGATTCAGCTTCAAGTTTCATTTCATAAAGCTGGATGATTTCCCGGCTAAGTGCCCAACTGACAATGGTTGGCTCAATACCTTCATGTTGCAATCGGTTTAGTATCTTTATGACTTGCTTACTTTTACCAGCCAACAGTTCATCCGTAAGCTGGAAAACATTGAATTGAGACTGATTGATCAGTGCGGGTTCCAGCCATTGCGCATCAACAACCTGAGGTGTCTGTTGCAAAGCGAGTTTTTCCAGCTCCTGTGCAACTGCGAGCAAGTTACCGGTAAAAAAATCCGCCAGTAAATTGATGGCATCATCAGCCAACCTTAGCTGGTGGAACTGAGCGCGTTGGCGTATCCAGCGTGTCAGATGATTACCTTCCACCGGCCAGGTAGGAATATAAACACCTTGTTGATTCAAGGTCTTGAACCACTTGGTATTCTGAACATTGCTACTGAGCTTTGGCCCATGAAGCAGCATGATAATATCCGGCGATGCCTGTTCGGCTATACCGGACAGAATCTTACCTGTTGCTGCTGAAATCTTGGGGTCGGGTATGTCTATTTCAATAATTTTACGTGCAGAGAATAACGACAGGCTGTTGTACTCCATCAGTACATCATCCCAGTTGAATCCTTTATCAGCGGTAAAGCTAATTCGCTCATCGAACCCTTGTTGGCGGGCAAACTGGCGAATCATATCAACAGATTCTATTTTTTGAAGCGGCTCATCACCGAAGATCAGATAGAATCCATTCAGCCCTTTTTGTAGCTGTTGTTGCAATTGATTGGGATAAAGCCGCACGTTGTTTGCCGATTAGTTTGTGGTTTTGATACTGGCTAACTGGCGGATAACACGATTGGCAGCTTGCACACGCATTTCTTTCAATATCACGTTTAATTCACGAGATTTTGCCAGCGCTTTATCAGGATCGTCCTGATAGTCTCGATAGATCTCAAAATTAAATGACTGAGATTCTTTACCCGGGATCATGACTTCGTAAAACACACTGTAAATCAGTTCATATTCGGCAACCTGACCATTTGGAAATAAGGTCAGTGTTCGACGATCCAGGTTATCTTTAATAAGTCGCAGTTGTGTGGCGGTAGATGAATCGGTGAGCGTGACATCATTGGCGATCAATTGTTGTTTTACAAGCCGGGTTAATTCTGAATGCTGGTCAAAACTTTGTACGCTTAATGACTTGAATACTTCTGGTAAATAATGGCTACCGCGAAGCTTAAAACCACAACCTGACAGCAAGAGGGCCGAGGCTAAAATAACAGTGATCGTTTTGTAGAACAGATTAAGTTTTTTCATCGGTATTCGCTTATACAGGGCTTCTTCAGGTTTTCTGGTACTTTCAATTCAAAAGGCACGTGAAACGTGTTCACGTGCCTGGTCAATGATTATGCGAGGGATAACTGATTAATTCGCAACAATATTGACGAGTTTACCAGGAACATAAATGACTTTACGGACCGTTTTACCATCGGTAAATTTCAGTACGTTTTCGTCATTTAACGCTGTATTTTCAACAGCATCTTTACTGGCATCTGCTGCAAAGTCGATACGAGAACGGACTTTACCATTTACCTGAACCACAACGGTGATCTCATCTTCAACTAAAGCTGATTCATCAGCGACAGGCCACTGTTGATCTTCAACAGAACCTTCTCCGCCGATACGTTGCCATAGTTCGTGACAAATGTGTGGCACGATAGGAGATAGCATTAATACAACCGCAGAAGCAGCTTCATTCATTAATGCCTTGTCCTGATCACTGTCCAGGGAAGCTTTGGTTAGCTTGTTCAGTAACTCCATGATTGCGGCGATTGCCGTATTAAAGGTGTTACGACGGCCAACATCATCACTTACTTTCGCGATAGTTTTGTGCAATTCACGGCGTAGCGTTTTTTGCTCTTTCGATAGTGAGTTGATGTCCAGCGCTGGAGCTTCGCCTGCTGCAATCACATCATGCACCCATTTCCAGACTCGTTTTAGGAAGCGGTGAGCGCCTTCCACACCAGAATCAGACCATTCAAGGGTTTGTTCTGGTGGTGAGGTGAACATGATAAATAAACGAACGGTATCGGCACCAAATTCGTTAATTACAGACTGTGGATCGATACCATTGTTTTTCGATTTGGACATTTTGCTCATGCCCGCCGCAATAACAGCATCACCGTTAGACTTCAGGCGAGGATTAACCGCTTGTCCTTTGTCGTTAAACTCGCAGGTAACGTCAGTTGGTGCAATCCAGTGTTTACCGCCTTTTTCATCTTCCTGATAGAACGTGTCGGCTAATACCATGCCCTGGCACAGTAGTTTCTTGAATGGCTCATCTGAGTCAACCAGGCCAACATCACGCAGTAATTTGTGGAAGAAACGAGCATAAAGTAAGTGAAGAATCGCGTGCTCGATACCACCAATATATTGATCTACTGGCAGCCAGTAATTGGCTTTTTCCGGATCAAGCATTGCTTCGTCACTGTCCGGACAGGTGTAACGAGCATAATACCAGGATGATTCCATGAAGGTATCAAAGGTATCTGTTTCGTGGAATGCAGGAAGACCGTTAATTGTCTTATCTGTTTTTGCCCACTCAGGGTCAGCTTTAATTGGAGACGTAACGCCATCCATTGTCACATCCAGCGGTAGTTCTACTGGAAGCATGTCTTCAGGGACAATCGCTTCTTCGCCTTTTTCGTTTGTTAGCATTGGGATTGGAGAACCCCAGTAACGTTGACGAGAAACACCCCAGTCGCGTAGACGGTAGTTTACTTTGACTTCGCCTTTACCTTCCGTTTTCAGCTTTTCAGCGATAGCGTTGAATGCTTGTTCGAAGTTCAGACCGTCAAACTCACCTGAATTAACCAGTGGGCCTTTTTCAGTAAAGGCTTCTTTGCTCAGGTCAACGACAACATCGTCGCTGGCAGATGCGATTACCTGTTGCAGTGGTAAGCCGTATTGTTGAGCGAATTCCCAGTCACGTTGATCGTGTGCTGGTACAGACATGACAGCACCTGAACCGTAATCCATTAGTACGAAGTTAGCGATCCAGACGGGTACTTCTTTACCGGTTAACGGATGAAGCGCAGTAAAGCCAGTTGCAATACCTTTCTTTTCCATCGTTGCCATATCGGCTTCGGCAACTTTGTTGTTTTTGCAGGATTCAATGAATGCTGCTACGTCAGCGTTAGTTTCGGCGGCTTTGGCTGCAATCGGATGTCCGGCAGCAACTGCAACATAGGTCACACCCATTAAGGTATCCGGACGAGTTGTGTACACATCAAATGTTTCGTCCTGACCAACAAGATTGAATGTGATTTCAACACCTTCAGAGCGGCCAATCCAGTTACGCTGCATGGTTTTAACCTGTTCAGGCCAGCCTTCCAGCTGATCAAGGTCATTCAATAATTCTTCTGCGTAATCAGTGATTTTAATGAACCACTGTGGGATTTCTTTTTGTTCGACTGGTGCGCCTGAACGCCATCCGCAACCATCAATAACCTGTTCGTTAGCCAGAACGGTTTGGTCAACCGGGTCCCAGTTAACGGTCGCCATTTTTTTGTAGACCAGGCCTTTTTCATAAAGCTTTGTGAAGAACCATTGTTCCCACTTGTAATATTCTTTATCACAGGTTGCGAATTCACGGTTCCAGTCATAGCCGAAACCCAGTGATTTTAGCTGGTTACGCATGTAGTCGATGTTTTCATACGTCCACTTACCAGGCGCTGTGTTGTTTTTGATGGCAGCATTTTCTGCAGGAAGGCCGAATGCATCCCAGCCCATAGGCTGAAGGACATTTTTACCGTTGAGTCGTTGATAGCGAGAGATCACGTCGCCGAGGGTGTAGTTACGAACATGTCCCATGTGAAGGCGACCACTTGGGTAAGGGAACATGCTAAGGCAGTAGTATTTTTCTTTGCCTGGTTGTTCTTTGACTTTAAACGTTTCTTGTTCGTCCCAGTATTTCTGAACAGCTTCTTCTATGACACCGGGGTTGTACTGATCTTGTGCCGACTCTTGCATTAAAGGATTTCCAATCTTCGTTGAATTGCAGGGATTGGTGACGTAAATCACCCTGAAGATCTATTGCTATCATTCAATAGAAAGGGCGCTAGTTTACCGCGATCTGACGTAAATCAACAAGCGTATTCCAGTGGCTTGATTATAATTCAAAGTATTGGGTCTTTTTGCCTGGTCAACGGAGGTCATATTTATGCCTGAACAACGTCCTGATGATTATAATTCGTGGGTTAGTTCTTTTGTTAACTGGTTAAAAAAAGAGAAGGAAACAGGTGCCGAACGGTTCCATAATGCATCTGAAGCAGTGGATGAATGGTGGCAAACGTTACAGGAAGTGACGCGTGATGATTTCGCGTCAATGAAGCATTATCTGGAACAGGATCTCGCCAGCTTTATCTGGCATTACAAAGATGACATGAGCCGAAGTGATTTTGTGCAGACAATGAAAGAATCCGTCTGGAATGAATTGGCTGAAATTACTGACCGTTCTAAAGTCGAGTGGATGGAGTTGCCACAAGACTTTAAGCATAAAGGTCACTGGCAAGCGGGAGAGTGGGTTGGCATGGGCACGTTAGTGTGTAAAAACTGTCATCATCAGTTGGAAGTCACGCATCCGATAAAAATTACTGACTGTACTGAATGTGGTGGTAATGATTTTTTGCGAGAGCCTTTAGCCCCTTAAAAAAACATAGCGGCATAGGAACTTAAAAAGCCAGCTCTTTATCACAAAAGAGCTGGCTTTTTTCTTCAGATTGACGGATTAGGAGGGACGACCTTTGATTTTTTCCCGCATAGATTGCAAGGCAATGTAGAACGATGGGATAAAGAAGATCCCGACGAATGTTGCCATGATCATGCCACATAATACGACCCAGCCAATTGACATCCGGCTGGCGGCTCCTGCACCTGATGCAAAAGCCAGTGGCAACACGCCCAGGATAAAAGACATCGCGGTCATCATTACAGCACGGAATCTTAATGCTGCTGCTTGTTGAGCGGCTTCCTGAATAGATAGTCCTTGTTCACGTAACTGCTTGGCGAATTCAACAATCAGAATGGCGCTTTTCGATGCCAGCCCAATCAACATAACAATACCAACCTGAGCGTAAAGATTGTTATTCAGGAATGGTAAAAGCTTCAGCGGTAACATGGCACCAAATACCGCAATAATGACGGATAACATAACGGCGACTGGAATTGTCCAGCTTTCATACTGTGCAACCAGGAACAGGTAAGCAAACAGAATCGCCAGCGAGAAAATCAGGATTACTACGTTGCCAGCTTCCAGCTCTTGTAACGAAGAGCCTGTCCATTCCAGTACATAGCCATCTGGTAATGCTGTTTTAGCCAGTTGGTTCATCGCGTTAATGGCATCGCCGGTACTGTAGCCTGGTGCTTCATTCCCCTGAATCGCCGCTGTTTTACGCATGTTGTAACGATTGATAACCTGAGGACCAAGAATGGACTCGATCGTCATTAATGCAGAAAGCGGTACCATTTCATCTTTGTTGTTTTTCACATGAATGTTGGCAATGTCATCAATATCTTCTCTGAATTCAGATTTTGCCTGGACCATGACCCGATAGACTTTTCCGTACAGATTGAAATCATTGACATAAGCGGCACCCATGTTGGCATTCAGCGTATCAAAGATGTCAGACAGCGAAATCCCCAGGGTGTAGGCTTTTTCTCGATCAATATCAATAAAGTATTGAGGCACGTTGGCAGAGAAAGTGCCGAAAACAGTTGTCATTTCAGGCTGTTGATTTGCGGTAAAAATAAGGCTTCGAAGTGCCGATGCCAGCTCTTGAGGAGATTTACCTTCGATATCCTGGATTTGCCCGGCAAAACCACCACTGTTACCTAATCCGGAAATGGCGGGTAATGGAAAGGCGAATGCCTGAGCCTGAGGAAGAGACTGTAATGCAGCATTGATTTTACGAAGGATGACATACCATTGAACGTCTTGTGTCGTCCGTTCTTTCCAGTCGGTAAGAATGGGAATCATCAAAGCACTGTTTGACGCAGCTCCGGATAAAATACTGTAACCATTAATCACAATAACATCCTGAACGCCTTCTACCTGACGAATCAACTCACTGGCTCTGGTTGTAACTTCGCTTGTCCGGTTCAGTGAAGCGCCATCGGGAAGCTGGATGTTAGCCATAAACGCACCATTATCTTCCAGTGGTATAAAACCTGTGGGTGTGGTTTTAAATAGTGCGACTGTGCCCAGTGTCATTAATCCCAGTAATGACATCATCAGGAAATTTCGGCTATTCAGACGTTGAACGGTATTACTGTATCTGGTTCTTGCTCCTTCCACACCGCGACCAAAGGCTGCGAGTGGCCCAGTTTTTGGCTGGCTGTCTTTCTTTAATAGTAAACGGGAAAGGGCAGGTGCAAGGGTTAGGGCATTGAGTGATGAAATCGACACTGCCACACAAATCGTAACGGCAAATTGTTTGTAGAGTTCACCGGTAATACCAGGCATAAAGGCGACGGGTACGAATACGGCCAATAGTACAAGCGTGGTGGCAATGACTGGGCCGAATACCTCTTTCATCGCTTTAGCCGTTGCTTCAGCTGGTGTTAAATCGCCTTCCTGGAGGTGGTGTTGTACGTTTTCCACGACGACAATTGCATCATCGACCACGATACCAATCGCCAGAATGATCGCGAATAGTGAGATTGTGTTAGCGGTGAATCCAACCGCGTAGATAACAGCAAATGTGCCAATGAGTGAGACTGGAATGGTGAGTGCTGGAATAAGCGTTGAGCGCCAGTCACCCAGAAATAACCAGGTGACGATTACAACCAGTATAAAGGTGATAAACAGTGTTTCGATAACTTCGTCGACGGAGGCTCGAACGAATTTAGTGGTATCGTACAAAATGCCATATTGAACATCAGGCGGGAATCGTTCTTTCAGGCGCTCAAGTTCTGCGTAAACTTTATCCGCGACTTCCAGAGCATTCGCGCCGGGGGACTGGTACACACCAATCGATGCGGCTGGTTTACTGTTTAACTGAGATTCCGTCGCGTAGGATTCAGAACCTAATTCGAGTTGTGCAACGTCTTTCAGATACAGGAAAGAACCATCTTCGTTTGCACGAACAATAATATCTTCAAATTCCTCAGCTGTGACCAGGCGTCCACGCGCTTTCAAGGTATATTCAAACTGCTGCGGGCCGCCAAAGGGTGGCGCGCCTAATTGACCTGCTGACGCCTGAATATTCTGGTTTCGAATGGCATTAGCAATGTCACTGGTCGTCAGGTTTAAAGCGGTAAGTCGGTTCGGATCAATCCAGACGCGCATACCGTAATCTTTAGAACCAAACTGGCTGACAGAACCCACACCATTAATACGGGACAGCTCGTCCTGAATGTTGATGGACGCGTAATTCGACAGGTAAAGTTCATCAATCTCAGGATTATCCGAGAACAGGTTAATAACCATCAACATATTAGACGATTGTTTCTGTGTGGTTACACCCTGACGTTTTACTTCCTCAGGTAAGCGCGAATTGGCCTGCGTAACCCGGTTTTGTACATTAATGGTTGCCAGATCCGGATCGGTGCCCACCGCAAATGTAACGGTGAGTGAATAGCCGCCATCATTGCCACTGTTTGATGACATATAAATCATGTCATCTACACCGTTTACTTCTGCTTCGATGATTTGAGCGACAGCTTGTTCGACAACTTCTGCATTAGCGCCCGGGTAGCTGGCACTGACCTGAACCTGAGGTGGCGTAATGTCGGGAAACTGTGTGATAGGGATGGCTTTTAACGCCAGTCCACCTGCCAACATAATGACAATGGATATGACGAGAGCAAACTTGGGACGATCAATAAAAAATAATGAAAACACGGCTATTTCTCCGTCGGGTTAACGGCAATACCAGGTTTTACTTTCTGTAGGCCTTCGATAATGATTCTTTCTCCGGCACGTAATCCTGATTTGATAACCCAGCGTCCTTCTTGTTGCTGACCCGTTTCAACCATGCGTTTCTGCACGGTGTTGTCATCTTTCAAGACCAGCACAAAAAAGCCTTGTTGATCCTTTTGTACGGCTGACTGGGCAATAACGATACCTGTTTCCTGCTCTTTAGGCTCAATGATGACGTTCACATATTCGCCGGGAATTAGCAGACCGTCAGGATTGGCAAATCTGGCTCTGACCTGCATAGTATCTGTGGTTGTACTGACCGTGGTATCAACATAATCGAATTCACCTTGTTGTTGATACACCGAGCCATCAGACAAGATAAGGCGCGGTCTGACCGGCGGGTTACGTAAATCCATGCCTTTTCGTCTTGCATCAATTAAATCTTTTTCGCTGACACTGATATTGACGTAAATCGGATCTACGCTGGTAACGGTTGCCAGAGGATCACTGTTAGTATCAATCAGTGCATTTTTGCTGAATGTCGCTTTTGATACTTTGCCGGTGAATGGTGCTTTAATTTCTGTGTAGGACAAATCAAGTTCGGCTGATTCTAAAGCCGCTTTTGCCTGCATAACTTGCGCCCGATTGACCTGTTCATCGGCTTCGGCTTTATCCAGATCAGCTTGTGAAGCGGCACCACGTTTGATCAGATCTTTGGTTCGACGTAATGACGCTATGCTGTTCTTCAGATTCGCTTCAGCTGCGGCGACATCGGCTTTGCGCTGTTTAACCACGATAGCGTAGGGTTGTTTTTCTATCGTAAATAGCAATTCATCCTGTTGTACCAGGGCTCCTTCACGATAGTGGCGTTGTTCCAGATAACCTTTGACTCTCGCTCTGAGTTCGACGTGTTCAATAGCTTTAACTCGTCCAACATAATCGAACTGAGGAGATATTTTTTCTTCCTGAACGGTTTTTACGATTACACCGGGTGCAGGATTTTCTGTCGCTGCTTTGGAAGGCAACGCAAAGATAATCGCCGGAATAATGAGGATGGACAAAAAGAACGTTCTGGCTCGGACAGACATGTCGAATTCCTTACTCTGAAAAATTGCGCACGGAGTGGTTGGTTGAACGAGTTTACTGGAGAAATCAGACAGCCAACTGCGTAAAACGTTCATACATCTTTAACTTTAGTCGAAAATTTTATGGCTGCGATGTTAAAGCGCGGATATAGTGCCTGATTTCGTTAATCTGACTTTGTTTGATATCAATAAAAGCCATGTAAAACGATTGCTTTGACGGTTTTTTAACCTGGATTTCCCGCATTTACTTTTCCGGGGATCAAATGTTCTCTTGAATATGCATTTTTGCAATTGTGCATGCTACTACGCTGCGTTAAGCTTTTGTTCAGCTTAAATTCTTTGTATTCATGCTGGTGGTACACAAGGCAGAATGCCGGAATTTCACCATCAGTTTTGCTTTCGTATTTCATCAGAAGGATCACTCCTTTGAATTCACATGTTAAAAACGCGGTCACTCGGTTACTTGCTGCTAATCTCTCTCCTCAAATAGATCATCAAAAGGTTACAGCGAGTCTTAATGCCGAACATCCTGATCCCGTTCAGTTCATCGGGCAGAAACGGGCGTTATCCGCGTTAAACTTTGGTCTGAAAATTGATGCTCCCGGATACAATCTGTATGTGATGGGAGAACCTGCACTTGGGCGACATAGCCTGGTCAATGAATTATTGAAACAAGTCGCGGCAGGTGGTGAAACACCAGATGAGTGGTGTTATATCAACAATTTTGAGGACTCTCGGGTGCCTTCGGTTATTCGATTAAAGCCCGGAGAGAGTAAGACGTTTAGTGACGATATCGAATCACTTATTGATGAGTTGTTGGATACCTTCCCCGCAGCGTTTGATAACCCGGGTTATCAACGTCATAAAAAGAACATTGATCGTAAATTTAATCTGAAATATGACCAGGCGTTGGCGGATGTAGAGCATGAAGCCCTTGAAAAAGGTGTGGCGCTCTATGAAGAAAATAACACAGTGTCATTTGCGCCAGTCATTAACGGTAAAGCAATCGAAGACGCAGATTTTGCCAATCTGAATGACGAACAAAGGCAACATTTTTATGATGTTATTCAGGAGCTTGAGGTTTTCCTGAATGAAAAACTTTTGGAATTACCGAAGTGGAAACGTGAAACCTCTGAACAGCAGCGTGAACTGAAAAAAAGTACTATTGAACAGGCAATCAAGCCGCTAATCAAAGAGTTAGAACATAAATATGCGTCAGAACTGGGTATTCTGAAGTACTTACGTGATATTCGTGATGAACTGGTGACGCATGTATCTGACTGGTTGTCTGACGAGACGGACAGTGAGAATAAAGACGATATCGATCATCGTGCGCTGTTTGTTGATCTGATTATGCCTAATCCGTTGGTGCAGTATGGAAGTGCTGATGGTGCGCCTGTCATATACGAACCGAATCCGACCTTTCAGAATCTGTTTGGTCGCATTGAATATTCTTCACTGCAAAGTGCTATCTTCACGAATTATCGCATGATTCAACCGGGCGCTTTACACAAAGCTAACGGTGGTTATTTGCTGATAGAAGCAGAAAAAATGCTTGGTTTCCCCAATGTGTGGGAAACGTTAAAACGAGCGATTAACCAGCGAGAAATTGGCATTGAAATGCCTCAGCTGGAAACTACATCGTTAACGTCGGTTAGTATGAATCCACAAATTGTCCCGCTGGATGTGAAGATTATTTTGTTAGGTTCGCGAGAACTCTATTACACCATGCAGGAATATGATGATGAGTTTAACGAACTATTCCGGGTATTAGCTGACTTTGAATACTCGATTCCGTGGAGTGAGCGGACACAGCATCAGTTTATTCGTAAAGTGCTGGAAAAAGTTGAATCACTGGATGTGGACGGTATTAATGATGCGGCAATCGTGCGGTTACTGGAGTTTAGTTTCCGTCAGGCAGAACATCAGGAAAAGCTGTCGGCGCGTTTTGCTGATGTCATTGAGCTACTGCATGAAGCGGTTTATTACTGTCATGAAGATGATGAAACGGTTATTGATTCTGTTCAGATAGATGAAGCGCTGGAAGCCAGACAGTACCGCTCAGGACGAATAAGCGAGTCATTTCTTGCTGATATTAAAGAAGGTCAGATACTGATTGATACACAAGGCGAGAGCATTGGTAAAGTGAATGGTCTGACGGTCCTGGAAATTGGCGATACTGTATTTGGAACGCCTGCGAGAATCAGTGCCACGGTATATGCTGGTGCCAATGGTGTTGTTGATATTGAACGTGAGGCAGACTTAGGTAAAGCGATTCATTCTAAAGGTGTAATGTTGTTAAATGGATATCTGGGGCATAAGTATGCGCAAGATTTTTGTTTAACGTTATCGGCGAATATCGCGATTGAGCAGTCCTATGGGCATATTGATGGTGACAGTGCATCGTTGGGTGAACTTTGCGCATTAATTTCGGCTATTGCTAATGTGCCAATGAGCCAGTCACTGGCGATAACCGGTTCAATTAATCAGCATGGTCAGGTTCAGTCGGTTGGTGGTGTTAATGAAAAAATTGAAGGCTTCTTTAATTTATGTAAGGCCAGAGGGCTGACAGGCGAGCAAGGCGTTATTATTCCGGCGACAAACTGTATCAACCTGGTATTAAGTAAAGAAGTGATTGCAGCAGTAGAAGCTGAGCGATTCACAATATTTGCTGTAAATACTGTTGATGAAGCGCTTGAACTGTTGAGTGGACAGAAGGCAGGAACCTTGTCGTCGCGAGGTGCTTATCAGAAAAATTCAGTGAATTATCGTGCAGTACAACGGTTGAAAGCGATAGCTGATGTGGTGAATGGTAGCGGTGAAGATTAGTCTGGTTCTGATACGTAGCATTAACCGAAAAACAGATTTGAACGCGAGCCTGGCTCGCGTTTTTTTGTTTTTAAGGACAGAACATCCTGAAACGAACAATATATTGACCACTGGTCAGACCTTTTGTAACAATGAAAAACATTCAATGACTGCAACATAGTGAGATTTTTTGTTGTTATGAGTAGACATACTGACATTTCAATTACTTGTGAAGATGGGTATACCCTTGCCGCAAGTCTTTATTATCCATCTGATGAACCTTCCAGTGCCGTGCTTATTGGACCGGCAACGGGTATCAAACGTCAGTTTTACCACAATTTTGCCGAATTCCTGGTACAACAGGGTTATGGTGTGCTGACTTTTGATAACCGAGGAATCGGTCAATCATTGAAAGGGAAGGTGTCTCACAGTGATGCATCGTTACAACAGTGGGGCCAGTTAGATTTACCCGCCGCACTAACGACATTACAACAAGCATTTCCTGATGCTTACTGTCATTTGATTGGCCACAGTGCTGGCGGTCAGTTAGTGGGATTGATGCCGAATGGTCACGAGCTTCGATCTATGTTTAATGTCGCGGGCTCATCCGGACGTTTGAAAAACATGAAACTGAACTATCGATTTAAAGCGCATTTCTTCATGAACTTTTATATTCCGGTCAGTAACCTGTTGTTTGGTCATACTAAATCGCAATGGGTTGGAATGGGAGAGCCATTACCAAAACGTGTAGCCCGACAATGGCAGCAATGGTGCAATGGTGAAGGTTATGTAAAAACAGCGTTTGGCCATACGATTCACGAGCACTGGTATGATGATTTATCGATCCCGTCAATGTGGGTTAATGCTATCGACGACGATATTGCTATTGATGAAAACGTACATGACATGATGTCAGTCTTCACCCGGTCAACACCTGAACGTTTGCGTTTAAAGCCAGCTGAGCATGGTTTGAAAGAAATAGGTCATATGAAATTCTTTAGCCGTAAATCCAGTGAGTTGTGGCGTTATCCCCTGGAGTGGATTGAACGGCATAGCTGATTGTTGAAAACAGAGTCGGATCGTCTACTCTTTGATCCGATTCATTTTTACCGATGCTTGTTTATCTATTCCAATTTGCGATAATACGCCGCGCTTTTGCTTACATACATTAATTTTCATCGGTGATAATGGAATGCTCTTTAATTCCTACGAATTTATTTTCTTCTTTCTACCTGTCGTCCTGATTGTTTTCTTTCAATTACTTCAACTTTCTTCATTTTCAGCAAAAACATTTTTGGTGGCAGCATCGTTGTTTTTTTATGGCTGGTGGGCGCCTGAATATTTGCTCTTACTCCTTGGTTCCATTGCCTTTAATTTCTGGCTGGGGAATCATCTGTTACCAGTGCATGGACGAACAAATAACAAGATTTGGTTGGTCTTCGGTATTGTAGTTAACCTTGCGGCGCTGATCTGGTTTAAATATGCCTGGTTTATTGCCAACAATCTGGATATTGCATTTGGTACTGGTATTGCTGATACATTCAGCGGGATTATCTTGCCGTTAGCTATTTCCTTTTTTACTTTTCAGCAAATTGCATATCTGGTCGATTCCGCCAGAGGATTACGCGAAAAAGAATCATTTATTAATTATATTTTATTTGTCACTTTCTTCCCGCAGTTAATCGCTGGTCCTATCGTCCATCACAAAGAGATGATGCCTCAGTTTGCTGAAGTCAAAGCGATCCATTGGGATAAATTTACCCAGGGACTGATGCTGTTCTTTGCTGGGTTATTTAAAAAAGTGGTCATTGCTGACAGTATCGCGCCGTTTGCAAATCGAGTATTCAGTTCCGCAGAGCAAGGTGTTGCAATTCAATCGCTTGAAGCATGGGGTGGGGCATTAGCTTATACATTTCAGCTGTATTTTGATTTCAGTGGTTACGCAGATATGGCTATTGGCCTGGGTTTAATGTTTGGTATAGCGTTGCCTCTTAACTTTAACTCACCTTATAAATCACTAAATATTATTGACTTCTGGCGTCGTTGGCACATGACTTTAGGCCGATTCTTGCGGGATTATCTATATATCCCATTAGGTGGAAATCGTGGTTCGTCATTAATGAGATACCGCAATTTATTTTTGACTATGTTGATTGGCGGCATCTGGCATGGTGCAGGTTGGAACTTCCTGATTTGGGGAGCGCTGCATGGTAGTTATCTGGTGGTTAATCATGGTTGGCATTACCTCAAATCTACCGTTGGCATTTCATCGGTGATGGCTGGTCCTGAGAAACTTGCATCATGGTTAATTACATTTGTTGCTGCTGTAGTTGCCTGGGTATTTTTCAGAGCAACCGATTTGCAGTCTGCGTTGTCGATTTTAAATGCCATGTTTTATATCGATGCCGCACCAATGGATATCGTAAACAATAAGGTCGGTGCGTTTGGTAGTCTGAATGGATTTCTGGTGATTGGTTTGGCAGGGTTGATTTCTTTTCTTGCACCGAATACGTGTCAGATCTTTTCATTTGGTGTTGAGGTATCCAAATCGATTGCCTGGCGACGAAGTGCTCTTGCAGCGATTGTAATGAGTGCAATTTCAGTCGTCGCATTGTTGTATATCAACAGTGCAAACGAGTTTCTGTATTTTCAATTCTGATTGTTAAAGCGACTATGACAAACAAATCTTATCTAACTCTATTTTTTAGTTTGTGCATCATCGCACTGACAGTCATCTGGTGTGGTATTAAGTTTTTGCCTGAATTTTATCAAGATCGTGAATACGGTATGTGGCAGGCAAAAAAAACGCTAATTCAACAGTTTAAAGCAGATAAAGAGGGCGAGCAGTCGCTCATTATTATCGGTGATTCCCGAGCGGTGGCAGGTATTAATCCATTAGATAGTCAACAAACAATGCTAAACCTCGCACTGGGTGGAGGAACGCCTCTGGAGGGGTTTTATACTTACCAGTCTTTGTTGCAGCAAAACAGTGATTTTGATCACAAGTTAGTATTGTCTTATGCTCCTACTCATTTTCATCACGGATTGTGGCTAACACGAACTGCTAAGTATCATTATTTTTCGGATGACATTATTAATGAGGCTGTATCTCAGTCTGCAGCATTAAACGACGAAGTCTTTATGGATATGGGGCATCACATCACTTTGCGTGAAGGTGCTGATATTGCGCAATCTTATGCTTATTACGTTCCCTCTTTGTATATTAAAACAGCGGTAAAAGGCGCTATTCTTCGTCGCTACAGACAAGTTAATGAGGCTTTTGAAAACACCGTTCATTCGCTTGGCTATTCTCCTTTTGGCACAGCTGACGCTAATAATCAAAAGAATGAATTTTCTCATTTACCACAGGATTACCAAATAGCTCCCGTTGCTGATTTCTATATGCGCAAGCTAATAGAACTGGCGGCAACAACTGGAACAACGGTTTACTTATCCCCAATGCCCTTTAATCCGGCTTCTTGTGAAGCTGCAAAAGGACACCCGGCTATGAATATCTATCAAGGATATTTAACGTCGTTAGCTCAAGAGTTTACGCATGTATCTGTATTGAATGAGGTTGATTGTTTGCCAGAGAATTATTTTGGTGATCCCAGTCATCTGAATGCAGCTGGTGCAAAATACATGACTGCGACGCTGGAAAAACGACTTTCTCGGTACTAAAAGTCGTTTTCGAAAAGTCTTCTATTTAGTCCTGCCACTTAATCAGCGTCTGAAAATATGACGCTGATTTCGCCAACTTAAAACACGACTGACTAACACGCAAATCACGAATAGCCAGGTGATGGCATTGCCAATTCTGGTAAACGGTGTAGTACCTGATACATGTTCAACCTTGTGTTGTAGTACTTGTCTGGTGAACTGGGGAATGGAGGCGACCAGTGTGCCACGTTCATCACTAATTCCGGTAAGGCCGTTGTTGGTGCTTCTGAGCACCGGACGGCCGAATTCAAGTGCTCGCATCTGAGCAATTTCCATATGCTGAAGGGGACCGATTGAATCGCCGAACCAGGCGTCATTACTGACTGTTAAAATGAAATTGGTTTCTGGATGAATGTTTTTGCGTATCTGGCCAGGAAAGGCAATTTCAAAACAGATTGCAGAAGCCAGTTTTCGGCCATTGGCTATCAGGTTTGTTTGCACTTCATCACCGCGTGAAAATGAAGACATAGGTAAATCAAAAATAGGAGCCAGTGGACGCAGAAAATCTTCAAACGGTACGAACTCACCAATCGGTAGTAAATGATGTTTGTAGTAACGGTTGGAATGAGGGTAGATATAATGCCCTAAATTATCCTGAGCGCTTTTGCGCCCCACAACAATCAAAGAGTTATAGATATCTCTTGATTCAAAGTTGTAATCAATAATTCCTGTAATTAGCGTTGAGCCATTCGCCGCTAAGGTATTATCCAGATCATCCAGAAATTCGACTGCCATCGGCTCAATTCGAGGAATTCCTGCTTCTGGCCAGATAATCAAATCGGTACCTAAGTAAGGTTCTGTCAACCGATAATACATTTCCATGGTGGGTAATTCATTTTCAGGCACCCAGCGTAATTCTTGTTTTACGTTACCCTGAACCATCACAACGGAAGTGGAATCACCTGTTTTTGTTACCCAATTCAGTTGATTTACGATGGTCGTCGCGACACAAATACCAACCAGCAAATACAACGCCTTAAGTTTTTTAAAATGAGCCGCAATCACGTAAAGCCCGGTAGCAAACAACAGCATCAATGTTGTAATGCCTGCTTCACCAATTAAAGGGGCCCAGCTTGCCAGTGGGCTGGTGATCTGACTGTAACCGAGTGATAGCCAGGGAAAGCCCGTCAATAACCAGCTTCGTAACCATTCAACGGTAAACCACAGGGCAGGAAAAGCGAACAACCATTGATCCTGACGAAAGAATCTTGCCAGTAAATAAGTCGCCAACGTTGGAAACAGCGATAAATAGACAACCAGCAAACCGATCAGAGTCAGTGAAGCGGCCAGTGGTAAGCCACCAAAACTGGCAATACTGACGTGAACCCAACTTATACCAGCACCAAACCATCCCAACCCATATATAAAGCCAGCGGTAGCCGCTCGCCTGCTGCGACGACGACGTCGATCTCGTTTATTTAAAGGCACTTTGTCAAATTTACTGGCTCTAACGACCAGTAATAAAACGAATGGAGACAATAGTGAAACAGGCCAGAGATTCCAGGGAGCAAATGCAAGAACGTTACTGAGTCCGGCCAGAAAGACTAGCAGTAAGCGAATATAGCGAGGAAGGTGATTAAATAATCGTTGAATAGACTGGTTATGCATGAATGCACTAAATTACATATAAGTTAATAAAGAAGATCTATCATAGAGGAAAACTGGAATAGAGGACATCTATTCCAGTTTGTTGTTTCTATTAATTTTTTAAGGCTGAGGATTTTAAAAGGAAAGTTAATTGTCAATCGACCAACTGTTCCGGTATTTTCTTCTCAGTTTTTGGCAGGGTAACCTGAATATTTTGAATACGACGATTATCAGCATTGGTTACTTTGAAATTGATGCCATCAATATCAATGTGTTCTCCACGACCTGGCATATGGCCAAATGCGTGAAGAATGATGCCGCCGATGGTGTCTGCTTCTTCAAAACGTGTTTGGAAGAACTCATTGAAATCTTCCAGTGGCGTTAATGCCTGCACAGAATATACTGAACTGGCGATATGTCGGATGTTGTCCGGTAAATTATCATCAGCATCGTGTTCGTCTTCAATCTCACCGACGATTTCTTCAAGAATATCTTCGATTGTCACAAGACCTGAAACGCCACCGTATTCATCAACGACCATTGCCATGTGATAACGTTTTTGTCTGAACTCCCGGAGTAAGGTATCTACTTTTTTACTCTCTGGAACAATGATAGCAGTGCGAATAATGTCTCTGAGTGCCGGTTTTTCTGCTTGATCGTCGAATGCATAACGTAGCATATCTTTTGCCAGCAAAATGCCTTCAACGTGGTCTTTGTCTTCATTGATTACAGGAAAACGTGAGTGTGCTGAATCAAGCAGGACAGGAAGGAATTCTTCAAAGGACTGGTTAATGTCGATAGTGATCATTTGCGAGCGAGGGATCATTATATCTCTTACTCGTTGCTCAGAAACCTGCAAGACACCTTGCATCATTTCTTTTGTTTGCGGATCAATGAGTTCACGTTCTTCGGCATCTTGTATTACATCTGCCAGCTCTTCCCTGTTTTTCGGTTCACCCTGGAAGAATTGGGCGATTTTCTCGACCCAGGATTTATTGGATGAACCGTTTCCAGACTGGGGGTTCTCGTCGTTCATTAGCGGTTGTGATTCTCTAATACTATAAATACATTAAGATTCAATAAGTTATCGGGTTGTGATTCAGACTTATTGATCCAGCTCATAAGGATTGTTAAAACCAGCTTGATCAAGGATCAAAATTTCTCGGGCTTCCATGATCTCGGCTTCGTCGTTAGTTATATGATCATAGCCGAGTAGATGCAAGCACCCGTGAACCACCATATGCGCCCAATGTGCGAGCAATGCTTTGTTTTGATCGTCTGCTTCTTGCGCCACGATCGCCGCACAGATCACAATATCTCCAAGCAAATTCAGTTGTACGCCGGGTGGTGCTTCAAATGGAAAAGATAAGACATTGGTAGGCTTATCTTTTCCCCGGTATTCATGATTAAGTGCCTGGCTTTCATCTGAATTCACGATTCTGATCGTCAGTTCACTGTCAGGATGATCCGATAATGCCAGGTCCAACCATTGTTGGATCTGATTTTCTTCAGGCAAACCGGTTTGATCATCAACGGCTATTTGCAGATCAAGGGTGATACTCATACTGTTTCATCCGTATTATTTGCAGGAGTGTCTGATGATTCTTCCTGGGTTGATGCAATATCCGTTTGTTCAATCGTAGCGGCTTTGGTGTTTTCAGTCTGTTGAGCTGCTTTCTCTTCCCGCTTCTTTTTGTCGTCAGCGACTTTTTTAGCATCCCATTTGTCATACGCTTCTACGACTCGCTGAACGACGGTATGGCGCACGACATCCTGCGAAGCAAAGAAATTAAAGCTTATTTGGTCGATATCGTTCAGGACTTCAATAGCATGACGCAATCCTGATTGTTGACCTCGTGG
This sequence comes from Alteromonadaceae bacterium, assembly GCA_965656875.1. Classification (GTDB taxonomy): domain Bacteria; phylum Pseudomonadota; class Gammaproteobacteria; order Enterobacterales; family Alteromonadaceae; genus CBFHMJ01. The sequence continues at coordinate 65,652 of CBFHMJ010000003.1, forward strand.
TAAATCGACCTGTGTGATATCACCGGTAATTACTGCTTTGGAATTAAAACCAATTCGGGTAAGGAACATTTTCATCTGTTCGCGTGTTGTGTTCTGACTTTCATCCAGAATGATAAAAGCATCATTAAGTGTTCTGCCTCGCATATATGCCAGTGGAGCCACTTCAATGACATTACGCTCAATCAGTTTTTCAACACGTTCAAAGCCCAACATTTCGAATAACGCATCATAAAGTGGACGAAGATATGGATCGACTTTCTGACTCAGATCACCCGGCAGGAATCCCAGTTTTTCTCCGGCTTCCACTGCTGGGCGCGTTAACAGAATGCGTCTGATTTCTTGTCTTTCCAGTGCATCTACGGCGCAAGCGACGGCTAAATAGGTTTTACCTGTTCCGGCTGGTCCGATTCCAAATGTGATGTCATGACGAATAATATTGGCAACATAGCCAGCCTGATTTGGATTACGTGGTTTAACAACGCCACGACGTGTCTTAATGGTTAATTCTTTACCATACTGGCCGTTGTTTTGGTCATCTGAGGCAGCTTCCAGCTGACTTGCTTCCTGGATGGCAAGATGAACCATTTCAGGATCAACCGTATTGTCTTTACCTTTTACAACCTGAGTTTGAACATAAAGTTGCTTAAGAATGCGAGCGGCTGAGTTACAGGGCTGTGCTTTACCAAGAATTTTAAGATGATTGTTGCGGTAGGTAATTTCGATGCCCAGGCGACGTTCAATATGCTTGAGATTATCGTCGAAAGGCCCATAGAGGTTAGCAAGGCGCTGATTATCAGAAGGTTCCAGCGTTAACTCAACGGTTTCCAGTTTATTGCTCAAAATTTGATTAAACCTGTTAATCAGACTTACCCGAATCAGAGGGGTAAGTCTGTAAATTAATTGGTGTAATGCAAAGACTATTGCGGCCGGAAAATTCCAACGCTTTTATCTTGTTCGGCATTACGGCTAATGATATCTGATGGGGCTACAGACTGACGCATTTCAATCTCGTCTTCGCCACGGACCAGCTTACCACGCAATGAATTGGTATAAACATCGTCGATAAGGATATCGGCAAATTTACCCACCAGGGTATGCGGCCCTTCAAAGTTCACGACGCGGTTATTTTCAGTTCTGCCCTGAAGTTCCATTGGATTTTTCTTAGAAGGCCCTTCAACCAGAATACGCTGTGTGGTTCCCAGCATATTTCGACTGATTTCACCGGCTGTTTGTAAAATACGATCTTGCAGAATATGCAGACGTTGTTTTTTTACTTCCATTGGCACATCGTCAACGATGTCTGCTGCTGGTGTGCCCGGACGGGCGCTGTAAATAAAGCTGAAACTGTGATCAAAACCAATGTCATTGATCAATTTCATGGTTGCAGCAAAGTCATCTTCTGATTCACCAGGGAAGCCAATAATGAAATCTGACGATAAACTGATATCCGGTCTGATTTTACGAAGCGCACGCAGTTTGGACTTATATTCCAGTGCTGTGTGACCGCGTTTCATCAGGTTCAGAATCAGGTCTGAACCACTTTGAACAGGTAAATGTAAGTGACTGACCAGTTCCGGAATATCGGCATAGGCTTCAATAATGTCCTGAGTAAATTCAACCGGGTGTGAAGTGGTGTATCGAATTCGGTCAATACCGTCAATCGCGGCTACCAGGTGTAATAATTCTGAGAAGTGACAAATTTCGCCGTCATGAGTTGCGCCACGGAATGCATTTACATTCTGACCAAGAAGATTTACTTCACGAACGCCTTGCTCTGCTAATTGAGCAATTTCAAAAAGCACATCGTCAACCGGACGACTAACTTCTTCACCTCGGGTATAAGGTACAACGCAGAAAGTACAGTATTTGCTACAACCTTCCATGATAGACACAAACGCCGTTGGGCCTTCGGCTTTTGGCTCTGGCAGGCGGTCAAATTTTTCAATTTCAGGGAATGACACATCAACAACTGCTTTGTCGCCAGCTTCAATTTGATCAATCATTTCTGGCAAACGGTGTAATGTTTGCGGGCCAAATACGATGTCTACGTATGGAGCGCGTTCTTTAATGGCCACGCCTTCCTGAGAAGCAACACATCCACCAACGCCAATGATTAGGGATGGCTTGTTATCTTTTAGTTTTTTCCAGCGACCCAGTTGATGGAACACTTTTTCCTGCGCTTTTTCACGGATAGAACAGGTATTTAACAGGATGACATCTGCGTCTTCAGCTTCTTCACAAAGCTGGTAGCCCTGAGCGGAATCGAGTAAATCTGCCATTTTTTGCGAGTCATACTCGTTCATTTGGCAGCCCCAGGTTTTAACGTGTAGTTTTTTGCCCATTAATTCTCTACGTCTGTATAGACCACGGTTGGTAAAAAAAAGGCGTGTATTTTATAACGAAAGGGCTGGACTATCCAACAGGTTTATTTTTGTGCGGTCTTATCGTGTAAAAGAGAAACAAGATAGAAAAAAGAGCGGTCCTTTTTACATTCTTTGAGGAAATATCTTAAATCGGTGTCCATTGAATAAAGTGTGTATGTATTAAACTGAGTTTAGACGGCGGATTGCGCCACACGAAACTGAAATACGCAGCATAAACGTCCTGGTAATTGTTTGGATTAAGATTTTTGTTTCCAGGTAAGTATTTTTAATGACTGAAATAACTAAGCCTTTGGTTACTATAGAGTATTCCCGTAATGATAACAATATGTACCCTTATGTTAATTGTGGACTTTGAAATTTTTCATTAGTAAACAACAATTAAACCTACGCTATAACATATTTTACTAGTTACTTAATGGCTTATGTTATTCGGAAAAATTAATGGTCAGATCAGGATTAAAATAATTTACTAACGAGGAAAAATTCTCTAACGTTAACAATCACAAGGATGAGAATGTCTGGTCTTTAGTCAGGATAGCTAATGAACGGATTGCTTACAGGAGTTTTGATGGAACGCACAACCGAAGAAAATTTTTATCGGGGGAGTAAAGTATGTTTTTCGGTAACAAACGTCATGTACAAGAGTTAGAAGAGATAAAAAATCAATGCGAAACGATGGAGTTTTTGGTTAATTCCATTAATAACAATGTCGCAACGATAAAATTTACACCGAACGGTGAAATTATCGAGGCTAATCATCTGTTTTTGAGTACTGTTGGCTACAATCTCAGTGAGATTCAGGGGCAGCATCATCGGATGTTTTGCGTAGGAAATTATTGTGAAACTCAGGAATACAAAGAGTTTTGGAACCGATTATCGAGAGGAGTTTCTCAAACAGGAAGCTACGAGCGTAAAAAGAAAGACGGCTCGATTTTATGGCTGGAAGCCACCTATATTCCAATCACAAATAAAGAAGGTCGTGTTGTAGCGGTTTTCAAAATAGCTTACGACATCACCGAAAAGCATTTTGAACTGGAAGCTCAAACTGCTATCAACACTGCACTGGACCGCTCTATGGCCGTCATTGAATTTGAACCTGACGGTACAATCATTACTGCTAATCAAAACTTCTTATCGACCGTTGGCTATTCTTTAGGAGAAATTACTGGTCGACATCACCGTATGTTCTGTACTGATAAATTTTACGATGAGAATCCAAACTTTTGGGGACGTTTGGGTGCTGGTAACTTTGAATCAGGACTATTTGAACGTAGAAATGCGAATGGTGAACAAATTTGGCTGGAAGCAACTTACAACCCAATTCGAGGAGCGGATGGGAAGGTTGTGAAAGTGATCAAGTTTGCGTCGGATGTTACGCATCAAATTAAGGAAAAGCATGCAATTTCTCAAGCTGCTGAAATGTCGTTTGCGACCGCAGAAGAGACATCGCAGATTGCACTTCGTGGTGGAGACTTGTTGGTTGATTCAGTCAATATGTCGAGTACGATTCTGGAAGAAGTTGCAAACACCAGTGATATGCTGAAAAAACTGAACGATCAATCGAGCAGTATCGAAGCGATTGTTTCGACAATTCGGAGTATCGCTGATCAAACTAACTTACTGGCGTTAAATGCTGCGATTGAAGCCGCACGAGCTGGAGAACAAGGTCGAGGCTTTGCTGTTGTTGCTGATGAAGTTCGTCAGTTAGCGAGTAGAACCAGTCAATCAACGTTAGAAATTGAAACTGTGGTTGATGAAAACAAAGTTCTGACCAAATCGGCGACTGAGCGTATGCTAACCGTTAAAGATAAAGTTGAGATGAGTAATGATCAGATTACTCAGGTAAACGAAGTTATGAATGAGATCCAGCGTGGCGCTGAAAACGTGTCACAAACTGTATCTTCAATACTTAAATAATCGTTAATTTTACCGACGGTCAGTAACGAATCATCACAGAGCGACAAATCGGATTGTCGCTCCTTTCTTTATCCTCTTTTTATGCCACTTCTCAGTTATTTCTCTCTCCTTGATGGCTTTACATTACCTACTGGTTACGCAGTAAAAATGATGCAGACATTATATCAAAGCGTTGTCAGCGGCATCCGTTGAAGATTTTCCTGTTACGGGACGGAGCTGTTGACCTTTGATGATGATTTTTGTGGTGTGTGCTGAGTGTATAAAGGACATATATTGCTTCGTTTTATTCGGCAATTACAGGTATCTTTATGATAAAAGCAACACCGGAGCCATCGTCCAGATTTTCTGCGTGAATTGTTCCCTGATGGAATTCGGTGACCAGTCGGGCGATATATAAACCTATACCCAGGTGTGGCTGATCGGTTTTCTTTCCGTCTCGGACAGATACCATAGAATCAAAAATACGATCTTTCATTTCATCCGGCAGCATAGGGCCGGTATTTTGAATTGTTAATACAGCAAACTGTTTCTGTGCAGTAAGAGAAATAATGATGGGATCGGTTGGCGAACTGAAATCGGTTGCATTAGAAACCAACTTATCCAGTAACTGAGCGATGTATTCTGGTGCGCCATTAACCATTACCGGGGATTCCGGTAAGTCAGTTTTGAATTGATAGTCTGACCAGGACAAGCTGTAACCCGCCACACAACCGCTGACAACCGCATTCAGGTCAAAGATTTCTTTTTCATTGGTTTGCAATGTGTGCTCTAACCGGGTGGCTTCGCTCATATTCGATAAAATAGTCGTGAGACGATTAACCCCTTGTTGTGCTCGCTCCATATAAGGTCGCGCATCATCCGACAAGGTTTGCATACTTAAATGTTCCAGAGAGCTTCTGACAACGGTGACTGGCGTTCGAAGTTCGTGAGATAACCGGGATGACATATTCTCCAGGTAATCGGTGTATTGTGTAAGACGGCTTACAATACCAGAGAAACTTCGTGATAAATCGCCCAATTCATCGCCCGTCGTGTCAGCAGCAATGGTATTACTGATTCGACCATTATCATCAATGATGTGTTCTGCCTGATTTCGTAATCGTCTGATACGGTTTGAGATCCTTGATGCAAACAGGAATAACGCAAGAGTGCCGACCGTCATTACAGCCAAAATGACTGTGAACAGCTTTTCCAGTGCCCGGTTCCGTAAAGTACGAATACCATGAGTGGTTTCTTCAGCAATAACGGCACCCATGACTTTATTATCAATGAAAATGGGCCATGCAGCCGATAAAATAACCGCTTTGTTATCGGGTGTTAAGCGCCATTGTGTTTCTGGTGTACCAGCGAGTGCTGAATTAATTTCATTGCCTTCCAGATGTGCTACATCATACAGATGATCGATAAATTCAGCCGGAGGGCGGGTGAGGACTTTATAGTAAAGCGGGTGTAAGTATTCCTGCTCAAATTCTTGCCAGAACCCTTTGGCTTCTCTTGGTTCGCCCGGTTCCCAGATGCCCGTCGCTTCTATGATATTACCGGTTTTAGCCAGTACGCGATGATGTTGGTCAACCACCCAGATTCGTGAGCCGGAATGCCCCATACCCTTAATGATTTGTTCTATTTCTGGTGAAGGCACAAGTACCGTGCCTAACTGAGTCATATCACCAGTATCAGCAGTGCCTATAATAGCGCGTGGTAAACGTTCCCGGGTATCATCAACATCAGCTATTGCAAACGCAATTTTTGAATTAAGGATAGACAGCGGTAAACGAAGTTCAATGGTGTAACCTTGACGGGTTTGTTGCCAGTGTCCCTGGATTTCAGGTGCGGGACGGGCAGGGCGATTACTGGTTGGATTGTCTACGAGACGATAAGCATTCACCCAACCTGAACGAGTATTGGCAATAATAAAGCGTTGATATTCACCTTCTGGCGTGAGCAATGCAATTTTAAGATGATCATTACGATCAACACTGAGACTGTTTCGGTCACGAAAAATCAGAATATCGTCGTGAACTTCAAACAGGGCATATAAATAATTACCATACTTACCCACCATATGATTGAACCAGATACTGGGAATTTCACCGGTAGGGTTATTATCAATCTGGTAGGTTTCATCGTAGGTGAATAAATGATTACGATAGCCAGTCCAGTCGTTGCTGCGACCATCCAACTGTATTGGACGGTCAATGGGGTAAGCGTATAAATCTTTTCCTTTGCTAACGGATTCTAAAAAACTGGCGTGAGTATCAAACAGTTTTGGTCGTTCATGCAGCGCTGTTGCTACTGCCCGAACAGTACCCATCAGGCTATTCTCCTGGCCCTGACGTAAATACTTTTCCATTTCCCAGACGAATTCATAACCAAGCCAGGGAATGGTAAACAAAAAGAGTGAGAGCAGCGCCAGTTTCAGGCGAATACTGAAGCGAAACATGGATATCCTGAATTATGCCTGGTTCCAGCGATAACCCATGCCGTAAACGGTGTCGATACAATTAAATGTGGCATCAACGGCAATGAATTTTTTACGAATACGCTTGATGTGAGAAGTAATGGTGCTGTCATCAACAACCATTTTTGATTCCTGCATCAGATGTTGGCGACTTTTTACATGTCCGGCAAATTTTGCCAGTGCATACACCATCCAGAATTCGGTAATGGTTAAATCAACATGTTGATTGTCCCACTGGATGGTCATGCGATTACTGTCCATTGCCAGTTTGCCCCGTTGTAACAAGCTGTCATGTGTTGTTGGATGTTCTGCTACATCAATACGACGGAATAGCGCAGCGATTCGCGCAATCAGGTGAACGAAACTGACATCTTTAGTGAGATAGTCATCTGCTCCCATCCGAAGACCGCAAACAGTATCTATGTCATTGTCTCTGGCTGTCAGGAAGATAATAGGCAGGGTTTCTGAAACCTGACGTAAACTCTGACAGAGCGTAAAACCACCATCAATTTCATCATCCAGACCAATATCAATAATTGCCAAATCGGGTAGTCGCAGCGTAAAAGCTTCCATAGCTTCTGGTCGGTTCACAAATGTTTGCACCTCGTAGCCCTGTTTTCTCAGGATATCAGCATAGTTTTCTCTGATCGCAGCTTCATCTTCCACTATGGCAATTCGTCTGGTCATTCATCTTCCTGTTTATGTGATGAGTAATGGACAGTCTCAGTCGGGGAGACCTGATTGCGGGTGACTATACACGATGAAGCAGGGTTTTAAAGAGACAAGGCGTGTTTTGGAGTAAATGCCATTTTTTTGCCACTTTTTATCGGTGCATTGCCTTTTTCATTCCCTTTCGATGCCATTGGGAAGGTTTTTAATAGCCACATCAAACGAATACATACTCACGAAGAGGTTAATAATGAAGCTAGCTGACAGCTCATCAATGCAAGCAACACAAACGGCACGTATCGCAAAAGGCGCTAAGGTAGCGTTGGCAACCGTACTTACCTCAGCAGCGTTACTGGTCAATCCAGGTGTTCAGGCTAAAGAAGTTATCAATAGTAAAACGGGTGAAACCTACTATGAAGAAGAGGCGGTAGGTTTTGGTATCGGTGCTGTTGTTGGTGGCATTCTTGCCGGGCCGCCGGGGGTAGTGTTGTCAGGCACATTTGGTGGCTTGATTGGCAAAGTCATAGGAGGTGAAGAAGAAAAAGAACAACTGGCTGCCAGATTAAATGATTCAAAATCTGAATTGCTGGCATTACAACAAGCACTGGATGAACAAAAGGAGGAGCTAAGACTGGCAAAAGCCGCACTGGAAAATCAGACGATTCAGGTTGCTACCGTTGATCCCATCAGATTCCGTCATGTTCAGGGAGAAGGCGTTGACTCAGGGAGTGAACTGCAAAGGCTAACGTCTTCATTACAGTTTAAGACAGGTTCAGTATCGATCGAGCCTCATTATTTTCAACAGTTAGATGACATTGCGAGAGCATTGAAAGATGCCCCTCAACTGTTATTGAAACTCGCGGGATTCAGTGATCGACAAGGTGACGCTGACTACAATCTGGAGCTGTCCAGAATGCGGGCCGATGCCGTAAAACGTTATTTAGTCGCTAAAGGTATTGCAGAAGAGCGGATTGATACATCAGCAAAAGGTGAATCTCAGCCACTTCATGCACAGCAGAACCATCAGGGAGATTTCTTCGACAGGCGTGTAATGATCGAACTGTCAACGACAGAAGAAGCTGTTGCAAGTAACCATTAGTGAACATTGAACAAACGCTATCCTTCATGAAAGCCATGGAAGGCATTTTTTGAAGTAGCACAGGTGATTATTTCCTTACCCCCTGGAAATGCCACTTTAAAGGGAACTCTGTTTGTTGTGCTGTTGTTGATACAAGGTGTGTTGATCGTATTTGTAGTTTCCGTGGATACGTTTACACACCATGTGTTTAACCGGTGATTGCACCGTAGGCGGAGAGCGCACAATCTGCCTCAGCCAGCAAATACATCTGAGTATTTGACCGACTCAGATGATCGTTATCGCACAGGTCAAAGACTCTGACTATCAGGTATAAAGGGCGTGATATTATTATCACGCCCTTTTCTGTTTTCAGATAATTTGTCAACGTTAGTGAGCGGTTTCTGACGATGGTATTTCAGGTGCGTCGAGTGAATACTGGTTACGGCCTGCATTTTTAGCGACGTAAAGGGCAGAGTCAGCACGTTGCATTAATTTTTTATCGGTAAAGCTTGTGCTGTTACAAATAGCCAGACCAATACTAATACTGAAGTTAATAATAATACGACGGTCATCACTCCAGTGAACGATCGGTTCCTCACAGATTTGTTGCAATTTTTTTCCGATATCGTGAGCATTGGCTTCGGTATGCACATCATGCAGAATCATTGTAAATTCATCGCCGCCGATTCGGGCAACCATGTCTGTGCTTCGAACCTGACGCTGAAGCCTGCTACCCACTTCACACAATAATTTGTCGCCAACTTCATGGCCAAATTCATCGTTGATTTCTTTAAATTTATCCAGGTCGATAAAGGCCAGTACAAACGGAATATGATTACGATAGTAACGCTGTACATCGGTTTGTAACGTATTTAAAAAATGGCGACGATTGGCCAGTTCTGTTAGCGGGTCGTGATTAGCCATGAATTCGATACGCATGTTCCGTTCTTTCAATTCACTGATATCTTCACTCACGCTGACATAGTTAACAATTTCACCCAGTTCATTTTTGATGGGGGAGATGGTCATTTGTGTCCAGTATAGTTTGCCTGTCTTATGTTTATTGCGGCGTTCGCCAAACCATGTCTGGCCAGCCAGGATTGTTTGCCACAAGCGTCGATGATCTTCCTGATTGGTATATTCCGAACGCAAGATATTCGTTTTTTTCCCGACCGCCTCTTCAGCTGTAAATCCCGTCAATTGGGTGAAGCGAGGATTAACGTATTCAATGATGCCGTTGACATTGGTGATGATGACGGCGTTACCGCTTTGCTTTATTGCATTCGACAACTTTTTCAGTTGCAGTTGTTCTTCCTGAAGTTGCTGATTTGTTTTAGCTAAAACCCGGTTTTGCTCAAAAATCAGTTTTTTACGGCGATGATTCTCTGACATGAGCGCATAAAACCAATGGCTCATAATAAAGGCCATTACAAAAGCAATGACATAGAGTGCCGCCAGTTTGTGATCAAAAACACCCGAAGCCGTTTCGCGATATTCACTTAACCAGCGAACGGAGTCGATTTGCATCGTATGATGAATCGCGTGTTGGATTTCGCTCGGATGACGAGTTGAAATCAAGGTAATGGATTCGCTGGCTGAACCGTGTTGAATACTCAATTGATAGTCCAGGTGCAAATCGGTCAGTTGGTGAATTTCTTGTTCGGTAAGCAGTCTGGATGTTGGTACGGTTACTTCAATGAAACCCCAGTAGTTATCTTTAATATAGACAGGTTGTACCAGGTTGATCACATTACCCCGGGTTTCAACTAAATGTTCTTCATTCGGCGCAAATACTTTGAGTGTATAGCCGAGCATTTCTTGGGTGTAACGGGATGAATATTCACGAGTGAACCAGTTTTCTGTACTGTTGTCAGCTGCAAGAATCTCAGTATGTCGGGTTACGGGTTTAGATAAACGTCCCTGGCTTACTGGCTGTGGTGGTATTGCAATGACTGGCTTACCATTCACCGGCGCGATCACAACGCGGGATGCGATAGTTGGCGGTGATGATAATTCGTCAAGGCGACTGGCAATGTCTGTAGAAAAATTCGACTGAATACTGGCTTGAGTTCGCAATGAACGTATGAGCCCATGTACGGGCTCAAGACGTTGCTCCAGCACGTTACCGTGGCGTGTTGCCAGTTCATTCAGTTGCACACGGTGTTCGAGATACCAGTGATTTTGTAATGTCTGAATCACAAACAATCCAACTAATAACAAAATCAGGAAAAGTAAACCGGTCAAAAAGGCGTAATTTTTGTTCATCACTTTTTTGAGTAACGTCCGGTAGGGTGACAGCGCCATGAGAATACCTCGTAATGCGGCTGGTTTTTCTATAAATCAGGTTAACCGAGGTGGTTAATTACTTGAGATGTATGGATGGGTTTTTACGGTTAAACCGATTACCTGTGCATATGTTAAAGCACTTATACCGTGGTATTCTTTGAGCTGGCTCAATATCTGCTAATTCCCTCTAGTAACTATAGCTATCAACATGGCACTTTAGGGTGTGTTGGCCTTTGGTGGTGGTTTTCCTCCGGTAACGACTGTAAACCAGATATATTTTTCTGGCATTAAATTTCAGGCATTTCGTTTTGATTTCACTGGTTTTGGCGACGTTGATTATTCTTATTGGCTCTTTTGTCCAAAGTTCTATTGGTTTTGGTCTGGCCATTGTCTCATCACCATTGTTGTATTTGATTGATCCCGCATTCGTTCCTGCTCCCATTACTATCGTGGCGTTAGCACTTTCGCTGGCTAATACGTGGCGTTTCAGACAAAGCATTAGTATGGATGGGCTTTGGGCTGCGATCATTGGTCGAGTGCCTGGCACGGCTGCTGGTGGCGTGTTACTGACTTTGGTCGATGCCCGGACTTTGTCCTTATGGATTGGTTTATTTGTCTTGATTGCTGTTGTGGTGAGCCTCTCATCAACCCGATTTGCGGTAACACCCGGGCGAATGGCTGTCGCTGGCTTTTTCTCCGGATTTATGGGAACCAGTTCAGGTATTGGTGGTCCGCCTATGGCGCTGTTGTTACAACATCAGTCGGCTGATTTAATTCGAGCAAATCTGTCTGCATTTTTTATTGTTAGCTGTGTCCTCTCTATTACGGCACAGATTCCTGCGGGTTACCTGACAGTGGAACATGTAAAGCTGTCATTGCCGTTAATTCCAGCTGCACTGGTCGGCTTCTGGTTGGCAATAAAAGTTGGTGCCAATCTGGATAAACAACAGATTCGTCGTGGGTCATTAGTGTTATGTTCAGTCTCTGCTACTGGCGCTGTACTGAGTTATTTTCTTCAATAAAAGCCGTCGATGATCAGTCATTAGTGACAGGTTTTACTCACATCTGGTCTTTTAGCCTTTATTTGCCCGTGTGAAACGCTATTCCTTAATGCATTGAACGGGCATCTCAATAGCAATATCCAGCGAATTCTATATAATGTCCCGTCGCTTTAGCGCGTCTGTTACCGTTTGGGTTGATGTTGATTTATTCAAACGCTAACAGATGCGAGCGTTACGCTCAGGCATCACGAACCAGGGGCTGTAGACCCCAGTCAATCAAAACAAGTAATCAGGATTTAGCAAATGCGAAGTCATTATTGTGGACACGTAAACGAATCTCACATTGGTGAAACCGTTGAACTTTGTGGTTGGGTAAACCGCCGTCGCGACTTAGGTGGTGTTATTTTTATCGATCTGCGTGATCGTGAAGGGATTATCCAGGTTGTGTTTGATCCGGATGTTGAAGATGTATTCCAAACTGCAAACAGTCTGCGTAATGAATTCTGTGTAAAAATGACGGGTATTGTACGTGGTCGCCCAGAAGGTCAAATCAATAAAGACATGGCGACGGGTGCAGTAGAAATCCTGGGTAAATCACTGGAAATCCTTAACCGCGCAGAGCCGTTACCACTGGATTTCAACCAGAATAACTCTGAAGAACAGCGTCTTAAATACCGTTACCTTGATTTACGTCGCCCTGAAATGACAGAGCGTTTAATGTTCCGTTCTCGCGTAACGAAAGCTGTTCGTGATTTCATGGAAACCAGTGGCTTCCTTGACGTTGAAACTCCAATTCTTACTAAAGCAACACCTGAAGGTGCGCGTGACTACTTAGTGCCAAGCCGCACGCATAAAGGTCAGTTCTTTGCTCTTCCGCAATCTCCTCAGTTATTTAAACAACTACTGATGATGTCTGGCTTCGACCGTTATTATCAAATCGTTAAGTGCTTCCGTGATGAAGACTTACGTGCTGATCGTCAGCCTGAATTCACACAGATCGATATCGAAACATCTTTCATGTCTGCTGAACAAGTAATGGGTGTGACAGAGAGCATGGTTCGTGATTTGTTCTCACGTATGTTGGACGTTGACCTGGGCGATTTCCCACAAATGACTTATGCCGAAGCGATGCGTCGCTTTGGATCAGACAAGCCTGATCTTCGTAACCCATTAGAGTTGGTTGACGTAGCCGATATTCTTAAAGCTGTTGATTTCAAAGTATTCTCAGGCCCGGCCAATGATGAAAAAGGCCGTGTAGCGGTTATTCGTGTACCAGGTGCAGCAAAAGATATCTCTCGTAAGCAAATTGATGAATACACAAAATTTGTCAACATCTATGGCGCTAAAGGTCTTGCGTGGATCAAAGTGAATGACGTGAATGCTGGTGTTGAAGGATTGCAATCACCAATCGTTAAATTCCTTGGCGACGATGTCGCAAAAGCGTTGCTTGAACGTATCGGTGCTGAGTCTGGCGATATTCTGTTTTTCGGTTCTGATAAAGCAAATATCGTTGCTGAAGCTATGGGAGCGTTACGTCTTAAACTGGGTGAAGATCTAGGTCTTGTTGCTGATGAGTGGCGTCCACTTTGGGTCGTTGATTTCCCAATGTTTGAAGAAACATCTGACGGAGGCTTAACGGCTATTCACCATCCATTTACAGCGCCAACAGGCTTAACTGCTGAAGAGTTGGAAGCGAATCCGGCAACTGCTTTGTCTGATGCCTATGATATGGTATTAAATGGTGTTGAGCTGGGCGGTGGTTCAGTGCGTATTCACCGTCAGGACATGCAGGCTGCGGTATTCAGAATTCTGGGTATTTCGGATGAAGAAGCTGAAGAAAAATTTGGCTTCCTGCTGGATGCATTAAAGTATGGTACGCCACCACACGCAGGTCTGGCATTTGGTCTTGACCGTTTAGTGATGCTAATGACTGGTGCATCATCTATCCGTGACGTTATGGCATTCCCTAAAACAACCACCGCAGCGTGTCCTCTAACGGATGCTCCTGGATTTGCTAATCCGGCAGCATTGGAAGAGCTGGGTGTTGATATCATCAAACCAGAAAAAGAAGAAGGTGAGTCGGCTGAGTAATCAGCCGTCTTCCGGCAATTAACGGCATACGTTAATCGGAGTTATGCATGGCAGGACATAGTAAGTGGGCGAATATCAAGCACCGAAAAGCTGCTCAGGATGCAAAAAGAGGTAAAGTCTTCACTAAGCTGATCCGTGAGTTAACGGTAGCAGCGCGAGAAGGTGGCTCTGATGCTTCATCTAATCCTCGTTTAAGAGCCGCGATTGATAAAGCATTATCAAATAATATGACGCGGGATACCGTGGACAGAGCGGTCAAACGTGGAGCAGGTGAACTGGATGGTCAGGTACTTGAAGAGATCACTTATGAAGGTTACGGTCCGGGTGGCGTTGCTGTTTTAGTGGAGTGTATGACGGATAACCGCAATCGAACGGTTAGTGGTGTGCGTCATGCTTTTTCTAAAAGTGGTGGTAATCTGGGCACGGATGGTTCTGTTGCTTACCTGTTTGATAAAAAAGGTGTAATCAGTTATTCACCGGGTATCGATGAAGAATTGATCATGGATATTGCGCTGGAATCCGGTGCGGAAGATGTTGTTACACATGATGATGGCTCGATTGATGTCTTTACCACACCTGAAGAGTTCGGGCAGGTAAAAGATGCGCTAGACAATGCAGGTCTGGACGCCGTTAATGCAGAAGTCTCTTTGATTCCTTCGACAAAAGCAGAGCTTGATGCGGATACCGCTCCCAAACTTTTGCGACTTATTGATATGTTGGAAGATTTGGACGATACACAGGACGTATACAGTAATGCGGATATTTCGGACGAGATCCTGGCGGGTCTTGACTAGTTGTATCCCTTGAACCAGGTATTTATAGTACGGATATTATGGCTGTTATTCTTGGAATAGATCCCGGTTCCCGCATCACAGGTTATGGCGTTGTTCGTCAGACCGGAAATCGATATGAATACTTAGGCAGTGGTTGCATCAGAGTCACTGCCGATACTCTTCCTGAAAAGCTGAACATGATTTTCAATGGTGTCAGCGAAATAATCCTACAGTTTTCCCCCGATTTATTTGCTATAGAGCAAGTGTTTATGGCTCAGAACCCTGATTCCGCTTTAAAGTTGGGGCAGGCGAGGGGAGCCGCGATAGTCGCGGCAACAAATCATGAACTCCCTGTTGCTGAATACTCAGCGAGGCAAATAAAACAAGCTGTTGTTGGTACTGGTGGAGCGGATAAAGCCCAGGTTCAACATATGGTGCAGTCACTGCTGAAGCTACCAGGGAAACCTCAAGCTGATGCCGCTGATGCGCTGGCCGTTGCCATGTGTCACGGCAACAGTCTACAAAGTTTGATTAGTATGTCCGGTAAGGTTAAGAAAACCGTTCGCGGTCGCTTCCGTTAAAATCGGTAACAACGAATTCAGAGGAACATTATGATTGGACGCTTATCCGGTGTGATAGTAGAAAAACAAGCACCTGATTTACTGATTGATGTTAATGGTGTGGGGTATGAAGTGCAAATGCCATTGACCAGTTTTTATCAGCTACCAGAAGCCGGTCAGACGACGGCTATTTATACGCATTTTGTGGTGCGTGAAGATGCCCAGCTATTGTATGGCTTTGCCAATAAGACGGAACGTTTATTGTTTCGTCAGTTAATCAAGGCGAATGGTGTCGGCCCCAAATTGGCATTGACTATTTTGTCAGGAATGTCTGCTGATCAATTCGTTAATTGTATTCTGAATGATGATGCTACAACGCTTGTTAAGATGCCAGGGATAGGAAAAAAAACTGCAGAACGTCTGATTGTTGAAATGCGGGATCGCCTGCGTGACTGGGGCGTCGAAATGGAATCTGTCGCTGGAGATACCGGTGGTCAGTCAGTCGCAGTGGATACTTTGATTTCGGCATCGAATCATATTGATGATGCGATTAATGCACTGGTCGCTCTTGGTTATACGCAGGCACAGGCCAGCAAGGCCGTTAAGAAAGTTAATCAGGACAACATGACCAGCGAAGCCATTATTAAAGAAGCACTCCGTGCGATGATTTAGTTTGTGCAGTGGTTTACAGTTATATATCAATGCAATCCTTGTTAATACACGTCAATTCTGTGATTTGGAGTCTTTATGATCGAAGCTGATCGTCTGATACAACCAGTAGCAACTCGGGAAGATGAGGCGATAGATCGCGCGATTCGCCCTAAGTTACTCGAAGATTATACCGGTCAGTCTCATGTACGTGAGCAGATGGAGATCTTCATCAAGGCTGCCCGTAACCGGCAAGAAGCTCTGGACCATTTGTTGATTTTTGGCCCGCCCGGGCTAGGTAAAACCACACTGGCTCATATTGTTGCCAATGAACTGGATGTGAACCTGAAAACGACATCGGGTCCAGTGTTGGAAAAGGCGGGTGATTTAGCCGCGTTATTAACAAATCTGGAACCTAACGATGTGTTGTTTATTGATGAAATACATCGCCTTAGCCCAATGGTAGAAGAAACACTGTATCCGGCGATGGAAGATTATCAACTGGATATTATGATTGGTGAAGGACCGGCCGCACGTTCTATTAAGCTGGATTTGCCGCCTTTTACGTTAATAGGTGCAACCACTCGTGCTGGTGCGTTAACGTCTCCTCTCAGGGACCGATTTGGCATTGTGCAGCGACTGGAATTCTACTCTGTTAGTGAGTTGTCAAAGATTGTCTATCGTTCAGCAAATTATATGAATATGGATTTGTCGGAAGATGGTGCTACTGAAGTTGCTCGCCGCTCCCGAGGAACACCGCGTATCGCAAACCGGTTATTACGTCGTGTTCGGGATTATGCGGATGTTAAATCCGACGGCAAAGCCGATGCCGAGATTGCAGCAAAAGCTCTGGATATGCTGGATGTTGACTGCGAAGGTTTTGATTATATGGATCGTAAATTATTACTGGCGATTATTGAAAAGTTCGATGGTGGTCCGGTAGGACTGGACAATGTAGCTGCTGCGATTGGTGAAGAACGCGAAACGATTGAAGATGTCATTGAACCTTTCTTGATTCAGCAAGGATTTATGCAACGAACCCCAAGAGGAAGAATTGCAGCAAAACGTGCGTATACTCATTTGGGGTTTGATTACGACAACGACAAGGTTTAGCAGAGCTGGATCATTGAACAGGACGAAGCGCTTTCTTAAGCAATGGTTCTACAAATATATAGTTTTTTCGTGGCTGAATGGCGGCAGGACGCGGCTTTTGAGCAAGTAGGGCGCTGAACTCAAATTTTAGATAAAAAAAACCCGCCTTAACGATAAGCTAAGGCGGGTTCAACAAATGAGTTGAAGGAAGTTTAGTTCAGGGAACATTTAGATACCTTTTGAAGGACATCGATGGATTCAAACTTGATTCCAAAAACGATGTTGACTTCGAGGTATCAAAAAAAAGGTATTACAACCTAAAAAACAACATATCAACGTATTCAGCTAATGGTACAACTAACACCCATCACATTAATCTCAGCAACCTGATAAAAATAAACAAAACCGAGGGAATGGCACGTTCAATTTTTATCTGTTAACCGGGCAATGCAATCAGTGTAAAAAATTCTACCTGTTGCGCTAGCTCAGAACACGCTGCGTATATTAATGATCCTCCCCCTGGTTCTCAAACGAGAAAAATTAGATTTTCGCATTAGAAAAACTAATGTCTATAGTGCTTTCAGTCAGGTTAAATTTTTATGATATTTATAAAACACATAAAAATCATAAAGTTATAAATGTATCTATTATAATATACCCTTGTTTTTTTAATCCATAGTTTGCTTAGTAAGCACCTTTTGAACAGAAAGTGCCTGTTTTTAGACAAAACGTTGTTTTTTTCGTAATGGTTATGATCAAAGTCATGGAAATGTCTCTTTTATTTATACGTATGTGGCTAGAGTAGATAGTCTAATGCTGTATAGATAATGGCCTGTAGCTGGTGTAGCCATTCATGTAATTAAAAACTATGCTTTTCGCAATAAATTAAATGTAGAAAGTATTTTTGAAACTTTTTGGTTTACAACGGGTCTTAGCATCTGAGTATCAGATGGAAATATTTTGGTGCTGGCTGTATCGAAATATAAAATCTGGACAGGACGTGTCGATAGCAAATGATGGGTATTACACCTTATACAGGTTCCAAAAGGCTTAAAGTTTGTATACCTCTTAAGCATAATCGACAAACAGCAATGGAGCCCGATAAAAAGTGAAGTTTGGCGGTTGAGTCTTTTATCAATTTCGCTACCATATGCGGGCATTATTATTACGATGGAACATATAGTGGACGTAAACCGCAAGAAGTATCAGTTTCCAGTAAGCATTTATCTGGAAGACACCGATGCCGGTGGAGTGGTGTATAACGCAAACTATTTAAAGTTTTTTGAACGAGCACGGACAGAATGGCTCAAAGAGTTAGGGGTAAGTCAGCAATCATTACTACAACAACAGTTAGGCTTTGTTGTTTGTCGTGTAGAAATGGACAATAAGAAGCCTGCCCGCTTTGAACAATCTCTGACAGTTATCAGTGAAATAATCGAATTAAAAAAAGCCAGCCTGATGTTTTCCCAGCAACTGGTGGATTCTGACCACCTTTATTGTAAAGCAATAACAAAAGTTGCCTGCGTTGATCTTCAGCAAATGAAACCCTTAGCTATTCCATCTGACATTTTTGAGGTATTAAAAGGTGCCAACTGAGTTATCGATATTTGATTTGTTCCTACAAGCCAGTTTGTTAGTGAAACTGGTCATGATACTGCTTCTTATTATGTCGATAGTTTCATGGGCTATGATATTCCAACGCAGCAAAGTATTAACCACCGCAGAACAAAGCTCGCGAAAGTTCGAAGACAAGTTTTGGTCAGGTGTTGATTTGTCAAAGCTATATCAGGAAATTTCTGCACGGACTGTCGCATCAAGCGGCATCGAATCTCTTTTCAAAGCTGGTTTTAAAGAATTTGCCAGAATGCGCAAAAATCATGTGGCTTCAGTTGAAGCAACTATGGATGCGACTCACCGAGCGATGCGAGTTGCATTATCTCGTGAAGTCGAGCGTCTTGAATCAAGTTTATCTTTCCTTGCAACCGTCGGCTCTATCAGTCCTTACATTGGTCTGTTTGGTACGGTATGGGGCATTATGAATTCATTTATTGCATTAAGTGGTGTTAAACAGGCCACTTTGGCTATGGTTGCGCCGGGTATTGCGGAAGCACTGGTTGCAACCGCAATGGGCTTGTTTGCAGCCATACCTGCGGTTATTGCATACAACCGTTTCTCACACAAAGTCGAAAAACTAGAGAATAACTACGGTAACTTCATGGAAGAATTCTCAAGTATTCTTCAACGCCAGGCTACAGCCGCTCGTGCGGAGAACAATAGCTAATGTATATGCGTAAGCGCCGTAAACAGGTTGCTGAAATCAACGTTGTACCTTACATCGACGTAATGTTGGTGTTGTTGATTATTTTCATGATCACAACGCCATTAATTACTCAGGGGGTAAAAGTCGATTTACCTGATGCTGATGCGCAACCTCTATCAAAAGACAGCAATCCGCCCCTGATCGCTTCTATAGACGTCGATGGAAATTACTATTTGACGGTCGGTGATGAACAGGAAACACCTATGCCACTTGAAGACCTGATGACATTGGTTGCCGCTCATTTGCAAGATGCGCCGGATACACCCGTTATGGTTAATGGTGATGGTGAGGTGCCTTATCAGGATGTTATCGCTCTGATGGTGGTATTAACGAAAGCCGGTGCGCCATCAGTTGGTCTGATGACAGAGCCTCCTCAGAGATAACAGGTGAGAGTTCGTTATCGTGGATAGTTACATAATCTCATTTCTAAAATCCTTCGGTGTCCATATTGTGGTTGGCATTACGCTTTTCTTCAGTATGGACTTTGCTGCGATCAAAATGCCTGAACCTCAGGTTATCGAAGTGCAGCCTATCGAATCAGTATCAGTTGACAAACAAAAACTGGAACAGCAACTTAAAAAAATACGCCAGGAAAAAGCAGACAAAAAAGCTGCAGAAGAAGCGCGTATTCGTAAATTAGAACAACGAGCCGCTGAAGCTCGTAAGAAACGCCAGAAAGAAGAATCTAAAGTTGCTCGACTGAAGAAAGAAAAATCTAAAGCTGATGAAGCGGCAAAACAGGCGAAAAGAAAGCGAGACCAGGAAGCAAAACGCCTGAAAGAAGCTGAACGTCGTCGTAAGCAAAAAGAATCTGAACGTAAGAAAGCGGAAGCTGCCGCTAAAAAAGCAAAGGCAGCTGAAGAAAAAGCCCGTAAAGATGCCGCAGCAGCTAAAAAGCGTAAAGAACAAGAAATCGCAGCGCTGAAGAAAGCCGAAGAAGATCGCAAGCGCAAAGAGCAAGAGCGTAAGCGTCAAGAACAACAGGCGCGTGAACGTGCTGAAGAAGAGCGTATGATGCAGGAAATGTTAGCCGAAGAGCAACGCCAGCGTCAGGCTGCACATCAGCAACGAGTGCTTTCCGAGGTTGATAAGTATAAAGCGTTGATCAGTAGCAGGATTCAACAAAACCTGATTATTGATGAGACGATGTACGGCAAAGTCTGCCAGATGAATATTAAGTTAGCATTCAACGGACTGGTCACCAGCTATAAAGCACTGTCGGGTGATAAGAATGTCTGTAAAGCCGTGGAGAATGCGGTATTAAAAGTTGGCACATTGCCTGTGTCTGATGATCCGGATGTCTTTAGTGAACTTAAAGATATTTCAATAACGTTTAAGCCAGAAAAGAACACACAATGATGAAAAATATGTTCCGAATCATAGTTAGCCTTGTAATGATTGTGTCGGCCAATGTTCAGGCCGCTCTGGAGATTGTTATCACGGAGGGCGTTGATACCGCTCGTCCGGTTGCTATTGTCCCTTTCTCTTATGAAGGAATTCGCCCACTACCGATGCGAATTTCTGATGTCATCAGTGCTGATTTGCGTCGAAGTGGTAAGTTCAATCCGATAGCTACGATTAATATGCCGCAACAACCTCAAAAAGATGCAGAAGTAGACTATACCGCCTGGGCTTCTGATGGTGTTGAAGCCATCGTAGTTGGCAGTATCAAGGATTATGATGCGGATCGGTTTATGGTTACTTTTGAGCTGATCGATGTTATTCGAGGTCAGATCACTGGCGGCCAGGCGCAGATGCTTAGTAATGGAAAATTAGTCGAAAGCCGGGACCATGTTCTGGAGTCTCGTTCGCATGTCATCGACAAAACGCAGTTTCGCCAATATGCGCACCGAATCAGTGACATCGTGTTTGAAGCACTGACTGGTGTTCGTGGTGCTTTCCTGACTCGTATTGCTTATGTCATTGTTCGTCCTGAAGAAGCTTTCCCTTATCAATTAGTTGTTGCCGATTACGACGGTGAAAATGAGCAGGTATTTTTACGTTCAAAAGAGCCGTTAATGTCTCCGACCTGGTCACCGGACGCAACCAGACTGGCATACGTCACATTTGAAGACCATCAGGCTCAAATTTTTATTCAGGACATTTATACTGGTAAGCGTGAATTATTAACATCGTATCCTGGAATAAATGGTTCTCCGCAGTGGTCTCCTGATGGCAAACACCTGGCGATGGTTTTGTCGAAAGATGGTAACCCTGAAATTTATGTGATGGAATTAGCGACTAAATCGTTAAGAAGAATCACCAGGAACCGGGCAATTGATACGGAACCGACCTGGACGCCGGACGGAAAAAGTCTGGTATTTAGCTCGGAACGGGGTGGTAAAGCGCAGCTTTATAGCGTAAATTTAACCACCGGAAAATCTAAACGATTGACTTTTAATGGTGATATGAACCTTGGCGGTTCAATTACACCTGATGGTAAACAGCTTGTTATGGTTAATCGCACTCAGGGACAGTACCACATTGCAAAGCAGGATTTTGATCGCGGCGATTTCCAGATTCTTACCCGCACTCGTTTAGACGAATCACCGAGTATTGCGCCGAATGGATCTATGATTATTTACAGCACAATATATCGTGATACACAGGTTTTAGCGCTGGTTTCAATTGACGGGCGCTTTAAGGCAAGGCTTCCTGTGAGTAATGGACAGGTCAAATCACCTGCCTGGTCGCCTTACCTTTAATAAATTATGGTCTTAATGTCTTTACTTTAAACAACAAAAAATAAGGAAAACGAAGGATGCAACTTAAAAAGACTTTTAAGGGGTTGATCATTGCCCTTCCTGTCTTAGCGCTTGCTGCTTGTTCTTCTACTCAATCTACCGGTGCTGGCGACAGTAATAACCAGTCTTCTGGTTCAAGCGTTTCACAAACAGCCAATCAAGGTGCTGGTGATACAGTAAAAGTTGGTACGGTCGAGAAGGTGAAAACACCAGAGCAAATCCGTGAGGAGCGTTATGCAGTTCTTCGTCGTGACCACATCATCTACTTCGATTTTGATAAATCATCAATTCGTAACGAATTTTCTGAGCTATTGGACGCACACGCAGATTTCCTGGTAAAAAATCCAGGCCAAAAAATCCTTATCGAAGGTCATTGTGATGAGCGTGGTACGCCAGAGTACAACATTGCACTGGGCGAGCGTCGTGCGAAGACCGTTGCTAAATATCTTAAAAACCTGGGTGTTCAGGACAACCAAATCTCATTAGTGAGCTATGGTGAAGAAAAGCCTCAGGATCGTAGTCGTACAAAAGCAGCACAAGCTAAAAACCGTCGTGCTGTTGTTGTCTACAAGCGATAATCTTTTAAAGACATAATGAAAAGTTCGTTCTTTTTATTCGCATCTTTAGTTTTAGGAAGCAGCGCTGTTAACGCTGCTTCCGCGCCAGTCACTGATATCACTAAATCTTCTACATCACTCGATGCTCGCCTTGAGCGCCTCGAACGTTTACTTCACACTCGTAATCAAGCTCAAATTCAGATTCAGCAGCAATTAGATCAACTGCAGGATGAAGTTAATGAGATCCGAGGGGTAACTGAAGTCCATTCTCACAAGCTGGAACAGTTAAATGAGCGTCAGCGAGAGCTTTATCAAGAGCTTGAATCACGCTTTTCAGCTAAAAGTGCTACGACTAATTCGCCTGCTACGTCTGCTGCCGGTGGTGTAGCGGTTAATGGCGATGCTTACAGCGGAAGCTACAGTGAGAATGAGGCCTATGATAAAGCCGTTAATCTGGTATTGAAGGACCGCCGTTATGATCAGGCGATTCCTGAATTCAGGGCTTTCATCAAACGTTATCCTGATTCCGGTTATGCAGCAAATGCGCACTACTGGTTAGGACAGTTGATGTTCAACAAGGGCTTGTATACAGAAGCTCAGGCTGAATTTGATGTCGTGGTGAGTAAGTTTCCTGATTCTCCAAAGCGTAGTGATGCATTGTTGAAATTAGGCACTGTGGCTCAGAAAACAAATAATGTTGCCAGAGCAAAGCAACTATTTGAACAAGTGATCAGTGAATATCCTGATACTTCATCAGCACGATTAGCTGAAACCAGACTACAATCTATTAAGTAAGCTCTGATCATCTATATAGTAAACGTTCATAGTTGCTATAAAGACTGACTGTCGTAGTCGATTAATTTCGACAATACTGAATACGAAGTACATTTCAGGTTTAACTGAAACAATAATAAGCGGAAACGGTAAGTTTCCGTTTTTATTTTAAAAGCGGGTATTTTTGCCGGAAAACTGGTTAAAGTTTTATCTATTTGCTGTGTTTTGACTGCTTTTTGCTCGAACAGTCAGAAAAGTGCAAAAAAACAAATTTATTTATTGCACTCAACTTAGAAATAAGTATTATATGCGCCCGCAGCGGGTCATTAGCTCAGTTGGTAGAGCAGTGGACTTTTAATCCATTGGTCGATGGTTCGAGTCCATCATGACCCACCAATTCGCTGCAGGAGATTACCTACTTCGGTAGGACTTTGAAAAAGACAAAGGGTCATTAGCTCAGCTGGTAGAGCAGTGGACTTTTAATCCATTGGTCGATGGTTCGAATCCATCATGACCCACCACTTGTCCTTTTCAAATTTATTGACGGGTCATTAGCTCAGCTGGTAGAGCAGTGGACTTTTAATCCATTGGTCGATGGTTCGAATCCATCATGACCCACCACGTCAATAAAACCTTTCTCTGGGTCATTAGCTCAGTTGGTAGAGCAGTGGACTTTTAATCCATTGGTCGATGGTTCGAGTCCATCATGACCCACCAACTCCTCTCTTAATTATTCATCTATCTTAATTTAAATTTCCCCACTCTCGGATTATCAATAGTATTTTTTACCGTTTTATTACCTTATAATACGCGGACCTTAATTTTTCAGACCTACCAGGTTTTTTTACTACATATGAACTCTTCTCAACAGGTAATTGATACGGAATACTTATTTCCGCCAAAACCTCGTGTGCTGGATTCGGAAGAAAAAGCTTCATATAAGCAACAGATAAAAGCGTTACTGAAAGCTAAGGATGCTGTACTGGTAGCGCATTACTATACCGATCCTGAAATTCAGGCATTAGCAGAAGAAACGGGTGGCTGTGTTGCCGACTCGCTGGAAATGGCACGTTTTGGTGCTGAACATCCAGCTTCTACGCTAATCGTTGCTGGCGTTCGCTTTATGGGCGAGACAGCAAAGATTCTAAGCCCTGAAAAGCAAATCTTAATGCCGACACTGGAAGCGACCTGTTCGCTTGATATTGGCTGTCCTGAAGATGAATTCTCAGCATTTTGTGATCAACACCCTGATCGCGAAGTCGTTGTTTATGCGAATACGTCTGCGGCTGTTAAAGCCCGAGCTGACTGGGTGGTTACATCCAGTATTGCGCTAGAAATCGTTGAGCATCTTGATAGCGAAGGGAAGAAACTTATCTGGGGCCCTGATCGCCACCTGGGTTCCTACATTGAAAAAGAAACCGGCACTGACATGTTAATGTGGCAGGGTGCCTGTATTGTTCATGATGAATTCAAAGCTAACGCATTGCGACAGCTTAAAGAACAATACCCTGATGCGGCGGTTCTGGTTCACCCTGAGTCACCAGCAAATGTTGTTGAAATTGCTGACGCTGTAGGTTCAACCTCTCAGTTGATAAAAGCGGCAACAGAAATGGAAAACAAGCGGTTTATTGTCGCGACTGATAAAGGCATCTTCTACAAGATGCAGCAGCTAGCCCCTGAGAAGGAATTTATCGAAGCTCCTACGGGTGGGAATGGTGCAACATGCCGAAGCTGCGCACATTGTCCGTGGATGGCAATGAACGGCCTTGAAGCCATTCACAATGCGCTGTCTCACGACGATAAATCAACTCATGAAATTTTTGTTGATCCGCAACTGGCGGAGAAAGCATTAATTCCACTTACCCGCATGCTGGACTTTTCAAAAGCGTTAAAGCTTAAAGTTCAGGGGAACGCATGATAAAAAGCGGCTAATTCCTTATGGAATAAGCCGCTTTTTAACCATCTGATTCAAAAAGTACTTTTCACTGGAAAATATGCTTGCGTAACGTCAACAAATTTTCTAGTATACCCGCCGCTGTTACCCAACAGCATTGCAACATGGAGTGCGATTAAAATGCGACGGTGAGGTGTCCGAGTGGCTGAAGGAGCACGCCTGGAAAGTGTGTATACGGCAACGTATCGAGGGTTCGAATCCCTCCCTCACCGCCATTACTTAATCATGATGATATAGGCTGGCAGTAATAAAACCATGCGATAGTCTTGATTAAAAAATCTCTTCACAGGTCTTCTTTCTTCTTCTTTGATTTATTCAAATTTCGTTACTTCATGCTTTTTCTAATCAATATCGATTACTGCGTTGATTGGTGTATGAATCGACGGGTTTACCTATATTTCTCTCGGATCGTGCAGTAACTGTTTGCTGGATTTGACGGTATTAATTCAAATTACACTCAGCCACAACCGATCCCTTCTTAACTACCTTAAAGTCATTTTCCGTTTATTTTTAATTACAAATAAAATCAATATGTTGAGTTCATCAACAATTACAATTAATGTCTATTTCAAGGTTGTTCTGACTGATTAGACGGGTAAAAATAATTGCCGCATATTTTGAGCGAGGGAATCTCTGTGGATATTTCATTTATTAAGGGAAACAACAAGTATTCTGATCTGATTTGTGTGCGTTCTGACGGTACCCAGACGGCCACTCAAATGCCTGAACAGGGGATTGCTCCCCATGACATGATTCATTATGTCGTAGAAAAGTATTGTCAGTTGACGGGGGCTTTATATGGTCAGGTAAAAGCGGGGGCTGATATCAGTTTCACCCTGGAGCACAATCAGTTATCACGAGAAATTGCGGATCGAGAGCAGGTCTGGCAGGCTGAATCTATGGTTGAGGCGTTACAATCCTTATTGTGGTCTGGGCAGCCGTGCTACGCCGATTTTAATTATCTGGTAGAACAGGCTTGTTCTTCACGAAATGTGCCGGTAAAGGCGGTTTCTGAGGATGTATTTAATGAGATGGCCGGGGCATTGTTGGCGTTAAACACAAACTGGCAACAGGCAACGCCAGGGACCCGTATTACTTTGACGTTTTAAGTGAGTGATTAAGTATGTATCAGGCGAGTTGTTTGTGTGGTGGCGTTAAGCTGACTATCAAAGGCGTTATTAGCAGTATTATCCATTGCCATTGTTCATTGTGTCGCAAATCCAGCGGTACGGCTTATGCAACGAATGGTTTTGTTGAGAGAGAGGATGTAACCATCTCTGATGGTGAAGAGTTGATTACATTTTATGAGATGAAACCGGGCAAAAAGCGACATTTTTGTCGCCGCTGTGCATCACCATTATTCAGTTCTAATGATCAGGATTTAAAACGATATCGACTTCGGCTCGGGATTCTGGATTCTGATATTAATGAACGTCCTATATCTCATAATTTTGTCACGTCTAAAGCTGACTGGGATGAAATGGACGAGATACTTCCGCGCTATGAAAAGCATGAACCGGGACGTGTTTGATCGTAAAGATAACTGACGGGGTGGTTAATTCAATGAGTGAGTGGGTTTTAGCTGTATGGAAATAAAGTAGGCCAGAATGGCCTACTAAAATGAAGCGCTGTTATCACAACGTGATGTACGTTGTTCGAACAACTTTGCTCGTTATTAACGGCAAACTGTACGCTTGATACGGCTTCTGGTTGTTTTCTTAACAACACAACCTGATTTATTTGACTTAGCTTCTGCTTGTTCTTCGCCACCCTCTGGTGTCGTACCGCAGCCTGCCAGAACGAATGTTACTAAAGTAACTGATAGCAAGTGTTTCAACATCATGTCTTCCTTTTTTACTACAGTCAGCGGCGCTGACAAGATTCGATTTGTTCGATACTTTGAGAAACGATATCGAACAATACCACCCCCGAATTTCCATAAATCCACATAAAAGCAGTCTGGTCGTCAGGCTACCTTAATTCACACAAACCAGAATTTAATTCAGACTTATCTAATAAATATGAATTAATGTTTGTTTCTATTTGCTGTTTGTGAATTAAGGGAACGTGATAATAGCAATCGCATATTTAATTTCAATGAATTGATACAAAAAGTTACTAAATAAGCTATTTTGGAAACTCGATTTTACGATTGCAGGTGTTCCATCCCCGGACGAATCTTGTCGTTGGATCAGTACAATCTTGCTAATTTCTTCGCCCTATACAGATGGGAGTCAGGCATGAAAGTACTTGGTCACAGTATTATTGGTTTATTGGCGCTATGTTCTTTTAATTCAGTCGCTGATGATCAAACCTGGGATACTTATGTAAGTGAAAGGGACCGCTTTTACTACTTGGATTTTAAAGAGTTTTCTGAATTTGGTTGTCGGGTGGAGGTAACGGTATTACGAGACACAATGCGTACCATTCGAGCACATTTTGATGGGTTGTCTGATTACATGTCGATTCAGGATTCTCTGGACAAATTTGTGGTGCGATACAATCGTAACACGGGATTACGTATCGCTCGTCCGGGTATAAATATCCAGGTGTCAGATGACATGCCAATCTCTGATCCTTCGTTAATTAATAAAGCAACCAAACATGTGAAAAAAGCGTTTAACAGCCAGGTTGATCTTGCTATCAGTCAGCTGGAAGGGGTGTTCGATGCAATGACCTATCCGCTTTATGAATCATTTGAAATTGACGCTAATATTTCATCTGAAGGACACACTAATTTTAATTACAACCTGGATGGTTATATGGTGGTCGAATCCTATCGTCCCAACTCAGTGATTTTCAATAAAGTTCGCGATGATCAAAGTGTTAGTACACTGGCTCATTATTATGAGAACAATGATGGTTTGTTGATGATGACAAACACAGCTATTCGGATTAACTCTCCGGCATCTGACGTCTACATGCGTTTAAGCATTGGTTATCAGTCCCATGAAAACCTCGACTTTCCGCGTGTGATTAAAGGGGGATTTCGTAAAACAGTCGGCAATGAAGTACAGGAAGGTTTAATCGATATTATGTTGACATCCTGCTACGTCAGGTAGCTGAAATCATAGCAGGATGTTGGTTATCAAGGCGGCGTTATGATGATTAGATTAACAGACCTAATCATCATAACTTAGATTTTCAAAGCGCAACTTTTCTGGCTTTTCCTCTTCAGCGGCAGCTAAAGATTCACTATCGGTCAGGTTCCTGTTGGCGGCCATAACTCTGTTCTTACCACTTCGTTTACCCTGGTACAATGCTTTGCCTGCTTCTGATACGCAGGCGTCGATAGATTCCCCTTCAACATATTTCACCACGCCAAAGGTAGCGGTAATTGACAGCGCTTGATCCTGATAACGCCATGTTTGTTTTGAGATGGAAGAACGGAGTTTTTCAAATGCTATTAACCCCTGTTCTAAAGACGTGTTTGGCATCAGCACGATAAATTCTTCACCGCCCCAGCGGGCCACAATATCCTGTTTACGGATGTTATTTTTAAAGTGTTGTGCGATGAATTTCAAAATCGTATCACCACAATTATGACCATAAACGTCATTAAAAATTTTGAAGTTATCGATATCAACCAGCGCGATACAAATTTCACTGTCGTCTCGTAACGTGCGGGCAATCTCGACTTCAGCACGTTCAATGAACCCTCGACGATTGATGAGTTTGGTCAGGAAATCGACGGAAGAAACTTCTTTCAATTGGTTATTGGCAATTTCAAGCTCTTTGGTTCGCTCAGCAACGCGAATCTCTAATTCTCGTTGTTTGCGTTTAAGCCCACTGATTCGAACGCGATGTAAAGACCAGGATGTCATAAATAGCAACATCACAAAGATAGCTTTGGCCCATAATGTGTTCCACCAGGGCGGTGAGACATGAATGAAAATGGTTAAATCGGTAGAGGTTCGAATGCCTGCACGGTTGATACCCTGAGCGCGAAAGGTATATTCACCGGGATCAAGGTTGGTATAGCTGACCTGACGTTGATTGCCTGTGTTGACCCATTCTTTTTCAAAGCCTTCCAGTCGATGCCGGAACTGATTGATCTTCGCTGTCGATAAGTCGAGTAGGGAATAGGCGATTGTCAGGAATTTATCGGTATGTGTTAGCTCAAGGTGATAATTACCGTCGGTGGATTTCTTCAGGTGGACAGGTTTGTGATTCACATAAATAACATCCTGACGAATAACGGGTGGTGTTTGATCGATTTGAATATGTTCCGGCTGGAACGTGACAACCCCATCCTGACTGCCAAAGTAAAACTTACCTTCGTTGTCGATTGCCTGAGAAGTTGGAATGAAGTCGGTGGTAATTAATCCATCGGTATAATCCAGATTGATAAATCGTCCGGTGGTCGGATCAAATTTTGTTAGTCCGTTTCGTGTTGCCAGCCAGATGTTATTTTCAGAATCTTGCAAAATACTGCCAACTGCCTTACCCATTAATTCATTTAACGACTCAAAGGGAGACAGAATATCCGTATCTAAATCCAGTTGATGTAATCCAAGATTAGAACCGATTAACAGGGTTTTGTTATTGAGTTGGTGCAGGGCAAAGATTGATGATGTGCCAACCTCGAGATAAAACTCATAATTTTGTTCACCGGGCTGCTTTCGATAAAGTGTGCCGTATTTTGTTCCTGCCCAGATAACACCATTTTTATCTTCATAAAGCCTATCCATGATCTCATCTTTGCGCAGAACTGCTCTGAACGCGCTGCCTTTAGGGTAGATGGTTTGATACTCATGAGTGACCATGTTGATGGCGCGAAGCCCTTCTGAAGTACCTGTCCAGAGTGTGTTGCCTGAAAATAAAATCGAACGAAATTCTGTTTGTTCACTGTCAGCAAATAGTTGCAAATTCTGTTGTTGATCGGTGTAAAACAAACCGCGACGACTGGCAACCCAGACGGTGCCATCCGGAGCCTGTTCGATGGCAAAAATATTGGTCAGTGGTTTGTCCTGATAAAGCACTTGTTCTGTCATCGCAGTCAGGCTGTTACTGGTTTTTCTGATTGTGCGATACAGCCCTTGATGAGTGCCGAGCCAGGTGATGTCGGTAGCGGGCAGAATAGCGGTAACGGCCATTTGTGGTGCCAGTAAGTAAAACAATGAGGCGCGTGGATTTAATTTGATTACACCACCACCACGAGTGCCAAGCCAGAGTAAGCCGGAATCTGAACGGTGGATGACGCGAATACGTTCATTCGTAAAGTTAACATTAACACTCTGATAGGGAATCGGGAGTAGAGAATTATTTGCCGGGCTGTAAGACATCAGACCGCTGTCTGTGCCAACCCAGACGACATTAAATTCAGGGTCGAACGCAAATGCATTAACAGTGCTACTAAAATCAAGCTGAGTGTGGTTAATCGTTTGCTGGTGAATTCGTGTTAACTGCCCGGTATTGATATTTAGCCGGTTCATTCCTTCCTGGGTGCCAATCAACAAGTCGGATTCATTCAGGAAATGCAGCTCACGAACCTGGTTACTGTTGAGCGTGTTGCCCGAGGATTCATTGTGCTGGAATACCCTGAAAATATTACTGGCTGGGTTGTAGTGATTCAGTCCATTTGATGTGCCGATCCAGAGATCGCCGTTTTTATCAGCGACCAGTGACCAGACTCGATTATCACTTAATGAATTATCGTTGGTTTCACTGTGTCGGAAATTTTGAATGATGCCAGATTCAGCATTGTAATAATCCAGTCCTGTCGTTGCTGTACCAATCCAGATATTACCTTTGTCATCTTCCAGCAGTGACTGAACAAAGTTGCTGGATATGCTCTTGTTCGTATTGTCATTATGCTGAAGTTTTCGAATCAACTCACCGTCGTCGTTAAAAATGCTGATCCCGCCGCCCCAGGTTGCAGCCCATATTTCGCCCTGTGAGGTCAGTATAAGGTCAGAAATACTGTTATTTGACAGTGATAACGCATCAGCCGGATCGTGTTGGTAGTTGGTAAAGTCATAGCCATTGTAACGGCTCAGTCCACCTGTGGTTCCAAGCCACATATAGCCTTTATTATCTTTAACAATGGAGAAGATGACAGAATCAGGCAAACCATCCTGAATAGACAGGGTTTCATTGGCAACGGCGTTAGACCGAACAGCAAAAGAACAGATTAATGTGAAAAAACCAATGATGGAAAGTAGTAGCTTGAAGATGTGTGATGATCGATTGATACGTGTCATTCTGGCGTTCATGCTGATTCCCTGTGTTCGATGTCAGCGGTTTATTTCCTCAACAAGGTTACCTGTCTGGATTGTCTCCTGTTTGGTGCTTTGCCAGGCAACCGGTGATGTAAACCTTGAGATAGTAATCTGATTTTGATTTGGACCTTGATTAAAACCAGATATCGAGGTCTACAGCACCTGGAGGTTAGCATTATTTTAATTGTAAAAGAAACAGGTATTAAGGTTGTTCACTAAACCTTAATGGGTTGTTTCTTCTGCGACCAGTCCTGGTTTACGCCCCGGTTGTGCGTCAATTGACTGACCAGATACGGTTTCACTGATGTCGGCCATGAAATAAAGCCACGGCGCAATAATTTCTGCCGGTGTTTTTACTGAATCAGCTTTTTCACCTGGAAATGCGGATGCGCGCATATTAGTTCGGGTTGCGCCCGGATTTATACAGTTAAAGCGTAAAGAGGTATTTTCATGCTCATCAGCAAGAATTTGCATCATATTCTCAGTAGCGGCTTTGGAAATTGAATACGGACCCCAGAAAGCGCGTCCCTGACGTGCAACTGAAGATGTCGTAAAAATCACAGAGGCTTTATCTGCTTTTTTCAAGACAGGTAGCAGTTGCTGGGTCATCAAAAACGTTGCTCGCAGGTTAACCTGCATGACACGATCCCA
This sequence comes from Alteromonadaceae bacterium, assembly GCA_965656875.1. Classification (GTDB taxonomy): domain Bacteria; phylum Pseudomonadota; class Gammaproteobacteria; order Enterobacterales; family Alteromonadaceae; genus CBFHMJ01. The sequence continues at coordinate 97,830 of CBFHMJ010000003.1, forward strand.
GGTTGCTGTTTCGACAAATTCGAATGGACTTAAATAGCCAAGAACGCCTGCATTATTTAACAGTCCGTCAAGACGACCAAATTCCTGATCAATAGTGACGGCAAGACCAGCGTATTCTTCTGGTGTCGCTTTTTCTAAATCAAGCGGGATGATCGCTGCTTGTGGCCAGCCAGCTTCTTCAATTTCATCATAAGTCGCTTCAAGTTTTTTAACGGTTTTACCCAGCAATATGACCGTTGCACCGTGTTGTGCATAACTAAGGGCGGCTTGTTTTCCAATACCATCACCTGCACCAGTCACTAAAATAACTTTGCCCGCTAACGCGTCAGAATCGATTTTTTCAATTAACATTTGTTTGCCATCACAGAAATTTTTGCTGCATGTTACCGAGGTAATCCTCGAAAATCATCAAATATAAAAATGCGCCTGTAAAATAGCTGGCAATATAGGTTTCTTTGAGTTAACTTTTACACGTTTTAAAGCAATAAAAAGAATGAATTAGCTCAATTTTGCGGTTTTTTTATGCTAGTCAGACCAGTTGCGAGGTCGACAGTTTGAGTAAGAATGGCTGAACGTGCCGATTCATAAATAGCAAGAGTTAATACTCTAACGTGTTGTTTTAAAAACCAGTTTAATGAAAATGTCAATGAATTCGTTTATTCAAACGTGTAGCCACGTCCACAATCGAAGCGGTTTTTGCAACCAGAAATAATTCGAGTGGCAAATGAATGAACAAGTTTAATCAAGTAACCGACTCAAGTCGGTGCACGGAAAGAATAATAAGAATTCTGGATTGGGGAGATATAATGAAAAAGCTTTTTCTTAGCTTGTCTGTTGCCAGTGCCATGGGGCTATCAGGTTGTGGTGGCGGAGAATCAATAGACGACATCGCAAATAATGTTGAGCCGGTAGTACCTGCGGCTCGCGTTGTATTTGATCCGGCAGCAGGTGCCGTATCAGTACCAAATGATTTGTTATTCAACGGTACAATGGATGGTACGTTAGAAATGCCAGGTGAAGCTGCTGCAAGAGCTGCCGGGCAAACACCTGATTACTCTGACCCGCAAACAGCGCTGGGTGTTCTGGACGGATGGTCTACACAAAATCCTTTCGTTATCAATTTATCTTTCCCGACCGGACTTGGTTTAGATGCCGATTCTGCGGCTGCACCTGGTGCGGTTCGTATTTTTGAAGTCGTGATGGGTGGTGATTTAACCGATCCTGAGTGTGCAGTTGTACCTCGTGGAATCGCTTGTAAGCCTGTCGGTGAATTGACCTATGGTGTCGATTTCATTAACAGTGCCAGTGGCAACAACGTCGCTGTTGCACCGCTTAAGCCTCTTAAACCAGCAACTACTTATATCGTTTCTTTGACGTCGGTACTGAAAGACAGTTCAGGACGTAGCATCGAACCTTCTGCAAGCTACAATCTCCTTCGTCAGAATCTTCAAACCGATCCTCTTGGCAGTGACACGCAAAAAGCACTTCAGGCTGTATTCAATAGTTTTGAAGGCGTTATCGGTGCGGCTGGTGCCAATATCGGTGAAACTATTTATACCGCAGCGATGACTACACAGTCAGTTAATAACGTACTGATGAACGTGAAATCGTTGTTGGCATCGTCTATTCAAACGGCTCCTCCCGTTGTTGCTGCGGCACCAACAGGTGCAACCGTTGCTGACGCTCTGATGGCTGCTGGCCGTCTTGACCCGACAAACCCAGCTTTCCCTTCTTTCCAGGCCGCATTGTTGTACACAGGTTCAATCAATGCTCCTTATTACCTTGCAACGCCATCAGCAGAAAATCCAATGGCTCCGGTGAATACCAGCTGGAAAGCTGCGTGTGACAGTGCTGCGATTATCTCTGCTTATGCTGCGCAAACGGGTGATGCATGGCCTTATGATTTGTCTTCTACGACTCCTGTAAGTCAGAACGACGGTTTTTGTTTGTTAGCCAGTGGTGGTCAGCTTCGTGATTTAGGTCTTGATGCTGAACGTCACCTGACAAAATTCAATTCACTACCAAAACAAAATTCAATGCAGACTCTGGACGTTCAAATGACAGTTCCAGAAATCAACACTGTTAATGCAATTCGCGCTCAACTGGGTATGCCTGCACTTGAAAAGCCTGCTTCAGGTTGGCCGGTAGTGATGTTGGTTCACGGCATTACTTCACAAAAAGAAGATATGCTGGCAACGACTGGTTCGCTGACGCTTGGCGGATTTGCAACAGTCGCTATCGATTTACCATTACACGGTTCTCGTGGCTTCGATTTAAATCAGGATGGTACAGATGAGATCAGCGCAACAACTGTTTCGCCAACTCATTACATGAATCTGGCTAACCTGCCAACAACGCGTGATAACTTACGCCAAAGTGTTTCTGATATGTTGGCACTTCGTTTAGGTCTTAACTTTGCGCAAGGTGCTGATTTAGATGCTTCGCAAGTTTACACATTAGGCTTGTCACTGGGCGCAATTACTTCTGCAAGCTTCGCGGGTATCACGAATACGACGAATCTTGAAGCGTCTACAGGCGTTCCTGGTATCGACAGTTTATTCCATGTGAATGCAGTTACTCTGGCTAGCCCTGGTGGCGGTATTGCTAATTTCCTGGTTGAATCACCAGCCTTTGGACCATTGATTCAGGGTTCTTTACTGTCAGTAGCGGGTACGCCATTATCTGATGAGTTCAATGCTTTCTTACAAACACCAGCTGATGCATGTCTGCCGTTTGTATCAAATCAGAATGCTTACCTTGGTTGTCAGGCACAAGTATTCCTTGGTCAGCTAACTGCTAATGGTGAAACAGCTAAACTGGCTGAGTTCCAGAGCATTATTTCTGGCTTCACTTTTGCTGCGCAGACAGTGACTGATTCAGGTGACCCGTCTAACTATGCAAGCATGGTTACAGCGAATGGTACGCCAGTATTGTTGACTGAAATCATTGGTGACGGTGCTGAAAATCTAAGTGACCAGGTTATTCCTAACCAGAGTCAGGCGACGCCAATTGGTGGTACTGAACCATTGATTCGTGCATTAGGTCTGCAAGGTGTTTCAGCAACTACCCAGGGTGAACTGGTTGACGGTGTACCGTCGAAAGTTTCTGGCGCTGTTCGATTCACTAAAGGTCATCACGCATCAGTTATCGATCCTTCAACGCGTGAAGGTGCGATGGATGAAGAAGCAAATGGCCGTGTAACCGCTGAGATGCAAAGTCAGGCATTAGGTTTCTTCAGTACGCGTGGTACAGTGATTCCTGTGACTGATGGTGAATTTGTTGCAGGTTCTAACCAGTAACATCTGATACCTAAACTGATATACTGAGGCCCGGCTATTGCCGGGTCTTTTTTATTTCTGAGCCGGTATTTTTGGCATTTTATGCTTTTTACATAGGGGATTTACTTTGGAATTTTTAAGCGAGTACGGCATGTTTCTGGCGAAATCAGTTACTGTTGTTGCTGCTGTTATAGCAATTATTGTGGCGATTGCCGGTGCTGCTGTGAAGCCTAAGCCAAAACGTGGTGAGCTTGTTATCGAGAATGTGTCTGAGCAATTGAAAGAAACAAAGCGCGCATTACTTGAGTCTGTGATGTCAAAGGATGACTTTAAACAGCTGGAAAAAGACAAGAAAAAAGACGACAAGAAGAGTAAGAAGGAAACATCTACTGACGAAGCGAAGGCAAGAGTATTCGTTATTAACTTTAATGGCGGCTTGCATGCCGAAGAAGTCAGTTCACTTCGGGAAGAAGTAACAGCCGTTTTGTTAATCGCTGAGAAAGATGATGAAGTGGTTATTAAACTGGAAAGCGGTGGCGGTGTGGTGCATGGCTATGGTCTGGCAGCGTCTCAACTAAAGCGTATTCGTGACCGTGGTATCAAGCTAACAGTCGCTGTCGATAAAGTCGCTGCCAGTGGTGGTTATATGATGGCTTGTGTGGCGGATAAAATCCTGGCTGCTCCTTTTGCCATTCTGGGCTCTATCGGTGTTCTTGCTCAAATCCCTAACTTCAATAAGCTGTTGAAAAAACATGATATTGAATTCGAACAATTAACGGCAGGCGATTACAAAAGAACCTTGACCATGTTCGGTGAAAATACGGATAAGGCCAGAGAAAAATTCAAAGAAGAGCTCGAAGAGACTCATGAATTGTTTAAGTCTTTTGTCGTAGACAATCGCGAATCATTAAATATCGCTGAAGTGGCTACGGGCGAACATTGGTTTGGTTATATCGCCAAAGAAAAAGGATTAGTCGATGAGCTGTCAACCAGCGATGATTATCTGATGTCATTAAGTGAAAGCGCGAATGTATATTCCGTTCAGTATACTCAACGAAAAGGATTACCTGAGAAACTGGGCATGGCTGTATCGACAGCGCTGGAAAGTGTTTTATCGAAATTTACCGGTATGCGTGGAGTGTAAGATGGAAAAAGACTTTTGGTTAGATATATGGGAAACCAATACGATTGGGTTTCATCAGTACGATTACAATCAATTCCTTAAGGAGCATTTTCCTGAATGGAAGGGTGACCAGGAGTCTTCCATTTTTGTGCCGCTATGCGGCAAATCCAAAGATATGTTATTTCTTCGTGAGTTTGGCGATGTGATTGGCTCTGAATTGATTGACATCGCCTGTCAGGACTTCTTTAAGGAAAATGACGTTGAACACGAAGTAACGACGCTGGAATCCGGCTATAAACATTACAAAGCTGATAAGCTGGATATACTGCAAGGTGATTTCTTTGGTTTGCCAGAGCATCACCTGGCTGATTGCCAGTTAATCTACGACCGTGCTGCGATCATTGCATTGCCAGTTGAAATGCGTAAGCGTTATGTTGAGCGGTTACGAGAGGTTTTTCCGAAAGGAACGCGTCTGTTTCTGGTTACACTTGAATACCCGGGCGATGCGATGGATGGACCGCCACACAACGTATCTGAGCAGGAAGTGAATGAGTTATTTGCCGGGTGCGATATTCAGCGTATAGCCACTATTGATATTACGGGTAAGAAGTTTGCTCGGTTACGTTTTGATCTTGAATGGATTTACGAAGGGCTGTATTTCATTACTTTTTAAGATGAAAGATATCTTTGAGCCAGACTCATACCGCATTTAATTGCTATTCAGGACGGATCACAGACACTAAAAAAGCCTCATCAGAATGATCTGTGAGGCTTTTTTATTGAAACAATAAATAATCAGTGACTATTCGTCGTTTTCATTATCTTCTTCTTTATAAAACTCCAGAAAATCCCAGTTGAAGGTTTTTTCTTTAAACTCTTCTTCAGCCTCAGGGAAGTTCATGCGCAATGTTCTTAATGCGTCATTCTTTAATTCATCAAGACCTAAACGATCATAGGCTGTGATCATAATTTGCAGAGATTCTTTAATTGAGGTGCTTTCAGGGTAATACTCAATAACGTACTTACCACGGTTAGCCGCTGCCAGATAAGCGCCACGACGAATGTAATAGCGAGCAACAATTGTTTCGTGACGCGCCAGTTTATTCAGCAGAAAAATCATACGCTGACGAGCATCTGAGCCATACTTACTGTCAGGGAATGTGGTTAACAGTGTTTTGAAATCATTGAATGCGTCACGTGTAAAACTCACATCTTTATCGGCACGGTCGATGCCAAACATTTCCTGGAACAGGTTTTCGTCTGCACTCATATTCACCAGACCACGAATATAGTACACATAGTCTAAGTCAGGATGGTTTGGATTCAGACGAATAAAGCGGTCGATATGTGCTAATGATTGAGCTGACTGTCCTGATTTGTAGTAGGCGTAAATCAGATCTAACTGAACCTGACGAGAGATAGGACCAAACGGGTAGCGTGAGTCAAGTGCAGACAACATGCCGATTGCTTTGTCATACAATTTGTTATCAAGAGTTTGTCGAGCTTGTTGATATAGCGCCTGTGGTGATGCGTCCGGTGTTTTTTCTACTTGTTCTTCATCGGGTTGTGATGAGCAGGCTGCTAGTGTTAAGGCGGTGATAAATGACAGTAGTAACCGATATGATGTTGTTTTTTTCATTTAAAAAGCTACCTGAATTCCTGGTAAGTAATGCTTGTTTTCTCCATTCTCGTATAAATAAATGAGTCAGTTATTTATCGAGTCTGGTAATGATACTAAAATAGCGAGCTTTGCTCGTTACAAGTAAAATGTCGAACCAGCTTGTTTCCCATGCTGGTTTACTATGCAAATTGCTGCAAATTCTACCTTGTAAAAGCGTTGCTTGCACCGTTAATTTTTTAGGATTAAGTATTTAAATGTCTGAATCACTCAGTTTGACCGCAACAGTTCCAGATAGTTGCATCGGTAAGCGACTGGACCAAACCGTCGCAGAACTATTTTCCGATTACTCAAGAAGTCGTTTAAAAGAGTGGATTGTTGCCGGAAAAGTGTTTGTTGATGGACAAGCATGGACAAAACCCAGAGAAAAAATGATGGGTGGTGAAACGGTCACCATCGAAACTGTGTTAGAACAGGAAACTGAAGCACAGCCAGAAGATATACCATTAAATGTGGTCTATGAAGATGATGATATTCTGGTCATCAATAAACCTGCCGGACTGGTGGTTCACCCGGGTGCAGGAAATTCCAACGGTACAGTGCTGAACGCATTATTGTATCGATATCCGACGATTTCACTGGTGCCGCGTGCAGGCATTGTTCACCGTCTTGATAAAGACACGACAGGGTTGATGGTAATTGCTAAAACGATTCCGGCTCAAACTCAGTTAGTGTCCGATCTCCAGGACCGCGAAATTACCCGTGAATATGAAGCGGTTTGTATTGGCACGATGACAGCGGGTGGTAAAGTTGAAAAGCCAATCGGTCGCCACTCAACAAAACGAACGTTAATGTCAGTCAATGAGACGGGAAAAGAAGCCGTAACGCATTATCGTGTGGCTGAAAAATATCGTAATCACACCCGTTTACGTTTACGTCTGGAAACAGGTCGTACTCACCAGATTCGTGTTCACATGTCCCATATCGGCTACCCGCTGGTTGGTGATCAGCAGTATGGCGGTCGTCCAAGACCACCAAAAGGTGCTGACAGTGCATTGATCGAATCGCTCCGTAATTTTAAACGTCAGGCTCTTCACGCGACCATGCTGCGCTTATATCATCCAATCACCGGTGAATTGATGGAATGGCATGCGCCAACGCCAGACGATATGGTCGCGTTAAATGACATCCTGCGTGATGATATGGATAAGAACTACGAAGAAGAATATTAAAAACATTTTTCGATAAAGGATTTGAGCAGTCAGTGATATCAATATGACAGTGAGCAATATCATACAACCCGACTGGTGTTTGAATACCGGTCGGGGCGCGAGTGATAACCCTGTAAGGGCATTGTGTTCAACCCGGCAAGGTGGTCGTTCATCAGGTGCCTGGGACAGTAATAACCTGGCGCTGCATGTTGATGATAATGAGGTGGTTGTTTTGGGCAATCGACGTCATTTTATTCAGGAACATCAGATACCTGAGCAAGTCCAATGGTTGAATCAGATTCATGGTACTAACGTCATTGAGGCATCTTCAGCGACGGTTGATGCAGTGCCGAATGCTGATGCTTGCTGGACAACAGAAACCGATGTTGTGTGCTGTGTAATGACGGCTGACTGTTTACCGGTTTTATTTGCTGATGAGGCAGGTACAGTTGTCGCGGCAGCACACGCTGGCTGGCGGGGGCTGGCACACGGCGTTTTACAACAAACACTGGCAGCAATTCTACCTCATGCAAACGGGCAAATTCATGCCTGGATTGGCCCCGCCATCAGTCAGCCTTATTTTCAGGTGGGTAATGATGTGAAAACAGTATTTACCGCACTGAATGCCGATTTATCACGATTCTTTGCGCCTGATAAGTCAGTGTCTGACCCGGGCGAACCTAAATGGTTGTGTGATCTTCCCGCTATTGCTCAGTTTATTCTGTCTCGCGAAAGTATAAGTACTCATCAAAGCAAACGATGCAGTTTTGCAGAATCTTCCGACTTTTACTCTTATCGTCGTGATGGTCAGACTGGGCGAATGGCTAGCATGATCTGGCTTCCATCTTGATTAAACTAACGCCAGAGCGTGTTGACCTTTACGGGCGAAATTTTGTATCAAATATTTGATTCCCGTCAAAAAGTTTTCTTCATTTTTAAAGAACTATTACCCTGTGACTTGAATTATTAATAGTTAAACCCATTTATTAATTCAGAGAATGGTTATAGATTCACCATTCAGGTGATGGCCGAGCAAGTTCGGGGCCGTCCATCATCAGCAAGGCCGCAGAGCCTGCAATCAGAACAGCTATTTATTGAATGTTTTTTGGAGCATGCATTATGCGATTAGACCGTTTAACCAATAAATTTCAAATAGCCATTTCAGACGCTCAGTCTCTGGCACTCGGGCGTGATCATCAATATATCGAACCCGTTCATTTGATGTATTCGCTACTGACTCAGGATGGTGGCGGAACGAGGGCACTACTGGTTCATACTGGTATCAACGTCAATGAACTCCTGTCTAAACTATCTCAGGCACTGGAAAAAATCGCGAAAGTCGATGGCATCGGCGGCGATGTGCAGTTGTCGAGGGAGATGGTTGCCTTATTAAATCTTTGCGATAAATATGCCCAAAAACGTAAAGATAAATTTATCTCCAGCGAAATCTTTGTACTGGCTGCAACCGAAGATAAAAGTACGCTTGGCGACATTCTTCGGCTGGTGGGATTAACCGCCGACAAGGTAGAAAAAGCAATAGACGAAGTTAGAGCCGGACAACAGGTTCTGGATCAGAATGCTGAGGATAACAGAGATTCATTGGAAAAATTTACCCAGGATTTAACGGCGAAAGCCGAGCAAGGCAAGTTGGACCCAGTGATTGGCCGCGATGGTGAAATCCGCCGCACAATCCAGGTATTGCAACGTCGAACTAAAAACAATCCGGTGCTAATTGGTGAACCGGGCGTTGGTAAAACCGCTATTGTTGAAGGTTTAGCCCAGCGAATTATCAATGGTGAAGTACCGGAAGGATTAAAAAACAAACGCGTATTACTGCTTGATATGGGCTCGCTGGTTGCTGGAGCCAAATACCGTGGTGAATTCGAAGAACGGCTTAAATCTGTCTTGAATGAATTGTCTCGTGAAGAAGGGCAGGTCATCCTGTTTATTGACGAGATACATACTATGGTTGGCGCAGGTAAAACCGATGGTGCGCTGGATGCCGGTAATATGCTCAAGCCCGCGCTTGCTCGCGGTGAACTACACTGTGTCGGTGCAACTACGTTGGACGAATATCGTCAATACATTGAAAAAGACCCGGCACTGGAACGCCGCTTCCAGAAAGTTGTCGTGGATGAACCTAATGTAGAAGACACCATTGCTATTCTGCGTGGCTTGAAAGAGCGCTACGAAATACATCACTCCGTAGATATCACTGATCCAGCGATTGTCGCAGCGGCCACGTTGTCTCACCGCTATATCAGTGACCGACAGCTACCGGATAAAGCCATCGATTTGATTGACGAAGCGGCATCGCATATTCGGATGCAGATTGATTCCAAGCCGGAAGAGTTAGACAGCCTTGAGCGCCGCATTATGCAGCTCAAACTGGAAGATAACTCACTGGAAGATGAAACCGATGAAGCCAGCATCAAGCGTCGGGATGTTATCCAGGAAAATATTCGTGAACTGGATATTAAATACAATGAACTGGATGAAATCTGGCAATCGGAAAAAGCCGCTGTCCAGGGAACACAGCATATTAAAGCTGAATTAGAGCAAGCGCGGATCGATCTGGATATTGCGCGGCGAGCCTCTGATTTGCAACGTATGTCTGAATTGCAATACGGGCGAATTCCAGAGCTGGTTAAGCGTCTCGATCTGGCAACGCAGGCCGAAATGCAGGATATGACGCTGTTGCGTAATAAAGTTACCGACAATGAGATTGCTGAAGTACTGTCTAAGTGGACGGGTATTCCAGTCAATAAAATGTTGGAAACCGAGCGAGACAAATTGCTGAAAATGGAAGACTGGTTGCACAAACGTGTTATCGGTCAACATGAAGCTATCAGTTCAATTTCTAATGCCATTCGCCGTTCGAGAGCGGGATTGTCTGATCCAGATAAACCAATTGGCAGTTTCCTGTTTTTGGGGCCGACCGGTGTCGGTAAAACTGAATTGTCGAAAGCGTTAGCTGAGTTTATGTTTGATACGGATGAATCTATGGTCCGTATTGATATGTCAGAATTTATGGAAAAGCATTCGGTGGCTCGTTTGATTGGCGCACCGCCGGGTTATATCGGCTATGAAGAAGGCGGCTATTTAACTGAAGCTGTACGTCGTAAACCGTACTCGGTGATCTTGCTGGATGAAGTTGAAAAAGCGCACACTGATGTATTCAATGTTTTACTTCAGGTATTGGATGATGGTCGTTTAACCGATGGTAAAGGTCGAACCGTCGATTTCAAAAACTCGGTGATTATCATGACCTCAAATCTGGGGTCTGATCTGATTCAGGAAGGTTACTCAGACTTGTCATATGAAGACATTAAATCAACTGTGATGGGTGTTGTAGCTCAGAAATTCCGACCTGAATTCATTAACCGGGTTGATGATGCCGTGGTATTCCACCCACTGGCGGCCAGTGAAATTAAAGCGATTGCTGAGATTCAAATGGCTGGCTTGCGCAAACGTCTGTCAACACAGGACTTTGGCCTGGATGTTACAGACGCTGCATTGAGTAAACTGGCGGAAGCTGGCTTCGATCCGGTGTTTGGTGCAAGGCCATTGAAACGCTCTATTCAAACGAATCTGGAAAATCCAATTGCGCAAGGTGTGCTGGCAGGTAAATTGCCAAAAGGCGCGACGATTGTTGTGGACTGGGTTGATGGTGCATTTAGTTATCGTGCTACCAGACATAAGGACAGTTGATCGTTAATGGTGATGTTTGCAGGTGTTTGCTTCGGAATGCCTGCAACCTTGAGTTAAAGAACATTTCAGAACAAATCTTAAAACAATGTTAATCAATCAGTACGAGCTGGCTGATTAACATACCTGTTAAAACCGCCTGTTGTTATGAAACGGGCGATTTTTGACAATTTCACCACTGCAACCTAAGGTTTTCATGTGATTTCATGGCCCAGGTTGTGCTATCTTTCCGTCTCTTATCGAATTTCAGTAATTGTTACTCTATGAAAGAACACAAAATAACGGCGACAGCTCGCCGTAAAGGGATTTATCTGCTTCCCAACCTGTTAACCACAGGTGGCCTGTTTTCAGGTTTTTATGCCGTTGTAGCATCAATGAATGGGCTTTTTGAAACAGCCGCGGTAGCAATTTTCATCGCGATGATTTTTGATGCACTGGATGGTCGTGTTGCTCGAATTACCAATACACAAAGTGAATTTGGTGCCGAGTATGACAGCATGGCTGACATCGTTTCTTTTGGTATTGCGCCAGCACTGGTCGTTTATAACTGGGCGCTCAGTGGTTCCGGTAAATTTGGTTGGTTAGCTGCATTTATCTTTGTGGCTTGTGGGGCGCTTCGACTGGCGCGATTTAATACACAAGTAGGGACTGCGGATAAGCGCTTCTTCCAGGGGCTTGCTATTCCTGCTGCCGCCGCAATAGTCGCTTCATTAGTCTGGTTCGCGAATGGTAATGGTGTGAATGGTCAGGAATACGGCTATATCGTGGGTTCTTTTGTGACAATTATTGGACTCCTGATGGTGAGTAATTTCCGCTATAACTCGTTTAAAGACGTCAACTGGCGCAGCAAAGTGTCGTTTGTTTCCGTGCTTATAACGATGTTAGTGATCGTTGTTGTTGCCGCAGAGCCAGCCGCTGTATTATTCGCTGTATTTACGATTTACGCGATATCGGGTCCGGTTAATACTATTCGTTCGGTTAATAAATTAAAGCTTGAACACGTTGTTGGCGATGGTCACGATGACGATGCTGATTTTGAAGAAAGCGACAAAGCTGACAAGAAAACGACCAGCGATAATTCCGCTACTTCAGAAGAAGACACTATTCAGCAAGCCGATAGCACCGAGACTGCTGAAAACGCACACAGTACTGAGAAAAAATCTTAATACTGACTCAGCTGTAAAAAAGAACTGGCAAAGTATTAGAAAAGAATAAAAAAGCCGTTGCATGTAGCACGGCTTTTTTATTTCTGGGGAAGAGAACTAAGGCAACTGCTTTTCAATGTCGCACAAGTGACGGTGAGCGACATCGTATTCAAAATGAGATAACGCGTCTTTAAGTCCCGACAATGTGTTTTCGTCAATTTTGTCTGTTAATGCGTCGTGAAGCGACTTCATTTCTGCATCACTAATAAATTCCTGATTACACACCTTGGTCATCACACTATTAAAAATTTCCCTGATTGAAGAATCACAGACCGAAGTCGTGGCTTTTTTACCTGATGACGAGTCATTTAAAAAATGTTCCAGACAGTCAAATGCTTCAATGGTTGCTGCTTCCAGTTGCTTGAACTGATTGTCTGTCATCGGGTTGTTATCAAGTAAAGAATCGCAGAGTTCCTGGCAGCTCATGTGTAAGCTTTCCAGTCCCAGATTACTTGAAACGCCTTTCAGACGATGAAGTTGGAAATGTAGGTCATGAATGTTGTCTGGTGAGAGTTGACGAATTTCCTGAATAATATCCTTATTGTCATCCAGAAACTGGCGTAACAGTGTTTTCAGCAGCTCATCATTATTAAGCGTTTGCTGTCGGGCAAATTTAAGATTAAAAATATCAGTTTGGTCCTGACTCATGGCTAGGGATTCCGCAGGTTGTTAAAGCACCGTTACAATGAATAGGGCTGCTAACGATGAATGTGTTAACCGAATATGACTTTATCGTTTCCTGAAACCATTTGTAACAAGTAGCGCTGGAATTCTGTGTTTTCTCAGGTAACGTTGGACACCGTTTTTCTTGTTATTGCCAACTCTCTGTTGTCTGAGAGTCTTATTCCATAAGTGTAAGACACTAATTGCCTAATCTCTAACTTTGGATGTCTCCATATTGCAAAATCTTTTGATGCGACTCAATAATGTGGTGGTTCCCATGTTGTTTTGCTGTCATCACTCTTTAAGCTGGTCCGTAACAAGAAAAATACACGCTTAAATGGAAAACTCATAAAGGTCTGAATATGAACAAGCATTTCAAACGACTTGCAATAAGCGCATCGGTACTGGTTGCGCTATCTGCCTGTAGCTATTTACCTGTTGAAACAGCGACTGTCGAACCCAAACAGGCTGAGGTGAGCATTCCTTACGAAAAGTTTACCCTGGACAATGGATTAACCGTTGTACTACACGAAGACCATTCTGATCCTCTGGTACATGTCGATGTCACCTATCATGTCGGCTCGTCTCGTGAAGAACCCGGAAAATCAGGGTTTGCTCACTTTTTTGAACACATGATGTTTCAAGGCTCAGAGCATGTTCCGGATGAAATGCATTTTCAGATTGTGAACCGGGCTGGTGGCAATATGAATGGCACCACTAATTCCGACCGGACAAATTACTATCAAACAGTTCCCGCTAACCAGCTGGAACGCATTTTATGGCTTGAAGCTGATCGTATGGGCTTTTTGCTTGATGCGGTGACGAAAGAAAAGTTTGAAGTACAACGGGAAACTGTTAAAAACGAACGAAACCAGCGCTATGACAATCGTCCTTACGGGTTATTGTCTGAACGAGTAGGGGAAGTCTTATATCCGGTGGGGCATCCGTATAGCTGGCAAACCATAGGTTATGTTGAAGATTTAGATCGCGTTGAAGTTTCTGAGTTAAAACGTTTTTTTGATCGTTGGTACGGGCCAAATAACGCAACGATTACCATTGGCGGTCACATCGACCCGGCAAAGACTAAAGCGCTGATTAAAAAGTATTTTGCTGACATTCCTGCTGGTAAGCTGGTTGAGCCAATGGCTAAAACACTCTTCACATTGCCTGAAACCCGTTATATCTCGATGGAAGACAAAGTCGCTTTTCCATTAATTCAGCTTAGTTTCCCAACAGTTTATGGTCAGCATGAAGATGAAGCACCGCTTGATGTGTTGGCTAAGATCATCGGACAAGGCCGCTCTTCTTTGTTCTATAAAAACCTTGTTAAGAATGGTATTGCGATGCAGGCATCTGCTTCTCATCCTTGTCGTGAGTTGAGTTGTACATTCAGTATTTACGGAGTGCCGGGACGAAATACCGATATGTCGCTGGCGTCGCTGGAAAAATCAATTCGTGATGCGATGGCGGAGTTTGAACAGCGAGGTGTATTACAGTCTGATATCGATAAGATGATCAGTTTGTATGAAGCCGGTCAGGTTTATGGCCTTGAAAGTGTATCGGGTAAAGTTCGACAATTGGCCGCGGGCCAGGTATTTAATGATGATCCTAATGCGTTTGTGAAAGAAATTGAACGTTACTCATCGGTGACTAAAGACGATGTTATGCGGGTCTATCGTAAATATATCAAAGATAAACATGCTGTCGTCATGAGCATTGTTCCCAATGGCAAGAAAACGCTGGTGGCTTCAACGAATGAATACAACTATCAAGGTCGACAGCTTGATAAACTGATGCCAGAAAACCCAACGTCAGATGTGACGACGTTGCGTGAAACACCGGAAACGTTTGATCGATCCGTTATGCCGTCAGCACCAGCTAATGACGCGGTCTCTGTGCCAGAAGTATGGACCGCATCGCTAAAAAATGGCATCAAGATGTACGGTGCTGTCAATCAGGAAACACCAACTACATCAATGTTGATTACTCTTGAGGGTGGACAACGCCTCGAAAGTGTTCAACAGGCGGGGCTGGCTGATTTAACGGCCAGTATGATGAATGAAACCACCATCAACTATACGCTCAGCCAGATGGAAGAAAAGCTCGAAAAACTGGGCAGTTCTGTGAGTGTATCTGCTGGTCGCCATGGTTTTAATATTAGCGTAAGAGCGCTGACGAAAAACCTGGATGAAACCCTGGTTCTGATGATGGAAAAACTGGAACATCCAGCGTTTAAAGCAGAGGACTTTTCACGATTAAAAGCACAAATCCTGCAAGGTATTGCCCATCAGCAAAAAGATCCGTCGTTTAAAGCCAGTCAGGCGATGCGTGATGTAATGTATGGCTGTGCTGCGGTCAGTGACAAACAAGCTTGCAAAGATAAGGCGCATCGTTACTCACTACCTGGTGGTGGAACGATTGAAACGATAGACGCTATTTCGCTGGACGATGTAAAAGCGTTCTATCAGCAATATATTACAGGGGCAAAAGCCCGAGTCATTATTGTTGGTGATCTAACGGCAGCTGATTATAAAGCCGTACTGAAGCCACTTGCTAACTGGCGTGTCACTGATTATGACATTCCGGATTTTCAACCAGTTACATCGCCAACCGCACCCACTATTTACTTTGTCGATCATCCTGGTGCTGCTCAGGCAAACGTGAGAATGGGCCATTCGGCATTAACTTATGATGCGTTCGGTGAATATTTTAGATCGCGTCTGGTTAACTACCCGCTGGGTGGGCATTTTGGTAGCAGACTGAATTTAAATCTGCGTGAAGACAAAGGTTACACCTACGGTATTCAGTCCGGGTTCTATGCAGATGAATTCAATGGACAATATCGATTCAGCACCAGTATCAAACCTGCGCATGTAGCAGACACCCTGAACGAATTCTGGCAAGAATTAACGACGTATCAGGCTAAAGGGCTAACGACTGAAGAATTACAAATGATTAAGCTCTCATTTACTCAGGGCGAAGCGCTGGATTATGAAACGCCGGGTAAAAAGAATGGTTTTATCAATCGAATGGTCCGATTTGATTTGCCTGCTGATTTCGTGACGCGTCAAACCGCTATAATTAACGACATCACCGCTGATGAGTTACAAGCGTTGGCTAATGCCCAGTACAAGCTGAATGAAATGCAGATCGTTGTTGTTGGTGATGCCGCTACGGTTAAACCACAGTTGGATTCATTTGTTAAACAACATAAAAACTTTAAACTGGTCGAATTACCGCAATAATTTCTGCCAGTTAGACTGAAAACGGTTTTATAATGCAGCGGTCAATGTTGGCTGCTGCATTCATACTTCATTCAACGAAGGAATAAGCTGTTTTGTCGTGTGTGTGAATGTAATACTGATGCTTGCAGGTCAATTAAGGGTATTTAGTTGGTTAAATACCTTGAATATACAAAAGCTGGCCTTACATTTGGTAAAACCGTGCTCCAGTTTAAAAGAAGATAATTAACCGGTCTTGTAGCCGGCTCCAGGACATTATTTTGGAAAATCGCTTTGCACAAAAACTCAGCTACTTGTCTCGTGCTGAGAACTTGCCATCTATCCTTGGCATCCGACGTGGTGTTGAGAGAGAGACACTAAGAATTAATAAAAACGGCACGATTTCTCAGAAATCTCATCCCGAATCACTAGGCTCTGCGCTGACTCATCCGCATATTACGACCGATTTCGCTGAAGCGTTACTCGAATTTATTACACCACCAGAACTTGATGCCAACAAAACTATGGCACAACTGTTGGATATTCATAAATTCGTACAGGGAAACATTGGCGACGAGCAATTATGGTCGCTCAGCATGCCGTGCTATATCAAAGATGAAAGCAGTATTCGCATAGCAGAGTATGGTAGTTCCAACATTGGCCGGATGAAAAACCTTTACCGTCAGGGGCTGAAGTTTCGTTACGGTAGCATGATGCAGGCTATTTCCGGTGTTCACTTTAACTTCTCTATTCCTGATAGTCTTTGGCAAGCACTGGCTGCTGAAAAAGGCGTTGAGCCGACACAAGATTTTATTTCAGAACAATACCTTGGTCTGATTCGAAACTTTAAACGCTATGTCTGGTTAATCACCTGGCTATTTGGCGCTTCTCCAACTTTGTGTCGTTCGTTTGTTAAGGGTAATGAGTCTGTTCTCCCATTTGAGAAGCTGGGTGAAGGCACTTTGTATTTACCTCATGCAACATCGTTAAGAATGAGTGACCTGGGTTACACCAACAACGAACAGTCTGAACTCAAAGTCATGTATAACTCACTGGCTGAGTATGTTGCCGGATTACGCAAAGCCATCCGCACTCCGTCAGAAGCGTTTATGAAAGTTGGCACCTGCACTGAAGGTGAAAAGTGCCAGCTCAATGGCAATATTCTGCAAATTGAAAACGAGTTTTATTCACCGGTTCGTCCAAAACGAACAACGGCTTCAGGTGAAAAACCGACCGATGCGCTGGACGATAGAGGTATCGAATATATTGAAGTTCGTGCCCTGGATGTAAATCCATTCTCGCCAGTTGGTATTTCACTCGATCAAATTCACTTCCTTGATGTATTCCTGTGTTGGTGTCTGTTGCATGACAGCCCTGAACTGAACTGGGAGCAGCAAAAAGAAACCGAAGACAATCTTGATAACGTCATTTTGCACGGTCGTGATCCGTCATTGACATTAAAACGTGATGGTAAAGAGATTGGTATGACGGCCTGGGCCACAACCGCTTTTGCACAGATGAAAGAGATTGCGAGCTGGTTAGATGAAGCGCATGGGACAACTCATTATAAAGCGACGGTTAAGCACTGGTCTACTGCTACGACGGACATGAATGTTACCTTGTCAGCTCGTTTATTATCGCTGGTTAAAGATGCTCACGAACACAGTGATGGTGACTGGGCATTGAAGCAAGCTGAGACTTACAAAGCAGAATTTGTTGCAGGTGACTTTAAGCATATTGAACAACAATGTTTTGTTGACCTGGCGCGTGAATCACTGGAGCAACAAAAAACGATTGAAGCTAGTGACACGTTAGATTTCGAAGCATTTCTGGCAGACTACTTCGCCGATGTGGTTGCATCCTGACGAATTTCAGGCAAAAAAAAGCGCGGTTATATCAACCGCGCTAAAACAACTTTTCAAGGGATGAAAATACTGCAACACTGTACACATTAATTAAGACGGCCGATTATCGGATAAGTTCAAAATTATTTGAAAAAAACTTAAGAAGTTTTCCAAGATGTTGAATATAAAGCAGTTAAAAATACACGGAACGCCTTTCTCGCTTCTTTCCTCTCGCACAAAATCCATCTCATTAGCCGGGTTGCTGGTTGTTTCCTTATCCGGGTGTACCACACCACCACCAAAAGATGTAAATCAAATCTGCAATATCTTTGAAGAACGTCATGACTGGTATGAAGCAGCTAAGAATGTTGAAGGTAAATGGGGTGTGCCAATTCACGTACCAATGGCAATGATGTATCAGGAAAGTTCTTTCAGAGAAGATGCACAGCCACCTATGGAATATTTCTTTGGCTTTATTCCAATCGGACGTCCCAGTACGGCATATGGCTATTCTCAGGCGAAAACAATGACCTGGGAAGATTATATGCGTGAAACTGATAACAGCGGTGCAGATCGAGACGATTTTGATGATGCCATCGATTTTATGGGGTGGTTTATTTATAAAACCAATAAAATTAATGGGATTTCTAAATGGGATGCTTACGCTCAATACCTGAATTATCACGAAGGTTGGGGGGGCTATAAGCGTAAAACCTATAAGAAGAAGAAATGGCTGGTTAAAACATCAAAGAAAGTAAAAAATCGCTCGTTGATGTATGCAAAGCAACTTAAGACTTGCCGTGATGATCTCGACAGAAGCTGGTTATGGCGAGTACTGTTTGGCTAATCAAACCTTAGCCAGTTCAAACCAGAAAATTCAATACGGTAAGATAAGACAATAAAAAAGCAGGCTAACTATTCAGTGCCTGCTTTTTTACTTTCTAACTCTATGTTTAATTCAGTGTTGGGATAAAGGTATAACGGCGTTGTTATTCTTCGTCGTCTTCATCAACCTGAATTTTATACTGTGGCATGATACGAGCAGTTTTAACCATATTATCAGCCACTTCAACGATCTCGACCGGATAATCGGCCAGACGGATACTGATATTCGGCTGCGGGATATCTTCAAGATACTCCAGGATCAAACCATTAAGTGTTTTGGGGCCATCGGTTGGAAAGTCCCAGTTCATCTCTTTGTTCAGCTCGCGAATATTGGCGCTTCCATCAACCATGTAAGAGCCATCTTGCTGCGGGTGAACCTCTTCACCAGGTGTAGGCGCACTTGAGGTGGTGAATTCACCGACAAGCTCTTCCAGAATATCTTCCAGTGTCACCAGACCTTTAATATCGCCATATTCATCGACCACAATACCGATACGCTCTTTAGCTTCCTGGAACTTACTGAGCTGAGTATTCAGTGATGTACCTTCAGGAATGAAGTAAATTTCGCGAACAGCACGTAACAAGGTTGCTTTAGAAAACTGGTCTTTCATCAATAGCCGCAGCGCGTCTTTTGCGTGAATAAAGCCAACCGTATCATCGATATTATCCCGGTATAGCAACAGGCGTGTATGCGGTGTATGTGTTAGCTGCTTGGTTATTGATTTCCAGTTATCGTTAATATCAATACCGGTAATTTCATTCCGTGGAATCATAATGTCTTCAACCTTCACTGATTCCAGGTCAAGAATGCCGGTTAGCATGTCCTGGTGGCGGGTTGAAATCATTGATGCAGATTCATTTACCACGGTACGTAGTTCTTCTTTACTCAGACTATGCTGCTGACGATTTTCCTGGCTAATGCCAAAAAGAGCCAGGAAACCATTAGTAATGGCATTGACAACCACAACCAGTGGGAACAGGACTTTTAACAGAATGGTCAGGATAATTGAGCTTGGGAATGAAATCTTTTCAGGATAAAGTGCCGCCAATGTTTTAGGCGTCACTTCTGCAAAAATCAGGACTACAAGAGTAAGGGAAATGGTGGCTAACAGCACACCCAGGTCACCAAACAGACGAATACCAATAATGGTCGCGATAGCAGACGCCGCGATATTAACCAGGTTATTACCAATAAGGATAAGCCCGATGAGTCTGTCAGGACGGTCAAGCAACTTACTTACACGCTTCGCGCCTTTGTGTTTCTCTTTCACAAGGTGCTTCAAGCGATATCGGTTGATTGACATAATGCCGGTTTCAGAGCCGGAGAAGTAGGCAGAAATTAGGAGGAGTACAACTAATGCGAGAAATAATGTACTCGTCGATATACTGTCCAATTAAGTGGTTTCCTGTATAGCCAGAGACGAAGGTAACTATTATTACGGATTCAAAATTGAGTCAAGGAAAAGATCATAGAAATCTTAAATTTAGCGAGATTCAGCCTGATTATTCATATTTTTCAAGAATAAAAACAGGAACTTGTTTCTGCCCGCAATTTTTGATTGCGTTAACCTAAAATAAATTCCCGAACAAACCGTGAGCCAAAATAAGCCAGTGTCAGAATAAATGCTGCCCCAATTGTGGCGAATACAACATGTTTGCCTCGCCAGCCACGATACTTATGACCCCATGCCAGGCTGGAAAAAATCACCCAGGCAACCAGTGATAATACTGTTTTATGGGCAACTGACTTAGCAAACATATCATCAAGATAGATAAAGCCGCTCGCCAGTGCTGCGGTTAGCGCCAGTGTACCCAGCGACAACAATTGAAACTGCTGTTGTTCAACCATCATTAATGGGGGCAGATTTGAATTGACGATTGAAAAATCTTTGCTTTTTAACTTCTGACTGATGACGTAAGACTGAACCGCGTACAACGTGGTAATAATCAACAAACAATAGGCGACCAGTGACAACGTAATATGAAGGGCTAATGATGAGTCATTAAAATAGTGCTGCATCTTGATATGTGCAGGTACCGCCAGTGAGATAAGCAGAATAATTGCGGTAAACCCATATACAGCGGTTTGTAACAACGCAGCTTTATGCCGAATAGAAACAAAGGTTATTGATAGCGTAATGATCCAGCACACCAGTGATATCACATTGAACAAACTAAAGTTTTGCCCCTCTGGTGTGAAAATTTGTGAGGTCAGTAACAGAACATGCGACACAATCGCTAACGTAGCCAGAGAAAGGATCCGTTTCATGTTAAGCGTTTCGCTGGTAAACAACTTACTGGCTAGCGACCAGGTCGCACCAAGATACAACACTAACGTCACAATCGTTAATGATAGAGCGGTCATATCGCGTTAAATTCCATCAATAGCCTAAAAAAATCAGCCCACATTCTATGTTAATTCAATGCGCTTTCACAGGTTTATGATTAGTGTTTCTCAAGATTGCGGCGTATAATGCCAGCAATTTTTTCAGGAGCCGCCGCCGTTTTAACACGGTGTAACCCTAAATTGTGCTCCAGTTCCTTCGGGTTGAGGTTGAAATCAGGGCTTTTAAGGCCATTATTGAAAGTGATCATTTCAATCTCAACAGAGAAACCTTGAACTATTTAACAGCCTTCAGGTATATAGCTACATGTTTGAGAATTTGACCGACCGCTTGTCGCAAACCCTTAAAAATATTAGTGGTCGAGGTCGTCTGACCGAAGACAATATCAAAGCAACTCTGCGCGAAGTTCGTCTGGCTTTATTAGAAGCCGACGTTGCACTCCCTGTTGTTAAAGACTTTGTTGGCAAAGTCAAAGAACGCGCTGTTGGTGTCGAAGTAACCAAAAGCCTTAGCCCGGGCCAGGTCTTTATCAAGATCGTTCAGCAAGAACTTGAAAAAGCCATGGGTGAGGCCAACGAAGCCTTAAACCTTAAAGCTCAGCCTCCAGCCGTTATTATGATGGCAGGTCTGCAAGGTGCGGGTAAAACCACTACCGTTGGTAAGCTTTCAAAATTCCTTAAAGAGCGTGAAAAGAAATCGGTATTAGTCGTCAGTGCTGACGTTTACCGTCCGGCGGCGATCAAGCAGTTGGAAACACTGGCAGAAGATGTCGGTGTTGAATTCTTTCCAAGTACAGTTGAGCAATCGCCGGTCGATATCGTCAATAACGCTATCGAACATGCAAAACTTAAATTCTTTGACGTATTAATCGTCGATACCGCCGGTCGCCTTCACGTTGATGAAGACATGATGGGCGAGATCAAAGATCTTCATGCCGCTGTTAATCCGGTTGAAACCCTGTTTGTTGTTGATGCGATGACGGGTCAGGATGCTGCAAATACAGCAAAAGCATTTAATGATGCGTTACCGCTAACGGGTGTTGTTCTGACAAAAGCGGACGGTGACGCCCGTGGTGGTGCCGCACTGTCTATCCGTCATATCACCGGTAAACCGATTAAATTTATCGGTATGGGTGAAAAAACGGACGCATTAGAACCATTCCACCCGGATCGTATCGCATCACGAATTCTTGGCATGGGTGACGTATTGTCACTGATCGAAGAAGTCGAACGTAAAGTTGACCGCGAGAAAGCAGAAAAAGTCGCTAAGAAAGTCATGAAAGGCAAAGGCTTTGACCTGGAAGACTTCCGCGAACAACTGGTTCAGATGCGTAACATGGGCGGTATGATGTCGATGTTAGACAAACTACCAGGCATGGGCCAGATGGCCGGACAAATGAAAGGCCAGGTGAACGACAAGCAGTTCACTCAAATGGAAGCCATCATCAACTCTATGACCCCAGCTGAACGTGCTCGTCCAGATCAGATTAAAGGCTCGCGTAAAAAACGTATCGCAGCTGGTTCTGGCACGCAAATCCAGGATGTAAATCGTTTACTGAAACAATTTACTCAGATGCAAAAGATGATGAAAAAAATGACTGGCGGCGGTATGGGCAAAATGATGAACCGCATGAAAGGCATGATGCCTCCAGGTATGTTACCGCCAGGAATGAAGCCACCGAAGTTTTAAGATTTGCCTGGGAGAAAGACGATTCTCCTTCATAAAGAAAGCCCTTTATCGAGGGCTTTCTTCGTTTTTAATAAGCAAATCGTTTATTGACACAAGCAACGATTCAGTGTGAGAAGAATGGCTTTAACTAATATGAAGCTTGTGTCTACACTAAATACATTTAGCCGTAATGTTGTTCTTCATTGCTTATCCTCCCAAAACGCGTATAATACGCGAGCTTTTTTCTACCCTTATCCACAGCTTTTTAAGCCTGTCGTGCATTAAACCTTATTAGGTCGCTAAACGACATTTTGGGATGTCAGGGTAGGGAAAAGTGTTCATGAACAATAATTTAACTATGAAATTGAGGACGATATGGTAACTATTCGTTTACAACGTGGCGGCGCTAAAAAGCGTCCTTTCTACCAAATCGTGGTAACTGACAGCCGTAACTCTCGTGATGGTCGTTTCATCGAGCGTATAGGTTTCTTTAACCCGATTGCAAGTGGTCAGGCTGAGCGTATCCGCATTGACTTTGACCGTGTAGATCACTGGGTTGGCCAGGGCGCAAGCCTTAGCGACCGTGTTGCTAAGTTAGTTAAAGACGCTAAGAAAGCGGCTTAATTGACGATTGGTCACAAGCAGCAAAGCAGGTAAGAGATTATGAGTCAGAATGAAAAAGTTGTTCTTGGTAACCTTGGGGCTCCCTACGGTATCAAGGGATGGCTAAAAGTTAACTCTTTTACCGATGATCCTGAAGGCATTTTTGATTATCAGCCGTGGCTATTGAGTATCAATGGCAAATGGGTTGAGAAAGAAGTGGCTGACTGGAAGAAACATAACAAAGGTCTTGTTGTTAAATTCGCTGATATTGATGACAGAGATGATGCTCATCAGCTAACCAATATTGAAGTTGGTGTTGATGCAGAACGTCTTCCTGAATTATCAGATGACGAATTTTACTGGCGAGAATTGATTGGCATGCGTGTAGTAACCAACAAAGGTTATGACATGGGTGTAATTGATGATTTGTTAGAAACTGGCTCAAACGATGTACTGGTTGTTAAAGCGAATTCAACAGATGCATTCGGTAAGCAGGAAAGGCTAATTCCTTATATTCCTGACCAGGTCATTCTGGACATCAACAGAGATGAAAAGACAGTGACTATTGACTGGGACCCTGGTTTTTAATTACTTCACGGTAATCGATGCCAGATAAGTTGAGTCAAAAGCAGGAAACTATGACCCAGAACGTTACAGATGCTACAGAGCAACCTTTGTGGGTTGGTGTCGTCTCACTTTTTCCTGAGATGTTTAATGCCATCACACAGCAAGGGATAACAGGGCGGGCCATCAATCGTGGACTTATTGATTTTAACTGTTGGAATCCACGTGATTTCACAACAGATAAATACAAAACGGTTGATGACAGGCCATACGGTGGCGGCCCGGGAATGTTGATGATGGTTGAACCATTACAAAAAGCCATCCATGCAGCGAAAGACGCTGCAAACAGCGCCGATACAAAAGTGATTTACATGTCGCCGCAAGGAAAGCCATTAACGCAACAGGGTGTTGAGCAATTAGTGCAACATAAACGATTAGTGATAGTAGCTGGTCGTTACGAAGGGATTGACGAACGGGTTATTGAATCTGAAATCGATGAAGAATGGTCGGTTGGAGATTATGTACTGAGTGGCGGTGAGCTGCCAGCAATGACATTAATAGATGCCGTTGCAAGGTTGGTTCCTGGTGTTTTGGGACATGATTTATCAGCGCAACAGGATTCTTTTTCAGACGGATTATTGGATCATCCGCATTACACAAGACCTGAAACCTTGAATGATAAGCGGGTACCGCCAGTTTTACTAAGCGGTAACCATGAAGCAATTCGACAGTGGCGCTTAAAGCAGTCGCTGGGACGAACCTGGCTCAGGCGTCCAGAGTTGCTGGATAACTTAGCTCTGGCTGAGGAACAGCAGAAATTGCTGGCGGAATTTATCGCTGAACATGAATCTGCTGTGGCTAATGACAGTGAATCTAAGACTTAGAGAGAATTACGATGAGTAAAGTAAATCAAAACATTATTGCTGAAATTGAAAAAGAGCAATTAAAATCTGACGTACCAGAATTTGCACCGGGCGACACAGTTGTTGTTCGCGTTAAAGTAAAAGAAGGTAATAAAGAGCGTCTTCAGGCATATGAAGGTGTTGTAATCGCTAAGCGTAACCGTGGCTTACACTCAGCATTCACTGTACGTAAAATTTCAAACGGTGAAGGCGTTGAGCGTGTATTCCAAACTCACAGCCCGGCAGTAAGCACAATCGAAGTTAAGCGTCGTGGTGACGTTCGTCGTGCTAAGCTTTACTACCTACGCAACCTATCTGGTCGTGCTGCACGTATCAAAGAAAAACTTAAATAAGAAAGTTTTTTCTGCTATACGAATAAAGGCTGGTTTTTACCAGCCTTTTTTGTGTCTGTAAGCTGGAGATTGTATGGACCGTGATTTGATTTTTAATGCGTTACAGACTGAACTGACCGATTTTTCTGGTGAGATCTCAGAAATAGAGCTTATCAGACGCCTACAGCAACCACCCTGGCAACTGTTTCCCGCCGATATATTTACTGACGACCATTTATTATTCCAGGTGCATTTTGCCCTTTATAACGCTTGCTATCGACTCAGAGATTGTTGGATTGAACAACAACGAGGCAAGATTGAGATTGCGTTGAGTCGTATTCGTTGTATACCACAGAATGATGAAATCGCTACCGATAGTGATTCCAATGCTGTCACTGCACATGATCCATTACGGGATTATTATCTGGACTGGCAGAATTTCTCGACTGATAGAGCCGATGTTGAAAACATGTTGTCATCGTTTTGGAAGAAATTTGCTGCGTGGGCCAAAATGCCTGAACGTTTGGCTCAGTCTTATTCGGTATTAGGCGTGAATGAATCGGATCCTCTGGCGGAGATAAAGCAGCAATATCGTAAGTTGGCGGCACAGCACCACCCGGATAAAGGCGGTGATGCTGCTCGATTTAAAGCGGTGCAAGCTGCATGGCAGGCGATTCGACTGGCACACTCAGAAAGATGATTCTGCTTGCCCCTCGATTGTTACCGGGGTGCTATGAGGAGAAAGCTTTTGTGCATGCTCCTGTTTTTTCTTCTGATAAAAATCGATCAACGCTTTATGTTGTAGTGGGCGACTGTACCAGTAGCCCTGAATTTCATCACACCGCACTGATTTCAGATAATCATAGTGCGCGGTTTCTTCCACACCTTCTGCGATAACTTTAAGTCCAAGACTCTTACCCAGTTCGATAATAACCGAAATAATGGCTTTATCATTTTTGTCGGTATGCAGGTTTTTAACGAAGGACTGGTCAACTTTAAGCTTATCGATAGGGAATTGTTTCAGATATGCCAGTGATGAATAACCTGTACCAAAATCATCAATTGAAAGCTGAATTCCCAGACCTTTCAGACGATGCAGTACTTCAATGGTGTCAGCTTCGTTGTAAAGCAGTACGCCTTCGGTAATTTCCAGTTCCAGTAGGTGAGGGGATAAACCAGTTTGCTTCAGTGTATTCTCAACAAGGGATACAAAATCAGGGTGTCGGAACTGTCGTGGTGAAATATTTATGGCAATAATAACTTCTTCACCTACTTCTGAATAAAGCTTTTTAGCGCCTTCACAAGCTGTTCTCAATATCCATTCACCGATAGGCACAATCAAACCTGTTTGCTCCGCAATCGGAATAAAGTCAGCTGGTGAGATCATTTCGCCATCATGGACCCAGCGCACCAGGGTTTCCATACCAATAATTCGGTCTTCTTTGATATCAAGTTGTGGTTGGAACACCAGCTGTAATTCGTTCTTATCAACGGCCGATTTTAACCAACGTGATAGTTTTAAAGAGCGCGTTACTTTAGAGCCTAACTCTTCTGAATAACAAACAAAACTACTGTGCTCGATAGACGCGGCTTCATTTAATGCAGCCCGGGCATGTTGCATCAGAACATTGCGATTATCACCATGATTAGGATAACGACAGAAACCAAAGTCCAGTTCAATGGAGAAGTCACCCGCATGTGTTTTCAGTGTTGCTTCCATTTTTTGTTCAATGGACTGACAGAGTTCCTCAAGGTAATTACAGGAGAAGCTGTCTTCGAACACCAGGGCAAAAATGTGGTCAGTTACCTGGTAGATTTCAATATCGTGTTTTGCACTTTTTACGAGGCCTCTTAGTCGTCGGGCGACGGTTTTAACCATTTCATTGGCTGCATCCATGCCGTAACCAGTCGTGAAGGTATTGAAACCACGAATTTCAATTAAGCCAAGGGCAAAGGAATCTTTTTGCTGAGTTCGAATATCAAGATCTTCACTCAGTTGATACTCGTTATAAAAGCCAGTTTGTGCTGAGTGATAGGCCTGATACTGGAGTTTTTCTTCGGCTGCTTTTCGTTCGGTAATATCAGATACGTGAACGATGAAGTTTCTGACGTCATTGAGCCAGTGAACCTGAATCGAAAGAATGCGATTACCATAGTGCTTTTCCATTTGCTTCCAGGGTTTGTCACTATTGATAATTTCTTCTTTGATTTCTTCCAGGTTTTCAGGCAATAAATCGAGTGCAGACAGTTTTCCTTGTGACTGAGATTCAACCAGTTTTACGGTCGCGGGATTACAGTAAAGCTCTTGATTGGATTCATCGATACTGAATACCGGATTTGGATTTCGTTCAGGAAAGAGAGCAAGGCTGCGGTTTTTCGCCATCATGACGCTGTAATTGCGAATGTAACGGCCAACCAAAAAGGCGATAAGGACAATTGATAAGCTGTAAATGAAAACGGTATAGCTGGCATTTTCCAGTAAGGTCAGAATGCTGTTGTAACCCTTATCCGCTTCTCGTCGAATGTTCTTTCGACTTTCATCCACAATAGACAACATAAGCCGATGTTGGCGACTGACCATTGCCAGCTGTTCTCGCGCCAGATCCCAGTCAATGCCATCATTACTCAGATTGCCATGAAGCTGTTCACCCAGCTCTATGATGGTGTTCATATGAACAGAGGTCTGTTTCAGGTTTTCGTCAGTTGGATAAGACAAGTTTAACGAACGGATAAGGTGCAAGGTTTTATTGACGTTATCTTTGAAATTGGTTTGATAAATCTGGCTGTCAGTCGTGGTGTAGTATTCGTATAGGATTCTTTCCTGCTCACTAAACTCTGTGCTTAGTTGCTGGATCAAAAATAGTGATGGCAGCTGTTCATCAACCAGTTTTTTTGCGGAAGCATCCATTTGCTGGGCTGTGAAATAAACCACGGCGGAGAAAATAAAGCCCAGTAGTGTCACTGTTGAAAATATGACAGTTGTGCGGCGGATGATTTTGGATTTCAACTCACTCATTAGTTCACATATATCTATGATAAAGAACGATAATAAGAGCTGGAGGGTAAGGACTGATCCAGTTTAATTAGCCTGAAGCCCCAGCATTCAATTTACCACTTCAGGCCGGAGTCCCTTTTGAACTGGTATAAATGGTGTACGTATTGCTGACTATATACAAAAAATTAACATGTGTAAAGGTTGTAGAGACAGGGATGCGTACTATATCTAAGTTACTGTTATTTAACAAGAATAATGTGCAAGCGGTTGATATTACAGTCATTTCTGTAAGATGTTTGATATTAAAAGCGGTACTGTAACGTTTTTGTTTATTTAATAATCGAATGACTTATATCTACACGATAAAAAGTCTTGCAAATGAATGACCTCTACCTATACTATTTCGCCTCTTTGTATTTTTTGGTGTACATGAGTAAATATATATTTACATATTGTGTTTTTAACCTCATTCAATAACCTTAATCGTGCCGGGAAAATCTCTATGACAACTCATGAAGAAGGAGCGAGTCAGACGCTTGCTGATCTTCGCGAAGAAATTGATGACATTGACGCTGAACTGGTTGCTTTGCTTGCCAGACGAATGAAAGTCACTGCAAATGTTGGCCATATCAAAGAAAAAGAGGGATTACCTGTTTATGTACCTGAGCGGGAGCATGAATTATTAAAAAAACGAGCATCACAGGCGGAATCGCTTGGATTAAATGCCGGGCTTATTGATGATGTATTGCGTCGGGTGATGCGTGAATCCTATAAAACACAGAATGCAGGTTATCTTAAAGTAAATCCAGATATACAGAAGGTCGTGGTAGTTGGCGGTCATGGGGCACTGGGGGCAAGATTTGCATCCATGATGACGCTGTCGGGTTATTCAGTCGAAGTGCTGGAACAAAATGACTGGCACCGGGCGGATGAGATCCTGAAAAATGCCGGACTGGTGATTGTTGCTGTGCCAATTGATAAGACCGAACAGATTATTGCTCAATTACCAGCGTTACCAGACGATTGTATCCTGGCAGATATCACCAGTGTAAAAACCGGACCTCTCCAGGCGATGCTGGCGGCCCATAAGGGACCAGTGATTGGTTTACATCCTATGTTTGGCCCGGACAGTAATTTTGTGAAGCAAGTTGTTGTCGCCTGTGAAGGCCGTTTTCATGCTAAGTGTCAATGGTTACTTGATCAGATTACGTTGTGGGGTTGTCGTATTCAGTATGCAAGTGCGCAAAAACATGACGAAGCGATGGTACTGATCCAGGGGATGCGTCACTTAACCAGCTTTATGTATGGCCGTCATCTGATGCAGCAGAACAGTGATTTAAGTGAATTGATGGCCTTTAGTTCACCAATCTATCGGTTAGAGCTGGCAATGGTAGGTCGATTGTTCGCACAGAATCCGGCGTTGTATGCCGATATCATTTATTCCGCTAAAGGGCTAACGTCGCAATTATCCGCTTATCGTCAGCTCATCGATGATGCGATTGATATGGTAAATAACAAAGATCACGCATTGTTTGTCGAAACGTTTGGACAAATCAAAACATGGTTTGGAGAATTTGCTGACGACTGTCTGAAGGAAAGCCAGGAATTACTGATGAAAGCTGGAGACAGACGGGTTTAGACATAATAAGAAACTATTGAACTTAATATATTGTTCAAAAAATTCTTTGATACCAAAGGCCAGCTGCTTGCTGGCCTTTCTGTTCAGGGTTACTTGTCTGTTATCAATTCCACGGTTAGCAGATTCTCAGTACTAACTCAATTCAACGGGCTTTACATCATCACTGGGGTAGCAACCAAGGACTTTTGTGCTGCGAGTTAGAGGCTCCAACTCTTTTAATGCTGCAGCGAAGTTGTCATCGGCAGTATTGGAAATCACATCAATATAGAACATCTCTTCCCAAGGCGTACCCATGATTGGCCGTGACTCCAGTTTTGTCATCATGATTTTGTATTTCTTCAACACTAACAGGGCGTCGACCAGCGCTCCGGCTTTTTGCTCAGTCGACATAATCAATGTCACTTTAGCCGGGATCTGAGGCGCGACATCAACAGGCTTGCGGCTTACGATAATGAAGCGGCTGTGATTCTCTTGCTGGTTTGCCAGGTTTTCATCAATAACTTGCAGACCATTAGCTAAACCACCTTCTTTACTGCCAATCGCAACAAAACCTGGATCATTTAATTCCTTAACACGTTGAATGGCTTCAGTCGTGCTGGAGCAGAACTCAACCGGAATTTCGCCCAGTTTTTTCACGTATTCACTGCATTGGGTATATGGTTGAATGTGACTGTAAATGGTTTTGATGTCTTTTGACTGAATGTGTTCAAGCCCAATCAGGCAGTGAACAATCGGGTAGGTAAGTTCACCAACAATTGACAGGCTGGTGTGCTGCAACAAATCGTAAACTTCGTTAATACTACCAGAAGACGTATTTTCGATAGGAAGAACACCAAAGTCGGCATGGCCAGTTTCGACCTGATTGAAGATTTCATGGAAACTGGTGCAGCCCAGTTCGATTTTTTCGCCTGTACGGCGGGAGAAGTACTTTGTCATCGCCAGATAACTGTATGAACCAGTATCACCCAGGAATGCGATTCGAGTTACCGGTTCATTACTTTCGCTATTATAGCGGCGTTGTAGCATGACTTGCTGGTTAAGGACGGAATCAGCGATGATGACGTTAAATATCTGGGTGACATAGTTGGCATCCAGTCCGAGCGAACTGCCATAGTTCACCAGTTTTGCCAGTAGTTTTTCTTCGCGTTCAGTATCCCGAACTGGTTTTTTTGATCGAATTTTACTTTCCGCGACCAGGTTTGACACCCGACGTCTGCGCGACAGCAGTACCATCAATTCTGAATCGATTTCGTTAATATCATGTCGTAGTGAATCTAAGTTGTACTTGTCGTCTTCCATTTGAAACCCTGTTTGCTGCCGTTAAAAACTACCGATTAATTAAATTGGCCCATAAACGAAAAAAGCCTCCGAGAAGGAGGCTTTTTTACTGTGAATCTGTCAGATACGAATCACCCTGCCTCCCGAACGGACATCATAAAAAAGTTGGTAAACAGGTGGTGATTGAATATTTTCATGCGACTTACTCTATGTTTCGTCCGGTTTGCTGTCAAGTCCTGTTTTTTTCAGGCTCGATGGTCAATATATAGCGAGTCGCTCCTGGAAGGAACGGGCTTGCGTTCCCCTCAGCCCAATCCATAAAGCCAGATTCATAAAATGGAGAGAGCGGATGCCCTGACTGACCGCCAGGCATATGGTAAATAGCTGTATCTTCGTGTGATGGGGCGATAACCATACGCTGTGATGCACCGAATGAACGATTGCTGACTTTTGGCATGTAACTATCACCATTTTGCTCAACGACTGGCATATCAAGCAACCAGGACAAGGCGGGCACTGCGCGAGCCAGTGGATGTTTAATGCGGGTTGCATTTTTTTCACCCCAGGTAGCGTCCGTTAGCGCGGTTTCACCGTCGTTGGTGATGTTTGACAGCGCTTTATTGAGTGCCGCAACAAAGAAACTATCCCAGGATTGATGAGCGGATGGTAGCCAGTCGGCAGGCTGTTTGTTGATTAAGAGCCAAACGGGTTCTTCAAGCTGATGACGAATAGCATGGAGTTTTAATTCCTGATGGCCCGCGCTTTCAAGACGTTTTTCAAGATCAGCGAATAGTGAACCGGCAACTTCATAGCGAAACTGACGAACCAGATTGTATCCTACGGAAGACGTGGAGGCTTTTCCTTCCCAGTTTTTCAGTAGTGACTGAATAGTATCGGATTGCTCAAGCTGCTGACTAATCGCCGGGTTTTGCATAAGCTCACTCAAGAATTGTTGCCAACGGGTTAGAAATACGGCTTTGTCATCCAGTTGAATAGCCAATAATTCGTGTTCGGTAAAGCGCTCTTTGGCAAACAGATTGTCTCTTATTTGCTGAGAACGAGCCCCCAGCGCATAACCACCATTACCCAGGGTTTCGAGGTTCTTTCCGCCAACTACCCGCGAGTTTGCTGTCCAGATACGCGCTGAGTCTGGTGAAATAATTTGAGGGTAAGACTCTGCATCAAGGTAGCCAGACCAACCTGTGGCTCCATCAGACCAGTCTGACGGAACTTGTCCGGTCAGGCCTTTTTTGGCAGGGATAGCGCCGAAAATAGTCCAGGCTATTTGTCCAAATGTGTCGCCAACAACCATGTTCTGCGCTGGAATGCCCGCTGTGGTTGCAATCTGTACCGCATCAAACACATTGCTGGCGGTTTCCATGTGTAACAGGTTCATGTTAATGCCTTCGCGATCGTGGGCGACCCAGCGATAGGCTTGTTCAGGTTTTCCAGTTGCACTGTATTGAATAACGGGTCCCCAAATGGTTTCCAGTACTCGGGTCGTCTGATCGGGCTTTCCTTTGACTTCAATTGTTTCAAGGTAGCGCTTAAACGGTTTATAACCTTCTGGTGTGAGGTATTGTTCTCCGGATTCATCGACGTTTAATTCGATAACATCACTCCAGTCACCGTAACTATTTGTAAATGCCCAGGCGATACGCTGGTTGCTGCCTGAAATAATTGCAGGAGCGCCGGGTAAGGTCACCCCGGTCACAACGACGTCATTTGATGCTTTATTGTCTCTGTTATTTTTCGGATATCGTATTTGTGCTCTGTACCAGGTTGTTGGTGCGCTAAGTCCCAGGTGCATATCACCTGCGATCATTGCACTGCCCGTTGTCGTTAGCTCACCGGCAATGACCCAGTTGTTGCTGCCAGGCGTTGCGTCTGGCTGACGAAGTGACGATGTATCAACGGCGTTTTCCAGTAATGATGATGTTGCAAAATCTGGCTTTGATGTGGGAAGTGTCACAGGAGGGAAAGCAGCACCGTCTATAGGAGCATCCCAGTGTGTTCCGTTCGGGTGAAAAAAGCGAAAGATGTCTTCTGGAAGTTGTTCTGCGAGCAAACCTGATACTCGTTCCTGACGACCATCACCGGATTGTAGATCAAGATACATGCTGTAAATGCTTAATAAAGAGTCTTCCGGCTTCCATTGTGTTGGTTCAACGGACAGTAATAAGTATTCAAACGGATGATTATCTAGCGTCGTTAATCCCTGATTAACGCCATCGGCATAGCGTCTTAAGAGCTGTTGGTGTGCAAGTGGTAGTGCTTTCAGGTATTGCTCGGCGCGAGTTCTGAAACGGTGTGTTCGACGTTTGGTATCTCGTTTAACAGCCAGTTCACCAAATAATGCCGACAGTTCACCCGCAGCATTTCGGCGGAGTAAATCCATTTGGAAAAAACGTTCCTGACCGTGCAGAAAACCAAGTGCCCATGCGGCATCCTGACGATTGTCAGCTTCGATGGTAGGAACACCGGCATCATCCCGACGAACAACCGTCGTGTTACTGATGGATGCTGAAGTAACAGTCCCTTCCAGTGTTGCAAGGCTACTGTTTAATTGAAGGTACATATATGAAGCTGTCACTGCAGCCAGTGCGACCACGGTCAGTACTGCATATTTAAAAAATTTCATGGATTCAATGCTCTTGCCAAACGGAGTGTTACGAAACAATCAGTAAGATACTGAATTATTGATGAAAATCAAATTTCCTGCTTCAGGTAATATGGGCTGATTTATTACGTCTGTCAGATGTTTTTTATACCAAACGATGTATTTTTAGCCGAAAAACAGTACGTCAATGTAACGAATGGTAAAAAATATTGTAATAATTTGAATAGATATTTAACCTTTATCCTTAAGATTAAAAAAACATTAAATTTACCGACATTTTAACCAAAAGTATTTTTAATGTGAGTTGTAACAATTCCACGTTATTTTTTTCGTATTTGTCGGTTTAATAAACAGTAAGTGTAGATAACTGCAACTTAAATTTAAAATTATTAACTAATAATTTTGATTGTTATTTGAACATCTTCAACAGGGGGCCGCTTTTTTAGTGACAGGACAGGTTCCCAGGTTAAAGACAATAAGTAATATAAGATAATTTCAGTGGTTGTTCCTGAATCATTCTGAATGACCAGCTTTGTTTAAACTACTGATAATGCATCTTAAAAAGAGGGTGATCAGCCAGAAATGAACGGGATTACAAGCCTGTTTCAGAGAGATTGCTGGTTATTTTTTATCGATTTGTGAGTTTTATATTCATAAATGAGCATTTAGTTTCGGGCGAGATGAGACTTATAAGAAAAAGATTTTGACTCAGTTGAGGGATGCCTTTAGTGATGTTAATGAATATATCTTAATAATAAGTTGACACTTGTTTAACAGAGAGCCTGTTAGAAATTTATGATCAATTATGTATCGCTTAATTGGTGGTTGTCTGGATGAAAAATGTTTGTTAGTTTTCATGTGCCGAAAATAATTACATGGGTAATTTTGTGAGTCAGAATCCTGTTCCAGAAAAGTTTGGTACCCGTTCGTTAAGTATACGAATTTCATTCCTGATTTTTGTATTTTGCATCATGACAGGCAGCATCGGTGCTTATCTGATGTTGACGGCCGAGAAAAATCAGCTGATAAACCAGGAGCATCGATTTTTATCCATGATCAGTCTTCGCTATACCAACCAGTTCTCCCGGTTGATGGAAGACAAAATTGATCTCGCCCGTTCAGCTAATAGCGTGGTCAGAAGTGCGCTATTCAATAACCCTCCCGATACATCATTACCCACGATTAACCTTACCCCGGACCCGGATGGCGGTATTCGCAGTAGCGATCATTTCAGTGCTGCTTACATGCCTGAGAGTGATTTTACGGGTGACTATAAGTATCTGTTTAGTGATTCCGAAAGACTATGGCGAAATATTGCCCCGGTGATGACGGAACAGTTTTTTAATTATTACCTGATCACCAAAGACAACTTTATTCGCATTACGCCTAAAGATGTCGCCTTTATGGTGGGGGAAGAGAATCGTTTCAAATACACCACATACTTCGATCTGGCTGGGCCGGAGAAAAATCCACAACGACGTCCGGTGTGGACACCAGTTTATTTCAATGAAATCTGGTCTCAATGGATGACTAGTTTGCTGGTGCCTGTTTATAAGAATTTTCGTTTAGTGGCTTTGACGGGCAGTGATTTTGTTTTAGATAATATTTTCAATAATTTCAGAGAGTTGGCTGGCGCAGAAAACGGTCGCCAGATATTTTTGTTTGACCAGTCCGGCACTATGTTGATATCGCCAGATTTTGCTAATCGTCAGCCAGTTTTTGATTCGGTTAGTGAAGCTCAGCAAAATGTTCTGAATGCTCAACTGGCTGAATTAATGAAAGAAGCCGCAGAATCAGGCAAACAGGAAATTGCCGGTGATTATATGTTTGATGGCACCCACTATTTAGTCAATACAAGACTGATTGAAGAAATGGGTTGGTATGTTGCTGTATATAATCAGAAAGAAGAAGCGTTATCACCTTACTACCAGTTAAGAACTCGATTGATCGTCGTGTTCCTCGTTACGGCTGCCATTATCGGATTCCTGTTACAACAAGCGCTTTATCACATGGGATTAAAGCGGATTAATGCGCTGGTTCAAACGGCGTGTCAGCTGGCAGAAGGTAACTGGTCAGTAAGAATGCCCAAACCGCGAAACGATGAAATTGGAGCCCTGAGCAAAGCCTTTGCCAAGATGGCCGGGAACATCAATGAGTTGTTCGAAGGTTTGCATATTCGAATGGAAGAAAAGGAAAAGGCCGAGAAATCTGCTCGCAAGCTCTCCAAAGCGGTTGCGTATAGTAGTAACGGAATTGTAATTACTGATCAGCAACTTATGATTGAGTACGTCAATCCGAAATTCTGCGAAATGACCGGACGAACAGAGACTTATTATAAGGAAGTTTCCGTATTCGATATCATTGCTCAGGATATGGCATTTTTATCTGAAGACATCCGGGAAACAATCAGAGTACGGGAACAATGGCGCGGCGATATTCTGTTAAAAACCCGCAATAAAGCGATTTGGATTACGTTATCTATCGCGCCTATCTTCGGCAATGAAGGTGAAGTCACTAACTATGTTTGTTCTGCTCAGGACATCTCATTTATCAAAGAAAGCCAGCGCAAAATGGAACAACTGGCTTATTACGATGTACTGACCGGTCTGGCTAATCGCACATACTTCAAGATGGAATTAAAGAAGTCGCTCGCATTGTCGCAACGTGGCCATTATTCATTCGCATTGTTCTATTTTGATTTAGATGAATTTAAACGCATTAACGACACATTAGGTCATGATGTTGGTGATAAATTGTTGGTCGAAGTTGCCAGACGCTTGAAAGACCGTCTGAGAACAGAAGATACGATTTCTCGATTGGGCGGTGATGAATTTGCCATTCTGTTAAGTGGTGCAAAAGAGAAGTTTGAAGTTCAAAAAGTGGCGGAAGTTATTCAAACGATTCTGGTTAAGCCATTCAGGCTGGCAAACAATGAAGTGTTTGTCAGCGCCAGTATCGGTATCACCATGGCACCGTTTGACAGCGATGATGAAGAAGCTTTGCTGAAACGTGCTGACCTGGCTATGTATGAAGCCAAACGGCTGGGCAAAAACACCTATTATTTCTACAGTAATGAGCTGGATGTTGCAGCCAAAGACCAGTTAATTATAGAAAACGAACTTCGTGTGGCGTTGAAAGATAATCAGCTGGAGCTTTACTATCAACCTCAGATAGATACCCGCACCGGAAAAATAGTCGGTCTGGAAGCGCTTATTCG
Organism: Alteromonadaceae bacterium; assembly: GCA_965656875.1. Classification (GTDB taxonomy): domain Bacteria; phylum Pseudomonadota; class Gammaproteobacteria; order Enterobacterales; family Alteromonadaceae; genus CBFHMJ01. The sequence continues at coordinate 134,749 of CBFHMJ010000003.1, forward strand.
CTGGCGTCATCCGGAAAAAGGCATGATCCCACCAATCAAGTTTATCCCTATTGCAGAAATGACCGGGCTGGTGGTGCAACTGGGTGAATGGGTGTTGTGGGAAGCTTGTAAGTTTGCGCAATTCATCAACAAAGAGTATCACTTTGATGGAAAAGTCGCGGTGAACTTATCGGCTCGTCAGTTCAAAGAATTAAACCTGCCGATGCAAGTGAGCCACATTCTGCAAGAGACTGGATTAGATGCACGCAGTCTTGGGTTGGAAATTACTGAAAGTATGCTGATGGGTGACATTGAAGCCGCTATTCGTCAGTTGCATGATTTGAAAAATCTTGGTTTGAATCTGTCAATTGATGACTTCGGTACCGGTTATTCATCATTAAGTTATCTGAAACGATTCCCGGTCGATATTATTAAAGTTGATCGCTCTTTTATTAAAGATATTCCGAAAGACAGAAGCGATTTAGAAATTGCTTCAGCCATTATCGCAATGGGGCAAAAACTGAATATTGGGATTGTTGCTGAAGGGGTGGAATCTGAACCACAAATTGATTTCCTCCAGAAAAATCGTTGTTACGTTGTTCAGGGTTATTACTACAGCCCACCGTTAACAGCCAATGGTATTGAAGAATTATTACGAAATCATAGCGGTTATATACATGCTGCTAACAAAGAGGACGAGCGACAACTGGTATCCGGTTGACGTTTAACCTGACAGTTAAGGTTTCTATCCTTTTCAGTGGCAATCATTGATCTTTTAAGCTAGTTTCCCTGCTTGATGCGTTGAATGTAGGTACTTTTTTCAAGCTTACATTCAACTCTGTTAACCATCCTGAGTGATACGTCTCACCGTTGGCTACAGACGGTACCGAGATTGACGACATTCGCTTTGGATAGTGCGAACGGTTATACAGATAATGACAGCAGGAATACCAATGACAAACACATATCACAAACTGGCACTTTGTGTACTGGCTGGCACACTGTCGATGCAGGCAGCAGCAGACCAGACGACAGAGAAGCATGGTATTGTCGATAAATCATCGACAGCTATTGCACTGACAAACGCCAATCTAATTTCACCAACGGGCAAATCAATCAATAATGCGACAGTTCTAATTCGAGACGGCCGTATTATTGACGTGGCAAAAGGTAAAGCCGCTCCTGCTGGCTTTAAAACCTATGATTTAACAGGTTATAACCTGTATCCGGGCTTTATCGACCCGTATACCCAGTACGGTATGCCGAAGGATAAAAAAGAGAAAGCGGCCGCTGGCCGTGAAAAACCGGTTTATTACAATCAGCGTTTAGGTGGTAATGCGTCGAATGATGCGATCAAACCTGAAATTGACTGGGTATCTAAGTTTGATACAAAAGGCGCAAACGGTAAAAAAATGATGAAGCTTGGCTTCACGACCGTTCAAAGTGCTAAATTTGACGGCATTATGCGTGGTCAGGGGTTTGTGACTTCCACAAAAGCTGACATTCCTAACGATGTTATTTACGACGCAAATACCAATCACTTTCTTTCTTTCCACAAAGGCTCATCAAAGCAAAGCTATCCATCGTCGTTGATGGGAAGTATTGCGCTTATCCGTCAGACGTTCGCCGATGCAAACTGGTATCAGCAAGCCTGGGGTAAACAAGATACGCGTTATTTCGGTGAGAAAATCGAATATAACGCCGCACTTGAAGCCATCGCTGAAATGAAAAAAGCAGGCATTATCTTTGAGACGAACGAAGATCAGGATATTTTCCGCGCTGCTGAGCTATTAAATGAATTTGGCTACAACGGAACGTTTATCGCGTCGGGCTATGAATACACTCGCGCTAATGATTTAAAAGCGATCAAAGCATCATTAATTGTGCCGGTTGATTTTCCTTCATCACCTGCGGTGCAAACGGTATCTGGTGAACTGGATGTTGGTTTAGGTCAGCTTCGTCACTGGGAACGTGCGCCTACAAATCCGGCTTCATTAGAAGATGCAGGCGTGCCTTTCGCGTTTACGCAATATCGTCTTGATAAGCCTGAAAAGTATTTCTGGAAAAATATTCGCAAAGCTGTAAAAGCAGGTTTGAGTGAGAAAACAGCCTTGCAGGCGCTGACAACGGTACCGGCAAAAATCGCTGGTGTTAGTAATCAGGTCGGTCAGGTTAAAAAAGGCTATATGGCTGACCTGGTTATCAGTAAAGGTAACCTGTTTGAAAAAGGTAAAATTGTTGCGGTATTAAGCCAGGGTAACTACGTTGAATTTGCTGGACTGAATGCAAAAGAATATCCAGGGCAATATGATTTAACGGTTGCGGGTAAAGCGTCAGTGTTGACGTTGAAAAAAGACAAAAGCAGCAGTAAGTCGAAGACCGTTAAATACAAAGGCAAGTTAGAGATTGATGGTACATCAATCAAGCTAAGCAATATTAAAGCAAGCAAACTGGGCGTGAGTTTTACGGCTAATCTGACGAACGCAGGGATTAACGGCGTGGCTCGTTTCAGCGGTATGCACACTGGAGAGGCGTTAGCGTTACGTTATCAATTGCCTGATGGTTCATCTCATGATGTGTCGGCAACAAAACAGCCAAAACCTGCAAAAGCCAGTAAACCGGCTCAGGATCACACGTTAGTCTCTCAACTAACTTACCCGAACATTGCGTATGGTCTGACTGAACGACCAACCACCGAAAATCTTCATATCAAGAATGCAACAGTCTGGACATCTGATCAGGCAGGTGTTCTGGAAAATACCGATATCCTTGTTAGCAAAGGTAAGTTTAAGAAGCTTGGTAAAAATCTGAAAACACCTTCTGGCTACCGTGTGATTGATGGTACAGGCAAACACGTTACGGCCGGTATTATTGATGAGCACTCACACATTGCTATTCAGGGCGGTGTAAATGAAGGCACATCAGCAACAACATCAGAAGTGCGTATTGGCGATGTCGTGAATGCGGAAGACTTTGCGATTTACCGTGGTCTTGCTGGTGGTGTGACTGCCGCTCAGTTATTACATGGTTCAGCAAACCCGGTTGGCGGCCAGGCGCAAACGATCAAATTGCGCTGGGGTGAACGTGCTAACAACCTTAAATTTGTTGAAACACCGGCGAGCATTAAATTCGCTCTGGGTGAAAACGTAAAACAAAGTAACTGGGGTGAGCTGTTTAACATTCGTTATCCACAAACTCGTATTGGTGTCGATACGATCATTCGTGACAATTTCCAGGCGGCTAAAGAATACAAAGCGCAATGGGAAGCGTGGGATGATTTAAGTCGAAGCAAAAAGAAAAAAGTCGCGCCACCACGTAAAGACTATCGTCTGGAAGCACTGGTTGAGATCCTTGACGGTGACCGCAACATTCACACTCACTCCTATGTTCAAAGCGAAATTTTGAATCTGATTAAGATTGCTGATGACATGGGCTTTAAAGTTCAGACATTCACGCACATTCTTGAAGGATACAAAGCAGCGGATGAAATGGTCGCACACGGTGCAGGCGGTAGTACGTTTGCAGACTGGTGGGCTTATAAATTTGAAGTGTATGACGCGATTCCTGGCAACGCTTGTTTAATGCAAGACAAAGGCGTGGTTGTTTCAATCAATTCAGACAGTACTGACTTACAACGTCACCTGAATCAGGAAGCGGCTAAATCCATGGTTTATTGTGGAATGGATGCTGAAGATGCCTGGAATATGGTCACGATTAATCCGGCTAAACAGTTAAAAATCGATCATCTGGTTGGTTCGATTAAAGCGGGTAAGCAAGCTGACTTTGTTATCTGGAACAATAACCCGTTATCGGTTTATGCCAAAGTTGAACAAACCTGGATTGATGGCAAGAAATACTTCGATCTGGATACCGATGCTGCAATGACCGCTGCCATTGAAAAAGAATATGACGCCCTGGTTCAAAAAGCACTGTTAGCGGATGATCCGGCTGACATGAAGGGTAGTCAGGCAAAACGTAAGCAGCCAGTCTGGCACTGTGAAGACTTACATGGATTTGGTACGGATCACTGGTTAGAACATAACGTGATTCACGTTGGTAGTCATTCACATTAACAGACGAGGTAGACAGACATGAAACGTTTAACGTCATTGATTAAATCTGCACTAATGGGTGCAGCGTGTGTCGCTACAGCTTCTGTAATGGCGCATGACATGGTTCCGGGTAAAGCGCAAACACAACCCATTCTTCTAACGAATGGTACGGTGTTTACGATTAGCGACGGAACTAAAAAAGACACAGATATCCTGATTGTTGACGGCAAAATCGCAAAAGTTGGACAAGATTTGTCGGCATCTGATGCCAAAGTGATTGACCTGGCCGGGCAACACGTTTATCCGGGACTGGTTGCATTATCCACACAACTGGGTCTGGTTGAAATTGGCGCGGTCCGTTCAACACGAGATCTGAAAGAAGTCTCGAACACCAATCCGGATGTGAATGCCCGCGTTGCATTCAATGTTGATTCTGAAATCATCCCAACCATTCGTTCAAATGGTGTTTCGTATGCTCAGGTTTATCCGGATGGCAACCTGTTAATGGGTCAGTCGAGCATCATGAACCTTGATGGCTGGGATTTTGATGATGCCACGGTTGCTGCATCAACTGGTTTGCACATCAAGTGGCCTGCGACACGCGTGTCGAAAGGCTGGTGGGTGAGTGCAACGCCAGAACAACAGAAAAAAGCGGCAATGAAAAAACTGAAGGATCTGGCGGATTACTTCGGTAAAGCTCAGGCTTATTTTGACGCGGAAAAAGCGGGTATCAATCGAGGAAAAGATTCTCGTTGGGATGCCATGATTCCTGTGTTTGAAGGCGAGCGTGATGTGTACATTCATGCGAATGACGAGCGTCAGATTGAGCAAGCCTTGATGTTTAGTAAGCTTTACAACATCAAACCGATCATTGTTGGTGGTGAAGATGCCTGGCGTATGGCTGATGAACTGGCGGCTAAACAAATTGAAGTGATTTATACCGCACCTTACGGCATTCCTTCTCGTGATAAAGAACGTTATGACCAGTTGTACGCAGCGCCAGCTGTGATGGCAAAAGCGGGTGTTCCATTTGCTATCGCGATTGATTCGACCTGGCCGGTGCGCAACCTGGCGTTTGCTGCGGGTAACGCCGTAACATTTGGTCTGGACAAAGATCAGGCGTTAAAAGCGATAACGCTGGACGCTGCAAAAATTGCAGGTGTTGATGACAAACTAGGCTCAATTGAGCCAGGTAAAGCTGCAACCCTGGTGATTTCAAAAGGCGACATCATGGACTTTATCGGGCATGACGTGAAAATGATGCTGATCGATGGTCGTGAAGTTGATTTGAATAATCGCCACAAACAACTGTACAACAAATATAAGCAGCGGTAATTTTCCGCTGCTCAAGAGCAGTTATTTACCAATAGTCTGAGCCCGGCATTTGCCGGGCTTTTTATATCGTGTTGAAAATCAGGATGAGCGGGTGTTTTCTGACGGGGCTTTTTCAGGTTTAGCGCGCTTTTTTGGGGTTGGAATATTGGGTTTATCGCAGTGTGATTTTTTGGCGGTGTTATAGATTGGATTGGTTTGATCCAGTTGTCGGGTCAATGCCGAAATACGAGTTGATGTTGCCGGGTGCGTCGACATAAATTCCATTGGTGCTTTGCCATCGTTTGCTGCCGCCATGTTATGCCACAGTTTCACGCTGGCCGCAGGATTAAACCCTGCTTCGGCCATCAATGTTTGCCCGATATTATCAGCTTCAGATTCATGGGTTCGGCTGTAGGGCATTAAAATACCGTATTGTACACCCACGCCCAGTGCCGCTATCCATTTGTCGCTGTGATCGATTTTTTGGTCTTTTAACACCATAGCCGCGACGGACATACCGACACCAGCTGCTGCGCTGTGCGTCATGCGTTCGTTGCTGTGTTGAGCGATAACATGTCCAACTTCATGGCCGATAATTGCGGCTAACTGGTCGTCATCCTCGGCTACATGCAAAATGCCGGTATAAACACCAATCTTTCCGCCGGGTAGGGCGAATGCATTAATTGCTTCATCATCGAATACGACAACTTCCCATTCTCCCTGATGAACATTGGGAGATACTTTACGGGTGATAGCATCAGCAACACATTGTACGTATTGATTTGTAGCGCGGTGGGTGCTCACTGCTTGAGTTTGTTTCATCTCATCAAAGGTGGATTCTCCCATCGCATTCAGCTTTTCTGCCGGATACAACGTTAACTGACTACGTCCTGTTGGCGAGGTTGTTGTACAACCTGCAACAGCAAGTGCGGTAATTATCGGTAAGTATTTAATTTTCATCGTGAAGTCACATCCTGTCTTTAAGTGCCGCCATTAAATTCAAACACGGTTTACATTGGTAAGACGCTAAGTCATGCCAAATAAACATGAAAGTATAAAGCCGTCTATCGGGTTATTATACAAACCAGTCGTTGTGTGGCGATGGGTAGTTAATACGGCGTATTTTACGGTTTTGTTGCTATTTTGCTATCAAAGATTGTTCTCATTCCCTGTATTAGTTACACTCTTCGCTCAGTTCAACCCTGATGTAGCTATAAGCTTATAGTGCAACTTTAGTGTTAGCCATGATAAGTAGCGAGTAACTCGTTGCAACATTGAGGATGAACATAATCACCAGGAGGATGTATGGCAGAAGCCACATCGGCTCTGAGTGGGATTCTTCGTTTTTTCACGGGATGGATGAACAAAGAACCACTTCGTAGCCCAAAGGAGCAAGAAGCGTTGGATGTCAGAACCAAAGATCTGGCGCTGTACCAAAGTTATTCTTGCCCGTTTTGCGTTAAGGTCAGACGCTTTTTTAACAAAAATGACCTGAACATTCATGTCAGGGATGCCAGAAACAATGCTGTTTATCGCAGGGAGTTGAAAGAGAAGGGGGGTAAAACCACGGTGCCTTGTCTTAAAATAAAGCACGCGGATGGACGCATTGAATGGATGTATGAATCCGACGATATTATCCAGTACATAGCCGATAATTATCTGGAGAAATCTCTCCATTAACGTCGGATAACCCAATCTGAAATAAGAAAGCCTGATGGTCGAGCGATGAAAAAACCATCAGGCTTTTTCTTTTTTAACTCGTCAATTCCCGATATTTCGTGTTTTTCCCTGTTACTGGCGTGAATTACCCAGCTGATGTCGCCGCCGGACCTGTTGTAACCACCGATTTAGCATAATGATAGTCGCCGTTGTTTTTACTGTCTGCGATCAGGAAATGTTGACCACAGGGAAGGTTGCTGACGGCGACCCGGCAAGGACGCATTTTTTTCTTAAGCAACGATGCTTGGGTATCTCAGCACTGACCGATTCTTCAGCCGATCCGATCGCGAAATCTGAGGATTCTGATATGCAAATCCAGGCGATGGCCTATCGACGAAAGCGCCAGGCGACTTCCGCATTGTTAATGTCTGGCATGCTCTCAGTGCTGCTGATGAGTCATGCGACAAATGCTGCTCAAGATGCAGCGCAAAACGTGCCACTGATGACACTTGATAAAAACCGCATCATGCTCGATGAGAAACACAAACGTGAAGTCTTTCGCGTGTTCAATCCCACCAATGATTATCAAACCTATCGTATCAGCATTATTGATATGGCAATGGATGAAAAAGGGACATTAAAAGAAGTGGAGCAAGCCGATCATTCTGCGCGTTCTTTCTTTCGTGTCGGTCCGCGCATGGGGCGTAATATCCCACCCAACATTAGCCAGATTTTCAAAGTGATGCTACGTAAAAAAGGTATCGAAGCCGGGGAATATCGTAGCCACATTAAAGTTGAAGCCATGATGCCACCGCCGCCAGAGTACGATGAACCGGGCATTTATATGCGACCTAACTTCGTTTATACCGTGCCAGTATTCGTGCGATATGGTGATCTGAAGGTGCAACTCGGCGTGGAAAATATTCAACTATCAACTGATGATACCGGGAAGCCATTACTGGATTTTGACCTGATACGCGAAGGCAATCGCAGTACTTACGGTACATTGACGGTAACGCTTAACGGTGAAGATGTGGTGTTATCTCGTCCTGGTCTTGCCGTGTATAACGAACAGACTGCCGTGCATTTTAGCCTGCCGTTGCAAGCTGATATGCCATCGTCAGGTTTACTGAATCTGACTTTTGAAGAGGACCCGGCCTATGGTGGCGACCAGTTCATTGAAAAACAATATCGCTTTTAATGATGCATTGATTAATGCCTCGAACGCCTCATTAAGGCAACGACACCAGACAAACAGACAGGCATTGCTGGTTACTGCCTGTTGTTTCTTTGGCTTGGTGATCCGCTCCGATATGTTAGAACAGCAAGTATGGCGCATTGAGCTGATGAAGCCTGCCGGGATTACACAATCTCAGATAAACCGAATAAGAACAGGCTGATTCAGCTGTGTATCTGGATCGTAAGAATATTGAATAGTAAAGCGATGAAAACCGCAGGGTGTGAACGAAATGGACACTCAGATAAGAAAAGAGCGAGTCGTTGTGCAGACTCGCTCTGTTGATTTGGGGGAATAGAAATAAACCGTACAAATTATTTCATCGAAAACATCCGACTTAACGTGCCATCTTTATCTATAAACTGATGCTTTAACGCACCCAGCACATGTACCACGATAGCCGCAATAATGATTGGCGGTAACATCTCATGAATTTCATGACCCACACCCGCAACCGTTTCGTTCACAGGAATTAATTTACCAGTCGCTGCATCAACCGTCTTTGCTAAAACTTCGAAGTCAAAGATATATAGTCCACGGCCACTGCCGCCAGACATCATCATCCCCGACACAGGAAATAACACGGTAGATAAAATTAATACCCAGTGAACCAGACGTGCCAGGCCTTGTTGTAGCTGACTGGCTGCGGTGATCGGTTGTGGCCAGCCTTCCCGAATCCGCCAGATAATACGAGGAATGGCGATTAACAGAATCAACATGCCGAAAGATTTATGCCAGCCATACAAGCCATAACTTTCAGTTTCAGCCATGTACAGACCCACGGCGATAAGTCCGATCATGCCCAGCCCCATGATGCTGTGCAGTACTCGGGTGGTTTTTGATAATAAAGGTGTTTGCATTAGGAGTTCCACGCTCTTGTTACTTTGAACAAACCATAACCAGTCATTGGTTAAACGAGGGTTAAGATAGTTGAATGAAAAAACCTTATCAAGCGGAACAATCACATGGCTGTGCGCGAAATGTATACAAATTGTCGTGTTTTTCACTGTTTTAGCGGAAAGATTTCTCGTATTTCTTAATTTAGGAACGAACGGCACTCGAGGTGTCGTTTCGCTCCGTTCTCAGATAACCCGTCCATCAGGACGTGAACGGTGCTTATCTTTGATTAATCAATGAGGAATACAACAATGAAAAAATTATTAATCGCAACACTATTAAGTGGGTTTTTGGGGCAGTCGGCTGTGGCTGAGACGTTTAAGACAAGTGTCGTCGTAAACAATGTTGAAAACAATTTAAGCGCTAATGATGCTACTCCAATGGTGTTTCCAGCACTGACAATTGACAGTTCAACAGAGAACGATCAATCGTGCAGTTTAGGGCATAACTGGAGTAGTTATCCTGCATATAATCAGCTTTGTAGAAACTTGGAATCTGGCAAGCAAAGAGCTCAGATTGAAGTTGCAGGAGCACCATTAGCTCAAATTCAAGCAGATTTTGCTGCTTCAGATTTGAAAAATGGTTTGGAGCTAAGTGTTTATCACGCTAATTGGGCTACTTCAAAGGCACTTCAGTTAAACGAAACTGGGCTGGGGTCTTTTGAAATGTGGGGAATTATCTATCTCAGAAATAAAGAAAATGTCGTTACAGAAACTACAATTTTTGATTACAACGTCACGCTTTCTTATCTGTAAGTTCAATCAACTAAAAAAATTAAAAAGGTGAATTTATGAAAAAGCTTATAACAGCAATGTTAAGTTCTGTTCTTGTATCTGGAGCTTATGCTGAGACGTTTGATGTTTCAGTCAGTGTGGAGACTACAGATAAAAATATCGGGATTGAGAGAACGCAAGGAATAGCTTTTCCCGGATTGTTAGTTAATGAATCATCAAAAGTAGGGGATGGTTGTAGTTCATATTACTCTTCAACCTCATACCCGCAGTATAATGAACTTTGCACCCATGGTGATGAGAGTGCTAAAAGCAATGCTAACTTTGATGTGACAGGATCTCCTCACACCCGTATACAAGTTGAAATAATTAATCCTGAAGTTCAGAACGGTCTGAAATTAACTTTACATCCATTAAGTGATTACACTTTATCAATGGGAGAAACAGGAGCAAGCAGTTTCCAAACGTATGGTTATTTAGTGGTAGATAATCTTGAAGCTGTGCAAGCTGGTTCAACAACATTTACCTACACTGTAAACCTTTCTTATATCTAATGAATGGTAAGCGATAGCGGTTGCTATCGCTTTTTTGCTTTCAGGAGCTAAAAATGAACAAGTTTTTCGTAGTCATTCTAATGATATTGGTAAATCCGTTGTCTGTGAGTGCTGCAACTTTCAAGGCCACTACTGAAGTAACAAAATATACTGAAGATCTGAGTCTTATTGAAACCTCAGCATTTATTTTGCCGCCTTTAATTGTTGATAAATCAGTAAAGCAGGGTGACAAGTGCTTGTTGTGGACAGGATATATAAATTATGAAGATCGAAATCAACTTTGCAGAGGGGCGGGTCCTGAGTCAAAAAAAGGTAGCCGATTTACATTGTCTGGAGCTGCTTTTGCTTCAGTGGATATCTCAATTGCTAACGAAGTTGTTTTAAATGGTTTGAGATTAACCACTTATGGCCAGGATTTTACGCCGTCATACAATTTTATGCTAAATGAATCTGGTGAAGTTAATTTCTATGTAACGGGTGAGATTGAACTGATTGATATTGAGCAGGTAGCTTCTGGCACCGTAACGTTTGATTATGAAGTTACAGCTTCATACAAATAACCCCTAAAACAAAACACTTCGCTTTTTTACTAATATTTGTCGCATATCAATCTGTTTTAAAAACAATTTTCCGATTAAAACATCCGTAATTTATTGTTTTAATCGGAATCTTCATGAATAAGCTATTTTCCTATATTTCTCTTCGTTCGATTCTGCATCCACCTTTACATTGCCGTTGGTACTGACCATGAACATACGTGGTGTGCTTTCGTTGCTCGGGTTGGTGAGTGTGCCGCTCGCCGCTGAAACGTTTGATGAGCCGGACTTTCTGTATCTTGAGCCCTTCCTGGAAAAAATTCCACTGCAAGAATCTATAGAAACGCTGACGTTTGATTACGAGATGTTCTACTTTCCTCTTAGTGAGCTTGCGTCCATGTTGAGTTTTGCTTTGACGTTTGATGAGCAAAAGCAGCAGTGGTCTGGTTGGGTGTTGAGTGAGCAGAATCAATTTATGTTGGATATCAACACACGGGAAAGCTGGGTTCGAGGAGAATTAAAACCAACGACATATCAGGCGTTTTATCAGGAAAGTGGTGAGATTTATATCCATCAGTTGGCGTTACAGGAATGGTTTGGTATTGAGACTGAAACAGAGACTATACGTCAGTTAGTCAATTTTACCACCGCCGAGGAACACCCGTTAATTGCACGGATCAAACGTAAAAAAGCGCACGAAAAAATCCTGTTAAAACGGCTGGCACAGAAACGTACTACGTTGATGCCAGAACAATATCAATGGTATACCCCGGCAAAAATCGATAGCCAGTTACAGTTAACCCAGGATAAAGGAAAGGAATTAACGCCTCGCTGGTCGGCCAATGGAGCGATGGATATGGCGTGGTTTGCCACAGATTTTTCGTTGTCTGCTGCACCAGGAACCCGAAGTGGTCGAGTGCGCTGGTTTAAAGACATGACGTGGCAGGATGTGCCGGTTCATCTTGAACTGGGTGATGTGTATGGCCTGGCGATTCCGTTTTCAGGTGGCAGTAGCAGTGGGCGAGGTGTTGCGTTGCTATCGTCCGATGATAAATCGACATCGCTGTTAAGTCGTCGTTTTCAGGGAAATGCACCGGAAGGGTGGGAAGCCGAACTCTTTCGTGGTGTGACCGTGGTGGATTTTTTAACTGTGGGCGCCGATCAACAATATGTGTTTGATAATGTGCCAGCGAGTTTTGGATTCAATGACTATCGAGTGGTGTTATACGGCCCGCTGGGTGAACGCCGAGAGATTGACCACAGTTTTACCGAACAGGATCTTGGCGTCTTGCAAGGGGAATGGCAACCCGAGATCTCCTGGGTGCAGCCGGGGCAGTCGATGCTGTTCAATACGGGCGCTGGCGGTAAGCAAACATTTTCCGCACAGCTTAGCTATGGCTTGTTTCGGCAGTTAGCTGTTTCTTTAGGCATGTCTCATGCGATAGAAGACGAAGACACGGAAACAACGGTGTCGGCCAGCTTGCAGGGGTTTACTCGCAACAGTGTCTGGTTGTTGAATATGGGGCAGCAGCAACAGTCTGGCAATCTGGGGTTGTCGCTTTCAGGGCGATTAACGTTGTGGGGCTATGATCTGGGATTTTCGTATTCAGATTTACGTCGCTACAACGAGGGCGATCAGTCGCTGAATCTTAACTCCAGTCTGGAAGGCGACTGGGGATCGGTGTCTATGGGAGTCGGATGGTTTCGACAACCTGGCGATACAGAGCGCAATCTGTCGCTGCAATACGCGCTGAATCATCAGGCCGTCAGTTTTAATCTGGTGGGACAATTTTCTGATAATCGGGAGCGACCAGTGACGGGGTCTTTGTCGGCAAGTTCCCGATTTAGTATTGGATCGTTTCGATATTACTCGACCTTTCATAAAACGGGCGGCTTTCGGGTGGAAAAACAGCAGTTATCCTGGAATGGGCGCTGGAATCGCAATCGCTTAAGTAGCCGCTTAGATCACCAACTGGAGGACGACGAATGGCGCTGGTCATTTACCTTTGGCCGACAGTTCAGCCAGTTCGCGTTGAGTGCGCAATTGTTTGCAGATTCAGAGCACGACAGAGGGATCTCGCTACGGTTAACATCAGGGTTTGATTTTTCCCAGTCACTGTTACCGACCAAATCAGGTGTGAAGAACACCGCGTCAATTCGCGCCCGTGCATTTTTAGATAAGGATTATAACCGGGCGTTTTCTGCGGGCGATGAATGGTTATCGGGTGTGGGATTTTCCGGGCAAAGTCAGTGGCGTGACTTTATAACTGATGAGTCCGGCACCGTCATGCTACCTGGCGCTAAAACGTCGGGAGGGCAGGCGTTGAGTGTTGACTTAAATACCTTGGATGACCCGATGCTATATGTGGAGTCGGGAGAATTATCGGTAGAAAATCATGCCGGAGGGATCTCGGATGTCCAGTTTGCCGTTATCCAAACGCTGGAGCTTGAAGGCGAGGTGATGCTAAAGAATGATGAAGGCGATCTGGTTGAAAAAGGAGGCGTCCCCTTACTGCTTATTGCTGACGATGGCGTTGTCGTGAACCGAACCCGGAGCGAGATGGACGGTTTTTACTTGTTCGATATGTTGAAACCAGCGACATACCGAATTGAGGTGGCGGAAGATTATCTGGCAAGAAAACAATTACAACAGCAAGATGTTTCTGTGATTGATTTAACCGCGACAGAGGAAGGAGCTATTGTGCCATCGATTGTGCTGGAAAGCCGATAAATGGGGAGAGATAGCGTGGAGTTAATCGAAAAATCACAGATTTTTAAGATTCAGACGATAGAAATAAATAACCAGAAAGTCGGGGGAACTTTCTGGTTATTGGTCGTGTTGTCAGGAGTATTTCAGGGTTTCCGTATGGAACGGGTTGAAGCTTATGAAGGCAAGGCTTCAGCTTCAGATTCGGCTTGCGCCATAGCAGCACGTTGTTGCGTTACGTAATGCCGGGGCGACAGGCCAAATTTCTCTTTAAATGCACGGCTAAAGCTGTCGTAGGTGTCAAAGCCAACAGCAAACGCGATTGCTGTCGGTTGCTCGCCACGCATTAATTGTATTTCTGCTTTGCTCAGTCGGTAATCTTTCAGGTATTGCACCGGGCTGATATTCATATCAGCTTTGACGCGCCGTTGTAGCTGGCGAGCGCTCATATGAAAGTAACCGGCAATATCATCCACACTAATGCCGTGATGTTTATAGATTTGGCTAATGACTAACATGAACTGACTGGCAAATTCACTTTCAACCACAGGTTCAGACGTTGTTTCTGTGTAACCAGCGTCAACGGCTGATGATTTAGCTGATGGATTCATCCTTGATTCGGACTGGCTGGGTTGAGGTTGGTGTGTGACCAGCGCGGCATCAACCGTATTCACTGCGAATGTCAGTTCAGTATCAGGCAAACTATTGCTGACTGTGGAAGCCGTGGACGACTGCGATATCACGGATTGATCCGATTGCCTTAAGGCGCTGTCCGCTTTAATGGCAACATCCACTGTATTGATATCGACAGGTTTATTCATGCTGTCAGATTTATGCAGACCGGGTTTATTTGTCCCATGTGAGCTTGCTGAAATGCCAGGAGCGACGGGTTTTTCCAGCCGTTCTTTTAGCTGGCAAGCTTGCTGACAGATTTTTTTCAGGTAGGGCGGTGGCGTTCGCTCTCGCTCTACCGTTGTGAGTAATTGAGACATTGCATGATGTACCGCCATGACAAACGCTTTGTTATCATCGCTGGCAGGTACGGTTATCAAATGTCCCGAAGTTAATTGATGTGAAATTGGGTTAAGAATTTTGAAACACGGATTGTCGCGCCCCAACGCGTTCGCTCTCGCATAATAGATGAGTCCGACAACGCCAGGTACGAACAAGATCAGGATAACTGTATAAAACATATTTACCACGCTATGTTCATAATTATTTGATTTTTAGGATAAAAGAGACACAGTCTGGTGGGGACTGCGTCTCTTGGGTCGTTGTGTGTGTTTTATTACTAATGTGTAGAATTTAGGAAAATCTACAAAACCGAGTATATTGATGTGTATCATTTTTCGCAACGGTAAATTTAAAAAAATAATTAAAAAATTAAAAATAATTAAAATGTGAGTCAAAAGTTAAATGAATGAAACTAAAGTTAATCAATGTTTACTTGCGCTGCCCTATGCTGAATGTGGCTATCCTTTTGGCCCGGATGTTCAGGTTTATAAGGTAAAAGGGAAGGTGTTTGCGTTGTTGGCTCAGGGGAAAATCTCTGAGCACTATTGGCTAAATCTGAAGTGTGATCCGGATGAGGCGGCGGCACTCAGAGATATTTTTCCTTCGGTTACACCGGGTTACCACATGGATAAAAAACATTGGAATACGGTTATTTTGGATAACACGGTGCCTGCGGGGGAAATAGAAAGAATGATTGAAAACTCTTATTGGCTGGTGGTGGCTAAATTACCGAAGAAGATCAGAACACTTATTGAGTTGCCGAATGCTGGAAATGAGTCAGTGAAATAAAGTAAGAGCAGTTAACTTTGAGGTATTGCTGAACCAGACGGTTTTCTGCTCTTTACGGTTGTTAGTGTATCAGGTTTTATTTAGATCTTGCCGACCTTTGCAGTTGAAATGTGCGGCCAATGGCTCTTGATGTGTGGTGAATACAAAATCCAGCGATAGCGATAATCGTTGCAAACATTAAGGGTAAGATTGGGCCAAACGCAAAACTCATACTAAACACAAAGCCAAAAAAGAATGGTTCGCGATAGACTTTGAAAAATAAGCCAAACACCGGAATAGTAAAGAAAAAGAGCGCGGCAGCATCGTTATAACCGTTTAAAAATGCCAGTGACAGGCCAAATCCCCAAACGGCTGATGCAAGGAATCCAATGATACTGTATTTGATGGTTACAGCCTGATCGATATCGCTTTTTGTAGCCAGGCGGCGCGAGAGCAATTTAAAAGAAAACAGGCTCAACAAAGGAAGAATCATCAGTCCCCACCAATTTGAAAAGCCGGGCAAATCCTTATTGTGAAACAGATAATGGACTGGAACACCATCGTGAGTGTATTGCCAGGCCAACAGACCTGTCGTAACAGCCGTTACCAGGGTCGTAACGATAAAATTCAGACGAGAGATATGTTGAGCGGTCATGTGTTTTCCTTGTTGTTTCTGACGACGAACTGAAAGTATGATGGCGGATTCAGCAAAGTCTGTTCCAGATTTTATCTTATTGAATATAAAGGAAAACATATTATCGTGGCAGTGTTGTTGTGTTTAAAACGCTAAACATTGATAAAAATGACAAGATAATCGCAGAATAGAAAAGGGAGCTGTTGGCAGCTCCCTTCATTATGTTGGCTTTGGGTTGTAATCGAGGGGGGATATCAGGGGCGCTTAACCCCGGTTCATCCGATTAATGCGAGCTAACTTGTATACGCTCTAATATTTTTGGCAGTTTTGCCTGTTTATGATCAAGGGCGTAATCCAGTTGAACCAGATTGTTTCTATAACCATAAGCAGACGCTTCATATTCCCAGGTCGATAACGCTTTTACCGCTGAACGGTTAAACGTGTTTTCTGGTGTCGCTTTTACAACGCGAACATTACTGACCTTTCCACTTGGCTCAATATCAAACTTCAATACGACAGACCCTTCAATGCTTTGTTGTGCAGCCTCTTTTGGATACACAGGCTCATAGCGAACGACAGGCATAGGTCCGGCATCTTTTTCAGCGTGTTTGTCTGTTGCATGGTGATTTCCTGCCAGCGTTATACCTGATAGTGAAATACCTGACAGAAGTGTTAGCGATAAGATTGCGGCCTGAACCAGGCTTTTTTTAGAAGCATTAGTGTCTTTTTTGATCTGTTCAATACGCTCAAACATCATGTGTTGATCTCCATATTTCTTAAACAGTAGTTGAACAAAGCTACCTGAATGACGGTGCGACGCGGCCGTCACCAGGGCTTTGCTGTAGTTGATCCTGCTTTGAGTGTGTTTGCGCGCGAGAACAGACTGATCGCAGGAAAGTTCCTGATCATGGCGGAATCTGAACCAGGCCAGCCATGCCAGAGGGTGGAACCAGAAAGCCGCCAGTAAAACCAGTGCCATCAGGTTCCAGAGCAGATCGAAACGGCGAAAATGTTGAACTTCATGGGCAATGATTAATGCCTGTTGTTCGTGATCAAACGCTGTTTCGAAATCAGTGGGGATCACCAGATATTGTCGAAGTATGCCGATAAGCATAGGGCTACGAATATGCTGGTGGCGGATCACCGTCAGGGAATTTGGTAGCGTCCAGTTGTGTTGGGGGACACGCTGGCTTTCACGCAAAATACGCTGACTGTATAAAAAATGAGAACTTAGCCAGAAGATTAGTAAACCCGCCGTGATTGTGGCCCAGCCGTACCACATCCAGTATTGGTTGGCACTGTGAGTCAGCACATTGTCGGTGGTGACAACTAATCGTTCAATGGTGGCAAACGTGACGGGTGAAACCAGTTGATTCAGGGGTAACTGAGTCACCGTCAAACTAAGCGGGACCAGCAACCATAAGCGATACGTATTTGTTGGGCCCAGTGATGTGAGTAAATGTCTGTGGCTGATAAGTAGTATCGACAGACTCAGGGTGATAGCGAGAAGCAGTAATATCAGACTATTTGTCATGTTCATGCTCCCAGTCTGAAATAACTTTCTTCAGTTGTTCGATGTCATCTTCGTTTAGCTCGTTGTTTTTAGCAAATCCGGCGACCAGCGGTGATAAACGGCCTTTAAACAGGCGTTGAATCAAGGATTCACTTTCCTGACGAGTATAGGCTTCTCGCTCCAGCAGCGGCGTGTAGAGATAGCGTCGTTTATCCTTTTCGAAGCTGACAGCTCCTTTTTTGACCAAACGGCTAAGCAGGGTTTTCACGGTTTTTTCGTGCCATTCCTGTTTGGTATTGAGCCGTTCAATGATGGTTTGTGCGCTGACTGGATAACCTTGCCAGATGGCATCCAGTACATCGAATTCTGCTTTGCTGATATCAGACATCTGAATCCTCGACTAAGAATTACATGTGTAATCGGTTTTTATAGATTACATTTGTAATCATGAGAGTCAAGCCTGAATTTCAGGATTTTATTAAAGAGAGAGGAATGCGTCGTATGGCGAGGTCGAAGATTCAACCTCGCGGCAAGGGTGGTTTATAAGAAACTGATCGCAGGTAATTCAGGGAAGATTAGTGGTTGATTATTGCCCTGACGGCTGTTTGCTTTTGCCTGATCAATCAATCGGTTAATGCTTTTTGGCACCGCAAAGCGGAAGTCTCTGACTTCATCCCAGTAGGCATCGAAATGCGGTGATGTTTTACCGTCTTTTTCTTTGTAATCATGCAGCATTGGGCCGATAACACCATAGGCTTGTTTGAGAATAAGGGCTTGTCGTTTTTCAAAAGCCTGAATTTGTGTCAGGTAATTGTCCATCTGCTGTTGTTGTTCAACGGTCAGCATGTCATCGCGAAATGACTGATTCTGGAAGTAATTCTCGTAGGTTGAATCTTGCTGTGAATCAGCATTGAACCAGGTCATATAGCTTTGTTTATTGAGTTGCTCGCCTGTGTTGGGATCGACAATTAATACGGTTGGCGTGCCATAAAATACAGATAAACCAAAATGCTCAAGCACATCGAATCCGGTATTCAGATATCCCACATCAACAAACTGGATTTCATACTGTTCATTTAGTTTCTGATTAAATGTGTCGTCTGAAAATCGTGCTGCCAGTCCACGGCTGTCATGGCACCAGGTTGCGCCAAGTACGACCATCAGGAGTTTATCCTGCTGCTTTGCAAGCGCTTGTTTTTTCATCACCTGGGCCAGTGCATCACTGGATGCTTTGAACTGATAATGATCTGAAGTATGAGCGGAGGCATGATGAGCTGAGCTGTCATCGGCACTGGTGCTGTGTTGAGCGGTTTGTGTCATACAGCCGCTGAGTGCGAGGGCGCAGGTGGAGAAAATCAGGGGAAGGGTCAGGCGCACGGTTAACCTCATTTGTCTTATATTGAGTAAAGCAGAACAGTCTAAAGTAAATATGGAACATTGCCTATTGCAGTCGGCTATTACTTACGCTTAAACAACCCGTAAATATAGGGTTTCAGTTCATTAAAAGGATTGATGAAGGTGTAGTCTTCATGTCGAATCAAGGTGAAGTCGTTACCCAGTCGTTGTTGCATTTCAGCAATGTTGTACTGATGGACGGGAAGCCCGGCACATTTCTTAGCGCCTGTCGTTGAAAACTCAGCCAGTAAAATATAACCACCTGAAATAACGTTATTTTTAAGATTGGCAAAGTAACCATTTATGTCATCATCAGACAACAAAAAATGAAGGACCGCTCTGTCTATCCAGAGATCAACTTTATGAGCGAGCGTAATGGTTTTCGCCATATTGTGATGCAGGGTGGTGAGCTTATCGTTGTTAACTCGTTTGGCGAGCTGGGCGAGCGCTTCATTGCTAATATCATTAGCAATGATTCGGCCTGCATGTGGCAATAACACATCAACCAGCTGGGAGGTGCCTGCTCCAGGGATGAAAATGGTCGTGTCTTTAGTCATGGAAACATCATTTAAAAACGATAGTGTCTGGTTGACGTCCTGTTCAAACCAGCCGAGTTGTTGGTCGGATTTTTTATCAAAAATGGCATTCCAGTGATTTGAGGTACTTGTTGGGCTGTCACTCATAAGCTTGCAGTGTTATAGGAAAAGAAGCAGATTAACCCGACAGGGTATAAGGCTCAATCCCTGAGCGCTATTGAGCCTGAATAAACCGTACCTTTAAGGGGGCGTGATATTCTAGTTACAAACCAGTTTGGCAGAGGAAATTTTATCGCCTTTATCGCTCCAGTTGGTGCGGTAGTAACCACCTGAAGAACGTTTCAGATCGTTGTCATAACCCCAGGTGCCACTGCCATAACCTGTAATAGTGAACAATACGCTGTCATAACCGCTGTTTTTGTAAAGTGTGGCGGTACAGCCTGGTCGGATGCAATAACTGATTGCACTGGCTTTATCACCAAAATTGATGGAACCGTTATGCAGGTAAGCAAAATCTTCCCGGTTGCTGTTGAATTCGGTGAGGGTGATATTTCTGTCACCATCCATATGATCATCATCATATAAAGTGACCCAGCTACTATGGCCGCAATAGCCGAAGCCGGAATCGATAACATTGACGACTTTATTCCGAAATTCAGTGATAGGAGCCACGTTGTCATACGGGCCTTTGTCATCGTCGTGAGCACCCGCCAGAACCGTTAATTCACCATTGGTATTGCCAGATACACCATTAACGACTGACAACCCGGCTGCGGCCTGGAAATCACACATTCGGTTGCCACTGCTTTGCCAGTTGGTGCAGTACATGTGGCGTTTAGCACGATAGCTGAGGTAGGGGGAGCCTTGTAAATGGCCGCTGGTGTTGTAACTGAGTCCCTGAACTTCATAAAGAAACATGTAGTCGCTTTGCAAAATACCGCGCTGAAAACCAATGCCGTAGAGTTTGTCATCGTTTTGTCTGACAAGGTTAATCGATTGGTGAGCGCCGGTTCCTCGTTCCCAGCCGTTTGACTGACTGGAGGGCGGATACCAGATTTTCCATGACGAAGTGGCAGTTAACTGGCTACCGGATAACTGAAACTGGCGAAACATCAGTTTGCTGTTGCCGTCGGCAAAAACCGCGATGGTATAAAGCCCGGGGCTGTCTTCAATCACGCCAACCGCACCTGTCGTTTTATAGCCAATATCCAGATAACCAGCATTTGACTGACTGTCAGCGTTTACGGTCAGCTTTGTGGGCCAGGCCGTGTTCAAGGCGTCATAAAAATAAATGCGACCATTGCTTGATCCGCATTCTTCTACAGCAACTGCCAGCACGGCACCGGATGCTTGTAACCCGCCAAAATGATCGCAGGCTTCATTCTCAGTTTCTTCCCAGTATGTTGATGCGGATGACTGTGGCAGAGTCTCTGTGGTGTACACACCTTTTTGCCACAAATTGTGGTTCATGTGAGTTGTGCCGATTTCATTCGACAGGTAAACGCCCATGATAGCGGCAGGCGAACTGTCCTCACCGCTTTTGCTGACAAAAAAGATGTCTGAACGTGTTGGGTGACGATTAATTCCTTGATAGTGATTATGCATATCCGGGTCGAAAGAACCGCGATAAAAGCCTGATGGCGTTCCATGATCGTTGATGGTACTGAATTGTTGTTGCACGTTTTTAACTTTGGATGTGACGGGATTAATGGTGGGAGCAGCGGCCAGACTTAGGCTGGTCGTGCTAAGTATTAGTGCGGTGATGCACCGTTTTATAACGCGTGTGGATTCAATGATTGTCAACATGGCAAGACCTCAAACATACGTGACTTGAATAGATTATTGTTTGCGTTATTAAACCGTGTTTCAAGAATGGAACATGGCAAAACAGATGACAATGGAATATCGATTGGTAAAGCGGCTGGTTATAAGTTAAGCAAGGTTGTTTGTGTAAGTATCAGATAGATATTGTTTTTTAGTCTAAATAAATCGTTAACGAGCGTTATTTTCTGGTGCAATAATCGTTACTGATTTTTAATCAATGAACTGGAGTCGATATGAAAATCTTGCGTCATTGGGTCATGGTGGCTGGAATGATAAGTAGTTCTGGTGCGCTGGCGGTAGACAATTACTTATACAATTCTGAGGTTTACAGCGATAAAGCTCAGGCAGAAGCGGCAGTACTGGCCTCGGTTAAGGCAAATAACCAGGGCGATTATATTAAAGAAGTATCCACTACAGGGAATACGATTCAATATGATCTGTATTTCAATCCTCGTCCGGCTGATCCGGTTGAGCATTATTCACCGTGTTCCGGTGAGTGCGAATCTGAGTCGGCATCCTTTGCTGACTGGAAAAGCATGACTTATGTTGATCCTGGCCATCGTCATCCTTATATCACTTGCCCGGATTCGGTTTTTCACGGTGGGGCAACCAGTAGTTGGTCGTTTTACGATTGGGTCAATATTACCGGAGGGCCGTGGGGAAGTGGCGCAACCTATGCCAAAGTGTATCATCGCGATTATGGTGGCACCTGGCTCTGGAAAGCAGGCATTCACCTGTATGAAACTGACGAATGGGTGTGTGTAGATAAGACGCCTGTAGCTGTCTCGATGACGATGCGACATTATAAAGATGCAGTGAAATGTCCAACAGGTAGTTTTCTTGATTCTCTGCCTGATGACGAAGCATCGTTACCAACTTGCAAATCAACATCGGCTTCGCAATATGTCAAATTCAAGGCGTGTCATGCGCCGTTTCAATTTAATGTTGATGAGGCTAACTCAAAAGGAATTGATCTCGCCTGTATTACCTGGTGTCCACCGGATCAGCAATTCGACAGTAACCTTGGTCGGTGTATGGCATCGAAAGACACTAACGATCAATGTGATGCAAAAGGTCTGAATCCCATTGATTTAATCATGGGTGAGAAGCAACAAACCATTACCGATTTCACACAACACGGGCCATTACCATTGGCTTATATTCGCAGTTATCGTTCTCAGCGTTCTCAGCAAGCTCGAAATAATGTCGTCGAGCAGTCTGGTGCGACTGGCTGGAAAAAATATTATCAGCCAAGTGGTTATGCAGGAAAAACAACTCATTCCGGACAACCGTTTGTTGAATCCGCACAAGGCAATATCGGTTGGCGACATAACTATCAGTATCACCTTCATGCCTTTAACTCAGGCAATCGAATTTATGTTGAGTTACCTGATGGCAGCTTCCGACAATTCGACAATATCTACGGTAATTACTACGCAAAAGTTAAAGCGGGCTATTCTCTGACTGGTAACAAAACGGATGGCTGGCAATACACCGACGAAAATAATCTGGTTCATGATTTCAGCATTAACGGGCAATTGACGACGTTAACTCATCAATCCGGACAACGACTGATCTTTAATTACGATAGCGATGGACGATTAATATCGGTATCGAATATCTACGGTGACACGTTGCAATATACCTATGATGCCAGTGGCAAATTTGATCGTATTCTATTGCCTGATGGCAGTGAAATTTTGCATGGCTGGGACGGGCTGAATAATCTGGTTGCCGTACAACAGACTTATTATGGTAATGGACAGAATCAGACCGAAACTGAGCAATATCATTATGAAGACGGGCGATTTCCGTATGCGTTGACAGGCATTACAGATGCAGAAGGAATCCGCTATAACAGCTGGACTTATAATGCTGCGGGTCAGGCTGTTTCATCGACACATCCGCTCCGCAGTAATGCTGGCACGGTGGCTTATGATCCGGTGACACAATCTGCAAGCATCACCTCTTCGTCCGGACATATCAAAACGATCAGTAAAACGACCCGGGGTCGCGTGCACACCGTCACCGGTGACAGTTGTAGTACCTCGGGAGAAAAGAGTCAGGTAACTTTCACCTATGATTCATCGGATCGGGTCTCGCAAAAGCAGATTGCTGGTGGTTTGACTGAGGACTTCACTTATAGTGCGACAGGATTAATTGCCAGCAGAACATTGGCAAAAGGTACACCTGATGAGCAGAAAACGAGTTGGCAGTATCAAACTAATGGTGCAGCACCCGTCAAGATTACCCACCCAAACGGTTTGGAAGAAGCCTTTACTTACAATGCGCAGGGACAGTTACTGACTCATACGTTAACAGCCGATGGTGAATCCCGAGTCACTCGTTATGATTATCAATCGAACGGATTGTTGAGTGCGATTGATGGGCCGCAACCAGGCAATGCCGATACCTATACTTACCAGTATCATCCTGATAATCATCTGGCGTCGATAACCGTTCCGGCTGGTTACGTCATTCAGTACGATAACTACAATCACTTTGGCTTACCTCAGACGATTACGGATCAGAACAATCTGGTAACGGCCTTGAGTTATGACCATAAAGGTCGGTTGACGCTGATTGTAGCGACCGGATCTGGCGGTGAAACACGCCAGTGGCAAATGCAGTACAACCGCACCGGGCAGCTCACGTTTTTCCGTGGTCCGGATGGACGAGAACTGACCTATGTTTACGATGATGCTCGCCGTTTGATCCAGATGGTGAGTTTGAATGGTGATACTTTGCATTATGGTTATGACTCGGCGGGTAATCGAACAACAACGCGAATTACCGGGGCGATGCAGAGTGAGGTTTATCGTCAGACCCGAAGTTATGATGCGATTAACCGAATCAACAGCCTGTCGAACAGCATGAATCATCAATGGCAGTTTGAATATGACAAGCACGATAATCTGAACAAGGTGGTATCACCGTTAAATCATACAGTTAGCTTTGTTCACGACCAACTGAATCGTATTACATCTCAGACCCAGAAAGATGGCGGGGTTACTTCATCAAGTCATAATAAGCAGAATAAATTAACGAGCGTCGTTGATGCTGTCGGCGGTACAACATCGTTTGAATTTAATGGATTTGGTGAATTAACGGGGCGTCAAAGCCCGGATTCAGGACAGTCTCTGTTCAGCTATGACGAGGCAGGCAACGTAGTGCAACGCACCGATGCAAATGGCATTGTCTCAGCGTATAACTACGATGGCATGAATCGTCTAACACAAGTCACGCGTATGCCTTCCGGTAATTCGGAATTCTATCATTGGGATGAGTTAGCGCCCGGTAAGCTCACTGGCGCAGATAATGAAGTGATGGAATATGATTATCAATACACGCCTTTTGGTGAGTTAGCGACCATTCAGGCAACGTTGAAGTACCAGCAACAACAGCAAACTTCAACGATTCAGTATGAATATAGTAATGGGCAGATCCAACGGATGCATTATCCAAGTGGTGGTTCATTGACGCACTATTATCAGAATGGACAGTTGCACAAACTGGAATGGAAGGACAGTACGCAGGGGGCAGTAGCTCAGCCTGTTATGAGTAATCTGACCTGGCAACCGTTTGGCGGATTATTGTCGGCCAGTATTGGTAATGGTCAGATACTGCAAAACACCTGGAATCTGGATTACCAACTGATTCGCACGATGCAAACAGGCGCACTGGATTATCAGCTGAACTATGATGAACGTGGCAATGTGGTCAGTGTGTTGGATTTCTCACCTGGCGGTGATTTCCAGAATTACAGTTATGACCAGATGGCTCGGCTATTAACGGCTTCCGGTCAATATGGCGCATTGAGTTATAGCTATGACAAGATTGGTAATCGGTTATCGAAAACCGAGGCAGGCAATACGAGTAGCTATACCTATGCCGATCACCGACTGACCAGTGTTGGAGTGACCCAGTACGTCTGGGATTTAGCGGGTAACCAGATTCAACGAGGTACAGAACAACGCACTTATGACGAGACAAATCGTCTGTCCGGGTTGACGTCCGGTGTGGATTCTTATCAATATCGTTATGACGTATTCGGACAACGAGTGTTGAAAGATGGACCAACGGATGACAGACAATTTGTGTATGACGGCGCGGGTAAGCTGGTTGCAGAAATATCGCTGTCTGGTGCCGTGTTACTGGAATATATCTGGTTGGGTGAAAAGCCGGTTGCAGTGGTGGCTAACCAGCAACTCTATTTTATCGCCACAAATCATATTGACGCACCAGTTCAGGTGACAGATTCGGCAGGTGTTCCGCTTTGGCAAGCCAGTTATAAACCGTTTGGTGAGGCGAGTGTTACGCTGAACAGTCTGCCGTTTTCATTTAATCTGCGATTACCCGGACAATATCAGGATGTTGAATCTGGCCTGCATTATAACTATCAACGCGACTATGATCCGCAGACGGGCCGTTACACACAAAGCGATCCCATCGGCTTGCATGGCGGTATAAACACGTATGGTTATGTGTCCGGCAATCCAGTGAACTATACCGACCCAACCGGTTTGATTTTATGGAAGGGGAAAGTGGGTGTGCTGGATGTAGGCTTCGGTATCGCTTCCGTACAAAAAGTGACGTTGAATGTATCGGCCTGTCATAAAGGACGCGAATACACGATTTCGGCGTCAGGATATGGGGTAGGACCGTCCTGGAGTAATGACCTGAAACTGTTCCAGTTTGCTAAAACGTTAAAGAAAATCGGAATGAGTGAACCATCAGCTACCTTCGGTGATATTTCACTGGATGATGGATTGTCTTACATTCACAGCGATATGTTTAATGGGACTTATCATTCGCTGTCTGCCGGATTCGCTCTCGGTGGCGGGGTGAGTGGATCAACCAATGTGTTTGGTAAGTTCAACCATGACGAAATACAGACCAGCACATCGCAATTTGGGCTTGATCCTGGGAGTGTCAGCTCCGTCCTTGGATTTATTTCGTTAGATTCTGTCACTGAGAAAGATAGCTGCGAGTGTCCTGCTCAGTAAGTGATTTTTCTGTTGTCAGGGCTGTCAGCGATGCGGTTGCATCGCTGATGCCTTGCTCACTGGCTTGTTGATACCAGTAACGCGCCCGTTCCAGATTGACCGGTGTTCCTTCACCATCCTGATACATCTGCGCCAGATTATATTGTGACCAGGCATGACCGTCTTCTGCGGCCAGAAGAAACTGTGTGAATGCTTCATCGAAATTCCCATCCTGATACCAGCTAATAGCTTTCTGATTGTTTATGTTTGGCTGATAACCTACCTGTACCGGCGGTTTTTCCTGACGCATTACCAGACCGCCAAAAATGGCGAGGTTTTTGGGGCGGACCGCCTGATAAATGGCGTCGTTCTCTCGCAGCGTTATCAGGCGTTCTCGTGGAAGCGTGATCACAGTCTCACCGAAATAATTATGTATCAGTAGATTATCGAGCTGAATTGCTTGCTTAAGGTGGCGCTTTTCGGTGTAGCGATAATTGCTGAGTAATATGGCCACATTGTCTTTATCGACATTAACGGCTTTACCTACCAGGTAAACCTGCTGAGTCAAATTATCGGGAGAAACCAGGTTGGTGAACCGGCCGTAATCAATCAAGTAGTGATCATGAATAGCCGGGTCGGACAATACGGTTTGTTCAACGATTCTCTCCTGTTTCCAGTCTTGCCAGACAGAATGACAAAACCACAGTAATAACAGTAAACCTATGGTGTGACGTAGTAAGCGCACTGCGCCAGCACTGCTCAAGGGTAAGCGACTTTGTGGTGTTATCTGGTAGCAATAGCGGCAGTAATGCTCCTGGCGAGCGCGAAGTGGGAGTATGGAAATAGCGGCCAGTTGCAACACGGTAAGTGCCGAGCGTTCTTCCAGTTGTGTTCGATGACAACGACAACATTGCTGATGTGTTAATGACTTGCTCGAAAAAACGTCCTGCTCAATATTGAATAAGAACATCGCAATCTCCCGGGTAAATGCCTGTGTAGATGATGCTTGTCATTGTGTCATTAGTGATGAATTCCAACATGTGACTTGTTGTGAACAAATGGGATTACGGTGTGAAGTGACAGAATTCACGGGTGAATTAACAAGATTTACAACTGAAAAAGCTCATATCTTACGAATAAAGCAGCCGATAGCGCACAATAAACAGCGTATTTGTCGGATGATGCAATGGGATTTAAACAGGTACGATACTAGCTCTTTTTTTGTTTCTTAAATAAATAAAAATACGTTTGACGATATATAATGTCAGGCGTATATTAAATGGAGTTTATATGGTCTGGGAAATCCTTTACACCGATACGTATGCTGACTGGTTTATGGCGTTAGCTGACGCAGAACAAATAGATGTTCATGCAATGGTTGAGGTCTTACAGGCAAGAGGCGCCTATTTACAGCGGCCTTATGCTGACACGGTAAAAGGTAGTAAAAAAGTGAAGCATTTACGTGAATTGCGAATTCAGCATAAAGGTAAGCCTTATCGAGTTTTCTATGCGTTTGACCCGGTCAGGCGAGCGGTGTTGTTGTGCGGAGGGCGCAAAGACGGGGCAGGAGACAAAACGTTTTATAAGCGAATGATCGCTTTGGCAGAAGATGAGTTCGCTGACTACATCATGACATTTTAGCCGATAATTATTGTTCAACATTACGGAAGACAAAAACACGAGGTACGTATTATGACGCAAACGGTATACACGCCTGATGCACAGCATTCAAAGAGAACCACGGATTCATATCCCGCTATCAATACGCTGAAACAAGCGATGAAAAACAATGTTTCCCGAGCAGCTGAACGACAGGCAAAAGTGATTTTGGCGGCAATAAAGCAATAAGTGCTGAGTTTTTAAAACCTGAGCCTTTAAAACTCGTTAATTATTTATCAGGAGCGACATATGGCTAAACCAATCAATGAACTACGAAAACAACTTAAACCTGAGATTCAACAGGCAGCCAGAGAAAAAGCGTTAGATATCATCACTGAAATGTCGCTGGCTGAAACTCGAAAAGCGAGAGGATTTAGCCAGGCGCAAATTGCTGAAAACATGTCTATCGCTCAACCGAATGTGTCACAAATTGAAAGCCGTCCGGATACCCTGGTCAGCACACTAAATTTTTATATCAAAGCCCTGGGGGGCGAACTGGAGTTAAGAGCAAAGTTTCCGGATGGTCAGAATATAGCGATTAAACAATTTAGCTCATCCTCATCGGAGGAATAACTGAACGATGAGCCGTGTTAGCGAAGAAAAGAAAAACCCGACAGACCTGCTGGTTGTCGGGTTTTTTAATGCCTGAGCGTTGGCTTCAATTCAGACTTGCATTCAGTGTCGGTATGAATTGACCGGTATCGAATCAGTTCGATGAAACAAGGCGTTGTTTTATTGTGTTGATTTCCTGAGTCAACCTGTCTCGTTCTTCATTCGACAACATTGGTGATTGCTTACTGTTCAAATACTGGTGTGCCAGTTTCAAGCTTTGTAAGGCTTGTTTTGATTGTCCAACCGCTTCCTGAGCCAGTGCAAGACTTCGGTGAGCATAAGGTGAATGTGAGTACCAGCTAACTCGTTGCTCCGCTATTTTAAGTGCCATCTCAGGTTTGTTGCCGTAGCTAAAATAACTGGTCAGTTGATGCAGCTCAGATTCTTCAGGCACAACCGGGTAACCAAATCGTTGAGACAGTTGTTGATACCAGTCCGTGATGGCAGAAATATTGTCACCAATTGAAGTAGCAGACAAAAACCAGTCAGAGAACAAATGGCGGAATGCCTGATGTTGTGCCAGTGGTGCGACTGTGATGTGGTCTTCATGTTCAAAAGTTGCCAGGGTCCAGTTAAGGGTTTCGGGGGCATGTTCTTTCATGAGTGGATTTAATCGTGCCAGACCTTGTTGATGTCGTTGCAGAAAAACCGGTTTAGACGATACATCTTCGATCTCATAGCCAATATACAGATACTCCTTAGAATCTAATGCTGCAAGACGGTGTGTTAGCAATGTTGTCGTTGCACCGTCTTGCCAGTGCATCGCCGGGCTGAATGCCAGCCAGGCATTTGCCATTTCTGGTCGAAGAATCATGCTGTTTAGTACGGCAACTCCGCCCAGTGAATGACCCGCGAACAGACGATAAGGCGCAGTGTTCAGGGTTTTGTCGACCTGTGGCATGAGTTCGTGTTGAACAAAATTCATAAACGGCCAGTTTAATGCTTGCTCTGTTTGTATGGATGTTAGCGTGTTTGCTCTATCAGGTTTTTTTGTTGATTCGGCGAACTCAATGGCTGGTGGCGTTAAGGTCTTCACGCGGTCCGGGTTATCAATGCCAACCACAATGATTGAAGGCATTGCACCTTGTAAAAACTGAGCGATGGTTGCCGTGTGTCCCAGCAGATATTGTCCATCCAGCAGGTATAGCACTGGATAGCCGCCTGGTTTTTTCGGGTCATAATAGTCGGGTAAAATCACATACCAGGTTTGTAACTGGCCGGTATAGCTGGACATCATGGAATAAGGTGTGTCCAGTCTCGGTTGTGTGGTAATTGTTTGTTTTTCGGCGGCGAAAAGCTCATAGCTGTTCGCCAGGCTACAAAATAGTAAAAACAGTATGAATAATTTTTTCATGATAAACCTTGTCCTTCAGCACCTGTCGCTTTTCTAATGATTGAACTCGAACACATTTTCACTCGTAAAAGTCAGCAGGCTCTGGTTTCTTTGATATGATTCTGAACCCTTTAAATGAGTAAACCTGCCTATGGCAGAAACCCATGAAATAGGGTGTCTTGTCCTGAGTGATGTTGTTCTGGAGTGACTATGTGACGACCCGGGATAACAGACCATAAAATTGACCTTAAGGTTTTCTTTAGTTTTACTTAAGGTATTAAAAATCAATAAGATAAGCTGTAAAGTGGTTAGCTGTTGAATGACATGAAATTAACTACAGGCAAACAGTAGTTCAGGTAAAAACAAACAAAAAACTGCAAACAGAAGCGAAAATAAAAGTGAAAGCACGTTAAAAATGGACGGAAAAAAACACAGTATTACGTCACCTTTAATTCTTGAAGACCGGGAAATCACCTTTTCCAGAAATCAGATTGTTGACCGCACGACGGGTGAAGTGCAGACGCTGGAACCGAAAGTGATGGACGTGTTAGCAGTATTGATTGGTCAGGCCGGTGATGTCGTTTCACAACAGGCGATTTTTGATCAGGTGTGGCAACGTGGTGTATTTTCTCCCGGCCTGGTGCAGAGGGCGATTGCGGTATTACGAAAAGCGCTGGGAGATGATTCAAAACAACCTCGATATATTGCAACGTATTCACGCCGTGGATACAGCTTCATTTTTACGTTACCTGAACCGGCTTCCCCGTCAGTGCTACCATCGACTACTGACACGCCGTCCTTAGAATCTGATTTGCCGGATTCTTCTGTCCTTTCTTCTGAAACCTCTGTCACTTCAACAGCATCAGCCTCTTTAACATCAGTAGCAATATGCAGAACCAGTTCTGCATTGGTATCCAGCTTTGTTGGCCTGTTGATCCTGGTGTCATTTTTCGTGGTTGGCTTTTTCGCGTTTGTTGGTGAAGGTGCGTGGTTTCAACAACAGGCATCTGACCACAAAAACACGCTGAGGTTTGATGTCTCTCGCATTCTGAGTTCCATGCCGTTTGATGTGCAACTGGCTCGTTTAAGTCCTGATAAGCAATGGTTAGCGTATAGTCGGTCGGGTGATAGCGAGCATCATCAACTCTGGCTACAGCAAGTCGCTGAGCATCGGAGAACCTTATTAGCGACTGAATTAGAACAGGTGAGTCAGGTGTTATGGCAGCCGGATAATTCAGCGTTATTGGCCATGCAGTTGACGGAACAGGGCTTACAGTTATATCGGCTTCGTTTTGAATACTCGCATTCAACAGTAACTGATGATGAATCAATAGTGATTGAACCGATTCAGCTTAACCGTGAAAAAATAGCAGCCTTGCCGCAATTCTCGGCAATTGGCGATCTGTTTTGGTTGCCAGGTCGTGAGGAATTATCTCGAATTGGTTTTATGGGATTTGATCGGGAGCAGCGGCAGTTTCAGTTGATAGAGCTGGATATCGTTACTGGTCAGCAGTTGGTGCGTTGGTCGCAGCGACATCCGGATGGTGCCGATGAGCGGGTTTGGGATATACCAACAGCGCTGAATGTTGAACAAAACAAACTGGCGTTTGCAGTACGAACAACGAGTAACACCAGCCTGGTTTACCAACTGGATACTGAATCGCTGACAACTACCTTACTGGCTGATGGACAACCGGGGTTTCTCAGTCTCAGTTACTTAACTGATGGCTCATTGCTGGTCAGTGATGAGTTGAATCATGGTTTCACTCGTGTGCAATCAAACCATAAACAAACTACATTCAGGTTTCCGGTGCGGGGGCCGGGGACGTCGATGCAGCTAATGCCTGCGTTGGAAGAGGCTGAGCCGTTATTTGTCGCAGCGGTGAGTCGGGTTGATACGGATATTGCCCGTTGGCAACCCGGTGAACAGTCAGCGACGTTACGTGTGGATACCAACGGCATGGACTATTTTCCAAGAGTTGAGCCAGATTCCGGGTTGTTGGCTCGGGTGTCGAATAGTGAAGGCGTGAATCGACTTTTTGTTGATAACGGCACTCAAACCGAGGTCTGGAGTGATGAACAATTCAGTGATGAACAAATCCATCGTCCAATATGGTTGTCGAATATTAGTTGGCCAGAACGTGAATCAGAACTCGGAAAATCAGATAAAACGGCACTGGCTTATCTGAGAGATTCTGCGCTGGTGATTCGAACCGGGCCAGAACCACAAGCGCAACTGATTCATAAGAAACAGGGTATTTCTGCGTTGTATGACTGGCATGAGTCCAGCCAGCGTTTGCTGGTAAGAGCTGAAATTGCTCAACAGGCGTGGCTGGCGTGGTATCGACCGAGCACACAAACCATTGACCCGATTACGTTATTTTCAGGCATGAATGCTCATGTTTTATCATTTGAATCTGGCAGTGGCGAATCCCATGACGTGATTGTCGGGCTGTTTCCTGATGGTTTAAAACAATGGCAACGCGAAGGCGCTGATTCATATCGCTGGCAATCATTGATAATCGGTGATGACATTCGCTGGTCGCTTCGGCTTAAAGATGCGTTGTTTTTACATCGAGACAGTCCATCACAAACCGGAGAGACTGAGGGAACGCTGATTGAACGTACTCAAATCAGGGCTGATATCGAAGGAGCAAGAATGACCGTGATACCACAAACATCCGATGTATTTCCCGTCGCTAAAAGCATTGGCATGGATGTGTTGCAAAGTACTGATGGCGAAGCCTTTTATTTTAGCACTGACTGGTCTCATCACAGTGAAATCGTGTTGCTGACTCAAAGTGAACGAAAACCGAGCAAAAAATAACCCGTTTAATATCAGTTAATGGTTAATTAGCACCCGCTCGAATGTTTTCACCAGTGGCGTGTTTATTAACTACTTCATTAGAACGTGTTGACCTTTGCCGATGGATTTGACAACTGATTGAATTCGAACAAATTTCACCCGCAAAGGTCAACACGCTCTGGTAACGCTTTTCATTATTCTTTTCTTATATTCATACTGGTACATATTTTGCGCTGCTGTCTGTTCTGTTTAATGAACAGGAGAATTAACTATGTATGAAACAGGCACGGCAAAGTCCCGGGGGTACTACCACAAAAAAGTAGGCAGTACGCCGATGACAACAACAGCGCCAAAGACGGGAGATGTACATAACAACGAGTCAGCGTTAGATTCGATAACATCTGACAAGTACACGGTTCACGGCACTAACATCGATCAAACCCGGGAGCAGTTTCGTGGCTATGGCCGGGTTGCTCAGGTACTACGATGGGTATCATCTGGTGCGCTGGAGCACAGTCCGGGGGGGAATCAGAAGTTTACAGAAGTTCAGGCCGGGTTCGTGGGGCGATCCCTGATTGTTGGTTCGAATGCCAATAAGCCGAATGACAGTAGTGCCAGTATTTCGGCTGCGATTAAAACAGCGTTAACGACTGATCCGGGCTATAACGCCAGCGCTTCAGTTACAGACGAATCATCTCGAATTGGTCAGCAGAAACGACGGCATATTGCGCAATTACAAGAGTTCGTTGGTAATGAGGACTTCTTTAATGCATTTGTGCAGCAGTCAGTGTCTGAAGCTCATCCTAATCGTCGTAAAGCAGTGGCTCGGCAATTATCCGGGATTCGTCAGTCGTTAATGGATCTGCAAAGTGACAAGAAAGATGGCTACAAAGTCATTGATACCAACTATCAAGGATCGGTCAATAAGTCGCCGAACTATCATGCTGAACAACGGGTGCTGGATTATGCGATTGAACATCATGATGCTTTGATGGATGAAGTTGCGATGTCCAAGAGTATTGATAAGAGTCGCATTCACAAAATGCGTATGGTGGTTTCTGGCACTAAACCGCCGTGTCATCGTTGTCGAACGACGGAAGATCAGCGGGGAATGACGAACACCAGTGAACAATCGAAGTTAAAAACCTATCGCTTTGAGTTGGAATCCGGGCCTATGTTTGGCGCTGGCGGTAATGGTGCATTCTATTCGCGTCATACTGATGTTCAGGATAAAACGCATACAGCACTGGATGCTCAGTTGAAAGGTGGTGGTGACCGAACCAAATATCAGGAACCGATCATGTCCACTGGAAGCGGTTTCGCCAGGGCGCGGCGGGATTCTGTACATGAAATGGTGGCTTACACACCGAAAAACTCGACGACATCAGTGACAAAAAACGTTGGCAGACGGTGATCAAATCGGGATCAACATCATCGTAGCTTTGCTAAAGAACAACCGTTCATGGGGTGAGCGATGATGATGTTGAAACCTGACCCGGGCGTTTGAAACATCTGCCGAACGTCAGGTTTTAGTGACATCAGGTAAATGGATAGCGAAGGAACATGACAATTTTTTCCCACAGATCCGGTTCGATCATGGCTTGTACTGATTGTCGATTAATCTGTTGACCGTTCTTCACAATATAAGAAATAGTCAGGGTGTTTTTTATATCGTCAATTGGTGATCGTTCTGTCACCACAAAGTTTGCTTTTTGTCCTTTGGCAACAGACCAGTTCAGTCCGAGAATTCTGTGAGCATCTGTTGAAGCCGCAGCCAGTATAGTCCAGTTATCGATGCCTGCTTCTGACAGGTGTTGTAATTCGCGATGAAAACTAAAGCCGTGAAAAGTTGCCAGATTGCCTGAATCAGTACCGACCAAAAACGGCACCTGATGATCCGCCAGTGTTTTGATCGCCTGATCAATATGTTTTTCCGTTTGCAGTTGTTCGTGCTTGTTCAACCATTGTTGTAACCGGGCTGCATTGCTTAAGTCGGCTTGATAATTCTCCAGTAAATCCGCGGTGGTCACTGCTCTTAGCAATGGTTGATAAAAATAATCCGGTGTGCGTCGAATATAGAGCAATTCTGTATGGACGGTCAGAGTTGGAATAATGATGGTGCCGTGTCGTTGCATTAATGCCGGTATATCGTCAGGCATTGGCGACATAGGAATATGAGTAATCATGTCGGCTCCTGCGGAAATCGCATCTCGAACGTCATCCCAGTTACCAATATGAACAATGGTTTTCAGTGATAGTTGTTGTGCTTGTTGAATGAAAGCAGTCAGTGTTGCATTGTCGATGGTTGGTAGAACCCGACGATGTTCATCACCGTGGTCATAAACAACTTTAACGACGTCAGGACTTTTAGCTGCAAGGTCGATGAGTTGCTGTTTTGCCTGCTCTGGCGTATCAATTACCCGGGTTTTTGTATCGTATTCTGCGCAATGTCCACCCGTCGCGGTGAAACAGGGGCCAGCGGCAAACAATTTTGCTTCTTCGTTGCTCTGCTGTTGGCGGTAATTCAGTACTTCATCTTCATTGTCGAACAGGTCCAGTATTGCCAGAACGCCTGAATACAACTGCGCTTTTGCCATGCCTTTTGTGCCTGTCCACATATAATCGTTGGGTCCGGCATTGCCCCAGGCATGAACATGCATATCGACAAATCCCGGCATGACAAATTGATGCTGAAGATTAATCTGTTGTGCTGGTGGAATATGGTCGGGTATTGCTTCGTACAATGCGGTGATCGTGTCGCCTTCAACTTCAATATGGCGCGACTGGATCGTGCGATTGTCGGGATCGATAACACGAGCATTGGTGTACAAGGTCGCGGCACTCAGCGAGCTGCTTGCTAACAGCAGTAATACACTGGTGGTCAATTGTTTTCTTAATGGCATATTCATCATAGTTCCTGATGGTTTTCAGTGAATCGGAGACGCACAAAGCCCTACACCGTTGTGCATGTTTTTCAATATTGGGTTTGGGTTGTTAAGTGGCTGCTACAGCTTCAATGCTTGCCGGAGTTTCTGGCTCCCGGTGCGGCTGGTTGTGATGTGGCCGACGGCTTCTCCCAGCGCATCAATAAATGCAGGCTTAAGTAAAATCAGGTAGTTACCGTTAAACCAGCGTTGTAATTCATCAATATGATTGAGGTTGATGATTGTGCCACGATGCACGCGAATGTATGGGGCGGGCAGGCTGGATTCCAGTTGCTCCAGCGTTTGTTCTATTGGAAAACTGCCTCGCAGTGTGTGCGCCAGGGTTTCGCCATCGCTGGTGGTGAATACAGCAATGTCAGCCAGGTTTAATACTCGCACACGTTCACCTTGCTTTGAGCAAATAACCGAGGCAGCCGTGATCGAATTCATGGTATCTGGACTGGCGCTTGCTGAAATCTTTGTTTCCGTTGTACGAGCATTGGTTGATGTTGCAGACAGAGACGTGTGGGTGCGGGCCAGCGCCTGTTTCAGTCGGTCGAGACTATATGGTTTGAGTAAGTAATCAATTGCCGCTTTCTCAAAGGCCTGAATAGCAAACTGGTCATACGCAGTGGAAAAGATGATTTGGCAATGGTGATGTAAAACATCCAGAACATCCAGGCCAGATAATTCAGGCATATTGATATCAAGCAAGGCGATGTCTGGTTTTAACTGATGAATCAGATCAACAGCCTGGGCACCATCTTCGGCTTCACCAATGATGGTAAAGCCATCGCATAAGCTAAGTTGACGTTTCAGTTTATCCCTGGCTGGTTTTTCGTCGTCAGCGATCACCAGGGTTAGTGTTGTCTGGTGATCGTTAGCGGATGGCGTCATTGTCATATCAAAAAACCTCGTGCTTACCGTTTTGCTGTTGTTGAGTCTGAAGTTGTTATTGAATCAGGTGTTGTTGTCTTTCCCTGGCGACTGGCTCGAATTTGTATGGTGCAGCAAGCGCCAGGGAAACGGTCACACGAATGATTACTGAGTTGTAATGAACCACCCGGCACCAGTGCCATACGTTGCTTACAGATTGCCAGACCGTGTCCGTTGGTACTGCTGATATTTTTGTCGAACACAGGTAAAGCGGCCATGTGTAATACTGAATCGGGAAAACCAGGTCCATTATCCATGACACGAATAGTCAGATTACGATTATTGTCAGTCGTTGCTGTAATCGCGAGTGCGAGAGACTTTCCTTTAGCATGCTTAATACAATTTTCTACCAGTGGCTGAATGATTAATGCTGGCACCCGCGTGTCGGTGTCAGATTGCTCCGTGGATATCTCAACCTGAAGCGCATCGCCAAACCGGGCTTGTTCAATCGCCAGATATTGTTGAATGACGTCCAGTTCTCTTGCCAGCGTCACCTGGTCATTTTCACTGTGATCCAGTGAATAGCGAAGTATGTCTGCCAGTTGATGAATGACTTGCTCGGCTTGCTCCGGCTTGTCATAGACAAAAGCTGAGATCGTATTCAGGCTGTTAAACATGAAGTGTGGGTTGAGTTGACTGCGCAAGGCTTGTAACTGTGCTTGTTGCCGCAGCTCACGTTCGAGGCGTAGTTGATGAGCAATCGACCAGATACGATACAAGGTATAGAAAAATGTTCCCCACAAAAAAGCCGACATGCCCCGATCAAACACTGATAAGTGGTAACCGATGAACAGACTGCTCAATCCTTCAGCGACCAGATTCATTCCAACAAACATTAGTAATAGATACGTCGATAAGTCACGCCAGATATTCGTCGTTTGCCAGCCAGGTACGTGCTGTTTTAACTGATAAAAGATAATGGCAGGTCCATGATAAAAGGCCGTTAACCAAAGTAGGGCAGATAGCAGCACTTTGTTGTCTGTGACCGCCCCACGGCTATACCAGTCCTGAAGGGCTGGAATCATGTAAAAGCAACTCAGTGCGCAGATGGCGATAATCTGTTCTTTTTTTGTGAGTTTATTCAAGGCGTTAGTTATTACTTTTCAATCGTGGCATTACTTTACCTTAGTGAGATTCCAATCAGACAATCTTATTTATCAGTGACCGCTATTTCAATCTGAACGACAAATTTTCCCGGTTGAATAACTCAGCCTGAAAACATCATTATCAACGGCATATCCCTCTGACAAATGCCAGACTTTACCTATCTTTACATTGCTAAGCGTTACTTGACGCATGCGTTGCTATGCTACGACGCATCACGAAATCCACAGAGAACACTGGAGAAAATTGTTTATGAAAAACCTGATGAAATCTCTGCTATTAACGTTGATATTGGCGTTAACCACTTCAGGCGTTATGGCTGAAACGGGTCAGCAGGACTTTTTAGCCCAAATGGAAAAAACGAGAGCGCGTTTGCAATTGACAGATGAACAGGTTGAACAAATAACACCTGTGATGGAAAACCATTTGGAGCAGACTCAGATTATTCTCAGTAAATACGGTATTGATCTCGATAATCGTGGACAAGGTGAACGGAAAAAACTGGGATTGTCCAAGGCTCGACAGTTGGGTAAAGAACTTAAAACGTTACGTGCAAAAACGACTGACGAACTGAGTCAATATTTGACGGATAAACAGATGGCAACCTGGCAAGAGATCCAGCAGGAGCGTCGTCAGCAGATTCGTGATCGGATAAAAAATCGTTAGGTTCGACAGACTTTCGACTAATTTCACAAAATAGAGTTCTGCAACTGCAAGTTTGAAACATCGGAGACAAGGATGTCCTACAAACGGATGTTTCGTTGACGGTAATGTTCTCCCAAGACATTACCGTCCTTTTTTTGATATTTACTCATCTTCAATAAATTCCTTTTTGGCCCCTTTTACCATCAGATGTTGGTAAAACGCTGGTAGCAAGGTACTTAACCACCAGGCAATAACTGACACTTTGCCCAGTCGCAACAGCGGTTTTCGTTTAATCATGGCCAGAATTATTTTGCTGGCGGCAAATTCAGGACTAAGTTCATCTCCACCAGTACTTTTTTTGTTTGCGCCTGGTGATGAGATGCCGTTATTGACCTGAGCATTCAGTTCGGGTCTTGAACGAATGAAGGAAGGCGAAACGATCAATACCGACACATTATCGTCGGCCAGTTCGCTACGCAGTGAACGAAAGAAACCTTCCAGCGCATGTTTACTGGCGGCATAAGCGCTTCGTCCGTATAACGGTGCGAATCCGGCGACACTGGAAATAGCGACTATCTGGCCGCGTTGTTGTTTCAGGTGAGGCAGGCAGAATCGGGTCAGTTCGACGCTGGCAGTGAAATTGACTTGCATGATGGTGTCAAAGAGTTGTTCGCTGGTGTTCTCAAAGCGGCTCATATGAGTAATGCCAGCGTTATTAATCAGGCCATCAATTTGTCCAAACCGTTGATGAACTTGTTGAACCGCTTGTTCAAGCTTTGACGTTTGGGTGATATCCAGAGCAATTGATAACAAGTTCTCGTGTTCGGGTAAGGTGGAAACGTTTAAATCAAAGGCCGCAACCTTGACGTGCAGCGTCAGTAATTGCCGAATTAACTCACGGCCCAGGCCACCAGCGCCGCCGGTGATAATAATGGTTTTACCGGTTAGCGGGTGCGGCATGATTCAGTGTCTCCAGTCGACGAATATCGGGTAACAAGAAAATGGCGAGTAGCGCAAAGGCGACGATAAGCATACCAATGGCCACCAGCGCCTGAACAGGGGTGAACCATTGTGCAATCATGCCCGTAAGCACGCCGCTGATGGCGGGAATGACCTGGCTAATCATGCTGTATATACTCATGATCCTGCCGCGAAAAGTTTCCGGTGCGCTGGCTTGCAGCCCGGCAACAATAAAGCTGATTGCAATCCCACCGCTCAGTGCAGCACCGATCAGGGTTAATACTGATAATCCGAGGCGTTGTTCCATCGCCAGCCAGCCAAGACCGGTTCCGGCAAAGATGATGGTCATAATCATGGTTCGTCCGGCATGGAGCCTGGTTTTTAGTGCCATCGCCAGTAATCCACCAATGATCAGAGAAAAGGCGACCAGGCTCAGGTAATTGCCTTGTCCACCGGGGCTTAACTGGAGCTGTTGCTCGGCAATGGTTGGTAAAATAACCTGCATCGGACCCATCAACAAATAGGTGATAACAGCAAGCCATAACAGCGATCGCAATGTAGACGACTGGCGAACCACGTATAAACTATCGCGAATTTGTTGACGAATGCTGCCAGTACGATTGCCTTTAAACTCGAAGCTGAGTGGGAAAAGCAACAGGGTCGACAGAACAAATAACAACGTGGCACCGTAAAACACCGCATGCCAGCCAATCGATGTTTCAAGTTGTTTAACCAATAAAGGTGCCAGACCAAAACCTGACATGACCATAACGTTAAGCGCAATAGTTGCGCCGGTCATGGTTTGTGAATTGACATAATAAGGCAGTGTGGCGAATCGCGCCGGGGCGACAAATGACCAACCAACGCCTGAAAAAAAAGCGGCGATAAGTAGTAACGGTAATCGGCTGTTTTCCAGCGATAACGCCAGCATTAACAATGTCAGACTAACCAGATAGCTGTTTTGAGCAATCAGAATTACCATGCGCGGTGAATAACGATCGCAATAGACGCCTGCCAGCCAACCCAGAATGATTGGAGGTCCAAAGCATAATCCATAACCCAGGCCTGCCAGTGCGTGGGAATCAAACCATTCGAGTGCCAGAAAGATAATGCTGTAGTTGACCATGTGTCCGGCAATAAAGGCCAGTAAACATGAAAGTAAAAACGCATTGAGCGGTTTATTCATGAGCAACATCTGCCGTGGTGATTGGTTGAGTCGTGTTGGGTTTAAGCCTTATCAACGTGGGTTGCGAATCTTCAATATGCCAGCTCGGGAAACTTGAATTTGAGGTGAAGACGGTGCCATCCGGTGCAATTTCTACATCTCGGGTGAAGGTGACACGTTTTGGCATTGGATAGTGAGTCCAACGTTTTTCGTCGATGTGATAGCTGTACAGCGCATCGGAGGTATTGCCATTGACCCAGACAATATCCCGTTTTTTGTCCACATTGAGTGAGTAAGGGGTTTCACTGCCAACCGGCTTAACCGGGAGAGGAAAATTAGTGAATGTCTCGGTGAGGGGATCGAACTTTACGATCATAGATTCAGGAAATGCTGCAATCCATAAATTGCCTTTGGAGTCCGTGCGTAAACGACGCGGGCCTTTAAACGGCGTTTCATAGAGGGTTATTTCGCGTGTTTTGGCATCGATTTTGCCGATTGAGTCTGCATGTAACCGGGCAAACCAGATATCCCCGTTTGGTGTGATATCGATGCCGTAAGGTAATGGAACGCCTGTCGATTGTTCATCAATAGAGAACCAGTTTGCCAGAGGTAAACCCCAGTCCATCAGTTTAAGAATGATGCCCATGCCCGACACTGTAAGACTCTCTCGTGTACTCCGGTTGGGGAGGTCGTACAGAGTGAACTGCTGTGTCTCACGGTCGAACAAGGCAATCTGGTTAGATAGTGCCATAGTGAACCAGACATTATCCTGTTGATCAACCCGCACAGTGTGGGGGTAATAGCCTTCATCCATTTTATGATTGATAAAGGTTTTACTGACGGGATCGAACTCTACCAGTCGCTGCTGGTAAGAAGTAGTGATGAAAATATGCCCATCTACCGGAGATTCTGCGAATGAATGAATGCCGGAAAATGCTTCATGTTTTGGGAAGGAAATGAGGCGTTTACTCATTAATCCACCATGTTTGTCATCGTCTTCACGTTTTAATTTGTAGACGATGTACTGGCCGGTTTTCGGATTGATTTCATACAAACGGTCTTGCAAGTTGTCACCGACATACACCATGCCATTCGAGTGATAGAGCAAGTCGTGCATTTGCGAAAATGCATCGCCAACAGGCCATTCGGTAATGTGAGCGGAGTGCAGGTAATCATTCCAGGGCGTGCCTGCCGGAATCAATGTTGGATTCTGATAGAGGCGGGTGTAATCCTCGGTTAGCAGCTTAGGTAGCTTTTCCTGAGCTTCGTCATGGAGCCTGGAGCCATAACCGACCATCCGATAGACAATATCTTGCCAGTTTTCTTCCGGACGAGGACGTCGGAAAAAGTGAGAACCCTGTTGATGGCAGAATCCACATTGCATGACATAGTGTTTTTTCAGATCGTCATCATTCCCCAGATTCAATTCAGCCAACCAGGTATTTGCAGGGCGAGCCTCAGCACGTTTTAGTGGATCAATGATGGGCTGCATTTGTTTAACGACGGGCTGGTTGCCGGTTAGTTCAAAGGTAATATCGTGATAATCCGGCGCTCGAAGTCGAACGCGAACAGCCTGGTCGGTGTATTCAGTTAATACCGTTTTTCCGTGTTGATCGGTAAAACGGGTGAACGAAGCATCGGCGGTATTCAGCACTTTTTCTGGTGGATAACCACCATCAGATGTGTTGAGCGTATGACCTGTGACCGGGGTTTGCATCACCATCACGGTTGCCATTGGTTTGCCTTTTTCGTCTATAACAGCAACAGAACGGTCCGCATAACTGAAAAATGAAAGACAGGCGAGTAAAGATGAAATGGTAATCGTTGTATGGTTCATGATGGTTCCCTGGATGAAGCGACGGGTGGAGCAAGTTGTGACATAAATGCGTCCAGCACCTGAACGCTATTCATGGATGGTTGATGAATAAACCGAGATTTGATCCGACTGTTATCCAGCACCGGGCGGTATTTAATAAATCGGGTTTGTTCAGGACCAAACTGTGTCAGTCCTAATGGCCGGGCAATACTTAACGCCAGTTTGACCAGCCATTCAGGTAACGCCAGATAGGGTTTACCCAGTTGGCGAGCAATATCTTTCATGGTTAACAAGCCATCACCCGCGATATTGAATTGTCCGGTAATATCCCGAATGAGCCCTTCGATGATGTAATCCACAACATCATCAGACCAAATAAAATTGAACGGGCCGGGATAACCCATTAAGCCAACAATCATTTTCTGTTGGAACAAATCAACTACTGGCCCTTCAAAGTCAGGGCCTAAGATGGCTCCCGGGCGAAAAACGATTTGTTTTAGTTCAGGGTGATGTTGCCCATACCAGGCCATCAGGTTTTCGACGGCTGCTTTATGATCTGAATAAAAGTACTCTTTGTTGCCACGAGTAGGTCTTTCTTCAGTGATAACCTGACTGTTTTCCGGGTAGTAGCCGTAGGCTGCGCCACTGGTTGTCACAATGAACTTTTCAACGTCACATTCAACACAGGTTTTCAGCAAGCGCTCAGTCGCAGCAACGTCAATTTCTCGTGCCATCTCTCGTGTCATTCTGGCAGACAATTGCAATACCGATGCAAGGTGAACAACGCGATGAGGTTGCACCGATTTTACCCAGTCAAAAAAGGCATCTTCTCGGAGATCCGCTTTCTGATAAGCGATTGAGGAACGATTGGGAAATGGATTGGGCTTAATATCTGTGGTGTACAGAAAACAGTCTACGTGAGTTGATAGCTTTTCTACTAACCGACGACCAAGGCTCCCGGCCGCGCCTGTTATGAGTATTTTCATGATGTTGTATCCTGGGAGAGTGCTGTGTCAGGCGAAGACTGGCGGTTAAAATACAGCGCGATCAGGAGCCCGGACACGATATGCCAGGTCCCCCAGAACGCGCTGATTAATGCCATCCCTGGCTCACCATTAAACTGAGTAAAAACAATTGCGATCGCGAGTGAAGAATTCTGCATACCGACTTCGATAGTGGTTGCTTTGATGTCGGCGGACTGGAGTCTGGCGAGTTTTCCGGCCATAAAACCGAGAAAGAGTGCAACGGCATTGTGCAGTAACACAATGGAAAAAATCAGTATGAAGTGACTAAAGAATGCTGCCTGATTTTTATGAACAGCACCCACGATAAAAGCGCAAAGTGCGATCAGACTGGTCACTTTTAGCACCCGATGTAAACGTTGTGCAAAGGCAGGTGTCCAATGTTGAAGCAGCAGGCCAAGTGCGAGTGGTAATGCCAGTACCAGAGACAGATTAATCATTAATGCCTGACTACTGACTTCAACGGCTTGATACAGGCTGGCAGTTGCCGGGTTCACACTTGACCAGAAGATAAAGTTGAGCGGTAACATGAACACTGCAATCCCGCTGGCCGCAGCGGTCATGGACATTGACAGTGCTGTGTTGCCCCGTGATAAGTGGGTAATAAAATTGGATATTGCGCCTCCCGGACAGGATGCTACCAGTATCATGCCTAACTCTATGCCAGGGGGAAGTTCCAGCATTAAAGTGAGTAACGTGGTAACGGCGGGAAGCGCAATAAACTGCGCACTCAATCCTGAGATTATGGCCCCTGGCATTTGAAGGACGCTTCTGAAATCCCGCCAGTGGATATCCA
This sequence comes from Alteromonadaceae bacterium, assembly GCA_965656875.1. GTDB lineage: Bacteria > Pseudomonadota > Gammaproteobacteria > Enterobacterales > Alteromonadaceae > CBFHMJ01. The sequence goes on from CBFHMJ010000003.1 coordinate 178,862, forward strand.
GTGCTATACCAAGGATCATGCTGGCGAGTACGCCATTGAGCAGCCACTGAGTGCCTGCGTTGTAATAGACTTCGCCGACTTCCATCTTGCCTTTCTTATTGTTATCTGTCTGGTTGTCTTCATTTCCCTTGTGAGAAATGTGAATCATCCGTGATTCACGGTCTATTTGGGTTGTGCTGTTGTGAAAGCAGTCAGTATTGAAGAATGCGTTTTCATACAGTGCGAGTTAACGACAGCACACGATAACCTTATCTGGTTGCCAGGCGGAAGTAATGACACCAGACGCCAGTGATGTTGGCATGAGGGGTTAATTAGCTGAAATCTGCTTCAGTAACTAGTTGATCACGATATTGTTTTGGCGTTTTTTCTGTCCAGCGCTTGAAGGCTCGCTGAAAGGCGCTTTGTTCAGAGAAACCCAGCATCTGGGCGATGTAGACGACCCGGGTATTGGTTTCTTTCAGGTAACTGAGGGCCAGTTCTTTGCGAATATGATCGATAAGCCCGGAGAAGGTCAGTTGATGCTCGCTTAATTTGCGTTGCAATGTCCGAACTGAAATTTGCAGGTGTCTGGCAGCATCGTCTATTTCAGGAACGCCGAGAGGTAGTTGGTTGGTTATAAACTTAGTGACGACCTCGACAGGTAGTTTTTCTGCCAGCGTATTCAGGTGTTTAGTGGCTTGTTGAATAAGCAACTGGTTGATAGTGGGATCGTGACGGGTAAATGGAATATCCAGATGATCTGAGGAAACCAGAATGCCGTGATAATCACAGTTAAATTGCACGTCACACTGAAAAAAATCACGATAAAAAGAGACATCATCCGGTGCATCATGACTGAAAAAAATACCGGTTGGTTTGATTGGATTTCGGCTTAGTTTCATGGCCAGTGCCGTCCAGCCTGTCAGAATTTCTTCAACGGTATGATGACTGCAATGATAAGCAGGCATCCATTTCAAACACAATTGTCCTTGATGTAACTCCTGAATTGGCGTGCCGAGATTGCCAACCAGGGTTTGAAATCGTCGTTGATGTTCCAGGGCAACTTTTATACTGGGAGCCGTAAATGCAATATATCCAAGGATACCCCAGCGATCAGCATCAATAGACTGACCAAATTCAAAACCTATGGTGCGCCGCCCGAGTTGTTGCTCAGCATACTGATACAGTTTTTCGTACTGTGCGGTATCAATTAGTTCGCCTGTTTGATTCAGTTCGGTTTCGGAGAGAGAGACGACACGGAGTAATTCAGCCCGGGAGAGTCCCTGGCGGGATAAAAAGTTAATCAGTGATCTAACAGTATCTTTCAGAATATTAGGCATTTTTATTCGAGGTGACTGACGCTGTTCTTCCGGTTGACTGGGCGTCTGTTTACCCTTGTTTTGCATATTCAGGTAGTTAGATGTGTATAGCATAGGTGAAGGCGGTGAGTAAATGATTGTATCTGGTAAATGAATTTGTTAACGGCTGTGGGCTGTTAGTGTTGCGTATGTCACAGACGCTTCAGGCTGGTTATGCAGAACGACTACATGATGCAACCTGAAGCTCTGAAACAAATATGGGTCAGAATTGATAACTGAGTTGTAATGAAACGCTGCGACCCGGTTCTACCCAAACAGCGTAAAACCCAGGTCCTGCCAGCGCCATGTCTGTGGCATAACTCACCGTTGTTTCATCGGTCAGATTTTTAGCGAGAAGTGCCAACTGCCAGTCGTTATTAATATCAATGAGTGATACCCGGGCATTGAGCTTGGTATAAGCGCCCTGGCGAGTGAATGGATTTAAATCTGAATTCGTGTAGTAATCGGATTTGTAAATCATATCCAGACTGGATTTTAACTCGTATCCGGCTGAAAGTTCCGTGAAGTATTCCAGACTCAAACTTCCGGAATAGTCTGGTGCAAAGGCATTGGTTTTGCCTTCAAGGTTACAGGAAACACCGTTTGCTTCAACGTTATCCGGGGTCAGTGATACCGCACTGAAACATTTCGCACCAGTGAACTCATCCCATTCAAAATCCAGCCAGCCAAGGCTTCCGCTTAATAGCCAGTTGTCTGCAAAATTCCAGCGTCCATCCAGTTCAAGTCCGGTCGATGTGGCTTCTGCGCCGTTTTGTACAAAGAATCCGGTGCTGCCATCAAAGACTGAGGTCTGTAGATCTTCAAAGTCCATTCTAAACAAAGCAATATTCAGATCGGCAGCACCATCGTCCAGGGTGAACTTAGCGCCAATTTCATAGGACGTTACTTCTTCGTCTTCAAACTCAAAATCGCCTGGATTGTTAGCTCGTGAATCAAAACCGCCAGCTTTGGTGCCAGTGGACACGGAACCGTAAAACATCATGTCATCGAGTTTGTAACGGAGCGTGAAGGATGGTGAGAATTCGTTCTCGGTTCTTGACCCCTGGATATCATGATCAATCAGGTTTTGTGAGGCCAGCACCACTTGTGAATAAACAATGCCTGGCAGACCATCAGGGAAGTCAGCGGCAATAACCGGTGCCTGAATAACGGGCATCTGAACCACAGGTGTTCGGGTGACTGGATCTACAGCAATCAGGTTTCGGCTGCCATCTTTGTCTTCACTGGAATAACGTAAACCAAGAATGGCTTGCCACTGGTCCGTGAATTCGTATTCCAGCTGACTGAAAACTGCCCAGGTGTCTGAATCAGCTGTGTAATGACGGTCACCAATGACGTTAAGTGGATAAACCAGCGCATCTTCGTCATACGTCAGATCGGATGTTTGATAATAAATGCCCGCGATGTAGTTAAATGGACCCTCCAGGGCCGATGTAATTCGGAATTCCTGACTAAGCTGATCAAACTCTTCAGTATTATCCGGTCGGTAGATTAGGGGTAATGCACTGTGATCACCATCGTCCGATTGTTGAAGTTCGTAATCTTGCCAACCTGTGATTGAAGTCAGTAGTACTGCGCCCATATCGTATTCGACGGTGAGTGTCAGGTGAGTGGCCTCAAAGTCTGCCTGCTCTTTCTCGCCAAGAAGCGGATTTGCTTTGTGAACTCTATCGTCAATCGTGACGTCCTGTAATGCCTGAACAGCAGGATGTCCGCTGGCGGCAATAATCGGTTCGACGAATGCCTGGCTGGCGGTAAACCCGGTTAAATCGTCATTATCGTGCTGCGCGGTGAACGTGACATCCCAGTTATCAGCGGGTTGCCAGGCCAGCGTTAAGCGGCCTAAAAACGTTTCATGATCAACTTCATCTTCGCCGCTTAGCGTGTTTTCGATATAACCGCCACCATCACGGTATTTGAAGGCAAAGCGCCCTTGAAGCGTATCAGTCAAGCCATTGGAAACCGCACCTTCGACAGTCGTACCTTCAAAGTTAAAGTCATAGGCTGTATTTAAGTAGCCTGTGAAATCTTCAGTAGGTTTTGCCGTCGTAAGGTTAAGCGCTCCGGCGGTGGTGTTTTTTCCAAACAACGCTGTTTGCGGGCCGCGTAATACTTCAACACGTTCTAAATCCAGAAATGCACTACGCATTAAATGGGCCCGACCACGATAAACACCATCAACATAAGTGCCTACCGTTTGTTCAAATCCTTGATTAGGTCCAGAACCAAGGCCGCGAAGAAACACGTTAAAGCCCTGGGAGGTTTCATTGATATTCAGATTCGCAATGTAAACCGATAATTCTTCGGCATCGGAAATGTTGTTATCGAGGAGTTTTTCCTGGCTGATCGTACTGACAGAAACCGGCACTTCTTTGACATTCTGAACCCGCTTTTGCGCGGTGACCATAATGACTTCCAGTTTACTTTCATCTGTAGGCTCGACTTCGGCTGCCTGAGCAGAAAATGTCGGTGTGGTGAGAGATAGTGCAGAGGCCAGTGCGACGGCAACCGGACTGACAGTGAATGGCCAGGATGTATTCATAATAGCTCCCCGTGTTGTGGTGTTGCCATAACTGCCTGATTGTCATGGCATTCATTATTGTTGTTATCGAACGTGACGGTACTTGATCCTGAGTAATAAGTCCTGACTTGAGATGCCAGCAGACGTGGCGCGTCAGGTTAACAATTTTTTGTATTTTCTATAAAGGCCCATTTTCTGATTTGGTACTACACTTACGTTAAACAGCCATTAATTAAACAGTGTGTTTTTAATTTTGGTAATGCTTTCAGTCAATTAACCGGTTTTATGTAACGAATAGCGATATGTCCACAAGATTAAAATGGTTATAAGTCATTGAAATTAATGTGGAAATATTGCTTTGTTGTTGCGGTGGGTGCAGGTTTTTTTGAGATGACTGGTAAAGCAAATCCCTGATTATTGGGTAATCTGAAAAAGAACAACTATTGAGGTTTCCAGCGTTTTTATGAAGCAGTTATCACCTGAGTGGCTTACGCAGTTTATGGATGTTTACCAACAGTTATCGACTGATAATCTGGCGACGCTCACGTCTGTTTATCATGTCGATATTCAATTTCAGGACCCACTACACCGGGTGTCAGGTATGGATGCCCTGATGAATTATTTTCTGGGCCTTTATCAGCATCTTAAGTCTTGCGACTTCACCATCAATCATTGGTTTGCTTCAGATAATGAAGCGGCAATTTACTGGACGATGACGTTTGTCCATCCATCGTTAAATAAAGCCCGGCCAGTTACTGTAGAAGGTCATTCAAAGCTGGAAGCAAAGGATGGAAAAGTGATCGCTCATCGAGATTATCTGGATGTTGGTGCGATGTTATATGAACACATTCCATTGTTGGGTTCTGTGGTGAAACACGTTAAGAAGCGAGCCGCAAACTGATGAAACATGCCTTGATAACAGGGGCCAGTTCTGGAATCGGTCGCCAACTGGCTTTTGAATATGCGTCTGCTGGCTGGACGGTTTTTGCTTGTGGTCGTAACCAACAAGAGCTGGAAGCGATGCAATCTGTTTGTTCGCACATTCATCCTAAAGTCTTTGACGTGACTCGTTCAGAAGAAGTTCTGGCTACCGCAGCAACGTTACCACCGTTAGATCTGGTGATACTGAATGCGGGTACGTGCGAATATCTTAATGATCCGGTGCAGTTTGATGGCGCGCTGTTTGAACGCGTTATTCAGACCAATCTGATTTCAGTGGGATACTGCCTGCAAGCTTATCTCCCTAAAATTCCTGCTGGAGGGCGAGTCGCGTTTGTCAGTTCCAGCGCTGCCTGGCTTCCTCTTTCTCGTGCTGAAGCATATGGCGCATCAAAAGCGGGAATGACGTATCTGGCACAGACGCTCAGTATTGATCTTGCCAGCCAGAACATCGGCGTATCAACCATTCATCCCGGGTTTGTTGAAACTCCTCTTACCGATAAAAATGACTTTCCAATGCCTTGCCGAATATCCGTAGAAGAAGCGGGTCGTGTTATTCACGAAGCGCTGGATAAGGGAAAGCAGGATATACACTTTCCTGGTCGGTTTACGAGGGTACTGAAAAGTTTTTCCCTGTTGCCGTTTGCAGTCTGGCGACGCATTGCAATGAGGATGGTAAGACATGAACAATGAGCATTCCACCACTGAAACGTCTAATCGTATGAAGACAATTGCCGTCATTGGAAGTGGTATTTCTGGTTTAACCGCCGCACGTTTGTTAAGTGCAAAACACCAGGTAACCGTGTTTGAGAAAAATGATCGGCTGGGTGGACATACGGCAACCGTTGATATTGAAAGAGGTGGAATTAAATACGCGATTGATACGGGCTTTATTGTATTCAACAACAAAACGTATCCTAATTTTCTGGCCTTGTTACGGGCGTTAGGCGTTAATGCAAAGCCAACAGAAATGAGTTTCAGTGTTCACAATCCCTGCAATGGATTCGAATACAATGGCCATAATCTCAATACCTTATTTTCTCAAAGAAAGAATTTGATTAGCCCTCGATTCTGGGGATTCATACGAGAAATTGTTCGTTTTAATAATCTGTGTAAACGTCAGTACTTTCAGGGACATATTCCGATTGACTTGACGCTGGGCGACTTTCTGAAACACTACCGCTTTTCTCCATTCTTCAATCAGCATTATGTGCTACCAATGGGAGCGGCTATCTGGTCTTCCAGCCTCACGGATATGAGTCGGTTTCAGCTTCGCTTTTTTGTACAGTTCTTTTATAACCACGGATTACTGAACATCAACGACAGACCGCAATGGTATGTCATCCCGGGCGGTTCACGAGAGTATATTGCTCCTTTGATTGAACCGTTTAAACACCGAATTGAAACATCATCAACATTGGTTGGAATAACGCGCCATTCGCTCAAAGGCGAGCAAGGTGGTACAGGCGTGACATTGCATTTTTCAGACGGGCCGGACCAGGAATTTGATGAAGTTGTGTTGGCTTGCCATTCTGATCAGGCATTAGCGTTGCTCTATGACGCTACGGATTTGGAGAAAGACATTCTGGCGGCTATTCCTTATCAGGACAACGATGTGGTTCTCCATACTGACGAAACACTGTTGCCTAATGAAAAATTGTCCTGGGCGAGCTGGAATTATCGATTATCAAAAGGTGATAACAAGCCGTCACGGGTAACCTATAACATGAATATTTTGCAGGGGATTGATGCTCCTGAAACGTTTTGTGTCAGCCTGAATCAGACCAAACTGATTAACCCGAAAAAGATTATTCGTCGTTTTACCTATGCCCACCCTGTTTTCAATCAGCGTAGCCTGAATGCTCAGCGACGCAGGAATTCTATTTGTGGATTGAACAACACACATTTTGCTGGCGCATACTGGTATAACGGATTTCATGAAGATGGCGTTAACAGTGCTTTGGACGTCGCGAGACGCTTTAACCTGGAGATGAGTGTTCTGTGAGTTCGGGAATTTTCGCTGGCGTAGTCAGACATCGACGTTTTTCACCGACTCGGCATGAATTCAGTTATCCGATTTATATGGTTGCTCACGATTTGGATACTCGTATCGACGAAGCAATAGCAGCGCCCTGGATTGGACAACGTTGGTATCACCCGGTCCGTCTGGTCGAGCAGGATTATCTGTCATCATTACCCGGCGACACATTAAAAACCCGGGTTATTACTAAAATGAAGCAGTTGATGCCTGAGTTAAATATCAGCAGCGTTGTGATGTTGGCACAGTGCCGCTGTTTCGGACTTTACTTTAGCCCGATCAATCTGTTCTTCTGCTATGACAATGCTGATTGCCTGGCGGTTTTGGTTGAAGTATCTAACACGCCCTGGAATGAACGCCATTACTATGCGGTGCCACTGGAGAAAGCATGGCCGCTGGTGAGTAAAACTTTCCATGTATCTCCGTTTATGCAAATGGATATGCAATATGCCTGGCGCATTGAACCACCGGACAGGCATGTCGGAGTTCATATTGAAAACAGAACGGATACCAAAACGTCGGATAAAGTCTTCGACGCTACCATGAAACTCACTCGCCAACCGGTCGAAACTATCCAGACATTCCGCTTTTTATCCCGATTTCCTGCCATGACGTTACGTATCGTTGCAGGGATTTACTTTCAGGCGCTGAAACTTTTCTTAAAGCGCGTTCCATTCATTCCACATCCTGAGCGCTAACCGTTATTGAGTTTACTGGAGGACTTGTGCAGTCAATTGATAAATCTGTGAGTCAGTTAACATCTGGAGCAAGATATAAAGCGGGAAGTTGGTTTGCCAACCGTTGCCGTGACTTGTTATTCAAGATTCTGGATACGATGGATAAAGCCTGTCTGACGATTGAAGAGGAAGGCAAAGTAACCCGACTGGGTAATTCATCGGCATCCTTACAAGCAACCATGATTATTTATGATGGCGGAATTTTCGCTGACATGGTCAAAGGCGGAAGTATTGCCGCCGGAGAAGGCTATATTCTCGGGCAATGGGATACGCCGAATCTGACGCAACTGATTCAGGTTTTCGCAAAAAGTCAGGAAGCGCTGGATCGTATCGAAGGAAAAATCTCCTGGCTATCAGCGATTAAAAACAAGTTAAGCCATCGTACTAATGCCAACACACAATCCGGCTCTAAACGTAACATTGTGGCCCACTATGATTTGGGTAATGGATTGTACGAGCGTTTTCTTGATCCAACCATGATGTATTCCTGTGCGATTTATCATCCGGAACAGGCGTCTGATTTGGACGCGGCGCAGCAATTGAAACTGAAAACTATTTGCGAGCAACTGGCGTTAAGTCCTGATGACCATCTGGTCGAAATTGGCACCGGGTGGGGCGGTCTGGCGATATACGCCGCGACACATTACGGCTGTAAAGTAACGACGACGACCATTTCCGATGAACAATATCAGCTGGCTGAATCCCGGATAAAACAGGCCGGACTAACGAGCAAAATCACGTTGCTGAATAAAGACTACCGAGAACTGGAAGGGCAGTATGACAAGCTGGTGTCGATTGAGATGATCGAAGCGGTTGGACATGAGTTTTTTGCGACGTTCTTTGCGACGTGCAATCGGTTATTAAAAGATAATGGTCGCATGCTAATCCAGGCTATTACGATTAGCGACCAGCGGTATGATCACTATCGTCGTAACGTCGATTTCATTCAAAAGTACATTTTCCCTGGCGGTTGTTTACCGTCGGTGTCTGAAATGACGAATCACATTATTCGTGAGTCTGACATGGTAGTCGACAGTGTGCGGGATATCGGGCTGCATTATGCCCGGACATTGGCAGACTGGCGTGTGCGATTCCATCAACGCTGGGATGAATTGCAACAGCTGGGCTTTAAAGATGACTTTAAACGGCTTTGGCATTATTACCTGTGTTATTGCGAAGGGGCTTTTCTGGAACGCGTGATTAGTACCGTTCATCTGACGGCCAGAAAACCCGGCTACCTGGCAGAGCATGAAAAGTTAATTCTCGATTATCCGGTACAGGACGGGAAATAATGCGCTCACCGCGATTACCATTCTGGGTTATAAATCTTGCGATATTCCAGGTTGGCTGGTTACTGGCTGCCTTGTCGTTGCCTCAATCCGCCGAATTTATGGCGTTGTTGGTAATCGTTCATTTTGCGTTATCTCCCTCTTTGAAATCCGATATCTTGCTGTTGCTGCTGGCGTTACCTGGTGTCGTGATGGATCAGTTGCTCATATCGTCTGGTATTTTGCTGGTTGATCAACCGGTTATTCCGGCGTGGTTGACGGTTCTTTGGTTACTGTTTGCGTTGGCCATTGGTCATAGCCTGAGTTGGTTGCAACGACTTCCGTTACTGGCCGTCGTTGTAGTCGGTGCAGTTGCTGGGCCACTCAGCTATCTGGCCGGACAAAAGCTGGGTGCGCTGTCTCTGGCACAACCAGAAATGACGTCGTTAACCATTATGGCAGCTTGCTGGGGAGTGATATTGCCATTGCTAACCTGGCTGGCCCGGGATGTTTTTCCACGATATTTAAAACTTCAGGAAAGCACATGAACAAACAATGCAAAACAAAATGTTACTCCTGGCTTGCTAAAGTGTGCAACGTAGGATTAATGACCGCGTTTTTGTTGATTGGGCAGCTTCAGGCCAGCCCGCTGACCGGGTTGCAGCTGGTTGGTTCAGGCAAAATGTCTGTGTTGTTCTGGGATGTTTATAACGCTGAATTGTATGTGAAAACCGAGCCGTGGCGCTCGGATGGATTTCCTCAGGCGTTGCGGTTGTCTTACCTGCGAGATATCGAACAGGAGGAGTTGATAGATGCAACGGTTGAGCAATGGGAGCACCTTGGATTTAACAGTGACAGACAACAAATCTGGGTCGAACAGTTACAGACTATCTGGCCTGATATTAAAGAAGGTGATGAGCTGACACTGATTGTTGATGAACAGCGACAAGCCCGGTTTTACGCAGGTGATAAACCATTGGGCGTTATAGTTGATCCTGATTTTGGCCCGGCTTTTCTGGCTATCTGGTTATCTGAAGATACGTCGAGACCAAAGTTACGTAAAAAACTCATCGCACAGTAAACACTGTGTTTATTGACCAGAAAGCTTTTCTTTCGTTAAAGCAGGAATGAATCATGCCTCGTATCACACGTTTATTGATCATATTTATCGCGGTGTTATTGAATGCGTGTTCCAGTGCGCCGCTTGAGAGTTATCAGGCGACAACGCCGATTTTTAAACCGGAAACCTTTTTTGAGGGTGAATTAAAAGCTTATGGCATTGTGCTGGATCGTAGTGGCTCGTTAACTCGTCGCTTCACGGTTGATATCGACGCAAGCTGGAGTGATGGTGTAGGGGAAATCAAAGAATGGTTTGTGTATGACGATGGCGAGAAGGCAACTCGCACCTGGATTATGACGAAACAGCCTGACGGTACATACACCGGAACCGCCGGAGATGTTATCGGTGAAGCATCCGGCGCAGCCGCTGGCTCAGTGTTTTACTGGCGTTATGACCTCACGATTCAGGTCGATGGTGATGATCTCACCGTAACGCTGGATGACTGGATGTATCTGGTCACAGAATCAAAGTTATTGAATAAGAGCGACATTATTAAGTTCGGCTTTAAAGTAGGCGAAGTCATTCTTGTTATTGAGCGGGTATAGTTGTTGAACGGATATAGTTATTGGGTGGGTGATGGCGCACCCACGCATTTTAATTGTCATCGGCCAGTTACCAACTGGCTCTGATCACGTTGCTTTGAGCTACCAGCGATTTCACTTCTAACCATTTCTTCTCGTCCTGGCTGATATCAAAATTAAGCCGAAAACGGTTGTTCTCCAACGCTTTTTCCTCTATTTCACCCGATATAATATCAATGCGACCAGCCACGGCCGTGCGGTGTTGTCGTCTTACGTAGTACACGGCATTACCGGCGAGCTGCCAGCGATTCGGATTAGCCGAAGGGATCTTAATCGCTGTTGGATTGCCCGTTGAACCTGTTGTTGTTAGTTGCTGCCAGCCGGATGGCTTTAATTGCCAGAGTGTCAGCGATGAATCCAGGGCGATATGATGTGTCTGGGATTGCCGAATAGCGATAAAAGAATCGTGCAACCGTTGGCGACTTTCGCCAGCGACGTGACTGAATAAGGCAGATTTGTCACCCTGTTTCAGACTATAAATGACAGTATCAGGTTGTTGCGTTGACCAGACCGGGTTATTGGCCTGTTCAACATCACTAGTCAGAAAAACCTGCGTTTGTGCGCTAATGTCGATCACTGCTACGCGTTTATCAATCATCGCTGTGGCTTTCGATTCGTCGGGTGATAGTTGCAATGAGTGGACCGTTTGTGCCGGATTCAATGTAAAGATAGCTTCGGGTTGATGCGGTGGTCGATAGCGATACAAGTGTTGTTGTTTATTCTGACGACTCACGAAGTACAGGGTATCAGCCGTTTGATTGTAAACAGGAAAGTCATCAGCACCAGCTAACGATAAATGATCGCCTGCCATGATATTGCTGACTGTGCCGGGGCGCATGGGGGAGGTAGCAGGCGCTAAAGGATTTGGACGTTCCAGAATATCCAGATAATTTCCATTGTGTTGACGTAGCAAGAAACAATTTGGTTTTGCAGCTAAATGACGACAATCATAAAAGACATGATTAACGTTGGAATGCGCCAGCTGAACAGGTGTGATCTGCCCCGATGCTACCGCTACATCGTACATATTACCGTTGAAGCCGGAAGTGACTATTCGCTGGCTATCTGCTTGCCAGGCAAGGCGAGCAACACCGGCGGGCATTACCTGATGCGTGATTAAACGTCCGTCCTGCAAATTCAACACTAATAGCTCGGTTCGAGTACGATTTACCGCTCTTAAAATTGCTAATAACTCACCGCTCGGTGAAGTTCTGGCAAAGAAATCGCCGGGACCAGCGACATCAGGGGCGGTTATTCGAGTTAGTGCCTGTGTGGTCAGATTAAGTTGCTCGATGCCTTTGTTCATTGGCGAAGACCCATCCCTTTTAAGATAGATCGTTTGATTATCAGCCCCCCATCCGAGTACATAGCGTCCGGCGGTTATTGTTATTGGGATGATTTGCGTCTGGGTAATACCTTGTTGCGGATCAAATTCACTGATGAGGTGTTCAATGGACGAAAGCTGTTGTCTGGAGCGGGAGAACAACAACCGACGACCGTCGGCAGACCACAGTGGATTGGTGTAATGATAATCATCCCATGTGACTCGCTGGATACGTCCGGTCCTGAGATGTTTAAAGTAAAGCTGTAACGGAGCTGTGGAGTCGGTGCGGTGAGAGAAGACGAGCAATTGGAAATGAGGGTTGTAGTCTGGATTGACTTCTGATCCCGGCATATCTGTTAGCTGTTCAATGTCCGGCTGGGACAGCTCTGCATCGGTATTCACGGTTTCTGGTGTTGAGATAACTTGTCTGATCGCTTCTGAAGACAGCCAGTTCAATGAAGCGAGAAGGGCGATAATGAGTAGCAATGCCAGTAAAAGCGTTTTTATCGGAAGCCGGACAGATGGTGAAACAGACGCAGCGTGCTGGGTGACGATTGCAGCTGTTGTTGTTTTTGCTTGTGTGGCGTTAGTCGAATCGTCAGTCTCTGACTGAGCGTCACCGTTTGGTTCTACCAGTGATGGTTCTGACGAGCCCAGGGTGACGGTCGCGATAAATACATAACCTTTCATCGGTAACGTTTTTATGTATTGCGGTGCTCTTGCATTATCGTTCAGGGCTGCGCGCAATTTTTTAACCACGGCACGAAGTGCGTCGTCACTGACATGTCGATTCTGCCAGATAGCTGTCATTATCGCTTCCCGACTGAGAATGTTGCCCTGATGCTGAATCAGCAAATGCAATAATTGACTGATTTGTGGCTCAAGTCTGACATCGTGTTCGGATTCTGTGCTTTTATCCCGATGGATTAAACGATCCTGTGTGGGGAAAAATGTAAAGGGTCCAAACGTCAGTGTTTGATTAATATCCAGTTGCGTCATATTGATTTATTCTTTTTAATCATGCAGTTATTGCATGTGGCTTTTTGTGACCTTAGCAAATTATCAGGCAACACAACAAGTCATGAACCTTCGTTTGAGCCACATAACCTGCTTCCTGAATACTCTCGCCAACATTGTTATTTTTATCGATATCAGAGGATGGTGCAGAATGAAACCTGTTTTTTTATGTATGTCACAACATTGGTTGAACGGTGTTCGGGCATGGAGTGTTCAGGCGTTTTTGATCATGTTAAGTGGCCTGATGTTGCTGACTTTTGATAGTCAGGCCTCGTTCAATAATCCCCATGAACTGGCCCAACTTAAAAAGCGGCTTGATCAGGTGATGGAGCAATCCAAAGCGCCCGGTGCGTCGATCAACATCGTTAATCGAGCGGGGGAATCGTGGCAATACAATTACGGTGTTCGCGATACAAAGACGGGAAAACCGGTTACGTCAGGCTCTTTGTTTCAGGCCGGATCGGTGGCAAAAGTAATCGTTGCTATAGCGATTATGCAGCAAGTCGAACAGGGTAAACTCACGCTGGACGCTGATATTAGTCATCTATTGCCGGAATTTGAGTTTAGTAATCCCTGGCAGAGTGAACATCCGGTAACCGTTGAACATCTGTTGTTACATGCAACAGGCTGGGATGCACCGCATCCTTCACTCATGGCTGGTTTTACTGGGAATACCGCACTGACAACCAAACAGCAATTAGCAGCTCATCCGGAAACGCGGACTTCTCGCTGGGTTCCAGGTTCACGTCAGGCCTATAACAACACCGGTGCTGTGGTGGCGGCTCGTATTGTTGAAGTGTTATCCGGTTTAACGTTTGAACAGTATGTCCGTCAGTATTTGTTTGATCCAGCAGCGATGCCACACACCGGTTATTTGAATGATCGAGACTGGCAACAACAGGGTACAGCGGGTTATCGCAATGGTCGCCGTGCTCAGACACAGACGGTTTTCTTTCGAGCCGCTGGTGGATTGAAGACCAGTTCCCAGGAGCTGTCACGGCTGGTGTTGATGATGCTGAACAACGGACAGTTAGACGACCATGCATTGTTATCTGCTTCGTCAGTCAACAGAATGACATCGCCGGAACGTTCAGGATTGGATCATGGCTTCACGCCAGGTCTGAAACGTATTCATCATCGGGGATTCATGTTTAATGCGCACGACGGTGCCGTACCGGGTAGTCAGGCGTTAATAGCCTGGCAATCAGATATTGGGATTGGTCACGTTATTCTGGTGAACAGCGAAGGACCGGTCATTAACCAGTTACAGCAGGTGGTCGCTGACTACGAAACGAAACAATACGTCGCGCAACGAGCTGATATTAAAAAACCAGAATCAGCAAAAGCGACACGAGCATTAACGGACGATGAGAAAAAGCTGGCAGGATTTTACCGGGTGATCAGCACGGTATCAGAACGCTGGGCACCATTTTCTCAGCTGGTGGCATGGCGGTTGTTACCTGCGGGTGATGCGTTGTTGTTGGGGCCTGCGCCTGGCGGTAAACCCCGTCGACTGATACCTGGTGAAAATGGACAACTTTTACAGCAGTCTACCGGACAGCCTGTGTTGCGAATGACTAACGATCCGTTGGCGGGGCCAGTACTGACATACGGACCGATGACGTTGCAGCGAGTTAGCGGCTTGTCCGTGTGGGGACCGAGAGTTATTTTGATGCTGACGGTGTTAACGAGTGTGATCGCGGTCATTTGTTTGTTGTTCTGGTTACCTTCTCAGATCCGTCGTTCAGGTGGATTTACAGCAGGGCTGGCGGCATCTGGCGTAACACTTAAGCTCTGGCCCGCTATTAATGGCCTGGTGATTCTGACGAATGCAGCCGTGTTATTGCTGGTCAGTCAAAGCCCAAATGTAATGGCAGCCTTGACTCAGGTTAGCACTAAAACGTTGTGGGTGTTTCTGAGTAGTCTGTTGGTACCAGTACTTAGTGGTGTGGCGGCATGGTGCTGGATTCAGCAAAAACACGCGGTTGGCAAGTTCCACCGTTGGTTTGGTTTGCTGGCTATACTGGCACAACTGGCATTTTCTCTATGGTTGGTGAGCAATGGTCTGGTGCTGAATATGGCTATATTTGGCTGGTCTTAGTTTGTATCGTGAAGTGATAATACAGTTTGAAACAGGTGCTGTTAACCGGCACCTGTTTTTGTTCTCTTCCCAGGGCTATTCAGACGGCTATACAAGCAACCAGGATCATCAGACCTTAATAGTCGTTTTTAGCATCTTCAGCATCTCGTTTGAGTTGTGAGACTTTTTCAATCGCATCGGATAACACGGGTCTGTCAGCGGATGACAGGGAGATGGTTGCCTGACATTGGCTGTTAGGGCAAGTGAACTTAGTTCCTGATAGCAGAAGTGGGATATCCATCGCGATTTGTGAATTGCAATTTGGACAGTTTATCGTGGTAGTCATACTCATGAGAGAGTCCTTTGCGGGATTAAATATACGTTTTAACTTTTAACCGTTACTGGCGAAAAGCTTTTACTGAATGCATCAATGATAGCCGTGACCCCTTTGGGCAGAGGTAGCTGACTGGCTTGTAACTCAATTTCGTATTTTGCACTGGCTGTTGACTGCTGACTTGATTTTCCTTTCGATGATTTCGCCAGTGAGCCGTGCATCTCGGTATCAAACTGGTGAGCATGGCTATTGACTGAAAAGCCGTTTTTGGGAGCCGTCTGCTGACTACTGCTATTAGCCTGACTGATCTGGGACTGGCTTGCATGAGATTGATAATGTCGCTCTGTTGAGGATTTTACATCCATTTCAAATGAGATTTTCATGTTATCAATCGCCAGTGAATTGAGTGGGATAATGGTCATCAGTGGCAGACTCATGTCCATTTCAAGCGGTGCCAGCATTTCACCTTTTTCATTGATGGATTGTCGTTCCAGTTTAAATCGGATCATCACGGGTTTGAGATGACCTTCCGCAGATTCATCTTTCTCAAAACAGGTGTCGAGAAGAAAGTCTGCCTGTGCCCGGGCCATCATCCCATTCGCATCAGTGGCTGCTTTGAGCGGTGCGCCGATTAATGCTTTGAGTGGCAAACCACTGAATTGTTTTGCAATACCTGATGGTGCTGTCATAAGCCAGTCCTCCGCTTTTAACCTGGAATTTGTGCGCGTAATGCTCGTTCATAGCCTTCAATCACTTTTTGTAATCCTTCCGGCGGTTCGCCTCCTTTCAGTGTGATTTCAATGCGAGTATTACCTTCGGATTTATCGGCTGATTTGCTGAACATGCCACTGGATTTATGGTTGGGAAATGCGACGAGTAATTCATCATTGTCGTCAGAAGTAACCTCAAGTTCAGCACTGAATTTCACCTGTTCAATTCGTGGAGAGCTGATAGGAGAGAGCGAAATAAGCGGAATATTGGCGATAACGGTTTCTACACCATCGGGAGTTCGACTGGGAAATTCCATTGCAACCATTTTAGGTCGGTGGGTGACATTACCCGTCGCATCATCAGATGTCTCCGGGTTTTCGATTAAATCGAAAAAGTCATCAAGATGTTCTACACCTTGCGCTTCAACGGCTTCGGCTGCACTGTGAATGCTTTGGTGAATGGCCTGCATCAGGGCCTGGAATTTTATCATTTTTATCTCCGGGTAAAATAAGAGGCACCTGTTGGTGCCTGATTTAGTGGTTACTCGTCACCGTCCTTTTCGTCCGGTTTTAACTGTATTGGAGCAATGTTTTTGGTGAATGCATCAATGATTGTCGTAACACCTTTTGGTAGAGGAAGTTGCCCGGCATGTACGTCAATCTCGTATTTCGCCTGATTAGATGATTCATAGTGTTGCTTTTCACTGGATGATGATTTGCTGTTATGAGAAACCGAGCCACTGACTTCGACAGAGAACAAGCCAGCGTTATATGACGCAGACATTTCAGCTTTTGCAGATGTGTCTGATGAGCTTGAGGTTTCTTTGTCATTCGACATGGAGCTTTTTACTTCCATTTCGAAATGTACTTTTACGTCATCAACGGCCAGTGAATTCAACGGAATCAGTGTTAACAGTGGCAAGGTAAACGTCGTGGTAGCTGGCTCGCCGGGAGAACCATCCGCTTTAATAACTGAACGAGTTAAATTGAACTCGATCATGATGGGCTCCAGCTTAGATTTTTTTGGATCGCTGGAGTCTTCAGATTTGTTGAAACAGGTTGTTAGCATGAACTGAGTTTGGGTTCGTGCCATCATTCCGTTCGCATCAGCGGCAGCTTTTAATGGTGCGCCAATGAGTGATTTAATGGGCAGTCCACTAAATTGCTGTGCCATTGATACAAGACCTGGGCTACTGGGCATAGTTATTTCCTCTTAGTTTGTTCATTGTGTTGTTACGCCAAACAGCGTTTTTCAGGTGTATCATGTCAGTGTTTTGATTTTCAATTAACATCAATTAAAACAATGGATTAGAGCGATTAAATCCGTTTTTTGTCAGCCTTTTGCCATTCATGGTGGCGATGTATTTTTCATGTTGAACATAGATGTAAAACAACAATGCAAGTTTTACCGGGTTAACGTGGAATAAACGCGGGGAGATAGAGGGAAAAGACGTGCTTTCTTCTGATGATTACTGCTGTATTTCGATAAATTAATAGCTCACATGGGTTATTTTTAGATTGCTAACCCGCCACATCATTAACGATGTGGCCAGTCAGCAGCGTCACGACTGTCCAGGGCTTCTTTAGGTGGTTGTCCGTCCCAGCGACGGATATACCGTTGATCCGGATCGTACTGTTCAGTTTGTTTGTCCAGATTGAAATGTCTGCCACCTCTGGGATCGCAACCTACACCAGCGATGTATTGCCAGTTTCCCCAGTTTGACGCGACATCGTAATCAATCAGTTGCTGTTCAAACCAGGCTGCGCCATATCGCCAGTCACATTCCAGTTCATTAATAAGACAGCTTGCTGCGATTTGCCTCGCTCGGTTTGATAAGTAGCCCGTTCGCATAAGTTGATGCATGCAGGCATTAACAATGGGCCAGGGCGTCGTACCCTGACACCATTTTTCAAAACGTTCACTGTGGAAGGTTGTCAGTGGTTTCGTTTCGGTAATACCTGAAAACGTAAAGAGTTTTTTCCCATGCTCGCGAGCGTACCACTGAAAGTATTCACGCCACATCAGTTCATAGATAATGCCTTTTGATTGGTCATCATCTGGATGCTTTCGTTGATAACGGACGTAAGTTGCCAGGATTTGTCGGGGGGAAATACTGCCTTGTGCCAGCCAGGGACTGAATTTAGTGGAGGCATGCCAGTCATCCAGTTCATTACGTGTTTGTTGATAGCAGGACGGTGACGAGGTCTGAAAATAACTCATTAAATGCAGTTGTGCGTTGGATTCGCCACCTCGGAATACCTCGTCATGTTTTGAAAACTTCAGACCCGGTGTTTTTTCCGCAGGTTGCAGAGCAGGCGGTATGCCCTGAGGATAAGGTTGAATATATTGTTCGATATGTTGCGACATTTCATCCAGTACGGCTCCCATGCGTCGATTAAACGCTGAAAAAGTGGCTGGGAGTGTGCCGAGTGTTTGCAGAAGCTGGCGGTCACTGAACAGCGTATTTTGATCAAAAAACGTGATCATCAATGTTGGAAATTGGCGGGTTAATGCTTCAATCATCCGCACTTCATCCCATCCAACAGGTCGTTGGCAAATGAAATGAGTAATGCGATGACGTTGGATAAACAGTGTTAATTTGTCTAACGGATCGCCTTGCAACAAATGAATATGCTGGCCTGCCGCTTTTAAGTGTTGGTGAAGATCAGCGAGACACGCTTTAATAAAATTCCATTTGTTTTTTGCCAGACGTTTCATGTTGAAGCGTGACCGCTTGAAGTCGTCGATATTCAATGTGTAAACAATATCCAGCGTATCGGCCTGTTGGCAGGCATACGAGATGGCATGATTGTCTTCCATTCGTAAGTCAGTGGATAGCCAGTACAGGTAGTGTTTTTCGTGGCTCATTGTTCACCTGGTGGGTGGTGTCGGATTATTCAGGTATGGTTTACTTTTAGCTGACTGTCAAACCTTAGTGAGTTGGTATTTTGACAAGATTAGTAGATAATCCGCCCTGTTCAGAGACAAAGGAAAACGTTTTTACATGAAATTGGATCAAGTTTTTAAAGGATTGTTGTGTGGCCTGTGCTGTTTGCTGGCTGCGTGTTCATCGGATTCACCAGAGACGGTTGCACGTTCGTATATTGAAACCGCCGACTATCAGCTGATTTCCGCCGAGGAACAACAACAATTTTCCACGGATGAATTTGCAGCCCTGCATCGACCTGTCAGACAGCTATATTTGTCGTCGGATGCCTGGTATGCCGAGTTGGAGAAGGCACTTAAAAAATTTATCGATGTTGAAGTGTTGTCGTCTGAAATACTGGCGGATGGACGAACAAAGGTTAACCTATTGATTGAATATCCGCTGGTGCTGGATGAAGTTTACTGGTTTCGTCCTGATGATATGCAACACGTTGATGTAAAAGAAACGCTGTATCAGTTTGATGAAATGCATAAGATGGGTGTGTTAATCAAAGAAGATATGTTAGCTGGCCAGATTTACCGTTCAGTCATTGTTGATAACGGCAAGGTAACTGGTGATGTTGTTGCATTGAAAAACAAACGGGATATCACTGAACAGGTTAAGGCTATAAAAGCTGGCATTCAACCACAGCTGGAAGAAGCATTTAATTTACGGATGTTAGCCGATTCGCCAGAAAAGCTGGAAACGTTTAAAAAGTTGCAAGCGCGTCAATCAGGACTGGCAGCAGAAAAGCAGCAGGTTAGCGATGCATTAGAGAAAATCAAAGCATTAGATAGCCAACGAGATACCAAAGCACTGGAAACCTGGCTAAAAGCCGCTGATGACATTGATTCGTTGAATGCCCTGTATGAGTACGCTCAGCGACACTTTACCTTTAGTAACCTTGAGGTAAGTAAAAGTGGTAATGATCTGGTACTTTACGGACGTTACGAGTACACCGGTGTTAAACGATTATCGGCGCATATTGAAGTGACGTTACTGGATGATGCTGATAATGAACTGGCGAAAGCTGTTATTCCTTCTTTCATTCAGAATACGTCGAGACATCAGATTCGAAATATTGGCCGAAAGCTGGCGTTACCTGACATTCAACCTCAGCAGGTCAGTCAGGTAAAGTTAGCTGTTGTAGGCGTTTATCAATAACTAAAAGAGAGCAATCATGAGTGAAATCGAGAAGTATCCATCAAAAAATGTCTTTGGAGAACCGTTGCTCGCCTGTGGTCATGATCCGATAACTGGATTTTTTCGAGACGGACACTGTAATACCTGTGAACAGGATACAGGCTCGCATACGGTGTGTATTACAGCAACGGCTGAGTTTCTGGCTTATTCAAAGTCGGTTGGCAATGATTTATCTACGGATCGACCCGAATTTAATTTTGTTGGACTAACGCCAGGTGATCGCTGGTGTTTATGTGCATTACGCTGGCTACAGGCGTATGAAGAAGGTGCAGCGCCACGAGTTTATTTGTCTGGTACGCATGAACGAGCGTTGGAAGTGGTGCCTTTGGAACTGTTAAAGCGTTATGCGGATGATATGAATTAATCATCGAAAGACATTTGCACATTAAAAAGGAGAAGCAACCACTTCTCCTTTTTTTATGTGTGAATGTGTCGATACGTTAATCAGCGTTGCGTGCGTAGACGAGGCGTCTGACTGGCTAACGCTCTTGCACGTTTGATCATATTGCTGGTTCTGAATCTTAGTTTCAGTAGCAGCACATATGTTAGTGGCACCAGAACCAGACTGGTTAGTGTGGAAAACACCAGACCACCAATAATCGCAATAGCCATTGGCGTATACGGAGGACCATCACCACCAATCTGAGTGCCGCCCAATGCCAGTGGGATCAGACCAAGAATGGTTGTCGCGACAGTCATTAATATAGGACGGACCCGAGTGCGACAAGCTTCAATAATCGCATCGTGTAGATGGTCATAATGTTTTGAAAGCTGGTTTATCTGATCAACCAGTACAATGCCGTTGTTGACGACAATCCCCATCAAAATCAGCATACCAATCATTCCCATAACGGACATTGGTGTGCCAGTAATCAAAAATGCCCAAAATGCCCCGACAAATGACAGGAACAGTGAAGACAGTACTGCAGTCGGCAGTAAGATGGATTCAAACAGTGCGGCCATAACGATGTAAATCATCGCAATCGCTAGCAACATGTTTTCTGCCATAATGCTGTTTTCTTCTTCCTGGCGTTGGAAGCTTCCGCCCAGGTTAACATCATAGCCATGAGGTAAAGACAGACTGTCGATAATTGCATTCAGCTCAGCTTTTGCTTCATCCAGCGTAAAATCATCAGCCAGATTAGCTTGTATTCTCAGACCGGTCTGGCGTTCATAGCGACGAATTTGTCCGGCGCGAGGTGCCGTTTTAATGCTTGCCAGTGAATCCAGGGTATAAACACGTCCATCCTGACGAATGACGGGTAGATTAAGCAGGTTTTCCGTCGACTCACCAAACTCTTCATTGAATTTAATCAGTACGCGCACTTCGCCTGTTTGTTCACTGCGATAGGTTCGTAAATTACGACCACGCAACGCAGTTGCTACTTTTGTTGCGACATCTCGGGCGCTCAAACCAAGGCGGTGTGCCATTGTTCGGTCAACAATTACCTGAAGCTCATATTGATTCGCATTTACATCGGATGTGACATCTTCGAGCCCTTCAATGCCTTTAATGGCGGGAAGAATACTCTCGGAAATTTTCATTAATACATCGGTGGATGGTCCTTGCAGGTTAATTCGAACACCACCGCCATTGCCCTGATTGAAGCCAAATGATGGATTGGCTCGCGCCAGCACAGGCCAGTTAGCTCGAATTTTTTCCTTTAACTCAGACATACTGATTGGCATGTCATCTTGCAGGATTATGGTTGATTCGGCCCGATCTGTATTGTAGTAGCTATAAACGGATTCAATGTGAAATTCGTCTTTGTTGGCATACAGGTAGTTTTCCATTTCAGTCACCATGTCTTCCATCTCTTCCAGTGGAAAACTGGAAATAACATGAAAGTTCATGAATAGCCGTTCACGCGAGTCATCCGGGTTTTCGTCGTTAGACACGACACTTAACGGTATAGCGATACTGGCAAATAACAGAATAGCCACGACACTACTGGTCTTTTGATTATTGAGTGTTAATGACAGTACTTTGTCATAAAATCGTTGTAATCGACCTGGCTTTTTGGGCTTGGTTTCAACCGGTTGTTTGATTTTAGACGCCAGTAATGGGATCAAAGTTTGCGAGATAATCAATGACGCGAACAACGAGATACAGATTGAGATGGCAACATGCTCAAGAAAAATAGTGAGCTGTACTTTTTTACCAACAATATTCGGTAAGAAGACGATAGCTGTTGTCACAGTACCGGCGATAACCGCCAGACTAACTTTACCCACACCCATTGTTGTCGCTTTTACTGGATCAGATGTTAGTTTCTTCTGTTGAAAAATACTTTCCGTGACCACAACCGCGTTGTCTACCAGCATACCAATGGCCAGCATCAAGCCCATCATGGACAGAATGTTCAACGTATAATCCATCAAATACATCACACCCAGTGTGATACAGATTGCAAATGGTACGGATGTAACAACAATCAGGGTAGTTGGCAGATTTCTTAGGAATAAATACAGCACGATCATGGACATGAACGCGCCCAACAGACCCGCATTCAATAAATCGGATAGCGAATTGGTAACACCTTCTGCGGCGTTGTCCATGATGTACAGGTTAATCCCTTTAAACTGCGGGTTAGCAGATGCTTTATCAATAACCTTTAAAGCGCGTTCTGCTACTTCAACCAGGTTAGCATTAGCTTCTTTATGGACATCCATACCGATGGCATAAGTTTGGTTCAGGTGACGTCCTTCGAAAGGTTCTGGCAATGCCATCTGAATGGTTGCTACATCTTTCAGACGCACCCCTTTACGAATAATCAGATTGCGAATTTCATCGATATCACGGAACTCACCCTGAGGATTAACAATGATTTTTCGATTGCCATTAATGATATGACCTGCAGTCATTGAAAAATTATAGCTACTGAGCGTTTGAACCAGTTCATCTGATGGAATACTCAGAGCGGTAAGCTTTTCTGCATCAACGGTGATTTGAATCTCTCGTTTGTTTACACCATAAAGAGAGACCTGAGAGACACCCTGAACCCGTTCCATTGGACGTTTCAGGTTTCTTTCCAACATGTCCCAGGCCAGTGATAAATCACGGTCACTGGAAATACGAAGCTGGAAAACGGGCATTTCTGCGATGTTGAACTGGTTGATAATGACTCGTTCAACATCATCCGGTAATTCCTGACGAATAGCGTCCAGTTTTTCTCGGGCTTCAATACTTTTGGCTTTAATGTTCACGCCCCAGTCGAAAAACAGCTGGATATTGGCGCGGTTTTCGAAAGAATTTGAGCTCAGGCGCTCGATGCCTGAGATAGTTGCTAACGCTTCCTCAATTGGGCGTGTAATCGTTCGCTCAACCTCGGTTGGCGTAGAATTAGGGTAGGGGACTTCTATGAAGACCCCTGGGAAATCGATACCTGGAAACTTTTCTAGCGGTAACAATCGACTGGATACAACACCCAGTAACAACATCGATAAAAATATCATCGAGATTGTTACCGGGCGCTTTAGCGCAAATGCGGCTAATGCTGCGCCCGTATTGTGTTCAGTAGAATTAGCCATGAGTCACCTCGGCATTCGTCGCAGGCTTCGCAAAGGTTTTTCTGTCGAATACGCTGTAGATCATTGGAATGAACAGCAGCGTTAATAGCGTGGAAAAGCCGAGACCGAAAATCACAGTGATAGCCATTGGTGCCCGAATTTCTGCACCTTCACCCAGGCCAATCGCCATTGGTAACAGACCTAAGGTGGTGGTGAGTGTGGTCATGATGATTGGACGTAGCCGGCTTTCAGCAGCTTCTTTGATGGCGGTGATCTTGTCTACACCGTCTTCACGTAACTGATTAATTCGGTCAACGAGTACGATGGCATTATTTACGACGATACCTGCCAGCATAATCAGACCGATAAAGACGATGATACTGATATTCGTGCCTGTGATGTACAGACCGAAGATTGAACCAGAAGCGGCCAGAGGCACAGTGAACAGAATCAAGAATGGATGCAATAGTGATTCAAACTGAGAAGCCATCACAATATAAACCATGAAAACGGCCAGTAGTAACGCAAACTTCAGTGATTCGAAAGAAGCATCCATTTCTTCACTTTGTCCTGCAATGCGAGCATCAACGTCAAGTGGTAACTGGGTATTCGTCAGAATGCGCTGGGCATCTGCGACTGCTTTGCTCAGATCGCCATAGGCCAGGTTAGCTGAGATAATAGCGACACGCTGTTGACTCACTCGGGTAATTTCACCCGGACCAATGCTCTGTGTTACGGAAGCAACTGAAGATAATGGCACCGGGAATTCACCGCCCGGATTAACATTGATATTAGCGATATCTTCAACCGAGTCGCGGTCACGTTCCTGCGTTCTGATTAATACATCAACTTTACGGTCATTGATTGAATATTGTGTCGCGATACTTCCACCAACTTTGGCGTCAATCAAACGTGAAACTGCTGGTGCTGTCAAGCCAAGGTGCGACAGTCGCTCGTGGTCGAACACTACTTTAACTTCCGGCTGGCCGTCTTGCAGTGTCGTTTCGATATCTACAAATCGTCCATTATCTGCCAGTTGGCTTGCAATAGCGTCAGAGGCTCTACGTAGTGATGTCAGGTTATAACCAGACAATTCAATTTCAAGTGGCGTAGCAAAGTTGAACAATTCAGGAGAGGTGAATTTAGCTTCGACGCCAGGAATTCGCTGTACTACATCACGTAATGCATTGATAACGGATGCTTGTTCAGCTTCACCGCGACCTGATTTCAGAATGACATTAATTTTTCCCCAGTAGTCTCCACCCTGAGAGGCCGATGCATTCATCAAACTGCCGGTGCCTGCCAGTGTTGACGTTCGCTCGACATCCGGATGTTCTGCAGCGGTGCGAGCCAGGGTTAGTAATACTCCGTCGGTTTCTTCCAGCACAGTACCCGGTGCAAGATTAACTTCAACGACGAACTCTCCTTGTGCCATGTCCGGAATAAGTTCAACACCAACTTTCGGTAACAGAATAAGTGATGAACTACCTGCTGCGATGATCAGAGTCATAAACAATGCCCGTTGTTTCAGCGCCAGTTCCAGTACGCGATGATATACGTGAGCAAAGCCATTATAGAATTTGTCGAATGACCAGAGTAAAGGCATGAACAGTTTACTGGTTACGAAGCTCAGGCCTCTGAATAGCCATGTAAAGGCGATGGTCAATGCCAGTGGCAGGTAATAGAACACAACACGGAAAATAAAACCGAAAACCTTCGCAATGGCCCAGAAAGGTAATTTCCAGATTTGTTCTGGCTTTTGAACCGGATGTGATTCGGTGATCAGTTCATCACTTTCGGGTGGTTTTTCTTTCTTTGTATGTGCTGACAGCATTGGGATAAGCGTCAGAGCAACAATTAATGAGGCCAGAAGTGCAAACGTTACTGTCAGCGCCTGGTCACTGAATAACTGACCTGCGATCCCCTGGACAAAAACGAGAGGAAAGAAAACCGCCATGGTTGTCAGCGTGGAAGCTGTAATCGCCATCGCGACCTCATTCGTTCCAACCGTCGCTGATTCAGTTGGTGATTTCCCCATTTCTTTATGGCGGGCAATGTTCTCAAGTACAACGATTGAATTATCAACTAACAGACCAACGGCAAGTGCAATACCACCGAGACTCATGATGTTGAGGCTGATGTCATTACCGTACATCAGGTTGAATGTAGCGATGACTGATACCGGGATTGAGATAGAAATAATCAGGGTCGCTGCAATGTTTTTCAGGAAGAAAAACAGCACGAACATGGCAAGAATACCGCCAATAATAGCCGCTGATTTTACTTCATCAATTGCATTAGCGATAAACGTAGACTGGTCGTAAATCAACGACACATTGTAGTTTTCAGGTAGCTCTTTTCTGATACGTTTCAGCGCTTTTTTCACGCCTTCAGCGACTTCGATAGTATTGGCATCGCCTTCTTTATACAGGGCGATTTCAATCGCTTCATCATTGTTAACGCGAGTGATTGAAGTACGTTCTTTATGCACATCATCAATCGTGGCTATATCAGACAGTTTGATGTGTCGGCTGCCGATGGTCGCAATATAGACATTTCGAATATCATCTAACGATTTGAACTGATTAAGAGTTCTTATCAAAAACTCTCTGTTTCCATCGTCTAACTGACCACCAGAGGCATTAATATTTTCCTGTTCAAGGCGATTGGCGATAGATTCAATACTTATATTTAATTGCCCAGCCTTTTGAGGGTCGATTAAAACGTGTATTTCTTGTTCAAGACCACCGCCAAGTTTCACTGAAGCAACACCTGATACGGTCTCCAACTGGCGTTTAATCGTTTCCCAGGCGTAAGTTCTGGCGGCTTTTAGCGCATCGGGCGTTGCGCCATCACCTGTTAACTGCAATCCGTATCGCATGACGGGATCAAGCGACGGATTAAAGCGGAGAATCAGTGATTTTTTTACATCTAATGGCAATTGTTGAACGTCCAGCTTTTCCCGAACTTCAAGGCTGGCCATGTCCATTGTGGTGCCCCATTCAAATTCCAGTACAACATCAGATTGATTGGCTCGAGACACTGAATGTACTTTGCGAATACCTTTTACTGTACCTATGGTCTCTTCAATGGGTTTGGTGACCAACTGTTCAACTTCAGACGGTGCTGCGCCCGGATAATCGGTTCTGACCGTCAGGGTTGGGTAGGATAGTTCTGGTAGTAAGTTCAGCGATAAACGTGATAACGAAACCAGACCGAATAAGACAATTGCGAACGTGAACATCCACACGGTCACCGGACGGGTGACCGCTACATTAACAAGTTTCATAGAGTTGGCTCCGATTAAATTGAATCGATGATTTGAACCTGAGCCTGATCTTTCAGATTGGCGTGCCCGGCAGTAACGATAACTTCATCCATGTTCAGACCATCGAGGACTTCGACGAACTGGTCATCTTTGAAGCCTGTTTGTACAGTCTTTTTCGTCACTACATTGTTTTCGACGACAAATAATGTGTCGGTATTGTCCATCGAAATCACAGCGCTGTGAGGCACTAAAATGGTGTTGGTGTGGGTTTTATACTGGATATCTACACTGGCGAACATGCCTGGTTTCAGTACGTCGTCGCTATTTGGTACTTTCAATGTAACTTTGAACGTGCCGGTCGCTTCATCAATGATTGGACTGATGCGCTCGACAACGGCTGTTGCATTAGCAATGGCAGAGCCTGAGAATTTAAGTTTTGCGTTTAGGCCTTTTTTAACATGCCACAACTGTTGTTCTGGTAAATGTACGATGCCCTGAAGCTCTTTGCTTTGAACAATATGGAACAGAGAATTTGCTTGATATTGTTGAATCAGATTACCTTTTTTAACGTAACGCTGAGCAACATAACCATCAATTGGAGCGACGATATTGGTTTCTTTTAAATCTAGTTTTGCAATGTCTACCGCGACTTTTGCCGCTTCATAGTCCCATTTTAGTTTTTCGTAAGTGTCTGCAGAGACCAGGCGTTTGCCGTGAACTTTTTTGATTCTTTCCAGTTCGCTTTTAATACGGGCCAGTTCTGCTTTTGATTTGTCGAGATTAAGCTGATAACGCTCACTTTCGATTTTTGCGAGGATTTGTCCTTCTTTTACGTAGTCGCCTTCTTCAACATAAAGTTCTTTGATAATGCCTGCGACTTTACTCATGACTTCTGCTTCTTCACGAGCTTCAAGGACTGCGGTGGTCGAGTAGTTAGACGAAATATCGCCCGTAATAGCTGAAGTTACTTCAACCGGAATAGTGGCTACTTTTTCTTCTTTTTGTTCAACGTTGTTCGATGCATTCGCTTCTCCACAGCCTGTTAATGATGCTGTTCCAGAAACGATTGCGGTTGCCAATGCCAGTTTTACGAAAAATTTTTGGGCAGACATAAATAACTTCCTATTACCAAAATTTGCTATGTGCGATTCATAGCACTGTCTGTGCCAATGTTTTTAATTAAATAAATTTCATTAAAAACATATAGTTATAGTTCTTAGTGGTGATTAAAAATAACCCAGTTTCACGTGACTGATAAATCTAACCATATTGTGGTTCATCTTACTAATTATTGGTTAGCATCAATGAGTAACTTATGTAATGTATAAACGTTATTTTTATGTTGCGAACTATAAAGCAATTAATATGACTAAGGCGTGCTATTTTGTTTCAATCTGTATCATTAGTCGAATGAAACGCGTAAATGGTTTGAATGTAGCGAGAAAAAAACTGGCTGGCAAAGGTCAAAAGGCCAAAGGTTGCAACAGACATAAAAAAACCCGGTAAAAACCGGGTTTTTAAGGAAGAATTAAACGCGCTTAGCGTTTGTCCATGTCTGGATACTCACGAGAAACTTCACCCGTGTACATCTGACGAGGACGACCAATTTTTTGGCCTTTCTGAGATAACATTTCGTCCCAGTGTGAAATCCAGCCAACTGTACGAGACATAGCAAAGATAACAGTGAACATACTGGTCGGGATGCCAATCGCTTTAAGAATGATACCTGAGTAGAAATCTACATTCGGGTATAGTTTCTTCTCTACGAAGTACGGGTCTTCAAGCGCGATACGCTCAAGTTCCATAGCAACGTCAAGTAATGGGTCCTGGATATTCAGTTCATTCAGAACTTCGTGACAAGTATCACGCATTACTGTAGCGCGAGGATCGAAGTTCTTGTAAACACGATGACCAAAGCCCATCAGACGGAATGGATCGTTCTTGTCTTTCGCTTTAGTAATAAACTCAGGGATGCGGTCAACAGAACCGATTTCCTGAAGCATTTTCAGACAAGCTTCGTTTGCACCACCGTGAGCAGGTCCCCACAGAGAAGCAATACCAGCTGAAATACATGCGTAAGGATTAGCACCTGAAGAACCAGCCAGACGAACAGTAGATGTTGAAGCATTTTGCTCGTGATCTGCGTGAAGCATAAAGATTTTATCCATCGCATTCGCGATAGTTTTGCTTACGTTATATTCTTCAGCAGGTACTGAGAACATCATGTGTAAGAAGTTCTCGGCATAGTTCAGGTTATTACGTGGATAAACGAAAGGCTGTCCAATGCTGTACTTGTAAGCCATAGCAGCAATGGTTGGTAGCTTAGCGATAAGACGATGAGCACTTCGCTTTCGCTGCTCTGGATCGTCAATAGCCAAATCGTCGTGATAGAACGAAGACATCGCACCAACAACACCACAAAGCATTGCCATTGGGTGAGCTTCAACATTGAAGCCCTGGAAGAAGCTGGCAATCTTCTCATGTACCATCGTGTGATGTGTGATGGTTGTTGTGAACTCTTCTAATTCATCTTTGTTTGGTAACTTGCCTTCAAGAAGAAGATAGCAAAGTTCAAGATAGTTAGACTTTTCAGCTAACTGATCGATCGGATATCCCCTGTGTAGGAGAACGCCTTTACCGCCATCAATATAAGTGATTTCAGATTCACAAGATGCGGTAGCCATAAAGCCAGGATCAAAAGTGAAATAACCGTGCTGGCCCAGTGTTCGAACGTCGATCACGTGATGACCAGCCGTACCATTCAAAATGGGCAATTCAAACGGCTCCTGACCATCAATATGAATCATGGCCTTTTTATCTGCCATATAAGTTCCCCTTTTAGGATGTTAATGTAGTCAATTAAGCAAACCGGCGTATTTTACCAGTAACTGGTTAGCAAAAGTCAATTTAACAGCCAATATTATCAATATTATTTATATTTATTCGGTTTGTCTGCCGAACTATACACATCTCTTAATTTTAGCTTAAATCCAGGACGCTTCAGGTATGGGATGTTAATAATCAAAAATTGTAAAATACACCAGGCATATATATACTATCGGCGGTTTATTACCGACATATTTTTAATAGGGTAAATATTGTTACTTTTTCCATATATAAGACTTTTGGCTAAGTTTATTTAATGGATATGTAAAGTAATATTGGCAGACCATCTCTGTTCAGAGGATGGATTCATAATAATCACCGGAGTTCATTTGGGCTTTTTATAGGCAAATAACCGTGAAAAAAGAAAGACCAGTAAATCTTGATCTGACCACGATCGCTTTCCCGGCATCGGCTCGGGCTTCTATTCTTCATCGCGTCACTGGTGTAGCTATGTTTTTCGCTCTCGTCTTCATTATTTGGGCGTGGGCTGAATCATTAAGCTCTCCAGA
This sequence comes from Alteromonadaceae bacterium, assembly GCA_965656875.1. Classification (GTDB taxonomy): domain Bacteria; phylum Pseudomonadota; class Gammaproteobacteria; order Enterobacterales; family Alteromonadaceae; genus CBFHMJ01. The sequence continues at coordinate 209,192 of CBFHMJ010000003.1, forward strand.
AGGGTTCGAATTCGTAAAAGAGTTAATGACCTCCTTTATCGCCAAATTTATAGCCTGGGGTAGTATTGTTGCTCTGAGCTATCACTTGCTTGGCGGAATCAGGCACTTACTTATGGATATGGGACACGGCGAAGAGCTGGAGTCTGGAAATTCAAGTGCGAAGCTGGTTATTGCGCTTTGGGTAGTTGTTTCTCTTGCTGCGGGAGTGTGGCTATGGTTCTAAATCAAGCATCTTTTAAACGTGATGGCGTACAGGACTTTGTGTCACTAAGAGCTACTGCCATTATTCTAGCGCTATATTCGATTTTCATTATCGGATTCTTCCTTATCACCCCTGAGGTTACTTACGATGCATGGCACGGCCTGTTCAGTAACCTTGCTGTTAAGATCTTTACACTACTTGCACTAGCTTGTATCGCTGTTCATGCGCGCATCGGTTTGTGGCAAGTGTTGACTGATTACGTTAAAGATCAATTCCTTCGTTCAGCTATCCTTTTCGTACTAAATGTTATGGCGTTTGGCTACTTAGCTGCTGGCTTATTTGTTTTATGGGGTGTGTAAGTGAAAGTTTCAGTTCGTGAATTTGATACTGTCGTTATCGGTGCCGGTGGTGCTGGTATGCGCGCAGCGCTACAGATTACTGAGTCAGGAAAATCATGTGCGCTACTGTCAAAAGTATTTCCTACTCGTTCTCATACCGTTTCTGCCCAGGGTGGTATTACCGTTGCTTTAGGTAATGCGCACGACGATAACTGGGAATGGCACATGTTCGATACGGTGAAAGGTTCCGACTATATCGGTGACCAGGACGCTATCGAATATATGTGTAAAACAGGCCCTGAAGCGATCTTTGAACTTGAGAACATGGGGCTGCCTTTCTCTCGTTTTGATAATGGTAAAGTTTACCAGCGTCCTTTCGGTGGTCAGTCTAAAGAATTTGGTGGTGAGCAAGCGGCTCGTACAGCTGCTGCAGCTGACCGTACTGGTCATGCACTTTTACACTTGCTGTATCAGCAAAACGTAAAAAACAAAACGAATGTTTTCAGTGAATGGTATGCACTTGACCTGGTAAAAAATCAGGACGGTGATGTTGTTGGTTGTACTGCTATCGACATCGAAACCGGCGAAGTTGTTTACTTCAAGTCTCGCGCTGTTGTTCTTGCAACAGGTGGAGCAGGACGTATTTACGCGTCAACGACTAATGCACACATTAACACAGGTGATGGTGTTGGTATGGCACTTCGTGCTGGCGTTACCGTTCAGGACATGGAAATGTGGCAGTTCCACCCGACGGGTATTGCTGGCGCAGGTGTTCTGGTAACGGAAGGTTGTCGTGGTGAAGGTGGTTACCTACTGAACAAAGACGGCGAACGTTTCATGGAGCGTTACGCACCAAACGCTAAAGATCTTGCTGGCCGTGATGTTGTTGCTCGTGCAATGATGACGGAAATCCGTGAAGGTCGCGGTTGTGATGGTCCATGGGGTCCTCATATCAAACTTAAGCTGGATCACCTTGGTAAAGAAGTTCTTGATGCTCGTCTTCCGGGTGTTGGTGAGCTTGCTAAAACATTTGCTCACGTTGATACAGCAAAAGAACCTATTCCTGTTATTCCAACCTGTCACTATATGATGGGTGGTATTCCTACAAACGTTGCTGGTCAGGCAATCACTGTTGATGCTGACGGTAATGAAAAAGTTATTCCTGGTCTGTTTGCTTGTGGTGAAATTGCCTGTGTATCTGTACACGGTGCCAACCGCCTTGGTGGTAACTCACTACTTGACCTTGTTGTATTCGGTCGTTCAACAGGTCTTCACCTGGGTGAAGCGCTTAATGAACAAGATACAAGCCGTGAAGCGTCTCAATCAGATCTTGATGCATCTCTTGCTCGCTTTAATCGTTGGGAAGAATCTAAACCTGGTCAGGGTGAAGATCCGGCTCAGATTAAGAAAGATCTTCAAAACTGTATGCAACTGAACTTCTCGGTATTCCGTGAAGGTGACTCAATGGCTACAGGTCTGAATGAGTTGAAAGAGATTCGCGAAAGACTTAAATTTGCTCGCCTTGACGATAAGAGTAGCGACTTCAATACTCAACGTATTGAGTGTCTTGAGTTGGATAATCTTATGGAAACTGCTTATGCAACAGCGGTTGCAGCAAACTTCCGTACAGAGAGCCGAGGCGCACACAGCCGCTTTGACTATCCGGAGCGTGATGATTCGAACTGGTTATGCCATTCGATCTACAACCCGGAAACTGAGTCAATGACCAAGCGTTCTGTAAATATGACGCCAACAACTCGTGAAGCGTTCCCACCGAAAGCGCGTACATACTAGGAGTATCGAACTATGAAACTATCGTTTTCAATATATCGTTACAATCCTGATGTTGATAACGCACCTCGCATGCAGGATTACACGTTAGAAGTTCCTGAAGGTCAGGACATGATGGTACTGGATGCCTTGTTGCTTCTTAAAGAGCAGGATCCTACATTGTCATTCCGCCGTTCATGCCGTGAAGGTGTTTGTGGTTCTGACGGTATTAATATGAATGGTAAGAACGGTCTGGCATGTGTTACACCGTTGTCTGACTTATCAGGTAAAGGCAAAATTGTTATTCGTCCTTTACCGGGCTTACCGGTTATTCGTGACCTTGTAATTGATATGAGCTTGTTTTATCAGCAATATGAAAAAATTAAGCCATACTTAATCAACGATACGAAACAACCACCGGCTCAGGAATTCCTGCAATCTCCTGAAGAGCGTGCGAAACTGGATGGCTTGTACGAGTGTATTCTTTGTGCTTGTTGTTCAACATCTTGCCCGTCTTTCTGGTGGAATCCAGACAAATTTATTGGTCCTGCTGGTTTGTTACATGCTTATCGTTTCCTGGCTGATAGCCGCGATAGTGCGACAGAAGAACGTCTTGCCGACCTTGATGATGCTTACAGTGTATTCCGCTGTCACGGTATCATGAACTGTGTAAGTGTTTGTCCAAAAGGATTGAATCCGACTAAAGCAATTGGCGAAATTAAGTCAATGTTATTGAAGCGAGCAGTATAACTGCCGCTTCAGCGTCGTGTTGTAAGACTATGGTCTTATAGAGTCAAAGGAAAATATGGCTGAATATCTTTGACTTTTGAAAATATTTTGTTGTATATAGCCATTTCATTTTTTGGAATGGCTTTTTGTTTTAAAAATTAACACGTTGTTATTTGCGCTACATCATAAGGCTTAGGTAAATGCACGAAGGCGTAATGAAAGCATGGATTGAATCATCCCACCTGGATGGTGGAAACATGGCCTGGATTGAATCACTTTACGAATCCTGGTTGGAAGACCCCTCATCAGTGTCGGAAGAATGGCAAGCAATTTTTGAAAAGCTCCCTGAAGTTGATGGAGTTTCTGTTGAAGCCAGTCACACAGATATTCAGGAAGAGTTTAAAAACCTCGCCAAAAATAAACACCGCACTCCCGTTGTCGCAGCTGGTTCAGCTCCTGCCGACGCTAAACAAGTCCGAGTACTTCAATTAATCAATGCTTTCCGTTTCAGAGGGCATCAACACGCGAATATTGATCCGCTTGGATTGTGGAAGCAAGCTCGTGTGCGTGATTTGGAATTGTCTTATCACGACTTGTCTGAGCAGGACTTTGATAAAGTGTTTAATGTTGGCTCGTTCAACATTGGCAGAGATTCAATGCCTCTGGGTGAATTATATAAAGCACTGGAAAGAACTTATTGTGGTTCTGTTGGTGCTGAGTATATGCACATTACGTCAACGGATGAAAAGCGCTGGATTCAACAACGTTTGGAAACAGTTCAATGTACACCATCGTTTGATCGTGAAACGAAACTGAAGATTTTCAAGGGGCTGGTTGCAGCAGATGGCCTTGAAAAATACCTGGGTGCTAAATTCCCGGGGGCTAAACGTTTCTCTCTTGAAGGTGGCGATGCATTAGTTCCAATGCTGAAATCTATCATCGAGCGTTCTGGTGAACATGGCCAGAAAGAGGTTGTCATCGGGATGGCGCACCGTGGCCGTCTGAATGTGTTGGTCAATGTCCTGGGTAAGAATCCTTCAGAATTATTTGAAGAGTTCGCAGGTAAACATGATGAAAACCTTGGCTCAGGTGATGTGAAGTACCATCAGGGTTTCTCTGCGGATTTCGCAACAAAAGGTGGCAATGTCCACATGGCGCTTGCGTTTAACCCGTCTCACCTTGAAATCGTAAACCCAGTTGTTATGGGGTCAGTACGTGCTCGATTGGATCGTCGTGATTGTGATTCGGGTTCAAAAGCGTTACCGATCACTATCCATGGTGATTCTGCGATTGCAGGGCAGGGTGTAGTACAGGAAACATTTAACCTGTCACAAACGCGTGCATATAAAGTGGGCGGTACGATTCGAATTGTTGTCAACAATCAGGTTGGCTTTACAACATCTAATCCAGAAGATACCCGTTCAACGCAATACTGTACTGATATAGCTAAAATGGTTCAGGCACCGATCTTCCATGTTAATTCGGATGATCCGGAAGCTGTAGCCTTTGTTTCTCAGTTAGCGCTTGAGTACAGAAACAAATTCCGCCGTGACGTAGTTATCGATCTTGTTTGTTATCGTCGTCATGGTCATAACGAAGCTGATGAGCCAAATGCGACTCAGCCGTTAATGTATCAAAAGATTAAGAAGCATCCTGTTCCTCGTGAGTTGTACGCTCAGCAGTTAATTGCAGAAGGCTCGTTCTCTAAAGAAGAACTTGATGGCATCGTAAATGGCTATCGTGACAACCTTGATAAAGGTGATTGCGTTGTCGAAGAATGGCGTCCTATGCAAGAGCATTCTGTTGACTGGTCTCCATATCTGGGCCATGACTGGGATGTTGCTTACGATGGCAGTCTGGCTGTTGATAAACTTAAAGAAATCGGTGAAAAGCTGGTTACTTACCCGGATGGACATAAATTACATTCTCGTGTGAAGAAAGTTTACGACGACCGAAAATTGATGGTTGCAGGCGAGAAGAATCTTGACTGGGGTTGCGCAGAGTTACTGGCGTATGGAACCCTGGTAGAAGAAAACACGAATATTCGGATCACGGGTCAGGATAGTGGACGTGGTACGTTCTTCCACCGTCATGCTGTTTTGCATAATCAGAATGACGCAACGTCTTACATACCACTGGAAAACTTTGGTGATGACACCGGGCGTTTCGAAGTTTATGACTCTGTGTTATCAGAAGAAGCAGTACTGGCATTTGAATATGGATACGCGACAGCCGAGCCGGGTTCTCTGGTTATCTGGGAAGCTCAGTTTGGTGACTTTGCTAACGGTGCACAGGTTGTTGTTGATCAATTCCTGAGTTCAGGTGAAGAAAAATGGGGCCGTTTGTGTGGTCTGACGATGCTGTTGCCGCATGGTTATGAAGGTCAGGGACCGGAGCATTCATCTGCTCGTCTTGAGCGTTACCTGCAACTTTGTGCTGATCACAACATGCAAGTTGTCACGCCGACGACGCCTGCACAGGTTTACAATATGATTCGCCGTCAGGCGGTACGTCCTATGCGCCGTCCGTTAATTGTTATGACGCCGAAATCATTGCTTCGCCATCCGCTGGCTGTCTCCACGCTGGAAGAGCTATCTGAGGGTGTATTCCACAACGTGATTGACGAGATTGATGATATCGATCCGGCCAATGTTAAACGTGTTGTGTTGTGTGGCGGTAAAGTCTTCTATGATTTACTGGATGCACGTCGCAAACGCGAATTGAATGATGTAGCGATTGTTCGTATTGAGCAGCTATACCCATTCCCACATGATGAACTGGACGAAGTATTAAAAACGTACAGTCATGTGAAAGACTTTGTATGGTGTCAGGAAGAACCTCAGAATCAGGGTGCATGGTACTGTAGTCAGCATCACTTCCGAGCGGCTATTCCAACTGACGCCTCATTAAACTATGCCGGACGTAAAGCGTCGGCAGCACCTGCTGTCGGTTACAACGCTGTGCATATTAAAGAGCAACAAAAATTAGTTGATGACGCATTAACCATTGAATAAACGTAGGGCACAAGAAAACGATGACAACTGAAATTAAGGTTCCGGTTCTTCCTGAATCAGTTGCTGATGCGACTGTTTTAACCTGGTATGTTCAGGCTGGGGAATCGGTTTCACGGGACCAGAAGCTGGTCGAGATTGAAACGGATAAAGTGGTATTAGAAGTTGTTGCTCCTCAGGATGGTGTTGTAGCTGAAATCACTGCGGGTGAAGGCGATACCGTTCTGGGTGAACAGGTAATTGGTTCTCTTTCTGCTGCAGGTGCAGCAGCGGCACCTGCGCCTGCTCCGGCAGCAGAATCCAGTGCTCCTGCGTCAGCTGAAGCAAAGAAAATTGAATTGAAAGTTCCTGTATTGCCTGAATCTGTTGTAGACGCAACGATTGCTGAATGGCATGCAGAACCAGGTCAGGCTGTTAGCCGTGACGATAAAATCGCTGATATCGAAACTGATAAAGTCGTTCTGGAAGTTGTCGCTGAGTCTGATGGTGTGATGGGTGAAATCCTTCAGCCAGTGGGTGAAACAGTAGCAGCAGAGCAGGTTATCGGTTATTTGATGGCTGGAGCAGCTTCTGCACCGGCAGCAGCACCAGCTCAGGCACAGGATGATGCAGCAGATGCATCAGACGTTTTAACACCTTCTGTTCGTCGCATGATTGGAGAAAAAGGTATTGATCCCTCTTCTATCAAGGGCAGCGGCAAAGGTGGTCGAATTACTAAAGAAGACATTGAGAAAGTCCTGAACGCTCCGGCTCCGGCAGCTGCACCAAAAGCAGCACCAGCTCCGGTTGTAGCACAGGGTGAAAGAACACAAAAACGTGTTCCTATGACTCGTCTTCGTAAAACAATTGCATCTCGTCTACTTGAAGCGAAGCAAAGCACTGCAATGCTTACGACATTCAACGAGATCAATATGAAACCAATCATGGACTTACGTAAGCAGTACAAAGATATATTCGAAGAGCGTCACGGTGCGCGTCTTGGTTTTATGTCTTTCTACGTTAAAGCTGTTGTTGAAGCACTTAAACGCTTCCCGGCAGTTAACGCGTCTATTGATGGTGACGATATTGTTTACCACAATTTCTTCGATGTAAGTATCGCTGTTTCTACGCCGCGTGGTCTGGTTACTCCAGTACTTCGTGATTGTGACACGATGAGCTTTGCAGAGATCGAACAAGGTATTCGTGAACTGGCCGTTAAAGGTCGTGATGGCAAGCTAACGGTTGAAGAAATGACTGGCGGAAACTTCACTGTGACTAACGGTGGTGTTTTTGGTTCTTTACTTTCTACGCCTATACTTAACTTACCGCAGACTGCAATCCTTGGTATGCATAAAATCCAGGATCGTCCTATGGCAGTTAACGGCAAGGTTGAAATCCTGCCTATGATGTATCTGGCATTATCCTACGATCACCGTCTGATTGATGGTAAAGAGTCTGTAGGATTCCTTGTAACGATTAAAGAGCTGCTGGAAGATCCAACTCGTTTGTTATTAGATGTGTAAATTTGTAATGCAATTAACGGCTACTTTCATATCGAAACAAGTGGTTCAGTATTATAATTTTTGCGTTTGATTTATTAACCAGGCTACATAGCATCCTATGTAGCCATTTTTTTGAAAAGTAAATTGGAAAATCACCATGAATTTGCATGAGTATCAGGCAAAACAACTGTTTGCCGAATATGGTTTACCAGTGTCTGAGGGCTATGCTTGTGACACCCCTCAAGAAGCTGCAGAGGCTGCTGATAAAATCGGCGGTGACAAGTGGGTAGTGAAATGCCAGGTACACGCAGGTGGTCGTGGTAAGGCCGGTGGTGTAAAACTGGCAGATAGCAAAGAAGCAATTAAAGAGTTTGCTCAAAACTGGTTAGGCAAAAACCTGGTGACTTATCAGACTGACGAACATGGTCAGCCTGTTGCAAAAATCCTGGTAGAAAGCTGCACAGACATTGCAAATGAACTTTACCTTGGCGCTGTTGTAGACAGAGCATCTCGTAAAGTTGTTTTCATGGCATCTACTGAAGGTGGTGTGGAAATCGAAAAAGTTGCAGAAGAAACACCTGAACTGATCCATAAAGCTGAAATCGATCCACTAGTTGGTCCTCAGCCATACCAGGCAAGAGAACTAGGTTTCAAACTTGGCCTGAACTCAACACAACTTAAACAGTTCACTAAGATCTTCATGGGTCTGGCGAACATGTTCAACGATTACGATTTTGCACTACTTGAAATCAACCCGTTGGTTATTACAGATGAAGGTAATCTTCACTGTCTTGACGGCAAAATCAACGTAGACGGTAATGCATTATACCGTCAGGCTAAAATCCGCGAGATGCATGATCCATCTCAGGAAGACGAGCGTGAAGCTCATGCAGCACAGTGGGAGTTAAACTACGTAGCTCTTGACGGTAATGTTGGCTGTATGGTTAACGGTGCTGGTCTTGCGATGGGCACGATGGATATCGTAAACCTGCACGGCGGTAAGCCAGCTAACTTCCTTGACGTTGGTGGCGGCGCGACAAAAGAGCGTGTAGCTGAAGCGTTCAAAATCATCCTTTCTGATGACAATGTAAAAGCTGTTCTGGTTAATATTTTCGGCGGTATCGTTCGTTGTGACATGATCGCAGAAGGTATCATTGGTGCAGTTAAAGAAGTTGGTGTTACTGTTCCTGTTGTTGTGCGTCTTGAAGGTACTAACGCGGAGCTGGGCTCAAAAGTATTAGCTGAATCTGGTCTTGATATCATCGCAGCAACAAGCCTTACTGATGCAGCTCAACAAGTTGTTAAAGCAGCGGAGGGCAAATAATGTCTGTTTTAATTAATAAAGATACTAAAGTTATCTGTCAGGGTTTCACTGGCGGTCAGGGTACTTTCCACTCTGAACAGGCGATTGCTTATGGTACGCAAATGGTTGGTGGTGTTAGCCCGGGTAAAGGCGGTCAGACTCATCTTGGCCTACCTGTGTTTAACACAGTGCGTGACGCTGTTGAAGCGACAGGCGCTACGGCAACTGTTATCTATGTTCCTGCTCCTTTCTGTAAAGATGCGATTCTTGAAGCAATCGATGCTGGTATCGAGTTGATCGTTTGTATCACAGAAGGTATCCCTACGCTGGATATGGTTGACGTTAAAGTTAAGCTTGAGCAAACTGGCGTTCGCATGATTGGTCCTAACTGTCCTGGTGTTATCACGCCGGGTGAAACAAAGATCGGTATCATGCCTGGTCACATTCACATGCCTGGTAAAGTAGGTATCGTGTCTCGCTCTGGTACGCTTACTTATGAAGCGGTTAAACAAACTACGGATGCTGGCTTTGGTCAGTCAACGTGTGTTGGTATCGGTGGTGACCCAATTCCAGGTTCTAACTTCATCGATATTCTTGAGATGTTTGAAAAAGATCCACAGACTGAAGCAATCGTAATGATTGGTGAAATCGGTGGTACTGCAGAAGAAGAAGCTGCGGCATACATCAAAGCAAACGTTACAAAACCAGTAGTTTCTTACATCGCTGGTGTTACTGCTCCTCCGGGCAAACGTATGGGTCACGCTGGTGCGATTATCGCAGGCGGTAAAGGTACTGCAGACGAGAAATTTGCAGCACTTGAAGCAGCAGGCGTTAAGACTGTACGTTCTCTGGCTGAGATCGGTAATGCATTAAAAGAGAAAACAGGCTGGTAATTCAGTACTTAATTTTAAGGCTCGCCTCATGGCGGGCCTTTTTTATATCTGCTGAAATATTCTCAAGGCGGATGAAACAACAGCCTTTCTGCTTCTTCTCACTTCACCCATCTGCTCCGATATACCTCTCCTCTCTTATCATAACTAACAATAAACCAACAACTTACCAATTCAGGCAGTGATTCCCGGTTACTGAAAGTTCGCTTTATCTATAATGGGTAATGCGGGAGGTTGCCAATAATGAAGACTAGCGAAAATCGAGAAGTAAAAGTATTGAGCGCAGATAACCTGAGTAATTTGCGGCCAGGCTTGGAGTTATCAGTACAAATATCGAATCCAGGTCATGTTAGGTTTAACAGTATGCTACTGGGTTTTAGCCTTGATAACTTTATGTTGATTTCGTTACCGCCAGTGATCCGCAAAAAATATCAAAGTACGCTGTTGTTCAATGGTAATCACGTGGTTGTTCGTTTCCTGTTAGAAGGGAAAGTAGGGCAAGTTATAGCGTTTACGACAACGATCGAATCTTGTATTACCTTCCCTCATGAAATTTTATTTCTTCATTTTCCTGAACATATAAACTCAGTTGAATTACGGAAATACCCAAGAGTGCCCACTTGCCTGCGTGGCAAGCTAAAAAGTTTGTCTGTCGCTGGCTCAAAGTACATGATTGGCCGAGTAAGAAATGTTTCTCTGGGAGGGTGTTGTTTTATCTTTGATTTGGCTGATTACCCGGTAAATATTAAAAAGCGACAAGTCGAGGTTGTATTGGGCAGTAGTCATGATGTTGTTTTTCTGGGAGACGTGAAAAATCAGCGTCTAATCAATGATATGGTTCATGTTGGCATTGAATTTCAGAATGAAGCGGATGAAAACGAACAACGTTTGATGAATCTCCACATCGACAGCATTTCTCTTCGGCACGATATTGAATAATATTCACGATATAGCAGAAAATAAGTCTGAATAATGACTAACAATTTTTGAACTGAACAATTAGGGTGATTGCCTGTGAAAGTTGAGTTCGAATTTAATGACATCCAGGCATGAAGTATCATCACTTTAAAAGTGAGTCCATTCATTACTTCGTCAGACAAACTGCGATAAAAATCATCATCAAAGGTTAACTGATACGAAAGGCAATTTGACTGGGTATTTCAGGCAAAATTAGTAACGGTTAACTAACCCGAGTGTTATACTTCAGCCCAATTAACCTGAACTTATTTATTTTCAGAGGAATATAATTACAATGTCGGACACTGAACATCGTCCAGTAAACTTTATCCGTCAGATCATCGATGGCGATCTGGCGTCCGGTAAACACACCGCTGTACAGACACGTTTCCCACCAGAGCCAAACGGCTATCTTCATATCGGTCATGCTAAGTCTATCTGCCTGAATTTTGGTATCGCTCAGGATTATCAGGGGCTTTGTAATCTTCGTTTTGATGATACAAACCCTGAAAAAGAAGATATTGATTATGTGAATTCAATTCAGCAGGACGTTCAGTGGCTTGGTTATCAATGGGACGGTGACGTTCGATATTCATCTGGCTATTTCGATCAGCTTCATCAATATGCTGTGGAATTGATTGAAAAAGGATTAGCGTATGTTTGTTTCTTAACAGCTGACCAGATGCGTGAGTATCGTGGAACGTTGACTGAAGCAGGTAAAAACAGCCCCTGGCGTGAAACGTCAGTTGAAGACAATTTACGTGAATTTGAAAAAATGAAGAATGGTGAGTACGAAGATGGCAAATGTATGCTTCGTGCCAAAATCGATATGTCTTCTTCTTTCATGTGTATGCGCGATCCGGTGATTTATCGAATCAAACATGTTCACCATCACCAGACGGGTGACAAGTGGTGTATTTACCCGATGTACGATTTTACTCATTGTATTTCGGATGCGATTGAAGGCATTACTCATTCATTGTGTACGCTGGAATTCCAGGATAATCGCCGTTTGTATGACTGGGTACTTGAGAATATCTCCATTGAGAGCAGACCTCATCAGTATGAGTTTTCTCGGTTAAATCTTGAATACACCATGATGAGTAAGCGTAAGCTGAATCATCTGGTTGAAAGTAATCTGGTTCATGGTTGGGATGATCCTCGTATGCCGACTATCGCGGGTTTAAGACGTCGTGGTTTTACACCGGCTTCTGTCCGTGAGTTTTGCCAACGAATCGGTGTAACCAAGCAAGAAAATTGTGTTGAATTTTCGATGCTTGAAGCATGTATTCGTGATGACTTGAATGAAAATGCACCGAGAGTAATGGCTGTACTTGATCCTGTTCGCGTTGTGATTGAAAACTATGAAGAAGGTCGAGTGGAAAAACTGGCTGCACCAAATCATCCTAATCGGGAAGATATGGGAAGTCGTGAACTTGCGTTTACTCGTGAGTTGTTCATCGAACGTGAAGATTTCCGCGAAGAGGCAAACAAGAAGTTTAAGCGTCTGGTATTAGGCAAAGAAGTTCGTTTAAGAAATGCTTACGTTGTTCGCGCTGATCGGGTAGAAAAAGACGAGAATGGTGAAATCACGACTATTTTCTGCCATTACGATCCTGAAACACTGGGTAAAGATCCGGCTGACGGACGTAAAGTTAAAGGCGTAATACATTGGGTATCAGCTTCTGAAAATGTTCAGGCAGAAGTAAGACTGTATGATCGACTATTTAATGTGGTCAATCCTGGTTCAGTGGACAATGTGGAAGATGCGTTGAATCCTGAATCACTGGTTGTTATTAATAATGCGATACTGGAGTCGAGCTTGAAAGACGCTCCGGCAGGAAAAGCATTCCAGTTTGAGCGTATTGGTTATTTTTGTCCGGACAGCAAAGATTCTTCGGATAATGCGCTGGTATTTAACCGAACAATTGGATTGAGAGATACCTGGGCTAAGATTGAGCCGAAATAAACTAACGATTGATATGTGTCCTGGCTGCTACAGGTAGCCAGAATTCATATTGAGATACAAAAAAGCGAGCTGGTATAGCTCGCTTTTTTGTTTTGAAAGAGTGCTTTAATGCCAGATTGTTAGCGCTGCTCTTTTTCCCATTGTTCGCATTCTTCTTTATTGATACATGAACCATATAGATACAAACTATGGTTGGTTAATAACAGGCCGTGTTTATCAGCAATTTGCTGCTGGCGTTGTTCGATGTCCTTATCTTCAAATTCAATAACTTTCCCACAATCAAGGCATACCAGGTGGTCGTGGTGATCTTTGCCTGATAATTCGAATACGGATTTTCCAGCTTCAAAGTGATGGCGAGATAAGATACCAGCATCGTCAAACTGGTTCAGTACTCTGTAAACGGTAGCAAGGCCAATCTCTTCACCCTGTTCCAACAGAATTTTATAGACGTCTTCAGCTCCAATATGTTGGTTCTCAGGGTTTTGAAGGATTTCAAGGATTTTCACGCGTGGTAACGTTACTTTCAATCCTGCTCTTTTAAGATCTAAATTTCTGTCGGCCATGTATTCTTTTAGTTAATAAACATCAGATAAAGTTTTGTAATTATAATCATGAATAGGCAAAAGTTAAATGAGAAAACTCGAATCATTTTAGTGATTTGTTTCCGACAAGTACCGTTAATTTTTGTAAGGTTTTTCTGCATCTTCATGAAAATTCGAGTATTTGCGATTTTTTGAATATAAAGGCTTGTATTGATTCGTGGTTGTGTGGTCAGGCTGTTCAGTTGATTGATATGCCTTAATTACAGGATTGGGCAGGTTGGTTATGTTGATATGAACAGTCGTGAACAAATGTTGTTTAGAAGGCAAAATAAAAACGGGCAGTTGAACTGCCCGTTTTTATTTTAATCGCTTAATTCGGCGAGACACATTTCATCGTATACTTGCTTGCACCAGCTTTTAACGCGTGAATCAGTCAGTTCAGGTTGACGATCTTCGTCAATACCTAACCCAACGAACATACCGTCGTCAGTTAGTGCTTTTGATGCTTCAAAGGTATAGCTGTCTGTTGGCCAGTGACCAACGACGATTGCACCTTTACTCAGTGCGATGTCATTAACCATGCCCATAGCGTCAAGGAAGTATTCAGCGTAATCTTCCTGGTCGCCACAGCCAAAAATAGCAACTAGTTTATCAGTGAAGTCGATCTCTTCCAGTTCAGGGAAGAAGTCATCCCAGTCACATTGAGCTTCACCATAATACCAGGTTGGAATACCAATCAGGATAAGGTCAAAGCCCTCGATATCCTGTTTGCTACTTTTAGCGATGTCATAAACATCACAAAGTTGCTTACCTAATTCTTTCTGAATCATTTTTGCGACATGTTCAGTGTTGCCTGTGTCGCTACCAAAAAATATTCCTACGGTTGCCATGTGTCAGAATTCCTGCATTACGTCTGTAGTTTATTCAGTAATCTTTCGGCCAGAATTGACTCTATAAGCTCACTTCGGCTTATATTTTCAGTTTTCGCAATCTGTTGAAGCGCAGCAAAAATATCATGAGAAACTTTGCATTCAATGCGCTTCAGGCCTTTTTCTTTATCCCGGCGAATTTGATTTCGCTTATTAACTTTTAGTTGCTCTTCCCTGGGAAGGGGGTTGGTTTTTGGACGCCCCGGTCGTCGATCTCCCTCAAATAGATCTATCGTTGTTCTGTCAGATGATGATTTTGCCATTCGATTAATCAATCCACGCTTCAAATTTATCGGAGTAAATTTCAAGAGATTCGTGGTACGTGGATTACTGCCATCGTCCCCGAAGTGTGAATCAAAACAGTGAGCTTTACTCACTGATATTTTGATTACGGTTGAGATTAAATGTCAGCCTTAGCCGATACCAGCGGTTTCCCAACCAAACTGAATAATCCCTTTGGCAATAAAACCAACGCATCCAAATGTCAGCACTGCCCAAACGACAATTTTGCCGAACTTTGGCACTTTGGCCTCGTTCAACACATCCTTGATAGCCATGCCGATGAAAAAAAAGATTAAAGCAAAGAAGAGGTTCAATCCGAGAACTTCAATTTGCTCAAAGTGTTGCTCAATCATTAACCGCTCCAGTTTATTCCGGGGCGCACTATATCATAACGAAGGCCACTAATTTAACCCGCAGCGAAATTTATCTTGCAACGAAATTGCACCTGGACTGCTAATAGAAAATTAGTGATTCGGCATTCACGTTTTACGGTTAACTTTTTAAAAAACTGGCAACAATTTTATTAAATGCAGCGGGTTTCTCTGCATGTAGCCAGTGTCCGGCACCATGAATAATCTTAGCTCTACTTTGAGGAAAGTGCTTAATAACGGTGGCTTGATGCGCGCTGGTCAAATAGTCGGAATTAGCGCCCTTAATAAATAAGGTTTGACCATGAAATTGATCATGCTCTTCAAGACCACTTTTGAGGAGTTCTGGATAGGCTGATTTGATGCGCGTTACATCGAATAACAGCTCCCAGCGTTTGTCTTCATTTCTTACCAGGCTTTTTAGCAGAAACTGACGTGTGCCTGGTTCTTTTACCCAGGCTGACAGCTCCTGGTCCGCATGCTTTCTGTCAGTAATTTCAAGACTATTGAGGTGCTCCAGTCCGGCGATAATTTGATTGTGTCTCGGTTCATAATTCACCGGTGCTATATCTGCCACGACCAGTTTCTTTATTTTATCTGGTGCTCGAGCAGCGGTTGTCATCGCGACTTTGCCACCAAGGGAATGTCCTACAATGCTGAAGGTTTCCAGTGCCAGTGAATCGGCGAGAGATAAAAGTGAATCGGCCATTGAAGCCAGTGTCGCATTGTCTTGTCGTGGAGAGCGGCCGTGATTGGGAAGGTCAACACTGATAACAGAAAAGTCGTCGGTCAGGCTTCTGCCCAGGGTATTCAGATTATCAAGACTTCCAAACAAACCATGAATGAGTACCAGCGCTGGCTTGTTGTCTGAAGATTCTGGTGTCAGTTGATTGTAATGCAGGCTCATAAAGCACTCCGTTGGTCTTTTATGGTGGCAGATCCTGCCGAAAACCGGCTGTCAGATCAACCAAATCACATCAGACTGGTCTGATTCTTCAATATACGCGATAATGCGCGGCAACTAAGGCAGGCTAATGCAAAAAATAACGCTAATTGCCACAAACTGTTTATGAAGTCTGGCCTGACAGTTGCCATAAACAGCACCTGATCATGAAAAGAAAAAGGGTTACTAATGAGAACAATTGAAGTTGATGATGATGTTTATCAGTTTATTGCCAGTAAAACTGAAGTAATTGGAGAAAGTGCTTCAGATATTTTAAGACGTTTACTGGGCGTGTCTGGTCAGGCATCAATTGATTCAACTCCGGTTTTACCTGACGAGACAGAAACGTCGGTGACAGAAATGACGTCGGATGCTTATACGGAAGAAAAGCCAGTTGTGGAAGCTCCTGTATTCAATCCGGTAGCAACACCGGAACCGACTGAGGTATCAGGCTCAGTGGTTGATGTGTTGGAAGCTGATGAAGAATTTAAGTCATTGAACAGCACAACAAAGCGCTTTTTATATATTCTTGGTACGTTATATCAACGCCATCAGGACACATTCCTGGTTTGTCTGGCTGTTAAAGGTAAGGGCCGTTTGTATTTTGCGACGTCAGAACAAGAATTGTTGAAAAGTGGTAGTAGTACGCGACCTAAGCCAATTCCAGGCAGTGATTACTGGGTTATCACTAATTCTAATACAACGCGTAAACAACTGATGATCACGGAAGTTTGTCAATTATTGGGTTATGAAGAACCTGAAATCGATAAGCTGATGTCATACCTGTAATCGGAGGTTGGCATGGCTCATCCTTTGGCAGGTCAGTTACCTGAGCAACATCAGTTAGTCAATGTCGCTGAGCTGATCAGTGACTACTACATTAAACAGCCTAATCACTTAATTCCCGAGCAGAAGGTGTCTTTTGGCACCTCTGGTCATCGTGGTAGTGCGCTACACTCCTCATTTAATGAACATCATATAAAAGCCGTCACTCAGGCTGTATGTGATTATCGACAGCAGCAAGAAATAAATGGACCTTTGTTCATTGGCAAGGACACTCATGCATTGTCCGAACCTGCATACAGAACGGCGTTGAGTGTTTTGCTGGCTAATGGTGTAAAGGTTGTGACGCAGCACGATCATGGCATTACACCAACACCAGTTATCTCCTTTCTTATATTGAATCACAATCGGCAGTCAGATGATGCTGAACTGGCTGACGGAATAGTGATCACACCATCACATAATCCACCAGAAGACGGTGGCTTCAAATACAACGATGTTACCGGTGGCCCAGCGCAACAGGACGCAACAAACTGGATTGAACATCGAGCCAATGCTCTGATGTCAGCAGGATTAGTGGATGTTAAAGCAATATCATGGCCGGATGTATGTGCTCACGATAGTCTGATGTTTTGTGATTTCAGAGATGATTACATTCAGCAATTGAGCGATGTCGTTGATTTGAAGGCAATAGCGAACGCAGGTATTAATATCGGTGTTGATCCGTTGGGTGGCTCCGGCATTTGGTACTGGGAACGAATCGCGAAAGAGTTTGGTCTGTCCATTTCGTTGGTGAATAAAACTCTGGACCCAACATTCAGATTTATGCCTCTGGATAAAGATGGAAAAATCCGCATGGATTGCTCATCTCCCTGGGCTATGTCATCACTGTTGGCAATGAAAGCTGAGTACGATATTGCGATTGGTAATGATCCTGATTATGACCGACACGGCATCGTTACGCCGGATGGCGGGTTGATGAATCCAAATCAGTTCCTGGTGGTTGCTATTCACTATCTGTTCAATCATCGCCCTGAGTGGAAAACTTCAGTTGGTATCGGCAAGACGCTGGTGTCCAGCTCGATGATTGACAAAGTAGCAGCTTCACTGGGCCGTGAGGTTTATGAAGTACCTGTTGGTTTTAAGTGGTTTGTGGACAAGCTGCATAACGGTGAGATTGGATTTGCCGGAGAAGAGAGTGCAGGGGCAACCTTCATCCGTAAAAATGGCCAGGCATGGACAACGGATAAAGATGGCTTTGTCATGGGACTTCTGGCCGCAGAAATACTGGCGGTGACAGGGAAAAACCCTCATCAATATTATCAGGCACTGGAAGCTGAATTTGGCGAGTCTGTGTATCAACGTCTTGATGCTCCTGCTGAGGATACGCAACGAAAGCGTTTGAAGCAGGTTGATGTAGCGTCAGTATGTTTGCAGCAACTTGCTGGTTCTGATGTGCAAAATATTTTCAGCCATGCACCCGGCAATCAGGCGGCAATTGGTGGTTTGAAAGTCGTAACTGAACATGGTTGGTTTGCGGCACGTCCCAGCGGCACTGAAAATATCTATAAAATTTACCTTGAAAGCTTCAAAGGTAATGAACATCTGCATGAAATGGCCCGACAGGCACAGCAATTTGTTGATGACCTCATGGCTGACTGATCTTTAAAGCCCTTATTCGTTAAGGGCTTTTTCTGCACCACTGTAAACGGTTTTACAAGGACGAATCCTGTCTATTCTAAATATTTATAAATATTCCAGTAATTCGGTTTTTAGTGGGTCCTTCGAAATAAATTTTCAATTTATATGCGCCCTTTGAGAATAATTTTGCGGAACGATTTTTATACGGTTTATCTACTGAACCGCTGACGGAACTGGTTGGAAGGTGCTTTGCCAGCGACCAGACTACAGGCTAAAATGGTCCGCCGAATTAAGCTTTAATTGTGTTGAAAAATAGAATTAATTATTAAATATCAACATGTTAAAGGGTAATAAATCTTGCGATGTTTGAAAAGGTTATGGAGAACATCACATTGCAAGTTCAACAACCTGTCTTTATTAAATGGTGAGGTATCAATGAGTAATTCCATTCCGAGTGATGACTTTCTGGCATTAACATTAGCAAATGAACAGGGGCTGGAGGCTCAGCGCTTTACACTCGATAATGGCACTCAGGTAGACATTTACGACAGCGGTATTATTTCATTTCAACCAAACACCAAAACGACCGATGATGTCGTTTTAGGTAGCGCGGTTCATGGTGATGAAACAGCACCTATCGAAATCTGTAATACGCTAATCAGGCAAGTACTGAGCGGTGAGTTAACGTTAAATGTCCGGTTAATGGTGTTATTTGGTAGTCCTGCTGCGATTAATATTCACAAACGCTTTGTTGATGAGAATATGAATCGACTGTTTGGTTCGCTGGAACCTCAGTCTGGTGACAGTCTGAACTACGAACAAAAACGGGCTGTAGCGGTAAAAGCGGCACTTAAATCATTTTTCGAATACACCACTGTTGATCGTAAACCGAGACAACGTCATCTGTATGATCTCCACACGGCTATCCGTGGCTCTAAACATCAAAAATTTGCTGTTTATCCTTTCTTGCATGGCAAACCCTGGCAGATTTCAGAGCTTTCATTTTTACAAAAAAGCGCAGTAAACACAGTGCTGTTAATGAATGAGTCTGCAACAACGCTAAGTTACTTTGGTTCTCATTTCTATCAAGCGTCTGCATTCACTATTGAGCTTGGGAAAGTTAAGCCGTTCGGTCAAAACGACATGAATGAATTTAAAGATGTGATAGCGACATTAACAGAGTTATTAACCGCAGGCTCTTTGTCAGCTGAAGGTTTTGAACTGGATGCCATGAATATCTTTACCGTTCATAAAGTGGTTAATAAACAGTCAGAAGACTTTGCGCTGAATTTTGCAGATGATGTAGAAAACTTTACTGATTTCCCGCTGGGTTATGAGTTAGCAATTGATGGTGAAACGGTTCATCGTGTGGATACGGCGGGTGAAGCTGTGATCTTCCCAAATAAGAATGTCGTCATTGGACAGCGTGCTTTACTAACAGTAGTACCTGAAAACATAGAAGGGCGCGTTGAATAATCACTGGTTTTACCAGTTGGATGATTTCGTAAAAAATGCAGGTAACGTGCGAGATTGCGCCTGCATTAGCTGATTTTTCAACCAGACTGACCAGATTCCGTGGCTTGCATTGAAGTTTACGTAAAGGTAAAGTCTTGGCAATTTTTTGGTGAGTTTGTATCGGATTCAGGAAGCGCGTTTAGTGTCGGATTACTGAGTTCAATAACAACTTGTTGTAAAACAAGATGATAAAGAGACTATTATGACAAACCCAAATAACGTAACAATAAAGGCATCGAATCAATTAGCCTTTATTGAAGGCAGTGCATTGGATATCCCAATGTTGCAAATTCTTGATAAAGATGGAACGGTGATTGAGAACGCTACAACACCAAACCTTGATAAAGAAACTGCACTGCGTATTTTCGATACTATGCAGTTTATTCGTGTTCTTGATGAGCGAATGACTGCGGCTCAACGTCAGGGCCGAATTAGCTTCTACATGCAATGTCTGGGTGAAGAAGCTGCAATTACAGCAAGTGCTGCGGCATTGACTGATGACGATATGATTATGGCTCAGTATCGGGAGCAGGCTGCATTACGCTATCGTGGCTTTACTCTTGAGCAGTTTATGGATCAAATGTTCTCAAATGAGAAAGATTTGGGTAAAGGCCGTCAAATGCCAATCCATTACGGCTCGTCTGAACTGAACTACATGACAATTTCTTCTCCGCTAGGTACTCAAATCCCACAGGCTACTGGCTATGCCTATGCGCAAAAGCTGAAAGGTAATAAGACCTGTACGATTTGTTACTTTGGTGAGGGTGCCGCTTCTGAAGGTGATTTCCATGCTGGTCTGAATATGGCTGCAGTGCATGAAGCGCCGGTTATTTTCTTCTGCCGAAATAATGGTTACGCCATTTCAACCCCTGCTGATGAACAGTTCAAAGGTGATGGTATTGCATCTCGTGGTGTGGGTTACGGCATTAAAACTATTCGTATAGATGGTGCAGATGCGCTGGCTGTCTACATGGCGACAAAAGAAGCAAGACGAATTGCAGTAGAAGAGAATCAACCTGTTCTGATTGAATCAATCGCTTATCGTTTAGGTGCTCACTCTACTTCTGATGACCCGAGTGGTTATCGCTCGAAAGAAGAAGAAGAAAAATTTAGCGTTAACGATCCGGTCAACCGTTTCAAACTTTGGCTTCTTAATCAGGGTTGGCTTGATGAGTCGGCTGAAGAAGCGAAAATGGAAACTTTGCGTCAGGAAATTCTTGATGCCGTTAAAGCCTCTGAAAAAGTTGATAAACCAGCGATTGAAGAAGTAATCACTGATGTTTATGACACGCCAACACAGCATCTGCAAGAGCAGCTGACTGAACTTAAAGCTCACGTTAAGAAGTACCCTGATGCGTACCCAATGACTGCAGGGAGAATCAAATAATGCCACAAATGAATATGTTACAAGCCATCAATAGTGCATTGCATATTGTCCTGGCTGAAGATGACAGTGCAATTGTTTTTGGTGAAGATGTTGGTCATTTTGGTGGCGTATTCCGCGCAACCAGTAATCTTCAGGAAAAATTCGGTAAGCATCGTTGTTTCAACACGCCGTTGACAGAGCAGGGCATCCTGGGTTTTGCAAATGGTGTGGCAGCGCACGGCTCAACAGCTATCGCTGAAATTCAATTTGCAGATTACATTTTCCCGGCATTCGATCAAATCGTGAATGAAAGTGCCAAATTCCGCTACCGTTCAGGTAATGAATTCAATGTTGGTCCTTTGACCGTTCGTACACCTTATGGTGGCGGTATTGCCGGCGGTCACTATCACTCTCAGTCGCCTGAAGCATATTTTGCTCACACGCCTGGTCTGAAGATTGTTGTTCCTCGCAACCCGTATCAGGCAAAAGGTTTACTGCTGGCTTCTATCCGTGACGATAACCCGGTAATTTTCTTTGAGCCAAAACGTTTATATCGTGCATCGGTTGGTGAAGTACCTGAAGGGGATTATGAGCTGCCAATTGGTAAAGCTGATATCGTTAAAGAAGGTAATGATGTCACTATTCTTGCCTGGGGTGCTCAGGTAGAGATCGTTGAAAAAGCCGCTGAAATGGCAGAGAAAGATGGCATTTCTGTTGAGTTGATTGACCTTCGTTCGATTCTTCCGTGGGATGTGGATACTGTAGCAAAATCAGTTGAAAAGACTGGCCGTCTTATCATCAACCACGAAGCGCCATTGACCAGTGGTTTTGGTGCAGAGATAGCTGCAAAAATTCAGGAACGTTGCTTCTTATATCTGGAATCTCCGATCATGCGTGTGGCGGGTCTTGATACGCCATATCCGCTGTGTCATGAAAAAGAATATATGCCAGATCACCTGAAAACGTATGAAGCGATCAAGCAGTCAGTAGATTTCTAAGAGAGCCCGAACATGACAAAAGAATTTATTTTGCCAGATATCGGCGAAGGTATCGTTGAGTGTGAAATCGTTGAATGGTTAGTCTCTGAAGGCGAACAAATTAGCGAAGATCAGCCAGTTGCTGATGTGATGACTGACAAAGCGTTGGTCCAGATTCCTTCTATGTATTCAGGTACTGTTGAAAAGCTTCACTATGAAAAGGGTGACATCGCAAAAGTACACGAGCCATTATTCAGCATGTCTGTGGATGGCGAAGACAGTGCAGCACCAGCAGCTGATACAACAGCACAGGTAGAACAGCCAGCTGTAGAACAAACGGCTGCAGTGGCAACCGGTTCTGTGGTTGAAGATTTCATTCTTCCTGATATTGGCGAAGGAATCGTTGAATGTGAAATCGTTGAGTGGCTGGTGTCAGAAGGCGAAGCCATCGATGAAGATCAGCCTGTTTGTGATGTCATGACTGATAAAGCGCTGGTTCAGATTCCGTCTAAGTACAAAGGAACTGTGCAAAAGCTTTATTATGGCAAAGGTGACATCGCTAAAGTTCATCAACCTTTGTTTGCTATTGAAATTGAAGGTAGTGAAGCCGCTGCACCGGTAGCTGCTGTGCCTTCATCGGCACCAGAAAAAGCAGAGTCTGCGCCTGTAGCTGCAAAAGCAGATGTTGTTGATACAACACCTGTTCGTCAGGGTAAAGCGCTTGCTTCACCAGCGGTACGACGCTTTGCGCGTGAAAACAACATTGATATTGCCGGCGTGCCAGGTTCAGGCAAAAAAGGCCGTGTTTATAAAGATGATATTGTTGCCTTTATGAATAAAGGTGCTGCTACTCCTGTACAGACAGCTGCACCGGTCGCAGCACCAGTTACAACAGCAGGTGGAACGAGCACTGAAGCAATTCGTGGTATTAAAGCCGCGATGGCTAAGCAAATGATGGCATCGGCTTCAACAATCCCTCACTTCACTTATTGTGAAGAGATTGATATGACGAATCTGGTAGCATTGCGTCTTCAATTGAAAGAGAAGTACGCAGCACAAGGCGTGAAGCTTACGATGATGCCTTTCTTCATGAAAGCAATGTCGCTGGCGCTTAAAGAGTTCCCGGTTGTGAACAGCCAGGTCAACGAGGAGTGCACTGAAATTACGTATTTTGATGATCACAACATTGGTATGGCTGTTGATTCAAAAGTTGGCTTAATCGTGCCTAATGTAAAAGGTTGTCAAACAAAGAGCATTCTGGATATTGCTAATGAGGTTACACGTTTAACCAATGATGCAAGAGATGGCCGTGTTAATCCTGATGATATTAAACAGGGCACGATCACCATTTCAAATATTGGCGCTTTGGGCGGCACTGTAGCAACACCAGTCATTAATAAACCAGAAGTTGCGATTGTCGCATTAGGTAAATTGCAGAAATTACCGCGTTTTAATGATGATGGAAGCGTCGAAGCTCGCCAGATTATGCAGGTAAGCTGGTCTGGCGACCATCGTGTAATCGATGGTGGAACCATTGCTCGTTTCTGTAACTTGTGGAAAGAATATCTGGAAAACCCATCTGCAATGTTAGTGTCGATGATATAGATAACGTCGGTTATTTATTCTTGAAAAAGGCGTGTTACCGGATCGGTACCACGCCTTTTCTTTTGATCTGCCCCCTGTTGTTACCCTGCCTTTCGTTGTTAGAATTCGGTCATTACTCCTTAATAATTGATCTGGTTTTCTGTGTACGGGAAAAATCTTAAGAACTTCTACATTAATGAAGAACAGTCTATTTATCTGTTATCTACTTATGATGCACAGAAACTGAAAAACTGGGTCAACTTGTGTGTTCAGCAGCTGGAAAAGCTAGGCTACCAGAATATATCTATGATAGGTCATGGTGCCTATGGCTTTGCGTTTAGTGGCTATACGACCAGCGGCCGTGAATATGTGTTTAAATTTTCTCGTATTACGTTACCGCAGAAAGTCCGAGAGCGACTGGAAGAAGAAGCGATGATGCTCAGCTATGTTGATCATCCGTTGATTCCGTCATTTGTTGCTTTTGAAACAATTGGTAAGCAGGGAATTCTGATGATGGAGCGGGGGAAGGGAATTAATTTTGAAGATTATTCATTAAAACGTGGCCGTCTTTCTGTCAAACAACTTATCAGTGTTGCCTCACAACTTGCCGACATTCTCGATTATTTACGGAGTTTTCGACGTGGTAACAGTCTTGCGCCGATTGTTCACGGTGATATCAAACCTTCGAATATTATGTATGACGAGCACAGTGGGAAGATTGCTTTGGTTGATTGGGGGTCGTCTGTATTTGCGCAGGTCGATCCATATGGACATTATGTGTCGAATAATATCATGGATTTGATGTCCAGTGATTTACAGCACACCAATGCAAGGCTCGGTGATGTCTGGTTTATTGGGGATGAGCAATTATCGGGTGAATTATCGTCACCACGGTTTGATGAACAGGGAGCGGCAGGTACGTTGTATGCTCTGGCGTCGGGTCAGTCTTGCCGGTTTGGACATCAGGCTATTCCACCGCGTTCGCTGGGATTACCAAAAGAGATGGCACTGGTACTGGAGAATTTATTAGGTCCAGAGCGAAGTTTGCGTGATGAAGCAGGGGATTACTATCTTCGAAACGTCCGATATCTTAAATATATTGTCCTGGCTGATCCCCATGAAGAACCGTTAAAGTCGCTGGTTCCAGTTTGGTCTGCACCTTCTGAAAAGCAGATTGATACGGTCGTTTATACGTCTCGGACATCTTTCTTAAAAGAATCGATGGGGGATACTATACAAGATGTGCCAGATGACGCGCAGATGGGACATTACTATAAGAATTATCTGCAACATATGGGGGAGCTGGAAAAAGCTTTTCTTTCGGCTGTTAGCCGTCTGGCAAAGTATCCGGTTGTTGGTGGGCTGGCTGTTCGCTGGGAAAAGGACGGTGTATATATAGATTCAAGTATTACACTCTACGATGAATCGCTTCGACGAGCGTTTACCCAATCAATCAACAACATGGTAAATCTGGCACAGTCTATTCACCGGGTTGGAACGTTCAAAAGTTGTTTGTTTAATGCCAGAGATACGATTCATTGTGAGCGCACTCGAATCACTGATCCCTTTGCCGTTGATCCTGATGTTGCGATTCCTTACGAAGTGTCGCCCGTTGTGACTATGGATAGCGATAGCCGTCAGCATTCATATTTTGAAGATGGTAAAGATCCTGATGAAAAACTGTTTCTTTCAGATGAGATAATGGAAGAAATTGCAGCACTGAATCTTATCCACCATACCGGATGTATTATTATTGAAGTTTTACCACTTCATTTGAAATTACATTCTTATTATCGATTGCTTGATCCAGCACGAGAAATTGAATTCAGGCAGCGTTTGGATAATATCCTGACAAAAATACCTATGATTAAGGGGCTAGGTGTTTCTGGCTTTATGAAGTTGCCGTATAAAGATACTCGGGTGTTCTCACATATTGATGCTCAGCCGGATAAGTTTCACCCGGTCAAGCCGCAACGTCAGCGTCGAGCAACGTCACCAGCCTGACGGTAGCCATTATTTCATCAAACGGTAAACATGGTTTTGTACATCTTGGTTGCGTATTCGTCAGTCATACCTGAGATGTAGTCACAAATCACCCGCATTCCACCCTGATCACCTGACAGATTCACTGCTTTTTCCCAGCGATTTCGTGTGTTTTCAGGTAGTAATCGATCCGGCTGCTGTGAAAATGCTTTAAACAGGCGTTCAACCATATATTGCCCTTTAAATTCAATACGTTGAATGTCAGGATTGCGCACAACATAGCGGTAAACGAACTGCTTTAAAATATCGAGCAGTGTTTCCTGAGGTTTATTTAATCGGGCATTTAACCGTATGAGTGGCTCGTGGAAATCATCATCCTGTTCAAACAGTTCAACAGAAGTTATCAGAGTATTCACGATAGTGCCTATTGCCTGCTTGCGCTTGTAGTGTTCGGCATTAAACAGATCAGGGGTTAAATCCTGACATAAAGCATGCATGTCTGGCTGTGCTGTGGCTAGTTTCTCCAGCACCCAGGATTCCCATTGATCTCGTGAAATGAAATTTGTCGCGATTGCATCTTCCAAATCATGAACACCATAGGCGATATCATCAGCCAATTCCATAATCGATGCATCCAGTGATTTAAATCGCGTTTTTGCATGTTGTTCAGTTTCCTGAAACGATTGAAACAAATTTTTATCTGAAGAAGAAAGTGGTTCCAGCGTCCAGTCAAGAATGGTTTGATCGCAGGCATAAATTCCTTTTGCTGCTTTAACATAGCAGCCGGTATTTACCGCAATATCGCGGACAAGATTGTCCAGTGTTGCTGGGTATTTCAACAACCCAAGTAATGTTCTACGGGCGACATCCATGCCGAAACCAGGCGTGTAAGGTTCCGTCACTGCAACAATACGAAATGTTTGCCCGTTTCCTTCAAATCCGCCGTAGGCTTGCATTAAATGATTCAGCGCTGTTTCGCCACCATGCCCAAAAGGGGGGTGTCCGATGTCATGAGCCAGACACAAGGATTCAATCAACGCATCGTCGGGTAGATAATGCTGCAATTCCGGCTGGTTCATTCGAAGTTGAGACGTTAATCCGGTGCCAATTTGGGCGACTTCGAGAGAATGCGTTAAGCGGGTTCGGTAGAAGTCATTTTGACCGACACCGATAATCTGAGTTTTTGCCTGTAATCGGCGAAAGGCTGCGGAGTGAAGAATTCGAGCGCGATCGCGCTGATAAGGTGTGCGATGATCGTTTGGTCTTGAATGTGCGGAATCAGCGCGTCTGGAGGCCCAGTTGTTATACCCGGGTTGGGCGTTGGAGTCAGTAGAGGACATTATTGGTTATTGCTCCGAATGGTTTAATACTCCGAAATTTCATCTATCGTGCTGATGCATCCTTCAATAAACGTATTCAGGAAGTAATCAACTTCAGGTAGGTCAACTTTCAGTTCATCAAGGGTTTTCTTTAGCTTTTGTTCAACGGTGTTGAATTCACGATTCTGATGCTTTTTGACTTCTGATACAGACTTTATGTAAGCGCACATCACATCCGCAGCTTTTAACAGGCGTTTATAATCACCATCCAGTTGCTCACTCAGTAAGACTGGACGGAAGGCTTCTTTTAGTTCATCTGGAAGTGTTTTGAATACGTGGTGTTCGGCTTCTGTTTCGAGTTTTTTAAACTCTTTAAGAAGGGTTGGACTGCTGTATTTGACAGTTGCGACAACATCCTGAGTAATCACCTCACTGGCATCATGATATAAAGCCATTGTTGCCAGACGATGCTCGTCGATATTGCCATCAAAAAGTGTATTTTTTATCACGGCGAGCAAGTGGGCAACGACGGCCACCTGGTGAGAATGCTCTGCGATATTTTCTTCTTCGGCCACATACATTAGTGACCAGCGTTTTATCAACGGCATACGAAATATATATGCCAGGAATGAACTATTTTCACCTTTCACAATAAATCCTGTGATACATCCGTTAAGTCTTAATAATCAGAGCCTGTCATATGCCAGCAATGGCAATGGCAATGGCAATGGCGCATTAGCAGGTAACAGGCTCTACTGTAACGAAATTCTTTTCCAGGCTACAGATATTGTTGATAGATAGCGAGAAAATCTTTTAATTTATTGACCGCTGATGCCAGCTCATCCTGTCTTGGTAAGAACACCAGCCTGAAATGATCTGGTTGGGGCCAGTTAAAACCTGTGCCATGAACTAACAAGACTTTTTTCTCGGTTAGGAAATCGAGTACGAATTTTTCGTCATCTGCAATGTTAAAGCGTTTTACGTCAATTTTAGGAAACAGATACATAGCACCTTTGGGCCGGACACAACTGATTCCTGGAATGTCGTTCAACATTCGCCAGGCAGTATTCATTTGTTCGTACAAACGGCCTCCGGGCTTTACCAAATCGTCAATACTTTGATATCCCCCTAATGCGGTTTGAATCGAGTGCTGACACGGCACGTTAGCGCACAGTCGCATAGAAGCAAGAATATTAATGCCTTCGATGTAGTCTTCCGCCAGATAATGAGGTCCAGTAATTGCCATCCAACCAGCACGAAAACCAGCAATTCGGTAGTTTTTGGATAAACCACCAAAAGTCAGGCATATAACGTCATCAGCTAACGCGGCAATTGAATGATGGATTGCGCCGTCGTACAACACTTTGTCATAGATCTCGTCGGCAAAGATAATGAGATTATGTTCTCTGGCTACTTCAAGAATCTGTTCCAGTAGCTCTTTTGAGTAAACCGCACCAGTCGGGTTGTTAGGATTAATTAAGACCAGACCGCGTGTTTTAGGTGTGATTCTCGCTCTGATGTCAGCAATGTCCGGGAACCAGTCTGATTGTTCATCGCAAATATAGTGAACGGCTTTACCACCGGATAAGCTAACTGATGCTGTCCAGAGTGGATAATCCGGTGCAGGCACAAGAATTTCATCTTCATTATCAAGCAATGCTTGCATCGCCATGACGATCAGCTCGCTAACACCATTGCCGATATAGATGTCATCGACACTAAGAGTATTGATGCCTTTTCGCTGATAATACTGCATAACCGCAACTCTGGCTGAGTAAATGCCGTTAGATTCACAGTATCCCTGAGATGATGGTAGGTTTTTGATGACATCTTTAACAATATCTTCCGGGGCGTCGAATCCAAATGGGGCGGGGTTGCCGATATTCAGTTTCAGAATTCGGTGACCTTCCTCTTCCAGGCGCTTTGCTTCTCGGTGAACTTCTCCTCGGATGTCATAACAGACACCATTCATTTTGCTGGAACGTTTTATTGGATTCATTATGTTCTCGTTGCTTGTGGTTCGGAGACTCGATTGTGCGATAACTAACAGGAAAATAAAACTGCGGAATTGGGTTCAAATGATGGATTTTTTTGTGTTTTACCGGATGTTTACCAGGGGATTAAAGCAAAAAAGCAGAATACCTGAATATTCTGCTTTCAATTCAATTGGAACGACGAGTCGTTTTTACGTTTCTTGCTGGCTTAAATATCAAATTTCTTCACGAAGATTTGTAGTTGCTCAGATTGACTGGTGAGTGCTTCACAAGAACTAACCATTGAATTTGCACCTTGTGCGGTATCTTCGGCAATTTCATTGATTTCTACGACATTCCGGTGAATTTCATCAACCGTAATACTTTGTTGCTCGCCTGCTGTAGCAATCTGAGAATTCATCTCGCTGATTAAAGCAACACTGTCAGCGATAGTGGTGAAGGCTTCACTGGTATGTGATGCCTGCTCTACGCCCATATGAGCCTGCTCGCGACCATCTTTCATCACGGCAACAGCATTCTTAGCTTCATTTTGCAGCAACTCAATCATTTGTTGGATTTCTTCTGTCGATTGCTGCGTTCTGCTTGCAAGTGTTCTTACTTCATCAGCTACAACTGCGAAACCACGGCCTTGCTCTCCAGCCCTGGCAGCCTCAATGGCTGCGTTTAGTGCTAACAGGTTCGTTTGATCTGCAATACCTTTGATTACTTCCAGCACCATACCGATATTGCCAGTGTGATTCTCGAGTTTAAGAATAACATCAGATGCTTCATCAACTTTCGATGCCAGTGTATCAAGGGAGTCAATTGTATTCTGGACAACTCGATTTCCATTCTTAACAACTTCATCGGCCTTTTGAGCTGCCATTGCTGCCTCTCGGGCGTTTTGCGCAACAGCACTGACAGATGCTGTCATTTCATTAACAGCAGATGCAACCTGAGCTGTGTTATTTTGCTGAAGTTTAGTGCCTTCACTGGCTTTTCCTGATAATCCAAGGAGTTCTTCTGAAGCTGAAACCAGCTTAGACGCAGTTCCCTGACTGTTTCCGATAGCCTGGTTCACTGCAGACATAAATGCATTGAAATCTTCTGCGAATTTACTTTGAGGATCTTCTTTACGATATCTCAGGTCAATTTTGCCATCGACAATAACGAAATGTTCACTGATTTCTTGCAGCTCAATATTTCGTACCGCCTCTTTCTCTGCTTGCAGTGACATATAGATGAGGAAACCACTTTCAAATACAACATAAGCAGCATGTACTAAAACCATTTTGAACGATGGACCATTCTCGAACAGATAAACACCGGTATCTGCGCCTTGAAGGACATTAAAAATCAGATGGTGGAGCGCGATGGTCGTCGCTGCAATTGCTACGACTTTCCAGTCTCGGTAATAAAGTAGGAAGGCAAGGAGGACAAATATGCCGAAATGCATTTCGACAAGACCACGCATCTGGTGTATCTCCAGACCAGCCATGATCATAAACGAAGTTCCGACAGAAAGACGTGTAACTAAAGCGCCGGGCATTAAGTAAATTAATGCGGTAGGAATGGCGGCAGCGGGAAGTCCAACCAGGAATAGCGCACCCCACGTATCATGCCATCCTGCTAAAACCATTGAAAATACAAATAAAAACC
Source organism: Alteromonadaceae bacterium (assembly GCA_965656875.1). Taxonomy (GTDB): domain Bacteria; phylum Pseudomonadota; class Gammaproteobacteria; order Enterobacterales; family Alteromonadaceae; genus CBFHMJ01. Next base: position 239,706 of record CBFHMJ010000003.1, read on the forward strand.
AAACGACTATTAGCATGAGTTTATCGCTTTGGCGATAAACACTTTGTAATCCAGAGGATTCGTTCATTGTGGTGACTCCAGCTCCATTACTAGTTTAAAAATATAAATTTTGTCAGGCCAGATGTAATGCGAGGTAGATCAAATACATTACATCAGGCAACGCTTTTTCATCGTCACTAATGTCTATTCGCAATATCGATAGTTTATCCATTATGTATAAATTTTATTAAATAATGGTGAATAAACTCGCTCTTATCAAATCGCGAAACTGGCCGTTTTACCAATGCATTTATATTGATGTATGGGGAAAGTACCTAAAAAATCAGGCAATGACAAGGGGTTTTAATCAAAAAGGGGACTTGCTGTTATGTAAAAAATATATTACTGCCGCTGAGGATTGTTGCTTAACACTTTTTCCTGAATAAATTACAAAAACTCATATATAGAGCAATCGTATATTAGCATTATTAAAAATTTAGATTAGGTGATTAAAAAGTATTCTCAAGGGGGGCTTTTGTAAAGCAAGGTAAATTTTATATTTTAGTAAGTGGTATGTTTTTAATTTTGAGGAAAATCATTGTAGAAATTAGTGAATTTTAAATTATGTGATTCGGACCAGGTGGATAATGTTTGATGAATTGTTTTTTAATATGAATAAATTGATATACATAGCTTTGGCGCTAAATAAATAATAAAACATGGTTTTATGAGTGTATGTATTTAACTTGTTGAATATTAAGAGTATATAGTTGCGTTTTGTTTGGTTGTTTATTAAATATACCTTATTTTTGCAGTGTATTATATAAGGTAAATAATTAACTGATATAAGGTATTAAAGTATATATATCTATATTTAAAACAGCTCTATGTACTTATAAATAATGGAAGTTCTATAAATTAGCTAACAAATAAATTATGGAAAAAGATTGAATTTATCAGAGGTTTTTCATTTTTAAATAATTAAAAAATAAAAGATGTAGGAAGAATTTGGTTGTTTAGCAAGGAAAAATATTATTATCAGGTTATTTTTTGATAAATGGCATCTTTCTTAGAAGTTTATGTTTTTCAAGGTAAAAATGTTAGTTAATCTCAGAAGTAACAGATAAATATAGTTATTTTTTTATAAACATTCAGTTTTTATATGGCAATCTGTACCCTTAAATGATATGTTTTTGTGCGAGTTCCTCATAAAGGTCTCGACACTTTTTAAAACGGTACCTTTCCTTCCCATTTCCCTGAATGGATACCTGAAAAAAGTAAAAATCGGTAATTTCTTTATATTAATGAATTTAACCTTTTTGCGGTAAAAGCATCTTTAATAATTTGTAAAATTTAGTAAGATGTTACTCGTCTTTTAATAGAAGTTTTTATCAATGAATAACTATCTATTTTTGGCCTGGTCAAATTGATGAAATGATTTGGTGTTGGTTCAGGTTATTTCTACAGTCAAATCAGGAAATTATAGTTACTTGATTCAGTGAGTATGTTGATTAATCAAAGAGAAACGCATGAGCATTTATAACAATTAATGCGCTGCAAAATCTGAAGACAGTTTGGAGAATGAGATGAAGATATTACTTTTAGTAACAGCCTATAACGGGTTTACCCAGCGAGTACATTCTGAATTGGTTGCGTTGGGACACGATACTTCCGTTGAACTGGCGTTGAACGAAAAAGTGATGTTCGAAGCGGTTGAAATGTTCCAACCTGATTTAATTTTGTGTCCTTTCCTTAAACAAAGAATTCCAAAAGAAATTTGGGAAAAGCATCTGTGCTTAATTCTTCACCCAGGTATACGTGGTGATAAAGGTCCTTCATCACTGGACTGGGCAATTCAAAATCAGGAAGACGAATGGGGCGTTGTCCTGATTGAGGCTGATGAAGTGTTTGATGCAGGAGCTGTGTGGGGTTACGCTGAATTTAAAATGCGTGAGGCACGTAAAGCTAGTATCTATCGTCATGAAGTGACAGAAATGGGTACTCATTTGATTCTTGAAACCGTCATGAACCTTGAAAACGGTATGAGAACGCCTGAGAACATTGATGAAGCTGATGAAGAAATTCGAGGTGTATCACGTCCTCTTATGACACAGGCCGATCGTAAGATTGACTGGGAAAAAGATACAACAGACGAAATTTTCACAAGAATACATGCCGCAGATAGTTTCCCTGGGGTACTTGATACAATTGATGGTAAACAGTATTTCCTTTACAACCCTCATATCGAAGGTAAGTTGAAAGGTAAGCCAGGTGAAGTAATTGCTCATCGTAATGGCGCCATCTGTATTGCTACTAAAGATAAAGCTATCTGGATTTCTCACCTGAAGCGCAAAGCGCACGAAGGTAAACGTTTCTTCAAACTACCAGCAACTCAGGTTCTTGGTGAAGAGTTTATGAAGAACATCCCGGAAGATCCACTTCCACTACTGTATATGGATGATGAAGAAACATTTGCGGAAATCTGGTACAAAGAGGTTAATGAAATCGGTTATCTGGGTTTCAACTTCTACAACGGTGCAATGAGTACTGAACAGTGTCATCGTTTGAATCAGGCTTTCCTTGCAGCTCGTAAGCGCGATACAAAAGTTATTGTTCTGGAAGGTGGAGTTGATTTCTTCTCGAATGGTATTCATTTGAATACTATTGAAGCTGCTGAAAATCCAGCCCGTGAATCATGGCGTAATATCAACGCGATGAATGATCTTATCTTCAGTATTCTTACTACAGAAAGTCATATTACCATTGCTGATGTTTGGGGTAATGCTGGTGCAGGTGGCGTTATTCTTGCGCTTGCTTGTGACAAAGTGTTTGCTCGTTCAGGTGTTGTACTCAATCCGCACTATAAAACAATGGGTCTTTATGGTTCTGAATTCTGGACTTACCTGTTACCAAAACGTTTGGGTCAGAAACGTTCAACAGAACTAACAGAAAGTTGTTACCCAGTTGGTGCTCATCAGGCTAAAACGATGGGTCTTATTGATGAAGTAATTCCAGGTAATATCTTCCAGTATCACGGTATTACTAAAATGATGATTGAAGAGATTGCTCATAGTTCTGAAATGAAGCATCTACTTCAAAAGAAACGTCATCGTCTTGCTAATGGTAAGGTTGATCTGTTGAAGAAACACCGTGATGAAGAACTTGAAGAAATGATTGAAAACTTCTTTGGTGAAAATCAACAGTATCACCAGGCTCGTTATAACTTTGTGTATAAAGTTGCGCCTAGTGAAACGCCTCATTATCTGGCTATCCATCGCCAGACAGAGGAAGAAATTGAAGAAGCAGCTCGTCTTGCTGAAGAAAAAGCTAAAGAATCTGCATAATTTTCTTCGGAAGAACAGAGGTTTGTTGAGCTTTGATTGTGATTTCTGAAATTCACTTCCGAAGCTTTATAAACGCGGATACAAGCCCACTCATTTGAGTGGGCTTTTCTTTTTTAACGTCATTAATCCAGAATCTACCCACGACTCAAAAACTGACATGGGGTATACTCAGCGGTAATTTCATTTTTCTAACGTAAAAACAGGTCAGTTCATCGTATTATTTTGCTGTCAGATTTTTTTGATAGTGTCTTTCAGCACTATCGTGAGTAAATTGGAAATCGTTGTTTTTAAAGGAGAAGCAAATTGATTAGACGCTATTTAATTAGTCGTGTGGTTAGAGTGCTGGCAACTATTGTTGTCGGGTATGCGCTTGCTTATCCGTTTTTATATCAATGGTATAATCCGCCAGTGACAGTTCAGATTGAAGAACCTCCGGTACAGGCTCCCATACCAGAACCAGAGCCTGTCATTGAAGTCTCACCAGAAGTTCCAGATTTTTCGTCCATCGTTGATGTCCATGAGAAAAAAAGTCGATTTTTTAACTTTTTGAAACCTTATATCAGAATTGAAAATCAACGTCTGGCAAAACAACGGAAGATTTTGAAGTCTATCTCAGCATCATATGAAGAAAATCCAATTCTAACTGACAAAAATCAAAGAATTGTGCAGGAATTTTGTCGAGAATACCGCGTCAAACGCTGTGAAATGGATGGAAAAACGCTTTCTCAGTTGCTGGAACGAGTTGATGGATTACCTGAATCGCTTGTATTGATGCAAGCTGCAAATGAATCTGCATGGGGTACATCTCGATTTGCTCGTTTAGGCCTTAATTACTTTGGTCAATGGTGTTACAGCAAAGGTTGCGGCATTGTGCCGCTCAATCGTGATGAAGGTTACTCTCATGAGGTTGCAAAGTTTTCTTCAGTGGGAGGTAGTGTAAAAAGTTATTTTAAAAATATAAACACAAACCCTGCCTATAAATCATTACGAGAGATTCGTTCTCAACTCCGAGAATCAAATCTTGGGTTGCGATCCGATATCATGGTAAATGGTTTGACAATGTATTCAGAGCGTGGAATGGATTACGTGATGGATATATCAAATATGATTCGAATTAACCGGAAATATATTAGCGAGGAATAATGAAAAAATTAGCGACATTGCTAATGCTTGCCAGTCTTTCTGCTGGTGCAACAGAATTTGCAACAATGGGTTACGATGGTTTTTATGATCGATTGGAAGTGATGAATAAAAAGGAGTTTGATGCAGTTACTATCCAATTCTCGCTGGTAAAGAGCAACAACGATGATTGTGGTATCAAAGATGCCTATCTCACCACAGAAGAAATCCGTACGCCGGTAAAATTTAATAATTCGGGCGTGATTGACCTTCCTTACAATAAACATCTCGATAAGCAAAAAGCTAAGTTAATTGTTGAATCCGAATCTGTTTGTACTTTAAGTATGAGGATTCAGGCTGAAGATGCAGACAAGCTTCAATTTTCTCAACAAGAACTTGTTGGCATGCATCATCAATTCAATGAAATGCTTGATGAGCTATCAGGTACGATTATTTCATGGTTCACCCCCGATGTGTCCGGTCTGATTTTTGATTTTGGTTCTATTGAAACGGCGGAAGAAAACCGAGAAGTAATTAACCGTCAGATGTCAGTACATTGCGAAGCATCGCGATGCTTTATCTTCCGAAAAGATCTCGATGAAATGCAGAGTGATTTAACATTGGCGACAAAGCCTGATGTCATATTACCGTGGATTCTACGTTAGATTCTGGTTATACCATGTCAGATTGGGTCCTAAGTTGAATTGTAACGTTGAGATGGGAATTAGATTATGCCGGTTGAGCAAGTAACAACGCATTATTTACGTATACACAGAGACAATTTTAATGAACTGGTCGTCGGCACTCCTGAAGATGTAACGTTAGTCGAGATGGAAGAGCCGTCGGTTGAATTGGCTCAGTTTTTGTTTGTTTCAGTCGGCACGCCCTGGCGTTGGTTTAGTCGTTTAAACTGGCATTGGGAGCAATGGGAAGCACATTTAAAGCAAACGTCAATACGCACATGGGTCGTATGGTACAAAGGGGCTGTCGCGGGATATTTTGAATTGAATATACCTGCATGGTCAAATGCAGAAGATCAGGACGTTGAAGTCAACTTTATCGGTTTATTACCTCAGTTTACGGGAAAAGGATTAGGTAAATGGTTGGTTTCTTCTGCTATTAGCCTGGGATTTGATTCAGGAGCCAGTTCAGTCTGGTTGCATACATGTTCTAATGATCATCCGAATGCGCTGAATAACTATTTAAAGTGTGGTTTTACTCTGGAAAAGAGCGAAGTTGTTGAAGAATCGATACCAGATTTGGATTCTCAGGCCTGGTCTTCACCTGAATTTCATCGTTCAAGGCTGCTTAAATTCTATCCAACTTGTTGATAGTCTTCAAAAATTCATTTTCTTTAAATAAATGTTTAAAACGGCTTGGTAGATTAATATTTATTTATTAAACTAGGTGCGGGTTACATGAAGTAACCTATCAGGGGGAAGGAGATAATTAGAATAAAAATCTGTACTTTACCCGGGGTTTAAGATGAAACAATCATCTTCACGTGGTTTTAAGCTAACATCGGTGATGTTAGCGGTATTTATTATGGCCGTCTCAGTACTCTTCACTGATGCAAAGGCCGGGACAATTCAAGATCAAGCTGTTTTATCTGATGTAATTGCATGCAATTAAATCAGCACTTTTTGAATAAAAAATGCCTCTTCATGGTTTGTGAAGAGGCATTTTTCTTTTTAACTATTCATTAAATTCGCTTTTCTTTATTCACGAACTAATTCCTGATGTTGTTCTTCATCGTTTGCTCGATTAGCCTGAACTTTGTTTACACCGGCACGAACAAGATAATAAGCATTAATAGCAATAAGGATAACGTTAGAAATCATCCCCTGAGCAACATCAATATGTGTGTAATATATACCTAACAGAAAACATCCAATTAAGGTATATATTCTAAGCATTAATAAGTCTTTAACAAAAAACGCAGACATACAAATTGCAAGACCAATCCAGCTAATTACCTCATATATAGACATTTGAATATTTTCCAGTTAAAAAAGTACTAAGAGTGAACAGGTGGGAATTATTCATTTTTAGAGTTCTTTCTTCAAACTAGTTTTTTAGCGAATTATTCATTAGAAAAACTAATGAATAATTCATTTCACGTAAAATTGAGTTAAGGTTATCAATGGCGTGCTGTTCAGTCTTCAGTTAAAAGAAAGTTCTTGGGTGAATAACTGATTAAAAAGGTACAGTTATGGTTGAGAAATGTTTGTTAAAACATAGGGTTAATAGTCAATATGCCTTCAGGCACCCGGCGAAAATAAAACATAGAAAGTGTATGGTTATTCAATCGCATGGATAGTTGATAATTTGTGTCGATTTACAGGTGAATTTTCCCAGGAAGAAATTATTCCTGCTGTTAAAAAACAGTTTAAGTTTTCATTGTAATAGCCGATACATGAGAATAACCAACTATAGGAGGTATCTCATGAAAAATGATGATCCTGAGTTCTATCCTGACCCACTTTCTGAACTACTTGAACATGAGTTTAAGCAGGAAGAACATATGCTGGATGTAGTATTAGTTCACCAGGTGTTGGAGAACATCGCTACTGTAAAAGGCAGTATTGCAGAATTAAAAGATTGTATTCAACGAACAATTCATTAATAAAGGCATCGAATAGAAAAGCTATTGTATATTTTTATGCAGTAGCTTTTTTGTTGTTACAGGTTGGAAAACTGGTTCAGATCATCTTCGCAACTGATCGACATTTACTCGCAAATACTCATCGTCTACACTGCCGATCATTAACTCTCTTCCATATAACTTATTAATTGATGAAGTCTTGCCTTATTGTCAATGCATTGGGGATTGATACCCAGCATCAGCCTATTGTTTATCTCAGCAAAACAAGCCCATGGAGTACAGTAAAAGGGTTTAAAAGCAGAACCCGAGTAAAAGTCGAGGGGCCTGATGGAAACTTAGTACCAGCAATTGTTAATTTAGTTTCAAGCGGTTTATTGAAGGACAATGAACTGGGATTAAGTGATTGTGTGCAATGTGCATTGGATGTTTCGGCGGGTGACGAAGTTTCACTCAACTATGCTTCCCCTGTTGATTCATTAAGTGATGTGCGAGCAAAGATATATGGCGAATCACTCAATCGCGAGCAAATTTTTTCGATTGTGCGTGATATAGCTGCCGGACGTTACCTTGATGTACACCTGGCCGCGTTCGTTACTGCTTGCGCAGGCAAGTCTTTATCTCGAGATGAAGTACATCACTTGACGGCTGCGATGGTCGATGTAGGTAATAGAATCGACTGGAGCGAACCCAATGTCGTTGATAAACATTGTGTAGGTGGTTTACCAGGCAACAGAACGACGCCAATAGTTGTTGCTATAGTGGCTTGTAGTGGCCTTAAAATGCCTAAAACCAGTTCAAGAGCAATTACCTCACCAGCTGGTACAGCAGATACTATGGAAACCATAACGAATGTATCGCTTTCGTTAGATGAAATGAAATCAATGGTTCATCATTATGGTGCGACACTAGCCTGGGGAGGAGCTGTTTCACTGAGTCCGGCTGATGATATTCTGATAAAAGTTGAAAGGCTGCTTGATTTGGATAGTGAAGGTCAGTTAATCGCATCGGTACTCTCTAAAAAAATAGCGGCTGGTTCAAAAATGATTGTTATTGATGTTCCTGTTGGGGCAACAGCGAAAGTTCGCACGATGGCAGCTGCGACTGAACTGGCTCAGTCGTTTGAATATGTTGCCACTCAATTAGGTGTTCAGATAAAAACGATCTATTCCGATGGTTCACAACCAGTAGGCAGAGGTATTGGGCCTGCACTTGAGGCTGTCGATGTGCTTAATGTGTTGCGATGTAAACCAGAATCGCCTTTAGATCTGAGGCAACGATCCGTAGAGCTGGCTGGTGCATTGTTTGAATTGGCTGGCAAAGCTGAATCAGGTGAGGGTGCTGTGTTAGCAGAGTCTTATCTGGATAGTGGTCAGGCGTGGGAGAAATTCAGGCAACTTTGTTTTGCGCAAGGAGGATTTAACGAACCTGTGCCTGGGCGTTTTATTAAAGCAATAGCTGCGGATAAGGAAGGAAAAATAACATCGATGAATAATCGAATCATCGCACGAGTAGCTAAACTTGCTGGAGCGCCATTTGCTGCAGGGGCCGGTATACTGATGAATTGCAGGGTGGGCGATATTGTAAAGTCGGGAGATGAATTGTTTTATATTTATGCCGAATCAGAAGACTCGTTAACATTGGCTGCAAATCGGGCAATAAAGAAATTATCTGCCATGATTGTAATAGCATCAGCGTAAGTTATACGAAATCTGCTGTCGGCAGTTGTCATTTTTAGCTGTAACGGAATTTTTATGTCAAACCATGTAGTTGTCAATTTTCACTCCGATTATCGTCTCGGTGAGCAGTTAGCTAACCGATTAAACTGGCCACTACTCAGTATGGTGATTCGTAAGTTTCCCGATGATGAAAGCTATGTGAGATTATTGGATGATTGTGAGAATAAACATGTATGGATTGTCGCTACCCTGGATCACCCGGACGATAAAATATTCCCGTTAATAACAGCGGCGAAGTTGTTAAAAGATCATCGTGCTGAAAGTGTTAACCTGGTTTCACCTTACCTTGCTTACATGAGACAAGACAAGGCGTTTAATCCTGGTGAAGCTGTATCTGGTGTTTATTTCGGTGAGTTAATGTCGACGTTTTTTGACTCAATTATTACGATTGATCCTCATTTACATCGATTCAGTGCGTTGGCTGATGTTTATTCGATTCCTGGCAAAGTTATTTATGCAGCGCCGGTTGTCTCTCAATGGATCGCTTGTCAGATTGAAAATCCGGTGATTATTGGGCCTGATATGGAAAGTGAGCAATGGGTATCGAAAGTGGCTGAAAAAGTCGGTTGTGATTATCTGATTTTAGAGAAAATACGTCAGGGCGATTTTGATGTCAGTGTATCTGATATATCCAACAATTATACGAGTCATACACCGGTACTGGTTGACGATATCATTTCGTCCGGTCATACCATGCTGGAAGTTATCAGACAACTTAATGAGAAGGGATTTAATCCTGCGATTGTCGTAGCAACCCATGGAATATTCGCAGCTGGTGCGTTTGAAAAGTTGGTGAAAGCGGGTGTTGGTCAGATTGTCACGGCGAACAGTATTCAACATATGTCGAATGCTATCGAACTGGATGAATTGTTATCGGTTGAATTAAAAGGCTTCAGTGATCAGCTGTATAAAGATTGATCATTTATGAAGTGAACAGGTTAAAGCCAGTCGTTTGCAGACTGGCTTTATTCGTTAACCAAGATATTGTTTGACGAGGGGATGGTTTACCAGCCAGTACCAGATCACGGAGACTGTCCCGCCTGATTCAATAAGTTTATACGATAAACATCCATCCAGTTTTGACTTGTCCGTGCACAGATAGAGGATGTTTAACTGTTCATCAATAATCGCTATCTGATCTGAATCTGTAAGTTTCCCGTAATCATTAAATCCGTCCGGGACATATATACTCACTGATGCAAGTTGTAGCTTTTCATAGGTTATCAATCGAGGTTTAGGGTAAATGATCATTGCACTGATGATAACGATGAAAAATGTGGCCAGAATTTTTCGACGAGTATTTGCACGGGCCTGTTTTTTCTGTAATTCCGCAAGCCGAATTTCTTTCTGTAGTTTTTCTTCCTCTCGTTTTCGTTGAACCGCCAGACGCTGTTTTTTTGCGTCTTCAGTGCTGGGGGTTTTAAGTTTTTTCCCCTGATCCTTGAGAAGTTTTTGTTTCTTAATTTCAATGGCCATGTATTGAAAAGTCCGCGTAGAGTCGTGTTGAAATGTCGCTGAGATGATTTTATTTGTGGTTATTATTGCATAGGAATAAATCACACAAATAGCTGAATTGTTTATCCTCGATTTTGATAAGGGAATTATAACGATGGATAAGTGAATGTCATCTACAACAATACCTATGGAAAGTTCTGAGGTCTGTTAAAGGTCAACCGACCTTAATAAAAAGTGCAAAAATCCAGGGTAACTTCTGAGCCAGTGCTATAGTTGAATAGCGAGCCCCATTTTCTGACGCTTTTTCATCTAACCACGGTAAGGGACTTTTTGGGGCAAAAGTCCACGGTGTGTTTAAACGACCGAAAATAGAAGCAATAACCTGTATTTTGGTCATGTGAGCTACACCGACCCTGATCTGGTAACCAAAAGAAAACCAGATAATGGAATGGAGAAAAAAATGCAATCATCTAATGATTTATCTGTTCTTATTATTGACGACAATAATGCAATCCGGGGATTCTTGCATCAAACGCTTACGCATTTAGGTGTATTGCACGTAGTGGAAGCAAGCTCAGGTTTTGCAGGAATGGAAAGCTTCAAAGATGGGGCGTTCAATATTGTCTTTCTGGATTTAGGATTGCCTGATATCGATGGCAATGAAGTTCTAAGACAGTTGAAAAAAATGGATGAAAAAGTCAGTGTAGTTATTGTTTCATCGCATAGTTCTGTTGACCTCGTTAAAGAGAGTGTTGGATGTGGTGCTCAGGGTTATATTGTTAAACCATTTTCACCTAAAAAAATTGCAGCAATTATCAAAAAATATCAAAAGTAATTTAGGATTTTTTGACTTTTTCGGGTGAAGTATTATTTGACTTAAATGGCGTTCAGGTGTCGGTCATTTTTGTGTAGATCTAAGCCTGATTTTGCTTTGCTTTTTAGAGAAGTAAGTACCTTTACTGGTATGATTTATCAGTAAAAAATGGCATAAATATATAGCTTATATACATGTATGAAATGTCTAAATTAGATCTGCAAATATTAGTAATATCATAGGGTTAAAAGAGGTTGAATAAACGTGTTTTGATGTTTTTTTAGCTGATAGTAGACGTTTAGCCATAAAAAACTTAAAAAACTGTTCACTTCATTTCAAAAACTCTTTGAATCTTACCTGGATTATTCTAAAGTCTACTTCTATTTGGGTGTACGAAATACAGGTTGCTTATGAATTTAGAATCTATGCGGCAGAATGCGCAAGAAGCCGTAAAGTTATTAAAAGCAGTTTCAAACGAAAATCGATTGTTTATTCTCTGTCATTTACTTGAACAAGAAATGTCAGTGGGCGAAATGAACGAAAAACTTGGCTTGAGCCAGTCTGCGCTATCACAGCACTTGGCTGTTCTTCGTAAAGATCATTTAGTTTCAACAAGAAAAGAAGCGCAAACCGTTTTTTATTCTGTTGCAAGTAATGATGTCAAAAAATTAATGGAAACACTACACGAGTTATATTGCAGTTAATCAACGAATGTAATTCGGAATGAATATCTGGCTTCCTCCAAACTATTGAAAGAAATGGGGGCCTGATATTTAGATAATGAGCGGAATTCAGATATTAAAAAGCCAGGCATTGCCTGGCTTTTTACGTATTGCTTGTTAAACCTTATAAAGCTTTAACGTGAGCGCTAAGACGGCTCTTATGGCGTGCCGCTTTATTTTTGTGGATAAGACCACGAGTAGCGTAACGATCCAATACTGGGATAGCTTTATTTAAAGCTTCCTGAGCTTGTTCTTTATTACCTGCTGAGATTTCTGCATATACTTTCTTAAGGAAAGTACGCATCATTGAACGGCGGCTGGCGTTGTGCTGACGACGTTTCTCAGCCTGAATAGCGCGTTTCTTTGCTGACTTAATGTTAGCCAAAGTGAAACTCCTACAAAAACTTAACCTGAATTCTAAGGGCGTGGACTATGCCCTTTTTAACCATAATTGTCAATCAATTTTCAGCCAGGGGGACGTCGTGTAAACACCGTCTTATCCTGGTTTCACTATCTGCTGGATTCCGTTATCAATTTGATGTAAAAGACCTTGCGACCCAAGCTCCGGTGCCAATATTGATAAACGATTTCTTAATCGTGACGGGGTATGCAAAGCATCAACATCCAGTCAGCATGACAAAATCGCGCGGAGTATATCAAATGGTCGTCATTATCTATAGTAATTTTTAAGGATTTTCACTTGTCGAAAAAGTTGTTTCGTTCCGGGCTGATTGTGAGTTTCATGACGTTAATATCCCGGGTACTTGGTCTGATCAGGGACATTATCATTGCAGACAAAATAGGGGCTGGTGCTGGTGCTGATGTCTTCTTTTTTGCCAACAGAATTCCCAATTTTTTAAGAAAGTTGTTTGCAGAAGGGGCTTTTGCTCAGGCGTTCGTTCCTGTGCTAAGTGAAGTGAAAGAACAGCATGGTGATGACGAGGTGCGATTATTACTCGCCCGTACCTCAGGTACGTTGGGCGTTGTTGTTTCTTTGGTAACGCTTATCGCCGTTATTGCTTCGCCTGTGATTGCTGCATTATTTGGTATGGGATGGTTTGTTGACTGGATGAATGGCGGGCCAAATGCAGAAAAATTCGAACTCGCTTCCTTCATGTTGAAAATCACCTTTCCTTACCTTTGGTTTATCACGTTTGTGGCGCTGTCCGGTGCTGTTTTGAATACCTATAATCGATTTGCAGTTGCGGCCTTTACTCCGGTATTTCTCAATATTGCGATGATTGGTTCAGCCATCTGGTTGTCCGATTCGTTTGATAACCCGGCATTATCATTGGCTGTTGGTGTATTCCTGGGAGGATTAATACAGTTTTTATTTCAACTTCCCTTTTTAGCAAAAGCAGGGTTACTGGTGTTACCTCGTTGGGGATGGCGAGATGAGAAAGTTACAAAGATCAGAACCTTAATGTTGCCTGCTATATTTGGGGTATCAGTTAATCAGATCAATATGTTACTTGATGCCGTTATCGCTTCGTTTTTGATTACCGGCTCTATTAGTTGGTTGTACTATGCGGATCGATTGATTGAGTTCCCGCTAGGATTGTTTGGTATCGGGATCGCTACTGTTATTTTACCGACGCTGTCGAAATTGCATGTAAATGGTGAAGGACAACAATTTCAACAAACGATGAGCTGGGCGCTGAAGTTTATTGTCACGATGGGGTTGCCAGCATTAGCAGGATTGATGGTGTTGTCAAAACCGATTATTTCAGTGTTGTACTTTCGAGGCGAATTCTCGACGGTCGATGCACAGAATGTAAGCTGGGCACTAATTGCTTATTCTTGTGGCTTAATTAGTTTTATGTCGATAAAAGTACTCGCACCGGGTTATTACGCCAGGCAAGATACCAAAACGCCGGTTAAAATTGGTATCAGAGCAATGGTTGCGAATATGGTGTTCAACTTAATACTGGCGCCATGGTTGGGCTTTGTTGGGTTAGCATTGGCTACAGCAATGTCAGCATCATTGAATGCTTTCTGGTTATATCAGGGATTGAAAAGAGAAGGACATTTTGAACTGGATAACAAGACATTGGGTTATTTTGCCCGGGTAGGTGTAGCGACGGTGGCTATGGCGCTAACGATGTTTTATTTCAGTCCACCTTTCGAACAATGGATTGCATGGCCAATTCTTGAACGTTGCTTAATGTTGGCTGGATATATTTCGATTGGGGTAATAGTTTACGCTGTCGCACTCTTGTTAAACGGCATTACAATTAATGATCTGAAAAATAAAGCCTGATGCTGATATATACGGGGCAAACGGGTATAATCCTGCGATTTTGGTATTACAGCGAGTCTGATTAAGCCTTATGGAACTAATTCGGGGTATACATAATATAAAGCCGCACCATGTTGGGTGCGTGTTGACGATTGGTAATTTCGACGGTGTTCACCCCGGGCATCAGATTGTACTTTCACGTACCATCGAGCGCGCAAAAGCATTAAATTTACCTGCAACCGTGATGATTTTCGAGCCGCAGCCAATGGAGCTTTTCATGGGTGACAGAGCGCCGGCAAGATTGACGCGATTGAGAGATAAATACGTGTATCTTCGTCAATGTGGTGTCGAACGTCTGCTATGTGTGAATTTTAATAAGCAGTTTGCCGGGATGTCTGCACAGTCATTTATTGATGACTTGCTGGTAGCAAAGTTAGGCGTAAAACACCTGATCGTCGGTGATGACTTCAGATTTGGTCATAAACGTCAGGGTGACTTTGAACTACTGGTTTCGCAAAGTGAACAAGCAGGTTTTAGTGTTATGAATACAGACAGCTTCCGAATGGAAGGATGTCGAGTCAGTAGCACTGCAATTCGTAAAGCACTTGCTGTAAATGATATTGATGCCGCATCGACTTTGCTGGGCCGCCGTTATTCGATTACAGGTCGGGTAGCTCACGGCGAGAAAAAAGGCCGCACAATTGGTTTTCCAACCGCAAATATTGCTTTAAAACGCAAGAATTCTCCTGTTTCGGGTGTATATGCTGTGACCGTTCGTCTGGACGCAGGTACAAAACAAGGCGTATGCAACATAGGATTCAGGCCAACAGTTGGTGGCTTTAAATCTCAACTTGAAGTGCATTTATTCGACTTCGATGGAGATTTATATGGACAGCAGCTGGAGGTAATGCTCCAGACAAAAATCAGAGATGAACAGAAATTTTCATCTTTTGAAGAACTTAAGCAACAAATTGCCCGAGATGTTCTTGAGGCAAAACAATGGTTTGATAAAAATGACAGCCAGGCTTTGGGATTAAACACAAAATGAGTGATTACAAACATACGTTAAATTTACCGGAAACTGAGTTTCCAATGCGAGGCAACCTGGCTCAACGCGAGCCAAAAATGCTGCAACAGTGGCAGCAGGACGATTTGTACCATGCTATCAGAGCATCTCGTCAGGATAAGCCTCAGTTCATTCTTCATGATGGCCCTCCATATGCGAACGGCAATATTCATATTGGTCACGCGGTAAATAAAATTCTCAAAGACATTATTATTAAATCTAAAAACCAGGCTGGTTTTGATACACCTTATGTACCAGGGTGGGACTGTCATGGTTTACCAATTGAGTTACAAGTTGAGAAAAAACACGGTAAGCCTGGTAAGAAAATTTCAGCAGCAGAGTTCCGCGAAAAATGCCGAGCTTATGCAAAAACTCAGGTAGAAGCACAACGCGAAGATTTCAAGCGTCTGGGTGTGCTTGCTGAGTGGGAAAATCCTTATCTGACAATGGATTTTGATTTCGAAGCCAACATTATTCGTACCCTGGGCCGCATTATTGACAATGGTCACGTTCAAAAGGGCTTTAAACCAGTTCACTGGTGTACTGACTGTGGTTCTGCATTAGCAGAAGCTGAGGTTGAGTATAAAGACAAAACGTCACCGGCTATTTTTGTGTCATTCAACGCCGCTGATGAAGCTGACATCGTTTCTCGTTTTGAACACCCGGATGGTCATGTTGGTGAAGGCGATATTTCAATCGTAATCTGGACAACCACACCATGGACAATGCCAGCTAACCGTGCTGTTGCTGTTAGCCCACGTCTTGAGTACTCATTGGTTCAGGCCGTTATTAACGGTGAAAAGCGTCGTTTTGTACTGGCTTCTGATCTGGTTGGTGATGTGATGGATAAAGCGGGAGCCGAAAGCTTCCACGCACTAGGCTATGCCAAAGGTGAATCACTGGAACTGGCTCGTTTCAATCATCCTTTCTACGACTTTACTGTGCCTGTGATTCTGGGCGACCATGTTACGACTGATTCTGGTACGGGGTGTGTTCACACGGCACCGGGCCATGGTCAGGATGATTTCGTGGTTGGTAAACAGTATGACCTTGAAGTTGCTAATCCGGTTGGCGCCAATGGTGTATATGTTGAAGGCACAGAATTGTTTGCCGGTGAGCATGTATTCAAAGCCAATGACCATGTTATCGAAGTGATTAAAGAGCATGGCGCACTGCTTCATCACGAAGCGTATCCTCATAGTTACCCACATTGCTGGCGTCATAAAACACCAATCATTTTCCGTGCTACGCCTCAATGGTTTGTGAGCATGGATCAAAATGGTTTGCGTGAAAAGTCGATGGACGAAATTAAGCAAACACGTTGGATCCCTGAGTGGGGTGAAAGTCGTATTGCTAATATGGTTGAAGGTCGTCCTGACTGGTGTATTTCGCGCCAGCGTACCTGGGGTGTACCAATTGCGTTGTTTGTTCACAAAGACACAGGTGATTTGCATCCAAACACCTCTGCACTGATCGAGGAAGTTGCAACTCGCGTAGAAAAATCAGGTATTCAAGCCTGGTTTGATTTAGACGCTGCCGAGTTGATTGGTGATGACGCACAGGACTTTGTGAAAGTACCAGATACACTGGATGTATGGTTTGATTCTGGTGTTACTCACGCTTGTGTTGTAGCCGCTCGTGAAACGTTTACTGGCAAAGCAGATTTATATCTGGAAGGCTCTGATCAACATCGTGGTTGGTTCATGTCATCAATGATGACAGGTGTTGCAGTTGATAATGAAGCGCCTTATAAACAAGTACTTACCCATGGTTTCACCGTTGATTCTGACGGTAGAAAGATGTCTAAATCATTGGGTAATGTTATTTCGCCATTAGATGTATGTAAGAAGTTAGGTGCTGATATTCTGCGTTTGTGGGTTGCATCGGCTGATTATACTGCTGAAATGGCCGTATCTGACGAAATTCTTAAACGCTCTGCTGATACCTACCGTCGTCTGAGAAATACCTCAAGATTCCTACTGTCAAACCTGAATGGTTTTGATCCAAAAACCGATTTACTGGCTAATGATCAGTTAATCGAACTGGATCGCTGGATCTTAAGTAAAGCTAAACAGCTACAAGATGAAATTACCACCGCTTACGAACAGTATCAGTTCCATGTTGTGGTTCAAAAGCTGATGAACTTCTGTACGGTTGAACTGGGTTCATTCTATCTGGATGTGATTAAGGATCGTCAGTACACAGCGAAAGCAGATAGTGTTGCTCGTCGTTCTTGTCAAACAGTGCTGTTCCATATTGCCGAGGCAATGACGCGCTGGATGGCGCCAATTACATCATTTACTGCACAGGAAATCTGGGCTTTATTGCCATCAGTGACTGATGAAGACCGTGCTAAATATGTGTTTACGCAGGAATGGTATCAGGGCTTTGGTGATATTGCTGAGTCAGGCGACTTCAGTGATGAATACTGGCAGGAAGTACTGGCTGTTCGTGGCGAAGTAAACAAGGTCATCGAAGCGGCACGACGTGAAAATCAGATTGGCGCATCTTTGCAAGCTGAACTAACAATTTATGCTGATGATGCACTGAAAGCAAAACTGGCTAAATTGGAAGACGAATTACGATTTGTTCTTATCACATCTAAAGCTGAGTTGGGTGAAGCATCGGCAAAACCTGAATCAGCGGTTGCAACGGACATTGAAGGCTTGTTTATTCACGTTCATGCATCTGAAGCGGCTAAGTGTGAGCGCTGCTGGCACTATCGCGATGATGTTGGATCTGATGAGCGTTACAGTGACTTATGTGGTCGTTGTGTGACCAACGTTGAAGGCGATGGTGAAGTTCGCCAATTTGCGTGAGTTAGCTGTACATGACCAATCAAACTGAACAACAGACTGTAGCGCCTTTGCCAGCGCTACAGTCTGGCTTATTCTGGCTATGGATTAGCGTCCTGGTCATCGCACTGGATCTCATTACCAAGTTTGCGGTTGTTGATGCAATGAGCCTTGGTGAATCCATTCAAATTCTTCCCTTTTTTAACTTTACCTATGTTCATAATTATGGTGCCGCTTTCAGTTTTTTAAGTGACGCGGGAGGCTGGCAACGCTGGTTCTTTACAGCAATTGGAGTTGGAGCCGTAGGCTTGATTCTGTACTGGCTAAAGCAAATGCCAAAAAACCAGAAACTGCAAGGCGTTGCGTTTACTCTAATTTTAGGTGGAGCAATCGGGAATTTATATGATCGGAATGTTTACGGTTACGTCGTAGATTTCCTGCATTTTTATTATCAAAACTGGCATTTCCCGGCGTTTAATATTGCTGATATTGCAATTTCGTGTGGTGCGGGTTTATTGATTATCGAAATTTTATTCTTTTCGTCTGAGCAAGACGAGGCAAAGTGAGTGTCACCCTGTATGTCAAATGTGATTACTGAGCAGAGCGTTGTTATTCTGCACATTACGATGAAACTTGAAGATGGTTCTGTTGCTGACAGTTCTAAAGTTGGTGATCGACCTGCGAAAATTTTGATGGGTGATCAGAGCTTATCTCCTGCATTTGAGCAAAATTTACTGGGACTAACGGCGGGTGATGAAAAATCATTCGAATTAGCGCCGGAAGATGCATTTGGTCAGATCAATCCAGATAATATTCATCATATGGACCGTAGTCGATTTTCGTTGGATGCGCCTGCAGAAGCCGGTCAGATTATTGCTTTTTCTCAGCCTGGCGGTGGTGAAGTACCGGGTATTATTCGAGAAGTGCAGGGCGATTCAGTAACTGTTGATTTTAACCATCCACTGGCTGGACATACGATTACGTTTGAAGTCGAAATCGTTGAGATACAGGAACCTGCCGCGTGAATATTCACTTAGCTAATCCTCGTGGTTTTTGCGCCGGTGTTGACCGTGCAATTACCATTGTAGAACGAGCGCTTGAGATCTTTGGGCCGCCTATCTATGTTCGCCATGAAGTGGTGCATAATAAATTCGTTGTGAATGGCTTAAGAGATCGTGGAGCAATATTCGTTGATGAGCTACATGAAGTACCTGATGATTCAACGGTTATTTTCAGTGCTCATGGCGTATCGAAAGCGGTCAAGCAAGAAGCAAAAGATCGAGACCTGAAAGTCTTTGATGCGACTTGTCCACTGGTGACTAAAGTTCATATGGAAGTGACACGCGCCAGCCGTAAAGGTGAGGAATGTATTCTCATCGGCCACGAAGGCCACCCGGAAGTTGAAGGAACCATGGGACAGTATGACAATCCCGAGGGCGGTATCTATCTGGTAGAGTCGGTTGAAGATGTCGCCAGATTAACCGTGAAAGATGAGCAGAAGCTGATTTACAGCTCGCAAACGACGTTGTCGGTAGATGATACCTCAGACGTTATTGAAGCACTTCGGGCGCGTTTTCCTGATATTCAGGGACCACGTAAAGATGACATTTGCTATGCAACACAAAATCGTCAGGATGCTGTGAGATATTTGTCTTCGTTGTCTGAAGTGGTGCTGGTGGTTGGTGCAAAAAACAGTTCTAACTCGAATCGTCTTCGTGAAGTCGCTGAAAAGCTGGGATGTAAAGCCTGGTTGATCGATGATGCTACATCCATTGATGATGCCTGGTTTGCAGGTGTAGAGCATGTTGGTGTGACAGCTGGAGCGTCAGCTCCTGAAGTGTTGGTGCAGCAAGTGATTGATAAACTGAAATCGCTGGGTGGTAAAACGGTTCAGGAAACAGCTGGTATTGAAGAGAATATCGTATTTTCAATTCCACCAGAATTACGATCATAGACCGTACTTAGCTTTCTTATTCGAGCAGATAATCAGTGATATCTGCTCATCAGACCCTAACTCCCATAAACACCTTCATGCCATTCTGCTTTTCCTGCCGATGAAATTGCTATTGATCGGGCACTGGCGTCAGATTTACCTCGTGCTTTGTAAACAAAGACACCTTCGTTGCCATTTACGATAGAGCCGTCTGGTAGAAATATGATGCCAGCACCGCTATACGTTAGCGTATCTTCCCGGGTGATTTGATTAATGATTCTTATGACATTTTCATTAGCGGCTTTAGTCATATTGCTGTCGTCATCAAAGAATAACGAGACAGGCAAAGACCAGTCATTCGTGCATTGATTTTTTGACAAGGGGCATAACGTGATGACCCTGCCGCTGGCGACAGCCTGATGCCGTGCTGCTGCCAGCTGTCGGGATAATGATTTCATATAGCCCTCTGAACGCGTGGTGTTCATAAAGCCTTCTAGTGACGGATATCCTATTCCTGCAATAATTCCAATAATAGCGATGATTATCATCAGTTCGAACAACGAAAACCCCTGATGCTTCATATCGACTCTCCGTAACACTGAGTAACGCTCACGAGATATTGCTGCATTTAAGCACATAATCAGGAGTTGTCGCAAAGTAGTTTAAATATTGTTCAATACTTTGCGGCAATTAAATTACTTAGTGATATGAAATTTGCATCGACTATAATACCCACCTGATTATGTGGCCTGTGATAATGCCAGCCTTTGGCAGTTTAGAGGAAAGAGAACGATTAATGAGTGAAGTACTGAATATTGTTGTTGCCCAGGAAAATTTTCTGGTTGGTGCGGTTAAGCAAAACACCCAGAAGATACTTGACGTTGCGTCTAATCACCATGATGCAGATATAATCGTTTTCCCCGAACTGTCACTTACCGGTTACCCACCTGAAGACTTACTCTATCGAGATGATTTGCAAGAAAGAGTCGAACAGGCGTTAGTTCAGATAACAGATGCGCAATTAACTTCTTCGCTGGTTATTGGCCATCCGTGGCGTGATAACGGTTTGTTATATAACGCGGTTAGTGTGGTGTCAGGCGGTGAAATTATCTGCCGTTACTTCAAACAGCAATTGCCGAATTACGGCGTGTTTGATGAAAAACGCTATTTTGCCGCAGGTACTGAATCAGCCAGTTTCATGTTGAAAGGGCACCATGTCGGTGTACTTATTTGTGAAGATTTATGGTTCGAACAACCCGTTAAAGCATTGAGTGATGTCGGTGTTGATTTAATTCTTGCGCCGAATGCTTCGCCTTATGAACAAGGCAAGTTTGATCAGCGAACCCGTGTTGTGTCGGATCGTGTAAACGAATCTGGTATCCCTGTGTTGTACGTCAACCATGTTTGTGGACAGGACGAACTGGTGTTTGACGGACAATCCTTTGCGATGAATGCTGATGGTCTTGCACTAAGATTGCCTGCATTTGAACAACAACAGCATACGATTCAATTCGTTAATAGTCGATTTGAAGCTTCAACGGTTGCAGAGCCTTTGTGTATTGAAGCCGAAGTGTATCAGGCGTTGGTGCTGGGTACGCGAGATTACATTGCAAAAAATGGCTTTAAAGGTGCCGTACTAGGGTTGTCGGGAGGCATAGACTCAGCATTGACACTTGCAGTAGCGGTTGATGCTATCGGTGCAGAAAACGTTCATGCTGTCATGATGCCGTTTCGTTACACGTCTGAAATGAGCGTGGACGACGCGGCAAAACAGGCACTGGACATGGGGGTGACGTTCGATAATGTTTCTATTGAAGCAATGTATGATTCATTCCTTGGGCAACTGGCCCCCATTTTTGGAGATCGTAAAAAAGATACCACGGAGGAGAACCTTCAGGCGCGTATTCGTGGTGTCCTGTTAATGTCTATCTCCAATAAGACCGGCAAGATTCTGCTAACAACGTCGAATAAAAGTGAGAGTGCTGTCGGTTACTGTACGTTGTATGGTGATATGTGCGGCGGTTTTGCTGTTATCAAAGATTTACCTAAAACACTGGTTTATCGAGTATCTGCGTGGCGAAATACGGTATCGCCTGTTATTCCTGAGCGTGTTATTACCAGAGCACCATCGGCAGAGCTGGCACCGGATCAGATCGATGAAGATAGCCTTCCTCCTTATGATGAACTGGATACTATTCTGGAGATGTATGTCGAGCAGGATAAATCATTAGCTGATATTATTGCTGCTGGTTTCAATGAAGAAGTTGTTACCCGGATTCTTCGTCTGGTTGATATAAATGAGTACAAACGCAGACAAGCTGCACCGGGTCCAAAAGTAACATCACGTAACTTTAATAAAGATCGCCGGAATCCAATTACTTCAGGATTTGGCCGAGAGAGAGTCTCATGAAAAAGATTGAAGCAGTAATAAAGCCATTTAAACTGGATGACGTTCGTGAAGCACTGGGTGAGATTAATATTACTGGGATGACGGTAACTGAAGTTAAAGGTTTTGGTCGTCAAAAAGGTCATACTGAATTGTACCGTGGTGCTGAGTACATGGTGGATTTTCTGCCAAAGGTCAAACTTGAGATCGTTGTGTCTGATGATGATGTAGAGCGTTGTGTGGACGTAATCATTAATACAGCGCAAACCGGTAAAATCGGTGACGGTAAAATCTTTGTCTTTGATGTTGAACGTGTAGTGCGAATCAGAACTGGTGAAGAAGACGACGAGGCTATTTAGTTGTTGTAGAGTCAAAATATTTGAATGTAAAAAAATGCCCGGTATATCCGGGCATTTTTTTGGCGGTTACTTATTATTTTTTGGGATGAATAAACGCAGCATCATCAATGTTCTCGATGTCTTCACCCGCTCTTGCGTTGTTAAAGGTTGCTTCATTGAATTCGTTTTCACTTTTAGCAATAACGCATGAAACCATACAATCGCCAGTGACGTTAACGGCTGTACGTGTCATGTCCAGCAGACGATCAACACCCATAATAATTGCGATACCTTCCAGCGGTAGACCAACCTGATCTAAAACCATTGCCAACATAACCAGACCAACGCCAGGCACACCCGCTGTACCAACAGAG
Organism: Alteromonadaceae bacterium; assembly: GCA_965656875.1. GTDB lineage: Bacteria > Pseudomonadota > Gammaproteobacteria > Enterobacterales > Alteromonadaceae > CBFHMJ01. The sequence goes on from CBFHMJ010000003.1 coordinate 262,611, forward strand.
GCCAGCGTTGCCGTCAGGATAACGGTCAGGTAATCGGCAATCGACAAATCGACATTGAATGCCTGAGCAATAAATACGGTTGCAACTCCTTGCATAATTGCGGTGCCATCCATATTAATTGTTGCGCCCAGTGGCACGGTGAAAGAAGCAATACTGTTATTAACACCGAGCTTTTTAGTCGCTGTTTCCATTGTAATTGGCATAGTGGCACTGCTACTAGCCGTAGAAAATGCAAATAGCGCTGCATCTTTCATTTTTGCCAGGAATTTAAGAGGATTTAAACCCGCTAAGGTTTTCATTAATACCGGGAAGGTTACCAGCGCATGAGTAAACAGCGCCAGTAATACCACCATGAAATAGACACCAAGATTGAGAATTGCGTCAGCTTTCAGGGTAGTGAAGGTGCGAGCCATCAAAGCAAATACACCATACGGTGCCAGATTCATCAGTAAAACAACCAGCTTAAGTATCACTTCGTTCAGGTCTTTAAAGATGTCCAGAAGGCGTTCACCTGGCTTACCGCTCAGTGCCATTGCAATACCAAACAATAAAGAAAACACAATAACCTGGAGCATGTTACCTTCAGCCATTGCATTGATGGGGTTGCTCGGAAACATATCAATTAGAACTTTCGCCAGCCCTGGGGATTCTTTGCCCTGAAAAGCCGCATCGCTCGCCATATTGACCCCAACACCAGGTTCAAAAATCAAGGCCAGTGAAATGGCTATTGTGATAGCTACGGCTGTCGTTACCAGGTATAAGCTAATTGATTTCCCACCTAAGCGCCCCAGTTTGGCCGTATCGCCAAGTGAGCAGGTACCAACTACTAATGAAACAAATACAAGTGGAACAACCAGCATTTTTAAACTGGCGACAAAGATTTGGCCAATGACATAAAAAACGCCATCAGCGAAGAAAGCTTTTAACGGAAGTTGATAAACTCCCAGGTTGAGAAAATACTCATCGTTTTTGCCGATGATGAATTGTAGTAACAAGCCGGTCAGTAATCCGGCGAACATCGCAATCGCGATTCGAGCAGTTAAACTAAATTTTTTTTGTTCTGCCATAAAAAACTCTTATTTTTCAATACTCATTGGTCTTCAATTATCATTCCATGATTTGAAATTATAAAAAATCAAATAAGCGTATCAGTTATAACTGAAAGATAAAGCTAAGTTGCGGAAAAAAATAAAAATACAGTTTGATTTTTACACGATTCAGCTAAGATAGTCGCTGTTTAAATTACAATCAGCAAAGGGAGATAATATGTATCTCATGCGAACTATTTGTGCGTTAAGTCTTGTTGTAATGATTACAGCCTGCGGTGGTGGTGGTTCACTTACAAAATCAGGAGGTTCTGTAGGTGACGGAGGCAGTTCCGGCGGAGGCGGAACCGGTGGTGGAGGAACACCGACAACACCTGATCCCACAACACCTGTACCGGTTGTCTGGAGTATGTCAATGACCATGACCGACCAGACAGGACAACAAATTCGTAATGTATCTCAGGCCGAGCCCGGCACCCTTCAGGCAACACTTCTTAAAGACAATTCCCCGGTAGCATTCGAAGTCGTGACATTCACCACGGAATCGACTGGTTCTCTTAATCCATCACTTGGTACCGCATTGACCAATGCGGAAGGTATTGCGTCTATTACCTTGTTGCCCGGTACAGAGGCTGGAGCGGGCCGTGCAGTTGCGACCTATATTACAGAAGATAGCGAAGATGTTTCGGCAACGTATTCATTTACCTCTGCCGGTGATGCACCGCAATCGGGTGGTGATACGGCTTTCACACTAAATCTTCAAATTATTAGTGGCGTTAGCCAGTCACCCGTGACGCAAGTTTCAGCCGCTGAACCTGTGCTTGTAGTAGCAACTGCGACTTCTATTGAAGGCGTTCCTGTCGAAAATCGAGTAGTGACTTTCACCAGCACGCTCGGTGCTTTCAGACCAAATGTTGGCACCGCATTAACTGATTCAGATGGCGTGGCGACCATTTTACTTACTGCTGGAACGATTGAGGGGGCAGGTGAAGTTACAGCGGCTTTCGAAGCCATCGAAGCAAAAGCGGGCTTTTATACTCAGGGAGATGAAGTGGACCCGGACCAGGTTGTAGCCGATGTTGATTTCCAGATTCTAAGTTGCCCTGAAAACTGGGATCGAATTACCCGTAATCCAGCTTTATGCTCTGCGACGCAGAACATCGATGCCAGTTCTCCGGGTATTCTGTATATCGATGTTAAGAAAGCGGGGAGTACGATCCCTCTTGGTTCGACTCTCGTCTCAGCGGAAACATCAATTGGTCGAATCAGCCCGGAGACGGGGACGGCAATTACCAACGAAAACGGCATCGCCTTACTGGATTTATTAGCCGGAAGTGATGTTGGTGCCGGTGAAGTTGATATCACGGCAGTGACGACAACAGTGAAAAAAGCCTTTGAGATTGGTGCGGCGAATGTGTCGTTGCAAATTGATAATGGGCTGGATGATGGGCAGTCGTTATCAGCAGGAGCGACGACGGTGGTCAGTGTGTCGATTGTTGGCTCTGATGGCTCACCCTGGTTACCTCCACTGGATGTTGAATTTACCTCAAACTGTTCGGTATCCACGCCACCACTGGCACAACTGGATTCTCGAGTAACCAGTATAGGTGGTATTGCGCGAGCCACTTATCGCGCTGACGGCTGTGTGGGTGCTGATACGATAACTGCAACCGTTATAACCGGTGGAGATGCACGCTCTATTACAACCACTGTTGATGTGACAGAAGCGAATACAGGATCTATTGAATTTATTGGTGTGAGTGATTCATTCCTGGCGTTGCGCAGCACCGGTGGTGCAGGGCGAACAGAAACATCAACTGTTCAGTTCAGGGTTGTTGATGAAAATGGTAATCCGGACCCTCAGGAATTTGTTCGATTCTCTTTAACAACTGATGTGGGTGGATTGACGTTAGATCCTGTAGAAGCATTTTCCAACAATGAAGGTATCGTGCAAACCGTAGTGCGCTCAGGCGATATTCCTGGGGCAGTGCGAGTGATTGCTGTTCACGAGGCGGAAGATGGCAATCCTGACAATCATCAGAATCGTATTTCGGCCGTCAGTGATCAGTTGATTATTTCGACAGGAATTCCAGATAACAATAGCTTCACGCTGGCTCCGGCGGTTCTGAATCCAGAAGGTTTACTCTTTGATAATACGACAATGGACGTCACGGTCTTTATGGCAGACCATTTCAATAATCCAGTGCCTGATGGCACCAGTGTATTTCTGACGACTGAAGGTGGTGCTATTGAACCGGGCTGTGAAACAACAAATGGTCGTTGTACGGTAGAATGGCGAAGTCAGAATCCGCGTCCATTCTCAGACTTTGATAGTCAAACCGGTTATCGCTACAGCAATGCCATTTCAGACAAGTGTGACCGTTACTTTGGTGCGCCTGCGCCATGTACGCGAGGTATCGTCAATCCGGATAGCACACCAGATCGTCCATTGGGTGGCCGGGCAACGATTCTGGCTTATGCGATTGGGGAAGAGTCATTTACGGATTTAAACAGTAATGGTGTGTTTGATGAAGGCGAATTCTACCAGCAGTATGATTTACCTGAAGCATTTATCGATCACAATGAAAATAATCAGTTTGATGGAATAAGCTGCGCCGATCCATCGAATCCATGTGCGCCAGCTAACTCGGATGGCGGTGAATTCGAAGAATATGTGGACTTCAATAATGATGGTTCATTTTCGCTTGCTGATAACATGTATAACGGATTGTTGTGCTCTGAAGCCGCGCAACAGGCTGGTGCTTGTCGTTGGGAGACAACCCATGTTCGACGAAATATTGCGATTACCATGTCTGGCAGTACTGCTTACATGCGGTTGAGAACCGTCGATCCGGGAACTAATTGTGCAGACTTAATCGTTAACTCTACGGTAGTTCTTGGATTGGAAGCATCAGATGTAGCAGGTCAGTGTGATATTAACAGCGTCAATATTTCAGATTTGGGTGCTGGTTCTGTGGCAAGTGTAACTTTCATCTTGTCGTTTTCTGATATTTTCAATAATCCATTACCAGCAGGCACTGAATTGACAGTCGCTACATCAAACGGTGTTTTGGCTGGTACGACGTCATTAACCGTCCCGAGTACAAATTCAGCTGTTCCAGCGAGTATTGCTTTCAGTATTTCAAGAGAAAGTGTAGGGAACTCGGTTAACTCAGGAACTCTGACAATCAATGTGGAAACACCGCGTGAAATTGTTAGTTCACTCAGTATTCCGGTATTGGATGATCGTTAAGAAAACTCAGGCATAGAGTTGCAAAGAAAAGACATACAAAGAAAAAGGAGGGTGCCGGGCATCCTCCTTTTTTATTTGAGCTTTTTAAAAGCTTGATTTGTTACTTCGTTGTGTAAAGTACGTGGTGTAAAGCAAATTTATGCAACACGTATCGAATTACACTTGCTGGAATGGATAAACAGAACCAAGATGCAGAATCTGAGTCAATTCGTCCAGTGCAGTTAATGATTCGGTGACCAGTTGCGGATCGCGTAGATCGTCTTCCAGTAGTTGGTCACGGTAGTGCTTATCAACCCAGCTATTAAGCGTAGTAAATAACTCATCAGACATTAAACAGTGCTGGTTAACCGCATTTAATTCAGCGTCGTTAAGTGCAACACGCAGTCTCAGACAAGCAGGACCACCGCCATTTTGCATACTTTGCTTCACGTTGAAGAACTTCACCTGTTTAATTGGAGTGCCCAATGTCGGTAGCTTTTCAAGGTAAGCCGCTACAGACTCGTCTTCCTGACAATCTGTCGGTGCGATTAGCGCCATAGTGCCATCCGGTAAGGTGATGATCTGAGTATTGAACAGGTAAGTTTTAACAGCCGAATTAACACTGACATCTGCAGTATCAACTTTAATGAAATGCATCTCAGTGCCAGCCATTTTAGAACGGATTTCATCGAATGCCTGTTCCGTGTTTAAAAATGCCTGCTCGTGATAAAACAATACGTTCTGGTTACCAACTGATATAACGTCGTTATGGAAAACACCCATATCAATCGTTTCAGGGTTTTGTTGGACATAAACTACATTGCTGTCGTTTAAACCATGTAATCTGGCCACAGCCTGGCTGGCTTCAAATGTTTGACGCGCCGGGAATTTTGCTGGTGCAATTTTACTTGAATCAAATGCGTGGCGGCCGTAAACAAACATCTCTACACCAGACTTATCATACTCACTACAGAAACGCGTATGATTAGCGGCACCTTCATCACCGAAGTGATCATTCTCAGGTAAATGAGTGTGGTGAACGAAATGCTGTTCGTTATTGAACATTGCTTTCAGGATGTTGCCAGTAACCCCAGGTTCCAGCGAACGGTGGAACTTGTTTGTCAGGTTGGCTGGCGTAAAATGTACTTTGTTATCCGCTGTGTCGCCTGATGGAGAGACTGTGGCCGCATTTGCTGTCCACATGCTGGATGCTGAGTAACAGGCTCTGAGTACGGCGGGCGCTTGTTTTGCTGCGGCTTCTAAAATCTGAGCATCTGAGCCCGTGAAACCGAGACGACGTAGTGTATTCAGATCGGGGCGTTGCTGAGGTGCGAGTACGCCTTGCTTCATGCCCATGTCGTGTAATGCTTTCATTTTAGCTAAACCTTGCTTAGCTGCATTTTTCGGACTTGAGGCTTGATTTGCGTTTGAGTAAGAAGCGACATTACCAAAAGATAAGCCGGCGTAGTTGTGTGTTGGTCCTACCAGACCATCAAAATTTGCTTCAAAACACTTCATTTTTTTCATTGCACCTTTTAATGTATCGGCTTTATTCTTATTATTAGTGCCTTTTTGAAAAGTGGTACTGCGATTCCTGTTGGAATAATGGCGCAAAGTATACGCGAAAATTACCTTGTTATACCAATCCCTGTTAGTGCTTATTCAAGGTTTATAAAGCATTGATTCATTATTGAGTGCAGATCAGACCAGCTGAGAAGCGCTTGTATGAATTTCAGGTTTTTACAGAGAAAGATTGACCCGAATCGATTTCAGTATTAATAAGATTGCTTAGCAAGTGTGTGTTAATGATGAGAGTTCAGTCATAAAGTGGAGTTCTAACGCGTGGCTGGCGCTATTTGGGACGATAAGATCCGTTTGTTTGCATGGTTTTTCGGCATACATACATGAATAGTGTGAAATCAGTACCCGGTTGCTATTTGTTGTAATGAGTTTTTAATGCCAGATTATTCAGACGCATCTGTCGCCTGTTTCTTATTTAGTTAAGGTTTATGAAAATATATGGGTAAGTCATTAGTTATTGTCGAGTCACCGGCTAAAGCTAAAACGATTAATAAATATCTTGGAAAGGATTACGTCGTTAAATCCAGCGTCGGTCACATCAGAGATCTTCCGACGTCTGGAAAAGCCCAGGGCCAGAGAGCAAAATCAACCGTTGATTTAAAGAAGCTCTCACCAGAAGAAAAAGCGGCTTATAAAAAGAAGAAAGAATATGATTCGTTAGTAAACCGGATGGGGATTGATCCTCAGAATAACTGGGCCGCGCACTACGAAGTGCTACCAAATAAAGAAAAGGTAGTAAAAGAATTACAACAACTTGCTGAGAAATCAGATCAAATCTTCCTCGCAACGGATTTGGACCGCGAGGGGGAAGCAATTGCGTGGCATCTTCAAGAGATCATCGGTGGAGATGAAGACAAATATAAGCGAGTTGTCTTTAACGAGATCACTAAAAATGCAATCCAGGCGGCATTCTCTGAACCAGGTGAATTGAATATTGACCGGGTTCATGCACAACAAGCCAGACGTTTTCTGGATCGTGTTGTTGGTTTTATGGTGTCGCCGTTATTGTGGAAAAAAGTTGCGCGTGGTTTATCTGCTGGTCGGGTTCAGTCAGTTGCTGTTCGGCTGGTGGTTGAACGTGAACGAGAAATCAAAGCATTCGTACCAGAAGAGTTTTGGGACGTACATGCGGACTTGTCGACACAGGATAATCATGCGTTAAGAATGCAAGTCACCAAACAACAGGGTGCAGCGTTCAAGCCGGTTAATAAAGCTGAGACTGATTTAGCTGTTGAATTACTCAATAGTGCGTCATTCAGTGTCATTAAGCGTGAAAACAAACCGACCAGCAGTAAACCTGGCGCGCCGTTTATCACGTCTACACTACAGCAAGCCGCCAGTACTCGTCTGGGTTATGGTGTTAAAAAGACCATGATGCTGGCTCAGCGCTTGTACGAAGCGGGCCATATTACTTATATGAGAACCGACTCAACCGCATTGAGTAAAGATGCTGTTGAAGCTTGCCGAGGATTTATCGAATCTTCATTTGGTCAACAATACCTGCCTGACAGCCCTAATACGTATTCCAGCAAAGGCAACGCTCAGGAAGCGCACGAAGCGATTCGTCCTTCTGATGTAATGATTAATGCTGAATCGCTGACCAATATGGAAGCAGACGCTAAAAAATTATATGAATTGATTTGGCGTCAGTTTGTTGCTTGTCAGATGGTGCCTGCGAAATATGATTCGTCAACCATTACTGCTTCAGCAGGCGATTTTGAATTGCGTGCGAAAGGTCGTGTACTTAAATTTGATGGCTGGACGCGTGTTCAACCAGCGATCAAAAAGAAAGGTGAAGAAGATAACAGTTTGCCAGATGTTGCAACTGGTGAAGCGTTATCACTGAAACAACTGGATCCTAAGCAGCACTTTACTAAACCGGTTGCCCGCTTTAACGAAGCATCTCTGGTTAAAGAGCTTGAGAAACGTGGTATTGGTCGTCCATCGACTTATGCATCTATCATTTCCACGATTCAGGATCGAGGTTATGTGCGTGTTGAGAACAAACGTTTCTACGCAGAAAAGATGGGTGAGATAGTTAATGATCGCCTGGTTGAAAACTTTACTGATTTATTGAGTTATGACTTTACCGCGAATATGGAGCATCGTCTTGATGACATTGCGGCCGGTAGTTCGTCATGGACCAATGTGCTTGATAGCTTTTACGGTGATTTTTCACAGAAGCTGGAAACCGCAAATCTTGACCCGGAACAGGGTGGAATGCGTCTGAATCAGTTTGTGCTGACAGACATTGATTGCCCGGAATGTTCTCGTAAGATGGGAATCAGAACAGCATCAACCGGGGTATTCCTGGGTTGTTCCGGTTACCAGTTACCACCAAAAGAACGTTGCACAAAAACAATGAATCTGGTGCCTGGTGAAGAGGCTATCAGTGCTGATGAAGAAGAGCTGGAAACAGAAATGCTTCGTCAGAAAGAACGTTGTGACAAATGTGGCACAGCAATGGACAGTTACCTGATCGATGAAACCCGTAAATTGCATGTTTGTGGTAATAACCCAAGTTGTGATGGCTACAAAGTAGAGCAGGGGACATTCAGGATTAAAGGTTATGATGGGCCGCTTATCGAGTGTGATAAGTGTGGTTCAGATATGCAGTTAAAATCAGGGCGATTTGGTAAGTACTTCGGATGTACTAATGATGATTGTTCTAATACTCGTAAATTACTGAAAAACGGTGAGGCTGCGCCGCCGAAGGAAGATCCGGTTCATTTACCTGAACTTGAATGTGAAAAATCAGAAGCTTATTTTGTGTTGCGTGATGGTGCGAGTGGTATTTTCCTTGCCGCTTCAACATTTCCTAAATCAAGGGAAACTCGCGCTCCTAAAGTTGCAGAATTAAAACGTTTCCGTGATCGCATTTCTCCAAAGTTTTATTATCTGGCTGATGCGCCGGCAACAGATCCTGACGGTAATAATTCTATTGTTCGTTTTAGTCGTAAGACAAAAGAACAATACGTGATGACTGAAAAAGAAGGTAAAGCAACGGGCTGGACGGCGAAATTTGTTAACGGTGGTTGGGTAGAAGAATTACCAAAGAAAAAAGCACCTCGCAAAACTGCTGCGAAGAAGAAAGAAACGGCATAGATTTATTTTGTGTTGAGGCTGAATGCATGATTTAAATTCATTCAGCGAGCCATTGTTATGAAAAAGCCGATTATCGTCTGGATAATCGGCTTTTTACGTTTATGGCTGACTTTTTGTATTAATGGCCATAACACCATGTAAAAACCGTTTTATCCATTCACAGAGCTTCCTGTTTGCCTGTATAAGCGATTCATTCAATAGCGTCAGGACAATATGTTTTAGTGGCCAAAAAGGTATGAGTACAAGAAGCGGGTTGCGATAGTGAAAAGGGCATAAAAAAGCCCGGATATTTGAACCAGGCTTAGTGAGTATAACTTTGACGTTGTTAACCGGTCACTGTTACCATTTTTTCTTCGGTGCAAACAGTTCATCCAGATCGTCTTTATCTTCATTTTTTCTGGCATCACGCGCATTGGTGGATTTCAATTCCGATGTGATCTGATGAAGATAACCAAGAATTTCTTCTTTCTTCGATGTGATGTATTCATCGTTGTATGACTGTGCTTCAAGTGTTGCAAGGGCCTTTTCGTAATATTGTCGGGCAGAGCCAAGCATATTGGTTGTTTGAGCTGATTTACCGCGTTTAATATGACTATCAATATTAATTTTCAACTGTATTTTCTCAAGGCGACGGTCTTCAGTCATAAACACTTGTGTATCAACTTTGCCTTTGCTGTGTTCGCTTCGCATTACTGAGCGAAGCTTTTTGATGCCCTGAATTAGTCCTATAAGTTGTTTTTCACCATCAGGAATCTGAATGTTATCGTCAGACTGTGGGGCGTCAGGTGAGCCATTCATTTCACTGATTCGGCGATCTGACTCACTGACCCGTTGTTTAAGACCTTGCATATCCGGCTGGATTTCCTGCATCGCTTTTAAGGCCGCGTGAATTCGGTTGTGGAGGATTTTGATCGCATTGACTGAAAGTGGAACGTTTGCGCTATTCATTAAGACAGTCTCTGTCTCTTCTACAATCGCTTTATGTTTCGAAATTTGTTGTTTTCTCTCAGCATCCTGCTTTTCTTTATGTTGCTGGATGGCATTGACAGCTACCGCGACAACAAGTAAAGCGATTACTAATCCGATTACTATTGTGTACATCATTGCGCAAGTGTCTCTCTTTTAATTAGTTTTTCAGCAATTTTCATCAATACTACCTGACCGGGTTGAATAAATCTATCAAGGGGTGTTTATCATTCACATATGATGTTATGGAAGAATTAAAGAAAAGACATTTTTGCCATCCCGGCATTTATTTCTCAGTTCAATCCGACCACAAGCGTCACCTTTTGTGTGTGCTCTTGCAATAGTATCCGCAAAGTAAAGCCCCAGGCCTGTTTTTCCTTTGGCCAGATCAACATCGTTCATTTGTTTAATGAGCATTGACTCAGGAAAGCCCGGACCATTGTCATAAACTGATACCACCAGTTCATCTTCTTTCAGCCTGGCAGTAATGCTGATCTCGGTTTTAGTATAGCGCAACGCATTTATAAAGATATCGTTTAATAAGTGGCTGATAAGTGATTTATCCATGTACCAGTTAAGATCCGGATCGATATCAATGTTGATCATGATATCCCTGTTCGCAGAATACAATTCATTCTTGGCTATCAGTTCATCAATAATGTCTGCTACAAAGCACTCTTCAATCGATAAGGGTAGTTCGTCATGGTCAATGCGGTACAGTGACAGTAGCTGCAATAATTGAGTATTCAGGCGCTCAGCCTGATAATGAATCCAGGCCAGTTCACCAGAAGCTTCGTTATTCTGTTCAGACAGGTTCTGGTGAATGGTTTCGATTGATTGTGTCAGGAGGAACAGGGAGTTTTTCATGTCGTGAACGGAAGTGGCGAGGACTGTTGCAAAGGAGATTGGTGTTGTTGTTTTTTTCGTCATGTGGTTTGCTCCTGTTCCATGAGATTAGGATGGCTTTTTAACGATTTAAACAGCGTTTTGAAGTAACTGACCCGGTGATCATGGTTGTTGGTATTTTTCACGCAGTTGTAGCACAAATCCAGTGTTTGATCGGACTCCTCAGGTACTTGCTTGTTTTCAACCGCTTTCATCATGGCCTGCATCAGATTTAATACGATATTCATATTTTGCGGTGCGAAAGAGAGTCCTTCACGAAAATATCGGAATGCAGCCAAAAACTCCTGTTGCTTGAATAGTTTAAGACCCTGCAAATTATATTTCTGTGCTTTATCAGGGTTATTATCAGTTAGAATGATGTGTGGTCTTTTCAAATAATTTTCGCGAAGCAGCATGATGTGTTCCTGGTCTGGCAGGATCGTATGGGAAAAAATCAGTTCTTCCATCACGTAGCGATAGGGGCGAGTATCCTGACTATCCAGTACATCTTTCGCTTTTGCCAACATTTTAAATGCTTCTTCTTCTCGTTCTGTTTTTGAGAGGAAAATACCGGAATGGAGATGAAGGATAGCGGGCAATAATGGATCATGCGGGTAAAACGCAGCACCATTTTTTACGGTATTTTTAAACTCCTGAACATTTCTTCGTCCTTGTGGGCCTTTTAACTCGAGGCTACATAGCAATAAAGATCGTGAGAGTTTTACAAAGTCAGGTACGTCAGAAGGCGAACGTTCAACATGCATTGACATCAGTCTTCGGTATGCCCTGAAAGCTCCTTCAACATCTCCGGTGGATAAGGATAATTGTCCTGCGAGTCGTTGACGCCATTCTGATGTTCCATTGATATCGTTTGCTTCTTTGATTATTTTTGCGGCGTCTTCATGCTGTCCTGAATTTAAGAGTGACTCGATTTTGATGTCCCAGGCCATTAAATCGAAACGATTTTTACCAATGATCATGTCAGCGAGTTCAATGGCTTTTTCGTAGTTTCCTGAGTAGAGCTCACATTTAGCGAGGCCTGAAATGGCCCAACTGACAGGCCTGTCTTGCAACACTTCGGCGTATATTGTCCGGGCAACACTGATGAGTCCGGTGTGTAGTAAACAGTCAGCTTTGATTTTTATGCAATCTGCTTTGTAGCGACTGTTCGCGGTAATTAACTCATCACAGGCTGAAATTGCTTTACGATAGTTCTTCCTGTTGAGGGCGAGGTTGATGGGTTTAATTGCTTCTTTTCTAATGTATATTTTGTCTAATCTGGATTTTAATGTTGACTTTGTAAAAGGCTTTGCAAGATACTCATCAGGTCGGTAAGCAAGTGCGCCTGCGACCATATCTGTGGAGGTTTCTGCTGTAACCATAATTACTATGGTGTCCTTCCGAAGAATTTCCTTGTTAGAGAGTTCTTCAAGAACCTGGAGTCCATTTGGGCCATCTCCGAGGTTGAAGTCAATCAGAAGTATGTCGTGTTTTACTTCCTGATAAAGTTCAATTGCCTCTTTACCATCACTGGCCTGATCAATATGGTTTGCACCTAACAGAATCAGCATTTGTTTCAATGAAGTTCTGAATTGCGCGAAGTCATCTGCAATGAGAAATGTTTTTTCTTTATAACGATTCAGGCTGCTATTCATTGACCGAGTTTCGTAATGTGGACACTAAATGGATACAATCTAACACATAAATACCTCACTGTGGGTACTAAGTGTTGATTAGATAAGCGTTTACTGCAAATTATTTAACCGAAATACTGTTAAAAAGCAAAAAACAAGGTTATGTTTATTTGGTTACAGTAAGTGAATAAAGTATTAAATAAATGTCTGATTTGTATTGCTTAAGTGATAAAAAAGAAAATATTATATAAATATTTTTATGCGCATTATATAAAATAGCTACAATTTCTATTCTGGTTAGCATAGACTCTGTAGCAGTTTGAATTCTTCAGATAAAAGTACATTAAGTAGTCAATTATGAAATTACAACAGCTTCGATACATAGTTGAGGTGTTGAACCACAACCTGAATGTGTCAGCAACTGCAGAAAGCTTATACACTTCTCAGCCAGGGATCAGTAAGCAGGTGAGAATGTTGGAGGATGAGTTAGGCGTTCAAATCTTTGGACGAAGTGGCAAACATCTGACTCATGTTACATCAGCTGGTCGTGATGTAATTGATATTTCACTGGAAATCCTGGCTAAAGTTGAAAGTATCAAATCGGTCGCGAAAGAACATACGTTACCTGACCAGGGTAAATTAAATATTGCGACAACACATACACAAGCCCGTTACGCACTGCCGGATGTTATTAAAGGTTTTATAAAGAGCTATCCGAAAGTGTCTCTTCATATGCATCAGGGGACTCCGCAGCAAATTAGTGATGCGGCGGCACGAGGCGATGCAGACTTTGCGATTGCAACCGAAGCATTACATCTTTATACCGATTTGGTGATGCTGCCTTGCTATCACTGGAGTCGTAGTATTATTGTTCCACCGGATCATCCGTTGGCGAAAAAAGGTAATCGGATTACGATTGAAGATGTTGCTCAATTCCCATTAGTGACTTACGTATTTGGTTTCACAGGTCGTTCTGAGCTGGATAAAGCATTCAGTGATAAAGGGCTTGATCCTAAGATCGTTTTCACTGCAACCGATGCTGACGTCATCAAAACGTATGTTCGTCTGGGATTGGGTGTTGGTGTTATCGCATCAATGGCACTTGATCATCAGCATGATTCCGATTTAGTTGAAATCAACGCCAGTCATCTGTTTGATTTGAGTACGACGAAGATTGGTTTCCGCAAAGGTACATTCCTACGTGGTTACATGTATGACTTTATCGAACGATTTGCGCCGCATTTGACGCGTGACATTGTAGAAAGAGCATGTTTGATGCGTAGCCAGGAAGATGTTGATCGCTTGTTTGAAGGTGTAAATCTGCCAACACGATGAGCGAACAGAATAAGAATTGAGTTTAATAAAGAAAAACCCGAGCCTGGCTCGGGTTTTCTATTTTAGTGAGATAACGTTTTACGCATCAACACTCGATAATATTAACGGCCAGGCCACCGCGAGCAGTTTCTTTATACTTGCTCTTCATATCATTCCCTGTATCCCACATAGTTTTGATAACTTTATCCAGTGATACCTTTTGCTCGCCACTGCCGCGTAATGCAATGCGTGCGGCATTAATAGCTTTTATCGCCCCCATCGCATTGCGTTCAATACAAGGCACTTGCACCAAACCACCAACAGGATCACAGGTTAGTCCCAGGTTATGCTCCATGCCGATTTCTGCGGCGTTTTCAACCTGACTGACACTACCTCCCATGATTTCAGCCAGCGCACCAGCCGCCATTGAACAGGCAACACCGACTTCCCCCTGACAACCGACTTCAGCGCCTGATATCGATGCATTCTTTTTATACAGAATACCAATCGCGGCAGCAGTTAACAGGTAGCGATGAACAATATGTTCGTCAGCTTTTTTGATGAACTGGTCATAATACTTCAGAACAGCAGGAATGATCCCGGCAGCGCCATTGGTTGGTGCAGTAACGACACGACCACCTGCTGCGTTTTCTTCGTTAACCGCCAGTGCGTACAGATTGACCCAGTCCATAATCTGCAATGGGTCATTGGATTGTTCACAGCTCAGGCGACGAAACAGGCTGGGTGCGCGGCGTTTAACTTTCAGACCACCAGGAAGAATGCCTTCGGTACGAATACCTTTATCAATGCACTTTTCCATAGTTTCCCAGATGCTGTTCAGACGTGCTTCGACTTCGGTCTTTGGCAGTTGTGTCTTTTCGTTTTCCATCATCAGTGACGGAATGCTAAGCCCTTGTTCTTCACATGTTTTTAGTAGTTCCTGGGCTGTTTCAAATGGGAAAGGACAGGGATGTTCTTCCTGCTTTTTCTCTGCATCCGATTTAGCCTGTGCGAAATCTTCGGCTTTAATGATGAACCCACCACCAATTGAATACCAGGCGGTTTCTACTAACACAGTTTCGCCATTGTATGCTTTCAGGATCATGCCATTAGCATGTTCAGGTAATGACTTTCTGCGATTGTAGACAATGGCTGTTTTACGCGGGAATTTAACCGGGTTTCCATACAAATCAATCGCTTCATCCTGGGCGATTTTTCTCAGTATCTCGGGGACTAAATCGGTATCAAGGGTTTCAGGTTCATAACCTGAAAATCCCAGAACAATAGCTGTTCCTGAGCCGTGACCGATACCAGTCTGCCCAAGAGAGCCATACAATTCGGCTTTCAATTCGGTTACTTCATCAACCAGAGAAGCTTCTTTCAGTTCTGCAATGAACTGATTTGCAGCACGCATTGGGCCAACTGTGTGTGAACTGGATGGTCCGATGCCAATGCTGAACATATCAAAAACACTGATCATAAGTTGACAGGTTTTCCTTAATGATGGCTATTCAGAGAGAAAACACGGGCCACGTCAGGAACAATATCTTGTACGAGCCAGGTATCTCTGAAGGGTTGGTCTAACAAAGCCGGAATCTTAGCTCAGGTTTTTAGATTAATTAAGATATATTTTAGCTGGTCGGTGCTGATTTGATTATTAGAAGATTTTTTAATTTAGCTCATGTGAATATAACGGGGTCAAACTTCTCCATAATACAGGAGGTTAGCGAAAGGCGGGTGTTTAAAGAAGAAGCGCGCTACTGAATTTGCTTTATCAAATCGTTTAGCATTACTGCAGTTACACCCCAGATCATTTTGTCATGCCAGGGCATAAAGTGAACATTGTAATGGCGGCGGGATTTCTGAACACGTAACTGATGTCGGTTTTCCCGTTGCAAAAAATGCTTGATTGGCACCTCAAATACATCGCTGACTTCGTTTTCATCAATCGTAATTGAATAGTCAGCATCGACAAATCCTACAAATGGCTGAACCATGTAATTCGATGTGGTGTGATATTGGTTAAGTCGTCCAATAATATTGATTCGCTCGGCATCAATGCCTATCTCTTCTGCAGTTTCTCGTAGCGCAGCGGCTTGCGGGGAAGAATCTGCCATTTCTATCCGACCACCCGGAAAGCTTATTTGTCCTGGGTGGTGTTTAAGATGCAGCGCTCTTTGAGTGAAGACGATATTTAGCTGATTATTGCGCTCAACCATAGGTATCAACACGGCCGCCTGTTTCATATTCTTGCCAAACAGTGGGCGAGTAGATAATACGGGTTTTAATTGAAATCGCGCATGAAAATCAGCTGAATTCATAATCTGATGATACTTCTTCCAGTACAGGTAAGATTTTATTTACTTTATCGAAAGTTTCTCGGTATTCACTGTCAACGGTTGAATCGTGGACAATGCCACCGCCAGCCCAGCAATAGATTTGCTGGTTGTAGCAAGCCAGCGTTCGGATAGTGATGCTGGTATCCATATTACCGCAGGCACTGATGTAACCAATCGAACCACAATAAACCGTTCGTCTGGTCGGTTCAAGTTCCTCGATAATTTCCATCGCCCTTATTTTAGGCGCTCCGGTAATTGAACCACCGGGGAATGCCGCTCTTATCAGGTCAGTTGCATGATTTTCTTCGTCTAATTCACCAACTACTGTACTAACCAGATGATGAACCGCAGGAAAACTTTCTACTGCAAATAATTCGGGAACTTTTACGCTGCCGGGTTTACTGACGCGACTGATATCATTGCGGAGCAAATCAACAATCATGACATTCTCAGCCTGATCTTTTTTGGATGCTCGGAGTTGCTGTGCCAGTCGAGCATCTTCTTCAGGGTTTTTACCGCGAGGAAGGGTTCCTTTTATCGGCTTGGTTTGTATTTGTTCACCCTGAAGCTGGATAAAACGTTCTGGTGAAATACTTAGTACGCTGAAGTCATCGAATCGCAGAAAACCTGAAAAAGGTGCTTTGTTATGCTGCCGTAGTTTAATGTAAGCCGCATATTCGTCACCCGTGTAACCCGCTGTAAATCGTTGTGTCAGATTGATTTGATAGCAATCTCCATCCAGCAGGTAATCTTTTATACGAGAGAACTTTGCGCTGTATTCGTCAAAGTTCATGTTTGATTGCCAACTGGACGTCAATGAAAATGCAGAACGCTCGGTGACTGGCGGTGATGTGAACAGTGAACGAATATCAGTAAAGGTTTGCGGTTCATCAGCATGATAAATCAGCCAGGTTTCATGGGTTTGGTTATCAATGACAATGGCATGGTCATAGATCCCGACAGCCATTTCCGGTAAAGGCACATCGTTACGAGCAGTGGCGGGTAGATTTTCAAAATACCGACCTAAATCATAAGAGAAATAACCTACTGCACCGCCTGTAAAGGGCAAATGTGTTTTAGGCTTTTGAGTGGATAGGCGTGTCGATATGTGGTGTTGAATCAGTGATAACGGATCGTCATCAGAGTAACTGATGTCGTTGTCCTGCGTGATTTTAGTGACACCTTCTTTGGTCTCAAAGGTCACAAGTGGAGAAGATACAAGTATATCGAAACGACTGTCTGGATGATGACTGTCTGCGGAATCAAGCAGCATGGACCACGGCGTGTCAGCGAACGCAGAAAAAACCGCTACAGTATCTACTTTCTGATCGGAAAGCTTTTCTATAAAAACGTGTTCTGGCATCAGGGAATAATATGAATAATTCTCGAAAAAACCGCTTGAATCTGTGGTAGCCAGCGGTACCTGAGTGTCTCTGAATTTGGTGTTGGAGATTATCATATTCCTTTAGGAGAGACGAGAATTAAAACCATATGGATTATATCTGACACAGATAGTGTAAATGTTGAGCGACTTTCAGCCGTTGACTGTTAACGCATTCCGTCAATCAGGCATGAATTTGATTTTTTACCAATTTTTGACGGATAAAGTGTATATGT
Source organism: Alteromonadaceae bacterium (assembly GCA_965656875.1). Taxonomy (GTDB): domain Bacteria; phylum Pseudomonadota; class Gammaproteobacteria; order Enterobacterales; family Alteromonadaceae; genus CBFHMJ01. The sequence goes on from CBFHMJ010000003.1 coordinate 280,330, forward strand.
TGCGATTAATTCCTGTGTCAGAGGGTTCTGAACTATTTCATCTGGTTGCTATATCTATATAATTGCCATTACTCCGCAAACCAGCCTCTCAGAAAAAGCAGGATTTGTTAAAGAGACAAATCGAACTGTAGTTGGGGCATTACTAACTCAGGAAAGTATCCAATGACTGTTATTCGCCAACAGGATTTCATCGATAGCATCGAAGATGCATTGCAATATATTTCTTTTTATCACCCTTTAGATTTTGTTCAGGCGCTTGAAAAAGCATACAGCAAAGAACAAAACCCGGCGGCCAAAGATGCGATTGCACAAATCCTGATTAATTCTCGTATGTCTGCCGAAGGACATCGTCCGATTTGTCAGGACACCGGGATCGTAACGTGTTTTGTGAAAGTCGGTATGGATGTAACCTGGGACAAAACGGACATGACGGTTCAGGATATGGTCGATGAAGGTACACGTCGAGCGTATCAGAATAAAGATAACCCGTTACGTGCTTCAATTGTTGCTGACCCGGCAGGCGCAAGAAAGAACACACGCGACAATGCTCCGGCTGTTCTACACCTGGACATGGTTAAAGGTGACAAGGTTGAAGTGATGATCGCAGCTAAAGGCGGCGGTTCTGAGAACAAAACGAAGATGGTTATGTTGAACCCGTCTGATTCAATTGCAGACTGGGTTGAGAAAACATTACCAACCATGGGGGCAGGCTGGTGTCCTCCTGGCATGTTAGGTATTGGTATTGGTGGTACGGCTGAAAAAGCAGCGGTACTGGCAAAAGAAGCACTGATGGAACCTGTAGATATTCAGGAGCTAATAGAAAAGGGTGCTGAAACGGCTGAAGAAAAACTGCGTCTTGAGATTTTCGACCGTGCTAATGGCACAGGCATCGGCGCTCAGGGCTTAGGCGGTTTGACAACCGTTGTTGATATCAAAATTAAAACTGCACCAACACACGCAGCATCAAAACCAGTGGTTATGATCCCGAATTGTGCGGCAACTCGCCATGCTCACTTCACTCTTGATGGTAGTGGCCCGGCTGATTTAACACCGCCTTCGATTGATGAATGGCCAGAAGTTACCTGGGAAGTGGGTGAAAATGTGCGTCGTGTCAATGTTGATGATGTCACGAAAGAAGAAATGAAAACCTGGAAGGCTGGTGATACCGTGTTGTTGTCCGGTAAAATTTTGACTGGTCGTGATGCAGCGCACAAGCGCATTCAGGAATACATGAGTCGTGGTGAAGCATTACCGAACGGTGTTGATTTCAATGGCCGCTTTATTTACTACGTAGGTCCGGTAGATGCTGTTGGTGATGAAGTGGTTGGTCCTGCAGGCCCGACAACATCAACACGTATGGATAAATTTACCGATATGATGCTGGCTGAAACAGGCTTGATGGGCATGATCGGTAAAGCAGAACGTGGTCCGGCAACCGTAGACAGCATCAAGAACCATGAAGCGGTTTATCTGATGGCGGTTGGTGGTGCGGCTTACCTTGTTGCAAAGGCAATCAAACAAGCAAAAGTGGTTGCGTTTGAAGATCTGGGTATGGAAGCAATCTATGAATTTGAAGTGAAAGACATGCCTGTTACGGTTGCAGTAGACAGCCAGGGAACTAACGTTCACCAAACTGGCCCGGCGATCTGGAAAGCGAATATTGAAGAGCTGGACGCTAAGTTAAAACAATAAAAACAATCGGCAGGACTATCACTTAGACTGACGTCAAACTCTGGTGCTAAGTTGTAACCTGCCATAAAACCCCGGCTCATGCGACCGGGGTTTTTTATGGGGAGTAGACCCTGAACGGAGCAAATAATGGCAAAACATACGAATACATCTTTGATGATTTCCGCAGCATTGCTAACCGCATTGGCACCTGCTGCAATGGCGAAAAACGCATTTACTGTTCAAGACTTAAATGAATTGGATCAGGTGCATGATGTGATTATTTCGCCAGACCAGACGACGTTAGTTTATGGTCACAAAGAATGGGGACCGGGTTTTTCACTGGAACAGGATGATCTGTGGTCATTGAGCTTATTAAGCCCGAATGCCAAACCAAAGCGTATTACGACGACAGCGGGTGCTGAACACAGCGTTTCATACAGTAAGGATGGCCGCTGGCTATATTTTCTGGCGGACAGAACCGGTAGTACTCAACTTTGGCGCTTAAATTTGCAGGGCGGTGAAGCTCAGCAGGTCACGGACTTACCGCTGGATATTGAAGGCTATAAACTGTCGCCGGAGAATGACGGTGTGGTTATGACAATGACGGTCTATCCAGGTTGCGAAACGTTGCAATGCACACTGGATAAAATGGCGAAAGAACAAGAGAACACAACGGGTGTTAAAGCATATGACCAGTTGTTTGCTCGTCATTGGGATCACTGGAAACCAGAAACCCGTTCACATCTTTTCTATTTCCCTTTGCCAGACACCGATCAGATTAAGTCTTCTCAGGTTATTCGTGTTGCGAAAGATTTAATGCCGCACTGGGACACGGATGTTCCGGCAAAACCATTCTCGGGAATGGAGGAAGTAACCTTTACCCCGGATGGACAGTCAATCGTCTTCTCCGCAAAAGAACCTTCAAGAGACCAGGCATGGACTACAAACTTTGATTTGTTCCAGGTTTCAATCAACGGTGGTGAGAAGGTTAACCTGACGCCGGAAAACAAAGCGTGGGATAGTCAGCCAAGATTTTCAGCTGATGGGCGTTTCATGGCCTGGGCAGCGATGAAGGTGCCAGGATATGAAGCGGATCGTTTCGGCATCATGCTAAAAGATTTGCGTTCAGGAGCGGTCAAAGAAGTATCACCATTATGGGAGCTGTCAGCCGGTTCCTTTGAATTTAGTGATGACAATCGTTCGTTGATTGTAACGGCGGATGACAAAGCACAGCATGGTATTTTTGAGATCAGTACTAACTTTGGTGATGTCAGAAAAGTGTATAGCGATGGCTATATTACGAATGTACTGCAAGGTCGTGATGAGTACATTTTTGTCCGTCATGCACTGGACCACCCAAAAGATATTTATGCAGTAACAAAAGACGGTAGTAATGTTCGTCAGCTAACGGATATTAATGCTGATGAACTGGCCGAGATTCAGTTTGGCGAGCCGGAACAATTCAGCTTTAAAGGTTGGAATGACGAGACAGTCCACGGTTATCTGGTGAAACCATGGAATCTGGATGAACAGATCGCTGCGGGTAAAAAGGTGCCGGTTGCATTAATTATCCACGGTGGACCGCAAAGCGCGTTCGGTAATATCTTCCATTATCGTTGGAACAGTCAGCTTTTCGCCGCACAAGGCTATGCGGTGGTGCTGGTCGATTTCCACGGTACGCCTGGTTACGGTCAGAAGTTTGTTGATTCAATTAATCAGGACTGGGGCGGGAAACCGCTGGAAGATATTCAGAAAGGATTTGCTCATATCACTCAGGCAAATAGCTGGATGGATGGTAACAATGCGTGTGCATTGGGCGCATCGTATGGCGGATACATGATTAACTGGATCGCGGGTAACTGGAACGATAAATTCAAATGCCTGGTTAATCATGCTGGACTGTTTGACATGAAGAGCATGTACTACTCAACTGAAGAACTTTGGTTCCCAGAGTATGATTTCGGTGGTTCGCCAACTGAAAATCCTGAGATGTACGATAAATTCACGCCATCAAACTATGTACAAAACTGGCAAACGCCGATGATGGTACTACATGGTCTGAAGGATTTCCGTGTGCCATATGCACAAGCTCTTGGTTCGTTTACTGCGTTACAACGTAACAATGTTCCATCGCGACTTGTTGTATTTCCAACGGAAAATCACTGGATTTTGACCAAGAAAAATCTGGTGCGTTGGTATGATGAAGTAGGTGCATGGATGAACAAATGGACGTCTCAGCCTGCGATGGGCGTGGTTCAGGAGCCTGTACCGCCTGTTGAATAGCTGACATATAATAAAAAATAAAAAAGCGGTATCCAGTAATGGATACCGCGTTACCCTAACGTTCTTTTATTTCACAATCAGAAACCGGGTCATGACAGAGATGTCGAGATAACTAACAACTACTCATTCCAAAATCTAACTTTCACAAAGCCTGGTACTTTCCTCCCTTTAACCTTCTGCCTGATAACCATCGTTATGAACATTCACAACGGCGCGGCCTGAAGGGTCGATTGACTGATGTAATTCCTGATCCCATAACAACGCTTCTGGTGTGCTACAGGCAACGGATTTACCGCCCGGTACACATTCTGCCGCTGCAGCTTGTGGAAAATGTTCTTCGAAGATCGAACGGAAGAAATAACCTTCTTTTGTATCCGGCGTGTTGTGTGGGAAACGGAAGTGTGCGTTTTCCATCAATTGATCGCTAATTTCAGATTCAGCGTATTCTTTGATGCTGTCGATCCAGCTGTATCCAACACCATCTGAAAATTGTTCTTTCTGACGCCATAAAATCTCGTCAGGCAGATATCCCTGGAAGGCTTCACGTAAAATATGTTTTTCAATTTTGTCGCCAGTACACATTTTTGCTTCCGGGTTAATGCCCATAGCAACATCAAGGAAGCGCTTATCGAGGAAAGGCACTCGTGCCTCTACACCCCAGGCTGACATCGATTTATTGGCTCGCAGGCAATCAAATTGATGCAGGCGAGAAATTTTCCGCAATGTTTCTTCGTGGAAAGCTTGTGCGGTTGGTGCTTTATGGAAATACAGGTAGCCACCAAAGACTTCATCAGCACCTTCGCCACTTAACACCATTTTGATACCCATTGCTTTGATTTTACGCGCCATCAGATACATAGGGGTCGATGCGCGAATGGTCGTGACATCATAGGTTTCCAGGAAATAGATCACATCGCGAATGGCATCCATCCCTTCTTGTACGGTGAATTCGATGTTGTGATGAACGGTGCCGATAGAATCAGCGACTTTCTGTGCGGCAATCAGGTCAGGTGAACCTTTGAGACCAATTGCAAATGAGTGAAGTTGTGGCCACCAGGCAGGTGACTGGCCGTCATCTTCAACCCGGCGTTTCGCAAATTTTTGTGCAATGGCTGATATGACGGAAGAATCCAGACCACCGGATAACAATACGCCATATGGAACATCAGACATCAAGTGAGAACGAACTGAATCTTCCAGTGCTTCCTTCACATCTTCCGCTTTTGCGTCGTTTGCCGCTACCGCATCAAACGATTCCCATTCACGCTGATAGTACTTCACGAATTCGCCTGTCGTGCTGTCAAGATAATGGCCTGGAGGGAATTCCTGAATTTGCTTACAAACTGGTGTAAGAGCTTTCATTTCAGAGGCAACGTAGAAGTTACCATGTTCATCGTAACCGTAATAAAGCGGAATAATGCCGATGTGATCCCGGGCAACCAGGTAGCTGTCTTTTTCGGCATCATAAAGAATGAAGCTAAACATTCCTTCCAGCTTATCGATAAATTCAACGCCATCCTGTTGATAGAGTGCCAAAATGATTTCGCAATCTGATTTAGTCTGGAAAGCAAAGGGTACTTCAAGTTGTTGTTCAAGACGTTTGTGGTTGTAGATTTCGCCGTTCACGGCAAGGATATGAGTTTCAGCGGTGTTACGAAGCGGTTGAGCGCCGCTTTCGGTATCAACGATTGCAAGGCGTTCGTGTACAAGGATTGCACTATCATTATTCCAAACACCTGACCAGTCCGGGCCACGATGGCGAAGAAGCTTAGACAGCTGAAGGGCCTGCTGTCTCAGTGGTTTGATATCCGACTTGATATCCAGAATACCGAAGATGGAACACATGATAATTTCCTTAATGAAAAATGAATGTTTGGCTGAATCTGATAAGGATTATTCAATCAAAATAAAGTTAAATTCAATATCCAATAATAAAAAAACCAATTCGATGTTATATTCATTAAAAAATTAAGATTTAAATAATGAATCAATAAAAAACAGGTGAATTGATGGCCGAAAATTATCAGATCGATAATCTGGACAAAAACATACTGAACGCCTTGATGGACGATGCACGAACACCATACGCAGAATTAGCCAAACGCTTCTCGGTGAGCGCCGGTACGATCCATGTACGAGTTGAAAAAATGAAGCAGGCTGGGATTATCCAGGGCACCAAAGTGGAAGTGGATGCTCAGGCACTGGGTTATGACGTTTGTTGCTTTATCGGCATTAATCTGAAAAGTGCCGGTGATTATCATGAAGTTGTGGAACAACTCAGAGCATTTGATGAAGTGGTTGAAGCATACTATACGACCGGACAGTACAGTGTGTTTGTTAAGCTAATGACGCATTCGATTGAAGAGTTACAGTGGGTATTGATTGATAAGATTCAGGGGATTGAAAAGGTACTCTCTACCGAAACCTTAATTTCACTACAAAATCCTATTCATCGAGATGTAACACCTTAACGCTTGTGTTTAGCTCGTGCAGACAATAAACCTATAACGTCGATTGAGATCTGTATAAACTCCGTTAAGATTCACACCAGTAAAACAAAGATACCGATCGCTACAAAAGAAGATAAATGTCCAAGCGCTTTCAACCATTTGGTCACTGGACCACTGAATTTCTCCATCCTCAACCAGGTTGTTTTTCTGATCTGGTCACTTTATTTCAATTCGACCAATGGCCGTGCTGGCCACATGTCAGGCAATTGAATGCTTTGCTTCATCCGGAAATACGTAATCGTCAGGGTAAGCCTGTCCAGTTTGTTATCCAGGACGAACAATTCGATTTTGCCGGAGAGTACTATGAACAGGTCATTTTTAATCGTGGATTGATCCCGACGAGGTCTGAAAACTGGCATGACATTTTTGGTGGCTTTATCTGGTGTCTGTTTCCAAAAACCAAAGCGTTGCTGAATCAACTTCATATTAAAGATATTGAAGCGCATGGATTGCAGGCTCGCACCGCCAGAAGAGATGCCATCACGTTTTTAGATGAATGTGGTGTATTGATGGCGAGTAGCGAACCAATGCTGGAGCAACACTTAAAACAGCATGCCTGGCAAAAGATTTTTGTCGAACAGCGTTCGTGCTGGACGGGGGAGCAGCAAACGCGACGGGCATTCATGTTTGGTCATGCGAACTATGAAATGATGACACGACCCTATGTTGGGTTAACCGGTAAGGTCATGGTTATTACTGTCAGTCAGGATTTTTTCAATCAGTCGTTACAAAATCAATATGCGGAGTTAGATGACAAACTTGTTGATTTAATTGAAGATGGCATACTCAATTCCAACCAGGCATTTTCACCGCTGCCGTTGTTAGGTGTGCCTGGCTGGTGGTCTGAAAATGAAGATTTTTCGTTTTATGACAACACCCGTTATTTTCGACCAGCACCAACCAAAAGGAAATAATCGTGATAGCAGTCAGCCATTTATCTAAGCGGTTCACGTTGAGTAAATCCGCCCGAAAAGACGCCGAACTGGTAACAGATCCAAGATTTCAACCTCCCTGGTTTTACTCTGTACGGGATGTTGGGTTTCGTTGCGATCAGGGAGAAGTTCTGGGATTACTGGGGCCGAATGGCGCAGGGAAAACAACGACACTTCGAATGTTATCAACGGCTTTAAAACCCGATAGTGGTTCGATTGAAATTAATGGTGTGGATGTTGTTGGACAACCACTTCAGGCCCGTAAGAAAATTGGTTTTCTATCTGCCTCAACTGGCTTATATGGTCGGTTAACCGCAGCAGAGAATATCCTGTACTTTGCAAAGTTGCATGGCTTAAGCGCAATGCAGCAACAAACCAGACTGGATGAACTGGTGGCATTACTTGGGATGGAAAACTTTATTCATCGACGAGCTGAAGAGCTGTCAACTGGCATGAAGCAAAAGTGTGCAATTGCCAGAACAGTGATTCACGATCCGGAAGTGGTTATTCTGGATGAGCCCGGAACCGGACTGGATATCATGGCTCGTCACACATTGATGAATTTCATCAGTGAAATAAAAGCAAAAGGAACGCCGGTTATATTCAGTACGCATCAGTTTGATGAAGTTGAAGCCTTGTGTGATCGGATTGCGATTATCAATGAAGGCATCACGCAGTTTGAAGGCTCGCTTGATGCGTTTCGCGAGCAAACAGACGAGTCCGATTTAAATGCCGGATTTATGAAACTGGTCCATCGCAAGGAGGGCGTTTGATTATGTGGCAAGTCTATCTGAAAGAAATGAGGGAACTACTTCGTGACAAAAAGACCTTAATGTTTGTCGTTTTACTTCCCGTACTTATGTTTCCTGTTTTGTTCGCACTGATGGGAACATTGATGGCTAATGTCACCAATGATGCCGCGCAAAAAGTTCAGCGGTATGCCATCGTTGGCGGTGAACATGCGCCTGAATTTGCAGATAAAATTTTCTACCACAAAAACTTTACCCGCATTGATGGATTAGGCGATGACATCATTGCATTAACCGCGGCGATAGAAGAGCAGCAGATTGATGTAGCCATAATTATTCCGCCTAAACCTGAGTTGTCTGAACAGTCTTCAATGACGGCTGAATTTATCCCTCATGAATGGCAAGTCGTCTTTAACGACTCGTCCTCACTAAATTTTATATTCCCTCGAATCGAACGTCTTATGGATAAAGAAGTAGCGGTAAGACGACAGGAGCTGGTGAGTAGCCTGAAGCTGACACCCGCGCAACTGGAGGAATTGTTAAAGCCTGTTACGCTTAAAAGGGTGAATACGGCGGATAAACGGGAAAGTTTTGGTGAAAAACTGGGCGGTATAATTCCTTATCTATTGATTCCACTTTGTTTTGTTGGTGCCAGTTTACCCGCAATTGATCTTGGTGCTGGTGAAAAAGAACGAGGAACTCTGGAGACATTGTTAATTACACCAATGCCCAGATACTGGCTGGTTACCGGCAAGTTCCTGGTGATTGTCTCAACATCAATGGCTTCCGCGATTATCACGATGGTGAGTTTATTACTTTGGAGTTTATTACTGGGAAGTTTACTTGATCTGAGTGAAATTTCTGAGGTGACGAGTTTGATATCCTGGTGGGATGTCGGTGTGATTGTCTTGTTGTTGTTACCTTTGTCTATGATATTCGCCAGTGTTCTGTTAGCTATCTCCATTTACGCACGGTCTTTCAAAGAAGCGCAGAATTACATGGGACCAGTTAGTATGATGATATTCATGCCTGTTGTGGTTGCCATGTTACCTGGCGTGGCACTGACCTGGAAAACGGCTGCCATTCCTGTGACAAATGTCGCGTTAGCGATAAAAGAAGTCTTGAAAGGAACCGTTGACTACATGCTACTGATGGCCATTTTTGGTTTTACCAGTGTGCTGGCAGTAGGATTCATTTTATTATCAACCTGGTGGTTTAACCGCGAAGACGTGTTATTCCGATGATCATTTAGGGTCAACAGACCCCGGAGTTCTTATGAAAGCTTCAATATTATTAGCTATGTTAGCTGTCGTTACGACAGCAGGTTGTGCTGACACTTCCAGTTACCGTCAGCACAGAGATAATCAACCTGACGCCTCGGTTGAAAATGTTGATCCGATTGTAAATTCCACAAAAGTCAGCAAACGAACGACGACAGAACAACTCAAATCGCTCCATACCTCTTTGGATGAAATGATTCAAAACAAATATTGTGAAACCAATACCCAGTGTAAAGTCATCGGGACTGGTAGCTTACCTTGCGGTGGTAGCTCGCAATATTTTGTCTACTCAACGCTGGAAGTTGGTACGGCATCGGTGAAGAAAGTCGCCGATAAAATTACGGCACTGGAGAAAGAGGCCAATAAGAACAACAATCGCATGGGGATTTGTATGCACACGCCACCCCCGGTTGCTGAATGTGTTAATAATCGTTGTACCAACGTTGGCGCACGAGGTGCGTAAAACGGAAGTGGTCGAATATAAGAAGTAGTTTGAATATAAATGGATGCACTAAACGATAAACTGGCCGCCCTCGACCAGCCGGAAACCCGGTGGGAACAGGACGGCTTTTTGCTGTCTACGGAGAATGCTTTGCTTGATCGCAAAGCTATCTATCGCTATCTGAGCGAAGAAGCTTACTGGTCGCCAGGGATCCCAGAAGCACTGGTTAATCTGTCTATCGATCATTCACTATGTTTCGGCCTGTATCATCAGGGAGATTCGCTGACTCAGATCGGCTTTGCGCGGTTGGTAACTGATTATGCCACCTTTGCTTATCTGGCCGATGTTTTTGTAGATAAACAGTGGCGGGGTAATGGATTGAGTAAATGGATGATGGACGTCATTATGTCGCATCCTGCTACCTTAGGTATTCGACGTATGATGTTGGCGACGCAAGATGCACACGGGCTTTATCAGCAGTTTGGCTTTGATGCGGTTGGTGATCCGGACACCTTGATGATGGTCCGAAAACATAAAGTCGATTTTTATCAACATTAAGCGGGCTGGCTGAAGGCATCATATTGATGGCCCGCGTAATGTGTTGTTGCTGTTTCTTTGCAGCTCAGGGCTGTTTTTCTCAGCTCAGGGTTCTTTTTCTGGCTCAGGGCTGTATCAATTCAGCGTGACAGGAACGACAAGGCGGTTATCGTTTTTGTCTGCTGCACCAATCATTTCATCATAAGCTGAGTCATGAACCAGCCATGCTTCACAAACCGGACAAGCCTGTAGTGCGTGCTTTATCTCGGTCAGGCTATGAAACCGATAGGGATGACCATCTTCCATAATCATGCCGTGGCTTTCGTCAATATCGACTTCAACCAGATAGATCCCCATTTCAAAACTATTGATTGTGACTTTATCAATGGCGATATGTTGCCGGGTTAATTCATCAAGAGAATAGTGCGTCATACGTGCCTCACAGGTTAATTGCCTTATCTGTTTTATAGCTGACGATAGGATGTTTTGCCAATTGTGAAACCAGTGTATCGATGCTTAATCCAGGAATTGGATACACTTAAAACGTTTTAACATTGTCGATGAATGCTTTTACGGCGGGAGACAACCAACGATTTTTATTCCATACCATATACAGGCCGACACTTAGTGCGTCGTCCTGCCAGTCAAGCGCGACCAGTTTACCGTTAGCGATATCTTCACTGACTGAAACTTCACTTAATGCCGCAATGCCCGTGCCGACTTTGACACAAGCTTTGATCGATTCAATCGAGGAAAACTCCAGCCTTGGTCCATTGTAGGCCCCTGCACGAATCAGTGTTCGCTCAAACAAGTTACGATAATTACAGCCTTGTTCCGTCAGTAAAATTTGTTCGCCTTGTAAGTCATTGGCTGTTACATGCTTTTGTTGGCTAAGTGGGTGTTCAGGATGGGCAACGATCAGTATTTTTTCATCTCTGATATGCCGCGATTCCAGCCCTGGAATTTGAAAAGGTTCTTCCAGGACGAACGCGACATCAATATTCGCATTCAGCACCTGATTTTTTAATTGTCTGACCTGAAGTGGTCTGATATTCAGACGGACACTGGGGTAGGCGCGCACGAACCGATCAAGTGTGTGTGGGAGGCGATAGGTCAGAATCGTTTCGTAACCTGCAATCGTCATGTCGCCAACGATATGTTCTGTAGAAGAAATTGCTTCCTTCGCTTCGTCACGGAGCATGAACAAACGCTCGGCATAGTCCAGTAATCGTTCACCTGCTTTAGTTAGTTGTACACCTCGGCCATTGCGGTCGAATAATGACACCTGTAATTCATCTTCCAGTGCTTTTATTTGAGCGGTTACGGCGGATTGAACATATCCTAGTTGAGCTGATGCTTCGCTAAAGTTTTGTACTCTGGCGGCAGTGACGAATGTGCGCAGTCGTTTAAAGTCCATCATGGTGGATTGCATGGTTTAGTTACTCTTGGTGAGATATCAAAAAATATGATAGTTACATGCAAAAAATATCAATTTTTAAGAATAAATTGCAATGCCATAATAGCGCCTTTATTTTTTAGTGTGCGTGTAAAAAAATGGTGAAGCAGTACAAAGGCTATTTACTGGCGCTGTTGTGCGTCGCGCTGTGGGGGTTAATCCCTGTGATGTCCACCCTTGGGCAGACATCAATGGATAACTATCAGTTTCTGTTCTGGACGATGCTGACATCGTTCACGTTCATGCTATTGATTTGCGTGATTACCGGAAATTTGAAAGCGTTGAAATCTTATCGTTTGAAAGACTGGTGGACGGCGGTTTCTCTCGGCATGTTAGGCACCTGGGTATATTACTTTTTATTGTATCGGGGCTATAAATACGGCAAAGGCATGGAAGTATTAATTGTTCAGTATACCTGGCCAATTTTTATTTCGTTATTGGCGATACCATTCTTAAAAGAGAAGTTTGGATTGAGAAAAGCGGGTGCCATGGTACTTGGGTTTAGCGCGGTATGTCTGGTGTTGAGTAAGGGCGATATTCTATCGTTCTCAATACAAGACCCATCAGTGCTACTCTGGATTGTGCTGGGATCGTTCTGTTTTGCGTTATTTTCGGTGATCAGTAAACGCATTCATCTGGAGCCCATGAGTTTGTCGATGTTGTACTTTCTTGTCGCAACAGTGGCCGCGTTTTTCCCTATGATGATGTACAGCGATTTCGTATTGCCTGATCAACCAACATTAGCGCCATTGTTAGTCAATGGCTGTTTTGTCAATGGTTTCTCCTACGTCTTGTGGCTATGGGCGTTGCGAGAGGTTGAAGCATCAAAACTGGCTCCGCTGACCTTTATGACACCTCTGGTATCGACTTTTTACATGCTGGTTTTTCTGGACGAAGAATTCCTGCCAGTTTATGCCCTGGCATTAATGTTGATTCTGATCGCTGGATATCTGACGTTAAAAGAAAAGCCGGTACAACAGACCACAGAACTGGTGGTCGATTAACGGTCTGAAGCTGCCTGAGTTGGCAGCTTTTTATCCAACCGATACATCTTGCCGTTATTTCCTCACTGATCTTGTTGATTATCTTGCTGTTTAGATTAACAATTCTGTCTCTTGTATTTGTGATGAGATTTTATTGTGACAGTTTGCCTGATTACGGGGGCAACGGGAGGTATAGGTGCTGAAACAGCAAGACAACTTGCTGAGCAACCCGGCCCGTTAACCTTGATTCTGACCGGACGTTCTCAATCCGGGCTGGATACTTTGCTATCAACATTGCCATCAGCCAGCGATAAACACTATGCGTTGTTTCCTTGTGACCTGGCAGACCGTAACGATATTCAAGCGTTAATCAAACATATTTTTAAGCAGTATAAACGGCTGGATCAGCTTGTTCATTGTGCAGGCTCGATGGAAGAGAGCTTATTGATCATGACCAGGGAACAGGTTTTGTCCGATCACATCACGTTTAATCTCACGAATAGTATTTTTCTGGTGCAACAAGCCGCTAAACTTATGCAACGGCATAAAGCTGGTCAGGTGGTGCTGTTTAGCTCACTGGTCGCGAATCAGCCGGGTACAGGGCAAAGTGTTTATGCTGCTGCAAAAGCTGGCTTGGAAGGCTTTGTTACTTCCTGGTCACGGGAGGCCGGACAATCTGGCATTCGAATTAATGCGATTGCACCTGGATTTATTGATACCCAACTGGTTGCTCACTATGACGAACAACAACGAGCAGCGTTATGCGCTAAAACCAGTATGGGAAGACTGGGCAAGCCAGAAGATATTGCAGGTGTCGTTAAATTTTTATTATCGCCTGCCGCTAACTACATTACAGGCCAGATTATTTCAGTCGATGGTGGATTAAATTTGTGATGCATTCACTCTGGTTATTACCAGATATTGAACAGTTCAACGCTATAGCTAAACAGCCCGCGATCATTATGTCGTCGGTGGATGATGGCTGTTCGCGTGCTATGCATTACGGTGAATTAAAACGCGCTGTAGACGCTTGTATTCAAACGCTTAATAATTTCAAAATATCGCCTGAACAGAAGCTGTTGATAGCGATTAATGCTCGTTGCGATATTCACACCGTGATTACCTGGCTTGCTGCACTGGCAGCCGGACATACGTGCTGGTTGCTCGATGACAACGTTGATGCCACTGAAGCATCAGAGCTGTTTGATACCTTCCAGCCAAATTTGTGGTTGAACCATGACCGGCAATTACAGCAAGTGCATCAAGATGCTTTGTCATTAGCGCCTGAACTGGCGTTATTGATGAATACCTCTGGTAGTACTGGCGGTGGTCAACTGGTCCGACTGAGCTATCGCAATATCGAGGCTAACACGGCTTCGATTCGACAGATCCTGCCAATACAATCTGACGATACAGCGATCACCACATTGCCATTACATTACAGTTTTGGCTTATCACTTTTGAATACCCATCTGAACGCAGGCGCTGCAGTTGTTCTCTCTTCTGATTCCATTATGTCAAAACCTTTTTGGCAAACCATGAAACATCAACGTGTAACCAGTCTCTATGGTGTGCCGTTTGTTTATGACATGTTGGTTCGCCTCAGACTGGAACGGTTAGATTTATCTCATATTCGATATCTGGCCCACGCCGGAGGTGCATTGTCAGCGACAACATTTGCGGCGCTGGTGGACTGGTCCGAGTCGCAACAACGACCGGTTTTTACTATGTATGGTCAGACCGAAGCGACAGCCAGAATTGCATGGGTGAAACCGCCACTTCGTGCCGAGTTATTCGGTGCTATTGGACAAGCAATACCGGGTGGTTCTTTGGTATTAAAAGATGAAGCAGGAAACACGGTAACGAAACCGGGTCAGGTTGGCGAGCTGTTTTATCAGGGCGAGAATGTGATGCTGGGTTACGCAAAAAATATGACTGATTTGCATGCCTCAGTTGTTAGCTCGAACAACTGGTTAGCTACGGGTGATATGGCTCGCTGTGATGAACAGGGCAATTATTTTATTACTGGCCGGAAAAAACGCATGGTTAAGATCACCGGCCATCGAATCAGTCTTGATGACACTGAACGAAAGTTAAAAGAACGATTCACTGAGCTGGAGCTTTTGATCTGTGCCGGAGAAGATGATCGGCTCATGATAGTCACTGGACAGCGTTTATCTGAAGACACTGAACGTCAAATGATTGCCAGTCTGGGATTTCATTCTCGATATATTCAATTTGCGGTGATCAATGAAGTACCACGTACTTCTTCCGGCAAAGTCAACTACGCCGAATTAACTCAACAGGTCGTACACGGCTGATGGACTGGGATACGCTTCGAGCGTTGCCTGCTTATGGCTTATCCGCTGATGAAAAATCGGCTCTGCTCAATCAGCGGCTGCATTGGTTGGATCAACATCATCTGCAACAGTGTGATGATTATGCGGCACTTCACCAGCATATTGGCAAAACAACAGCGATAAATACCGCAATGCCTGCATTAGCTGCTCGCTTATTCAAACAGTTTACGTTATCCAGTATTGACGAATCATCGGTTGCAAAAGTGATGACTTCTTCAGGCACCAGTTCGTCACAAGTTTCCCGAATTGTGCTCGATAGTGAAAGCACACGACGACAACAGCAAGTTTTACAAGCGACACTAAAACACTGGCTGGGTGCAAAACGTTTACCCATGCTAATTATCGATCATCCTTCTGTGATCAAAAATCGAGCTTCATACTCTGCTCGGGGCGCGGGTATTCAGGGGCTTTCTTTATTTGGTCATCATCATACCTATGCGCTGAATGAAGATATGTCATTGAATCTTGATGCTCTGCTGGCGTTTTGTGAGCGATGGCAGGATCAACCTGTTTTAATGTTCGGTTTTACGTTTATGGTTTGGCAACACTTCGCACAGGCACTGAAAGCACAGGGTATAACGCTGCCGCTTGGCAATGGGGTGTTATTTCACAGCGGTGGTTGGAAAAAGCTGACTGATATCGCTGTTTCTAACAAGGTGTTTGACCAAACGCTTCGCTTGGTTTGTGGCGAGTCGCTGAGGGTCCATAATTTCTACGGTATGGTCGAACAAACCGGCACTATCTACATTGCCTGTGCTGAAGGACATCTGCATTGTCCGGCCTGGTCAGATATCTCAGTACTTGATCCGCAAACCTGGCAGGAACAGCCGACAGGGTTGGCTGGTGTCATTCAACTGAATTCAATGCTGCCAGAGAGTTATCCGGGCCATCGTCTGTTAACGGAAGATTTAGGAGTTATTCATGGAGAAGATGATTGCGCCTGTGGACTGAAAGGAAAATATTTCTCTGTTAACGGACGTATGGCAGACGCTGAATTGCGAGGATGTAGCGATGTCAGCAGCTAGTGTGACCGTCAAACATTCGCTGATGACTAAACCAGCAAAGGATCTGGCTTTACATTCAGTGTTACAACAAACCTCGTTACTGGCACCAACCCGGTTATTTCTGACCGACGACGTTTATCCGGCTTTTGAACCATCAATTATGCAAAGTTTGTCTGAGTTAGGCGCATTTTTGATGCAAGCAGAAAATGCACAGTTGGAGCCTTCTGCCGATATTATCGCTTCAGGTTTCTGGCTTCGTCAGGCAAATTTGCAACAAATTCAGGCTATCTATCAGAAGCAGGCGCTTTTGGGCAGGGGTTTAACTTTCCACATAGCTCCGGCGAATGTCGATACTTTATTTTTCTACTCTGCAATCGTATCCGTGCTGTGCGGTAATCCGGTGGTGATTCGAATTAGTCGGCAACAGAGCAAAATAACGCAACGCTTACTGACGTTGTTGAATCAATACATGGAAATGGAATCAACCGCATTACTGGCGAGTCGTTGGCAGATTATTCATTATTCGCACGAAAGCGAACAGGGGCAGGCAATCACTCGAGCGCTAACGCAACGGGCGGCTCGCCGTTTACTGTGGGGCAGCGATCAGTCGATTAAAGCGATTCAGGCAATTGATTCGTTTTCCAAACAAATGCGTTGTTCCGATATCACGTTTCCTGACCGTTATTCGTTTGCAGTGTTAACGGTGTCTGACATGGATGATCTGACAGACCTTGCGCGACGACTGCTACAAGATATCAAACCATATCAACAGCGGGCTTGTGCATCACCAGAATGTATTTTCTGGTTGAACACGCCAGTAGATATACAGCAAAAGTTTTGGCAACAACTGAGAGACGTCGCGGCAGAACAATTGACGTTGTCTGACCGGGAACGAATGGAACAGCGGATAGCCGGGCAAATACTGGCGGTAGCTCATCATTCAGTGCTTGGACTCATCGAGTCTGAATCGGGAGTACAGCGGATCAGTGTCAACGAATACACGAAAGCGCTATCGGATGATTTCCCGGGGTTTGCGACGTTATTTGAGTATTCTCTCGATGACATTACTGAACTGCCGGTATTCGCACATGCACAGACAGCGGTTGTTTATGGACTAAGTGAAACAGCGATGAGCTGGCTGACTGAACAAACGCCAGTACGCCGACTTGCTTTACCGGGGACTGCATTAACATTTTCTGTTGTCTGGGATGGAATTGATTTGATTTCTGAGCAAACGACAGCTTGTTCAAACTGATTTTAAAGGTATTTTATGTTTTATGAATTAGCGGCACCGACGTTTGCCGATGCCGAAAATAAAGCACTGAAAGACGTTATCGACAGTGGCTTTTTTACTATGGGAGAAAAAGTCAGCGCATTTGAACAGGCCTTCGCGGATTACCATGATAAACAATATGGGGTGATGGTTAATTCCGGTTCTTCAGCAAACTTGTTGGCTGTTGCCGCGCTATTTTTCAAAAAAGATCGTCCGTTACAGCGCGGTGATGAGGTCATCGTTCCAGCGATAGCATGGGCAACAACCTATCATCCGTTACAACAATACGGCTTAAAGCTTCGGTTTGTCGATATCGATTTAGAGACGCTTAATGTCGATATTGAACAATTGGAAGCGGCGATTACCGATAAAACGCGTTTGATTGTTGGTGTTAGCATTCTGGGTAATTCTGCTCCGCTGGATAAAATGCGACAGTTGGCTGACGAGCGAGACATTTATTTCATTGAAGACAACTGTGAGTCACTGGATGCCTCTCTGAATGGCAAGAAAGCTGGAACGTTTGGTGATGCCGGGACATTCAGCTTCTTTTTCTCTCATCATATTTCAACGATGGAAGGCGGAATGATCCTGACGGATGATGAAGAGTATTGTCATTTATTACGCTCTTTACGGGCTCATGGCTGGACTCGCGATATTCCCCATGACAGTTCCTTATATGAAAGAACAGATAATGATTTGTTTGAGGCTTATCGCTTTATCTTACCTGGTTATAATGTTCGACCGGGCGAATTACATGGCGCCGCAGGCCTTGAGCAATTAAAGCGTTTGCCAGAGATGACTCAGGCACGACGAGAAAACCTTAAATATTTCCAACAATTATTTGCAACTGACACACGATTTATTTTACAAAAAGAGTACGGGCAATCATCAGCGTTTTGCTTTACCTTAATTGTTAAACCAGATTTGGGTATAAAACGAGAAACTATTTTTGCTAAGTTAAAACAAGCAGATATAGGATTCAGGATGATAACTGGTGGGAACTTTTTACGCCATGATGCGTTGAAGTTTTTCGATTATAGTATTTTTGGGGACGTCAAAAATGCTGATATAGCCCATGACTTCGGTTTCTTTGTAGGTAATCATCCATTCGACATCAGACAACAACTGGATAGCCTGAAAGCAGCATTGGCGGAGATTTAAAGAATTTTGGGGGGCAGTCCATGTGGCTGGAACAGATAGATAAGGTCGTCGCAGCGATTGATAAGTTTGACCAATGGGTCAAGCAGCATGAGTTCGACAGCACATCCTGGCGCGGTATTCTGGATAAATCACCGGTGTATCGGGATGACAATCAACAATTTCCGTTTGATAAAGCATTTGTGACACGAATTCGTTGTCATATGCATCAGTTTACTGGCTCAACGCCGTGTGATTATGAAACACAGCATGGGGCGTCTGCGCTGCATCAGATCCTGGCGGATGGTTTGCCTGATCCATTTATTTTCCATGCACCGGCCATTGCGGGTGAGATTGGATTTCAGTCAACCTTACCTGAGTTTGAAGATATTCCTGTCAATGACGACACCAACAGCTACCAGGAACGGCTACGTCGTTATTATCAATCCAGCACCTATAAAGTCATGCCGGATAAGCCAACCATTATTGAAATCGGTGGCGGCTATGGCGCACTTGGACATGCATTGAAAGGCATTCATCCGGGTTGCCATTATGTCATCGTCGACCTTCCTGAATCACTCAAGTTTTCTTATGCCTGGCTCACGATGAACGATTATGAATGTCGTCTGGTTACCGACCCTTCAACAATTCATATTGATGACGATGATGTGGATTTCTGGCTGATCCCGGCAGACATGAAAGCTGCATTAAATACATCCCGATTTGATCTGGCAATTAACACCTTATCGTTTACTGAAATGAAGCAATCTATTGTGGACGATTATGCGCGGTTTTTGATTCAGTGTCTGAAACCTGAAGGTGTGCTGTTTGAGCAGAATAACGAATACCCGAATCATCGTTACTCGGATTATCTGGTTTCTACGAAAGACGTGTTCGAACAGTATTTTGACTATCGAACGGATGTGAGTTGCTACTCACTGCTGGGTTCGACCCGAGTCTGGACTAACAGCAAAGAAATTGACGAAAAAATCACGTCAATTCCGCTGAACTGGCCGAAAGATGCTGAGTACAAAATTGCGCTGTTTGGCGCAGGTAAAACCGGCATTATGGTGGCGAATCAACTTAAGCCACTCGGTATTATCAGTCACTTCTACGATAATGACCCGATTAAGTGGGGAAGTCGGATGGAAGGAATTGAAATCCGTAATCCTGAACAGGTCGAGCAGGATTTGGTTGATAACCCTAAACTTAATATTGTAATAACCTCATATTTTTATCATGAGGTCTGGCACCAATTTGAATCACTCAGTGATCGACTGATGTTTATTCAGCAGTTAGATCGCATAGGAATGCGTTAATGGCTCAACCGCAAACATATTCTATTTTAGTCACCGGTGGCGCGGGGTATCTTGGATCGATGATCGTGCCTGCTTTGTTACAACAAGGCCATAAAGTAACTGTGCTGGACAACTTTATGTTCCAGCAATCATCGTTGAATACTTGCTGCATCAATCCCGATTTTCGTTTGGTTCGTGGTGATTGCCGCGACAAAGCATTAATGAAATCTTTGATTAGCGATGTTGATATCGTGATTCCGCTGGCCGCTCTGGTTGGTGCGCCGTTGTGTAGTCGCGATGAAATTGGTACTCAAACGATTAATCAGGATGCGGTTGTAATGCTGGCAGACTTGTTGAGTCAGGAGCAACGCGTACTGATGCCAATTACCAATAGTGGTTATGGTATCGGTGAAAGTGGGAAGTTTTGCACAGAAGAATCACCGTTAAGACCGATTAGTCTTTATGGCAAAACCAAAGTCGCTGCTGAAGCGGCGATGCTGGCGCGGGAAAATTCAATTAGTTTTCGTCTGGCGACTGTATTTGGCATGGCGCCGAGAATGCGCCTGGATTTGCTGGTAAATGACTTTGTTTATCGGGCTGTGAATGACAAAGCAATTGTATTATTCGAATCTCATTTCAAACGTAATTACATCCACATTCGCGACGTCGTGAATGCATTTTTACACGGTATCGCAAACTTCGACACAATGAAGTCAAACGCCTATAACGTTGGTTTATCTGATGCGAATCTGTCGAAGAAAGAATTGTGCGACAAGATTAAACATCATATTCCTGATTTTGTTTATATTGATGCGCCAATTGGTGAAGATCCGGATAAACGGGATTACATCGTATCGAATGATAAAATCGAAGCGACAGGATTCAAACCACAACATTCACTGGATGATGGTATTGCTGAATTGATCAAGGGTTACACCATGCTCAATAACAGTAAATTCAGTAATGTGTAAAGAAACGGGCAAGATAGCCGTTAAACAAATCAGTAAATAGTTGAAACAGCGAGTTTCTTTGCCTGATATGCACCATTCCTCTTATTCAGAAAACACCTCGACTCGTGTAGCCATTTTTGGCTGCGGTCGTGGTGGTAATAACGTCTTTTCTTTATTTCAGGCATCGCTGGTCCATGATGTCATTGCTTATGTTGATAATAACCAGGCATTACATGGAACCCTGCATAACCATACGCCGGTTATTTCTCCCGACATATTGATAGCAGAGATAGACAAGGGAAACATTGATACGATTGTCATTGCCAGCCAGTATCGTCTGGAGATTAAAGAACAATTGATTGCATTGGGTGTTCCGCTCACTGCAATTGAGTTGGCCCATGGTGATATGCTTGAAGGGCTGTCGCTTGTCTATAACCCCTTTCCTAATAATTTACACCCAACCCGTTTTCAGATATTTGAAGCCTTGCAACAAGGTGTTGCAGATATTGCCGAAGTGCCTGGCGCAATAGCAGAATTTGGCTGTGGTAGTGGGCAAACAGCACTTAAGTTAGTTGAGGCAATACAGGAAACTCAGGCTGATCGGCAGCTACTGTTGTTTGACAGTTTTGTTGGAATGCCGGAGGCAACCTCTGATGTCGATCAGGCTAACCCGAGATTGCAACGTGGTGACTGGGTAAAAGGAAACTGTTATGCAGTCGATGCAAGGCTGATGACCGAATTACTGGTCGCTCGTCAGTTTCATCAGTATCAATTATTTGAAGGATGGTTTGAGCAGACCTTGCCGTCATTATCGACGACCCAACAACTGGCGCTGGTTCATCTGGACTGTGATTTATATCAGTCCACCCGCGAGGTATTGGATTATGTTTTCAGGCATCAATTGTTAAGCCCGGGAGCAATCCTGCTTTTCGATGACTGGGATTGTAATGGAGATGACGATTCACTGGGGCAACGTCGGGCATGGCAGGAAATAGTTGAATGCTATCAGCCTGCGTTTGAAGATATTGGTTCTTATGCCGTTGTAGGATTTAAAAAACGATTTACGGGTTATCGCCAGTGACAAATGCAGTGATTGATTTAACAGGAAAGCGAATTTGGTTAGCCGGACATACCGGGTTGGTGGGTTCTGCATTACAGCAACGATTAAATGCTCTGAATTGCACGTTGTTAACCCGCACTCATGCCGAACTGGATTTAACGCGCCAGGCTGAAGTGGAAGCCTTTTACCAGCAGGAAAAGCCGGACATCGTCATCCTTACTGCGGCACTGGTGGGTGGGATCGAAGCAAATAGAACCCGTCCGGCTGAGTTTGCTTATCAAAACACTATGATTGCCAGTAATGTTATTCATGGCGCTGCTCAATTTGAGGTCGAACGTTTGTTAGCGTTAGGCTCATCCTGTTTTTATCCAACGGAAGCGGTGCAACCGCTGGCAGAAACGTCGTTATTACAGGGTGCTCTGGAACCCACTAATGAAGCTTACGCACTGGCAAAAATCATGACGGTAAAGCTCTGTCAGTATTATCACCAGCAATCAGGCTGTGATTTTATCAGTGCCGTGCCGACAAATTTATATGGGCCAGGTTGTCATTTCGATGAAAAAAACAGCCATGTTATTGCCGCACTGATTCGTAAATTTGATCAGGCGGTAACTGAACAACTGTCAGAAGTGATTGTGTGGGGCAGCGGCAAGCCTGAACGTGAGTTTTTATACATTGATGATGCCGCAGATGGACTGATGTATTTATTGCAGCATCATTCAGGCAGTGAACCAATTAATGTCAGCGGCGGTGAAACCGTTTCTATTGCAACGCTGGCAGAGCAAATTGGGCAATTAATGGGCTATCAGGGGCGAATTGTTTACGATACCAGCAAACCGGACGGTATGATGAAAAAGTCACTTGATAATCAACGAATTGCGGCCTATGGTTGGCAACCGGAAACATCACTGGTGGTTGGATTAACGCGTACCATTGAGTACTACCAACAACAGGTAAAATCAGCCTCATAATCAGAATATCGAAAAGGTCCGACATTGCATAAAAAACGCTGGCTGTTTGTCATACAAAATTTCGAAGTAAAGCAATTTGATGATTGCGCCGGATTGCGAGAGGTCATCCAGCCGATACTAGCCAGTGATTATGTAGAAGCCCACCATATTTGCCACTTTCAGCAAGATTATCAGCATTGGTGGCGACCGTTATTAACTGCCCGGTTTAACCAGCTATCAGATATTCTGAATGATGAACCCATCGTAATTTATGGTGCTGGTATTCATACCGAGCAGCATGCTACGGATTTTTCTCATTTTAACGTGGTTGCCATCGCTGATCGTAATAAGCAATTACACGGTACAAGTGTACTGGGTAAACCCGTTATCTCTCCTGATGCCATTTCTGATGTTGCTCGACACGTTATTATTTCCAGTAAAGCTTATGAAGACAGCATCATTGTTGATTTACAAGCGCTACATGGCGATAAACTGGTGGTTCATCCTCTGTATCAATCCGATGATTCAGCAACGATAGCCAGAGAAAGTTACTTCGATTCCATGTATCAGGAGATTCGAAAGGCTTGCTCATCGTTTCAGCCTGACATCGTATTCTTTTGTCCTACCCATCCGTCGGATAGTCTGCCAGGTCATTACTGGTCAAGGCTTCGAGATAGCTTCCCACAACAGAAATATGCGGTACTGTGGTGGGATTATGATGAAGAATCTTCGGCTGGTTCTTACCTGAACTTTGAGCGTGATTGCTTACACTGGGCGGATCTTGCAATTGAGAACTCTAATGCGACTCGGTTACAGCGCATGCAAGCGAGGCAAGCGCCTTATCAACAGCATGATCAGGCTGATAAGGTTGTTTTTCATCCCACCATTTTTGACCCGTCGTTGTTTTACAATCGTCAACTTAGCCCGGAGCAGCTGAGCGTAGATGTTGCACTGTTTGGTTCAAAAGCGGGAGCGAGAAAGAACTGGATTTCCTTTTTACAGCAACAGTTTCCTGAGCAGTTTCAGCATATTGGTGGTGTCTCTCATGGCCAGGCACCATTACCGATGGCGGATTATGCGAAGGCAGTTTCGCAGAGTAAAATTATCGTAAACACACAAACTTACCCATTCAGGGCGCAGTGCAAAGGGAAGGTACGGGAAGTACTGGCCGCTGGCCGTTTTTTACTGGAAGAAGATAATCCAGAAACCAGGGCTTTTGTGCCAGAAGGCAAAGGTGTGATTTTCTTTAAAGATCAACAAGATTTGGCCGATAAAATTAATTATTATTTGCAGCATCCAGACGAACGGGAAGCTATAGCCAGCGCGGGATACACCTGGTTTGAAGCCAACTACTCTGCGAATCAGTGGACCGGGCAAATTGTTCGTTGGCTGGGTGAGCCACAACAACATATATCATGACGTATGACGATATCAGGGTGATTCTTGACTAAACCGGCATCAATACATTTTGCAGTACCTGTATGGGGTGAGCAGTATATTGAAAACTGGCTTCGCTACAGTTTACCCTGCCAGTTGTCTGCTAATAATCTTCCCGCTGTTTCAGCGTTGACACAGCAGCAATCCAGTTTTGCCAGCAATCAACCTGTATATCACATCTTTACTACCGTCGAAGGTCAAACCCAGATTCGGGCTTCTTCTCTCTTTCAACGATTATCAATATTGACCACGGTGGTTTTTCATTCCCTTGAGAGTATCCAGCAATCTTGTGAAGCTGATCGTAATTTATGGCGTAAGTACGCAGATAACGACTGGAAAAAATATGCGGTAAAGATGGCTTGTCTGACGACGGCGATGCAAGCGGCTCATCAATCGAAAGGTGTGCTAATTCCTTTGATGTCAGATATTTTTGTGTCTGATGGTGGTTTTCGGTATCTGGTGGAACAGGCGCTGACGGGCAAAAAGTTAGTGCTGGTGGGGAGTATGCGGGCATTGGATGTGCCGTTTTTATCAGCAATGAAACCGTATGTATCGACGGATGAGACACTGACTATTTCAGGCCCGGCGTTGTTACGTCATACGCTGGCAAACTTGCATCCTCAGTGTCTGAAAACAAATCGTTACAGTGCGCATTTTAATAGCCAGTGGTGTGACTATATGTACTGGCACCAGGCGCAGGTTGGAATTATTCAGCGTGGTGTGTTTTGTTATCCGTTTTTGATTGACTGCCAGACCGAATTATCCGTGCCGCCGGGCTATACCATAGATACTTGTCCGTTTGTTGATGCGCAGACGAGTGAGCAGGCGTTTGAGCCGTCGGAGGTTCATGTGGTGACGTCACCTGCCAATTGCATGGTGATGACCGTCAGTACTGAAGATGAATTTGATCACGTTCCAACGCCACCTGGTGTGTTTAACCCGTTGCAGATAGCAACGTTTATCCATCAGAATAGTTTTATGCATCATCAGGAATTTTTACGCCATCCGGTGATATATGGTGATGAATCATCGGCAAACATGCAGCAATTAATGACACGTTGCGAACAGGATTATCAGGCGGTAAAAGCAAGTCTTAATTTTTTACAGCAATCGCCCGGTATGGTTGAGCAATTATCTGCAATAGCAGCGTGTCAGGCGTTAGGAGATAGCTGGCTTGCCGAGATCCCTGATGCCATTGAACAGGCATTATTGTCGAGCGACAGCAAACCTTTATATTTGTTTGGCAGTGGTGTCGAAGCACAGGCATTACTACATATTCTTCCATTACGGCAACGTTTATCAGGTCTGATTGATAATGACCTGACTCGTGTCGGTCAGCACATGTATGACGTTGCAATCGTGTCGCCTGATGCGTTACCGGAACATGCCGTCGTGGTTTGTGCATCGGCAAAGCATCACGAGGCTATGCAACAACAACTGGAACAGATGTATCAATCAGCCATCACCATCATTAATCCGTATATCCAACAGGGAGCAACGCAGTAATGGCTCAATCTTTATTTAGTGGCGTTATCTGGGTTACGGGATTTCCTGGCGCAGGGAAAACAACCTTTAGCCAGGCGATAGTTGATGCACTGAAAGCGCACAGTATTAGCCCAATTCTGTTAGATGGTGATGAATTACGGCGGGTTTTCGATAACCAGGATTTTACACCTGACGCCCGTAAAAAACTGGCGTTGAGTTATGCCAAAATGTCGCAATATCTGGCGTCGCAACAACAAGTAGTGATTTGTGCAACTGTGTCGATGTTTCATGAAGTGCGCCAGTGGAGCCGGGAAAATAACGCTCATTATTACGAGATTTGGTTGGATGTTTCTGAGCAAGCTCTACAGCAGCGTGACCAGAAAGGCTTATACTCGGCGGCTAAAGCGGGCAAAGAGAATAAGTTACCCGGTGTGACACTACAGGCTGAAACACCAGTGAATGCAGATAATGTACTTTGCGATATGCCTGTTGATGCGATTCCAACAGAAGCTAAGAAGGTGGCAGACTGGGTGATTAAACACTGGGAGGTAGCCACTCCATGAATGCTGAAACTCAGGTTGTGATTGCATCTAAAGCGCAAACGCTGGCAAAACTAAAAACTCGACTCAAAACTGCAGGTATTCTACCCGGCGCCATTGTTAGCTGGCAGAACTGGCATCAGGCTCAGGATGATGTATTACAGCATATTCGCTATGCGTCCGTTGCTAATGACTGGTTAAACACCGGGTTGTTGATTGTTCGTTCCAGTAATCATGATGAAGACAGTGCTGATAATTCTGCAGCAGGCTTATATGAAAGCGTGCTGAATGTTGAGACTGATGAACAACTGATTACCGCGATCAATACGGTGTTTGATTCTTACGGTGACAATTGTACAGCAGAATCAGAAGTTCTGATTCAACCTCAACTCACGCAAATTGATCGAAGCGGAGTGGTGTTTACCCGAGAACCATCGACTGGTGGTTTTTATTATGTATTGAATTATGAAGAAGGTGATGACACGCAGTCGGTAACATCGGGTTATGGTCAACAGCAGAAAATGGCCTACTGGTTCAAACATGCCGATGACTTATCACCGGGATTTGTCGTCAACAGTTGGCAGCAACAGTTATTGACGACGTTGCAGGAACTTGAAGCGTTGTTTCCGGATATTCCGCTGGATATAGAATTTGCATTTGCTCATCAACAACTTTGGATTTTACAGGCAAGACCTCTGGTGCTGGACGTTGACGTCGCACCTAATGTCACTGTCAATGAACAGACAATCCAACAGCAACGCGAACAACTTAAACAAACAGCGAAGAAAATTAATCGGTTGTCTCAACGTCACCCTCATTTGGTTGGTGATACAACCGTTTATGCAAACATGCCAGACTGGAATCCCGCTGAAATCATTGGCACCAAACCTAAACCGTTGGCGCTGTCCTTGTACAAAGAGCTGGTGACAGATGCTACATGGGCTTATCAGCGAGACAATTACCATTATCGTAACCTACGAAGCTTTCCATTACTCATCAG
Source organism: Alteromonadaceae bacterium (assembly GCA_965656875.1). GTDB lineage: Bacteria > Pseudomonadota > Gammaproteobacteria > Enterobacterales > Alteromonadaceae > CBFHMJ01. The sequence goes on from CBFHMJ010000003.1 coordinate 307,666, forward strand.
TCTTGCTCACTCACCCTATATTGATGCCAGAGTAAGTTTTAATTCGTTTATTCCAAAATCGCTGAATGATGACATCGCTGAAAAACTGGTGAATTACTATGTGGCACGGCTACAGCAAAATCCGGAATTACAGGACAAAGTAGAGTTTGACATCGTGCTGTCCTGTTACAGTTTTGATATGGAAGCACGACTAAATCGATTACCTGATGCAACATTTTCTCAGGGCGACAAACAACAGATTAAAGCGTCGTTATTGTCGTTAACGAATAAGTTGATCAAAGGTGATTTTGAACACATCAGAAAAGATTTAAGCCGGGTCGAAAAGCTGGTGGTAAAACAGCAGGACATTGCGGCCAGTAGCTTAAATAATATTGAGAAGATTTACTGGTTAATTGAAGATTGCAAACGCTATGGCACGTTGCCATTTGCGGGGATTGCCCGTGCTGGTTTTATTGCCCGGCAAATATTGGATTCTCTGGTGGCAACTGGCGCATTAACTCAGGCTCGCGTTGATGCTTTTCTGGAGTCGCTGACGACTGTTAGTTCGGAGATGATTCAGGATAAACAGCAATTAAGTCAGGCAGATTTTTTAAGCAAGTATGGTCATCTTCGTCCAGGTACGTATGACATTACTTCGCCTCGCTACGATGAAATGCCGGAACGGATTTTTTCTTCAGACTCAGTGCAAAATGAATGTGCTCAATCATCGTCTTCAATATTTGAACTGACCACATATGAATATCAAACCATTAAGCAATTACTGACCGAACACGAGCTTGAATGTGATGTTGAAGGGCTGCTGGCGTTTTGCCAATGTGCGATTGAAGGTCGGGAATGGGCAAAGTTCGTTTTTACACGAAGTTTGAGTGATGTATTAAAAATCATTTCTGCTTTAGGACAAAAACTGGACCCGAAAGAACTTGACCTGGACGCTTTGTCTTATCTCGATATCAAAGATGTGATGGGGTTATACAGTGCTACTGATGCAGCCAGTGACACGTTCAGGCAAAGTATTGCGCGGCATAAACAACATTATGAATTATGTCGGGCGATCCATTTACCGCCGGTTATTAGCTCGGGAGAAGCGGTGTATGGCTTTGAAATCCCCGGGTGTGAACCTAACTTCATCACGCTTAAGCAAGTGACGGGTGATACCTGTCAGGATTTATCGACAGAGCTGCATGGAAAAATTGTTTTCATTCCTGCGGCTGATCCCGGGTATGACTGGATCTTTTCTAGTGGTATCGCCGGGTTTATTACTATGTACGGTGGCGCGAACTCTCATATGGCGATTCGAGCCGGGGAGTTAGGTTTGCCTGCGATAATAGGTGCTGGTGAAGTGCTATACCATCAATGGTCTCAGGCTCCACGACTCAGACTGGACTGCCAGTCAAAAAAAGTGGAGAGCTGGTTTGCCTGAAAACACTGTGTTCGTTACTCCGAAAAAGATGGTGTTGATCACTTGTCGGGTCGATATTATCGAACACTATAACGAGCGGCGAGATGCTCTCGATCAACAGTGGATTTCATTACTTATGGCTTGTGGCTACTTACCGGTGATAGCTCCGGCTAATCGTGAGTGGCTTGAACACTGGCTGGCACAAAATGAGGTCAGCGGGGTGTTACTCACAGGTGGCAATGATCTGGTTGCTGTTGGTGGTTCGGCCCGGGAACGGGACGATGCTGAACGCTGGCTGATCAATTATTGTGAATCCAGACGATTGCCTTTACTGGGTGTATGCCGTGGCATGCAGTTAATCGGGCAATATTTTGGCGCTGATTTAAAGGCCGTCGATAAGATGGTCGAGAAACAACAAATCAATATTATTGATGGTTGTCCGGTTCAGGTGAACAGTTTTCATCATTATGCCCTGGCAGCAACGCCTGAAATGTTTAGTTGTTTTGCAACCTCAGAAGATGGCGCTGTGATTAAAGGGATCAAACATCAACAACTTCCTATCACCGGTATTATGTGGCATCCGGAACGCCGATTGCCGTTTAATGATAGCGATAAACAGTTAATTCAAGAGTTGTATCAATGACGCAGATTCTGGTTTTAGCCGCAGGGCAGGGAACGCGCTTGCGTCCTTATACCAATACAACACCTAAAGCACTGGTTCCACTTAATGGCATCCCATTTTTCGATTACTTACAGCATTCTTTTCAGGTTTGTAACCTGAATGATATTGCAGTGGTTACCGGCTATTGTCAGGAATCTTTTGTCCCCCGTTTGGTGGATCAGTTCCACAACCCGGATTTTGCTTCCAGCAACATGGTATACAGCATGTTTGCAGCAAAATCTCTGTTTAATGGTGAGCAGGACATAATTGTCAGTTACAGCGATATCATTTATCAGCCGGATGTGTTGCAATCCGTACTGACAACATCGGGTGATGTTGTTGTATGTGCGGATACGCAATGGGAGTCACTGTGGCGATTACGGATGGATAATCCGTTGGATGATGCTGAGTCATTTGTGTTTGATGAGCAGCATAACATTCAGGAGCTGGGGAAAAAGGTAACGGACTATCGTAAGGTTATGGCGCAGTACATTGGACTGATAAAGTTTGATGCTGCTGTAACAAAAGAAATTGCGTCATTTTATGAGCAACTGGCTGAAAAAATGACGCCGGAACAACATCGAAATATCTATTTCACCGATTTTATTCAACTTTTAATTGATAGTGGCCGATACAAGGTTAAAGCCAGCTTTATTGAACGAGGCTGGGTTGAGGTGGATACCACAGACGATTTAGCCTGTTACGAAGCATTAATTGCGGAAAAAGCCTTTGAAAAACTAGGGTTGAGTGAATCATTTATATCGAGTGTCACAGACTCACATCAAGTCCAGAGACAGGAATGACGTGGCTCAGGATGAGCGTTTAATTTGAAAGAGTGAGAGTTATGAGAATTTTAGTTACAGGTGCATGTGGTTATAAAGGAACGGTTCTGGTTCCTAAGTTAGTTCGCCTTGGTCATACCGTTATTGCTGTAGACACTCAGTGGTTTGGTAATTTCTTACCACCACATCCAAATCTTACCGTGTTAAAGCAGGATGTTCGTCAAACAAACGATCTGGATTTAACCGAAATCGATGCCATTATTCACCTGGCATCGGTCGCCAATGATCCGTGTGGAGATTTAGATCCAAAACTTACATGGGAAATCAGTGCACTAGCAACCATGCAACTGGCGGATAAAGCTGCTAAGAGCGGCGTTAAACAGTTCATTTATGCCTCATCTGGCAGTGTTTATGGTGTTAAAGAAGAAGAGCAGGTTACCGAAGACCTGGATTTAACGCCTTTAACTGAATACAACAAAACAAAAATGGTCGCAGAGCGTGTGCTGTTAAGTTATGCCGATCAAATGGCGATTCAAATTGTTCGCCCGGCCACGGTTTGTGGTTACTCGCCAAGAATGCGCCTTGATGTCTCAGTGAACTTGCTGACAATGGCCGCTCTGTCAAAAGGTAAAATTACTGTCTTTGGCGGTAATCAAACTCGCCCAAATATTCATATCGACGATATTACCGACCTGTATATTTTCATGCTGGATAATCCAGAGAAAACACAAGGCGTATTTAATGCCGGTTTTGAAAATCTCTCGATTATGGATATTGCACAAATGGTGCAGAAGCGTTTGCCGTGCGAGATTGAAGTAACTCCCTCTGATGACCCTCGATCTTACCGGGTGAATTCAGATAAGTTGCTGGCAACAGGTTTCAGACCGAAGAAGACCGTTGATATTGCAATTGGCGAGCTGATTTCAGCCTGGAGCGACCAATTAATGAAAGATGATGACCGTTTCTACAACCTGAAATGGATGCAGAAACACGTTATCAATAATAAGTAATTCATCATCAACAGACGATGAAGCGACATAAATACCGGGGTGAGGTAAGTATCGAGTTATGACGATAAAACGTGCATTGTTTGGCAATAATGCTATTACAGCAAAATATCTTTCGTCAGCAAATCAACCCTCACCGATTGTTATTCTGGACAATAACTATCAGTTGCATGGCTCCGTGTGTACGTCGGAATTACATGGTGACATTATTCGTTCAGTGCCAGAGAGTCACTGGATAAATCAACTGGATGAGATCGTTATTTGTTCATTTTCCAGTTTCCGTCCCATCGCAGAGGGATTGGTGAGTAAAGGAGTTAGCCAACAGGCGATCAAGTTGTATCTGCCATTAGTTGATGAAGTTATTTCAATCAGTGAGGTAACTTCATTTAATCAAACTGTTCTGGTGAGTTCCATGCACAAATCTGGCTCCACGTGGATGTTAGATGTTTTTGCTGAAGCAACTCGTACCGCTTGTTTCGGGGCAAGGCAGGTATCGACATTCGAGCCGACAGAGTACACCATTTCACCTGCCATTATGGACATGAAACATCAAACAGGTGGCGTGACTGTCGACCATTATCTGCCATCTTCTGATAACTGCTCAATAATTAATGCCTTCGCAGATAAATTTATTTTATCTGTTCGCGATCCTCGCCAGGCCGCCATTCCAATGTTGTTCGATCATCTGACACCGATTCAGTCTGAAAGACCTGACATTTATCTGAAACTTATGGGATTACCTGGTGATTTATACGACATGCCAGTCAGAGAACGGTTTCATGTGCTGCTGGATATTACTTATTGCCAGGTGATTGACTGGCTAATGACCTGGTATCGACTGATGCACGAGGAATTGACTATTCCTACCACAATTCTCGACTTCTCAAGCTGGAAAGCAGAACCACATGCCGAAGCACGAAGAATTGAATCATTTCTCGAATTGCCGACAAACAGGATTCAGTTTGCCAGTGATCCAAGATCAGGCAGTAAAACCTGGAAGTCGGGACAGCGCCATGAGTGGCAAGAATATTATGAGGCTGAATTTGGCCCGAAAATTGAATTGCTAACGCCTGATGAATTATTGTTGGCGTTTAACTGGCAGCGTCATGCCAGTGTATGAAAAAGAGTATAGAAAATTATGATTAAAAGCTGTGTGACAGATTATATCGACGATCTCCAACAACTACTTCAGCGGTTTGACTGGCAGCAACTGCATGCAGTGACTGACGTGATCTTCAAAGCATGGCGTAATCAGCAACGCATTTTTATTTGTGGCAATGGCGGCAGTGCTGCTAATGCCAATCATATTGCTAATGACTTTTCCTACGGGATTAACCCTGATGGCAGGGCGCTGAATATTGAATCGCTGGCTGCTAACAACTCTATTATGACTTGCCTGGGTAACGACCTTGGCTATGAGAATATTTTTAGTCGTCAATTGCAGAATAAAGCCAGCAAGGGCGATGTGCTAATCGTGCTGTCTGGTAGTGGAAATTCGGAAAATATCATTCGCGCTATGCTGCATGCCAAAGCCTCTGATATGACTCGTATTGCGATTTTGGGTTATAGCGGTGGTGAAGCAAAAGGTCTCGCCAATCATGCGCTGCATTTTGATATTGATGATATGCAGATTGCTGAGGATATGCAGTTGATCGTCGGTCATATGCTGATGAAAGACTTAAAGCAAAAAATTTGTGCTTTTCGGGAATCACATCCATGCAACTAGCCAATGCTAAAACAACCAGTCGGATTGTTATTTTCGGGTGTAGTAATGCCGGATTGAATACATTGCGATTGTTACGAGAGGCCGATAATGAATCGGTGGTCGGGTTTTCTGATAACAATGATGCGTTATGGGCGTCAACACTGGAATCACTGCCTGTGGTTGCTCCGGCAGATATTCCATCATTACAGCCTGACATGATTATTATTGCCAGCCAGTATTACTATCAGATAAAACCGCAACTGGAAGCCTTTTATACGTCCGCTGAACAGCAACCCGTTATCCATATAGCGCATCGCTTTATGCGTGAGGGAATCAGCCTAGATTATCAACCATTTACCTCAGCTACAAATTATCAGTTTGAGCCGGTGAAATCGGCGCGTGATGAGGTTTTTTATACTCTGTGTAAATCAGTTGAACAGGTTTATGGTTATCGGGTTGAAGGTGATTTTGCCGAATTTGGTTGTGGTTCAGGTCAGTCGAGTTGTGTGTTGGCTCAGGCCATTAACCAGGTGGTTGATCGTTATCCTGAAAATCTTGAATTACGACAAGGTATAAGACCCTCACTACACCTGTTTGACAGCTTTTTAGGATTGCCTGAAGCGACTGCGGATGTTGACGTCAACTCGCTTCATGTTCAGGAAAATACCTGGGATCAAGGTGCTTGTTTTGAGATTGACGCTGATACGCTGGAATCGGTATTAGCACAGCAATATCAATTTGAACGGGTCAACATATACGATGGCTGGTTTGAAGACACGATGTCATCGATTCCCAAAGGGCAAAAATTCGCGTTAGTTCATCTTGACTGTGATTTGTATCAGTCTACCTATGATGTTCTTGATTATTTAATTGGTCATCGCCACCTGGCAGAAGGTGCCATGTTGTTATTTGATGACTGGAGTTGTAACCGGGCATCACCAAATTACGGGCAGCAAAAAGCCTGGGCAGATATTAGTCGAAAATACCTGCTGGAAGTCACAGACTTCGATTATTACGGGCTGGGTGCCCATCGTAAGATTTTTCATCGACAAGGCTAAATATGTCGAATCAACAAACTATGATTAAAACTGCCGGCAAGCCTGTGCTTGTGATTGGCAGTAACTCTTTCTCCGGTGCATCCTTTGTTGGACACTTGTTAAACCAGGGTATTGATGTCATTGGTGTCAGTCGTTCTGAACAGCCTGATGCTGCATTTCTGCCTTATCGCTGGGGGGAAGCAAACGCGGCGTTTACGTTCTTTGCTTACGATATCAATCATCATTTGGATGAAATTATGGCGTTGGTGAATAAGCATCAACCGGCCATAATCGTGAACTTTGCGGCGCAGAGTATGGTGGGCCAGAGCTGGCAAGCGCCAGAAGACTGGTTCCAGACTAACTCAGTCGCGACAGCAAAATTATTTAATGCATTGCGTCAGGTTGATTTTTTGGACCGCTATGTCCACATCTCTACGCCAGAAGTTTATGGTTCGTGTGCAGGCTTTGTAAAAGAGCACAAGAATTACTCGCCTTCAACGCCTTATGCCATTTCAAGAGCGGCGGGCGATATGATGTTACATGCTTACCATCAAACGTTCGATTTTCCGGTTGTATTCACCCGAGCCGCTAATGTTTATGGTGAAGGGCAGCAACTGTATCGCATTATTCCTCGCGCTATTCTCTATTCGCTTTTGGGTAACACGCTGCCACTTCATGGTGGTGGACATTCTGAACGTTCATTTATTCACATTGATGATGTATCGAGAGCGACCTGGTTGATTGCAGAACAGGGGCAGCCCGGTGAGATTTATCATATTTCTACCACTAATACTGTCAGCATTCGCCACCTTGTTGAACAAGTGAGTGAACAGATGGGTGTGCCTTTTGAACAATTATGTGAAGTGACTGACGACCGACCTGGTAAAGATCAGGCATACCTACTGGACAGCACGAAAGTTCGTGATTTGGGTTGGCAGGATGAGGTGACGTTGTCAGACGGTATCAGCCGGACAATCGACTGGGTGAAACGCAATCTTGATACGCTGAAAACTCAGCCACACGATTACATCCATAAAAAATAAGATTAACAACATATAGATTTAAGTGAATGATTATGGGTCAGGAAATTGATTTACTTCGGCAATATCCGAAGTCCAAACGTAATACGGAAGCTCGTGCGAACGTCATTACAGAAGAACACAAAGCGATAGCCCGCCAGTACGGTAAAGAATTTTTTGATGGTGACAGAACGTTTGGCTATGGCGGTTTTCATTATTTCCCACGGTTCTGGCAACCGGTTATTCCAGATTTCCAACGACATTTTGGTCTGACGTCCGAGAGTAAAATTCTGGATGTTGGCTGTGCTAAAGGCTTTATGTTGTATGACATGATGGAATTGATTCCGGGCATTGAAGTTGCTGGTCTGGACATTTCAGACTACGCGATTGAACACGCGAAGGAAGAAACCAAACCGTTTATTCAGGTAGGTGATGCAATGGCGTTGCCGTTCGAAGACAACAGCTTTGATGTGGTGTTTTCGATTAATACGATCCATAACCTGGAACGTGATGATTGCGCAAAAGCACTATTGGAAATTGAACGGGTCAGCCGTGGAAAATCATTCATTACCGTTGATGCTTATCGCAACGATGAAGAAAAAGAGCGCATGATGCAGTGGGCACTTACCGCCAAAACAATAATGCATGTTGATGACTGGAAAGCCTTCTTCAAGGATGTTGGCTATACCGGCGATTTTTACTGGTTTATACCTTAATGGCTCGATTTTCTGTTTCCTCACTCAATTCGATTAATCTGGTTTCTGTCTATCAGTACAATCGGAGCGGCTCGGTGTTTATGTCCAGTTTATTGGATGGGCACCCTGAAATATTGTCATTTCCGTGTTATTTAACACCCTTGTTGGGTTATTGGCGCAACACCATTGCAGGCAACAATTTCAGTGATCATCAAGTGGTGGCACAGTTTGCTACTGACTTTGCGGGTTTGGCAGATGCTGAACTGGGTGGGCCGATTCCCAGCATGTCTGACCGAATGGGGGAAGAGTTAGGACTTTCATCGCTGGGACCAGATAAAACCGATGTGTTGCGGATTGATATAGAGCAGTTAGTACAGAATATGCTGAAATGGATGTCGGCACTTGATGCTTCTCAATCTCAATTCAGGCGATTTTTTGTCGCATTGCATGCGGCGCTTTATGATACCAATGACTTGCCTGTGTCATCACAGCCTCTTTATATTGCTTATCAACATCACTCCTGCAACTTGATCGATCAGCAAATGATGGCTGAACATTTTCCGGATGTTCGATTTCTGCAAACGATACGAGAACCCGTACAAGCCTTTGGTTCAGTGTTGGCTTCATGGTTTGACGAACAGCAAGCATCAGTAAATTTGCTTGGTAAGGGGTTTGGCGGAATGTTTGCTTTTGCAAAACCTCACTATCAACGGTTATCTGCTCAGTATCGTCTTCTTAAACTGGAAGACATTCATCAGCAGCCTGTACAGTCTTTGCAAAAAGTCGCTGACTGGCTGGGTGTGGCCTGGGATGATGCATTACGGCATAGCAGTTTTGCAGGTCATCAATGGCACAATCTGAAAAAACGTCAGCACATTTCTGGTTTCAATCAAACAGTGATCAATAAAAAACATAGTGATCTGTTCGATGAATTTGATCGACAGCGGTTAAACAGTTTGGTCAGGCGACTGCATGAAGAATGGGACTATGATGCTGTTGATGGATATTTTCCTGACAGCGAGCTGGCAGAGAGTGTTAAAACTCAACCATTTGGTTTTGAACGGCAACTTGCACGCTATCAATTATTACATCAGGGCCTTGAGGATTCATCAGATGCGATAGAGTCTCTGGTTTGGAAAAATCGAGAGACACTATTTTCTATGCAGCTTGATTATGCGTTATCTCAACGAGACCGACTTAACTCCAGTGTTATAAGACTTTGAGTGGTGAACTAATGAACTCAACGATTGATAGTTCAAAAAAAGCTCTTTTTATTTATGGTACTGGCAGTGCAGGTATTGCAGTCTTCAAAGCGCTGACAGCGGCTCAGCAGGATCAGTTTCAAGGCTTCATTCAATCATCTCCGCCCGCTGCCGATAACTTATTAGGGCACCCGGTTTATACACCTGAGCAGTTACAGGTGGAACCTGTCAATGATGCTGGCAAGATCGTGATTGCCAGTAGTTATTATCCACAAATTTTTACCGTGCTGATGCAACTTGGCATTCACGCTCAGACGATCGATATCGACGCTATGTCCTATCAATAGCATGTCAAACGGGTAGTACGATACTGAATATCAGACGGTTGCCCGTTAAGCAGGGCATTCAACAGGGGAACAAACGAGTTATGACCGATTCACAAACACAGACATTAAAGGTTACCTGGGATTACACAGATCTGGCGGCCAGCTATGATAAACGTGCCGATTACGCCAGAGAGGCCATTGTTAGTATGTTGAATACGATGGGACTGACAGAAGGCGATGTTGTTGCTGATGTTGGTGCTGGTACTGCAAAACTCACAAAAGAATTACTTGCGTCAGGTTTGACGGTTCATGCGGTTGAACCAAATGATGCGATGCGTGGCTTTGGTATTCAGAATACTGAAGGCCAGAAAGTTACCTGGTATAAAGGGACCGGTGAAGAAACCACGCTGGACAATAATAAAGTCAAAGCCGTTTTCTTTGGTTCTTCTTTTAACGTAGTCGATAAAGCTGCTGCCCTGGCAGAAGCTAAACGTGTTGGTGAGGACGGTGCATGGTTTGCGTGTATGTGGAATCATCGAGATTTGGACGACCCAATTCAGCAGAAAGTCGAAGCGATTATTAAAAATGCGATTGATGGTTATGATTATGGTGATCGCCGCGCTGATCAAACCGAAATACTAAAAGCATCGGGTCATTTCAACGAAGTCCACCATGCTGAAGGTACTATTTATAACGATATCAGCGTTGAAGATTACATTGAAGCGTGGCGTTCACATGGTACGTTACAACGTCAGGCGGGTGATAATTTCCATCAAATTATTGATGAAATTTCGGCGTTGCTGGCTGATCAGCAAACGATTTCTGTACCTTATCAAACCCGAATCTGGTTTGGGCAACTGGTGTAATGACTTGCCCCTATAAACAACAGCCACCAGCTGCATGGTGGAAAGAAACGGTATCTGGTGTTGCAAGCACAGCACTGGATACCCAACAACACAGTAAATTCAAGATCCTTCCCGAACACAAAGTCGCGACCGCTGGAAGCTGCTTTGCACAGCGACTGGCACATGCGTTACAACAACAGCAATTTAATTATTTCTCAACTGAACCCGGTCCTGCTTTCCTGCCTGAAAAAACACGTAAAAAGTGGAATTATGGCGTCTATTCGGCTCGTTATGGCAATGTGTATTCAACCGCGCAATTACTGCAACTGTTGCAACGAGCCTTTGGTGAATGGACACCTGAACCACATGTGCTGGAACAGGACGGGCGTTTTTATGATCCGTTCAGGCCTTATATTCAACCACAAGGGTTTGCAACAGTTGAGGCGTTGTTGGCTGATCAGCAGCAGCATTTGCAAGCGGTCAAACAGCTTATCGAAGAAATGGATGTATTTATCTTTACTCTTGGCTTAACGGAAGCCTGGGTGAACACGGCGGATGGCAGTGTGTATCCTGTGTGTCCGGGATGCGGCCCGGGTGAATACGATGAGCACCGGTATCAGTTTGTGAATTACCGGGTGCATGAAGTCATTGAACAGCTTGATGCCGCGATTGCTTTCATTCAGCGAGTGAATCCCGATTGTAAGGTTATTCTGACGGTCTCGCCTGTGCCATTGGCTGCGACCATGACAAACACCGGTGTAATGCGTGCCACAAGCTATTCTAAATCCGTCCTGCGCATTGCGGCTGAAGAGATGTTCCAGAAATGGCCTCAGGTTGATTATTTCTCATCCTATGAGGTTGTGACGCAAACTTATAATCAATCAACTTACTATCAATCAGATAAACGAAACGTCACCGACTTTGCGGTCGATCACGTTATGACGCTGTTTTTCCGGTATTTTACTCAACTGGAATTAGAAAAAGCACCATCAGAAAAACAGCCGGAAGTAAGCGAGTCTGGCAATTTGCCTCTGACGTCGGTTGCTAATGATGATGTCATTTGTGATGAAGAAAAATTAAACCTGTTACTCTGATTACCGTTGCTGATTGTTTCGGTAATTTATTGATGGAAAGCAACATGACAGAACACATGCCCGCATTCAATCCAACCTATCGTTCGCTATATTTTGTCGGCGACAGCCACGGCCTTATTTTTCGTGATCAATCCTTTGTTGAGCCGTTAAGTAACGATTCCTTTGTGATCAAGCATAGTTATATTCCAGGGCTAAACGCGAATAATGTGTTTGATGAAAACAGCAAAGTCCTGAATAACGACCTGTATCAATATTTGAAAATAAACAGTCTTATGGGTGAAGGTGGTAAAGCGCGCTGGAACCGTTGTGACGGACTGCATACAGCGGTTGCCGTAGCGACTAAACAAACACAAACCGCGCCACCAATCGTACTGTTTTGTGGTGAACTTACCCTGAGGGAAAATATTTTCAGGCAACTCAGTGACCATTACCTCCTGTTGGATGACGGCAGCCTGACACCTAAAGACAGCGATCACGACGAAGCTGGTCAAATCTGGCCTGCTGAGCTAATCAATGACTGGTTGGCAGATGAATTCAGTGCGTTAATCGCGGGGTTGATTCATATTCGTCGCAGCGGTCTGGTCAATATCAATCTGGCGGCATTACCCCTGCCAACGGCAGATGATGAAACCTTTTCAGCGATGAATGGTTTTGCTTGTCCGTTCGAATTACGGCTGGCATTTACGCAACGCGTTAATCACTATTTGCGTCAGATATGTCAGCAACAGAGTATAGGCTTTATTGATATCTCTGCAGCGATTCTTGCTGAGGAAAACTGGCAAACTCAATACCATCTGGACGGCGTACATTTGTCGAAGAAATCAGCACCGATGTTTGTGAACGAGTTATTCCATCGGTTGTATAACAATACTTGTTATTTCGTGAATCGAAGTCGATATCAGTATCTGGAAGCTCAGGCAAAGGCGCACTATGCTGTGCTACCGGTGGATGGCTGGCGGCATGAACGTGAAACGTTTACGACTCAGGGTATTGTGACACGGTGCATAGACAGTGGGCCAGAAGCGGTGCTAATGGATAAACTGGATAAAGCATTTGTGGCCGATTTGTCGGTGGCCAATAAACACCTCAGTCTGGACTGGTGTGGTAATAACATTGAGCCGTTTTCCGACAAGATCAATACAATGATGGTTGATGAATCGTTTTTAGCGCAAGCGCATCAATTGATCTTTGGTGGCTGGATTGCGCAGTGGGTTGAGCAATGTTTAGGTCATCAAATTTCTATTGCGAATGTCAGACCGGTGGAATCACAGGCCTGGCCTGCTAAAGAAGGTGCGCCGGGTGAACCTCAGGCGATGCATTATGATGGCTGTCCCGCGGGTGTCTATCGATTGATTGTTTATCTGACCGATGTTGACTGTGCTGAAGATGGCGCGTTTCAATATCAGTCTGTAGAAGATGATTCATTGATAACCATGACTGGAAAAGCAGGGACCGTACTATTTTTTGATGCGAATAAGATTTTGCATCAAGGCCATCCTCCTCGCACACAAAAGCGACGAGTGCTGGATTTTGTGGTGACTCCCGCGCTTGCTGATGCGCCTCATCTGATGCTCAGTGCAGGTATGAATAACTGGCCCGCAGATCCGTATCATTTCACGTTAAAAGGTATTCGCAGTTACCCTGAAATGGCTGGCACCTTGTTTGATCAACATCGTTCGTTGTATGAGTATGTAATCAGTACGGCAAAGGATGTGATGGCGAGCTAAGTTAGCTGGCCTTTTCGGGATAAATTCAGTTTGATAAGGCGTTGTTCAGAGGCTGAAGAAAATAGCCTGTCAAAGGTCAACAGTTCTTAGCGTTCAGCCATAAATTCGTTCAGGCAGGTCATCAGGCCTTCCGTCGATGTATCCCCCCAAACTACCTGTTGTTTGTTATTAGCAAACTTCAGGTGTTTAGCATTTAATTCCACATCAAAATGTCTTGCTGATTCTTCAGCATTACCAGACTGTTGAAAAATGTAATACGGCGTATCGCTGAACATAGCTGCTGTCGCCGGGCCGCTGTTTGATCCCATGAATAAATCACATTCAAGAATCATCGCCAGTTCATGCTGTAAGTTCAGACCGTAAGATTTGAGAATTAGCACATTGGGAAGGCGGTACAGTGATCGCGGGAATTCTGCCGGACGACCACAAACCACGAATACCACATCAGGATGTTGTTTAAATGCTTGGTGAAAGAAGTCCAGCCAGTGTTCAAATACAGCATCACGATTTAATGCACCGCCTTTCAACGTTGCGGTTTCATTGCGACGCTGACGCATATGGACTGCAACAAAAACGGTGTCTGGTTTAAAGCCAAACATCAGGTTGTTCGACAGAACCGTAACACCGTCTGGCGCTTTAACCTTAGGCACAAACCCCTGTTCCTGATGGAAGTCATTCATCAGTTTGAACAAACTATGGTGCTGTCGTTGTTGATTTAATTCATCAACATAATCAGTAAAACGAGGGTAGGTCAGCACGTCATACTGTGTAGCGGTGATTAACAGCGTATCCAGTTCACCGCGGTCGGAAACGATATGAATATTGCGTTGATCCGCACAGAAGAAAAATGCTGCGAAGATATCGAGCAGATATTGATGATAGTTCTCGCGCACAATATAGCCGCGCTGTGAACCGGCCGCTGGAATTACCGGGTCAGCGAGTACATAGATATCAGCTCCCGCTTTTTGTTGTCGATGCACTTCCATCGATACTTCGATACAGAAGTTCAGAATATCGCCCAGGGAATAGGGGCGGGCGGCAAAATCCCAGACGGCGATCAGATTCGGATTGTCCGTAATAGCTTGAACGGAGCGTTCTCGTGAAGGATCGGTATTGGCGACGATAGTGTCTTCCATCGTAATTCGACGGCCACCACCCTTTCGTCCCATAAAATAGTAATAGAGCAAACGAGCCAGCGGCGACTTGCCGCTGAGTGATTTAAGGGCTTTTAATCCCAGTTCCTGAATAGAAGGAAAACTCATAATTCGTTAGGCTTTTGATGGTTTTTTTCGAAAAGAATGCCGTCAATGTATAGCAAGTCGATGGCGGTATCCGCGAAGAATGCAAGTGCATTAGCAGGTGTTTCAACGATTGGTTCACCAGGACCATTGAACGAAGTATTCATCAGTACGGCGATGCCCGTGTTTGCTTTGAAATGCGTTAACACGGAAAAGACACCACCACAGGATTCATCGACAGTTTGAATGCGAGAAGAATTATCGACGTGAGTAATTGCCGGAACGTCGTCTTTTTTGACCTGTGCCGTGAACAACATGTAAGGCGATGGCAGTGGACAACCCTCAAACCAGTGTGCTGCGTCGTCAGCGAGTACGATAGGTGCGAAAGGTCGCCATAGTTCCCGGCCTTTAATGTGATTCACTCTGGCCCAGTTTTCGGCCGATGATGGATTCGCCAGAATACTACGGTGGCCCAGTGCTCTCGGGCCAATTTCACTTTGACCTTCGAACCAGCACACGGTTTTATCAGCTGCCAGTGCTGAAGCCGCATGGGCTGCTGCATCGGTTAACGTCATTGCTGTTGCGGTGAATTGCCCCGGGTACTGCTGTAACAGTTCGTCCTGGTCTGCAATCCAGCGACTGCCAGGATAGGCGGATAAAACTGATGTGCCTTGTGGCAGGCGAGGATTATCCAGCACATTGTGATACAAGGCTAAGGCTGCGCCAATGGCAATACCACTGTCATCGCAGCACGGTTCGATATAAACATTTTCAAATGCTGATTGTTGCCAAAGCTGGCTGTTACTCGGGCAATTAAGCGCTGTTCCGCCTGATAAACACAGATTCGTTGTGGTTCTGTTATTGGTGTTGGTTTTACTTAATCCAGCATGCAGTGCCGATGCCGCTGCCAGATAACTTGCTTCAAACAGTTTCTGTGTGGTGAGAGCAATATCGGCATTAATTGCCGCCGTCATCTGTTCTTTATCACTGAGAGGCTCGAAGTCATAGCCTTGCGCTTCTGCTTGTTTCAGGCAATGTTCAAACCATAACGTCCGATAATCCTCACTATCAAATGTTGTGGTGAAATCCGCAAAATTGCCGACAAATTCGTCGAATGAGAAAACATTTTTGCCCCAGGAACTTAAGCCCATCAATTTACCCGCTGGCCCAATCAGACCCAGGTTTAATTTCACACCGACGCTGTCGTACAACGCGCCAAGAAATAGATGATGAGGAGCAAGAGGAAAAATTTTGTGATCAGTGCCGTAGTAGAACATGCCGACATCATAACCGGATGGTCTGGAATGTCCGTCATGGGTGATAATGCCCGCATCCTGATAATCTGAGGTGTAAAAAGTACTCGCAGCATGACACATATGATGATGGATAAAATAGCCCGGCAGTGTCTCACCAAATAAATCTACAGTGACAGGTAAATGAAAGCCTTTTCGAACCGTTTCATTGGCGGTGAAATCAGCAAATCCTTCCTCGCCAATTTGTTCCAGGGTTTTTAATGTTTGCCAGGGGAGTTGCTCGATATACTGATCCAGCCAGCCACTGGCCAGTTCGATAGCTTGTTCTGCATCGGCATATTCCGGATAGAACAGGCTATACGTTTTAAAGGCCTGGGAATCTCTGAATTCCGGGGCCAGCAGATAAGCTTTCAGATCGTTATTCAGTTGTGTTGCGTAATCGCTGATACTTGTGTCGTTGTCATCCAGTAATGAACAGTTATCCTGATGGGCTGGATGGCGTTCAAATCGAATAGTGAGCGCTTCATGCTCGGTAAAGATTAATTCTTTTCGCTGGGTTGAACTGATAGCGACATAATCAATATCACTGATGGACAGGTCGGCATCGGCCAGAACCTGATTTATCGTCGCACTGTCCAGTCCAAGTGCGTGTTTAATACGAGAGATACGTTCACGCATGACATAGGCGATAACCTTACCATCCTCAATGATGGTGGCTGCTGCGTCATGTCCAAAGTGAAGACCTAGAATTCTCATATCAATAATTCCTGTTTTTAGCGCAAGAGACAGATTTCGTGTCTGGTGAAGACATTGGGAACCAGTCGGGTAATGCTTTGCGGTTAACCAGAGCGGTTATCGCATCAGTTAAATAATGTTCGGTGTTGTTCACCTGGTAAAATGTTTCATCACGCCATGATTTTATCGACGACTGTTCATCGGATGGTATTTTATGATGGCCTGATGTCAGGTGTTGCTTAGCTTGTGCGATTAACTCGGGTATCGAGTTGATAACAGTAGTGCCAATGTTCGTTCTGATTGACGAGTATGTCTGGCCCTCAGCTTCAATGGATTGTGGCACCGGACGTGTGAAATAAAACAACACAGGCTTAAGCCAGGCTAGCGCATAGGTAAATGCGGATGTCGATGAATCTGACACCATAAGCGCCGCGCGGCTAAAGGATTCACTATGGGTTGGTGAATCGTCGTAAATGAAGGCCGGATTATAACGAAAACGTTCGATAATGTGCTGAATACTTTGATTTAATTCCGGGACATCTTTTGCCGCCGGGTGAGGCCTGAAAATAACTTTAAAGTCAGGGAAGTGGTTTAACAGTGCATCAATGATGCCTTCTGATGCGGTTGGAAAAGAATTCGGGTGTTCATCGTGAATATTGCCTGTTTTGGGAATAGCGCCCGGGCAGTACAGGATGGCATCATTGCGGCTGGCTCTGGTCGGTATTTTGTTTATTGCCAGATCCAGACTTAAATAGCCACCCGGAATCCAGGTAAATTGTTGTGCATCTGGCGTGTCCTGGAACAGGTGTTGATAAAAAGGAACCAACGAACGGTATGGCAACAGCATGTGAGAAAAACACTGTAATATGGTGGTCGCAACGTTTTGTTTTACTTGTTCGATGGGCGGTTGGCTGTCGATGTGGCGCTCAAGAAAGCCAACAAATCCATGTGGGATAAACAGTGCTGGAACAGAAAGCTGTTTTAGTTGCTGCATAGGGCTACACAGCAAATTGTTATCGCCGATAAACAAGTCGCAGTTTGGTAAATAACGATATAAATCAAATTGACCGGATAGTTCAACGACCAGACCTTGCTGTTCCAGTGCATCATGCAATCGCTGTTCGGTAAAAATCACGCACTGATACCCGGCTGCTTTTACAGCATTGACCACAATATGATATTGCTTACGATAGCCCGCGTTTGCCAGTAGATGAATACCTACAGTTTGAGGTGTCTTTGCTGTTGTGATTACGTCAGAATGGGTAGAGCGTGGTAGTGGTTCAGGCACCTGATGCACCAGGAATTCGCCATAGCGTGAACATTTTTTTATCCCTGCCTGAAAGACTTGTTCCGAAAATCCGGTATATCCATGATCAGCAACAATGATTACATCAAGGTCGCTTTTTTCATCCAGGTTCAGTGATGATAATTGTTCGAGCGTAAATAACCGGAGAGGGTGCTGGGAAAAGGTCGGCAAGTGATTAATAAAACTGAAAAATTGACGGCTGAATCCACCGGAATTTAATACAACGAAATTATGGTCAACAAGTCTTTGCTTTTTAATACCTGAACTCATTAGAATGCCGGGCAAACTCTCATTAATTGATGTACAACGAAGCCGAAAATAACGAACTTCTGCTACACGAGCTGGCCTGAAAAGATGGAACATGGCGCCAATACTGGCTGCCAATCCACTTAGATTCTTTTCAGTGCTTATGAATATTAATCGCTACTACATAAAGTTATCTGGTCAATCACCGATAACTTTAATAGTTTTGACGTTAAACAGATAAATATGACTCAGGCAAATCCTGCACGGAATCATGATTTGCAGCAACTGGCCCGCGAAATTCGCTATGACCTTGTTTCTGTATCTCATCATACCAAAACACCGCATCTGGCATCATGCCTGTCAGCGGTCGATATTATGACAGTTTTATACTGGAAATTCATGAACTTGTCTCCTACAGAACCTCATGCACTTAACCGGGATCGTTTCTTGTTGAGTAAAGGTCATGCGGCGTCGGTTCTGTACACCGTACTGGCTCACTATGGTTTTTATGACCGCGATGAATTATTTGAACACGGAAAAACCGGTTCTGTGTTTGAAGAACACCCAGGTGTTCATGCGCCGGACGGTGTTGAAACCGTATCGGGTTCGCTTGGACACAATCTGGGTATCGCGCTCGGTATGGCAAAAGGGGCAAAGCTACGCAACCAGTCGCAGACGTACTATGTACTGATGGGCGACGGTGAAATGAATGAAGGTTCAGTGTGGGAAGCCGCGATGCTGGCACCAGCACAGAAGCTGGATAATCTGGTCGCCATAGTTGATTGCAATAAATGGCAGGGAACAGGGCGTAGTCAGGATATCACCGCACTGGAACCGCTCGATGAAAAATGGCGGAGTTTTGGCTGGAAAGTACATCGGGTGAATGGTCATGATCATGATGCGCTCTCACGAGCGTTGACCCGGGCGCAACAATCGGCTGAACAACAATCCGGTAAACCAACCGCTATCATTGCGGATACAGTGAAAGGCAAAGGTGTATCTTTCATGGAAGACGACAATAACTGGCATTATCGGATTCCAACACTGGAAGAAGTGATGACTGCTGCTGAAGAGCTGGGTGTGGAGCATATCGAACGATGAGAAATCAATTCGCAAAACTAATGACACACCACGCGGCGGACAATGAGAATCTGGTGTTATTGTACGCAGACATTGGTAATCGCCTGTTTAATCCATTAAAAGAAATAGCGCCTGAGCGCACGATCAATGCCGGGATTGCTGAGGCGAATATGGCCTCAATGGCTGCAGGTCTGGCGGCTGAAGGGTTTAAACCATTCTGTTACACCATCACACCGTTTACTTCTTCTCGTAACTACGAACAAATCAAAATTGATATCGCATATCAGCAATTGCCTGTGGTCATCGTAGGCACGGGTTCAGGTCTGAGCTATGCCAATCTTGGCCCAACTCATCACTCTTTTGAAGATCTGGCGATTATGCGTGTTCTGCCTAACATGAAAGTTGTGTGTCCTGCCGATTCGCTGGAGCTGGCGGCGCTGTTTCCTCAGTTACTGGCAGAAAAATCTCCTGTGTATTGTCGAATAGGCAAGAAGAATGAGCCGTTGTGTTATGAAGAGCAGCCGCAACTCACCCTGGGTAAGGCGCATGTGGTGTTTGAACGTCCGGCTCATTTAACATCGATTGATCAACAAGCTGGAAAGCGGGTGGCTATTTTGTCGAATGGGACAATTTTACCGCTGGCCAGAGCGGTTGGTATGCAATTGGTGTTACAAGGACATGATGTCAGGCTGAGTAGTTTTCACACCATAAAACCGCTGGATACGCAGCATCTGGCTGATACATTCGCTGAATACGATGTCGTAGTGACATTGGAAGAACACAGTATTCATGGTGGTTTTGGCAGTAGTGTGGCGGAATGGCTGGTGGATCAAAGTGCGGTTAATAGTGCCAGGTTGGTTCGTTTTGGGATTCCTGACACATTTATCGACAGGGTTCACAGTCGTGATGATGCCCTGGAACAGGCCGGATTGACAAAAGAGAAGATTCTGGCGCAGTTGCAAGAGGCATTGAATGGCTGAGAATACGCTTAAAGCAGGCATTGATTTTGATAATACCCTGGTGAATTACACCGGGGTTTTTTACGATGTGGCGGTGCAACTGGGTTGGATCGCTTCATCTGCGTTAACGGACACCAGTAAAGAAGCGGTGAAACAGTTTTTTATTGCCGCAGATAACGAAGCGAAATGGACAGAATTACAAGGTCTGGTGTACGGTCAGTACATTCTTCAAGCGCGTGAATATGATGATGCAACGGCGGTCATGAGACGCTGGCAGGAAGCTGGTATTAGCCTGAATATTATTTCTCATAAAACCCGGTATCCATATCTGGGTGAGAAAGTTGATTTGCATCATGCTGCTCGTCAATGGTTGTTAAAACATGAAGTGTCCGGCGGTAATATTCTGCCCGACGATCATATTTTCTTTAACGAGACCCTTGACCAGAAAGTCCAGCGTATCAACGACCAGGCGTGTGATATTTTTATCGATGATCTACCGAAGGTATTGCAGCATCCTGCGTTTCCTAAACATTGCCGTGGTATTTTGTTTGACCCCGATAACCATCACGTTGATTTTGACGGTGATCGCGTCACTTCATGGTCGCAGCTTGAATCGCTGTTAAATATACAGGGTTAACTTCTTCAAGGAGCATTGCCGGTGCCGCCAGCCGAATTATCTGACGCTATCAAACAGTCACTTTCTTATAAAACAGGAGCAACGATTACAAACGTTACACCGTTAACCGGGGGCAAAAACAATCAGGCATTTGCACTAACTCTGGACAGTTCGCTCCATCCGACCGCTTTTTTGAAAGTTTTTGATCTTCGTCTGGTTGGAATCAAGCAAAAGCTGGAACGGGAGCTGGCGTTTTATTTACATGTGCAACACCAGGCTATGCCTCAATTGATCATGGCTCAGCCAACCGAAGGCTGGTTATTGTTGAGTTTAATAGATGGTGAATCAGTTGAGCGCCCTGATAAGGCGATGGTTAAACAAGCATTTTCTTTCATTCACACCATTAATCAACAACCCTTGATAACAGCGCTCCCGATTGCTGCTGATGCCATGCACAGCTTTGATGCTTTATGTGCGGATATTGACAAGAGACAGGCTCGTAAGAATGAATTATCCGCTGATAATGCGGAACATCAGGCCTGTTTATCATTCTTGCAGGAGCAATTGATTCCGTTGTTCAGCGCCAGTTGTCAGCAATTTGGTATGTTGGCACAACAACCTGATTTCTCTCAGGCAAAACAGGCGATAGAACAGCGATGGGTATCGCCGTCCGACTTTGGTTTTCACAATGCATTGATAAAGCAGGACTCTCAGCGAAATGATGCAGTTCCGTCACAAAAGGAAAACGCGTCGCTCTGTTTTTTTGACTTTGAATATGCGGGGCAGGACAGTTTGTGGAAGCTAATGGCCGACTTTTTTGCTCAACCACGCATCCCGACCTCGCCGGAGTACGTGTCATTAATTAAAGAATTCCCCGAACTGGCAGAAAACCTGTTATACCCTGATTTTTTTGGCTTGTTTTATCAGTTGACGCAAATTAAATGGACGCTGATACAACTCAATGAGTTTTTTAGTCACGGGCAACAAAAACGACAATTTGCTCTGACAGAACAGGAATCTCTTAACCAAAGACTCATTCAGGCAAAACGCTATTTTGAAATGATACCTGAGCGCACAGTTGCGCTTGTTAAAGGTATTGCCAGACTAAAAGATGAATTAAGAGCCTGATGACTAACTCTGACCCAATTCGATGTATTGCCTGTGACAGCCAGCTTGATGTGAGTCATGCAAGGATGTTCCATCATGCCGTCGCTTCCGATTGTCGGCCACTCACCGCAACGTTTCATGTTACGGCTTGTCCAAACTGTGGCCTGATTCAAAAACTATTGTCTGAAGACTATCGTTCTCAAGTTGCTGCTTTGTATCAAAGCTATCAGGCTTATGAATTGACCAATGGTGATGAACAATTGTCATTCAGTGCTGATGTACCCGCTTCCCGTTGTGATCAAATCCTGAAGAATGTAGCGTCGTATCTCCCCGAACATGCAACCCGGTTTCTGGATGTTGGAACGGGTTCGGGCGTCATGTTGGATGCAATCCATCGCCAGTATGTTGAGGGTGAGTTGTATGCTCAGGATGTTTCGGATCATCAACATGAAGCACTTGCACAAAAATTGCCGTTAAAAGCCTTCTTTAGCGATAATCTGGCGGACATCTCCCAGCAATTTGACGTGATTACGTTGATTCATGTGTTAGAACACATTGACGATCCTGGGGCGTTTTTACAACAACTTGCGGCGCGTTTGTCATCTGATGGTGTTGCCGTTATTCAGGTGCCAGATGTGGAAGCTAACATCTGGGACATGGCAATCTATGACCATGTTTCTCATTTTAATCGTCAGCTGCTGGTTGCATTAGCCGCCCGATATTTCCACTGTGTAATCTTAAGTCAGGATCAGTTGTTTAAAGAAATTACGCTGGTTGTCAGTCAGCCCCGTGACCTGGCGGATGAGACTCAGCCGCTGGCAACACAGAAGCTTCCACTTAACGGTGTCTCGTTAATTAAAACCTTCTCAGCATTATCAGATATTGATGCGCGAGAACCTTTCTGGGTGTTGGGCACAGGCCCGGCCGCTGGTTATCTGGCTGCAATCTATCCAGGTGTTTGCGGGTTTATTGACGAAGATGAACGAAAGTGGGGCAAGCAGTTTTGTGATAAACCCGTTCTTAGTTTGCCGCAACTATTAGCACAGGATGACGCACCTTCTATTGCATTGCCTTACCCTGAGCAGCAGCGCGACGCGATTAAAGAAAGACTGATGATGCAGTCATCGTCAATCATCATTATTTAAGACAGACAAAAAGAATATACCCTATGAAAGCAGCCGTATTATTTGAAACCGGACAACCCTTAAGAATCTGTGAGCCATTACTCATTCCTGCGCTTAAAACTGGTCAGGTACTGGTAAAGATCCGTTATTCCGGTTTATGTCACTCTCAATTGATGGAAGTGCGTGGAGGACGGGGAGAAGACCGCTGGCTTCCTCATTTGTTGGGACATGAGGGCGTAGGTGTCGTGGAAGAGATTGGAGACGGTGTAACAAAAGTTCAACCGGGTGATACTGTCGTACTTGGCTGGATACGAGGTGATGGGTTAGACGCGCCCGGTGGTTTATATCAGTTTGAAGGACAAACCATTAATTCTGGTGGCGTTACAACATTTTCTGAAAAAACCATCGCAGCGGAAAACCGACTGGTTAAATTACCTGAAGGTATGCCGCAAGACGTTGCCGTGTTATTAGGCTGCGCATTGCCAACCGGCACTGGCCTGGTATTGAACGAGCTAAAACCTGAATCTGGCAAGACAATCGCCGTGTTTGGTTTAGGCGGAATCGGTCTCAGCGCCTTGATTGCTGCACAGCTGTTCGAACCGACACAGTTAATCGCTGTTGATGTAGAAGACAGTAAACTGGCGCTGGCGAAAGAGTTGGGAGCCACACACACGATTAATTGTCGAACGGATGATCCAGTTGCCGCGATTCGAGCACTTTCGGATGGAAAAGGCGTTGATTATTCGATTGAAGCGGGTGGTCTGACACAAACGATTGAGCAGGCTTTTGAATCGGTGCGCGATGGTGGTGGTCAATGTATATTTGCGTCTCATCCACCGGATGGTGAAACGATATCGTTAGAGCCTCATGCATTTCATCGTGGTAAGAGTATTCGCGGGAGTTGGGGCGGTGGAGCCAATCCTGATAAAGACATTCCAAAATTAGTCCGTTTGTATCAGGAAAAACAGTTACCACTTGAGAAGTTGCTGTCACATCGCTACACCCTGGATGACGTTAATCAGGCGTTGGATGACTTAGAAGCAAGAAAGATAGTCAGGGCGTTGATTGATATTGGGTGATATCGACAGATTATTAAATTCAACGAGTTATAAAAAAATACCGGACTTTACGTCCGGTATTTTTTTGTCTGACTCACGGGTTATTTATCCCGATGAACCAGTTTGTACAGTGCTGGCAGTACCAACAACGTCAAGATAGTTGACGAGATAATCCCTCCAATCACGACGGTAGCCAGTGGCCGTTGTACTTCAGCGCCAGTGCCAATATTGAATGCCATTGGCACAAAACCCAGGCTGGCCACCAGGGCCGTCATCAATACCGGACGAAGTCGCTGACTGGCACCTTCAATGATGGCATTTGCCACGGTTTGTCCATTGGTTCTTAGCTCTCTGATAAATGTCAGCATCACTACACCATTGAGTACTGCAACGCCAGAGAGTGCAATGAATCCGACGGCTGCCGAGATCGACAATGGCATGTCACGCATCAGTAAGGCAATAATACCGCCTGTTAATGCCAGTGGCACGCCACTAAAGATGATCAGCGCATCGCGAAGCGAGTTGAAGGCACTGAAGAGCAAACCAAGAATCAGAATAAGCGTTACTGGCACAACAATCGAGAGCCGCTGACTGGCCGATTGTAGTTGCTCAAAAGTACCGCCATAACCTAACCAGTAGCCCTCTGGTAAATCGAAATCTCGATTAACTGTTGCCTGTACTTCTTCAATGAAGCTGCCTAAATCACGTCCTTCGACGTTAGCAGTAACGACAATATTTCGTTTACCACTTTCACGATTGATCTGATTAGGACCAGTGATCTCGATAATATTCGCTACTTCACCCAGTGGCACAAAACTTAGTTCCGGGTTGGCGTCAGCATCCAGAAAGACGGGCAATTGTGCCAGTGCATCTGGATCACGGCGATGAATTTCATCCATTCTTACCAGTAGTTTAAAGCGGCGATCCCCTTCATAAATCAAACCCGTTTGCACCCCTGCAATCGCGGTTTGCATCGCATGTTGAACATCGGTGACGGTGAGTCCCAGCAACGCCATGTGATCTCGTTGTGGTTCTATGGAAATCATTGGCAGACCTTTCATTTGTTCGACTCGAGCATCTTTACTGCCCGGAACTTTGCCGATAATTTGCTCAACCTGTTCACCCAGTTCAGCCAGTACATTTAGGTCATCCCCGTAAATCCGAATGGCGACATCGGTTCTGACGCCAGCGATCAACTCGTTGAAACGCATTTCAATGGGCTGTGTCAGTTCATAGTTATTACCAGGGACTGTTTTAACCAATGTTCTGATTTCATCAACCAGTTGTTCTTTGGATTTGTCTGGATTTGGCCATTCACTGCGAGGCTTAATAATCAGAATAGTGTCAGCAACACTGGGCGGCATGGGATCGGTTGCAATTTCCGGCGTGCCAATCTTTGAAAAGACGCGTTCTACTTCGGGAATATCTTTTATCACGGTCTCTAACTGACGTTGCATCATAACGGACTGGTCAAGTCCGGTCCCCGGAATGCGCAGTGCATGAAGCGCAATATCATGTTCGTCCAGTTGTGGCAGAAACTCTTTACCTAATTGTTGAACTTGCATGGCGCTGACGGCGATGACCGATGTAGCAAGAATGACCGGGATTAGTGGGCGAGCCACCGATAAACGAAGTAGCGGGGTGTACACCACTCTGGCTGCTTTCATAAGCACATTTTCTTTTTCGCTGATGTTGCCGCGAACCAGGATAGCAATGGCAGCAGGAACAAAAGTTACAGAGAAAATCAGCGCTCCCGTCAATGCAGCAATCACAGTGAAGGCCATCGGATGAAACATCTTACCTTCGACACCACTCAGGGCGAATATTGGTAAGTAAACCAGCATGATGATCAACACACCAAAAACCGCAGGCTGAAATACTTCTTTGGTACTGGTGGTGACTTCTGCCAGTCGTTCAGACAAGGTTAGTAATCGTCCTGCCCGATGTTGTGCAAGGCCCAGGCGACGCAATGCGTTTTCAACCACGATTACCGCACCATCAACGATGATGCCGAAATCAATGGCACCCAGACTCATCAGGTTGCCCGACACTCGGTTGTAAGCCATGCCAGTGATAGCAAATAACATCGAAAGTGGGATGACTAACGCAGCAATAAATGCAGCCCGGAAATTACCTAACAACGCGAATAATACGGCGATAACCAGTACTGCGCCTTCAAACAGATTTCGCTTTACTGTTTCAATCGTTTTATCCACCAGGGTGGTACGGTTGTATACCGCTTCTGCAACGATGCCATCTGGCAGAGAACGATTTACATCAATGAGTGCGTCAGCCACCGCTTTAGATACTGTCCGACTGTTTTCGCCCAGTAACATAAATGCGGTACCCAGCACGGTTTCCTTACCATTTTGTGTGGCGGCACCGGTTCGAAGTTGTTTGCCAAAGCGAACTTCAGCGACATCTTTAACTCGTACAGGCGCATCATCACGTTTTGTAATCACAATATTGGCGATATCTTCCAGTGTCATTACCTGGCCGGGAGAACGAACTAACCACTGTTCACCATTACGCTCAATATAACCAGCGCCCGCATTCTGGTTGTTAAGTTCCAGTGCCGTGATCAGATTGTTCAGCGTTATTTTATAAGCCAGTAATTTGCCTGGAATCGGTGCGACCTGATACTCCCGCTCAAAACCACCAACACTGTTAATTTCAGTAACGCCCGGTACTTTGACCAGTTGTGGACGAATGATCCAGTCCTGAATGGTGCGCAGGTCTTCGGCGGTGTATTCGCTTCCATCGGCTTTTGCAGCTCCATCTTTTGCATAAATGATATAGGTGAAAATCTCTCCCAGACCACTGGCAACAGGCCCCATCGTCGGTTCAATGCCTGAAGGTAGCTTTGCCCGGATTGCCTGTAGACGCTCAGATATTTGTTGTCTGGCCCAGTAAATATCGGTGCCTTCTTCGAAAATCACTGTAACCTGAGATAAGCCATAGCGAGACACAGAACGGGTGTAATCCAGTTTTGGAATGCCTGCCATCGCATTTTCAACAATCCAGGTGATGCGTTGTTCTGCTTCGAGTGGTGAATAGCCATCAGCCATTGAATTTACCTGTACCTGAACATTGGTAATGTCTGGCACGGCATCAATTGGCAGTTCGGTCGTTTTATATACGCCCAGTCCCGCAAGTAACAGGGTCGCCATAATAATGAGCCAGCGCCTCGCTACAGCGAAGGTGACAATACTGTTTATCATGTTTGTCTCCTGCTGTTAGTGATCGTGGCTTGCGCCGTCTTTCAAAATGTCGGCTTTAAGAATGTAACTATTGTCGGTGACGTATTCACGACCAGGCGCAATGCCGCCAGTGACTTCAGTCCATGTATCATCACTCAAGCCGGGTTGAATCATTCTTACTTCGAACACATTGCCAAAACGAGCAAATACGACGGGCATCTCTCTGAAGGTTTGTATTGCAGAAGTTTTTACCGCCATAGGTACTTTTACTTCATCAATTGTGATGTCTGCTTTGACATGCATACCCGGCCGCCAGTGGCCATCGGTGTTACTGATCACTGCTCTGGCGCGGGCGATGTGTCCACCGGTCATCTGCGGAGCGATATAGCTGATAGTGCTTGATGCTACCAGGTGATGATGTAAGTCATAGACCGAGACTTGCTGGCCGGGTTTTAGTCGTTCAATGTTTTCAGGAAAGGCTGACATTTCAACCCAGACTTCAGACAGATCAGCGATTTCAATTAATGGCTGTTCGTCACTCCGATCACCCGGATTGACATTTCGGGCAGTTACTTCACCAGTTGCAGGTGCTTTTACCTGATACTGTTTTAATGTCGTGGTATTTTCCAATGTTGCAACGACCTGGCCTTGTTTGACCTTATCGCCAATATTGACATGGACTTTGCTCACCAGCCCTTGCCAGGGCGCATGAACCCGGTACACGCTGTTTTGTGGTGCTTCGATAACACCGAATAACGTGTCTTTGATCACGAGCGTTTGTGGGCCTGTAAAATCGGTGCCGATTTCTGCCAGTGTGAGCATCCGCTCGGTGAGTTCGGTGCGTCCTTCGTGGTTCTCATAATGCCATTCATACCGTTTTCCTTTGTATGTGGCATCGACAGACACATCGAATGAATGAGGTTCGGTTACTTCGATATTACTGACCAGGTAATCCTGCTCGGCATCAAATCCGGCGACATCATTTTGGTCACCCAGTCGATGAAAAGTCACGGATAAGCGAATATCTTCAGGGCTTACCGGCTGGCCGCTCTCGTAAGCGTAAACTCGCATTTCAGGGGGAATGCCTGATTCAAAGATAGTCATTTCCAGTTGAAACTCGTTTCCGGAAGCCATCGGTTTTTCCAGAAGTATTCCGCCATTAGGCCCTTTAGCGGGTTCGTCATGACCGTGTTCGTCGTCATGGCCGTGACCACCGCTGGCAAAGGCACTCAAGCTGATTGTTGTTGCCAATAAACCGGCAATAAAACGTGGAAAAGAGAATAGTGTAGTCATAAGGCATTACTCCTGGCCTGAAACAGTCGGGTCAGCGGATGATAATGTTGAGAACGATTGACCCGTAATGCGTTCCAGTTCAAGAAAATGTGTGAAAAGCTGCGTATGTAAGTCGATGGCGGTTTGCTCAAGCGCGAAACGTTTGGCCTGCGCATCAGCCAGTCTCAACACCGAATAAAGACCTGACTTATAGCCTGCTGTGGTGTCACTTACCAGGGTGTCAGCCAGTGGTATCAGCTTATTTCGAAGCGTCGATAACTGTGCGCTGGCATTCATCATCTGTTGTTGAATGGCAATCAAACGAGTTTGTAGTTGACGTTTGGTGTTCAGAATTTGTTGATGACTCAGTTCGAACGATGCTTTGGCGGCTGCTATTCGCCCCCGGTTTGGGTTTTCGAAAGCAAGTGGCATTGATGCACTAAGAACCAGCCCCTGATCACTGGTGGCTTGTAAGCGCCGCACACCTAAGCCGACCGTGATGTTCTGATGGCCGTTGGCGATTTCCAGTTGCAGTTGTTGATCATTAATGCGCTGTAACGCCAGTTGATCTAGGACTGCCGGTGAATGTTGCAACGCTGACTTAACATGTGCTTCGTCGGGCAGGGGAGGAAGTGTCGATAAATCGCCTGACACCTGGTCAAAATCTGCATCCATTAACCACATAGCGGCCAGTTGTTTCAATGCCAGTTGATGATTTAACGTTAATGTTTGCAGTTTGGTTTTGCTGTCGGCCAGTTGTAGAGCCATCAAGGTCTTGTCGGCATCTCCCACCGCACCGGCGTTAGCGCGTTGAGTGATGATTCCTAACGCTTTTTGCTCAGAAGCAATACGCTTTTCCATCAGTGACATTGATGCTTGCAGTGCCAAAACTCGATAGTAACGACGGCCTGTTTCAGCCAGAGCATCCAGCTTTGTTAGCTGATACTCCGTATGAAGCCGTTGTTTTTTCGCATCAGCGAATTTTACACGTTTGGCTTGTTTATCTCCCATCTCAAGGGTTTGACTCAGAGTCAGCGTAATGTCGGCGCTGTTGATACCGCTTGTCTGGCCTGTGCCCATGACATTTTCAATCATCGTTGAAACAACAGGTAAGGGTTTAATGCTGGCCTGAACCGACATTGCATCGGCGGCACGAATATAAAAAGGGTATTCCTGTAACGCAGCATTACCAGACTCGGCGCGTTTTAACGCTTGTGCAAACGTTAACGTCGTTGTCGGTGATGCTGATGGTGTTGTTGCACTGACGCCGGTTGTGGCAAATGTCAGTGCGAATGTGGCTGCAAACAGCCGGGCTTTCGTCGTCATGATACGACAAAGCCTGGAAATGGTTAGCGTCATAGAACACTCCCAATACGATCCAATGCTCGTAACATTGAATGTTTAAACAGATGTTCGTTAGGTTGTCCGTAGCCAGTGTTGGCTTGAAGCACGGCAAGGTAACGATAAGGTATTAATCTGTCTGGCTAGCTATACCACTGTTAACTGTATTTGGTACTAATTGAACATGAAATTCATGGCAACTAAGTACTTTTTTGCGTTGTTAAATAACGGACTTGAAGCATAAGCTCGGTTATTCATTTAGCAAATACAATAATAATATGGGTACAGGCCAGATCTTACTGTCCTGGGAGGTTAAGCATTCGGTGGAGGAACGGGTGGTGAAAGGGTTTGTGACAACCAATCGCATTCTATTGAGCAAACTTTACCAGACGACGCATAATCGGACGGTTGTTGCTGAGTTGAATGAGACACAAACAGTACAAGGTGGATGTGAGGTTCGGCTTCATGATTACTGTCATCAAGCGCACTGGTAAGTTCATCGTGGACGTGAATTGAAACGACATCTTGTTCTTCATGCATATCTACACACATATGCGAACCACCGCCAACCATGTTGACGGCCACAATGTGGAAAATCATGAATAACACCAGAAATCGGGTTTTCAATTCAGGTTACCTGGATGAATGTAAAAATAAGCCGGGCAATAATATCAGTGAAACGATATTTTTCAAATGCAGTATTGCAATTAGTGGTGCGCTAAATTGTCACAGAGCCGTTGAAATGAATGTCGAGACCGTGAAAATACAAACGATTGAACTTTTTTGTACCAGACTACTCTCAATAATCAGATTTGATGCGAATCAGCGTGAATGAGGATTTGCCTTGAAACCTGAACAATCATCAGGGTATTATCCGTCAACTTTTATTTTGGCCTGATATTTGTTCTGGCTATATAAGCACGGTAAAACAGGAAATAACGAATGCAGTTTAAAGCAGTTTTAGTTTTGGCACTGGCACTGATGACAGGTGCGTGTTCTAGCTGGGTATATCGTATCGACATTCCACAAGGAAATTATTTAGATCAGAAAGACGTGGACAAGCTTAGAATTCAGATGACCAAAGAACAGGTTGCTTATGTCCTGGGAAATCCGGTCGCTCGTAACGCGTTTGATGATGATAAATGGCATTATGTGTACCGTCTGGCGCGTGGTAACGGCTCTATTTACCGTAAGCAACTAGTGATTCAGTTTGATGAGAATGACAAGCTGACCACGATTGAAGGTGATTTTGAACCATCAGAGATGTTCTCTACACCGTTAGATCAGTAATAGACTGAATGTAATTAATTATCGAATTAAAAAAGCCCGTGACTGATTATCAGCACGGGCTTTTTTAATGGATGTCAGTTCTGAATTGGTATTCTTTTCGGTGTTGTTGTGAATAATGACTACTGTTCGGATTTACGTTGCTTACGTAATTCACTGACCCGTCCACCGGTCACTTTATCGGCGCGACCTTCCTGTTTAGCTCTTTCTGCACGGCGTTTACGAACTTCTTTCGGATCGGCAATCAATGGGCGATATATCTCAATACGATCACCGTCTCGAACGGTTTCTGTCAGCTTTTGAGTTCGGTTCCAGATACCCACTTTATTCTGTTTCAGATCGATATCATCAAATTGTTCTAACATGCCAGACTGAATGATGGCCTGTTCTATCGTGGTGCCTGCTGCGACGGTCAATGTCAGGATCAATTGCTTTTCTGGTTTGGCATAGGCGAGTTCAATTGTCAGCATGTTGTCTGAGGTTTGTGCATTGTCGGTCACAGCTGTGGTACTCCATAAATAACTTTTGCGCGTTCAGTGAAGGCTGCGACCATATTATTCGCGACTTCTTTAAAGACTGAACCAAAGGCCATTTCTATCAGTTTTGAAGAGAACTGATAATCCAGTTCAAGGATGACTTTACTGGCATTTTCATCTAACGGAACAAACTGCCATCCACCTGTCAGTAAATCAAACGGGCCGTCTACCAACTCCATATCAATTCGTTCATTCAGCGTAATGCTGTTGCGGGTAGTAAACGATTTATTGATGCCACCTTTGGCAATTTGTACAGAAGCGACCATCAGGTTGTCGGAGGATTCCAGAATGGTAGAGCCTGCACAGTTAGGCAAAAACTCCGGGTAAGACGCGACATCGTTCACCAGGTTGAACATGGCGTCAGCACTGTACATCACCAGTGCCGAGCGAGTAATTTGTGGCATTTTAACTCCTGCACAAAACAAACCGTTGGCGATTTTATCAAACTTCTGTGCAAATTTGCTGTTTTTACCGCGTTGGGTTCCGGTCAGCGATTATCAATAGTTTCAATTACACTGATATGCACTTATAATGCGCCGCACTATGGCTAAGAAAAATGCAAAGAAAAGTCCGAGCAACACCATTGCTCTGAATAAAAAGGCCCGCCACGAATACACGCTGAGCGATAAGTTTGAAGCGGGTATCAGTTTGCAAGGCTGGGAAGTAAAAAGTATCCGCCAGGGAAAAATTAACCTGTCTGACAGTTATGTCATCCTGAAAAAGGGTGAAGCTTTCCTGCTGGGCGCGCAAATTCAACCGCTTGTTTCAGCATCATCTCATGTTATCAATGATCCGGATCGCTCACGTCGCTTGCTACTGAATCGCCGGGAACTGAATCAGTTAATCGGTAAGGTAGAGCGGGGCGGCTATACCATGGTCGCGACGGCGATGTACTGGAAAAAATGCTGGGTGAAAGTGGAATTCCATCTGGCAAAAGGTAAAAAATCTCACGATAAACGTACTGATGTGAAGGATCGTGAATGGCAAGTTCAAAAAGAACGGGCCATGAAACATCAGGTCCGATAATACTCAACAGGTTCCCGGTTATGTCCATTAAGTCCATCGTGTCAGATAATCAGTTTCTGATTAACCAATTGATTGAACTGGTGGAAACGTTAAAACAACAGGGCATGCATTTATATCAACTGTCAGAACCTATGTATCCCGATAGTGGTGTTTCTGCTCATATTCGTCACGTCATTGAGCATTATCAGCAATTTATCGGGATTGAACTTTCCGGCCAGGCACTGACTGTGGCTAACTATGATGCCAGATTACGTGATCTGGACATTGAAAAAGATCCTGATGTAGCGCTCGGCTGTTTACGTGAAATCACTGCACAATTGACGACATTAGCCGATTATCCCGCTGATCATCAAATCCAGATTCGATGCAGTACTAACAATGAGCAACACGCCGAAGGTGTAACTTTATCCTCACTGGGTCGAGAGCTTCAGTTTTTACACAGCCATGCGGTTCACCATATGGCGGTGATTGCTATCATTCTCCATCGCACCAACTTCCCACTCGACAGTAATTTCGGTAAAGCGCCGGCCACAGTGCAACATGAAAATCATCTCCGTTCGTCAACTCCGTCAGGTGAAACACCATGTGCTCACTGAGCTGGTTTAAAGACGCCGACAATGCTCTCCATTTGTTTTTTAATCGTGATGAACGCAAGACTCGCTCTCGGGCATTGCATCCGGCTATTTATCAGGATGATACGACGCAATGGATTAGCCCGGTAGATCCGGATGGTGGTGGCACCTGGCTGGCGGTTAATCAGTCTGGATTGATCGTTGCCTTATTAAACAACTATGACAGTAACGTCACCAGTGTTGATGAGCTGATGGCGTTAATGAAAGCAAAGCTGCAAGAACGAACCTGGACTAGCCGAGGACTATTAACGACAGCGTTGGTTAAACATGCTTCACCTGAGCAAGCAGCGGCAACATTAACCGCAATGGATTTGGCTGATTACATGCCTTTTTGTGTGTTGCTGGCAAGCCGCGATGTGCAATATTTTTATTGCTGGGATGGTAAAAAGCTGGTGAAAGAACAGGCTACTTCCTTCATTTCATCCTGTGCAGTCAATGCTGACAGGGTACTGGCATCCCGCCAGGCACATTATGCCAGTCATTATGTCGCGGATGTGACATCCGCTATCGCCTTTCATTCCAGTCATCATACGGATGATCATACACACACCATTTGCATGCACCGGGAAGAAGCTCATACGGTGAGTTTGAGCCATATTCGTGTTGATGCAGATACTATTCAATTTGATTACTGGGATGGTAATCCCTGCCAGCAGCCAGAGAAACGCTCAATTTCTTGCCCGTTGGAAGCATCCTTATGTGGTTAGCCGTAGTTTTAACTTTGGTGGTGGTGACTGCGGTTTGGGGCTGGCACCGTTATCAACAGGCTGATTTCAGGCAACAAAAGCTTACGCAATCGGCTATCCGGCGTTGGATTCGCTGGGAGTACTGGCCCATCTGGTTTTTCTATCTGCCGATTGTAGGTTATATCTTGTATCTGGCGGTTCGTTACCGGTCGCCACTGGCATTTGCCGCGACGAATCCCGGCATGACTAATGCCGGAATGTATGGTGAAGACAAATCCCTGACTTTGTTGAAACTTGCCGCGAACGCGCCAGAATTTGTCGCTGATCTTGCGCCGATTGATGTACCTTGTGGTAAAGAGCGTGTGCAACGGGCGCTGGAAATCATGGATGAAAAAGGCTGGGACTATCCGGTCATTTTGAAGCCGGAAAAAGGCTGCCGAGGGCAGGATGTACAAATTATTTCGGATCGCCAACAATTGATATGCGCCGTATCCCGCATGAAAGTTCCCGCTATGTTGCAGCAATATATTTCGGGTCGTGAATTTGGTGTGTTCTTTGTCAAGCCGCCTGAACGCCATCAGGGATTTGTATTTTCGATCACTGAAAAAACCTTTCCAGTGATCACCGGAGATGGCGAGCATACGCTGGAATATTTAATTCTCACTAATCCCCGCACCAATTATCTTGCAGCCTTCTTATTAACAAAATTTCAGTCGCAACTTGATCGGGTACTGGCCAGGGACGAAACCTTGTCGATTACCGAGGTTGGTAGTCATTGTCGGGGATCGGTGTTTCTGGATGCCAATCACCTGAATTCGCCGCAATTAACTCGTTCGATGGAAACGATTACCCGCGCTATTCCCGGTTTTTACTTTGGTCGGTTTGATCTTCGGGTGGAACCGGGATGTTCGTTGTCAGACGGAACGGGAATTAAAGTCATTGAAGTGAATGGCGTTACGTCAGAAGCAGCGCATATTTATGACCCGTCCAATTCGTTCTGGACCGCCTGGAAAGTTATGTTTGAACAATGGCGCTGGGCGTTTATTGTTGGACAACAGAATTTACGATCCGGCGAAGCCAGTGTCAGCTTCCGTGATTTTTTCCGTGAACTGAATCGACAGCGACAGCCGTTTTAATTGCGATATTCGGATAGCAGTTGTGTCTGATTCTCTCACCTTTATTCATCATGTCAGTGGACAATCACTGGATATCTCGACGATTCCCTGTCAGTTAAAAGCAGGCCGCTTTCAGGTCAAACTGGCAGAAACACTTGCTGAAAAACAACAAGTGATGGCGCTACGACAGCGAGTTTTCTTTGCGAATAATCCGACCATAACAACCGAATCCAGAGATGATTTTGCTCATCACCTGATGGTGTATTGCAATAAAACTCACCGGGTTGTTGGATCGATGCGGCTGATTTTACGAGGCTGTTTACCAGCGAGTGAGCGATTTTACGCGGAGGATTATTATGCCTTTGACCACTTGCTGGATAAGCGCGAAGCCGTGGAAATCAGTCGCTTTTGTATTGATGAAGCATACCGCAGTGGTGCAATTTTGATGTTGTTATGGAAGGCAACGCAGCAATATCTCGATTATTTTAAGGTCGAACTGATGTTTGGTATTGCCAGCTTTCCCGGCCAAAATCCGCTGGCCCATCAAGGGTTATTACGACGATTGTATCAGCAGCATCTGGCACCGAGTGTCTGTATGCCATCCGCTATTCATCAAACGGCCATCTCGTTGTCAAACTGGTTAGCTAACGTTACGGATGATGACCCACCGCCTCAAATACCACCGTTAATGAAACTGTATTTGAAAATGAATGCCCGGGTAAGCGATCACTTTTATGTCGATCCGGTGTTTAACAGCTGTTTTGTCATGTTGTATGTCGAACGCTGCACGCTGGATGAATATACCCGCCAGCACCGGACGCCAGCTAATCGTAAATCTGAAAATAGTTGAACCAGGAAGTACTATGAAATCTCTTAAGGCCATTCTGCGTATTCTGGCTGTTGCACTAATTACGCTGAGTTTATTACCGTTCTTATTTATCGCGAGAGCTATCAGCCGCCAGGCCGAACAAACCATTATTATGATCTGGCATCGTAATGTTTTGACGATTCTCAATGTCAGACTGGCTATAAAAGGCGTATGCAGCACTGAACCTGCAACCTTATTTGTCGCCAATCATGTGTCCTATCTCGATATCATTGCAATCAGTGCGATGTTAAAAACATCGTTTGTGTCGAAGAAAGAAATCCGCCGCTGGCCTGTTTTTGGTTGGCTCAGTACTTTGCAACGCACCGTGTTTATCGACCGTGAAAGCCGTGATGTAAAAGGACAAATGGGGGATTTAGCCGCCAGACTGAGTAATCAGGAATCACTGGTGTTATTTCCTGAAGGCACCAGTACGGATGGTGTGGATGTGAAACGGTTTAAATCCAGCTTGTTTGCTGTAAAAGATTTATTACCAGAATTAATGGTGCAGGGTGTGGCGCTGCGATATGACAACCTCGACGGTACACCGCTTGCTCAACCGCGACGCGACCACTATGCATTTTACGACACCATGCCGTTTGCCGGGCATTTCTGGTCGATGTGCGAGGATGAAGGCGTTCAAATAACCATTGAGTTTGTCGAGGGTTACGTCGTGAATCACGAAACGGATCGCAAAGCACTGGCGCAAACACTTCAGCAGGGTATTCGCAAGGCGGTTGTTCATTCACCGGTTACACATTAATTCATCAATGACAGCGGGGGACATTGTTTTTAATTGCTTTTTATCCCTGATAAGGCTAGACTTCTCGGCCTGTCTGAAATGGTGGTAATTTCAGATTGAACCAGTTTTTCGGGGCTGATTCAGGATTCGACGGGATTCAGAAACCCGAGGTGCATGTCGAGGGGCGGTTGGCCTCGTAAAAAGCCGCATTTAAAGTATTCGCAAACGACGAAACTTACGCTCTAGCTGCTTAATATAGCCGGCTAGCTCTTCACTCTTGTGTTCCAGTGCGCAGAGGTTCGAAGAGTCATATTACGCTGGATCGCGTGGAAACCCTGCCTGGGGTTGAAGCGTTAAAACTAATCAGGCTCGCCCTTTCATAGCCTGTCCATCGGCGCTGATAAGGGTTAACTAAAAGATGAGACTAAACATGTAGGACCGAGGATGTAAGTTTTTCGGACGCGGGTTCAACTCCCGCCAGCTCCACCAATTTATTTCTCATCAGAGAAAGCAAAAAAACCTGCGAAAGCGGGTTTTTTTGTGCCTGAAATTTGTTGTCTTTACGACGGTTTTTCAGGTGTTTAGATAAGGCTTCGTATTATATTCCACTGTATCACTCCCTCCTGAGGCAGCATGCCGTTATTCACTTTTTCTTCGGGCAATTCTGCCTGGTTTATTTTTTGTCCTGAACGTTTTAGATAAGACATAAAAAGAAATATTCATATTATTCGAGCAATGCAAAAACTCACACTTTAAGTCTTGTTGAGCGCTCGTAGAAAAATACGCTGTTTTTTTACTGTGTTTCACAATCAAAAATTTACATGGTCAGTTTTAATAGTTTGTCTCTGGGATGGTTTATCAAAAAGTATCCCCATGATCTTTCTTGAAACCTCTTTGAAAATCCCTCCTGAAAACCCCTAATCCCCGGACCGAACTGGATGCTAAGTCTCTATAGTGGCTACTTTTTCAGGAGCCATAAACTGATGATTCGACCATTGCATCGATTACCTGTCATTGCCTCATTTTTGTTGGTGTTACTACTTTCGGCTGTTGTACCTCGGGCCAGTGCTCATGTGAATTACCTGTACTTTGCGCCTGAATTTAATCCGTTTGCGACCTGTATGCCTGCGCCGGAGGCAGGGGAGGCGTTTTTTAATCGGGTATGGGTGCATGCGAATAAATTTGAAAAGCTGCCTCATGTGTACTTTTGTCAGAGTGATTTTATTCAACATGTCTATGCACAGGTATACGCGCAGCCAAGACGAGTGCAAATTGTTCGGGATGAGTGGGTGACTCGGGTATCGCCTGTTTATCGGATTGATTATCATCCGTCGTTTCTCGGGTTGATTACTGTCACCAGTGATAATGAATATGTGCTGGCAGGAATTCTGGCGCATCAGCTTGGGCATGTGTTGCATTTCCTTGAACTAGGGCAGGCGGTGAATCAGTTGGTGTGGCGAGCAAAAATCGATTTGACGGTGCCGCCAGAACAAGAGCTGGCGGCCGATGAGTTGATGGGAAAAGTACTGGCCAGTATGGGCGCGACAATTGACGATTTGATTGATGCACAACGAATGGTATTCAGTCTGCATACGCACCCAAGCCAGGCTGATTATAAAACGCGGTTACAACGGGCGATAACGGGTTATGAGACAGCGCGTAATCAAGGATTGTCTGATGAAGAGCAGGCTCGCGTTAACTTGCAAAAAGGTGTAACCCGGGCATTCTGGCAATGGCGGATTGAAGCCGGATAATGGTCAATTGGTCGTTTGTTGTATCTGCCTGAAATCTATTTGAATGTCGGTGTGTTAGTTGCTATGTTCCTGAAACCTTTTTTATGAGAGTGTTCAAATGAAAGTAGCAACGAGCATAACGATTGCAGCGCCAGTTGAAGCAGTTTGGCAAGCCGTGATTAACATTGAGCAAGCAGCTGATATGGTATCCGGGATTCGTCAGGTTGAGGTTTTACATAAACCTGAACAGGGAATGGTGGGGTTTAAATGGCGAGAAACTCGGATCATGTTTGGCAAGGAAGCGACGGAAGATATGTGGATCACGGATTGCGTGACCAATGATTATTATGCGACACGGGCTGAAAATCACGGAGCAGTTTATTTATCACGGATTTCAGTGCAGGCTGTTGCTGATGGCACACGGTTAACAATGGGTTTTGAATCTCAGGCTCAAACGTTGTTTGCACGATTAATGTCGTCGTTGATGGTTTTTTTTATCAAAGGATCGATTATTAAAGAATTCGACAAAGATCTGGTCGATATAAAGGCGTTTGTTGAGCAGCCACCTAATGATTAACGTTATAGTTGAGCGGAATAATCGGGCAGACTATCGATTTAGCTTTTAACACAGGTGATAGTGTTGTAGTCCGTCTTTTAATTAGTATATGTGAATTTAATTCATTCTACTGAGTTACCGCGTGCGTTGTTTTAACGCTTCACCTTATGCGCCATCCTCTCTTTTTTCTTCATTCTCACCGAATAATGGTTAATGTATTGAGCTTTCTGTTGATGCTGTCTGTTCCTCGATGGCATTGCTCTATCGCTACTATATTTCATCCATAGTGACAAGTATCAGACCTTTCCTGGTTACTGTCGGAAGTTGATGCGACAGAATCATTATGGTTACAAGCGAATTAGTTGATTTCATCTATGCTGTAGAAAGGCTTGTCGAACGATAAGGTTGGATAAGAATCAGGAAATGGATGCGGTAGATTATTTTGTTGATGAATTATTTGCGTAAATAACACATAAATTACGGAGGTAACTGGTGACATTTATGCATATACGATTTATTTTTGTTGTCACTTAATACTTTTAAGGTGGGGAACGAATGAAAGATTGTACTGACTTAACGTTGGTACTGGCGGATGAATCGCGTATTTCTGACTTTGTGGCGTTGGAAGCGGCTAATGATGCCAGCGGTTATATTGTTCCTGGTGCGTGGGATATGCATCAGTTAGCGATGAGTCAGCCTGATATTCATTATTTTGATATCGTTGTCGGGGGCCAATCCGAAGGTTTCATCATTATTGCTTTTGAACAGAATCATTCCGTTGAATTGCGGCGGATTGTTGTAAAACATAAAGGGCAGGGCATTGGGCAGGCTGCGCTTACTTCACTTGAAAACCAATTATTTACTTCAGGCACAATGCGTATCTGGCTGGATGTATTTGAAGATAATGCCCGAGGTCGTTACATCTATCAGAAACTTGGCTTTAAAGCGTTTGGTGAATCCACGCTTCAGGGGAAAAAACTGATATTGATGGAAAAATTTGCTGAGCTATTGTAGTGCTAAATTTAATTGTTCCTGGAATGCAATAATTAATCGTTTATTAACGTTTAATTTCTCGCTAATGTATCAGAATACTCACTTGTCTGGGCTAAGTTTTAATATCATTTCTATGTATAAACCATTAGTTTTTAAGCTGTTATTTAGTTTTGCTTTGTTGTGGTTTTTTCCTGTTTCACAGGCTATTGCTGCGGGGACGCCAATCTTTGGTACATCAGCAAAAGCACAGAAACAGGAGAAGAAAGAGTTAGTGATAGGTGTTGGAAATTTTGAACCTTTCTTTATGAAAGATGGCAGTGGCTTATTTTTAGATTTATTGAAAGAACTAACAGCCTTAATGCCACAATACAAAGTGACTTTTCAGATGATGTCTAATTATCGATTACATGCTGAGATCGATAATGGTCGAATTGATGTGGCTTGTAATATTTTTCCTGCCGCGAATATTAATGCCTGGCTTTCAGAACCTTTTTTCCGTTTTACGGATGTCGCTGTAACTCGTAATGATAAAAATATTGCCTTATCCCGTATTGCGGACATGCAGCATTATCGTGTGATTGCTTATCAGGGGGCTGTATTACTGCTGGGTGATGAATATAAAGAAATGGCTGCCGCTAATCCGGGTTATAAAGAGCATCATGATGTGTCGGCTACGTCAAAAATGCTGGTATTAAATCGTTTTGATGTGCGGGTGGGTGATATTAATTTGTTTTATCATGACCTGCAAAAACATCCTGAGTTGTCGCCAGATGACTTTACCATTCATTATTTCTGGCCTGATGTATTCAGCCATCTTGCGTTTAAGGATAAAGCGTTGAGGGATGAGTTTAATCAGGCGATTAATACCCTGAAATCTAACGGAACATGGGATCGGATGTATCGTCAGTTTCGTCAGAATGCCTCCTGGGCTGAACATGTTCAGTCTCCTCGGTTATAACCAATACTAATAAGTTATCAGCTATCTGGTTGATTTTGGTTATTTCGGTCACATTACTCTAAGGTGCTTGTCGCAGATTTCTACAGTGTTTCAGATTGCCATGTAGCAGAACGATATGACGCAATTTGAATCCTGGTATAAACATGCGATATACGGCTGCAAAAATCACCATCAAAGGTCGAAAGACCTGAACAATGAGGCATGACTGTGACAGATAAAACTTACACCCCACCTAAAGTATGGATTCATGAAGAGGGCAACGGCGGCCAGTTTGCCGGGATTAACCTGCCGACAGCAGGTGCTCGTTATGATGAAGACCTTGCCCGAGGGCAACATCCTTTTCAGCTATATTCTCTGGCAACACCTAATGGTGTAAAAGTGACGGTGATGTTTGAAGAATTACTGGAAAAGGGAATAGCTGAGGCTGAATACGATGCGTTTCTGATCAACATCCTGGAGAGTAAACAATTTAGTTCAGGCTTTGTTGATATCAATCCTAATTCTAAAATTCCGGCGTTAGTGGATACGACAACGACACCGGAAACCCGTATTTTTGAATCAGGGTCCATCCTGCTTTATCTGGCCGAAAAATTTAACGTCTTTTTACCGTCTGATCCGGCGGGTCGTACCGAGACAATGAACTGGTTGTTCTGGCAAATGGGTAGTGCGCCGTTTTTAGGCGGTGGTTTTGGGCATTTCTATAAGTATGCACCTGAGCGTTACGAATACCCGATCAATCGATTTACTATGGAAGTAAAACGTCAGCTGGATGTATTGGATAAACAACTGGCACAAAACGAATTTATTGCTGGCGATGAATACACGATTGCGGATATGGCGATTTGGCCGTGGTACGGTGGTCTGGTATTAGGTGAGTTATATGATGCAGCAGAGTTTTTACAGGTTGAGTCATATCAGCATGTGCAGCGCTGGGCGAAACAAATAGCAGCAAGACCGGCCGTAAAGCGCGGTATTCGAGTGAATCGGACATGGGGTGAAGAGAGCCAGCAGCTGGCTGAGCGCCATGATGCGTCTGATTTTTAGCCGTTATTATACATTTAACTTTTGCCAGTTCGTAATTGGAACGTCACTTGTACGATGTTCTTTTCTTATTAACTGGCAAATTAACAGGTTTGTTTTATCAAAACCTATGATTATTTCATCTCCTGCCCGGGCCATATCCATTACAGGATTAGAGCTAAAGTACAAACGAAACTCTGAACGTGCTGGGTGATTAACTCTTGCATCGTACCATGTTAGATTAATAGGGCATTCCAAATCTGAACCCCGGCTGGAAATGAAACCAGACATTTTCCTCTTGTTTTTGCCAAAAAGCTCCTTTAGTTCAAGCACACCATTAAATTCATGTTGGTTAGATTTATTTCTATTGGCTTCAACAGTGGTCAACGTTTTGATGACCGCTGATTTGTACCTTGTAGCTGTGAGCGTCATATTGATTCCCGATCCAGTACCTGATAGGGGTTTATATTATCACGTTCAATCAACTTGAGAAGGATCTAATGTAATCCCCCACATCACTTTGTTGTCGCTGAGTTGCGCCAGATCATCATGCAAAGAACACTCTTCTATTACCTTTGCAGAAAATCAATCATGTAGAGGTGAAGTTATGAAAGCTGCTGTTGCTAAAGCGTTCAAAGAACCGCTTTCAATTGAACAAGTCGAAGTGCCAGCTATTGGACCTCGTGATGTATTGGTCAAAATTGATAGTTGTGGTGTGTGTCATACCGATATGCATGCTTGTCATGGTGACTGGCCTGTTAAACCATCCTTGCCATTGATTCCGGGCCATGAAGGTGTGGGGACTGTGGTACAAGCGGGTGAGCAGGTAACACATCTGACCGAGGGTGATCGAGTGGGTATTCCCTGGTTGCATTCCGCGTGTGGGCATTGTGATTATTGTCTGGAGGGGCAGGAAACCCTTTGCCCTGAGCAGCAAAATTCCGGCTATAGCGTTGATGGTGGTTATGCAGAATACTGTAAGGCACCGGCGGATTATGTGGTGGAAATCCCGGATGAACTAACGTTTTCTCAGGCTGCGCCTTTGTTTTGTGCAGGCGTGACTACGTATAAAGCCTTGAAGGTTGCCGAGATAAAAGCGGGCGACTATGTCGCGGTAGTTGGAGCGGGCGGTCT
The DNA here is from genome assembly GCA_965656875.1 of Alteromonadaceae bacterium. Classification (GTDB taxonomy): domain Bacteria; phylum Pseudomonadota; class Gammaproteobacteria; order Enterobacterales; family Alteromonadaceae; genus CBFHMJ01. The sequence goes on from CBFHMJ010000003.1 coordinate 350,983, forward strand.
GGGCCATTTGGCAATTCAGTATGCCAAAGCGATGGGGTATAACGTCGTTGCTGTTGATACAGGTGAAGAAAAACTGGCGCTGGCGAAAGAACTTGGCGCGTCTTTAACCGTAGATTTCGCGAAAGAGTCTCCGTCTGATGCGATACAGCAAAAGCTGGGTGGTGTTCATGCGGTGATATGTACTGCGGCATCTAAAGCAGCGTTTGAACAGAGCTATCGGGCATTACGTCGTGGTGGTTCTTGTGTATTAGTTGGTTTACCGCCGGAAGAAATGCCGATACCAATTTTTGATACCGTTTTGAACGGCATTAAAATTATCGGTTCGATTGTTGGCACACGCAAAGATTTGAAAGAGTGTTTGCAGTTTGCGGCTGAAGGAAAAGTTAAATCGATTGTTGAAGAGCGTTCACTGGATGATATCAATGAGATATTTGCTCAGATGGAGCAAGGTGATATTAACGGTCGTATCGTGATGAAAATCGCTGATTAATGAGGCGAACTTTTTCAGGGTAACTTGAAAACAAATAAGGGACAGCCTAAGCTTGTTCTGTCTCTACAAACCTTAAGTTAAAAAGCCGACGTTGGTGTATTCAGCGTCGGCTTTTTTGTGTTAATCAGGCCAACAGGTAAGCCACGCCAAAACCAACGCTGTATGCCAGCAAAAGTTGTGGAATGTATCTTCCGTAGCTCATAAATGTAAGTTCTTTGATTTTACTCATTGCGATGATTCCGGCGGCAGAACCAATAACCAATAATGAACCGCCAACACCTACGGCATAAGTAAGCCCAAGCCATTGGGTGGTAGACAATGAAGGATCAGCTTTTAATAACGCGGCGGTCAGCGGTACGTTGTCGAGTAAAGCCGACAGAACCCCGACGGAGAAGTTAGATATATCCGGGTTGAGTGCCAGATAGAAGTCGGTCACCCACACCAGAACACCAATTTCTTTCAATCCGCCTACAATCAGCAAAATCCCGAGGAAAAATAACAGGGTATCGAACTGAATCTGTCTGACATATTCGAGCAGATGAACTTCGTGATGGTATTTATTCACCAGGCCGCCAATCAGAAACATCACCGATAACCCCAATAAGAAGATCAGCACGGGCGGAATGCCATAGAGTAAATTTAGCGTCATGATGGCAATGATGGTGCTGAAAAACAACAGAGCGATCACGATGTCCAGTCGTTGAAAGCTTTCCGGGGCGACACTGGCGTGAACAATTCTGTTGCCCGAAATACAAAGCATGGCGGTTAATGCGGCAACACCTGCTAACGTGGGAAGTACCAGATTAAACAGCTGAGGAATGGTGACGTGTCCGGCATTGAAAATCATCAGGGTAGTGACATCACCCGTGATTAGGATAACGCCACCTGAGTTGACGGCAAAGACAGCAAGAACAGATAGCTTTATTTTTTCTTTACTGTCGAGTTTGAATGCCTGAATCAAGCCAAGTGATACCAACGTTGCGGTGATATTGTCGCAAAGCATGGATAGCAGAACAGCAAACAGTGCGAGTAACAGCGTTAAAGCTCGTAATGATAATGCATCGGGCACGAGGCGGGAGATTAAATCTCCAATCAGTCCGCGTGCGTTGAGATACGCAACGAATGTCATGGTAGCCATCAGAAACAGCCACAGTGTTGCTATGTCGAGCAGGTTTTCATTCAGTGCGAGTTGTATGTTTGATGTGTCGCCTTCATGGCTGGCGTGAATGAACAGGATGACCCAGCTCAGACAACCGGAAAAGAGGGTAGTTTTGGCCTTGTTAAGGTGAGTAAATTCTTCGAGCACAATGCTCAGCAGGGCAAGAATTGCCAGTGCCAGAATGGAGATTTCTATCACAGACATTTAGCGCTTCATTGGTTGGGGGAGGGTTTAAAGTGGCGAGAGTATAGTTCAATGATTCTGATTAAGAAACTTGAATTATGGGAAGAAGTGTAATGATTTACAACATGTTGTTTTCAGACAAGGTTTTGTGTTTTCATGCGAGTACATTATCGAAAATTAAGACAGCAGATTATGAAGAATAAACTAGCGGGCTGGTTGCGTTTTGCCCCCGGGGTTTTACTGATAGCAGGTTTTTTAACGCTGACATCAGCGCCACTGTTGGCGAATGATGAGGTGAGTTTACATATTCTGGGCGTTGCTCAGGATGCGGGGTATCCGCAAGCTCAGTGTTATCGACCTCATTGTATGGCTGGTTGGCAAGACAGCGAGAAGCAACGATTAGCGACATCGTTGGCGGTGATTGATCACGAATCCAGGCAATCATTTTTATTTGAAGCAACGCCTGATATCAAACACCAGTTGTATCGCTTACACACGATTGCGTCGTTTGAGCGTTATTCGTTATCTGGCATTTTTCTGACTCATGGACACATGGGGCATTATGCCGGACTCATGCATTTAGGCCGGGAAGCATGGAGCGCCGATGCAATACCTGTCTATGCGATGCCGCGAATGCAAACGTTTCTGAAAAACAATGGCCCGTGGAGCCAATTGGTCACGTTAAATAACATTAGTCTGAAATCCATACATCACCAGAAACCAGTAAAGCTGACACCGCGTGTAACCGTCACGCCAATTCTGGTTCCACACCGGGATGAGTTTACCGAAACCGTCGGCTATCGAATTGACGGGCCGAACAAATCGGTGCTGTTTATTCCAGATATCGATAAGTGGCGAAAATGGTCAACCGACATCAATGGCCTGGTTAAATCGGTTGATCTGGCGTTGCTGGATGCGACATTCTTTGATGCCAACGAATTACAAGGACGGGACATCAGTCAAATACCGCATCCGTTTGTGAGTGAAAGTCTTGCACGGTTTGCTGATTTACCCGCAGTGGAGCGAGCCAAAGTAATGTTTATCCATTTCAACCACTCAAACCCGTTATTACATGAATCACCTGAAGGAGAGAAAGCCAGAGCCCTGGTTGTATCTAAGGGGATGAAAGTTGCGAGGGAAGGCTGGACATATAACTTGTAAAAGTTGATTGACGTTATTCGTACACGCATTAAGATAGCCAGGCTGGTTAAGGAATTAATTATGCATATTATTTTAGGGTTATTAGGAACCCTGGTAACGTTACTGATTTTGGTTAAGCGGTTATCGGATGCTGGAATTGATATAGGCTGGTTAAACCCATTTGCCTGGCATCGACGTCGATCGTTTCGTCAACAGCATGATACAAACCCCGCATTTACACTTGATTCTCCTCTTGATGCTGCGGCATTAGCTGTTTTTGTTGTAGCCAGGTCACGCGGTGAAATGGTGCGTGAGGATAAAGCAGCATTGAAGCGTTTGTTTATGGATGAGTTCAATATTGATGCTAGCCGAGCAGACTCTTTATTAGTCGCAAGTAGTTATCTGGTGAATGACGATATTTACCATACACCAGAACGCATTTTTAGCCGGACACGCGATCAACTGGCACCGCCTCAGATCGAGTCATTGCACCGAATGTTGAACACGGCGAGTATGCTGTCAGGGGATATGACGGCAGAACAGCGGAAAATTATCACAAAAATTCGTCAGGTGTTTGCTTCCAGCCAGTCATCATCTGAATGGTGATTGCTATCGTGGTCAGTGCGTACTGACCATCTTTTCTTATTGACTCTGATGTTTGCGTGTTAGCTGGCATCAGACATTCTTCACACTTCTGCACTGTATTCTATTCTTTGGTGCGAACCGTTCAGGTTTTCTCGCTACCTGCTGTTCATTAATTATTAAAAAGCAATTTATTCCTGTATTTGTATTATCAAAAGCGAATATTTATTGAAGGTTGTCTATATTTAAATGATTCCGCGACTATTCTCCTGAATAACAATGAGAACTGATGAAAGCAAACGCATGTTAACAGTAGCCATCGTAACTGTGATGTGTGTCCTGGTGTCGGTCTTTACCACGATAAGTTTGTTGTACAACACCTCATATAACTTGCAACTAAAGCAAATGGCGTTGTTTTTAAAGAGCGAAAAATCGTTGATAGAAGCTGTCGGCCGTTTTGATGCTGTTAATAGTCAGGCTGATCATGATGGTGGAGCGCTGGGTGGAACGTTAAGCCAGCTCGTTGATGCTCATCGGCAATATGTGTTTAGCATGGAAAGTGCAGATTATCTGTTAGTACAAAACACTGAAAACCAGACAGAGGTTGTCGTTCGTCATATGGGAAATGATGTGTTGGTTACTGATCGTTATGAGCTGGATGGGCAACCCTTAAAAATTCCTGACTGGGGCGCTGGGATTCTGTCACAAGTGGTAAGTCAAGGTACTGGAAGCATTAACAGCGATGGAGCCATTGTTGTCTATGAATCTTTCCAAATTAGTGATGCATCATTTCATTTGTTACTCCGGGTTAGCTTATCTGAATTGCGAGCACCTTTTGTTTTTACCGCCGGACTTACGCTACTTATTGCACTGCTACTGATTATTGCTGGTGTCCGATATATTACGAGAGAGTTTAATCACTATATCAAATTGTTCCACGGGCAGATTGAGTTCAACGAGATGCTGCTGGAATGTGCCGCCACGCCCATTATTGTCACCGATCAACAGGGCGAGATGACCTCTGTGAATTCAGCGACTTGCTCGGTGTTTGGCTATACAACTAACCGGTTGCTTGGTCATAACATTGAAATGTTGATCACGGATGAATCGTTTGGTCTGAAGACTGAGTGCATTGGCACTCACAGTAATGGTAATCAACTTAATTTTCAGGTATCGACCGGGCAACTAGTCCATGAAGGCAAGGATGTACACATTCATATTCTGGACAATATCACTGAGCGTATAGAGACTGAGGTTGCGCTCAAAGAAAATATGGCTCAAACGTCGGCAGTGATTGATACGGTGCAGGACAGTATTTTGATGTTGAATAATCATGGTGAGGTGTTGAACAGCAATCCGGCCACTGAAAAGTTGTTTGGTTACAGCGCCGGTGAGTTGCAAGGTGTCTTAATCACTAGAATTCTTCCCACATCAAAAATAAATAAAGGCCCGCTTACGGCGATTCAATTGTTAGGTAGCAGTGAGGCTGTGGGTGGTGAGTCAACAGAAAATGAACACACGTTTGCGGAGATTGACGGTCGGCATAAAGACGGATTCTTTATGCCGTTGAATGTTTCCTTAACGTGTTTCGCCGTCGGTGAAAAACAATATTTTACGGTCGTTGCGCGTGATATCAGTGAGCGTAAACAGTCAGAAATAGAGCTGATGCTGCATCGCAATAATCTAGAACAGATGGTGCAAAATGCGACCAATGAAATTAAGGCAATAGTCCATACCGCCGTCAATGGTGTGATGACCATTGATGAACAGGGCGTCATTCATATTTTTAATGAAGCAGCAGAAGATATGTTTGGGTGGGCTTCTCATGAAATCATTGGGAAAAATGCAGCGACATTGCTCCCGGTTGTTGCTGGTCAGCCCTTCAGTGATTTCTTGCAACAGTATTTAGCGGACTCTGACGCGCCGGGCATTAATAAATCCATTGAAGTTTCGGGTGCTCGTCGCGATAACTCTGTGTTCCCGGCGCAACTTGCGATAGGCCATAAACAGCTTTCCGCCGGGCGTCATCTGTTTGTTGCCTTCATCTCTGATATCACGCAACAAAAGGAATTTGAGCGTGAGCTGGTTATTGCAAAAAATAATGCAGAGGCGGCGGCTCGGGTGAAAGCCAGTTTTCTGGCAAATATGAGCCACGAAATCAGAACGCCAATGAACGCCATTATTGGCTTTTCAGAAATTCTGTCTCAGGACGACACGATTCAGGCGAGTAGTCAGGAATTTATAACAACCATTTTGAATTCAGGAAAAAATTTATTAAATATTATCAATGATATTTTAGATTTTTCCAAGATTGAAGCCGGTCAGATTCATCTTGAACAAGTTGCTTTCAATTTGCCTAATGCACTGAAAGATATGTTGAAAACGCTGGAATTTAAGGCTGCAGAAAAGGATCTGGCGCTGGCGTTAGATGTATCTTCAAACGTACCGAAGCGAATAGTGAGCGATCCGACTCGATTGCGTCAGGTTGTCATCAATTTAATGAATAACGCGATTAAATTCACCAATAGTGGTCGTGTTTGTCTACGTGTGAACCTTGATGCACGAGCCGGAAAATTACTGTTTGAGGTGAAAGATACTGGTATTGGTATGACACCAGAACAACAGGCATCGGTATTTGATGCATTCTCTCAGGCTGATGCGAGTACTAATCGACGGTTTGGTGGAACCGGGCTTGGTACGACTATCAGTAAACAAATTGTTGAACTCATGGGGGGAGAGATTTGGGTGGAAAGTCAGGTCGATGTTGGTAGTTGTTTCTCATTCACCATTGATTTAATTGAGGCCGGGCATGATGACGATTGTTTATTCGAGGATGGCATTGTTACGAATAATCGTTATTTCTCACCGCGTATTTTCAATGTGTTGTTGGCGGAAGATATCGAAGCGAATGCGGTATTGGCGACATTACGACTGAAACAGCAGGGACATGCGGTAACCTGGGCGAAAAATGGCCGGGAAGCAGTTGATCAGGTGCAGGCATCGACGTTTGATGTGGTGTTGATGGATATTCAGATGCCTGTCATGGATGGTCTGACGGCAACGCGTGTTATCAGGGATTTAGAAAAAGGCAGTGACGAACATCTGACTATTATTGCTTTAACGGCCAGTATTATGAAAGAAGAGCAACAACAATGTTTTGATGCTGGTGTGGATGGTATTGTCGGCAAGCCGATTGATTTTGCGGAGCTTTTCACTTCAATGGAAGCAATTGTTTGTGAAAGCAAGGGCAAGGCAGGAGCCGGGTTGGTGCCGTTGGAACCGGTTGATAAGACACAGATAGACTTTTCCTGTGTTGAATCACTGATTGATGTTGAGCAGGCCTTAGGCACCTGGCTTGATGCTCTTATATACGGCAAAGCGCTGAAAGATTTTGTGAGACAGCATGGCAATGATGTCGGTAACATATTGGTTGAGTTACGAAAAGAAGAACCAGACCGTGAAATGATTTGTGGATTAGCCCATGCGTTAAAAGGACTGGCTGGAAATCTGTTCATCACGTCGGTGCAGCAACTGGCTGATCAGGTTGATCAGGCAATAAAAGCACAGCGGCTTGAAGAAGCAACCAGCATTGTTGAACAGCTCTATCAGGAAGTTGAGCGAGTCTGCAAAGCTATCGACCAGTTAACGGTGCAGCAAACGGTTAAAAAACGCCATCACATAGAATTTGATCGAACGAACGTAAAACAGATTTTAAGCGAATTACAGCAGTCACTACGATCGTTAAATCCAGACAGTGTGATGCCTCATTTGTCTGAACTGTCAGCCTACATTGATGCTGAACTGATTGCTGGTATTCAAAGTCATGTCGATAATTTTGATTTTGACAGCGCATCTGCTCAGGTTGTGGCTATTGCAGAACGGTTTGATTTGTACTTGTCGGAACCTTCTTAATATGAAGAATCTGATGGACTTTTAACTGAATTATTTGAATTGTTTTCGCAGTTTCTTCTCCAGCCAGCCTCCTTTTTGTTCTCGTGTCAGAGCTGATAATTCAACGCTGGCTTTATCATAGCTAATCAGATGTTGATTCAATGCCTCATAAATCGCATCAGCCCGTTTGCGGCGACGTACTGCGTCACCCGCGTCGATAAAAGCTTCTACACCAGCAATGATTCGGCTTAATAATCCTGATGCGCCAGGATTCATCGTCAGGGCTTGTCGGACATCAAGTAATTGCTGTTTCATGCGGTGTTCAGCCAAATGTAGTTCGGCCTGAATCAGTTCTTTTTGCGTCTCTTTGCGGCTTTTCGCCACACTTAACATACGAATGACCAACTGTTCGTCGAGCAGTCCATATTCCTCCCAACCCGCCAATGCTTTGGCTGACAGTTCTATCTGATGATCATTTCTGCTTTCCATCAGTACCTGGCAGTGTTTGTGTAAGCTGTCCCATGCTTGCCAGCGATAAACAAAATCCAGTCCTGTGCCTTTTATATTCTGCACGCCCAGCGTTTTACAGGTTAAACCCGGTGGTGTGTGTTGCACCAGGGTGTTGATAGTTTGATTGCCGGACGCATGGTAGTTGTCGATAATGACCCAGCGTGAGCGGAAGACCTGATACAGCCAGCTGATTGCGGCATTGCTGTCAAACGGTGCGGTTGTTTCATCGACCAGTTGTTGGAATTGCAAATAATGGCGGATATCGTTAACGATATGTTGTTGAACAGCTTGTAGAATTTCATTGTCAGAATAAGGATCGTTAAATAATTTAAGTTCAGTTAAATCAGCTTCTGTGATTGAAGTGAGCATCGGTCGAGATACGCAGAGCGGATTATCAGCGTGTTGTTCAATCGTTATGCCATCAAGACAGGCATCAAGCCGATTGTTAACGTGTTGCGCTGTAACTGGAATTCTGAATGTATTGGCAAGTGCTTCGAACCTTTCCCGGCTCAGGGCTATGGTCTTTCCTTCATTGTCAGTGGATGACAGTTTTTCAGTAAATGCGGCCCATGCATCATCAATATAACGAACAAAACCGTCGAGGTTATTGCCGATAAATACATACTGGTCGGCATGTAAATCGTTGATAATCATCGAGGCAAATACTTTTGAGCGGGCAATGCGGTCTGCCCGATTATTGATGATGACAGTCAACCAGATATTGGGCGTGTCAGTCAGGTTTGCTTCATGAAGCCGGGTACGTTGCCAGTTGCCGACGGTGGCTAATCGCTCATTGGCAGACATGCCGTTTATAAACTGAATATGTCGTTGCTCTATCGTCGTGGTGGGATAGATTTTCAATACGCCCAGGTCAGCAACAACGTTATCTGCCATTTCTTTGAGTGCAAAATCTTTTTCAATCCCTAACGTCTCAGCCAGTTTAAGCACCAGTGCAATATTGACCGGATGCTCTTCATAAGGAAAACGAGCCAGTACATCAGCGGTGAGTAAGTCTGCATCCAGGGTGTTGACGGGAATAAGCTGAGTTTGTTGTTGCATCGCTGCATCCTGTAACAGCGGTAGCATCGTGTCTTCTGAGGTGATTACTGTACTGTGCTTCGGAATGAATCGCTGCATCACTGTTGGAATGTCGTATCCAGCCGGACCTTGTAAATCTTCGTGATCCGGGTAGCAGTTGGTGATGGTGGAATAGTCATCTTTCATCCACTGATTTTGCAAAATATCGATATATCTTGGGGTTAATCCCATGCATTCCCACAGAAAGACATCGACGTTCATCTTGCTGGCAAGTCGAGTGAGAAAAACCTGCTCCCAGATTGTTGCTTTATCATAAGGACGGAACAGAAAGAGCTCTTTGGTGGGTTGGTTGGCCGGGCCGTATAAGAACATTGCCTCGCAGCCGGTTGTCTTCGACAGAACACTGACCCCCAGCGCATTAAACAGAGCTGCTTTTAACCGTTCAGTGCCTGATTTCCCCCGGGTTCCCCAGCCGCCGATCACCAGAGGAATTTGTTGTCTGGCTTGCTTTAATTTCATCAAGAGTCTGGCATGGTAGCCGGTAAATCCTATGAACACGATGGCGGTAAAGGCTACCAGTTGTTGGATAGAATTTTGGTAGACAGAATAAAAGTAATTCTGTAGCTCGTCCCAGGACGGCAAGGCAAAAGGGAGCGGAGTGGCAGAAAAAAACTGCGTCACCTGGTGATCAACAGGATGGCGAGTCGCGTCATCTCGCTTGTGGCCCTTGATGGAAAAACTGAATCCCAGTTTTCTAAGCTCATCTAAATAGGCCGATGCCGGGAAGTTTTGCCCGCTATTCCAGTTGCGTAATCGGGCAATTTTTTCAAAACGATATTGCAGGATCAATCGGGCTTTTATGCGACTGAACAGCCCGGAAGGGGGATGTATTTCTGTGATGCCTTCCGGTGAATAGATTTGCACAGGCTGCGTCGGCCAGCCTTGATCCAATGATGAAATGACCTGGTCCAGCAGTGGAAGAAAGCAACGCCAACCTTGTTCATTTTCCTGATAGACGGGTTCACCTGGCACTCGGGTTTGAGTACGTTCAGCCATACGTTCAGTGGCGGTATGGATAAGACCGAACCAGGTGCGGCCTTTGACATGATTATGATGTTGTCGTTTGTCAGTGGCTGGATGGAAAAATTCATGCAAGAAACGCCAGAAACGAAATGTAAAAGTAAACCCTGCGGTGATGCGGAGTGTTTTTCTGGATTTGCTGGAAAAAATCGGCGGTTTTGCAACGATATCAAACCCGAAGCGTTGATTGCCGAGATTCATCATCAAGCGATAGAGCGATTCTTCCGCGAGTTGACTGTCGGGTGTAATCGTACAGGCGTTGTTTAAAATCAGTGCTTTAAGTTGCTGGCGGGTTTGTGGTGAGAGTTGTTGATAATGATTCGAAAACCACAGTGCTTCTCGCGTGCTGGCGGCTGCCCGTCGTATAGCGAGATCAGGATGAGAAAGATTCAATGTGGTTAGCAAGGTTGTGAGTTGCTCCAGTTGGGCGGGTGAAAATGACGGTGTGCTGGCTTCTGTACAGGCTGAAAACAGCGTTTTTAATTCGTTTAAGATAGTTTTACAGGCAAGTGTGCTGGTGGCTGACGGGGCGATATGAAGCCCTTGCACCAGCAGTTCAAAGGCTGCGGGTTGCTGTAATGTGCGTGAAGGTGCTTTGACGAGTGCTTGCCAGGCACTTGCGGCGACCTGACTGACCGAATCTGTTGTGAGTTTCTTCAATAATGTCAGGCTAATCGCATCAGGAAGATGATGACAATGCTGTGCTAACTGTTGTCGAACGTAATCGGCGCTGTCTTCTGCAATACAGGTTGTGAGTTGTTGAATGTCTGTAAGTTGTTTGTGCCACTGACAAATCAATCGGGTTATGCGACCTTTTAAAAATATGTCGGTGGCGTGAGTGCCTGGAAAGATCTGAGTGGTGAATGTGTCTACCTGCTCTGGTAACAGTTGAAAAATCAATGATGCGGCTTCACAGCGAACCCAGGTATTAATACCGCTATCAAGTGAAACTCGATAGATAAACTGCTGAATATTAATGGGAAGCGGTTCTTTTATATCCTCTGGCAGTAACTGGTAACTGATGCGTAAGCATTTAATGGTTGCCTGGGGAATATGCGCATTAACCGGATAGTGGAGGGGAATCTGCAAGCTGTTTGCCATATCTAAAGCTTGCCACATGTTTTTTGTCAGCATTCCGGCATAGTTGATGAGCAGGTATGCGGTTAATTGCTCCAGTTTTTCCAGACAAAAAACAACATTACTTTCTTGTTCGCTTTGACGGCGAATAAAACAGTCATAAATAGCATGTTCATCAAACCATTCCGCTTGTTTTTGCTGAATACGTTTTCTGGCTAAATCTGAATAGCCCAGCAAAGTTGTGATTGTTTGAATATGCTCCATCTTTTCGACGTCTGACGGTGCATTACTACTGGCTCGGACAAACTCATAATAGTGATGACGTTGATCTTTAATCTCTTCCAGCCAGGTGTTGGTTTGCCAAAGAAGATACTGTGTTAACTGAAATACCTTCCAAAACTGTCGATCCGTTAAGTCGGGTGAATCTTTTTGTAAGCGCCAGACGTTAAATTGTTTAGCAAGTTCAGACACGATGTCCTGTTTGCCGCTGTGCCATTTTGCGGTTTTTTCCAATGTTAACAACTCATGGGTAGACAGGGTGTTCATATCAGTTCTCCATCAGTTGATTAGCGATGATTTGTTGGAAACTTCGAGGGACACGCAGGTGATAAAAATTGATCTGTGTTGGGGCAAAGTCATCGTAACCTGTGCCGTTTGTGTCGTTCCAGGAAAGCGAAAGGCTAAAGCTGTTTCTTCGATTGGTGGTATCACGGTCAAACCCAGCTCTCAGTTGCCATAACTCGCCATGTGTCTCCCATAAATGCCATTGCAAACTGGCGAACAGATTAGTTCGGGTCTGGTTGGCTTCCCGATCCTCATCTGCTTTGAAGTAACGCCAGCGCCAACCCGCTTCGATGGCTGCATCCCGGTAAAATTGCGCCCAGGAGAGTCTGGCACTGTAATTATCCAGTGACGTAATATCCGAAAAATTGTTGGTCGTGGTGGAGAGTCGGGATTTGAACTGACTGTCTGCCCAGGGCAGATAAATGAGTTCATGACTGAGTCGCCAGCCCTGTCGATGCTCGGCTTTATAAGTACTGAAAATGTCATCATCTATCGCCTGACCATCGCTGAGTTCACTCAATGACAAGGCTCGCATAAACCCTGTGAGATTAATTCGATGACGCAAATTGTTATCGCTATACCAGGTCCATCGTGACGTAGCTGAGGCGAACATGCTCCATTCACCCGCAGTGCTGTTTTCCGTATCTTGTGTTTGCCCCGGTTGTTCTGTTGTTGGTGCGTTGGCTGTCCACTGATAGTAGTGATTCATATTGAACGACAATTGATGGTAATTACTGCGTCGCCATAACCAGTATTGTTCTGATAACAGGGTTTTCAGGTTGTTGTCATCATGTCGTCTGAGCGCAATGTCGCTCCGCCACCAGCTATCCAGAGAATTGAATCGTCGTCGATAATTCCACCCGGCTTCCGTAAACACCTCGGTTGAAGTCGTCTCGTCTTCGTCATTATTGTTTCGCCTGCGTTGTTCCAGAAAGAAACCATGAGTCCCTGGATCTTGATTGTCAGGAAGATAATGCTCATAGCTGGTGTAGGTCGGTGTTTTTGGCGACAGCCAGCTGGCGACCATGCGGGGCTTTTCATCAGGCCAGTCCCGTGCTGCTGTCTCGCTGTGGAAGCTCTGTATTTGTTGTTGGGCGTAGTTAAATTCTTTTGGTCGCCAGTGATGAATGCGATACAGGGTTTGTTGTTGGTTGTTGTCTGGCCAAAGCGTAATGGTTTGTGCCTTGCTGATAAAACGAACGTCTTGTTGATCCTGTCCTTGTGAGCCAGGTGATAAACCCGATGAATCCTTGGTTAGTGTTGAAATGCGTAGCCAGGTATTGGCGGGGGCAAAAAACTTCAATGGGTATCGGTTGCTGGCAGCATGATAGCGCCGTTTAGCGGCTGGCAGTACTGAGTTTCCCTCAGTATCAAGCAGTTGGTAAAAAACCATACCGCTGTCATTCGCGGTTTGTTGCAGTGTAATTCTGGATTGACCTGCGGTTAAGGGCAGCTTTATTCGGGTTGTTGAACCGGATGAAAGAGTCGTCGTGATGGTTTTTTCGTTATGACCAATGATGATATGACGAGGTGGTGAAGGGCGAGTCAGGGACGTCATGTGTTGCAAGGCAACATAGACTGTTTTTGGCTGGGTTGTTGTGAGATTAATGACTCTTCTTTGATGCGCCACCAGTCGAAATTGACCGGGCTTGATGGTTGATGTCGTCAGTGCGGTGTTTAACGTCGCTGTAGCTGATTGAGGCTGCCAGCTGTCTTGCGGCACAAAGGTATGTCCGGCACTACTGACTAACGTTTCCAACGGCAACCAGTCTGAAAATCGATTAATTTTACGTAGCACTTGTCTGGTGCTGGCATCAGGTGATGATTTTGCTGCAACAGCATTAAACAGATTAATGATGTCGTTATCTAACGAGGTGAGTTGCTGTGGTGTTTGATAGGTAGAAAGCAAGTACAGCATGTGCAAGCTGAGGGCTGCAAACTGATGTTCATCGGCATTTGTCATGTCCAGATGCGCATCCAGTTGTTGTTTTAGCCACTGCTTATCCGATGTGCCAGACCGGAGTGTTTGCTGGATGAAAGGTGACAGATGATGAGGAACGGATGGCTGAATGTTAGGCTGATGGGTCTGTTTTGTATGACTTTCTTTTTGTTGAACATTGTTTTTCTGGTTTGCAGGGTAGGCATAACGTAAGTAAGCACGGAGGCTGTCAGGTGATTTCTTCTGATCGGTTGATGCAGACGTTGACGCGGTTAGAGACCGACTAACAGGTTGCAGCAGAATTGCCGGAGTCACTGCATGAGAGACGGTCGCTAACAGGTTGGTATTATCCGGTATTAAGGTGATTGATGTGGTGCCTTCGGGAAGTTCAACAAATATTGTTTTTTGTGTGCTGACTTTGATCGTCGAGTCGTTCAGTAATCGCAAATTGTCAGATGGACGAAACTCGCCAAGGTAGTAACGCCGGGTTGTCTGATTGACTTTCAGTGTCAACCAGCTCGTGGATGGCCAGGATTGGCCTGACGGAAGCAGGGAAAGCAGTTGTAACCTGAGTTGACGTTTCCCCTGAGTATGAATGACGGCTGGTGAATCCTGGCGAATATGCCATTGAGTGAGAATTTTGTCTCTGCTTTGATTGTAGAGCAGGCGTTTGGACAGTTCACTCATGGGCTGGTCAAGAGCGTGCCAGATCAACTGGCTATCCAGGAAGTCGTGTGGATAGCAGCCTTCAGGTGTTGTAAGCCAGCATCCCCAGTGTTGTTTTATTGCGTCAGGTGCTTCGTTAAGCCAGCGAATAACCAGCGGATATTGTTTTGATAAAACCGCCGCAAATATTGCCTGATGTTGATCGTCTGCTTGCAGGGCTTCAGGGGAAAACTGCTGAATCAACCAGTACCAACGGGCTGCTTCTTGCCAGGATTGTTGACGGAACAGACTTCTGGCGATTAACAGTAACCATTTATCGTCCGGTTGTTGACGCGCTTTCAAAACAGCAAGCCCTTCTAAATCTTGCCAACGTTGACGTTGCGTTAAGTCTTCTGTCAGAAGTTGTTCGGCTTCTTGCTGTAAGGGGGAGGCTACCGATAACAGTGCTAATCCACGGAGAATACGTCGCCAGTCTGTCAGCAAACCAAGCTGTTCAAAATGCAAATTTATCTGATTCAACGACGGGTCGTTTATTCCTGTGGATGCCCGCAATCGTCGTAAAAATGCCTGATATATCTGTTCATGATCACTGACTGTATTGCCTGTTTGTTCACTCATGCTATTCAAAAGGAATTGATTCGCACGTTGATTAAACCGTTGTGTCCACTGATAAAACTCAAGGTTTAATTCAGGCAGGTCTGTGTCGTGAAATTCGTTATCACTGAGTAGCATCTGCAGAGTTAGTGATTGTTCGCCTATCGCCTGGCGGGTATACCGAATGAATTGCTCGGCACTGGAAACGGGCAGTGCAAATTCTTTCGCCGACAGGTTGAGGGAAAGTGGCCCGGTTGTGGTCAACGTCAGGGTTTTTATTTCAGAGTTAAACTGAACGTTTGCCGAGGCAACGGCCACTGGTGCGGGCAATCTGTCGTCTTGTTGGCCTGACAGCATGATTAAATCTGACAGTACACGGGTTTTTGGTAGCCACAGAAAGGTGTGGGTTTCTTCCTTGTCTGTGGCCAGCGAAAACTGAACGTCGTGTTTGTCAGGTTGAAGTTGCATGCGTAATGGCGGTCGCTGATTGTGTGCTGGCGGATGCCAGCTTAACGTTGTATTCGGCAAGGCTTTGAAAAAAGGCTTAGCGGATTCGGTAAACAACGGTTGCGGTGTGTGTCGGGGCGGATGATGCCCGTCAGGTTGATAACGAGTCTGACTAACGTGCAGCGATGTTGAATTGGCACGATTGGTTGGATAGAGAGTGCGATAGAAGGTTCGAGCTTCGGTTTGTTGGATATTCTGTAGTAACCATTGTTGTTCTGTTTCTGCGGGTGCTTTCTTTAGTGGGTCGCTGTGATTAATCAACAGTAGAGGATCAACCGGGAGTCGTTTGTTTCTGAGCAACGTTGGTGTTGTCACGTAATGGCGTTTAGGTGTGTTTTCACTGTTTGCTGAGAATAAATATGTCTGTTCAGTATTCAGGTTGAACCAGCGACCGAGCAGTGGTTTGTCAGCAGTCACTGACAGATTGAACGTGCCAGATGGAAGCAGGTATAACAATTTTTGTCGCCGGGCATACAAACGATTCTCGCCTTCATTGTCATCATAACGTTGCCGAGTATCCGGATTGATGGGATAGACCTGGTGTTGAGTAACGGATTGCTGGCTTTCAGTTGCGGAACTGGAAATTGACAGTGCGACGGTATCTTTCATACCCCAACGATCTTGCCACGGGAGTGTAAATTCAAAAGCCAGATAAGCCGGGCCTTCAACGGTAACCTGAGCAGGTTGGCGATAGAAATTATCCTGCTGCAATTCGTCTGTTTTTTCTATGAGGACATGACTGTCGTCTGATGACGGGATGATCTGTAGATAGTCTGGAAGCGTGGGCGTTGTGATTTTGCCCTGTTCTATAGCCAGAATAGCTGACGGCAAGTCTTTTTTGATTTTTACCAGTAACAAGCGGGATTGGGCATCGGGCAATGGAAGAATCCATTGATGCCTGTTTTTGATACGCCTGGCTTTTGTCGGGGCGACCTGAATGAATAAGCCGTCACCTCTGGATGACCAGATATCGACCGGCAGTTTTTTGACTGATTGCGCTGTGCTGAAACGAACAAAATCGGCTTGACCAGAGTGAATAAAAAATTGAGCGGCAGGAGAGGTGAGTTCGATATGGGATGTATTGTTGTCTGACGTTACCATGAATCTGGCATCGATTGTCTGCTCTGGGAGATGCAAGGTTTTTACGGGACGCCACGTTAATCGTTCAGGGTAATAATGTGATCGTTGATCGACTGCATGACCGGGTTTAATGGCGAGCAAGGACATCAGCAAAATGAAGATAGCTGTCCGAACGCTCGCGCTATGGTCAAAGTAGTTACCGCATACCCAGGTCACAGAGTTCTGCTCCCATGTGTTATTGATGTAATAATTATTCAGGCAGTAGGTATTACACAGTCTAAAAAGGTGTTTGCTTGGGTATTATGAGTTGCAAGTGATTGTCTGGTCTCATAATTTAGTTCTATATGTAAAAAATGTTCCTGAAAGCCCAGGTCATTAAGGGATTGCACGATGACATTTTCTGTACCGCCAAGATCACGGGTTTCATTGGGATAAACAATGGCTTTCAGGTTGAGGGTGGTGCGTAAACAATTTTTCAGGCTCATCAGTTGCTCGTAGCCGGAAGCGTTCAGTGTTGGCCCGGTACTCAGAATCACATCAGCATTTCTGGCAGCCTGATCTTTGCGTTTTTCATTGGTAAAGCCATGTAATTGAATAATAAGAAACTGATTGTTCAGCATTGCCCAGGCTCTTGAGGCCGCAACCATTGGATTGCGTGGTGAATGGGCAAAATCGGTTGGATTTTCGTTGTGCGCTTCACGCTCGCCAGAGTAGCGATGCACAGTATTCAGCATTAAGGTTTGAATTTTGTCGGATTTGAACCACTGATAACCAATTTTTGCTGTGTGAGTGTCGTAGAAACGATGAGGGACTTGTAAAAATACACCGTTGGTTTGTTGTTTGTTAATACGTAATTCGCCCCAGCCCAATTCTCGTTTACTTTTGGCATTGAGGTATTGGCTACGCTTGACTTTCTTTTGGTTGTACCAGGGAATGAGGGGGCCGATGTATGAATCTTTAAAGGCTTCAGAAAAAGCATTTTCCAGCAATTGATATTCTTCAACATCAGGCATTTTATAAAAGGTTTTGTTATTCGCACTTTCAATCGGCGCGGCGAAGACAGTCCCGACAAACAGATAGCACAACAGACCTGAAGCTATTGAAATCAGACGTTGAATTGTCCAGATACTTCCGTGTTTATAATGCATAAATTGCCTCACTTCTGGTTTTTATCGTGTCGTTGATTGTTCGTCTTATGTACCCAGCTTGAATATATCCTGTTTCGGGAACTGATGAAATGATCGAAATCATATATTCTCCTTTGGGTAAGTCAGTACCCAAAGGAAACTTCAAGGTAAAAGGTTCCAGAATCGTTTGTTCCTGCTGGTTTAACAAAACAACCGTCGGGTCTCGCTTTTTGGTATCAATCAAAAATTTTCTTGTTGGCACGGTATGATCCGACGTTGTGATGCCATTGTTGGCGGTCGGATTCGTTATCTCCTTGTTTAAGTGTAGTTTAATTATCAAATGATGCGGGTTTGGATAAGTAGGAAAATATTTAAAGGTAACGAGGTCAGTAACCGCTACTTTTTCGATGATAAAGTGTTGGGTTTTTTTAAACGGGAATACGGTTAGAACGCGAGACATTTCATCGGATTTCTGAGGAGGGTAATTGCTAAACCACTGTCGCTGATTCCGAGTGGTTTTCAAGGTGACTCGACGTGGGCCTTTATTGATTTCAGGCAGACGTAATGTGCCGGACTGTCCGTATATCCAACGCTCTACTGGTGGCTGTTCATCAATCTGTATGAGGATTTTTTCGGGTTTATCATCAGAGCCGATATAAACAAGATTGGGAAACGCTGTCAGTGAATTGTCCCGTGTTCGAACATCTGTGTCCCAATTTGCGTGAAAGGGATAATTTGCCGAGTCGGGCTGTTTCTCCAGCGCTTTTTGCGTATAAAACAAACCCGGATTCAAAAGCACTTCATCGGCCGTGTTGTAGTTTGATGCCTGATGTGGCGTAAATATTTTACGTAGCCCGTCTGCCGATTCAGGCGTTAAAGACACCCATTCACTAATCGTTGGCTCAGGTGTTCTGTGCTGTTGTCGTGGTAAATAATGCCATTTAAACACTCTGGACCAGGTGGTTTTAATCGTCTGGTGATTATCCGGTTTTACCAGAAACCATTTTGGTTGTTGATTGATGGTGCGTGAAATAGAGCGTGTGAAAACCGAATTAACGGTGTAGGGCAATTCAATCGGACGTGTGTAGAGGTTGATCAGTGTCGGGTGACTGGCGGTTAAGATTAACTCTGTTGCGTTTGCCGGCGCTACCAGATATCGAGATGATTTTTGTTGCAACGATTCATTGCCCTTAGGTGAAACCAGCGATTCCCAGGGTGATGGATACTGGATGGGATAAATATTACCTGTGTTGATTACTGACTGATTTTTATCAAGTAAAACCCAGTTTAAAATCGGCTGTTCGTCGGTTGAATCCGAAGATATCTGGTGGAGTAGTCGGAGATCAATTCTCAGTGGTTGAGGGTTGGTAGCCAGATTGCTGAGCGAGTAGTGAAGTTTATTGTTGGGCTGAGTAATGTAGCCTCGTAACAGATTTGCTTCCGGAATGAATGACTGTTGCTGGCTGTCGTATAAGGTGATCAGACAGGGCTCTGCGGCAGACAAGGTGAAATGTCCACTATTGGCTGGCAACGACCACGGAGCGTTCAGTGCGTCACCTGTCAGATGAAACAGTTGCTGTTCTACAGAACCATCTGGTTGAAACCGGATATTCAGCCAGCCAGGTTGCTGGTCATTTTCATCGGTTGTGCAGGTCAGGCTATTGATATCATCAAAGGGCGCCCGGAAGAAAGCGGCATATTTGTCTGGACCCGCTATCAGATATTGCGGAGCAAGATAGCTTGGCGGCGGTGGAACGTCTGTCAGATTTTTGTAGTTAAACAATTGTCCCGTTACATAATCTTCGTGCAAGGTGCCATGAGGTCCAAGTGGTAGCCAGTGATATTTAAGAGCAGTTCGACGCTCGTTTTCAGGGACCAGTGAGGCCGGATAGATGTGATCTTCCATAATTTGTTGCTTCTCATCACTGTGCATGCGTTGCCATAACACCGGAATGTCTGATGCTTTATTTTGCTCCAGAGCGTTGACCCGAATGGCAACGGGCCAGAGAAAGTCTTTGCTCAGGGTAACCGTGAGTCGTGTGTAACTGGCGTTCTTCAATTTGTCGATAAAGAATGATTCCGTGATCGCAGCCGGTTGACCATCTGGTTTATCAAAAAAGCGCAGTGGCATGAGAACGGGGGTCTCGTTATACACAAGAGGCACATTTTCTCGTTGGTCATGCCGGACAATGTAGCGTCGAACAAACTGTTTTGCGGTATTGCCGTCTTGATCGGTTATTTCAAAACGCATGTCGAAACTGGCATCTTCTTGATATCCCTGTAATCCGGGTGTGACCAGCACGCGGTATTGCAGTGCATTCGCCGGTAAGTCGAACACTAGCGGAGTGCCAGGTTGCGCCCAGTAGACTGGATAGGAAACAAAATCGTGATCCCAGACAACCGACTGATTGTTCCATGCATTGAACATCAGGGGATTGAACCAGGTGTAGCCAAAAATAATGCCAGCCAGAATGCTGTAGATAGTGAGTCGTCCCAACATTCTCATGCCAGGGAGTAGCTTGAGTATGGTGTTGATCACAATTGCTCTCCCGTTGTGTAAATCCACTGCAATCTACCATCCAGAAATTGCTCAATTGCCCCTTCTTTTACGGCGGATACATCAACAGACTCAGCAGTGATTTGATTGAGATTTGTCACCAGAATTAAGGCTTGTTGTTCGGTTAATACCAGAAAGAACTGACCTGTGTCTTCATCAATCCACAGGTTTAAGTTGATTGGGGCGAGACGATGTTGCAGGTCGTAAAGCTGATGAATGTTTCCTGTTGAGAGATAGCGCTGGAGTTCGGTTTTTAACTGATTAATGTAAAGTGAGGATTGTGCTGAAAATGCGTCACTCGTCAAAGCCTGGCGAATATCGACGGTTTTCTGAGGGATCGCCAGTGCATCGAAAATGGTTTTCAGATAGTCATCATCGTCTGGCCGTTTAAATTGATATCTCAACTGAGAAGGAACCCAAAGCTCGGTGTAGCTGGCATTCTCGACATATTTGATAAACCGACTTTGTGCATTAATCCTTGCCTGAATGCGGAATTCATCAGCGTGTTTTTGTTTTTGCGTAGTGTCCAGTTGTAATCGCTGTAATTGAGCTTGCAACAGTTGATGAGATGGGTGCTTGTTCGCATTCACTTTTTGATACTGAAAAGGGGCAATGATCAAGGTATTGTTCATTGACAGATCAGAAGGTACATAGCCCCTTATCTGAACGGCATGAGGGGCTTTGTCGGCGTAATGACTGAGCAATCGCTGGTGGAACAGATTAAACAAAGAGTTCTTATTCTGGCTGGATGTCACCCGGGCGCTGCCATCGTGATTGGCTTGGGGATGAGCTCCGGCAATTAATACTGCACGGGCATTCAGTTGTTCAAAAAGCATAGTCCCGAACTCAAAGGTGCTTTTTTCAAATAAAGGCGTCGGAATTTCAATAATAAAATCGCTGGCCTGGCCCAGCTTAATGGCATAGGTACCCCAGTGATGTAATTGTCGCTGATTTTCTTTTTCTTTAATGACGAGGTATTCAAAGGCGGTGTTTATGTGTTGATAGTGGATAATTTCGTAGTCAAATCGACTGGCCATTTCTGACAACTGATTGAGTTTATTCAACTCATAATCTTTCCAGTTTCCTGGTGTGGCTGTCGTTGCCAGGTTTAATAGCGGAACCAATATGGTTTGATCAAAAAACAGCAGCTGATAATTGCTGGGCGATTGATATTGCTGGCTATGTTTGGCTGCAATCAAGCCTTTGTTTTCAGCAAGAAAACTTTGCAGATAGCCATCAATTTTTTGTTGTCGGACTACACCTTCAAAATTCTGGTTACTGTTGTGTTGCGCAAAGATATTCAGAATAGCGTCCTGGCTGATGAAGACTTCAATAAAGCCATTTCGTGAAGTGTCTCGTTGCCGATTTTGAATGGCTGGTGGGTTCCAGGACACCGTGAAATCGCCCAAAGCATCCTGCAATTCTTTTAATGATAAACCGACAGGAAGTGTTCGATTGACCCAGATACTGCTCTGAGAAACATTCAGATCCAGCTGCAATTTGCTTTGTCTCACACCAAATAGCTGACGGGCCGTTTGTGGCGTATAGCCTCTGATTTGTACTGTTTTACCAACAGCAACAGTTTGATGGAACAGTTGAAACAGGGATTGAGAATTAAGGAGCACATCATCACTCAAATCATCAGATCGTTTGGCTCGTGCTCCGGCATAAGCCAGATAACGTGCATTCAGTGATAAAAACAATTTATCGGCAATCGATGCAATATTGATTTCATCAATTGCTCGTGGGACTTCCACCGTCAGTTCGGTTGTCGCCTGAGTATCTACAATGAAAAACCCCCAGCCTCTGGCCGGCGTTGCATCATGAATGACAATGAAACGTTCTTCTACCCAGGCAAGTTGATAACCGGTTAGTTCAGCTTGTGCGCTAAGCTGTTGCAATTGAGTTGGGTCGGGGGTTTGTGCAATGGTTTTTAATTCGTTAAAGAGCGTTTTGAATTGCTGAAACTGTGCGGCGGACAGAGGAATTAGTTGTTGTTGTGTTTCTGACTGATAACTGAGTTTTCGTGTTTGATCAACGTAAGCTTCAAGATTGTCATGAGCCGTGTAAAGTGGACGTTGCTGATGAATCACTGTATCAGAGAGCGTGGGAGTTGGTGTAAACAGGGTTAATGAAAAACCGACAACACTGGCGATTAAGACGGTAATCAGCGATGTTTGCAGTGTGGTTCTGGTCATTCTGATGGCTATTTCCTGATCAAACATTTTGATCGCGATCAGGGTGCTGAGTAAGTAACCGAAGCCGTAATAATCAGAAATTTTGTATTCAGGAAACCAGGCGACAATGGCGAATCCCAGTAGTATTTTGTAGATGAAACCGACATTAAAAAACAGCAGTATTTTTCTTGCACCTTCAATGTTTAATTGCCTGAAAATCGGGAGTTTCAGAAACAAATGGGCGCCGAGAAGAATAACGAAGGCTTCAACAAAAGTGGTTAATACTTTTAATGGGCTGTACCACTGAAGGGCAAGCAGTGAAGGAATAAGAATACCGTTAAAGTCCCAGCCATAACGTAAATTGAGCCGAGAAGCGACAAAGGCGGCCGTGACCAGAATAATATAAGCTTTCGGACTGGCTAGAATGCTACTGGTCAAATCTTCATACATATAGCCTAGTGTACTGATATTGAAATTCGTCAGTGGAATTAAGAGATACTGTACGATAAGCCAGGTTGTTAGAAGATAAACTGTCAGCGTGTAGGCGCCGGTTTTCAAACCACCATTCCAGAACAAATTAGCGCTCAATGCGATAATGATGAGCCCCAGACTGTACAAACCACTTCTTAATTCATAGGGAGCACCCGCTTCAGCCAGCCAAACGGCCACATCAGGTAATAGCCAGGCATCAAACAACACACGAACCAGAATGCTCACCAGAATCAGAATGAAAAACCTGTCCCGACCAAACATTTCACCTAATCCAAGTTTGATGAACAGTTTTTCCACCAGCAGACGGCTGATCAGGTAAGTGATGATGCTTTCACCAATGATGACCCAGGCGCTGATGGGTTTAACAATGAAAAGCGGGATAAGGTAACCCGGCACAACCAGGCCCGATAGCGTTGTACCAAAACGCAGGTTGTAGAAGCTGATGACAATAATGCCAACCCACACGGTGGTAATAATGGAACTTGCCAGCCCACCTGTTGGAAAAATAGTTAGCGGGAACAAGGTATCCATTGACCTGCCTGATTACAGATCGTCAATGAGTGAGAGGAGTAAATCTAACCGTTCATTGTTGATCGGTTTATCAATAAATTGCGTAATGCCAAGATTGTTTAACTGATTCTTGATATTGTCATTTTGAGAGGCTGAGATAACGACTGTTGGAATGGTATTACTGGCGGATTTAAGCTGTTTTAACAGGTCGATGCCGTCCATTTCCGGCATGAACAAGTCGGTAATAATCAAATCAAAATGGTTATCATTGATGGCTGAAAGTGCCTGAATACCATTATATACGGTCGTTACATCGTAGCCTTCAGCTGTTAACTCCAGTTTCATTAGCTCGGCTATGATCTTTTCGTCTTCGACCAATAAAATTTTTTTTATTGTCATATGCTATCTCTCCACACCTAATGGATAAAAGCGGGTAGCAAGATCTTCATGCGATAACCAGCGCCTAACTCAGTTTCTAATGCCGTAGTGGCGCCCCATGCATTAACCAGGTTCATCATTTTCAATAATTCTTCGATGATACTGTCGGAGTTTCCAGATTCCCCCGGTGATTCATTAAGCATAGCGTCAAGCTCTTGTTTTGGCATGCCGTACCCCTGATTTTCGATAATAACCGTTAAATGCCTTTTTTCGGAACTTGTTTCGGTGTCATTGATTGAAATTGATAACACTGAGTCGTGAGATGACGCATCCTCAGTCATGAGTTTGAAGGTTTGTTGTAGCAAACTGGTGAACTGTTCTGGCTGAATAAGTGCCAGGCTCAACAGTGTTGGTAACCGTGTTTGCAGCTGAATCGATTTTTGCTCAATGATGTGATGAAAATGGCTGATGGTGTCGTTGACCAGTCTGATGATATTAACGGGTGTAATTTCGTGGCCAGAAAAGTAATGTGTGTTCAGGCAACCCTCGACATTTGACGTTACCTGTTCGGCATTTAGTAAGGTTCTTTCCAGTTCAGTAAACCATTCATTTTCTGGCGTTGTGCTGGTTTTCCGCAGACGTCTACAAATGAGATTCATTTTACTGATATTGTTTCGAGACTGATGGATGAAATGATTCACTAACTCTGAACGGACAGATAACACAGACTGCATTCGGGTGAAATCAATAAACTCCAGTAAAATACCCATAGTTAAGAATGATGAATCTCCTGATTTGTCAGAATCGTCAATATTGATCGACCGTATTTTAAGAATGTAATTTCCTTGTAGTAGATCTGACCTCAATTGCAGATCGACACTTTGATGATGAATGGTGACATTCAGTAGATATTTTTTTAGCTCATCACTTGAGTGGGCTGTAATTTGAAGCAAAAAGTCGTGAATGGTTAATGTATAAACGGGGGTGTCCAGTCGTTGGGCAATATCCTCCATTACTTCATTGGCGTAGAGAAGTTGCCCAAACAGATTGTACAGAACAGCCGCAGAGCTCATGCCATCAAATACGTCTTGCAACATGTCATAGCGTTTTTCCAGAATGCCAATGGATGTTGAGAGTGACTCATAATCGGACCAGGCCATTTTCAGATCAAAGAAGCGTCGAATCGGGTTTCGCTCTTTTGCTTCCTGTCGGCGAAATTGTTTGCGATGAAACAGGATTTCAGCGATTTCAGCGCCAAATGACGCAAGGTTACTTTCAAAGAGTGCTTGTTTGTTGTCACTTAGTTGATTGACGGATAATGCCCAGAAACCCATGACATTGCCTGCAAATACAAATGGGATGAGATATTCCGATTCGGTGTCTTTTGTGCCCTTAAAATATTGTCGATGGACTAATTTGACGGGCTTTAAATTTTCAATGGCATCGCTATAGGGTTGTCTCTCATAGTCCCGTCTCATTTCTTCGATATCATCTAATGAACAATTCAGTGCGTGAATTTCTTTTACCCGATGATCGGCAATGACTTTTTCCAGGAAAATGGAACGATTGAGGTTGAGTTGTTGATTGATGAGAATATGCAGATTTTCCCAGGGAGATGTCACCTGATAGAAAGACTTAGGTTGTATTTTTTTACTGAGTTCCATGTTGAGCTGTGCCAACAAACGCCCAATAAGTGATTTTTCATTCAGTTGTTCTGTGGCGATGAAGAGCAATACTCCCGTTAATTGAATTAACACGAGTTCAGCTGCAGGTATCAGCAAGCTGAAACGCGTTAGTGCAATATAGAAACAACTCCATGTCAGTAAAATAAACAAAACAATAATGAGATATCGAATTCTCACTGAAAGTAGTTGCAGGCAAAAAAATGTAAGCAAGAAACAACTGGTAAACAGAATGGTGATTTGGCTGACAGATAATTCTTTTATTGTTGTATCAGATAACAGACTTTCAGCAGCCAATGATTGCAACATGCCAAATGATAAATAACCTGATGACTGATTACCGGGTATAAAAAATCGTTGCTGGTTAGTTGAATATTCCAGATCGATTAACACAACTTTATCCTCAACCAGCGAGTCAATTAAGCTGCCTCGACTGGCTTGTCGCAACGTCATGTTAGGGATGGAATCGACCGACATAAAATAGTTGATAAATAGCGGAGAATTGTCGGTATAGGTAAGCGATGTATCCTCCCAGCTATTCACAAGACTATCTTTCGTCAAGTCAGGTTGAGCAAGCCGGTAGATACCATCTACCGGCAAAATATTCACAGCATTCAGGCTATTGGTTTGATTGGGTGTTGTACCTTGTCGTTTAATTCTGGCCACCTGTACCGGTGTTTCCAGTTTATCAATGAGCATTTGAGCCGCGTCTGATTGAAGGAGAATAATGACCGCTTTGGGGTCGAGGGTATTTAGTGCAGATATAACGCTGGAAAGAACAGGAAGGGTGGTTTCATCGACTACCTGGTGGTTGTGAATAACCAGTGAGTTGGGTTCCCAGGTATACCCCTGGTCGACATTCAGAACTACATCGTGGGTTTTAAGGTTAAGCCACAGAAACTGATTGTTTACTGATGAAAAGGTAAGTAACAACACAATGATAATGCCAGGAATAATTGCTTTTATTGTCGTTTTATCGGTCATCAGGCCACCAGTTCATTGATTTGAGTGGTCATTATTTAAAGAACGGTGTTACCTGCCTGTTCGCAAACACCGCCTGTTACTATAGTAGTATAGTCCTTGTATTAGGAAAATGAGATCTTATGCTGCTGGCTCAGCTATTCTGTCGATTATCAAACGTTGTCTTGTCAGATTTTTTGCGTTTCCTCATCAATAATTATTAATTCTTTTATTTCCTTTCATATTGATAAACATTTGAGCATTTAAACTTTTTGGTTAAGAGACCTTTAATTTTGTTTCCAAAGGCATTAATATCGTTAACTTAATACGTATTTATATTAAAAATAATGCCTTTTATGTTAATTAAACATTATTGACATGAGGGCGATTCTTCTAAATAATGTGTCCGTTTTAGGGTTGTACCTGCGGCGCATACAAAGTGAAACGCGAGGTAATAATGCAAATTTCTAATAACAACCCTTATGCAGCAGTTTTTCAGCGCATTGAGCAGGATGCTTCGCAAGCAAATGATGCACCGAAATCAGAACAACGATTACAAAGTGATACGGTTTCGATTTCTCAAGAAAGTATGCATGACAAAACTGATCTGGGAGGAGGAGGGTATGAACCACCACATAATCGGTGATTCTGACGAAAACTATCCGATTTCTTCGATTTGAAATCATACTCCATTGAAGTAGTGACCTCTTCAGTGGAGTTAATTATTTAAGAGAGATAAAACGTTGGGATTTGCCGATTTTACGCTTGCAGTCGATGTCATCATAATGATTACAATAGTAATTTGTGTGCTGTTAGGCGCACATCTGAATAAACATGATCAGGGATTTGCAATTACTATTAATGTATTGTTCGCGTTTTGGGCTATCGACAGTATTGGTTATAATTTGCTAAAAGATGTCGTCGCATCAATGCCAGAAATGATGAAGAGTATCTGGTATTTCTATTTTATGCTGTTAAATCTTGGCTTTATCTGGACAACTACACACTTCCACATCGTTAGAAATATAGCTATTTCAACTACCGTTAAAACACTTCTCTTTATTCAGCTTATCTTTGCATGTTGTCAATTTGTCAGGCTGGCAGAAAGGTTTGTATTTGATTCAAGTCTGTTTGCGATGTTCTATCGGTACATCATGCCGTCTCTGACATTACTAACTGCTGCCATCATTATATTGAAGGTTACGACCGTGCTTATCCATAAAAACATGTCAGAGAAGATGCTGGCACCAGATATGTTGGATAACGCATGAAAATTTTGATTTTACTTGTTGGAATTGCATTATTGATTTGCAGCACACGAATCGTTATTAAGGCGATATTGTTTAAGCCGGTTGCAGACAGTAAATCGTTAACACTCGATAAAAATGTTCTGGGACAAAAAGCTATACGGCTCCTTGAATCCTCAGAAAATCTTGACCCCTATTATAGTCCGATCCTGCGCTCCTCTGTTGAGCAAGCCCAGGCTCAGCGACGGTGGCGAAATTACAGGCAGCGTTTGCTTCGTCTTGCTCGAAACGAAGGTATCATTGAAAAACGATTACCTAGCTATCTGGCGTCGCTCAAAATTCGTTGGAAAGGACTCAGAACGTTTTATACCGAAGAAATTGCACGAGAAGAAAAACGTTTGCAGCAGGGAAAGAAGCAGCCAGAAACACCTCCTTCATTTTTTAAACCCACCATTAAAAAATCCGGTAGATAGGGGGCGCTGACCCGGGTTCTCCCGTTTTTGTTAGTTCCGGTATCCGGGGAACCCTCATTCACCAGGACAGACCAGATAAGGATTACAATTATTCAGGTACTGATGATTTGATATAGATCTAACTTGACGCGGCATCTACTTGAACTCTGATGGTTGCCCTCGCTATAGTATCTGGCCTTTATTTTCGTAAGACACTGTTTAGAAGGAGCTTTCTATGATTCAACTTCCGGCCCGACTGCCTGCCTGCAAACTTCATGTACTCTTTGATTTCATCCAGATTAAAGATGATGTGGAGTTAGCATCGAGTCTGGACTGGGTTGATCATGTAAATAGTGAGGTCTACGACGGAAGTTGGTC
Source organism: Alteromonadaceae bacterium (assembly GCA_965656875.1). Taxonomy (GTDB): domain Bacteria; phylum Pseudomonadota; class Gammaproteobacteria; order Enterobacterales; family Alteromonadaceae; genus CBFHMJ01. The sequence goes on from CBFHMJ010000003.1 coordinate 379,443, forward strand.
TGTATTTCCATTACGCTGCAAACGTAATCACTTATCAGCTCATCCTGTCATTCAAAGTTTTGATATCGACACCGACGGCGAATGGGCCAACATGGATGTGCTGGGCGGAATGCAGGGAATTAAAGCGCTAATCTATAAGATGAAATGCCCGGTCAGGTCGGTAAGACTGATGCGATTATCACCGGGAGCCAGTATTCATGAACACCGTGATGAAGCGTTGTCGCTGGAGCACGGCCTGGCTCGTTTGCATTTACCGGTGATTTCAGATCAACTGGTAGATTTTTATGTAGATGGTGAGATCGTTCCAATGGAGGAGGGCGAACTTTGGTATATGAATGCTGATTTACCCCATGCTGTGATTAATCAAAGCCCCAGAACACGAGTTCATCTGGTGATGGATTGTGAAGTAAACGAGTGGTTGAAATCTGTTCTTTCTGTTGAGTAGCACAAAAAATAACGAGCATATAAATAGCAAAAACCCGCGTAGAGCGGGTTTTGTCGTTAACAGCACTAAGAACTATAAGAGTTATGCTGTTGTATCAACACCATCAGCTGGTGCTTTAGATACCATGACCATCGCAGGGCGAATCAGGCGGCCATTCAGTAAATAACCTTTTTGCATAACAGCGATAACAGTGTTTGATGGAACGTCACCATTTTCCTGAATAGACATAGCCTGATGATGCTCAGGGTTAAATGTTTCACCTTGAGGATCAACAGACGTCATGCCAAATTTCTCAATGCTGGCTAAAAAGCTTTGATGTGTCAGATTTACACCTTCAAGAATCGGCTTAACCTGTTCATTCTCAGCATCTGCAAAAGTAATTGCACGCTCAAGATTATCGATAACCGGTAATAACTCCGATGCGAATTTCTCAAGGGCGAATTTGTTGGCTTTATCAACGTCCTGTGCGGCACGGCGGCGGATATTATCAACCTCAGCTTTTGCGCGAATAACAGAATCTTTCTGACCTTCTACAGTGGCTTCTGCTTTTGCTAACGCTGCTTCTAATTCAGCGATACGTTGTTCCTGATCAACTTCCTGAGTTTCAGGCGCTTCTGGTTGAACCGTTGACTCCTCAGCTGGAGCGTCGTGTTGCTCTGTTGACATTTGTACTTTCTCCAATAGTTTTAAACCTGCCGATATTATGGGGGTAGTTTGTTGTGATTCAAGATGATTATTCATCGAATGGGCAAAATATAACCGACTGAATGATTTCAAGAGCGTTTCGATCTAATTCTGACAGATTTATCCCGTGATTTTTTCGATGTTAAAGTTATACTCACATCACGCATTCTCTTGTTAAAACACTATATGCATCAGACTTTTAAATCGATTGGTTTAATAGGAAAACCAAGTCACGACGGCGCTAAGGTAACATTGACGGCTTTGCATCAGTTTTTAACTGATCAAGGTTATCAGGTTTTTGTTGAACAACAGGCGTCAGAACAGTTAGATATGACCGACATCAAGGCACTGGATCTGGTTGAACTGGGTGAGTGTTGTGATCTGGCGGTTGTGGTTGGTGGTGATGGATTTATGTTGGGCGCTGCGAGAGTGTTATCTCGCTTCAATGTTGGCGTCATCGGCGTTAACCGGGGTAATCTCGGTTTTCTGACAGATTTATCGCCAGATGACTATGAACAGCCTTTAATAGATGTACTTGCGGGCGAATTTAAAACTGAATTACGATTTTTGCTGGATGTTGAAGTTTACCGAAATGGTGAATTGAAAAGCAGCAATTGCGCAATGAATGAAGCGGTTGTCCACTCGGATAAAGTGGCGCATATGATTGAATTCGATGCGTACATCAATGATGACTTTGTTTTTTGCCAACGCTCTGATGGGCTTATTATTTCTACTCCGACGGGCTCCACCGCATATTCGCTATCGGGTGGCGGTCCCATTCTTACCCCCGATCTGGAAGCTATCGCTTTAGTGCCAATGTTTCCTCACACATTAAGTAGTCGTCCGATTGTTATCGACAGTAATAGTGAAGTGACGATTAAAGTCTCCGATAAGAACGACGCACAGCTTCAAATCAGTTGTGACAGTCATGTGATTTTGCCAGTGCAACCTGGTGATGAAGTTAAAATAAGAAAAAGCCCGATGGGTCTGCGATTACTTCACCCAAAATCATATAGCTACTACAAAGTGTTGCGGTCTAAATTTAACTGGGCCAGCCCGACTTATTAGACACATCGGAGTCGATTATTTACCTGAACAAAATGTGAAACTTGAGTCCAGGTACTTTTCAACCAGTAAACTTTACTGTATAAAACAACAGTCTTTGTTGAGCTGAGTGAAAATAATGATAAATTCTCTGCACATTAAAAACTTCGCAATCGTTAAAAATATAGATGTGGAATGGTCTCCCGGAATGACCACTATTACCGGTGAGACTGGCGCAGGTAAATCAATTGGGATTGATGCGCTTGCATTATGTTTGGGAGAACGTGCCGATGCCAGCGCTGTTCGTGGTGGCGAAGATAAAGCAGAGATTATCGCAAATTTTAATATAAAAGACGTTCAGGCTGCTCGTCAGTGGCTTAAAGACAATGAAATGCTTGATGATGACAGCAATGAATGCATTATTCGTCGGGTAATTTTGCAAAAAGGCGGCTCAAAAGCCTGGATTAATGGCAGTCAGGTACCTTTACAGCAGCTTAAGGAACTGGGTCAGCATCTCATCCGTATTCACGGTCAACATGCACATCAATTATTGACGCGCGGCGACCATCAACGATATCTCATCGATCTTTATGCTCAACATCAAAAACTACAAGACAAAGTCGCACTGAAGTGCAAATCCTGGCAAGCCTTAATAAAGGAAAGGAATGAACTCATCGCATTAAGAGACAGTCAGGAAGCTCATCGTCAGCTACTGGAATATCAGGTTAATGAGTTGGATGAGTTTGCATTGCAACCCGGCGAGTTTGAATCCATTGAACAAGAACACAACCTGTTATCGAACGGACAGCGTCTTTATGATGCAAGTTATACACACCTGGAACGATTATATGGCGGTGAAAATGGTAATGCCTGGTCAGTTATTAACAGTGCAATGCAAGAAATAACGGAACTGGCTGATGTGGATAAAGCGCTTGAGCCGATTAGTAGTTTACTCATGGATGCAGCGGTTCAGGTAGAAGAAGCGTCCCGTGAGTTGCGAAGCTATGTCGAGAATCTCGATTTGGACCCTTCCAGGTTGCAACAGGTTGATGAACGATTATCGGCCGCCATTTCACTGGCGCGTAAACATCAGGTGAAACCAGAAGAATTGGCTGAACACCACAGTAACCTGGCGTTGCAATTGACTCAATTCGCGTCCAACAATTCAAGAATTGATGAACTGGAACATGAAATCGAGTCAGCACGAGCTGATTATTCAACATTTGCCAGTCAATTAACGGAAAGCCGCCGCAAAGCCGCGAAGAAAGTCACTCGTTTGATTATGAGTAAAATGAAGTTACTGAATATGGAAAAGGGCTTGTTCGACATCGCTGTTAATGCAGCTGATTATGATACGGCGAAACCTTCGGTGAATGGTAATGATGATGTGTCATTTTTGGTGTCAGCCAATCCAGGCCAACCGTTACAGCCTTTGGGTAAAGTGGCTTCTGGTGGTGAACTGTCTCGAATCAGTCTGGCTTTGCAAGTCACAATAGGTGATAAAACGACAACGCCAACGATGATTTTTGATGAAGTTGATGTTGGTGTCAGTGGGCCAACTGCATCGTCGGTTGGTACTTTGTTGCGTGAACTTGGCGATACGACTCAGGTGATTTGCGTCACTCACTTGCCTCAGGTTGCAGCGAAAGGACATAACCAGATGTTTGTGAACAAGAAGAACAAAGGGAATCAAACTGAAACATCGATTAAAGCGTTGACTACGCCGGAGCGGGTTGATGAAATTGCCCGATTGCTGGGTGGCGATAATATCACGGCCACGGCGAGAGCAAATGCGTCAGAATTATTGACTACAGTTGATGCAGCGATTGCCTGAGTGGGGTGAGTTCATTTTTAAGAAGCACAATAAATAGTGGCTTCTGTTGATAAGCGCTGAAGATAAATGAAGATGTGATCGAACAAATAAACGAACAATTAAAAAAGCGGTGCTGATTGCGTTATCAGTCACCGCTTTTTTTACAGGTCGTTAAAGCTTGTGCTATTCGCCGTTATTTATAATGACGAACACGAACAACTCGACACCCGAGTAGGTCAACAGACCTCGACGTCATTAAGAGTGCTTTTCAAGAAACTCTTTGCTTAATGTAATGTCTTCGTTTTTATTAACGCCAATTCCAGCATCAATAATTTTTTTAGAAATTCCCTGTGCTTCTTCCAGAGAGTGCATTTCATAGGTGCCACACTGGTAAACATTTAATTCAGGGATTTGCGTTTGATCTTCAACGCCCAGTACGTCCTTCATTGCTGCAAGCCATGCTTCAGCAACCAGACCTTCTTCTGGCTCACCAATCAGGCTCATATAGAAACCGGTACGGCAACCCATCGGTGATAAATCGATGATTTCAACATTCTCACCATTCAGGTGGTTACGCATGAAACCAGCAAATAAATGCTCAAGCGTATGAATACCACGTTCAGACAGAATGTCTTCGTTCGGTTTACAGAAACGTAGATCATAAACAGTAATATTGTCGCCCTTAGGTGTGGTCATCTTTTTAGCTACACGTACCGCCGGTGCGTTCATGATTGTGTGGTCAACGGTAAAACTGTCTAGTAATGGCATGATGTGTCCTCATATCTTTTTGAGATTAGCCAGTATGAATATCGTTTATTCGTCCAGGCGTATAAACGTCTTTAAATTTTCGGCCTATAGTGTGACTCAACTGAGGCGGTGAAACAATTCTTTCATCATCTAACTAAGGGGCTTTTTACGCTCAATACGTCAGAATTGGCTAAATAATGCCTAAAAAATAATTTTCGTAAAAAAAATTTAAAGTCAGGGATTGAATTCAAAAGTGCCAACCCCACTATTAAAAGCAATTAAACAGTTATTCATATTTTGAAAAGGTTGGAGATTTATCTAATGGGTAGAATTATTGGAATCGACTTAGGTACCACTAACTCTTGTGTTGCTGTGCTGGATGGAGACGCACCTCGCGTAATCGAAAACGCAGAAGGTGATCGCACAACGCCTTCAATCATCGCATACACAGATGACGGTGAAACGTTAGTTGGTCAGCCGGCTAAACGTCAGGCAGTAACTAACCCTAAAAATACGCTATTTGCTATTAAGCGTCTAATCGGTCGTCGTTGGGAAGATAAAGAAGTTCAGCGCGATATCGATATCATGCCTTTCGACATTGTTAAGGCTGATAATGGCGATGCATGGGTTGCTGCTAAAGGTAATAACATGGCGCCACCTCAGGTTTCTGCTGAAGTTCTTGCAAAAATGAAGAAAACAGCTGAAGACTACCTGGGTGAAGCAGTAACTGAAGCAGTAATCACAGTACCTGCATACTTTAATGACTCTCAACGTCAGGCAACTAAAGATGCTGGTCGTATCGCGGGTCTTGAAGTTAAGCGTATTATCAATGAGCCGACAGCAGCTGCACTTGCTTACGGTCTTGACAAGAAAACAGGCGACAGCGTAATCGCAGTATATGACCTTGGTGGTGGTACATTCGATATCTCAATCATTGAGATTGATGAAGTTGAAGGCGAGCACACGTTTGAAGTACTGGCGACTAACGGTGACACTCATTTAGGTGGTGAAGATTTCGATAACCGTCTAATCAACTACTTAGTAGACGAGTTTAAGAAAGAGCAGGGCGTTGATCTTAAAGCTGATCCACTTGCCATGCAGCGTATTAAAGAAGCAGCAGAAAAAGCGAAAATCGAACTATCTTCTGCTCAACAAACAGACGTAAACCTACCTTACGTTACTGCTGACGCGACAGGTCCTAAGCACATGAACATCAAAGTGACTCGTGCAAAACTTGAGTCACTGGTTGAAGATATGGTTCAGGATTCATTGAAACCTGTTAAGCAAGCACTTGAAGATTCAGACTTGTCAATCTCTGACATTAACGAAGTTATCCTGGTTGGTGGTCAGACGCGTATGCCTCTGGTACAAAAACTGGTCACAGAATTCTTCGGTAAAGAACCTCGTAAAGACGTTAACCCGGATGAAGCAGTAGCTGTTGGTGCTGCGGTTCAGGGTGGTGTTCTTTCTGGTGATGTTAAAGACGTACTTCTTCTTGACGTAACACCTCTTTCTCTGGGTATTGAGACAATGGGTGGCGTGATGACTCGTGTTATCGAGAAAAACACGACTATTCCTACAAAGCAGTCTCAAACATTCTCAACTGCTGATGACAATCAGTCTGCGGTAACCATTCATGTTCTTCAGGGTGAGCGTAAACGTTCTGCTGATAACAAATCGCTAGGTCAGTTCAACCTTGAAGGTATCCGTCCTGCGGCGCGTGGTGTGCCACAAATCGAAGTTTCTTTTGATGTTGATGCTGACGGTATCCTTCATGTATCAGCAAAAGATAAAGACACTGGTACAGAACAGAAGATTACTATCCAGGCATCATCTGGTCTGTCTGATGACGAAGTAGAAAAAATGGTTCGCGACGCAGAACTTAACTCTGAAGAAGATAAGAAATTCGAAGAGTTAGTTGGCGCTCGTAACCAGGGTGATGCACTTGCACACGCTACTCGTAAGCAAGTTGAAGAAGCTGGCGAAGAATTAGCAACTAACGATAAAGAAGCTATCGAATCGGCAATTAAAGAACTTGAAGAAGCAACGAAAGGCGATGATAAAGAAGCTATCGAAGCTAAATCTCAGGCATTGATTCAAGCATCTCAGAAGCTGGTTGAAATGGCTCAGGCTAAAGCACAGCAAGCTGGCGGTGCAGATGCTGCTGGTCAGCAACAAGAACAAGCATCAGCAGATGATGATGTTATGGACGCTGAGTTCGAAGAAGTTAAAGACGACAAGAAATAAAACTTGTTGGAATAGAGGCGACCTTTGAGTTGCCTCATATTCACTGTGTATAAGGACGCCTGCAATTGCAGGTGTTCTTATAAGTAAAGTTTCTGTTTTGCCAGAGCTATTGTGAAACAAGCGAAGTGCTGTTCACATCTGGATGCCAAATCTGAGTTTATTATTAAATTATGTCAAAACGTGATTACTATGAAGTTCTGGGTGTAGCGAAAGACGCCAGTGAACGAGACATCAAAAAAGCTTATAAGCGCTTAGCCATGAAGTATCACCCCGACCGCACGGCAGGTGATAAAGCACTGGAAGAAAAATTTAAGGAAATCAAAGAAGCTTATGAGATTTTGAATGATTCTCAAAAGCGTGCTGCCTATGATCAGTTTGGTCACGCAGGTGTCGATCCAAATCGTGGTGGCGGTGGTCAAGGATTTGGTGGCGCTGATTTTGGAGACGTTTTTGGTGACGTTTTCGGCGATATCTTTGGTGGAGGCGGTGGTGGCCGTCGTCAATCGAGAGCGCAGCGTGGTTCTGACCTTAGATATAATTTAGAAATGACCTTAGAAGACGCCGTTCGAGGTAAAGAACTTGAAATTAAAGTTCCAACCTGGGTGAACTGTGAACCTTGTGATGGCTCAGGTGCGAAGAAAGGCACCAAGCCAACAACTTGTCCTACTTGTCATGGTAGTGGTCAGGTTCAAATGCGTCAGGGCTTCTTCGCTGTACAACAGACGTGTCCAACGTGTTCAGGCCGAGGAAAAATCATTTCTAATCCGTGTGGCAGTTGTCATGGTCAGGGACGTGTTGAAAAGACAAAAACCTTGTCTGTTAAAATTCCTGCGGGCGTTGATACGGGTGACAGAATTCGCTTATCCGGAGAAGGTGAAGCTGGACAATTTGGTGCGCCTGCTGGTGACCTTTATGTACAGGTTTCCGTTCGCGACCATGAGATTTTTGTCCGTGACGGCAATAACCTTTATTGCGAAGTACCGATTGGCTTCACTCGTGCTGCATTAGGTGGTGAAATCGAAGTGCCGACACTGGATGGCCGTGCACGCCTGAAAATCCCGGCAGAATCGCAAACCGGTAAAATGTTCCGTCTTCGCGGTAAGGGCGTTAAATCTGTTCGTAGCGGTGCCATCGGCGATTTGATGTGTAAAATCGTTGTTGAAACGCCGGTTAATTTATCTGATAAGCAGAAAGAGCTGTTACGTCAGTTAGAAGAATCGATGGGAACAGGTGATGAAGCTGCGAAATACCAGCCGAAGGAAAAAGGTTTCTTTGACGGTGTGAAAAAATTCTTTGACGACCTGACCAGTTAATCGGTTTAGTGTCAGTCATTCATAAAATGAAAGCCGTTGTTGGTATGACTAACAACGGCTTTTTTGTATCTGATTTCTGCTTTGTTATAGCAAAACCGGATTTAGATCGAATTCTCCGGTATTAGAGGACTGGATTGTTGCTAAATCAATCTGGTTTCAACTGGCGTTTGTTATGAATAACAGGCAGGATTCGCTTATCTGATGATTATTGAATAAAAGACTGGATGTGAGATGTCTGAACAATTGAATGTAGGTGTTTTTGGTGTAAATGGTCGTATGGGCCGGGTGCTGGCTACAGCTGTTAATGATGATTCAGAGACCCAACTGGCCGCAGCTATGGTACGCCAGCATTCTTCTCTGACAGGTATTGATGTTGGTGAACTGGCGGGATTTGGTAAGTCGGGTTTATCAGTGGTTGAAGAATTTAGTGAATCTACCCTGGCAACTTCGGTCATGATCGACTTTACTTTGCCTGAGGCTTTAGAAGGCCACATAAACTGGTGCAGGCAACACAATAAAAATTTGGTTATCGGCACGACAGCGGTTGGTGATGACATTGAAAAACTGATTGCCGATGCAGCCAGTGATATTGCTATTGTTCATGCGCCAAATATGAGTGTTGGCGTCAACTTGTTGTTTAATCTTGTACAAACGGCAGCCAGAGTGATGGGTGATTATACCGACATTGAAATTCTGGAGGCTCATCACCGTTATAAAAAAGATGCACCGTCAGGTACAGCAGTAAAAATTGGTGAAATCATAGCGGAAACTCTTGCCATTGACCTTAAAGACCATGCTATTTATGGGCGTTCAGGGATTAATGAGGAAAGAGATAGAAAAACAATAGGTTTTGCTACCGTTCGTGCTGGCGATATTGTTGGTGAACATACCACGTTGTTTGCCGACATAGGTGAACGGCTTGAAATTACTCATAAAGCCACGGATCGCATGACCTTTGCAAAAGGTGCTGTTCGTGCGGCAAAGTGGTTATCAGATAAACAGTCTGGTCTTTTTACTATGCAAGATGTGCTGGGACTTAGCTAGAAAATTAATGATTATGAAGGATAATGTTAAAAAGCTGTCCAAACGGTCCATTTTTATAAAATTGTTTAAAAAGCGTTAGACCAGCCTGGTGATTTAAAGTAGAATGCGCCCGTTTGTCTGGTCGGTGGTGACTGGCATGGGGACTCATTAATACAGACATACGCAACGTAAGTATGTCTGTTGAACTTTTAGGAGGCTGTCTTGACTAAATCCGCCCTTTTGGTACTTGAAGACGGTACTGTATTTCGCGGGACTGCAATCGGCGCTGAAGGACTTGCCGTCGGGGAGGTTGTTTTTAATACCTCAATGACTGGATATCAGGAGATTTTAACTGATCCGTCATATGCTGAACAAATTGTAACGCTCACATATCCTCACATTGGCAATACCGGCACTAATGATGAAGATATTGAATCCAATCAGATTTGGGCTAAAGGCCTAATCATTCGTGACCTTCCTCTTTTAAGTAGTAACTTCAGAAATCAACAATCCCTTTCCGATTATCTTAAATCAAATAATATCCTTGGAATCGCCGACATCGACACTCGTAAGCTAACGCGCATTTTACGAGAAAAAGGTGCTCAAAACGGCTGTATCCTGGCGGGAGATTCATTGGATGAAGCAGCTGCGCTTGCTTCTGCAAGAGATTTCCCGGGTTTGAAAGGTATGGACCTGGCAAAAGTGGTTTCAACAACAGAACGTTATCAGTGGAATGCTGGTAGCTGGGCATTAGGCGAAGGTTTCAGCACGCTGGCTGATGACGATGCTGAATTCCATGTTGTTGCTTATGACTTTGGTGTGAAGAAAAATATTTTACGCATGTTAGTTGACCGTAAGTGTCGCCTGACAGTCGTTCCGGCTCAAACGCCTGCTGATGAAGTGCTGGCGCTAAATCCTGATGGTATTTTCTTATCGAATGGTCCGGGTGATCCAGAGCCATGTGATTACGCCATTTCAGCGATTAAATCCTTCCTTGAAACCGACATTCCGGTCTTTGGTATTTGTCTTGGTCACCAGTTACTGGCATTAGCCAGTGGTGCTAACACACTGAAAATGAAATTCGGTCATCACGGTGCTAACCACCCGGTAAAAGACGTTGATGCGAATCAGGTGATGATCACCAGCCAGAATCACGGTTTTGCTGTTGATGAAGCATCGTTACCAGAAACCCTTCGTGCAACGCATTTTTCTTTGTTTGATGGTTCTCTACAGGGCATTCATCGCACAGATAAAGCGGCCTTTAGTTTCCAGGGGCACCCTGAAGCAAGTCCGGGTCCACACGAAGCAGGTAAGTTGTTTGATCACTTCATTGAGTTAATGAAGAAAAACGCCTGATTGGCCACATAAGGGCAGGGTATGAGGATTGATTGCACCTGTCCTTAGAGCGAGTTGAGCGCCTGATTAGTCAGGCGTTTTCCTAAACAAGACCGGATGTCTGACTTAGGAAGTAATCGAGGGTATCCCCTCTTTTTGTTAGCTAGAGTTCAGAGTTTTTTAAGATGCCAAAACGCACAGACATAAAAAGTGTACTTATCCTCGGCGCTGGTCCGATTGTTATCGGTCAGGCCTGTGAGTTTGATTATTCAGGGGCGCAAGCTTGTAAAGCATTAAGGGAAGAAGGCTACAGAGTCATACTGGTGAACTCTAATCCAGCGACCATTATGACTGACCCTGAGATGGCTGATGCGACGTACATCGAGCCGATTCACTGGGAAGTGGTAGAGAATATTATTGAAAAAGAACGGCCGGATGCTGTGTTACCAACGATGGGTGGCCAGACTGCGCTGAACTGTGCGTTAGATCTTGAAAAGCATGGTGTGCTTGCTAAATATGATGTGGAAATGATTGGTGCGACGGCTGATGCTATCGACAAAGCGGAAGACAGAAGTCGTTTTGATGAAGCAATGCGTTCAATCAACCTTGAGACTCCACGTTCTGGTATTGCACACAGTATTGAAGAAGCCTACGAAATATTAGAAGAAATTGGCTTCCCTACAATTATTCGTCCATCATTTACTATGGGTGGTTCTGGTGGTGGTATCGCTTACAACCAGGAAGAGTTTGAAGAAATTTGTCGCCGTGGTTTAGATTTATCACCAATCAATGAATTATTAATCGATGAATCATTAATTGGCTGGAAAGAATACGAGATGGAAGTTGTTCGTGACAAAAACGACAACTGTATCATCATCTGTTCGATTGAGAATCTGGACCCGATGGGTATTCATACGGGTGACTCTATTACCGTTGCACCAGCTCAGACACTGACGGACAAAGAATACCAAATCATGCGTAATGCTTCTTTGGCTGTACTACGCGAGATTGGTGTTGAGACGGGTGGTTCAAACGTTCAGTTCGGTATTTGCCCGAATACTGGTCGTATGGTCATTATCGAAATGAATCCTCGTGTATCACGTTCTTCTGCACTGGCTTCAAAAGCAACAGGCTTCCCAATTGCGAAAATCGCAGCAAAACTGGCTGTAGGTTATACACTGGACGAATTATCAAATGATATTACCGGTGGTAAAACACCTGCTTCTTTCGAGCCTTCTATTGACTACGTAGTAACCAAAATCCCACGTTTTAACTTTGAAAAATTCGCTGGTAGTGAAGACCGTCTGACTACTCAAATGAAGTCAGTTGGTGAGGTAATGGCGATTGGTCGTAACCAACAAGAATCACTACAAAAAGCATTACGTGGTCTTGAAATCGGTGTGAGCGGTTTTGATCCGGTTATTAATGCTGAAGACCCGGACAGCCATGCCAAACTGGTTCGTGAATTAAAAGAGCCGGGTGCAGAACGTATCTGGTATGTTGCAGATGCCTTCAGACAAGGTATGGATCTGGAAGCAGTATTCAAACTGACTAATATTGACCCGTGGTTCCTTGTACAGATTGAAGATATTGTTAACCAGGAAGGTAATATTCAACAAGCTGGTCTGAGCGGTATCGACAGCGACTTTATGCGTAGTTTAAAACGTAAAGGATTTGCTGATGAGCGCATTGCAGACTTACTGGGTGTTGCTGAAAGCGAAGTCCGTAAAAAACGTCATGGCTTCGATATCTTCCCGGTGTACAAACGTGTTGATACCTGTGCGGCTGAATTCGCATCAGAAACTGCTTACATGTATTCAACTTATGACGAGGAATGTGAAGCTAACCCATCTGATAACGATAAAATCATGGTTATTGGTGGTGGTCCAAACCGTATCGGTCAGGGAATTGAGTTTGATTATTGCTGTGTTCACGCGGTTCAGGCGATGCGTGCCGATGGTTATGAATCTATCATGGTTAACTGTAATCCTGAGACAGTATCAACGGATTATGACACATCAGATCGCTTATATTTCGAATCTATTACCCTTGAAGATGTTCTTGAAATCGTTCGTATTGAAAAACCAAAAGGCGTTATCGTTCAGTTCGGTGGCCAGACACCGCTGAAACTAGCCAGAGAGCTTGAAGCGAATGGTGTTCCAGTGATTGGAACATCACCTGATGCAATTGACAGAGCAGAAGATCGTAAGCGTTTCCAGCAAATGGTTGAAAAGCTAGGTTTGCGCCAGCCACCTAATGCAACAGTAACGTCACTGGATGAAGCGATTGTAAAAGCAGAACAAATTGGCTACCCGCTAGTTGTTCGTCCTTCCTATGTTCTGGGTGGTCGTGCGATGGAAATCGTTTACGATGAATCAGATTTGCGTCGTTATATGAATGAAGCAGTTAGTGTGAGTAATGAAGCACCAGTATTGCTTGATTTGTTCCTCGATAACGCAACAGAAGTTGATATTGATGCGGTATGTGACGGTACTGATGTTGTGATTGGCGGCATCATGGAGCACATCGAACAAGCCGGTGTTCACTCGGGTGACTCAGCCTGTTCATTACCACCTCATTCATTATCTGACGAATTACAAAATGTTATGCGTGAACAGGTTCGCGCAATGGCTCTGGAACTCGGTGTTGTTGGCTTGATGAACACTCAGTTTGCGGTTAAAGACGGTCTGGTTTATCTGATTGAAGTTAACCCTCGTGCAGCCAGAACGGTTCCATTTGTCTCTAAAGCAACAGGTGTTGCACTGGCTAAAATTGCAGCACGTGTGATGGCTGGGAAGACATTAAAAGAATTGGGAGTGGAAAAAGAAACGATTCCTCCTTATTATTCCGTCAAGGAAGTTGTCATCCCATTCAATAAGTTCCACGGTGTTGATCCTATTCTTGGTCCGGAAATGCGTTCTACTGGTGAAGTTATGGGCGTCGGGGAGTCGTTCCCTGAAGCTTACGCGAAAGCTCAGTTAGGCGCTGGTAATGATATTCCGCAGAATGGTCGTGCATTATTGTCAGTTCGCGACAGCGATAAGACGATGATCGTGGAGTTGGCTAAACAGCTTAGAGAATGTGGTTTTGAACTTGATGCTTCCCGTGGTACGCACAAAGTGTTGACTGAAGCAAATATCGAATGTGGACGAGTCAACAAAGTATTTGAAGGCCGCCCTCATATGCTTGACCGCATTAAAAATGGTGAATACAGCTATGTTGTAAACACTACTGAGGGGCGCCAGGCTATCGAAGATTCCAAAGTATTGAGACGCGGAGCGCTACGTTACAAAGCCAACTACACAACAACCATGAATGCTGCATTTGCTACTTGTCAGGCGCATTCAGTAGATAGCCGTAGTAATGTTAACTCCGTGCAAGAATTACATAAGAGATTAAAGTAATGGCACAGATTCCTATGACTGTTCAGGGAGAACAGAGCTTAAGAGAAGAGTTAAACCATCTGAAAACGGTAAGAAGACCTGAAATTATCAACGCAATCGCGGAAGCTCGTGAGCACGGTGATCTAAAAGAAAACGCCGAATATCATGCAGCTCGAGAAGAGCAGGGCTTTTGTGAAGGTCGTATTCAGGAGATTGAATCTAAGTTATCAAATGTACAGATTATTGATGTAACTAAGATGGAAAATACAGGGCGTGTCATTTTTGGCACGACTGTAACAGCGATCAATCTGGATAATGATGATGAAGTTACCTACCGCATCGTTGGTGACGACGAAGCAGATATTAAAGCAAATCTAATTTCGGTGAATTCACCACTTGCACGAGCATTTGTTGGTAAGGAAATTGACGATATCGTAGTTGTTAATACGCCAGCCGGACCGGTTGAGTATGAAATTACGGAAGTGCAGTATATTTAGGATGCGCAAACATAAAAAATAAGCCGCTTAAGCGGCTTATTTTTTATCTGCAAGTTTAGCAATGATAGTCAGCAAGTACTGCTAAGCTAAACTATGACTAATCTTTAGGGATTCGGATTTTCTTTTCTTCGCTTTCTTTATAAAGAATAAGGGTATGACCGATCACCTGAACTTTAACGGCACCTGTTTCTCTGACAATCGCATCAACAACTTTTTGCTTTAGCTCTCGGTCTTCTGACGGGATCCGTACTTTAATTAGTTCATGGTGTGACAGTGCGTGCTCTATTTCAGCGATGACGCCTTCAGTTAACCCATTCGACCCAAGTAATACAACGGGTTTTAACGAATGAGCCTGACCGCGCAGAAATTGCACTTGTTTTTTACTTAAATTCATATTGTTACAAATATTTTTTAAATCTACGGTTGAATTGGGCGTATTCTACCGCCATCTCGGGTATATTACTAACGATTCATTTTTAGTATGACAAAGAAAAATCAATCCTCCAGTAGTAAACGTTGGTTAAAAGAACATTTTGACGATGTTTACGTAAAGGAGGCAAAAAAAAGAGGATTACGTTCGAGAGCTGTTTTTAAGCTCGAAGAACTGCAAGCAAAAGATAAATTACTTCGCCCGGAAATGACAGTTGTCGATTTGGGTGCGGCGCCAGGTGGTTGGTCGCAGTATGCGGTTAGTCAGGTTGGTGATGATGGTAATATCATTGCTTGCGATATTTTACCGATGGATCCTATTGCAGGCGTGAGCTTTCTACAGGGTGATTTTCGAGAAGAAGCTGTACTTGACGCACTTCTCACAAAAATCGGCGGTAAAAATGTTGATGTGGTAATGTCTGATATGGCGCCAAATATGAGTGGCAACGGGAGTGTTGACCAGGCGCGATCTATGTACCTTGTTGAACTTGCGCTCGATATGTGTCATCAAGTACTGAAAAAAAACGGCAGTTTTGTCGTGAAGGCCTTTCAGGGAGAAGGGTACGATCAATTTTTTAATGATGTTAAATCAGCATTTGCTACCATTAAAACCAGAAAGCCAGATTCTTCAAGGGCGAGATCCCGTGAAGTCTATATTGTGGCGACCGGATACAAATTGTAGTAAATTTAACGCCTGATAAATCAGGTACATCGGGATTATTATTTTAAAGAGGTTATACCCTTGAGCGATATGGCAAAAAATCTCATATTATGGCTGGTCATAGCTGTAATTCTTATGGCGGTGTTTCAAAGCTTTAACCCGGGTGAGTTTGTTGATCACCAGACAAGCTATACTCAGTTTGTTCAGGATGTAAATCAGGGAAAAGTTAAAGAAGTTAAAATTTCATACAATGGCGTCATCACAGGTGAAAAACGTGGTGGTGAGCGATTTGAAACGCTAATGCCGATGAGAGATGACGATCTGCTTAATGAGCTATTAAAACAAAATGTCAGAGTCGTTGGTGAGGCACCGGAAGAGCCGAGTCTGCTCAAGTCTATTTTCATTTCATGGTTCCCAATTTTCCTATTGATCGGTTTCTGGATTTTCTTCATGCGCCAAATGCAGGGCGGTGGTGGAAAAGGCGCTATGTCATTCGGCAAAAGCCGGGCGCGTCTGCTGTCGGAAGACCAGGTGAAAACAACATTTGCTGATGTTGCTGGTTGCGATGAAGCAAAAGAAGAAGTTAAAGAGCTGGTCGATTTCCTAAAAGATCCTTCCAAATTCCAAAAGCTGGGCGGCAAAATTCCTAAAGGGGTGTTAATGGTCGGTCAGCCGGGTACTGGTAAAACGCTTCTTGCAAAAGCAATTGCGGGTGAAGCCAAAGTACCATTCTTTGCCATTTCAGGTTCTGATTTCGTCGAAATGTTTGTTGGTGTGGGTGCATCGCGGGTTCGTGACATGTTCGATCAGGCTAAAAAGTCTGCGCCTTGTATTATCTTCATTGACGAAATCGATGCTGTAGGCCGTCAGCGTGGCGCCGGTCTTGGCGGTGGTCACGATGAACGAGAGCAAACACTAAACCAGATGTTAGTTGAGATGGATGGTTTTGAGGGCAATGAAGGCGTTATCGTCATTGCTGCGACGAACAGACCAGATGTACTTGACCCTGCTTTACTACGTCCGGGTCGTTTTGACCGTCAGGTTACTGTTGGTTTGCCAGATGTTCGTGGTCGTGAACAAATTCTTAAAGTTCATATGCGCAAGGTTCCAATTGCCAATGATGTTGAGCCATCAATTATTGCTCGAGGTACGCCTGGTTTCTCCGGTGCTGATTTAGCAAATCTTGTTAACGAAGCTGCGCTAATGGCTGCTCGTGTTAACTCTCGCATTGTGACAATGAAAGAATTCGACAAAGCGAAAGATAAAATCATGATGGGTACGGAACGTAAGACCATGGTGATGAGCGAGAAAGAAAAAGAAATGACTGCTTACCATGAAGCGGGTCACGCAATCGTTGGGCGTATGGTGCCTGACCATGATCCGGTTTATAAAGTAACTATCATTCCTCGAGGCAGAGCATTGGGTGTAACCATGTATCTTCCGGAGCACGATCGCATCAGCCACAGTAAACAGCATTTGGAAAGCATGATGTCCAGTTTGTATGGTGGCCGTATCGCTGAAGAACTTATCTATGGTTTTGACAATGTTACGACCGGTGCGTCAAATGATATTGAACGTGCTACTGAAATTGCACGAAAAATGGTGACGCAATGGGGCTTGTCAGAAAAACTGGGCCCGATGCTTTACGCTGAAGAAGAAGGTGAAGTATTCCTGGGACGCTCAGTATCGCAAACTAAGAACGTTGCTGATGAAACAGCTCGTGTAATCGATGAAGAAGTTCGTTTACTGGTTGATTCAAACTACGACCGTTCGCGCAAAATTCTTGAAGATAATGTAGATATTCTTCATGCGATGAAAGATGCGTTAATGAAATACGAAACAATTGATGCGAAACAAATTGATGATTTAATGGAACGTCGTGACGTTCGTCCACCAACTGACTGGGTTGAGCCAAAAAAAGACGATCAGCCGAAGAATGAAGGTGATTCAGAACAAGAAAACGGTGAAGGTGATTCTGAAGGATCAACTTACCATTAAAAATAACAGCTTAAATTTGTAATAATGCAAAACCCCGATTCTATCGGGGTTTTTTTATGATTAACCTATAACTGAACGACAAACGGAATCGCACATGAATAAGATCATGACAAAGCTACAGGGGCCAGTGCCTCAGATTATGGGAATACTTAATGTTACGCCTGATTCTTTTAGTGATGGCGGTAAGTTTACGTCGCCTGATTGTGTATTGAATCAAATTAACGACATGCTGGCACATGGCGTTGATATTATAGATGTGGGTGGTGAAAGCACCAGACCGGGCGCTCAGGCGGTTTCTGTGGAAGCTGAACTCGACCGTGTAATACCTGTGATAAAGGCAATCAGAGAGATCACAGATATTCCGGTTTCAGTGGATACCAGTAAACCTGCGGTTATGCAGGCGGCTATAGAAGCTGGAGCTGACATCATTAATGATGTCAGAGCCTTGCAAGAAGATGGCGCAGTGGAAATGGCTGCGAAACTTGACGTTCCTGTTTGCCTGATGCACATGCAAGGCCAGCCGAGGACTATGCAGGAAAACCCGCAATACAATGATGTCACGTCAGATGTGATGTCGTTTTTTGAAGAGAGAATAGATGCATGCAGCAATGCAGGTATCAGTAGAGATAAAATAATGCTTGACCCAGGGTTTGGGTTTGGTAAAACGCTTGAACATAATTACCGTCTTTTATCCGAACTTGATTTGTTTCAAGAACTGAATCTGCCAATTCTGGTAGGTATGTCTCGTAAATCAATGATTGGAAATTTGTTGAATGTGGATACTCATGAACGGCTGGCGGGTAGCCTCGCTTGTGCAGTTATTGCTGCTCAAAAAGGAGCAAAAGTAATCAGGGTTCATGATGTAAAAGAAACGGTAGAAGCAATAAAGATATGGAAAGCAACACAGTTTGGAGTTTTTGGTGAGTAAAAGAAAATATTTTGGAACAGATGGTGTTCGTGGAAAAGTTGGTGAGTATCCAATCACCCCGGGTTTTGCGTTAAAACTTGGCTGGGCTGCTGGCCGAATATTATCGAAAGAAGGCACCAGAAAGGTCTTGATCGGTAAAGATACTCGAATATCAGGTTATATGCTTGAAACGGCCCTGGAATCCGGCTTTATCGCTGCTGGTGTAGATGTTGGCCTGTTAGGTCCGATGCCTACGCCTGCCGTTGCTTATCTGACCAGTACGTTTAGAGCAGAAGCCGGTATCGTTATTTCTGCATCTCATAATCCTTATTACGATAACGGTATCAAGTTTTTTAATGCTGATGGTACTAAGCTGGATGATGCGGTTGAACTGGCGATAGAAGCCGAACTGGATAAAGACATGGATTGTGTTGACTCTGCATCGTTAGGTAAAGCCAGTAGAATCAATGATGCTGCAGGGCGTTATATTGAATTTTGTAAAAGTCATTTTCCAAACGATTTGTCGTTAAAAGGTATGAAAATCGTGGTGGATTGTGCGAATGGTGCTACTTACCATATTGCTCCTAATGTTTTTCGTGAATTGGGCGCAGAAGTTTTCGAGATCGCAGCTGAACCAAACGGCACCAATATTAATAACGGTTGTGGAGCAACCTATACAGACTTCATTAGTAAAGCGGTACAAGATTTAAAAGCAGATCTGGGTATTTCGCTGGATGGTGACGGTGATCGACTAATGATGGTTGATCAGGATGGTCATGTTCTTGATGGCGATGAAATTGTATATATCATAGCTCGTGAATCGCTTCGTAGTGGCGAATTAAAGGGAAGTGGTGTAGTCGGCACCGTTATGAGTAACATGGGACTGGAAGTCGCTCTGACTTCATTGGGTATTCCATTTGCTCGTTCTAAGGTAGGTGACCGCTACGTAGTAGAAATGTTGAAAGAAAAAGAATGGACTATTGGCGGAGAAAGCTCTGGCCACATTCTTAACCTGAATCATGCATCGACCGGTGATGGTATTATTTCTTCAATTCAAGTGTTGGCTGCAATTTGTAACAGTGGCTTGTCGCTTGCTGAGTTACGTCGTGGTATTGAAAAGTTCCCTCAGATACTGATCAATGTGCGTTATAAGAAGGGGACGGACCCATTAGCTGAATCTTTTGTCCAGCAAGAAATCGCTGCAGTGGAAGAAGAGCTGGGTACTGAGGGCCGTGTTTTGATTCGTGCGTCAGGTACTGAACCGGTCATTCGAGTGATGGTAGAAGGCAAAGAAAAAGAGAAAGTTACTCAGTTTGCTGAAAGAATAGCCAAAAAGGTTGAAGAGGCCTGTTAACGGTAAAAAAACAGCAATTTATTCTTGTATATTGGCCGAGTGTTCGTTACTATCTCGGCCGTTTTTCAGCGGAGTAATGACACAGTGACAAGAAAACCATTAATTGCAGCAAACTGGAAGCAAAATGGATCAACTGAATTGGTTGAAGTATTTAGCAAGGGTCTGAAAACAGAGCAATTAAATGGTGTAGACGTCCTTCTTTGTGTACCATCATTATTCTTGATCTCAGCAATGGAAAAGGCTCAGGGCTTTTCTATCGGCGCTCAAAACGTCTCAGCTTATCCCAATGGTGCTTTCACTGGCGAGTTATCTGCTTCCATGCTTAGCGATGTTGGATTGAAGTTTGTGATTATTGGTCACTCTGAAAGACGGAGTATTTTTGGTGAGTCCGATAGTACGATAGCTGAGAAAGTAAAACTTGCACTGAAGAATGATCTAACGCCTGTTTTGTGTGTTGGTGAAACTGAAGAACAACGTGAAAACGGTGTGACTGAATCAGTGATTAAAGAACAGCTGCAAGCTGTTATTGACAAATGTGGAATTGAAGCATTTGGTTCTCTGGTTGTTGCTTATGAGCCTGTTTGGGCAATCGGCACCGGAAAAACAGCAACACCTGAACAAGCGCAGGACGTACATAAAGCGATTAGAGCATTTATTGCTTCATCAGATATGGGCCTGGCTGAAAAGTTAAGAATCCTTTATGGTGGCAGTGTTAAAGCATCGAATGCTCAAACATTGTTATCAATGCCAGATATTGACGGCGGCCTGATCGGTGGCGCTAGTCTTAAATTAGAAGAATTTAGTGCGATTTGTCAGCACGCTGCAGGATTAAGTTAATGTACGAAGTATTATTAATTATTTATTTATTAGTTGCCCTCGCTCTTGTAGGTCTTGTTTTAATGCAACAAGGTAAAGGCGCGGATATGGGGGCTTCTTTTGGTGCAGGCGCATCGAATACTATTTTTGGTTCAGGTGGCGCTGGAAATTTCCTGACCAGAACTACAGCTATCTTGGCTACAGCATTTTTCGTTCTTAGTCTTATTCTTGGGAATATGACAACAAATGTCACTAAAAGCGTAGATGAATGGGAAGATCTTTCAATTGGTGTTGAGGCAACTCAATCAGCACAGCCTGAAAGCGACGTACCTGCAACATCTAACACTTCAGACATTCCAGAGGACCAGTAATTTAATCGCCGAGGTGGTGGAATTGGTAGACACGCTACCTTGAGGGGGTAGTGCTCTATGGGCGTGCGGGTTCAAGTCCCGCTCTCGGCACCAAATTACTTAAGTTGAATTTAGCTAACAAGATTATTTAAAACGTCTAAACTTATGATTAGTTGTTTTTAAGATGCTGCAGCATTATAATTGCGGCATTTTCAGGCGCGGGATGGAGCAGCCTGGTAGCTCGTCGGGCTCATAACCCGAAGGTCGTCGGTTCAAATCCGGCTCCCGCAACCAGTACTTTACTATTGCAGAACATTGCATAGTAAAAGGAAAGAATACGCGCCCCTTTTTAGGGGCGTTTGTTTTTGCATAAGGCAAGTACTGGTCAGGCATGTCAATATTTTATAGGGCTTCAAGCCCTTTTTTTGTACTTAAAATCACCTGGAGGCAAATTGACCAATCTGGAACAGCAGCTTACCGAAATGCTATCACCTGTCGCGGAATCTCTCGGCTATGAATTACTGGGGCTTGAGTTTGTTCGGGCCGGTAAACATTCAACGTTAAGACTCTATATTGACCATGAAAATGGCATCAATGTTGATGACTGTGCAGAAGTGAGTCATCAGGTTAGTGCTGTATTAGATGTTGAAGATCCAATTTCTACTGAATATGTGCTTGAAGTTTCATCTCCTGGGATGGATCGTCCGCTATTTAAGCCAGAGCATTTCGAACAGGTCATTGGGGAAACGATTAATGTCAAATTAACAATGCCCCAGGATGGAAGAAGAAAATTTAAGGGTAAGTTGCTCAAAGTTGAAGATAATGCAGCGGTAGTCATCGTTGATGGTGTTGAATATACCTTAATCATGAGCAACATCGATAAAGCAAATCTTGTTCCTGTGTTTGAATAACACAGGATTTTACGTGGAAGAGGAAACACGATATGGCTAAAGAGATTTTATTAGTTGTAGAAGCGGTTTCGAACGAAAAAGCAGTGCCAAGGGAAAAGATTTTTGAGGCGTTGGAAATTGCATTAGCGACAGCGACTAAGAAAAAGCACACTGGCGATATTGACGTTCGAGTAAGCATTGACCGTAGAACCGGAGATTACGATACATTCAGACGTTGGATGGTTGTTGAAGATACAGATGCCGGTCTTGAAAATCCATATCGGGAAATTAGTTTGTCGGCTGCAGAAGTAGAAGAGCCGGGTATTGGACTAGGTGGATTCATCGAAGAACAAATAGAATCAATAGCGTTCGATAGAATCACAACACAAACAGCAAAACAGGTTATCGTTCAAAAAGTTCGAGAAGCAGAACGTGCTCAGGTAGTAAATGCCTATGAGCAGCATCTTGATGAACTGATTACAGGTGTTGTAAAACGCGCGACACGCGAAAGTGTTTTACTGGATCTTGGCAATAACGCAGAAGCAGTCATTTACAGAGATGAGCTTCTTCCACGTGAAGCGTTCCGACCAGGCGATCGTGTTCGTGGTTTATTATATGCTGTTAAACCTGAAGCGCGTGGGGCTCAGTTGTTTGTGAGTCGCACACGACCTGAAATGTTGATTGAACTTTTCAGAATTGAAGTGCCTGAAATCGGCGAAGAAATGATCGAAATCAAAGCAGCAGCACGGGACCCTGGTTCACGAGCTAAGATTGCGGTTAAATCTAACGACAAACGTATTGATCCAATTGGCGCATGTGTTGGTATGCGTGGGGCTCGTGTTCAGGCTGTATCCAGTGAACTGGATGGCGAGCGAATCGATATCGTACTTTACGACGATAATCCTGCTCAATACATCATCAATGCAATGGCGCCAGCTGACGTAGCATCTATTATTGTAGATGAAGACAATCGCTCAATGGATATTTCTGTTGAAGAAAGTAACCTTGCACAAGCGATTGGTAGAAATGGTCAGAATATTCGTCTGGCGAGTCAGCTAACAGGCTGGACGCTGAATGTTATGACAGTTGATGAAATGGAAGCTAAATACAAAGAAGAAAACAGTAAGTTAATTGATACATTTACTGATGGACTTGATATCGACGAAGATTTTGCTGTTTTACTTATCAACGAAGGTTTCTCCAGTCTTGAAGAAGTTGCTTACGTTCCAAAATCAGAACTTCTTGAGATTGATGAGCTTGATGAAGATATGGTTGATGAGCTTCGCTCACGTGCGAAAGCTAAATTGACAACAACTGCTCTGGCGTCAGAAGAATTACTTGAATCTGCAAAACCTGCTGATGAATTACTTAACCTTGATGGAATGGGTGAACATCTGGCTTATGTCCTGGCAAGTAAAGGTATTTCAACACTGGAAGATCTTGCAGAGCAAGGTGTAGATGACATTGTTGGTCTGGATGACCTGACAGAAGAAAAAGCCGGTGAGCTTATTATGGCTGCACGTAATATTTGTTGGTTCAGCGATGATGAGTCAAACCAGACAGACGAGGGGTAATTATTGATGACGCAAGAGACAGTAGAAAAACTGGCTGAAGAAATAGGTACCGATGTCGATCGTCTGGTAATGCAATTTTCAGAAGCAGGCATGACGAAAACTCGTACCGACAATGTAACGGACGATGAGAAAGCGAAGTTACTCGCGCATTTAAAAGAGCGTCATGGTGGTGGAAACACAGAACCAACCAAAATGACGTTGAAGCGCAAGACTAAAAGTACATTGAACATTTCAAATTCTTCAGGTCGAAATAAGTCAGTGACTGTAGAAGTGCGTAAGAAACGTACTTATATGAAGAAAAGTGCTGTTGATGATGCAGCACGTGAGGAAGAAGAAAAGCGTAAGGCTGCTGAACTCGAAGAACAACGAGCCAGAGAAGAAGCCGAACGTCTTGTACAGGAAGAAGCCGAACGTAAAGCTAAAGAAGAAGCAGAGCGTCAGGCACAAGAGGAAGCTGCACGTAAGGCAAAAGAAGATGCTGAACGTAAGGCAAAAGATGATGCTGAACGTAAAGCAAAAGATGATGCTGAACGTAAAGCGAAAGACGAAGCTGATAAAAAAGCTCATGGAGAAGTTCCTAATGAAGCTTCTCAAAAGTCAGAGCAAAAGAGCGAGGCTGAATTGTTAGAAAAAGAGCGTGAGTTAGCAGCACAAAAACAAGCTGATGAGCAAGCCAAAAAATTGGTAGAAGAGGCTCGACGCCTTGCTGAAGAAAATGAAGCCCGCTGGAAGCAGGAAGAAGAGCAACGTCGAAGTCGTGAAAATGAAGACTTCAACACATTGTCTTCAAATTACGCGAAGAGCGCTGAAGAAGAGCTTGAACGTGCTGAGGCTAAAAAAGATCGTAAGCAAGGTCGTAAGTCGAAGAACAAAGCAACTGAAGGTGCTGCAAAAGGCGGTAAACGTCAGCGTAAAGGTAAGCTGAAAACTCCTACGTCTATTCAGCATGGCTTTAACAAGCCTGCACAGCCGGTTGAGCGTGAAGTTCGAATCGGTGAAACAATTTCAGTAGCCGAGCTTGCCAACAAAATGGCTATTAAAGGTGCCGCAGTAGTTAAAGCCCTAATGAAAATGGGTGTAATGGCGACTATTAACCAGGTTATTGACCAGGAAACTGCTCAACTGGTTTGTGAAGAGCTTGGTCATAAATCTGTGTTGGTTAAAGAGAACCAACTGGAAGAAAATGTACTGTCAGATCGTGGAAGCGATGGTGTAGCGATTAACCGCGCACCTGTAGTGACCGTAATGGGACACGTTGACCATGGTAAAACGTCATTACTTGATTATATTCGTAAAGCACAGGTTGCTGATGGCGAAGCCGGTGGTATCACACAGCATATCGGTGCATACCACGTAGAAACTGACCATGGAATGATTACATTCCTTGATACTCCAGGTCACGCGGCATTTACTTCAATGCGTGCTCGTGGTGCTAAAGCAACTGATATCGTTGTTCTGGTTGTTGCTGCTGACGATGGTGTAATGCCACAGACAATTGAAGCGGTACAACATGCTAAAGCAGCAGAAGTACCACTTATCGTTGCTGTAAACAAAATTGATAAACCTGAAGCTGATCCAGATCGTGTTAAGAATGAGCTGTCACAACATGATGTTATCCCTGAAGACTGGGGTGGTGATGTTCAGTTTGTTCATGTATCAGCGAAGTCTGGTGAAAATATTACAGACCTTCTTGATTCTATACTTCTTCAAGCTGAAGTCCTTGAGTTAACTGCTGTAGCGGAAGGTATGGCATCTGGTGTTGTTATTGAATCTCGCCTTGATAAAGGGCAGGGTACAGTAGCATCTATCCTTGTACAGGAAGGTCAGCTAAACCAGGGTGATATCGTACTTTGTGGCCTTGAATATGGTCGTATCAGAGCGATGCGCGATGAAAATGGTCGTCCAATTCAGCAAGCAGGTCCATCAATTCCAGTAGAAATTCTTGGATTATCCGGTGTTCCGCAAGCAGGTGATGAAGTTACCGTTGTTAAAGATGAGCGTAAAGCACGTGAAGTTGCTTTATATCGTCAAGGTAAATTCCGTGATATCAAGCTTGCGCGTCAACAAAAAGCTAAGCTTGAAAACATGTTTGCGAACATGGCTGAAGGCAATGTGTCTGAACTTAACATCGTTCTTAAGGCTGACGTTCAGGGTTCACTTGAAGCAATTACCGATGCCCTTAGTAAACTTTCAACGAATGAAGTTAAAGTTAACGTGATTGGAACTGGTGTTGGTGGTATCAGTGATACTGATGCAACATTAGCTGAAGCATCTAATGCGATTATCATTGGTTTCAACGTTCGTGCTGATGCTGTTGCTCGTCAGTCAATTGAATCAGCGGGTCTTGACCTTCGCTACTACAGCATCATTTATGACCTGATTGATGAAATTAAACAAGCAATGGAAGGTATGCTTTCACCTGAATTCAAGCAAGAGATTATCGGTCTTGCTGAGGTTCGTGATGTATTCCGTTCACCAAAACTGGGTGCAATCGCAGGTTGTATGGTTACTGAAGGTACGGTGAAGCGTAGCAACCCAATTCGTGTACTTCGTGACAATATCGTTATTTACGAAGGTGAGCTTGAATCACTTCGTCGTTTCAAAGATGACGTAAACGATGTTCGTAACGGTATGGAGTGTGGTATCGGCGTTAAGAACTATAATGATGTTAAAGTCGGTGACATGATCGAAGTTTACGAAGTTGTTGAAGTTAAACGTACTCTTTAATACGTTTGTTCAGCAGTAAAAGATATATAAGATGATTGGGGCCGTAAGGCCCCATTATTGTTTATAGAAGACTATTTTTTCAGGATATCTATGAGACGAGATTTCTCACGTACTGATCGCGTTGGTCAACAGATTCAAAAAGAAATTTCTTTGATTTTGCAACGTGAAATTAAAGATCCACGCCTTGGTATGGTTACTGTTTCAGGCGTTGATGTATCACGAGATTTGGCATTCGCTAAAGTCTACGTAACCATGTTTGAAGCAGACGAAACAAAAGTTAAAACATCAATGAAGATTCTGGACGAAGCATCGGGTGCTGTTCGTTCGATGTTGGCCAGACGAATTAAAGCGAGAACGATTCCAGAGTTGACCTTTAAGTTGGATACTTCTCTAATGGATGGTATGCGCATTTCGAACCTTGTTGATCAGGTTGTGGCTAAAGATAAAGCGCTGCGTGATGAAGCAGGTGACAACGACTCTGAAGGTGAGACTGAGTAATGGGAAGACGCAACAAAGGCAGGGATGTAAGCGGGATTATTTTAATTGATAAACCACTTGGTGATTCGTCTAATCATTTGTTGCAGAAGGTCAAACGCTTATTCAACGCTAAGAAAGCAGGTCATACTGGCGCTTTAGATCCCCTGGCAACCGGGATGTTGCCACTTTGCCTTGGTGAAGCAACAAAGTTTTCTCAGTATCTGTTAGATAGTGATAAAACATATCAGACAACGGCAAAATTGGGTATCAGAACGACAACCAGTGATGCTGATGGTGAAGTAGTCAGCACTAAACCTGTTGCTTTATCAGAAGAAACAATCCGTTCCGCTGTTGCTGGTTTTAAAGGCAAAAGTAAGCAGATGCCTTCGATGTATTCGGCATTGAAATATCAAGGGCAGCCTCTGTACAAATATGCGCGAGAAGGTATTGAAGTGCCACGCAAGATTCGTGATATCGAGGTATTTTCCATCGAGATCCTGGATATTCGCGAAGATGAAATTGATATGGAAATACATTGCAGTAAAGGCACGTATATCAGAACGATAGTCGATGACTTAGGTGAAATTCTGGGCTGTGGTGCTCATGTGTCGATGTTGCGTCGTACCGCTGTTGCACATTATCCGACAGAAAAAATGATGACATTTGATGAGCTGGTACTTATTTTTGAACAGCTGAAGGAAAAGCATGGTATTACTTCTGAAGATGAAGAACCTGATCTAACCGCTGTTTATCAGGTACTGGATGCTATGTTGTTACCGGTCGACTCCGCCGTTATTAATATCCCAGTTGTTAAACTCGGAGAGTTTCATAGTAAGTTGTTTTCCAATGGTCAGACGGTTGAATGTAAGCCGACTGAATTGGAAGGTGATGCCCCTATGGTCAGAGTTAAGAGCGAAGATAAAGAGCTGTTCCTGGGAATGGGGAGTCTTGTTGAAAGTAACAGAGTGAAACCTGTTCGCATTGTTAATCTGACCAGTTGATTACTGCCTGAATTACCTCTTGAGTTTATTCCATTAGCTGATAGAATGTCGCGCCGTTATGGGTGAAGGAAATTTGCGCATAACGAACTAATCTTAGATGAGCTGAATTAGTGATTGGCTCGTCTCGTTCTTAAATTGGAGAATATTATGTCACTAAGCACTGAAGAAAAAGCAAAAGTTGTCGCTGAATACAAGCGTGATGAGAACGATACTGGCTCACCAGAAGTTCAGGTTGCACTATTAACTGCACAAATCAATCACCTTCAAGGTCACTTCAGCAAGCATATTCATGACCATCACTCACGTCGTGGTCTGTTACGTATGGTTAGCCAACGTCGTAAGCTTCTTGATTACTTAAAACGTAAAAACGAAGAGCGTTACACAACATTGATTGGTCGCTTAGGCTTACGTCGCTAAGACGCAAAAAAACGTAGAATTTACAAGGGGTCAGTACATGACCCCTTTTTTGTATTTAGACGCGAATTAACTATCTTTACTGACGTAATAACGTATACTTTGGCGGGAGATAAAGAAGGTTAAAAAGCTGACAAAAAGTTTAAGGTAAAAAACGTGACTCCAATTATTAAATCATTCCAATTTGGTCAACATACTGTCACTCTTGAAACTGGTGTTATCGCACGTCAGGCTGACGCAGCGGTTATGGCAAGTATGGGTGATACTTCGGTACTAGTAACAGTAGTTGGTCAAAAGGAAACGGAAGAGGGAAGAGACTTTTTCCCACTAACAGTAAACTATCAGGAAAGAGCATACGCAGCCGGTAAACTACCAGGTGGTTTTTTCAAACGTGAAGGCCGCCCTTCTGAGAGCGAAACATTAACAGCTCGACTAATCGACAGACCTCTTCGTCCATTATTCCCGGACGGTTTTACAAACGAAGTTCAGGTAATCATCACAGTAGTTTCTGTGAATGATCAGATCCAACCTGATTTGATTTCTTTGATCGGTGCATCTGCTGCACTGGCAATTTCAGGTATTCCATTCAATGGCCCGATTGGTGCTGCACGTATTGGTTATCTGAATGACAAATATATCATCAACCCATCACCTGCTGAACTGGACGAGAGTCGTCTGGACCTGGTTGTGTCTGGTACTGAGAATGCAGTACTAATGGTTGAATCTGAAGCCGACGTGCTTGCAGAAGACGTAATGCTTGGTGCTGTGACGTTTGGTCATGAACAAATGCAAGGCACAATTCAGGCTATTAAAGAGTTTGCAGCAGAAGTTGGTAATGAAAAATGGGATTGGCAACCTCCGGTAAAAGACGAAGCGCTTTATAACAAGGTTGCTGAATTGTCTTCAGCTGGTATCGGTGAAGCATACCGTATTACTGAAAAAGCAAAGCGTAAAGACGAAGTATCAGCTGTTAAAGCATCAGTTGTTGAAAAGCTGACAGCAGAAGCGGGTGATGATGATCTGAATCTTAATGATGTTAAGGGTTTCCTTAGCAGCGTTGAGAAATCAACAGTTCGTTCACGTATCCTTGCTGGTGAGCCTCGTATTGATGGTCGTGATCCTGAAATGATTCGTGCGCTTGACGTAATGACTGGTGTTCTTCCTCGTACTCACGGTTCTGCTATTTTCACTCGTGGTGAAACTCAGGCATTAGTGACTTGTACGTTGGGTACTCAACGGGATGCACAGATTATCGATAGCGTTATGGGTGAGAGTAAAGAACACTTCTTACTTCACTATAACTTCCCTCCATACTGTGTAGGTGAAACAGGTTTTGTTGGCTCTCCTAAGCGTCGTGAAATTGGTCACGGTATGTTGGCTAAGCGTGGTGTTTCTGCGGTAATGCCGACTCAGGAAGAATTCCCGTACACAGTACGTGTTGTATCTGAAATCACAGAATCAAATGGTTCATCATCTATGGCGTCAGTATGTGGTACTTCACTGGCACTAATGGACGCAGGTGTTCCAATCAAATCATCGGTAGCAGGTATTGCTATGGGTCTGGTGAAAGATGACGAAAACTTCGTTGTTCTTTCTGATATCCTGGGTGACGAAGATCACCTTGGTGATATGGACTTTAAAGTAGCAGGTACTCGTGAAGGTATCACTGCATTACAGATGGATATCAAAATTGAAGGTATCACTGCTGAGATTATGCAGGTTGCTTTAAAACAAGCTAAAGCAGCTCGTTTACACATCCTGAATGTGATGGAAGATGCAATCTCAACTCACCGTGAAGAACTGTCTGACTTTGCTCCTCGTATCTACACCATGAATATCAAGCAAAATAAAATTGCTGATGTAATTGGTAAAGGTGGTGCGACAATTCGTCAGCTTACTGAAGAGACAGGAACAACGATTGAAATCGAAGACGACGGTACTATTAAGATTGCCGCAACTGACGGAGCAAGTGCAAAAGACGCTATTGCTCGTATTGAAGCACTAACTGCTGAAATCGAAGTTGGCAAGATTTACACCGGTAAAGTAATGCGTATTGTGGACTTCGGTGCATTTGTTAACATTCTGCCTGGTAAAGATGGCCTTGTACATATTTCACAAATCTCAGAAGAGCGCGTGAATAATGTAAGTGAGCACTTATCTCCGGGTCAGGAAGTGACAGTTAAAGTTCTTGAGGTTGATCGCCAGGGTCGTGTTCGTCTGAGCATGAAAGAAGCGATGAAAAAAGATGACTCTCAGGAAGCAGCAGAATAATTATTGAATTCTGTTGAACCAGCTAATAAAGCTGGATGTCTTAGGATTAAGGGGCTATTGTGAAGCCCCTTTTTTCGTTTTTGACTATTGAATTTATCTACAATGTGACGAGGTTTCACTACATGTTAAATCGGTTCAACCTAACTATCGTATCTGTTGTTGTGTTTTTGAGTGGCTGTGCGACTCAATCACTCCAGCCTATTCCTTATGATGAGTTGGTGATAGTAGAGCCTGTTTCCGTTGCCTTTGAACAAGAAAAAGATTTGGCACAGACTAATGAAATTCTGAATCGGGTAGAGTTGACGGATGAGCAACAAGCTCAATTGTTGTATTTACGAGGTGTGAGTTACGACAGTGTAGGATTGACGTCACTTTCTCGTCTTGATTTCGTCAGAGCACTCAACCTGAAAGTGGATATGGTTGAGGCTTATAATTTCCTTGGTATTTATGCAACGCTCGCTCAGAACTTTGATCAGGCCTATGATTACTTTGATTCAGTTGTTGAATTGAAGCCCGATCATCAGTACGTCTATCTCAATCGTGGTATCGCGCTTTATTACGGCAATCGTCCTAAACTGGCTGGTGATGATTTTTCTAATTTTTTTGCAGATGATCCAGCGGACCCCTATCGTATGATTTGGTTGTATTTGAGTCAGGCACAGATTAATCCGGGTGCTGCGTTGATTGATTTACAAGCACACAGAAAGAACATACCTGAGGAAAACTGGGCATCTAATATTGTTGATATGATGCTGGACAATCTTTCGGAAGGGGATTTACTGCGAACAATCAAAGCGCTTGATGAACCTGATGCTCTTAAAGCTGAAAAATTGTGTGAAGCTTATTTTTACATGGCAAAACATCGACAGTTACTTGGCGATTCGTCAGGTGCAGAAACTTATTTCAAGCTAGCGTTATCGACAAATGTAATGGAGTTTGTTGAATTTAAATATGCACGCCTTGAGCTGGACTTCATGCATAGTTCAGGTAGTTAATTTGCTCCATTCTTTATCGAAGCAACTCAGTTGTGTTGTCCTGGTTGCTTCTTCTGTTTTTATTCCCTTCTCAACACCTTTCAATAGCCAGTCACTTTATCAATGGCACTTTTCTCGTATTCAGCACGTAAAATTAATCGATCTGGTTATCGCGGCCAGAGGAGGCGTTGCTGAGGCTACGATTCAACTGGTTCAGGAATATGATCAAGGTGAACCCTGGTTTAGTCAGTTGAAGTCTCTTGCATATCAGGGAAACGTCGAAGCGAGCTGGATAGTCGGAAAGACATTGCATGAGCAAGGTCGAACTGAGGATGCCCGGATTTGGTTTAAGCAAAGCGCGGGAGAGGGCCATAGATTAGCCCGCGTTTATCAGTTGTTTAATGAAGATGCAGTAGATGTTCGTGATATTGAGCTGATTGTTCGTGAGTTTATTTTGTTTCAGAGTGATTATCCCGAGGATGTCAGAGAAGCTCTGGCAGACTGGCTGTTTGAACGTGAGTTGCCTGAATGGGCTTATCAGGTTTTTCCTGCCCGAGCGCCTGAGTTAAAAGCAGTATCGATTGATGCGTGCATGGGGCATATTCAGCCAGTAATTTCAGGTAAAAAGGCGTTAACTGTTTTACAGTCAATCCAGGCGCAGTGGTCTTCTCAGCTCCCAGGGTCAGTCTTTCCACTCTGTTTCGAAAAGCCCGTTATGGTCAACTTAGCAGATTACTGTGACAGCCAGCCCGATTCCTTTATTCAGTGTGATTTGTCTGCTATTAGTGACAAGCTTGAGTTTACGTCGAAGCCTTCACAACTTCTTGTGATAACCGGATATGGAACAGCAAATTATACACAAGGGGTGATTCATCTGTCGCTGGAAGATACCGTGAATACGTTCAGACATGAGTATTTTCATGTTTATGGGTTTATGGATGAATATCTCATCCATCATCAAGAACCATGTACATATGATAATGACTTTCGGTTAACACCAAACATTTTATTGGCGACGCAATCTCGGTCGCCTGTGTATCGTCATACGGCAGCCACCTGTAAAGAAGGCAAACCCTTAAAAGCATTTAAGCAGGTTTCGATGGTTACAATCATGGAGCAGCAAGATGAAAAAGTACCAGCTTTATATGTGGAGCGTCTAATTAGCCAGCACAAAGAGTTTCCCGGGATTGCAGCGACAGCAGAATATGCGATTGCTCGGCAGTTTGAAGAACAAGGTGAGGTGACACGATATCATTCCTGGCTAACCAGAGCGGTTGAAAAGGGAGATGTTCGAGCAAGTTATGATTATGTCCGCTTTGCCAAAGAAGGCACATTACAAGCTGGAGAGAGGCATGATGATGGGACATTATTCAATTTATTGGAGTACGCTGCAAAATCGGGGTTAATTGAAGCACAATTGGAATTAGCACATGAATACATGGATGGTACCTGGATTGAAAAGTCTCTGGAAAAAGGCTTGTATTGGTATCTGCGGGCCGGGCAGGCCGGAAGTTTGTATGGAAAGTACTTTTGGGCGGCAACGGTATTACGCACCTCAGCAGATGCATCAGAACTACGCCAGGCAAAACGTTGGCTAGAATATGCAGTGGCAGAACAAAACCCACTGGCAATTAGTTACATGAAACGACAACAGTTTGTGATTAAATAAGGTAAATTTTTACTTGATATACCCGTAATTAATCCATATTATCAGTTTGCTTTTTAGGAAAAACACCAAAGGAGTGAACTATGTTTAAAAAAGCAATTTCAATTCTATTAATTTCCTCATCTTTAGTTCTTTCAGCAACCAGCCCTTCATCATTTGCAAATACTGTAGATGCTATGCAGCAACAGGCAATCGCCGACAAGTTAAATATTAACGATGCGACTGTTGAGCAATTAATGAAACTCCCGGGCATTGGACGTAAAAAAGCAGAAGCTATAGTCCAGTTCAGACAGGATGTCGATGGTTTCAGAGACGTGAAAGAAATAATGGATGTTAAAGGAATCGGTGAAAAGCTATTTTCTAAGTTTGAGCATTTAATAGCGATTTAACCTGAGTTGAAAACTGCCAATCAGTTGAGTGACGACTGAACTGATTGGCTTAAGTACGTGTAGGATTAATTGCTAATGGCCTGGGCTTGTTCTCTGGCCCATGAAACCGCATTTTCATAGAGTTCAGGGACTGCTAAAGGATCTAGCCCCAGTGTCTTCATTTTTTGATCTGCCAGTTCCCATTCAGCTTTTTCATAGAGTTTGACTAAATCCAGAAACTCCGCCAATTCCCCTTCCTGATCTATCAGGGCTGATTTTATCTCCTGAGCAAGTGGTAACTGTTTCATCACATCCTCAATTGACTCATCCAGGATTGCATCAATTAAAGACATCAGGCCTGTCAGGAAGTAAATCGACGATTGTTGAGCATGACCAGCCAGATTTGCCAGCTCTTCTGCAAAGCGTGCCCTAATCATTGCTAAAATGGTAAGCTCCTCAGGCTTATTAGTACCGCATTGGGCAGTGAACAAAACGGATAAGAATTTACGTAATTCCGACTGACCAAGCACGACAATGGCTTGCTTAATGGTGGAAATCTCTGAGCGACGTTTAAATGCTGCTGAATTGGTATAACGCAGTAATTTGTAAGCCAGATTAATATCTTTTTCAAACACACTGGTAATACGGGGTAAATCAATATCTCTTTTCGATGTTTCATACAGCAGTTCTGCGAGAGCCATCTGCGACGGAGATAAACTTTTCGTCTTTACAATTTCAGGTTTGGAGAAAAAATAGCCCTGAAAATAATCAAACCCCAGCTCAAGCGCTTTTTGAAACTCTTCGTTTGTTTCTACCTTTTCTGCAAGTAATTTGATGTTTTTATAAGGTTTAATGGCTTCTTTAATAACATCAATCTCGTCGTATGAAGTCTGACGAAAATCTATTTTGATAATATCAATGTAAGGGTAAAAATGGCGCCAGACGGGTTGATGGATGTAATCGTCAAGGGCGATCATGTAGCCTTGTTCTTTAAATTGCTGGCATTGTGCTAAAAGCCTTTTACCAGGTTGAACATTCTCAAGGATTTCTATGACCAGTTGGTGGCTTGGAACAAGGGTGGGGTAATTCTTTAAAAGAGTATCGAGGGTAAAATTGATAAAGGCAGGTTTATCACCAATAATTTTTTCCAGCCCAAGACTGAACTGACCTTCTGATATCAAACGTGAAGTTGCCTCATTTTCATCTATTTCAGGAAAGACATTGTCCAGCCCATCTCTGAATAATATTTCGTAGGCAAAAAGTTTTTTATCAACATCTAATATGGGTTGTCTTGCTGCATACATATTTTTATTGTCTCTCGCGCAATGGTGCGAATGAATCAGAAAGTATCAAGGCTATGGTCTGATTATCGCTTTCCTAAAACCATGATTTTGAACAAGCATGTAAACTGTATGCTTAAAAACATTTATCTGTCTAACTACGTACAACGATCGAGTTCATGAGTTCAGCGGTGGACGTACTGCATTCACGGCCATGTCCGGACCTTGAATTCGGCATACAACTGATAGAGTAAAGCAATTTGTCAGCTATTGAAAATAGCCTTTTTGCAGACCATTAAAGATTATTTGGTTACGTCAAAAAAACCGAAACCCGCTAATGAGGTATAAAGCGCGATAAGGTTGTTATTAATACACGGTGTCAGTTATGTGTCTGCGCACTCTCAAATGATAGAACAAATAAGGGTGGATGTTGGATTTATTTTGTTAAGTGGAACCAGTGTATTAACGTAAACTTCGATGTAATGAGGGGACATACCGCTGAATGTTAGCTTAGGATAATGTTGATTAGCCAACTAACATTCAGCACAGAAAAGTAGTAAAAGTTTAAACGTTGTTTGTATTCGTATTGTTAGAAGCAGTGACGGTTGAAACAATTCCAGCCACAACGAAAGCAGCGATAAAGCCTGGGATCATTTCGTACATATCAAACACCCCCCCTTCCAGTTGCTTCCAAATGATTACGGTGCTGCCACCGGTCACTATTGAAGCAAGTGCGCCGGAAGATGTTAGTTTATCCCAGTACAGCGATAAAATAATGACGGGACCAAAAGCACAACCAAAACCAGCCCAAGCATAGCTGACTAAGTCAAGAATACTTGATTTCGGGTCCTGAGCGATAAGCGTTGCAATGATAGCAATGATTATAACGGCGCCACGCGTTATCCACATCGCTTGTGATTCATTGGTGTCTTTATTAATAAGTGGTTTGTAAATGTCTTCTGTAATGACGCTACTACACACTAATAACTGTGAATCAATGGTACTCATGATTGCCGACATAATGGCTGCAATCAGGACGCCTGCTACCCAGGGATTAAGCAATGCGTTAGTTAGATGAATGAAAACTGTTTCAGCATTTTCTAGTGGTGAGTCAGAAAAGTAACTAACAGATACAAGGCCAGTAGCCAAAGCGCCAGCCAGTGATACCAGCACCCATGACATTGCGATTCGTCTGGAGACAGTTAAATCTTCTGCACGGTGAATAGCCATGAATCTGGCAAGAATATGTGGTTGTCCAAAGTAACCCAGGCCCCATGCCATAAGCGATATAAATCCAATGAATGACAGGTCATTCCAGGCATTTAAATGGTCTGGACTTATTTGTTCAATGGTATCGATTGCTGGTGTTATGCCACCAGAGTTGATAATTGCTGTTGTTGGCAAGATTACCAGAGCGATGAGCATCAGAATGCCCTGGAAGAAGTCTGTCCAGCTAACGGCAAAGTATCCACCAACAAAGGTATAACTGACGATGACAATAGCACCGATAATCAAGGCTGTATGGTAATCAAGACCAAATACTTTTTCGAATAAGACGGCACCGCCAACCATGCCGGAAGAAACATATAATGTAAAAAAGACCAGTGTCATGATTGCAGAGATAACTCGGAGCGCATTGCCCGGATGATTAAGTCTGTTATGGAGATATTCGGGGATAGTTAGCGCGTTACCATATTGCTCAGATTGGATACGTAACCGCTTTGCAACAATAAGCCAGTTTAACCACGCACCCAGCACCAGTCCGACACCAATCCAAATTTCACTTATGCCAGACGCATAAATAGCGCCAGGTAAACCAAGTAATAACCAACCGCTCATATCCGACGCACCAACACTAAGCGCTGTTACTCCTGGACCTAACTTTCTTCCGCCTAACACATAATCGCTAAGAGAATTAGTTGATTTATAAGCGTAAAAGCCTAATAAACAAATGATTAATAAGTACCCAATGAAGGTGATTATTGTTGGAGAAGAAATAGCCATGATAGTTTCTGTAATTTATCGTTGTTAATTGGCGACATATCCTAACAAGAGTTTAAGAAAACTAATACAGCGCGTCAGATAATATGCATGTTATTCAAGGAGATTAGAATATATGTTCTTTAAAAAGGTAAATGAATAGCAGTTATTGTCTGGTTATTTCAACATGGCAAAATAAGCGTGTACTATCAGTCTGATTCTATGTTAAAAAGATATAAAAATAGAGCTATCTTTGTATTAAAGCTGTGAACTATCTTAAATACGACTACCGAAGCACATTCACGACATAAATCGGTATGAAGTATTGGTATTCTAAACGAGATAATTTTGGCATTTATGGGTATTTCACCCAATACTTTGATGAGCTGTAAATACTAATAAATCTTTAATGGTGTGGTTGCAATAAAATGGATCTAAATGGATGGCTAAAATTAGCAATGTCCAGAGCTATTGTTATACGAGCTCTGAGGGTTGCTCTTGTGGTCGGGGCCATTCTTACTTTAATTAATCATGGTGATGCGCTAATGAAGGGTGATATTACTGTGGTTAGATTAATAAAAATATTACTAACGTTTTGTGTGCCTTACTGTGTTTCGACTTACTCAAGTGTTGGAACAATGTTAGAGAATAAACACCCTGATTAAGGAAACTTTACTAATGTTCAACTTCGGAAAAACATCTATACCTGATGGTCAAGTGTTAATTGACCAAAGGGAACTGAGTGAATTAAGAGAAAAAGCTGAAAGATTTGATCATTTGGTGTCTGGTGGAACAAAGGAAATCGCATCACAGATCACCGCGAATGCTCAGGGAGTTAATAAAGCAGCGGCTACACGGTTAAACACGATCACATACAGTTTCGATTTGGTTAAATGTTTTATTAATCAATCATCAGAAATTGAACAAGCGTCGGTTCACTCTTTCGAAGCCGCGTCTGAAACATCGGCTACCAGTGAAGATTGCATTGAGCAATTATCCAAACTTGTTTGCAATATTAAAGAATCTGCTGGCTTTCTCGCAGAGTTTACTGAGCTAATTTCAAATCTTAACGAAAATAGTAAGAACATTGATTCACTCATTGAAGCAATCAAAGGTATTGCGCAACAAACCAATTTATTAGCATTGAATGCGGCAATCGAAGCGGCTCGTGCTGGTGAGCATGGTCGAGGTTTTGCAGTTGTTGCTGATGAAGTAAGGGCGTTGGCGAGTACTGCAAATAATTCTGCGGATCAGATTCAAACCGAAATGAATAAGATCATGGACGTTTCCAGTACCATTCTGAATAAACAGAATGAAGTTCAGGATTTGATTGGGCATAGTGTAGAAATTGCTGATGAAACGTCTGACCAATTAGGAAGACTGGCTAGTCTTGCCAAAGAAAGTTCTGAGTCAGTCAGTGATTCAATCGACAAAATTAAACAGCAGCTAAGTAATTCAGAAGAGATTGTGAATAATATGAATAAGCTGGTGATTGATACTGAAACGGCCATTTCTGGCTCAGCCAATAATGTTGAGCTGGGTGATAAGCTCATGAATGAATTGCAAGAGCTTGATCAGCGATAACGTTTATATTTAGTATCCGAATAAGAAAAAGGCCCGATTTTTAATCGGGCCTTTTCGATAGAAGACATCTTAAATTGCTAACACCATATCAGCGATATACGATGTAATTGTTCAATTAAATTTCCCAATTAAGATTGTTATCAATCTTTTTGGCAAATGCCTTTAATTGTTCTTGTTTCTTGCCGACGAGCATGACTTCGGCATTT
Source organism: Alteromonadaceae bacterium (assembly GCA_965656875.1). Classification (GTDB taxonomy): domain Bacteria; phylum Pseudomonadota; class Gammaproteobacteria; order Enterobacterales; family Alteromonadaceae; genus CBFHMJ01. The sequence goes on from CBFHMJ010000003.1 coordinate 417,901, forward strand.
TTGTATTTCATACCAAAACCGCTCATATCTTTATCTTTAAATGATTCTACAAATTTCATGTTGTGTCCGTCTTTTTCGGTCACAAACACTGTGATATGTCCATCAGCATCTTCAAAGACTAAATGCAGACTTTTTACGCCACCATAGTCACAATTATTAGCAAAAATTACGTTACCTACAGATTTCTTTAACGCGCCACCGTAACTGGCCAGTTTTGCATTTAGTTGATCAAGTGTTGTTGATTCACCAATATGATCAATGTAGTGAGCTTCGTGGTAAAAGTGTTCAAGCGTATATTGTCCAAGGTCTCTTTGTGGTGAGCTACCCAGGAAATTAAACGTTAATCCAAACACAAACGCGATTGATGCTGCTAATGCCAGATGTATGCGTGTTTGACGTTTGCGTTGCTGATGCTCTTCAATAGACTGACGCAAAATCAAACGCTCAGCCAGATTATCAGGCACCGGTACGTCGAGTGCTTTCGTTAATTTCTGATCGAATGAACGAATATCTTCAAGAAATGTTAACCTGGACGGATCTTCTTTCGTTGCTTCGATGACTTCTTCATCGGTTGTGCCTGGATCGGCATAGACCCTGCGACGAAACTCTAAATCATCCATTCCACTGCTCCTTGATTAGATCTTTCTCGGACTCCAGCGCATCTTTTAGTTGGTTACGAGCGCGGAATAACCGAGTCATTACGGTATTTTTATTAAGATTCAACATACTGCCTATCTCATCGCCACTAAATCCACCAACAACCTGGAGTAACAAAGGGTCCCGGTATTCCTCAGAAAGCTTCATTATCTGCTTTCTGATGAGCTGTTGCTCCATATGCTCCTCAGTTGATACCGATACATTGTCGGGGACATAATGATCATCAATGTCTACTAAATCGAGCTGCTTTCGCTCAAAACGTCGTGCGTTCTCGCGTCTCAGAATGGTAATCAGCCATGACTTGGCTGCTTTTTCTTCTTTCAACGAATCGAGAGAGCGCCAGGCTCTTAGAAAAGTTTCCTGAACTATATCTTCTGCGATCGAATGGTTGTTACACAGCCAGTAGGCATATCGAAAGATATCCGCCTGGTACGCATTAACCAACGCTTCATAGCGTTTTTGTTTTCCAGCCATATCCGAATTGACCGGATCGGCGTTTTTTTTCTTTCCAAAGATGCTCATTATTTGAGTACCAATTTATTTATGAAATATAGTCAATAAGTTACGAACTATATTTTCTGATAATAATCGTATATATGTGCACCATTTTTTGGTGATAGCTGGTCTTAAACCGGACAAATAACAGTATACATTACGAGTTGTTGCGGTAATTTCATGGCTTTGGTAGCAGTATCAAAGCCTGTAGATTATCTATCAAATTATCGAATAAGACCACGGGTTTAATGTTTCTTACCCTATTAATGACCGATAAATACGGCATGTTGTAAGCGGTGATTTTTCCACTGCGTTTATCTGATTCAAAATGGCTTAATTTTTGTCGTAAACCGGGTGGAATGATGGCAGATTCAAATGCGATTGTGTAGCGATATCAGGGTATTCGGGTACTAAAAGTACCCGATGATTAAATAGTGCTCAAAGCTATCAGGCAGGATACAAAGAATGGAGTGTTGTTTTAGTTGAAGACAAGCTTTGACGTTTCATATTTTCGGCTGCGCGATACAGTGACTGGCCATTCCAGTTAGTTGTATTTTTGCTGTAACCACTTTGCCAGGCATCCTGAATTGACTGATTCAACGTCTGGTCGTTGAATACAGCCATTAGCTGCTCCAGTGAAGTAATGTGCTGATGAGGAATACTTTGTTTCCCCCATGCCAGTAATGTCGTCAGTGCGGCAGCGCGATTGCTTTCCTGACATGACTGCTTGAATGCAGACCAAAGCGCGTCGCTGGAACCATGTAACAAGTGAGTTGGTGTTTGTTGTATTGTGTCTGTTGGCCGTTGACGTATTAGCCGGACGTGAATAATCCATCCCAGAGCTGTGGCAAACCATAAACCGAAAAATAACCAGGTTAACCAGCCCGGGGAGTCCGGGGTTACCGACACGGCTGGTACAGGTGTTGCTGCGCTGATTGTTGGTCCATCATTTTGGATCTGAATATCTGGCTGAACCGGCGGGGGAGTGCTGGTTAATGCGTCGCCTGTAACGGTAATAGTCCTGGCTGGTAATGTAGCAACATCGGTGCGCTTAGTAATGGTATTAAACCAGGTTACTTCAATTGCCGGAAACGTTATAGTCCCAGGGCGTGAAGGGATTAGAGCAACAGATTCTGTGCGCTGACCAATGGTATTGCCATCTCTGACAACGGTATTGACCGTGGGTTGTTCAGGATAAACTTTAATATTATCTGGATAGTTCACAGTGAGTTCTGGAATTTGCTCACCTTTGACGCCTAATCCAGTGATTGTAACGGTTCGGGTGATCGGCTCACCGACATTAAAGGATTCGGTATCCGGCTGCCACTCTTCATTCAAATTAAGTAATTCAACAGGTAACCAGTGTCCAGCGTAATTCTCTGGTACTGGTTTAACCGTCAACGTAATCTCTGGGCCTGCAGCCGTAACTGTTTTTGTTCTTCCCATTAGTGAAAATGCAGAGCGACGACCTACCGATGCCTCACCCGTAAAAGTCACTGCATTGAGCGTGTACTCACCGCTACGTTGCGGTTGTATTGAAAATTGTCTTGAGATAACCCGGTAACGGCGTCCGTTGACAATCTCCGTGCTTTCTTTGTCTTGACCTTGTTGTTCAATATTGGCGTTTTCGATAGTCGGTTGTGTTAATGAGCCACTCTGTAAATCCAGTCCTATGTACAGTTTGATGGTGTAGGACACGGATTGTTGCAGGTAAATCTCGTCTGATGATAAATCAACGTCTATAAACAAGTCTTTTTGTTGGTTACCTGTTGCTTGTCCGGCTGCCACGATAGTCAGGTTAATGGGTCTGGATGCAACGCCATCAATGGAAAAAGAAGGAATGGTTTTCTGCCCTGTCTCTCGCGACACCAGGACAATTTTCCAGCTCGACATTCGAGTAATTTCACCATTGATAATTTGTGTTTGTGAACTGGTCGATGTTCTACCCACAACAAAATTACTCAGCAGAGCACTGGTATCCAGCTCATTGGCGTCAAGGCTTGCATCAGCGGTAACCGTTAGAATAAAAGGCTCGTTAGCGATAACGGGATTACGGTCGACACTGGCCGTTAGATTCTCCAGTGCAAAAATATTGAATGAAGAAACCAGTAAAAGCGCGAATATGAAAATCCTTACCACGTTTTTGTTACTCCTGTCGGTGAAGATTCTTGTTGTCTTTTGCGATGCTCCAGAATCATTTTATTGCGAAGTAGCAGCGCTGGGTCGTCATTAATACGGCGAAGAATTTGTTGAATTTCTTGTTGTTTCTCTAATTCTTCTTTGGTCAGAGGTTGTTCACTGGCCGTAGCTTGTTGTTGCTCTTGTTCAGTTTGCTCTTGCTCTGATTGTTCCTGTTCAGCCTGTTGTTGCTCAGCCTGATTATCCTGTGATTCTTGTTCTTCATTCTGTGGTTGTTTGTCAGCTTGTTGTTCAGATGATTTATCTGATGGCTCAGACTGATTTTCATTTTGTTGCTGATTGTCATTGTCTGATTGCTGTTGTTCTTGCTGATTCTGTTCGCCAGACTGTTCATCGCTTGAAGATGACTGTTCTTGTTGATCCTGGTTTTGTTGGTCACCTTGCTGTTGCTGATTGTCCTGATCGTCACCTTCACCATCTTGTTGTTGATTCTGTTGCTGGTCTTGTTGTTGATCGCGCAATTGTTTCAACAGTTCCAGGTTCTTTTGTGCATCTTCGTTGTCAGGATTTAATGCCAGCGATTTTTCATAAGCATTAATTGCATCATCCATCTGACCTAGCTTTGCGTGGGCATTGCCCTGATTGTATAAGCCTGTGGCATCATTTGCTTTTTTGAACTCATGAAGTGCGGCGTCATAGTCACCGGCTTTGTAGTAGCTGGAACCTTTCCATTGTTCATCGGTAAATTGCTCTGCTGCGGCACTAAACTCAGCATTGGAAAAAGACGTCGTACCTTGTTGGTTACCGTTTTGCCACAGATCTTGCCACCAGTCGGCTTTTGCTTCATTGGGAGAGAGCAGGGTAAAGGATAGAAGAGCCGCAATGAGAACGCCGCGTCTGAAAGCAAGAGAAGCCAAAGGCACCAATAGTAATAGCAAGATGGCTGCGCTTTCTTCCCACTGGTCTCCTTCAAGATTTAACTCTTCGTCTTTTTTGGCCTCTCGGGTTACGGTCCGACCGGATACAAGTTTTCTGATATCAGCATCGTCGTGCGTTAACGAGGAATAGACGCCGCCGGTTGAGCGAGCCAGTTGGTTCAGTTGTTGACTATTCATTTTAGGAATGACGATAGCTCCCGTCCGATCTTTCACGAACTCGCCATTAATTTGTTTAATCGGTGCGCCGTCTGCTGTACCAACGCCAAGAATTGAGAGCTTATGGGCAGATTTTTTGAAAAATGCTTGTAAATCACTGACGTCTTCATGATCCAGTCCATCGGTTATCAGGTAGATATCGCCATCAGTGTAACCTGCATTTTTTAATAGCTCGTCAGCTTTATAGACTGCTACTAATGGTGCGCTACCAGGTTCTGGCATGATCTCAGGACTGAGAGAAGGAATTAACGTATTAATGTTGTTTACGTCGCTGGTCAGTGGTGATATCACGAAGGCATCACCAGCCCAGGCAATTAAACCTAAATCGGCGTCTTGAATATGTTTAACCAGATCCATCGTTTTATATCGTGCTTTTGTCAGTCGGTCTGGCGCGATATCAGTCGAGCGCATAGACAATGACATATCCAGCAAAATAACTTTGCCTGAATTTGATTGAAATACTGGTTGGGGGCGTTTTTGCCAGGTAGGTCCACTTAACAAAATGGTGGCCAGTAACCAGCAAATCGCAAATAGCCATAACGGATGTCGTTGTACGGTTGAATTCCCCTGAAGCAGATGGTTAGCCAGATGAGGCGGAAGAAACCGTTGCCAACCGGATTGCGAAATTTCGATACGCTTTATCTGCCAGATTAATAATAGTCCAGGTAATAAAGCTAATAGCCACAGGGGACGTAAAAAATGAAACTCACTCATGATTTACTTTCCTCCACTGAAATTGCAGAGTCAGCAACTATCGAGCGACGTTTAAACTGAGGCAACCACAGGCGCATTACGGCAAATAATAAAGTTAAAATAACTGCCAAACCAAGCGGATAATGAAATAAAGATGTGAGTGGACGCATGGTGAGTGTATCCCGAGCGATAGGCTCTAATTCATCTAACTTGTGGTAGATTTCTTCCAATGCTTGCGTGTCTCGTGCGCGGAAGTACTGGCCGCCAGTTTCGTTTGCGATCGTTGTCAGCATTGTTTCGTCCAGGTCACGGGATGGATTAACACGACGAGAGCTGAAGAAGCTTTGAACGTACATTTCATCGGCACCCACGCCGATGGTATAAACCGTAATCTTCTGATCTTTTGCCAGTTTTAGCGCATCTTCTGGAGAGATATTACCAGCTGTGTTCTGACCATCAGTCAGTAGAATCAGAATCTTACTGGTTTCTTCTTGTTGGTCAAACCGTTTGGCGGCCAGACCAATTGCATCACCAATAGCTGTTTTTTCTCCAACCAGTCCTAATACACTTTCATCGAGCATTGTTTGTACGGTTTCACGGTCATGGGTCAACGGTGTTTGCAAGTAAGCCGTATCGGCAAACAGAATCAATCCGAGTCGATCGCCAACTCTGCGTTGAATAAAATCACCTAATACATGCTTCACCATTACCAGACGATCAACTTGCTGCCCGTTGACAACCATGTCGTTGTATTCCATCGAACCCGATAAATCGACTGCCACCATTAGGTCACGGCCCTTCGACGGTAAGGTAATAGGATCACCAAGCCAGAGAGGGCGGGCTGATGCCAAAACCAGTGAAAGCCAAATCAGGAGCAGAATAAGCCAGTCAAATCGAGACGCTTGTTTTTGAACGCGCTCACCAGAACCAGGCTGCTGAAATCCCGGCATCCGCAGGGAAGCTCCCTGATTGACTTGTTTATGAGGCAGAACAAAGCGAATAAGTAGTGGCAATATAATTAACCCAAAAGCCCAGGGCCAGACAAACTCAATCATAATGCCTCCAGTACGGATTTACGGGGAGGTAACGCTGATTTTATCCACTGTGTTGCCCAGTTTTTGTAGGCCTCGGCCAGTTCAGGAGACACAGCGTCTTCTTTCCAGCTTTGTTCGAGCCAGTTCAGGTCAAAAGTGTTATTTGAGCGTGATGAGGATTCAAGAAACTGTTGCCAGCTGATATGGCTGAGTGGAGCAACCTTATCGGCAGGGAAATACACCATCGCTACTTGTTTAACGATCCGGTTGATGTCGCTTAATGCTGAGGCTTCATCCAGATTGATTTGATTCAATGAAGCCAATGCCAGACGTTTTTGGCGACGATATTGCACCATTCGCAAGGCTGTTTTACTGATCAGATACAGGGCAATAATGATAAGGGTTACCAGTAACCACCAACCAGGCGCGAGTGGCCAGATTGATGTGGCATCGGGTAAATGTATATCTGCCAGTGGTAATTCTGTTTGCTGCGGATCCATAAGTTAGCTTTTCATTCTTATTCGGCTTTGTTATACGGCTTTTTATCTGCCTGCGTTAACGGCTTCGCAGAGACGTCATTAGCTGAGTTTCCAGCGGTAATCCGGATGATAAGTGATTCAGCGATACTCGATTAGTGAATAATTGCCGCTGAGTCTGTTCAAACCGACTACTGGCCAGTTGAGCCCAATCTGACGCAATGCGGGAATCTCCCACCGTTAATGCAAAATCATCGCTTCCATTGGTCACTGGCAATGATTGTTTAATCGAACTGTCCGGTAACTGGTGTTCCAGTGGGTCACTGATTTGATAGCCCATGATCTGATTATGTCGTGAAATTTCTCGGATATGCTTGAGTGCAGCATCACTGAGGTGCGTAAAATCACTAATGATGAAGATCAGGCTACCCGGGTGGGCCAGTCTTCGGAGTCTTCCGAGTGCTGACTCAAAGGCTTTGCCAGATTGAGTATCATCAGGAGATAGCGTCAGGCTTTGCTCATGAATTGTCGATAGTTCATGAATCAGTTGCAAAACACCTTGCTGCCGAGATCGAGGCTTCAATTCACGATGTTCAGTTTGATTGAAAACCAGACCTCCAACTTTATCACCTCGTTTTTTGGCTGCCCATGCAATTAAGGCTGATATGTGGCAGGCCTGAACAGACTTCAAAAGCAGTTTTGAGCCAAACATCATACTGGATGTCAGGTCGGTCAGAATAAAAACAGGTCGTTCTTTTTCTTCTCTGAATAACTTGGTATGTGTTTTTCCTGTTCGGGCAGTCACACGCCAGTCGATGGTCCGAATGTCGTCACCGGGTTGATAGTGACGAACTTCATCAAACTCCATTCCGCGACCTTTACTTTTAGCAAGGTAATTTCCTGCGAGCCTGGACTGAACCGCGTAACGAGGAGTTAAATCAAGCAGATTTGTCTTTGCCTGATAGTAGATTAGTTGCTCTTTGCTGATGGATATTCCATCCGCACGGCAGCGTGCTAACCAGGCCAGATGGTTATCTGATTGTTGTGGCGCATTGCGTTTAAACCAGTGCAACATAACCAGGGTTCCTGTAATGGTTAAGGTACTGGTACTAAAGAGACAAGCGTTGAAATGACTTTATCGGCGTCAATACCATCTGCTTCGGCTTCGTAACTTAAAATCAGTCGGTGGCGAAGAACGTTGTATATCACCGCCTGGATATCATCCGGGGTTACAAAGTCACGGCCAGCTAACCAGGCTTTCGCACGAGCACAACGATCAAGTGCAATGGTTGCCCGAGGACTGGTGCCAACAGAAATCCATTGTGCCAGTTGTTCGCTGTATTTATGAGGCTGACGAGTGGCGATGATCAATTGCACCAGATATTCTTCAAGTGGTTGCGCCAGGTGAGTTTCTAACACGGCTTTGCGTGCGGCAAAAATATCATCCTGAGAGAGTTCAGGCGGTTCTGGCATAGCCTGATTTAACGCTTCACCGCGATTTAGACGTAACACCTGAATTTCATTGGCTGCATCCGGGTAATCAATCGACAGATGCATCAGGAAGCGGTCAAGCTGGGCTTCAGGCAGCGGATACGTTCCTTCCTGTTCAATCGGATTTTGCGTTGCCATGACCAGAAACAATGGTGGGAGTTTATAAGTTCTTTTACCAACCGTAATTTGTTGTTCAGCCATTGCTTCAAGTAAGGCAGACTGAACTTTAGCCGGAGCACGGTTGATTTCATCGGCCAGTATCAGGTTGTGAAATAGTGGACCTTTCTGGAATTCAAAGGCACCTGTTTCAGGACGGTAAATATCAGTACCTGTTAAATCTGCGGGTAATAGATCTGGCGTAAACTGAACGCGATGGAAATTACCTTCAATTCCTTTTGCCAGTGAATTTACGGCTCGGGTTTTTGCCAGTCCGGGTGGACCCTCAACTAATAAATGTCCGTCAGCCAGAAGCGCGATAATAATATTTTCTGTTAGAGATGACTGACCGATCACTTGTGAGTCGAGGTATTGTTTTAATTTTTCGAATTGTTCTAGCGCCATGGTTTCGATTAATCCAGTTATTTTTGAATACTTTCCGGGATGTCCTATTCTCAATTCTTTAGCTGAGCTTTAACTCATGGATAAGACCTGAATGCTTATATAAGGTTCATTTTTATTTAAAACAAGTGTTTGAAAATTAATTTTTACGCGTTTAGAATCAATTCCAAACTAACAGGTCAGACCTCTGTCAATCAAAGGACGAGGTCGTAGCCATAAGGGGATATTAATGACTACTCAAAAACAACTGAAGACGGGAAGCGGCGATCGTGTTGCTGTTGTCGCTGGATTGCGAACCCCGTTTGCAAAGCAAGCGACTGCTTTTCATGGTGTTTCCGCACTCGACTTAGGCAAAATGGTAGTCAATGAAATGATGCTTCGAACCGACATTGACCCAGCTTTGATTGAGCAGGTGGTTTATGGTCAGGTGGTATTAATGCCTGAAGCGCCAAACATTGCACGTGAAATCGTTTTGGGCACTGGTATGAACATCAATACTGATGCATACAGTGTAACCCGGGCATGTGCGACCAGCTACCAGTCGGTAGCGAATGTCACAGAATCTATTCTTGCCGGTACGATTGATATCGGTGTTGCAGGTGGAGCTGATTCTTCATCTGTTCTTCCAATTGGCGCGTCGAAAAGACTGGCGCGTAGTCTGGTTGATTTAAACAAAGCGCGTTCTTTAGGTCAGCGTTTAAACATTCTTAAAAAGCTTTCAATCAAAGATTTAATGCCGGTTCCGCCAGCGGTTGCTGAATATTCGACGGGCTTGTCTATGGGACAAACTGCTGAGCAAATGGCTAAGTCTCACGGTATTGCCCGTGAAGCACAGGATGAAATGGCTCACCGCTCTCATACTCTGGCGACTAAAGCCTGGGAAGAAGGCAAACTGAAAGACGAAGTTATGGCCGCGTTCCCTGAGCCGTATAAAACATGGATTGATATGGATAACAACATCCGTACTAATTCGGATCTAAAGAGTTACAAAAAGTTACGTCCGGTATTCGACAAAAAACACGGTACAGTCACCGCAGCAAACAGTACGCCACTTACTGATGGTGCATCGGCTGTTATTCTGATGAAAGAAAGCCGTGCAAAAGAGCTGGGATATCAACCGCTGGGTTATATTCGTAGCTTTGCGTTTACTGCAATTGATGTCTGGGAAGATATGTTGATGGGACCATCTTATGCCACACCAATGGCGCTGGACAGAGCAGGTATGACACTGGCTGACCTTGATATCATCGATATGCACGAAGCGTTTGCTGCGCAAGCACTGGCTAACATGAAAATGTGGGAAAGTGACAAATTTGCTCAGGAAAAACTGGGTCGTGATAAGAAAATTGGTGAAATTGACATGGATAAATTCAACGTCAATGGGGGCTCTCTGGCCTACGGTCACCCATTTGCTGCAACCGGTACTCGACAAATTACACAAACACTTAATGAATTAAAACGCCGTGGTGGTGGAACAGGATTAGCAACAGCTTGTGCAGCTGGTGGTCTGGCAGCTGCAATGGTTCTGGAGGTTGAATAATGACGCAAGAAAGCGCTTTTAGCTTAGAGATTCGCGAAGACGGAATCGGTGTAGTAACACTGGATGTTCCAGGCGAGACAATGAACGTCCTGAAGGCTGAGTTTGCTGAGCAGATTAAAGACATCCTTGGACAGGTAAAGCACGATCCCCAGATTAAAGGTTTGGTTGTCATCAGTGGCAAATCTAACTCGTTTATCGCGGGTGCAGATGTTTCAATGCTTGATAAGTGTGAAACGGCTGCTGATGCAGAAGAAATTGGTCGCACAGGCCAGATAATTTTCGATGAAATCGAAGCACTTAAAATCCCGGTGATTGCCGCTATTCATGGTCCGGTACTGGGCGGTGGTCTTGAGTTTGCAATGTCTTGTCATGGTCGGATTTGTACAGATGACGAGAAAACGGCCTTAGGGTTGCCAGAAGTTCAACTAGGTCTTTTGCCTGGTAGTGGTGGAACGCAACGTTTACCAGCCTTAGTGGGTATGCAAAAAGCGTTAGACATGATTCTGACGGGTAAGCAACTTCGTCCGAAGCAAGCTAAGAAAGCAGGTCTCGTGGATGAGATCGTTCCTGCGACAATCTTGCTTGATGCAGCGGTTGCAATGGCGAAGAAGGGCATGCCGTATCGAGCGCCTAAAAAGCAAACCATCATGGACAAACTGCTTGAAGGTAATTCTTACGGTCGTAAGGTGTTATTTGATCAGGCAACGAAGAAAACATTGAAGAAAACACGCGGTAATTATCCTGCGGCGGAACGTATTCTTGAAGTTATGCAAATTGGTGCTAACGAAGGCATCAAAAAAGGTTTGGAAGCGGAAGCAAAAGCATTCGGCGAACTGTGCATGACGCCTGAGTCAAAAGCGTTACGTTCTATCTTCTTTGCGACCACAGAAATGAAAAAAGAAACATCGGTTGATGGTGCTGAGCCAGCACACGTTAGTAAAGCCGGTGTTCTGGGTGGTGGTTTAATGGGCGGTGGTATTGCATACGTTACTGCGTGTAAAGCTGGTATCCCGGTTCGAATCAAAGATATTTCCAACGACGGCATTCAAAGCGCACTTGCTTATTCTTACCAGATTTTGAATAAGAAAGTTCAACGCAAATTCATGCGTAAAACTGATATGCAGAAACAACTGGCTCGCCTCACGGGAGGTCTTGATTACACGACTTTTAATCATGCTGATATCGTTGTTGAAGCTGTTTTCGAAGATCTGGGTCTTAAACAAAAGATGGTAAGTGATGTCGAAGCAAACTGTAAACCTGATACAGTTTTTGCGACCAATACGTCATCATTACCGATCGGACAAATCGCTGCGAAAGCTGAACGTCCTGAAAATGTTGTGGGTTTACACTACTTCTCACCGGTCGACAAAATGCCACTGGTAGAGATTATTGCCCACGAAAAAACTTCTGCACAGACAATCGCAACGACGGCTGCTTTTGCTCGTAAACAAGGTAAAACGCCAATTGTTGTAAAAGATAAAGCGGGTTTTTATGTCAACCGTATTCTTGCGCCATACATGAACGAAGCGGCACGAGTATTGTTGGATGGTGAGCCAATTGAAGTGATTGACAGTGCATTGGTTGATTATGGTTTCCCTGTCGGTCCAATTACCTTACTGGATGAAGTCGGTATTGATGTTGGCGCTAAGATCTCACCAATTCTTGAAGAAGAGTTAGGTTCTCGTTTTACGGCACCAGCAGCTTTTGACAAGCTGATCGGTGATGATCGTAAAGGTAAGAAAAACAAGAAAGGTTTCTACCAGTACGGTAAAAAAGCGAAGAAAAAGAAAGAAGTGGATGAGAGTGTGTACGCATTATTGGGTATTACACCAGCTCAAAAACTTAACAAGGAAGAGATTGCAGAACGTTGTTCCATGTTGATGTTGAATGAAGCGGTAATTTGTCTGGAAGAAGGTATCGTGAAGTCAGCTCGTGATGGTGATATCGGTGCAATCTTTGGAATTGGTTTCCCTCCATTTACTGGCGGTCCATTCAGATTTATGGATAGCATGGGTATAGCGTCTGTCGTTTCTAAGATGAAAACTTTGGAACAGAAATACGGCGAGCGATTTGCACCGTGTGAAAAGCTGGTACAAATGGCTGAGCAAGGCGAAACATTTTACTAAGTTACATAAAGCCTGATGTTAAAAAACATCAGGCTTTTTTTTAACCTTTAAGTTAATACCTGATAATTACCCATTAATATATAAGGGTTTTTTCGGATATTTTTATGCATATATGGATAGTCATTTAATCCTGATCTGGTATGATATCCGCCTCTGAACAAAGTCTGAGCAATACGGTGTTTGTATTGAACTGTGGAGTTGGTATGAACGTTTTCATACCTGTGCTTTATGACCAGACAATATGTTCGTTAAGCCTCCATATCAGCTAATGTACACAATGCATTAGCTATAAAGATACCGTGTATGTCAGTTGGTTCAGACATGTTATGGTGGACTTTAGCGTAGTAACCTGAAGTCTTAATAATCTTTTACATCTGTATTGATGAATGGATGGGTAAAAAATGATTGCTGTGGTGTTTATTTTTAGCCCATTATTTGCAGTTTACTACTACGTAGAAGCGCTGAAGTTTGGCCTTCGTAGTAAGCTCTGGGGTGTTCTTGGTCTGGCCTTTGGACCATTGGTATTACCGCTGTTTAACGCACACCGTCGATTATGTATGAGACGAGTAGTAACGCACCAGTGCATGGTGTGGAAAGCATAACAGGTAAGGAAAGCGTTAACGTAACGAGGCAAAAGCTTTGAAGCGATAATGGAACTAAATCCCGAATAACATTTATTATCATTGACGCGGTTGTTTTACTGCGTGACTCTCCCGACTTATAAGTGCGAACTTAATTGCCCACTGCGAGTGAAAAAATAAGTCGGGAAATTTTATTTTACATTAAACTTTTTGCGGAATGGCTGGTCTATCTGTTTAAATCCCAATAAGTTTCTGACAAGTTTTTCCCCGCAGGTTTTTGCAAGTAGTAGTCATACTTTAATCAGGCTTATGTATGTTTAGATAGCTTGTGATATTTGCGGGGAACCCTCATAAGACGAAGATTCTACAGACGCTTCACTGGCCGAGTTCACATGTTTCTGAGCAATTAAAAATGCTTTAAACTCCTGAGAAGAAAGCGGTTTAGAATAGTAATAGCCTTGTAGAACTTCACACTCCAGATGCATTAACTGATCAACTTGCTCTTTTGTTTCCACACCTTCTGCCACAACCATTAAATTAAGATTATGTGCAATAGTCGCTATGGTATCGACCATATTAGCGCCTTCACGCGTATTCATATCATCGATAAATGCTTTATCAATCTTCAGAGTATTTAACGGAAATTGCTTGAGGTAGGCGAGGGAGGAATATCCAGTTCCAAAATCATCAATAGCCAGATGAATGCCTTTTTCTCTGAGCTTCTTCATAAGCTTTATAGCATTCTTCGGTGAATCCATGACTGTTCCTTCCGTAATTTCCAGCTCCAGATGTTCAGGATGCAGTCCTGTACTCTCAAGAATACTGTCAATACGCTCACACAAGTCAGGTAAGGAAAATTGTTTTGCAGCAAGGTTGACCGCTACTCGATGACCAAAAAGCCCTTCATCAAGCCAGGCTTTGACATCCTCACAGGCTTTTTGCAGAACCACTTCACCAATTTCGACGATTTGTCCTGTTTCTTCTGCGACAGGGATAAATGCACCTGGGCTTATAATGCCGCGCTTAGGCGTAATAAAGCGCACTAATGCTTCCATACCGACTAATCGGCCTGTTTTCATCGACATTTTAGGTTGGTAGTAGACTGAGAAGTAATCTTCTTTTAAACCGTGTCTGATAAGGTTTTCAATTTGTAGTCGTTTAACCGCCTGCTTATTCATGGTGTCGTTGAAGAATAAGTAACGATTCCCTTCTTCTTTAGCATGATACATCGAGGTATCTGCGTTTCTTAGTAGCGATTCAGGATCAATACCGTCTTCTGGAAACAGGACTATGCCGATACTACTGGAAATAACGACTTCATGATTACTAAGCGAGAACGGTTTATAAATCAGCGAAAGAATTTCTTTTGCGGTAGAAGTTATGGTGTGAATATCGTTGGTGTTTTCGATGGTCAGGGCAAACTCATCGCCTCCCAGACGGTAAACGTTGCGCTGACTGTTCTTCAGTGTTTGAATGCGTTCTGCAACGCGACACAGCATAACGTCGCCAATTTGGTGGCCCAGCGAATCGTTGATCTTTTTAAAATTATCCAGATCAAAGACGAGCAATGCGTGACGGACATTATTTTCAACCAGCTGTTGCATATGGTGATAAAAGTAAGCTCTGTTGGGTAAGCCAGTCAGAGCATCAGCATATGACAACTTTTTGAGTCGATCCTCGGTTTTTTTCTTTTCTGTAATATCTGAGAATACACCTACAAAATAGTTGACGTCTTCATCATTACCGTTGACGTAATCTAGTGTAAAAGCGGCCTGAAATGTACCACCAGATTGTTTAATCGCATCAAGTTCACCAGACCATGAGCCATGCTTGCGTACACGTTCTGCAATAGTATCTATCAGCATATCCGGGTTAAGGCTAAGTCTGAGTGGTGTCTGGATAATGTTTTCTCGTTCATAGCCTGTTAGTCGTGTAAATGAACGATTGACGTCCACGACGCGTAACTTCTCATCAAGAATGACGATAGCATCTGAGATGTTATCGAGGCATCGGGCGAACAGGGATAAGCGGTCTTCTGTATGTTTAATCAAGTTTATATCTTTCGTTGTGCCAGCCATTCTGACTGAGGTGTTATCATTGTGAACAATTTTTCCTTTATCGAGTACCCAGACCCAGTTCCCTTCAGCGTTTTTTATGCGATAGGTTGCTTCAAAATGATCGAATTGCCCATCTACATGGCCTTGTAGCAGGTTGGTTACTCGGGGCAAATCAGCTGGATGAATATGCTCTTTGTTTGGTGGAAAATCGTTATTTGCTTCATTTAACAAGGTATTAGATTCGCCCGGAGACAGACGACAAATTTTTCCTTGTGTAATATTCCAGTCCCACATCTCATCACGACTTCCCATAAGAGAAAGTCTTAACCGTTCTTCACTGTCTTTTAGTTGCCGTTGATACCGTTGTAATCTGACGGTGGTGAAAGACAGAAATATAATCAGAACCAGAAAAATTGTCGTGACAAAGATTAACGAGAACCAGGACATGTTAATAGGATTGGATGCTGCGTCCAACGCTGTGGTTTCACTTCCATAAACTGAACCGCTATTCAGAAACGTGACAAATAATGCCGAATAAATGGACGTTTTAGTGAAAAGTGCGCATAAAAATGAAAAGAATTTAACCACAATTTAATAAGCATTATTTTTTTTATTGAATTATGCTTAATATATGTCGATTAGCGCACTCACACAAGGATCTCTATTTACCAAAAGGTGTTAATTCTCGCCCTAATTGTTCACAACTCGTTGCTTTTACAAATGAATCGTTGATAGATGATTTATCACTTACTGAGATTAGTCTGGAATGATGTGCAAAGATTGACATTGCAAACGATTTAAAATCTTGCGGCGTCATCTGTGCCAGACATTTGGCTAATTGCTCACGTTCATTAAAGTCTTTGTCTTTCGTCGCGATAGCTAACCACAGTCGTTGACTACGAACTCTCAGATTGCTGTCAATTTCCAGTACCTGAGTTATTAAGCCCTGTATATTCTGGTGCCAGATTTCAGCATCAATATCTTCAAGACCTTCAACAAACTGCTTAATAAAAACATCAATGGCTTTGAGTAGCGAGCCACAATCATAATCGGGCGACTGAATGTAAAAGGCCAGTCCTGGATATTGATTAAACGGCACAAAGCCTGTTCCAACCAGGTAACCTAATTGTTGCTCTGTACGTAATGAACCGAAAAATTCAGGTGAAACGATGTGATTAAGTAGCATCATCCTGGCTTTTTCTTCATACGATTTTTCCTGAGACTGGTAATACACCACGATTGCGTTATCCGGGTGATTGACATCTTTTTCGGTCAGATAGTGCTGACCGTGACCCAGGGAGAGTAAGGGGCGATTTACTTCAGCGCAGGGTTGGTGATTCTCGTAGGCTAATCGTTCAACAAAACAGGCCAGCGATTTGGCTTGAGCTGACGTCCAGTTACCATGAGAAAACCCTTCAATATGGATCTGGTTAAACAGCTTTTTATAGAATTCACTGAACGTGTCCCATGTCAGGTCTTCAATCGCTTCAGCCATTTGTGTTGCGGTTGGATTGTTTGGTTGAAGTGTCGATGTGACATGACTGAACAGTTGAGAAACAGGTTTGCTCTTGTCACTGTTTAACCAATGCCTGACGAGCTGACATTTGATTTCATTGAAGCGACCCGATTCAATATCAAGATTAAATAATTCGGTTAGTAAGGCTTCGATTAATAAGTGCTGATTGGTGCTTAAACCGGATGTATGTAACGTCAAACCACCTTGATGAACGTACAGGTGGTAGTGCATGCCTGCCAATTCAGCGTAATAGTTTTGTTCGATAACCCGATCCATGACCAGTTCAGTGAATAAACGGGTTTGAGCGATGGTATAGACATTTTGACAAGACGCAGGGCAATCAATTGCAAGATAGATATGACCTTTAGGCACATTGAATTGCGAATCTTGTAAATGCCAGAATTTAAACTCTTCCGCATGATGAATGACTTCAGGGAACTCTGCGGTGTTATCGCGCGGTTCTAAAACAACATGACTACTCAGATAAGGATTTAATTTAGGAACCCGTAGTGTGTTTTCTGTTGTTTCACCGTGATTGAGATAATGATTCCATTGCGTCAGTCGTGAATCTTCAATGGTTTTTATTAGCCACGGGGTTTCATACCATTTTGCTTTACGATCAGTTTTAACATCAGAATTGATATTAATAATTCGCAGATTTTCCGGTTTAAAATAATTGAGGAACTGCGTAAAGAGCTGATCGTCCAACCCTTCCATCACATAATCACCAAAAATATAGAATTCGGGATCATAGTGCTGCATGTTGACAGACAAATGACTGATGTAGTTTATCGGTTTAACTTTTTCCTGATAATTAAAAGCCAGATTTAACAGGCGGCGCTTATCTTCATACAAATCATGATTAGTATCGTTGTTAATCACTTTATGAATGTAGATAAAGAACAAGCTGATAATATCGTCGATATTATCAATGCCTTCTTCCGTCAAATCGAAGTTGATGGTGAAATCTTTAAAGTTATAGCCATTAACACCGCCGCCAGCGGCCAGTTTATTACACCAACCTTTGTTCTTCAGGCTGGATAACAATGATCCCTGACCTTCGAAACCAATTAAGTGAGCAATGAAATTGACAACTTTAACCCGATATTGAAAGTCAATGCTGGGCAGCGCGAAGCACAGGATCAGTTTTTGTGAGCGCTTGGTTGGCAGAATATCGATTTCCACGCCTAACTGTTCAGGCAGATACATCGGTGTATCGTCCAGTGGTGGGCGATTCTTTCCTTCAGGGATGTTAGCGAAAAGCGAATTAACCAGTGCTTCTTGTTGTTCAAGCGGTAACTGACTTTGCAGCGCAAGTGTCATTCCACCCGCGACATAGTGTAAATCATGAAACTCGGTCAATTCTGTTTTGAGTTGTGCAATGTCGTCACATGCCAGCGTTTCGGAATTACCAACCGAAAATTTGGCAAAGGGGTGTTGTTGATTAACCGTTTCTTTATGGACCTG
Source organism: Alteromonadaceae bacterium (assembly GCA_965656875.1). Taxonomy (GTDB): domain Bacteria; phylum Pseudomonadota; class Gammaproteobacteria; order Enterobacterales; family Alteromonadaceae; genus CBFHMJ01. The sequence continues at coordinate 435,885 of CBFHMJ010000003.1, forward strand.
GTAAATACGACGGCCATCGTCTTTTAATTTTAATTTGAATTCAGCTTCGATGGCGTTTCTTTCGCGCTCTATATATTTTTCGTTTAACAGTGGCGCGGTAAAAAATTCAGCAAAATGCGCAAGTCCGGCAGGTAAAAACTGGTTATCAATATCAAAGAAATAACTGGTATGTTCACTACCTGTCCAGGCATTGTGATGCCCGCCATGTTGATTGATAAATTGTTGGAATGAGCCTGGTTCAGGATGAGATTGAGTGCCAAGGAACAGCATATGCTCCAGAAAGTGTGCGAGTCCTTGTCGTTCAAAGGGATCGTGAAAATGACCGACATTAACGGTCAAAGACGCCGCTGCTTTTTCACTGTTCTGATCTTCAACCAGTAATACCCTTAATCCGTTGGGTAAGGCCAGAGCCTGGTATTTTCTGGTGTCGTTAGGGCTTATTATCAAATTATGCTCCGAAAAATGCAGAGAACCGGGTGAAGACTGCGGGATCATCTGTTGCATTTATGAAAAATTATCCAAAATAACAACAAGTTAAAAGAATCGTCAAAAAAGTATAAGCAATAATGCGTACAAGTAATAGTGTTTCTTTTAGTTTAATCGGATCTATCAGAATTGCTCTGATAATGTGCAATAAATCCTGATGTTTGCAAATTCGATAATCTTCTTAATCATGAATTCCGTTTGAGAATCAAGACTAAGATAGTTATTTACATAGTAGCTTTTTGATCTGGATCCGGACTATCTCATGTCACCCTGGTCTAAAGTCCCCATTCAGATTTTGAAATAACAAGCGTATAATTCCGCCCCCGTTTTATATAACGGCGCACATCTTGATGTATTCCATGATTAACCGTCATGCTGAAAGATGATTACGAAATTATCCGTCTTACGATCATGGTGATCGTTTTCTGTGGTATCTCTGAGGTAATTAAGAGTGATTATTGATTTATATATAATGCGACATGGTGAGGCTGAACCGTACTCTGCGAATGACAAAATGCGTAAATTGACTTCGCGTGGTCATGCAGAGGCTAAACTGGTGGGTGAGCACCTGACATCGTGTATCCAATCAGTTGATCATGCTTTCGTTAGTTCTTATGTTCGAGCGCAGCAGACGGCGGAAGAATTATTTTCAGTGTTAGGAGAGCCGTTGAGGAAGGAATCATTGGATGATTTAATTCCATCGGGTAATGCTGTGAACTTCCATGATTACTTTGACGCTATCGTCAATGAAGTAAAACCTGCATCGGTCGTCATTGTTTCTCATATGCCTTTGGTGAGCTATCTGGTTGAGGAGTTTTCAATTCAGAGAGCTTGTCCGGTCTTTGCTACGGCGTCTGTTGCCCGCATTGAATACGATACTACCTTGATGAAGGGCCACCTGAAATCAATGGTAAGCCCACACGATATTGTTTAATCAGATATTGTCTAATCAGCTATTGCTTAGCCAGATTTAGTAAAGGCACCGTTTAGCGCTTTATTTTTTGCCTGACTGACAGAAAAACCGACTCAGGGTTTGTTTTCCGTTTCGATTAATATTAACAAAGCGCCTTTGCCACCCCATTCGAGTGGAGCCTGATGAAAGGCCAGAATAGCAGGGTGTTGAACCAGCCAGTGCGGTAATTTATGTTTTAACACCCGTTCTCCAATGCCATGTACAATACAGGCACACTGAACATTTTGTTTAACGCAATGTTCCAACATGGCCGCAAGTTCAAGTTTTGTTTGTTCTTTCGTTAATCCGTGCAGATCCAGAATAATATCAGGATAAAAATCACCTCGACGTAACTGCTTTGCGTAGTAGGCGTTTTCACCTTCTTTCACCCATGACAACGGGCCATCGCCTGATAGCTCGGGAACAAATTCATCTGAAAAATAAAAGCTGGCGGAGACTTTCTTCAAGTCTGGCTCACTCAATTTTTCGGGCGCTTTCTTATTTTTATGCTGATGTCTGACAGTATCCTGAGTCAGGGGTTTTACATCTGCAAATGCTTCGCGGAATAAATCTGCTTCATCCACGGGTAAGTTCTTGTCTTTCATCTGCCGGACCATAGGTGCTCTAAGCGAGTTTTTCTTTAAATATGCCAAAAATGTCGCTTTTGCCATGATTTGAAAGAAGCGACATTTGAAAATACTGGTATAGTACGTGTCGCCGGATTTTAGCAGACAGACATACAAATTGGGGAGTAAGTTTTGGACCAGCAATTAATTGATGAAGCTTTAAACGAATTAAATACTATTCACGATTTTATTCGCTGGAGCGTAAGTCGTTTTCACGAGGCCGATGTCTATTTTGGACATGGTACAGACAATGCCTGGGATGAAGCGGTAAGTTTAATTGCATGGAGTCTTTTTCTTCCCGTAGAACTGCCACACGATATTAAATCAGCACGACTGACGCAGTCAGAAAAATTGCGTGTTATTGAGACCATTTCCCGTCGTATTAATGAAAAAATTCCGGCGGCCTATATTACCAATCAAGCCTGGTTTGCAGGCCAACCCTATTATGTTGATGAACGGGTATTAGTGCCACGTTCACCCATCGCAGAATTAATCGAAACGAAATTTGAACAGGTTGTTGGCGATAAGCCGGTTAACCGTATTCTGGATATGTGCACTGGTTCTGGTTGTATTGCTATTGCCTGTGCTTATGCGTTTGAAGATGCGGATATTGACGCCGCAGATATCTCATTTGATGCACTGGAAGTGGCTGACATCAATATTCATGAGCATCACATGGCTGAGCAGGTATTCCCGGTTCAATCTGATTTATTTTCTAATCTTACGGGTCAACGTTATGACTTGATCGTCAGTAATCCGCCTTATGTTGATGCTGATGACTTAGAAGATATGCCGCATGAATTCAGCCATGAACCTGAAATTGGCTTAGGGTCAGGTCCTGACGGGTTGGAACTGACACGACGTATTCTGGCATGTGGCGCTCGTTTCCTGAACGATGATGGCGTGCTGGTCGTGGAAGTTGGAAATAGTTTTGTGCACCTGCAAGAGCAATTCCCTCAGGTGAATTTCCAGTGGTTAACGTTCGAACGTGGCGGTCATGGTGTATTCGCTATTACTAAAAGCGAACTGATCAAACATCAGGAATTATTTGAAGAAAGAGCAGGATTCGGAGGTTAATACGCGATGGCTGGTAATAAAATTGGTGAACGTTTCTCCGTAACAACATTTGGCGAAAGTCACGGCATAGCCCTTGGTGGCATTATTGATGGTTGTCCTCCAGGCCTGGAATTGTCAGAAGATGATATGCAACTGGATTTGGATCGCAGACGCCCGGGACGTACTCGCCATACAACTCAGCGCCGTGAGGACGATAAAGTAAAAATTCTGTCCGGTGTTTTTGAAGGGAAAACAACAGGTACCTCGATAGGTGTCCTGATTGAAAATACAGACCAGCGTTCAAAAGATTATTCCAGAATCAAAGATCAATTCCGTCCTGGGCACGCAGATTATACCTATTATCAAAAATACGGAATTCGTGATTATCGCGGCGGTGGTCGTTCATCCGCTCGGGAAACGGCCATTCGAGTAGCGGCTGGTGCAATCGCTAAGAAATATTTAAAGCAGATGCATGGTATTGAAATTAATGCCTGGCTTTCACAATTAGGTCCGGTTACGGCTGAAACCATTGATCTGGCAGAGATTGAGCAAAATGATTTCTTTTTTCCGGATGCGTCAAAGTTAGAGCAACTTGATGATTACATGCGAGCATTGAAAAAAGAAGGTGACTCTATCGGAGCAAAAGTTTCTGTTGTTGCTCGTGGTGTGCCTGTTGGTCTGGGTGAGCCGGTATTTGATCGTCTTGATGCCGATATTGCGCATAGTTTGATGAGCATTAATGCGGTGAAAGGTGTAGAAATCGGCGATGGTTTTGCGGTTATTAACCAAAAAGGCAGTGAGCATCGCGATGAAATGACACCAGCAGGATTCAAGTCTAATCATGCTGGTGGTGTATTGGGTGGCATTTCAACCGGGCAGGATATTATTGCCCATATTGCATTAAAGCCAACATCAAGTATTACCGTGCCAGGCGAGTCTATTGATGTGAATGGTGATACGGTCGATGTGGTGACAAAAGGTCGTCATGATCCGTGTGTAGGTATTCGTGCAGTACCAATTGCTGAATCAATGTTGGCGATCACATTGATGGATCATTTACTTCGCCATCGTGCTCAAAATGCTGATGTAAGTATGCCTTCATTATTTACTGAGTCAGGAGAATGAACCTGAGTTCAATTCGTTTTCCTTCCATTCCCGGAGAGTACGTTGTGCTCTCCAGCGCTTATTTCTTTTATTTCGGTATCTTAGGTGTTTTTACCCCCTTTCTGGGATTATTCCTTGATCATCGGGGCTATAACTCGCTGGATATTGGTTATCTGTTGGCAACATTGATGGCAACCCGAATAATTGGGCCTCCTTTATGGGCGAGCTGGGCAGATAAAACAGGCAAAAAGCTGGCGATTATCAGGCTTGGAACAGCGTTAGCGTTTGTGAGCGCTGCCGGTTCTTTACTGACTACTGGCTACTGGGCTTTAGCATTAGCACTATCGCTATTCAGTCTGTTCTGGACGGCAATTTTGCCACAACTGGAAGTTATGACATTTAACGTTGTAAAGCAGGATACCGGGATATATAGCCGTATTCGGTCGTTGGGTAGTATTGGCTATATTGCATTGGTTTTGCTGGCTGGTGCGCTGATAGAGCAATATTCACCTGAGATATTTCCTGCAACGCTGGCTGTCTTGTTAGTACTGCTATATGTCAGCTTTACCGGATTTTCACAACCGAAGGTTTCCACCACGACAGAAGCGGAAGTCGGTTCGTCATTCTGGCGAAAACTGACCACCCCCGGATTTATGTTGTTTTTCCTCGCGATATTTTTACTGCAGGTAAGCTTTGGCCCGTTTTACGGCTTTTTTACCTTGTACACCAAAAGTCTGGGTTACAGCGCAACTGAGAGCGGGATGATTATTTCTGTGGGAGTGATTGCAGAGATTTTCATATTTATCGTTGCTGGAAAGTTTATCAGTGCAGTGGGTATTAAACGCGTATTGATATTGTCGCTGTTTTTGACTGCATTACGTTGGTTCGTTGTGGCTCGTTATGGTGAAAACTGGTTGTTATTATCGGGTGTTCAGCTGTTGCATGCGGCCAGTTTTGGCCTGGTTCATGCCGCATCGATTAAATTTATCAATCAATATTTTGATGAAAACCAGAAAAGTCGGGGGCAGGCGATTTATATAGGTGGCGCGTACAGTGGAGGTGGAGCGTTAGGAGCGCTTATTTCCGGTTATTTATGGATGGATGGTGCAGGGGCAATGAATTCATTTTTGTTTGCTGCTGGCGCATCTGCGGCTGCCGGTATCGTCGCAATGCTAATACCGACAGCTATGCTTAATAATGAAAGAGAATGAAAATAACCGTTGAAATTCCGTTATCGCATAAAGAACTTCAACACCAGTTTTAACAGTGATTTGTGATACGGTGGAGTGATGAATTGCGTGCTGAAAATACGGCCTTTTTTATGCACGCCTTTCGCTTTTGAAAAGGTTAAAAACCCTTCTTTTCCATGGTAATGACCTAATCCTGATGGTCCGACACCGCCGAACGGTAAATCTTCCTGTCCAACATGAACAATCGTATCGTTAATTCCAACGCCACCCGCGTGTGTTTGCTGGATAAATGTTTCCTGCGTCTTTTTATCGAAACTTAGTACATAGAGTGCCAATGGTCTTGGTCTGTCCTGAATATAATCAACGGCATCCTGAATATCTTTGTAACCAACAACAGGAAGAACAGGACCAAATAACTCTTGTTGCATGAGTTGTATATCGTCTGGCGCGTTGAATACCATCTGTAATGGTAATTTTCGGACCTTGTTATAACCGGTGTAATCATCAGTCGTGGTACTGACAACTGTTGCTCCGGCATGTTCAGCTTCTTCCAGCCATGACATTAATCGGCCATATTGTCTGTCATTGACAACATAGGTGTAATCTTCGCAATTATTAAAATCAGGGTACATGTCATTGAATTGTTTGATGACTTCTTCTTTGAATTCATCCAGTTTGTCTTCAGGACACAACACGTAATCAGGTGCAACACAGGTTTGTCCTGCATTAGCACATTTGCCGAACAACAAACGCTGGACCGCGGTAGAAATGGAAATATCCGGTGCAATAATCGTTGGGGATTTTCCACCCAACTCCAGCGTTACAGGCGTCAGATTCTCAGCCGCAGCTTTCATGACCATTTTTCCGACATTGGTTGAACCGGTAAATAACAGATGGTCAAAAGGTATTGTGGAGAAACGCGCTGCAACGTCAGCTTCGCCCTCAACGAGGCAGACTTCACTTTCATCAAATACTGATGCCAGCACATCTTTTAATACTTTATTGAAAGCCGGCGTGTATTCAGACATTTTCATCATGGCCCGGTTACCAGCGGCAATTGCTGTGATGAGAGGCCCAACGGAGAGATATAACGGATAATTCCAGGGAACGATGATACCGACAACGCCCAGTGGCTGATAAACAACAGTATTGCTGGCAGGTAAAAACTGGAGTGCGACATGACGACTTTCAGGTTTCATCCACTTTCTGAGGTTACTCAGGGTGTAATTGATGTCGCCAATTGTTGTCATCATTTCTAAAAGCATGGTTTCGTCTACCGGGCGGTAGCCAAAATCTTCGCTAACAGCCTGAGCAAGACGAAGCTTGTTGTCCAGCATGGCTTTTTTGAGTGCTTTTAGTTTTTCTTTTCGCTCGTCCAGCGTTGGCCACGGGTGACTGCGAAAAGCTTGCTTTTGTTTATGAAACAGCAACCTTAATTGATTATCTGAATCATGGTCGGTGATTTGTGTAACAGTTTCCATCGCATCCCCCGCAAGAAATACATTAATTCATGAGTGACTCAGGGTAATTTAGAAGATTTGATGCGCTATTCCAAGGAAAATTTGACCTGAGTAGTGAGGAACCTTGTTCTGTTCGATAAAATACCCCGACTATTTTGATGAATTTCAGGTGTTTTGGTTAATGGCAGTCGAAACGACACCACATAATTATTTTGATCTTATTTCGCTGTTTGAGCGAACATTTTTTGAGACTTACAACGTTCGCCTGATTCGGGGAGACGATGAACCAGTTTATCAACCCGCAGATCAGTCTATTCCCTTTAATCGTGTTGTTTTTGCACATGGTTTTTATGCCAGTGCCTTTCACGAAATAGCACACTGGTGTTTTGCAGGTTCGGCAAGGCACGATAAAACTGATTTTGGTTACTGGTACGTAGGTGACGGTCGGGACGAAGAACAGCAAAAAATATTTGAACAGGTCGAAGTAAAGCCACAAGCCATAGAGTGGGCGTTTTGTGTTGCCGCAGGGTTTCCGTTCAATGTTTCCTGTGACAATCTGGACGGGGCAGAGCCTGATTACCAGGCTTTCAGGAATAAAGTTGCTGCTCAGGTAAGCCGCTGGGTAGCAGAAGGTTTTCCACCCAGAGCTGAGCAATTTATTAAAGCACTGGCCGATTTTTACGGTACGCCATATCCCTTAACGATAAAACAATTTGGACAAGTTTCATGACAAAGAATAAACGTAAATTCAGACTTGGTTTAATTGTCAATCCAGTAGCCGGTGTTGGCGGTAGTGTTGCATTGAAAGGGAGTGATGGCGTTGTGGAGGAAGCCCTTGCCAGAGGTGCAATTCCAAAATCAAATGCACGTATGTTGTTAGCGTTAGATATTCTCAAACCGTACACATCCCAAATAGAGATTTATACGGTGAATGGAGAAATGGGGGAGAGAATTGCAAAAGAAAGTGGATTCGATACTCAGATCGCTTTCTCTACGTCCTCAGACACGACAACAGCCACAGATACCGAAAATGCGACAGAAGCTTTATTGCGATCAGACATCGATCTTTTGTTATTTGCTGGTGGTGACGGAACTGCGAGGAATATCTGTAGCCGGGTTGATGAGCGAGTGCCGGTATTAGGTGTTCCAGCCGGTTGTAAAATTCATTCGGGCGTATATGCCGTAACTCCCCGAGCCGCCGGTCGAGTTGTTGAGATGTTGGTAAAAGGAGAGTTGGTAACAATTGCCCATAATGACGTAATGGATATTGATGAAACGCTGTTTCGTGAAGGCGTGGTGAAGGCTCGGCGTTATGGTGAAATGCTGGTTCCTTCCGAGCTGCAATATGTGCAGCAGGTTAAAATGGGTGGAAAAGAGTCTGATGAGCTTGTATTACAGGATATAGCCAGCTGGATTATCAGTGAAATGGAAGAAGATGAGGTGTATATCATGGGGTCTGGTTCTACAGTCGGTTTCATCATGGAAGAAATTGGACTGGATAATACCTTGCTGGGCGTTGATGTTATTCAGGATCAGGAACTGGTAGCTCGTGACGTTACATCCGCTCAGTTAGGACAGCTAATTGAAGGAAAGCGTGTAAAACTCGTTATCACATTGATTGGTGGTCAGGGGCATATTCTTGGACGGGGAAATCAGCAGCTATCGCCGGATATTATTAAAGCGGTTGGTAAGGAAAATATTATCGTTGTTGCTACGAAGTCCAAACTTCAACATCTGGATGGAAGACCATTAATACTCGACAGTGGGGATGTTGCATTGGATAAAGCGTTATCTGGCTATATCAATGTCGTTACGGGTTACAATGATCAGGTAATGTATCCGGTCAGCACGGTCGAGTAATGCAAATCTGAATGAATCAATGAAACTAAAAAAAGCGAGTGTTTAACTCGCTTTTTTTATGTTACTGGTTTGATATCGCACGAATGTATCGGGTACTTAGAACATCTTTTTACTTTGTAATCGTGCTAACAATACGATACCAAATACTGCTGTATAAGCAGCAAAGATAATGACCATCCATTCTGGCATGGTTTGATCAAGAAAACGCCAGTTTATGTCACCACAGTCACCTCTTGGTTCAAATACACCAGGGATCATCGTGTGAAGTTGTAACCAGTCAGGGAAGTTTGGAATGGTGTCACATGTAAAGAAAGGAAACGGACTGGTATCAGATTGCATAACGACATGCTCTTTTGCCAGTAAGAATCCCCATATCGCACCAATACCCCAGCCAATATAACCCGACAGACGCGCAAAGACATTGCCAGGCAACAACATGCCCGGTATCGCCGCAAACATGACGCCAAACATTGCAACACGTTGATAGATACACATGATGCAAGGCTCCAGTTTCATGCCATATTGAAAATAAAGTGCGACAGCTTCAAAAGTAAAAGCTGAAAGAAATAGTAGTGTCCAGGGCCAGCGCTTTTCTGGCAGGTTTCCAATTGTATTTATCATTATTCGTACTACTCACAAAAAAGCCCCGATAAACCCGGGGCTTTGTTAATTAGTGATGACCACCACTTTGTGTTTTTTGCTCCTGAATGACAACCGGGTGCTTATTGATAAGCCCCTGGTCCAGCATTTCCTGGGTTTTTCCAGGTAAGTAAGTGTAAGTCATAAACAAGCCAACAATAGATAACACGATAGTATAAGGCAATGCCAGGATAACCATGCGTGCATACGACAAGCGTAGTAGTGGCGCTAATGCTGATGTTAACAAGAACAGGAATGCAGCCTGACCATTCGGTGTAGCAACACTCGGTAAGTTAGTTCCAGCATTGATTGCAACAGCAAGAAGGTCATACTGCTCACGAGTAATTGTGCCTTGCTGCAGTGCAGCAGTTACTTCATTGATGTAGATAGTACCGACGAACACGTTATCACTTATCATCGATAAAACACCATTGGCGATGAAGAATACCGCTAACTGATCGCGTCCTTCAAATGTCAGTACCCAGTTAATGATTGGACTGAATAAGTGTAGATCGACGATCACAGTAACAACGGCGAAGAATACGCAAAGTAGCGCGGTAAACGGTAAAGCTTCTTCAAACGCTTTACCAATCTGGTGTTCATCAGTAACACCAGTAGCGGCTGTTGTCAGTACGATGATTGAAAGGCCAATCAGACCAACAGCGGCCAGGTGGAATGCCAGACCGAAAATTAACCATACAGCAATCATGCCCTGAATCATCAGATTGGCTTTGTCTTGCTTCGTGCGTTTAGCATCTTCTTCAGCATCGAAGTCAGCTAAAACTTGTCTTACAGAATCAGGTAATTGAGCACCATAGGTAAATACTTTGAATTTTTCGACAAGGAATGTCGTGAATAAACCAGCAATCAGAACAGGGAAGCTCACTGGTGCCATACGAATTGCGAATTCAATGAAATCAAATCCAGCACGTTCAGCAATAATCAGGTTTTGTGGTTCACCAACCATAGTAGCAACACCACCCAGCGCAGAACCAACACCAGCGTGCATTAACAGGTTTCTCAAAAACGCACGGAACTGGTCCAGATCTTCACGCGAATGGTGATTTACTTCATTATCATGGCTGTGATCGTGGTCATGATTGAAATGTTTACCAGAGGCAACACGGTGATAAACCGCGTAGAAACCTGTCGCAACACTGATGATTACCGCGATAACGGTCAGTGCATCAAGGAAAGCTGAAAGAAAAGCTGCGGCAAAGGTAAATGCCATTGAAGTAACAATCTTAGATTCAAGCCGCACGATAATCTTCGTGAAAAGATAGAGCAGCAGATTCTTCATAAAGTAAATACCTGCCACCATAAAGACTAACAGCAAGATAACTTCAAGCTGAGAGGCAATCTCGTGTTCGACATGTTCGGGGGTTGTCATCCCTATAAAGAGCGCTTCTATAACTAATAAGCCACCCGGTTGCAGAGGATAGCATTTCAAGGCCATAGCAAGCGTAAAGATAAATTCCAGTACTAAGGCCCAACCAGCAATGAATGGATTAATATGGAATAGAATTGGGTTTATGATAAGACAGGCAATAATCGCCAGCTTATACCATTCGGGAGAATGCCCTAAAAAGTTCCTGAATAAAGCAACGGCGAACGTTTGTTGCATGACAGCGTCTCTCTTATTAAGTGACTGAAATGTAGTAAATAGAATTGGGCAATATCCTAGAGCAATCCTGTTGAATAAACAACAAAATAGGGGCGTGTATGCGTGTAACTTCAGCATTGTTGCCTGGAACATAAGCAACTCGTTTTTGAAATGAAAACAATATGTTTAAAATGGATTAATTAATAAGCCCCAGTTTTATCAGGGGCTTACAAAATCAACATGATTTTTGTTTGAGTTTAAAACGCTGAGGTTTACGGCTATCTGTCTACCAGATATATACACAGCGCTACTTACTGAATTCATTCCTTGTGCGTTTAAAACCATCTGGTACAATCTCTGCCCAAATTTGCATAGATTAGAAATTACGTGAGTTGAATCGCTAATGACACTGATTAAAGCCCAAAGCCCGGCAGGGTTTGCCGAAGAATATATAGTTGCGTCTATCTGGAATGGTAAATTCCCGCCAGGAGCAATATTACCAGCAGAGCGCGAATTATCTGAATTGATCGGTGTAACGCGTACAACTCTTCGTGAAGTTTTACAACGTCTTGCGCGTGATGGTTGGTTAACTATCAAGCACGGGAAACCAACACGAGTAAACAACTTTTGGGAAACGTCAGGACTTAATATCCTTGAAACCCTGGCTCGTCTTGATCAGGGCAGTGTGGCTGATATGTTCGATCAGTTGTTGTCAGCGAAGACGAATATCAGTGCGATTTATATTCGAGCAGCAATAAAGAATAATCCAGAGAAAACGATTGAAGCATTGAAAATGATTGATTCAGTCGAAGATTCAGCCACAGGTTTTGCTGAGGGTGATTATAAAATTCATCATGAATTAGCTAAGGCATCAGGTAACTCTGTTTATGTCTTAACGCTGAATGGCCTACGCGGTTTATACTCTCGTATTGCACGTTTCTACTTTTCAAAAACTGAAGCAAGAAAATTATCTGCAGATTTCTATCGTGAATTAATCGACTATGCAACGACCGGAAAGCACGATGAGTCAATCGTAGCTGTTCGTCGTCACGGTATTGCCAGTGGTAAGATCTGGCAGGAAATTCGAGATGAAATGCCAAAGGATTTGGTTGATTAATCCACCAATCCTGATTAATACAAGCTTTAATAGAAAAGCCCGTTGATAAAAATCAACGGGCTTTTTTTATGGACCAGGCCAGTAAACTCTGGGGAAGCTTTGACCCTATAGTAAGTATAGGCCTGGTTTCCGAAATAGTGAAATAATATTAATTACTGCAAAGTGCTGGATTTGCAGACAACATGTCATAAGCAGCTTTAGCCTGAACTAAACCATAACCATATGCATTGTCTTTGCCTGAAGAACCCAGATCTTTAGCTGATGATTGCAGTACGCTACGAATTTCTGCTGCAGTACATGATGGGAAGTGGCTCCACACCAGAGCGGCAACTGCAGATACATGCGGTGTAGCCATTGATGTGCCGTCGAAGTAAGCGTGGTCACTTTGTGAAACGCTAACGGTAGTTGAAGAACCTAACAGGCCAAGCAATGCTGCACCATCAGTATCAGTGACACCTACTGACGGAATACTGGTCACTGTCTCACCTAGCGTGCCGTTTAATGGACCAGCTTCATTATTATAGATAATAGCGCCAGCACCACCTCCAGCTTCACAGGCCTGTACTTTTTCTGCGAAGGAGATGTTACCTCGCTGAATCAGACAGACTTTACCTACTGCGTCAGCACAGGCAGATTCACCAAGTCCACAATCTGTCAGAGCACCAGTCGCTGTGGCAAATGGAGAGCCTTCCATACCAACAGAATCGAATGCAGTACCGCCTGCATTAACTGAAGCGCTTGAGCCCATGCCTCTTGGAACAGTAGACAAGACACCTACACCAGGTCCTGAAATTTCAACAGCACGATTTTGTTGTGAAAAAGATGCGATGACTTCATTCGAATCAACTGCTGCAACTGACATAACACCGTCGTATGAAGCGGGGTATGATTTCGATTTATTGCCATCATTACCAGCCGCAGCAACACTTAGGATGCCGCGATTTTCATATCCGGCAAAGGCTTGTTTTTCTGCCTGGCTTGAGAATGAGCCACCAAGACTCATACTAATAATGTTTGAACCTGCGGCCTCGCATGCATCAGCTGCAGCGATAAGTGATGATGAATAAGCCCAGCCTTCGGCATCAAATACTTTGATGATATGAAGGTTAACGGTGCCATTCGGTAATACGCCAATAACACCAGAGCCATTTGCTATAGCGGCGATAGTACCTGCTACGTGAGTACCGTGTGAGTTTTCATCAGTAAACCAGTCGCCAGTGCCTGGATCACTTGTTCCTGAAACATTTGCGCCCGACATTAAATCCGGGTGGCCAAGATCATAGCCTGAATCAATAATACAGATGGTTTGATTTCCCGCTGCTGCGTCTGAAACCAGATCTGCCTGAACCTGAGCAATTCCATAAGGTGCGCCGGGCTCATATTCTTCTGCGCCCAGTAGATAACGCTTTTGGTCAGCTTCTACAAACTGAACATTGGGATTGTTTTTTAACGAAGACAAAGCCTTGTCATTGAGTTTCATTACCACCGCATTGTGTTTTTTTAATTCACGAACAACTGCCACATCGTGGTTGGTGAAAGGGCCTGTTTGAGCCGCTTGCGTCACCTGTGCCTGTGTGCCCGGTAAGTACTTAACGATATATTGTTGAGATTCTTGTTTAGCGCTTACATTCGCAGCTGCAAGAATAGAAAGTATTGAACCTGCAAGTAGTGTTTTGCCAGCTAGTAGATTTTTCATGACAATCTCCAGTGCATAAAAATGCGTTTATTGTGATTATTATTTCTGTTTGCAGGATTAATGTATTCAAAATAGGTAACTAGTTTGAAGTAAGAAAATAATCTAAGCTGTAACTAAAATACTTACTTTATGATTTATATAAAGAAAAGTTTGAAGGGATTTTAAGATCAATAAGTATTTGTAATATGGAAGAATTTTAGACTCTAATAAGTTCTTATCTGTGACTTTTTAGTGAATATATATTCAAATTTAAAGAGGGCGGATAATAAAAAAGGAGCCGGGAAAGGCTCCTTTTGGATCTATCTAATTTATTGATTTATGCAGCTTTGATGTCAGTTGCATTCTTCGCTGCTTCTTCTGCAGCAACTAATTCCTTATTGGCAACAATTTCGCTGTTGTCGAAGTCATCAACATTAATTGCATTTAAGCGGCCTGCTTCAGCTCGTCTAAGGAGGTCAGCTTCGCTTTCAGAGATTGCATTGAGTTCAAGACCTTTGTCAGCAACTTCATTCAGACGGAAGAATGGAAGCTTTTCACCCGCTGCACGACAAACTTTGTCGAATACAGGTTCTGCTGCAAGAATATCTTCAAGCGTTTGTTCCATCATACCAATAGCATTGCCTTCTTCGCGTGTCAGATAAGTACCTGCGCCCAGTAAGTCACGAGCTTCGCCAGGTGTTTGCATAATGCGGGCAACTTTGTGATCCAACTTGTCAGATGGTTTACGCAGTGTTGGACCCCAAGGGAAGATAACACGCTTAAGTATGCTGCCAACAGCACGATGAGGGAAGTTTTCCAGTAGCTCAATCAGAGCAACCTGAGCTTTGTATAGTGAATCTTCAGCAGCCCATTGAACTAATGGTAGAGCATTTTGATTACGGCCTTCGTCGTCGAAACGTTTAAGCGTCGCTGACGTTAGGTAAAGCATACTTAGCACATCACCAAGACGAGCCGATACACGCTCTTTACGCTTAAGGTTACCGCCAAGTAAAGCCATTGACATATCAGACATGAAAGCCAGAGCTGAGCTGAAACGAGTCATTTGCTGATAGTAAGATTTAGTTTTGTCGTTGAATGGCGCACCAGCCATTCTTGCATTGGTCAGTGACAACCAGATCGTTCTCATTGCGTTACTGATAGTAAAGCCAACATGACCGAATAGTGCTTTATCAAAACGTTGTAGTGATTGATTCTTATCTGCAATCTGAGCCGCATTCAGTTCTTCAAGAACAAACGGATGACAGCGGATTGCACCCTGACCATAGATAATCAGATTACGTGTCAGGATGTTTGCACCTTCAACGGTAATAGCAACCGGAGAGCCCTGATAGCCACGAGCAAGGTAGTTGTTCGGCCCCATACAGATGCCTTTACCACCATGAACGTCCATAGCATCGTTAACGGATTCACGCGCTTTTTCAGTCAGGTGATATTTAACGATTGCTGAGATAACAGATGGTTTTTCGCCAAGACCGATACCAGCCGTTGACAATGTGTTAGTTGCATCAGCGATGTACGCATTACCACCGATACGCGCCAATGCTTCTTCGATACCTTCCATTTTACCAATTGGTAATTTGAACTGACGACGAATGCGGCTATACGCACCTGTAGCCATTGCAGCAGCTTTAATGCCGCCCGCACTGTTTGAAGGTAATGTGATTGCACGACCAACAGACAGACATTCAACCAGCATACGCCAGCCTTGTCCTGCCATTTTCGCGCCACCAATGATGAAGTCCATAGGTACGAAGATATCTTCACCGCGTGTTGGACCATTTTGGAAAGGTACGTTTAGAGGGAAGTGGCGGCGACCTGTATCAACACCTTCCAAATCAGTAGGAATTAGCGCACAGGTGATACCAAGATCTTTCTGGTCGCCAAGCAGACCTTCCGGATCATAAAGTTTAAATGCAAGGCCCAGTACAGTCGCAACTGGCGCAAGCGTGATATAACGTTTGTTCCATGTCAGGCGCATACCAAGTACTTCTTCACCATTCCATTCGCCTTTGGTTACGATACCAAAATCAGGAATAGCACCCGCATCTGAACCTGCTTCAGGGCTGGTCAGTGCGAAACAAGGGATTTCTTTACCTTCAGCCAGACGAGGAAGGTAATGATCTTTCTGTTCTTTCGTTCCGTACATTTGAAGCAACTCACCAGGGCCTAGTGAGTTAGGAACACCAACGATTGACGAAAGAAGCGCACTTTTCGACGTTAGCTTTTGCAGTACACGACTTTGCGCGTATGCAGAAAATTCAAGACCGCCGTATTCTTTTTCGATGATCATTGCGAAGAATTTTTCATCTTTCAGATATTGCCATACTTCAGGGCTTAAATCGGCGCGATCATGCGTAGAAACCCAGTCATCATGCATACGGCAAACTTCTTCAACCGGACCATCAAGGAAAGCCAGTTCTTCAGCTGTTAAGCGAGGCTGAGGGAAGCTATGTAGTTTTTGCCAGTCAGGGTTTCCACGGAATAAATCCGCTTCCCACCACGTAGTACCTGCGTCAATCGCTTCTTTCTCAGTCGATGACATTTCAGGCATGATTTTTTTGTAGACTTTTAACAGAGGTAAGCTGATGTATTGTTGACGAATACTGCTTACGTTAAGAGGGATGATGACGGCTAAGAAAAGTAACCAACCGATAGCTGATGTAGTGCCGATAAAGCTACCGGTAAGCATTAATGCGACAGATACGGTGGTAAATGTCGTCAGACTTGCTCGGCTATATGCGAGAGCCCATAGTGCGGCGATTGAAATGCCGGCCCAGATTAAAAATTCCATAAACACTCCTGAAACACCAACTATTTCACAAAAGGGACGTGAAAGTTTGGGTTAAGTTTACATCTGACTCATCTAGAGGTCAGACCACTTTTTTGTATAGATTAGAGTGTGGTTTCATAGTTTTCAAGTACTGATTTTGAAAATTCTGAATTGTTGATAAATAAATATGCAATATCAGACGAAATGAAAATCAGCAATGGCAAAACAACTGCTGATTTTCTAATAATTTAGCGAAAAGGGAGGAAAAATGATGCTTGAGATGAATGATGGAAAAATGCGACGAACGGCAATCAGATAGTGACGACTCTAATAGCCAGTGCGACAAAAATAACACCAATAACCTTGTCAATGACTGGGCCTTTCTCCAACAGAGATAAACGCTCTTTGCTTTGATCGATAAGGATAGCGACGACAAAATACCAAATAGAATCAATTGTTAATACTGTAGTAACCATTAGCGCTGATGTTTGCAAGCTCATGTTGTCAGGGGAAATAAACTGACTGAACAGTGCTGTAAAAAAGATGGCAAGTTTTGGATTTAAAAAGGCAATCGCAAAGCCATCTTTTGCTGCATCAAAGGCTGATAATGGCTTTTCTGATGTGTTAGCAGTTAGTGATGCACCTTTGCTGGTCAGTGCTTTGTAACCAAGAAAGAGTAGGTAAGCTGCCCCGGAATATACTAAAAAGTTGTAAACAATGGGAAAGGATTTCATTAGAGAACTTAATCCTAATACAGCGGCAACCGCATACACGCCCACGCCCAGTCCATGACTCAACGCTGATATCACGCCATTTTTTGCACCACCACCCAGTGTGTGTTTCATCACAATCGCTAAACTGGGACCGGGTGACATCGCACCGATTGCGCATACAGTAGCAAACTGTAGCCAGACCGTTAATTCCACTTGTTACTCCACTGCAAGGTTGCCGGGTTCTTGCCGACTAAAACGCGTAATAAGATTAATTGCATCAGTTAATTCGTAGGTATCGAGATTTACGTCCAGTTGCATCCCGCTAGCTGCCGAATAATGTTGATCAGTCCCCTGGCTTGTTACCAGCGTGATTTTATCTTTATGAAAAAACGCCAGCGTATCAGCTGTATAGGTTGCTTTTAACTTTTCTTTATCTCGGTCAAATAAACTGGTTGCTATGGTTGTATTTTCTGCCAGTTCTCCACATTTCATCCAATCGGCAAGAATTGAATACGCAATGCTGGCATTCGTTGTAATCTGATGGCGATATAAAACAGGCTTGTGCCACTTAACATAAATTGCCGACTTGATAAGCGGGCCAGCCGTCATCGAGGTATCTCTCGTGACAATAATATGGTTATCGTTAAATGATCCGGAAATTGATAAATTGCTATCCAGGTTTAGCGATAAAACAGGGCTTTCGGAAAAGCCTTTATGGCTTAATGCGTCAACATCAGGTGTGGTAACAACGTTGATATTGTATGCTTTCGCAACAGTAAACCATGCCGGTTGAATCTGTTGAGATGCAATATATTCACTGTATAAGGAGGGTAAACCAAATAGCAGGCTGAATGCTGCATCGTCAGGATCAAGCGACTGGAAATGATTGTCATAGGCAATGAAGCCAGCAGACAGTAGGTGATCCTGTTCTTGAGGTGTTATAAGCCGGTCAACAACATCTATTGTCAATGATGTTGAAGGGACTTCGTTGATTTCACATCGATTCGCATCAGGTTGATAATTCAGGCGAGACTTAATTTGCCAGGTTTTAGATTTTTCCTGTTGGTAATTCTCTTTATCGAGCAGATCATACCGGGCCAGCAATGATTTAGCGGTTGTCGGATAAGACAACGGAAACATATTGTCTTGCTGGGTAATGTCGTATTTCAGATTGGCATCTGCCCAAATATGGATCAGATGGCTGGTAAAGAAGCAACCGATAAAAACAGACACAATAATTCGGTGTAATTGCTTTTCCTTCAGTGCGATGATTCGCTTCCAGGTAAAATTACTGATCAGTAGTTCATAACCCAGAATACAGACCGTAATTAACGTTACCCACAAGGTTGAACGGACTGGGTGATCTCCCCACGTTCTTGTTAATAAAGACACAACCTGATCTAAAGAGGCATTGGAAATGTGATAACCCAGTCGGTTGAAACTGTACGCGTCTATTGTCAGCAAAAGAATACCTGCTGTTGCGATAACCGCAGACACACCCCGAATATGATGTTGATATGGGAAGACCATAGATACCGGGAAAATCGTCAGGAGAAAACAGACAAAGCAAATAAAGGCTGTATGACTGACCCAGTTAGTCAGCAAATAAACCCACCCCAAAACCGTTTGAGGTGTCGCATCTGGCGCAATGTAGGTCACTGAAATAGTCAGTGCAATCAGGATATTAAAAAAGGTAAACCAGTGACCCCAGTTAAGTAACCGGTGCGCCCTGGATGTAAAAGGCTGATGAGTGGATAAATTCATCTTATTATTTTTGGCGTCCACTTAATGATGAATAAATCAGTCGTTTGTGGCAGATTTTAGCGAATGACAGAAATTCTCTACGATTACCTTCTTCTGTTTCGCCGGTAAATTTCCGATAATGTGGCTAGTTGCATTACCAAGACACATCAATCCGAGTTCGACTCCTGCATTATTCTTTTGAAGTACGGCTAATAGTTCGGCAATGATCGTTTCGATTTGTTCGTTTGAGTATTTTGACGTTACAGGCATGAATGTTCTGGTTTTGCTAATGAAAATTGGGCGAATGGTATCACACTATTCCATGCATAGAAAAAACTAAGTTCACAGAGATAAACATGGCGATAGAAATAAATAATCTGGTGATTAATTACCTTGAAAAGCACGCTGATGGTGAAGTGACCCTGCGTAATCGTGATGACGTTGTTCCAGTCACTGAACGAGTGTCCATGTTCATGGAGCAGCTCCATTTTGCATACAACAGTAAACCCGCTAAAGGCTATTGTGCTTTTTCACCGGATAAGAGCGATAGTTTCGCCAGTCATTTGAATGGGTTAATAGCAAATGAGCAGCCGTTTGTATCATTTGCGGCTTCGGCTTCAGATTTGTTATGTGATGAACTGAAAAAGTATCCATTTGAAGAGAATGGTTACCTGTTGCTGTGCCACTACAACTATCTGGCCACAGAATATTTGCTAATTTTGCAACTGGCTATCAAAGAGCATTTCAGTGTAACGCAGGAGTTAGATATTTCTGCCAGTCGCCATCTTGACTTATCTACCATGCAACTTGCGGCACGTATTGATATGACTGAATATCAGGTTAACCCGGAAAGTAATCGCTATGTGACGTTCATTAAAGGTCGGGCAGGTCGCAAAGTGGCTGATTTCTTCCTCGATTTTATGGGGTGTGAAGAAGGAATTGACGCAAAACAACAAAGTAAAGTCATGCTTGATGCGGTAGAAGAATTTATTGCGACAGAAAGTATGGACCACGAAGAAAAAGTAACATTACGGAAGGAAGTATTCGACTACTGTAATGAAAAAGTTCAGATGGGCGAAGACGCTAAAGTGACTGAACTGAATGATATGTTACAGGGCGATGATAAAACTCCGTCGTTTGAATCGTTTTACCAGGAACAAGGCTATGAATTAGAAGATTCATTTCCAGTTGATAAAAAGACGGTTTCTACCCTGGTTAAGTTCTCCGGTCAGGGTGGTGGTGTAAGTGTTGGCTTTGAGAAGAAGCATCTGGGTGAGCGAGTTCTTTATGATCCTGTTACAGATACACTGACGATTAAAGGTGTACCACCTAATCTGAAAGATCAGCTGACTCGCTATCTGACAGGTAACAAAGGCTAACAGAACATAAAGTACCATTTACCGTGCTGATAAAAGTACAAAAAACCAGGCCAGACTTGTTTTAGTTGCAAGTCTGGCTTTTTAAGGTCTGTTAAGTTTTATTGAGTGAATATTGTTCAACTATCCGGGTGTTTTGATAAGAAGAAGCTGCTCCGGGGTGCATGACACTCAACGCCGCTGCCTGATTTGCAAATGTAGCCGCTTCTGTCAGTGTCCATCCTTGAGCCAGTTTTGCGGCAAGTGAGCCTGCAAAACAGTCGCCCGCGCCCGTAGTATCTACTGCATCAACTTTAATTCCTGGAATTGTTGTGATGTTTACACCTTCCTGAATGATCAGGCCTCTGGCACCCAGAGTTTTAACGATTACCGCTGAATTATTGTGAGCATTGGTATTACTATGGCTCATTTCTGACAATCGAGCTGTTAGTGCATCATATTCAAGCTCATTCACAACGAATATGTCCACATAATTTAGTGCAATGTCGTTGAGTTGTTGTAGTGGGGAAGGGTTAAGCAAGGTGATTGCCTGACAACTTCGGGCTTGCCTCAATGTTTGATTAACGACTGCAGCCGGAATTTCCAGTTGAAGTAATGCAATATCTCCCGGTGAAAACTCAGCATTTATCATGGATTTGGCTGTTAGCTGTTGATTTGCGCCGGGAGAAACAACGATCATATTTTCTCCGGTTTTATCAACGGTGATAAATGCCTGACCGGTCGAATAATCTGGCATTTGCAGAACATGGCTGGTATCAACACCCGCTTTGCGGTAAAAGGCAATTAATTGCTGGGCGTATTGATCGTCGCCGGTTGCACCAATCAAGGCTGTTGCAGCGCCTGCGAGTGATGCGGCGACGGCTTGATTGGCCCCTTTACCGCCGGGATGTAACTGATAATCGCTGGCTGAAATAGTCTCGCCAGGTAAAGGAAGTGAATCGACAGTGCATACAATGTCCATGTTAATACTGCCGATAACAAAAACCTGATTCATAATCTCTCACAGCGATGGCTGGTCGGTGAATGATTTAATCCGAGTATATTGCTAAACAAGCGCCAGCAGTATCTTTAATTACCGCAAACTCACTACTTCCCATTGCTTTAGGACCATCTAAAAGCGAGCCACCCAGGGCTACACATTTTTCGGCACTGGCTTTCACGTCATCAACTCGAACATACATCAACCACTGCGCAGGCAGATTTTTATTAGGCCCTCGGCGGTGACAAACACCGGCAACAGTTTCACCATCAGCGGCTTTCATACTGAAATCATTGTACTCGCCCATTGAAACATCGTCGGGTGTCCAGCCAACGACTTGTTGATAAAAATCTCTGACATGCTCTGCATCGTCAACCGTTAAGTCGTGCCAGACAATCTGACCTGGTTGTTTATCGTCTTTCATTTATTGGCTCCGGATAAATAATGTTCAACAGTGGCTCATAGTAAACAAATAACGTGAGTAAGCAAAATCGGTAATTTTACTGGCGAGTGTAGGTTGGGTGAAAAATTGTGAGTGCGCTCAGATGAACAATTTGAATGAAAAAAAGCGCGGCCATAACGACAACGCTTTTTCATTCAGATGGGATGGTATGGAATGTTCTAGCTTTTTTGTAAGTTATACATCCAACGGCCATACAGCATGATACCGATTGCTGACATTGCGCCAATACCACCAATAATATACCAGGCCATACCAATGTTATTGCTGGTATATAGTAAGTGAGTCAGTGCCTCTGGTGTTTCACCGGTATAGCTCACTAGATATTTGAATGCTTCACCCGTAGGGATATTCGCAATTTCTTGTGCTGACATGCCGCGTTCTTGCAGCATTTGCAGTGAGAAATTCTCTTTAGACGCGAAAATATCATACAGTTTAGGACCAAACTTACCTTCCAGTGTCCAGCCAATACCTTGTGGCAACATAACAAATCCAAGATACATTGCTTTTTTGCCTTCAGGCGCAATGTTTGCCATAAATTCATTTTTCTTCGGACTCAATAGCATTTCACCAACGCTGAAAACAAAAATAGCCAGAACTGTGAACCATGCGGCAACGGTAGAACCCAGGAAAATCATTGAGACGACACTGGCAACCGCACCAATTAACATACTGGTCATGACACGGAAGCGGCCACTGATTGCTGCGAACAGGAAACAGGTTGTCATGATAAGCGCAGAGTTCAGGTTCAGAATACCTTCAGGCATGACACGCATACCATCATTACTCAGACCCAGCCAAAATTGAGCGAGCCCATTCTGCGTGCCTTCGGCCCCAAATAAATCTCTAACGATTACACTGGTATCAACCCAGTCACGGATATGAACCGGAAGGACATCAAACAATGCATTGAACATAAACCAGAAGCCAGAAAAAACAATCATGTACCAGAAAACCAATGGTTTTTTCAGTTCTTTCAATGCTGAAACCCAAAGTGCTTCCTGTTTAATTTCACCAGATTTGACTTTTTCTTGTTGCGCCAGGCGCTCTTCTTTCTTTGGTTCCTTATAGGTCAGTAAGAATAAGAAGTTTAAAGAAATGATTGCGGCACAGGCGAAAAATACGTTCTGCCAGGATAACTGGCGTAGATGCGCCGCCAGAAGTGGGCCAATGAAGCCACCAATATTCACAATCTGATAGAAAATACCCCAGGCCATCGAGCTG
Organism: Alteromonadaceae bacterium; assembly: GCA_965656875.1. Taxonomy (GTDB): domain Bacteria; phylum Pseudomonadota; class Gammaproteobacteria; order Enterobacterales; family Alteromonadaceae; genus CBFHMJ01. The sequence continues at coordinate 458,939 of CBFHMJ010000003.1, forward strand.
TTATTTCTACTGGTAGCGTTAGCGAGTGTTCCCTGAATACCCGGTTTAAAAATACCAGTGCCAGCAGCCAGCAGTACAGCGCCTCCCATAAAGCCATAGTAAGTCGGGAAGAATGCCATCAACAGATAACCGGCAATTTTAACCACAGTGGAAATGAAGATTGTTTCTTTATAACCGATACGGTCGGAAATACCGCCACTCAGGACAGGAACGAAGGTTTGAATAAATGCCCACAGACCAAGTATCGTACCGAACTTGTCCATGGTTATACCGAGGCCGCCTTCTGAAATTGGGGCCGTCGCATAGAGTGAGGAACTGGTTTTCACGCCGTAATATGCGATACGTTCAACCATTTCCATGCCTCCGACCAGCCAGAAGACATAACTCAGGCTAAATATGGAGGCCCATAATCCGAGCTGTTTCTCCTCAGTCAGATTATTTTCTGCATAAATGTTGTTGGAACTCATAACTACTTCTCTGTGTTTGTTGTTATCAGCAAGTTTGTTATTGCTGTTTGTTCTGAGTTTTGCACGAGGCACAAAGCCGTACACTCTACCGGGTAAATTATATTGATGGCAATGAATTTACGTTAACCGGAAGTGGAGTAAGGCTGACTAGTCGGGTTGATAACCTGAATCTTCCTGTAATTCGGTTCCGGAGGCTGCGTTACGTCCCAATTCATCGCACCGTTCATTTTCTGGATGACCTGAATGACCTTTAACCCATTCCCAGCTCACTTCGTGAAACTGAGTTAATTCATCAAGTCGTTTCCAGAGATCTACATTTTTCACTGGCTTCTTCTGACTGGTCACCCAGTTTTTTCGTTTCCAGCCATGTATCCACTGGGTAATTCCTTGCTTTACGTACTGACTGTCTGTGGTAAGCGTAATGGTTGCTTTTTGATTGAGTGCTTCAAGGCCTTTTATAGCGGCCAGTAGCTCCATGCGATTATTGGTGGTTAGTTGATAACCTTCTGACAGCTCTTTACGGTGTTGCTTGTAAATTAATACCGTACCATAGCCACCAGGACCGGGATTTCCGAGGCATGAACCGTCGGTATAGATGTGTACATGTTTGGTCATTCGGATATTTGAGGTTTTTATTGGAAAGTTACGCAGTATAATCTAAGGCGTTTTGTTAACAAGCAAAAAGAGAAAGCAACGACTATGGCACACAGACAACTGGTTCTGGATACGGAAACCACAGGTATCGATCCAAAACAAGGCCACCGTATCATTGAGATTGGTTGTGTTGAACTTATCAATCGCCGTTTTACCGGCAACAACTACCACATCTACATTAACCCTGAACGTGAAGTAGAGCAGGAAGCAATCGATGTTCACGGTATTACCAACGAGTTTCTGCTCGACAAGCCGAAATACCGGGATATAGCGCAGGACTTTTTTAACTATATCAACGGGGCTGAACTCGTTATTCATAATGCACCGTTCGACGTCGGCTTTATGGATCACGAATTCCAGATGTTGTTTGGCGCACAGTGGGGTAACACCGCAGATTATTGTAGTGTTGTCGATACTCTGGTGATGGCTCGGAAAATGTTTCCCGGCGCAAGAGCCAGTCTTGATGCGTTATGTAAGCGATATGCGATAGACAATTCCCATCGTGAACTTCACGGCGCTTTGCTCGATGCCGAGATCCTTGCTGATGTTTACCTGTTGATGAGTGGTGGGCAGCGTAAATTAAATTTATCGTCAGAAGGTTCAGGTGATAGTCAACAGGATCATGCAATACGCCGCCTGGCAGCTTCAAGAAATCCACTAAAGGTTATCCATGCTTCTGCCGATGAACTGAGAGAGCATGAATCTCGACTGGATATTGTAGAGAAAAAAGGTGGAAGTTGTTTGTGGCGAGTATAATCAGTGTTAATCCGACCGAAAAATATGAATCGTGGGGCCAGCGTGTGATGAACGTGAGCGTCCGGCAGGCGATATCACTCGTGTTCGGATTGATACTGTGCATTGTGTTTGCGTTTTACAGCGTACCATCCGTTAGTGCAGCGGATAATGATAATGATAATGATGATGAATCCGGCATTCATATGCTGAAGGAATCATCAGCACTGAATCAAATACCACTACTGAACAATCGATTTCGTATTGATCACAATGTTGATGAAGTTAAATTGCTCTTTTTCAGAGAAATGGGTAGTCCACCGGTCATTCTGGTCAAACCGGATGGCAGTAAGATTTATGCAACCCAGGGCGTCGTCGGTGTTGTCGACTGGTTTGATGATGCAACATATGACCTGATTAAAATTACCAATCCGATGCCAGGCCCCTGGCAAGCTGTTGGAAAGATCCTGCCAAACAGCAAAATCATGATCATCACGGATATTGAATTACATGTTGAAGACCTGCCGCCAATTCTTATCCAGGGTGAAACTATAAAGGTCACTGCTAAACTCACCAATGGTGGCGAACCAATCTACGAGCCGGGCTTTCGTGATATCGTTAATCTGAATGTGACATTTTCCAGTACGAACAATTCGGAATACGATAACTTTGGAGCTGACACTGTTACCGGTATCAGTTTTCAGGATAATGGCAGGGGATTTGATGAAAAACCTCGAGACGGTGTTTTTACTGGCGAATTCAAACTGGATTTTCCATCTGGAGAATGGATACCCAGATATTTTATTGAGGCACCGTTATTTTCCAGGGAAATAGAACACGATCCTGTCATTGTCAGACCATTCCCGGTCAAAACTCGTATCGATAAAACCTCAGACGAAAACGGCTACCATAAGTTGCACATTGATATTATTGGTGACTATGTTGATAAGTCGTCGATGATCTTCCAGGGAAAAGTTCATTACCCAACCGGTGATATCCAAAGTTTTTCTGTCACTGAAGAAACAGAAGAAAGTAGAACCTTCAATATCATGAACTATGATTATGGAGGATATAAAGTCACATTGTCGGCATTTGGTAATAATGTGAACGGCAGAGAGTTCATGCTGGAAGTTCCAGATACCTTATTTTCGGTAGAACCAGTATTCGATGAACTACCTGAAAATAATATGACCGCCATGGAAGAAGAAAAGCGAATCCCTACCGTAGAAGAGTTACTGGCCGATGAAACGGTAGAAGAACCGGAGGACAGTGGAAAGATTATCACGGTGATTATTGTCGGAAATGTTGTTCTCCTTATCATTGGTATTGTTGCCATCAAATTACTGACTAAAAAGCCATCGGTTAAGAAAGAATCAGGTGGTTTTTCTTCCGTTATTAGCGGTTTAAGCGAGAAAGTAAAATCAATGATGCCCTGGAATAAAAATAAAGCTGAAGTTATTGATTTACCTGCCGAGTCTGAAACACAGAATAAAGGAAAAAATGGCCAGAAATCAGACAGCTCTGATGATATTTTAGACCTTTCGATGCCAGATAACTAAGAAAGTCATAAAATTTAAAAAAAGGTGTTGACTCACCCGGCTCATATCCGTAATATTGCGCCGCGTTCGAGGGGAAGACATCACAAAGAAGATTCTCTGAGAACAAACCTTACGATAAGGTTCAGAAAGCTGGAGTGGTAGTTCAGTTGGTTAGAATACCGGCCTGTCACGCCGGGGGTCGCGGGTTCGAGTCCCGTCCACTCCGCCACTGTTTTCTGAGAATCATCAAAGGTTGTTTTGTTTAGGGAGTGGTAGTTCAGTTGGTTAGAATACCGGCCTGTCACGCCGGGGGTCGCGGGTTCGAGTCCCGTCCACTCCGCCAACAAAGCAAACAATTGATGAGTTACTTACTTCGATGCGGAGTGGTAGTTCAGTTGGTTAGAATACCGGCCTGTCACGCCGGGGGTCGCGGGTTCGAGTCCCGTCCACTCCGCCAACAAGTAAGTAACACAATTTATCGTAATTCCCCTGTGCGGAGTGGTAGTTCAGTTGGTTAGAATACCGGCCTGTCACGCCGGGGGTCGCGGGTTCGAGTCCCGTCCACTCCGCCACTTATAACATCCAAGGTTATAGTTTCTCTCTTTGATTTCCATAAATCATCCCATTACCGTGGAACAATCATTCGTTTCCATTAAGTCAATGATTTTATTCCTGCCACAATCAGTCATGAACCTTAATCGATAATTTTCAAAGCTTCTGCATTCGCACGTTCGTCTTAGCATTTCTATTCAGATACAGAAGCTCTCTGCTATACCCTTACGCTTGTTGAACCCTAATGACTTGCCGTATCAGAAAACAGATTGATAACCAGTACACCTGCAATTATCAGTGACATCCCGGCAATGGCGGCCCAGTCCAGTTTCTGTCCTAAAGCTACATATCCAACCACACCGATAAGCACAATTCCCATACCGGACCAGATCGCATAAGCAACTCCTACAGGAATGGTTTTCAGCACCATTGATAAACAATAGAACGCAATACCGTAACCGACGAACACGATGGTTGATGGTATCGTTTTCGTAAATTCTTCAGAGGCTTTTAGTGCTGTTGTAGCAATAACTTCGGCAATGATTGCGATAGACAAATAAATATAACCCACAGTTTTTCCTAAATTTTGTTGTCATACCCGGACTATAGTGTGTTTTGTACTGTCATTGTGCAAATAACATGTAACCATAGTTGTCGGGTATGTTCACTTTGCAGTGGAAAAGGTATCCTCTTTCTCATTCAAATTCAGTGACTTTTGTCTGTCACATCAGTGAAAGTATGAAATTTACGATTACAACCAAAGTTTTCGCTACCTTGCTTGGCATAGTCGGCATTTTGTCTATTTCGTTGTTCTTCTTGTTGCAATGGAGTTTCGGTAAAGGCTTCATCGAATACGTCAATCGTATTGAAGGTCAACGACTCATTAAGCTGCAATATTTAATAGAAGACTATTACAGCGAGAAGCAATCATTTGCTGAATTTACGTATGTCGCTGGCCTTTGGCCTGATCTGATCTATAAAAGTGCGCGTCAGGCGGACAAGAATCTTCAGATGACGGGAGAACAGTCAAATCTGCTTCCGGTCCAAAACAGATTTGAGCAACGAGTTGCGTTATACACGAAAGATAAAAAGCTTATTGTTGGGCCCAGTTTTGTCGTGTTCAACCAATTTATTCCGGTTATCTATAAAAATGAAGCGGTTGCTTACATTGGTTACAATCCTCGGCAGGATTTATCGACAACCCGGGATATTGCATTTGCCGAAGAGATAAATCGCAACTTTTTCACCATCTTTGTTATCTCATTGGTTATTAGCAGTTTTTTGGCTGTGCCATTAGCCAGACGTCTTGTCTCACCGGTTAAACGTATCAGAAATGCCAGCAGGCAGCTTGCTGGCGGTGATTATTCTATCTCTTTCAATTCACATCGTAGTGATGAAATAGGTGAGTTGGAACGAGATATAGAACAACTTGCCCAGACGCTGGAAGACAATATGCGTTCTCGTCAGCGCTGGATTGCGGATATTTCACATGAACTTCGTACACCGGTAACGATTATTCGAGGTCAGTTAGAGGCAATGCTGGATGGTATCAGACCGGTGGATTTACAACAGCTGGCATCCATTCGGGATGAAACTATTCATATTCAGGATTTAATTTCTGATTTGCATGATTTGTCCGTCGCAGATTCTGGTGCAATGACGTATGTGAAGCAGAATATCGATTTGAGAACCGTTATATTATCGGTGCTTAATCAGATGGAAGGAAAGTTTCAGGAAAAATCGTTAACTGTGAATGTAGAGATAGAAACAGCATCGCCTCTGATGGTGTATGCCGATGAAAAACGAATGCGTCAGTTAATCGTTAATATACTCACAAACTCAGTTAATTATACGGAAGGCCCCGGACAAATCGCGGTAAAAGCAGAAGCCAAAGAGGGCGTTGTTGAACTGGTTATTCAGGATTCACCGCAAGGTGTAACCGATGAACAACTGGCGCATTTGTTTGATAGATTCTATCGTGTTGAGCAAAGTAGAAATCGTGATTCGGGTGGTTCAGGTCTCGGCTTATCGATTTGTAAGCAAATAGTAGAGGCCCATGGCGGAACCATCATCGCGTTTCATGCTGATATGGGTGGTGTAGGCATTAAGATCGTATTACCGGAGAAAAGGCATGCCTGAGTTGATTCTGATTGTCGAAGATGAAAGTAAAATAGCTGAGTTGGTGATGGATTATCTGGTGGCGTCAGGTTACCAGTGTCATCATCTGATGAACGGTGATGATGTTATGCCCTGGCTTGAAACCAATCAGCCAGCACTGGTTATTCTGGATGTTATGTTGCCAGGAAAAAGTGGTTTTGAGTTATGTAAGGCGATTAATGATAAAGGCAATGTGCCCGTTATTTTATTGACCGCAAGAGTGGAAGAATCGGATCGATTACAGGGGCTTGAATTAGGTGCTGATGATTATATTTGCAAACCCTTTAGTCCAAAAGAAGTGGTTGCAAGGGTCAAAAATGTGTTGCGACGGTTTCATGGTACAACCTTAGCGAATGATATTCTCGCCTTGAACAAGGGCACAATGAAGGCCGTATTTAAAGGAAGTGAATTGTCACTCACTGCTGTTGAGTTTGCAGTGTTAAGTTTGATGGCTGCCGAGCCGGGTAAGATATTTACACGAGAAACATTGATGGAGCATATGTACAAAGATAATCGCGTCGTTTCTGACAGAACCATCGACAGCCATATTAAAAAGCTACGAAAGAAAATTGCCGAGGTAGATGCTGAGTTTGAATTGATTCATTCAGTATATGGCGTGGGTTACAAAGTAGAGGGTATTCCGCCAGTAACGATGAGTTAAACTACATAATAACTTCTACAGGCAGGGAAATCGTTGCGGTTGTGCCGATCGGTTTCCTTGGTGTAATTTCGATTCGGCCATTATACCTTTCAATGATGTTTTTCAGCACAAACAAGCCAAGATTATCGGGCGATGACATTTTCAGTGTTCTGAGTCCTTCGCCTTCCTCATGTAAAATCACCCAGACTCGCTGATGAAAGAACTTAATTGTTAGTTCAAAACCGGCTCGCTCGGAGTTAATAGCGGCATGAGTTAATGTCTCAAAGACAACTTTGTAGATGTCTTGTTCCAGGGATTTAGTCAGCAGTTCCTGGTCAATATCAAACTTTAACTCAATCCGAATACGGAACGTTTGGCGGAAATATTCCAACATGTAAGGCAAAGCACTGCTGAGAGAACGTTCATCCAGGTGGTCGGGAACGTAACGATTTGACTGATCTTCCAGTGCAGACAGGCTGTTATCACATATTGCAATGACAGAGGATCTGTCGATATTGTCCGACGATAACATCAATTCTTTAATGCGATGTAAGCTCGATTTACTGCTCATCACTGCACTGCGTCGGCTTTCCCCTTCTCTGACTAGCATTGTATTCAAATTACTGAGTGTTCGAGCTTTTAAGACCATGATCCAGATCCCCCACGCGATAACGACCATAACCATCACAAGCCAGATTAACTTTGCCGTGAGCGTTTGATACCAGGGAGGATTAACCCGAATATTTACAATGCCTTTTTTGTCACTCCATTCTCCATAACTGTTTGTTCCCTGAATTTCGATGCGATAGTTCCCTGACTGAAGATTCGTTAGCGTAAGTGAACTTTCATAGACATCGACCCATTCCCCTTTATTAATTTTATACCTGAATTGATGCAAGCTCGTATTTCGATAGTCCAGGCTGGCGAGTACCAGACTGATAGTATTGCTGTTTGAGTCTAATGTAATGAGATCGGTGTGCAGCGTTGGTTTGCCATTTATTCTTGCTTCACTGGCGACTATCGAAGGCTTAAAAGGAAAGCTCGCGTTCAGTGAAAACTTAATCATGCCTTTATATACACCAATATAACCATTGCCCTTGTAGTCAACAAAGTTGCCATTCACTTTAAGAAGATGGCTTCCTGGCATCATTTCTGGTAAATCAGTGGCTGGATTGAGCATAAAAATTCCCTGACTCGAACCAATCCATAAATTATTTTCAATGATTGCCAGATCATAAATCTGATAGCCCGTATGAAGCATATTGATGAGCTGACCTTTTAAATTAAAAATGTGCAGACCTTCACCGAACGTACCCGCATAAATTTTATTATTGGCATACAACACTTCCATGTATTTACTGGATGTTGACCTGGTAATTGATGTGATGGTTTTGTTACTGGTATCGTACTTATCCAGCCCTGATGCTGTCGCTATCCAAAGGTTTCCATCGTGGTCTTTGGTTATGTCATTGGCCTCGTTGTCACTTAAGCCATGTTGTTTAGCGGTGAGGATCTCTTCTATTTCCAGTGTTCGGGCATTAATAATGGCGAGTCCACCATCATCAATGGATAGATAGAGGTGTTCGTCAATCGCATTGATATCAAGGAACAGCTGAGTCTCCAACTCGGTATACAGTCGATCAACTTGTCGGGTATTGTAGTTATAACGATAGACGCCGTCCCAGGTTGCGATAATCAAATAACTGCCGACACTGACAATACCATCTATTCGCCTGGCAGAACCTTTAAGGTGTTGGTTAATGGCTTCAAATAAATGGAGTTCTGTTCCATCAAACCAACCGACGCCATCTCCCCAGGTGCCAACCCAGAACTTATTAAATGCCTGATGAAAAACAAGATATAGCGTGTCAGTTACTGTGTCGAATTGTCGAAAATCAGAGTCGGTAATACCAAATATATTGACATAGTTCGACAACCAGATTTTGCCTGACTGATCTTCCATTAAAAAGCCGAATACTTCATCCTTAGACAGTGATGGCAGCCGGTGTGGTAAGGGAAGTAGGGTATTTGGATCTAATAAATGGATGTTGGAGTCACTATCTACCTGCCAGAATGCTTCGAAACGATGGGACCATGCGGTTGCGGTACTGTCGTAGTCTATTTCTCTGGAGCCGACGATATTGCCTGCACTGTTAAGTAAAATAATGTTAGCGCCACTTTGGAAGATCAACCGATCTTCCGTCATTGAAATACCATAAGATGGTCCACTAAAGATGACTTCAACTTTGCTACTACCCGGAATAACCTTAAGAATTTTGTTTGGCGTTGAAATGAACAAAGAACCCTGCATTTCAAATATTTCTTCTCCAGGTTCATCATCAAACAAATGCTGTGTTTCGCCATTGATTTCCTGGTAACTATGAACGCCTCGTGAGGTTGTAAAATACAAGATGCCATTCAGCAGGGAAGCATCATGAACGGTTTCGTCATTAACTGTTTTGTATATTTGTTGGAACGTGATGGCGGCAGGATCGAACAGCCAGATACCTTGTTTCATTGTTGAAAGAAGAAAACTGTCTTTATAGGGAGAAATATGAGTGATCCAATTAAATTGAACAGGATTATGAGTTGAGAGGTTATTGAAGGTTACGACACTATGTCCATCAAACCGGTGTAAACCAAACTGATTGATTGCCCATAAAAAGCCGGATTTATCCTGGTGAATCTGGGTAACACTGGTCAATTGATCGAAGCTGGTTTTGAATTGTGCATAGGCTGGATTCAGAAAGCCCCACGCAAAAAAGAGCGTAAAACTGATAACGCTCTTTAAGTAGAAAAATTTGAAAGTTGTGGTAACTCTTAAATAATCGAGAAGTCGTTTCCCAATACTTCGTTTCACAGCTCTAATCGTTTTTATTTCTCTTTTTCAAATTTATAGGGCGAATTATCAGAGTGGTCCTTATCGCCACAGGCGGCGAAGATGTATACACCAGACTGATCATTCCGGGCATGACGGTTTGGATTTTGGTAGTAAAGCGGCGGATGTTCTAATGCTGGCTCTGAATTGCGAGCTTGATAAATAGTTCCGGGCTTTACGGGTTTTACAACCATGAATGCGGGATATCTCAAGCTTTCATTGGTTCTGAATCCAGACCACATATGATCAATGGAATGTTCATTCCCTTGCTCACAGAATAACTTATCGACCATTTTGACACCTTCAGTGTTCAGTGCCAGTAGTGCGATATCCTTATAGCCGCCAGATTGTAAATCTAGTACAGCTTCCTTTTGCCCGCCATCGGGTAATCTCAACTGTAGCGTTATTTTTTCAATAATCGCATGTTGTTTTACCTGATTTGGTTTGTGTTGGTCAAATGTTACGCTCATTGTTGCCTCCTTCTGGTTGTGTGAACGATTAGTTCACGAAACTAAAACAAACCTAGGACACAACTAAAGAATTGGCAAATATTAGCGCGTAATAAATTGTATAAAACGAATTATAGAAAGTGACTAAGCATCTAACAACAGCGTATTCGATGATTTCGCTGAGTTAGTGATTGGTAACTTGAAATTAATAATTACGAATAGATTGAGTTTGATTATTTAATTTCCTGATTCGAAAAGCATTAACTTCTTAGTTTCTTGTTTTTATTGAGATCGATTAATGCAGATATGACGTAAAGCAGATAAAATCCCGCCAAACTCAACGAATGAAGTGAAGATTGTATGGATTCTACGCAAGTTCTTATCATCGGGAGTGGCATGGTTGGCGCTACACTCGCGTGCTTATTAGCACAGCAGGGAATTCAGGTTGCAGTAGTTGAACAACATCAACCTAATGATATTGCCAGCCTGAATGAACCTGATTTGAGGGTATCTGCCGTTAATAAATTTTCGGTTTCTTTGCTTGAACAGGCTGGCATCTGGCCATTGATGGAAGCGTCACGGATACGCTTTTATAAGCGCCTTGATACCTGGGAGGAGCCGTCGTCATTGCTCTCATTTAGTAGCGATGACATTCAGGAATCATATTTGGGTATTTTTAGTGAAAACTTGAATATTCAGCAAGCAGCCTGGCAACGAATGAAATCACTGGGTGTTGAGATCCTGTGTCCGGATAGTCTGAAGTCAGTGTCGAATCGAACGGATCACATTGTTGCTACGTTGAGCAGTGGACGGCAAATGAAAGCTGAACTATTGATTGGTGCTGATGGTGCAAACTCTGTCGTCAGACGACTTTCTGGTATTGGCACAGAAGGCTGGCAATACCAGCAACATTGTTTTGCGACCATTATTAAAATGAAGGATGCCGAGGATCCCTGGTGTGAAACGACCTGGCAAGCGTTCAATTCGACAGGTCCTCGTGCCTGGTTGCCACTTTATGGCCAGTACGCCTCACTGATCTGGTATGACAATGCAAAGACTATTCAGACATTAAAGGCATTATCTGATGAGCAATTGAAAACTGCTCTGACTGACGCATTTCCGGATCGATTGAATGATTTTGATGTATTACGACATGCAAGCTTCCCGTTAACACGAATGCATGCAAAGCAGTATGTGTCAGGGCGGATAGTTTTAGTCGGTGATGCGGCACATACAATCAACCCATTGGCCGGGCAGGGTGTGAATCTCGGTTTTAAAGATATTGCTAATTTATATACTGTAATTGCGAATTCAATGGCTGATGAGTCAGCGTTAAAACGTTGGGCTGACAATCGATATCGTCATAATTTGCTGATGATGTCTGCTATGGATGTTTGTTACGGCGTATTCAGTAATAACGTTGCTCCATTGAAAGCCATCAGAAATGTTGGATTAGCACTGGCAAACAAGGCAGGGCCGGTAAAAAATGCTGTGCTGAAATACGCAATGGGTTTTGAATAGTTGTTTTGAGTAATAATTTAAGTTTTACGATCAAACGATTAATACCGACTTTTATGTCGGTATTTTTTTGCTTTGAAACTAAGTAACGACGAAACGCCCGACGGTATGTTGTAGATGAAGAGATTAAAGAAAGTATGTCAGGGTAAGTATTCGTTCATCTGAATGGTGCGAGAGGAGAGACTTGAACTCTCACGCCCGAAGACACTGGAACCTAAATCCAGCGCGTCTACCAATTCCGCCACTCTCGCGCAATCAGATTCACTAAAACCAAAAGGTTGGTTTTTGTATTAGCCATTTAGGGGATAGCTGGTTTACCGGGGATTGACCGGGTAACAACCCATTTCCTTATCGCGTGGCGATATCCCAACGATGAAATATAATAATATGATAATAGCTATCACGAAAAATATATTCTTGAATATTTTGTCAGGAGTCGTTTTAGTTAATCTGAATGGTGCGAGAGGAGAGACTTGAACTCTCACGCCCGAAGACACTGGAACCTAAATCCAGCGCGTCTACCAATTCCGCCACTCTCGCGCAATCATATTTACTAAAACCAAAAGGTTGGTTTTATGTTAGCCATTTAAGGAATGGCTGGGATACCAGGATTCGAACCTGGGAATGACGGGATCAAAACCCGTTGCCTTACCGCTTGGCGATATCCCATCCTTAATTCGCTAACAAAAGCTGTTAAGCAGGGATTTAAAGTTATTCTGAATGGTGCGAGAGGAGAGACTTGAACTCTCACGCCCGAAGACACTGGAACCTAAATCCAGCGCGTCTACCAATTCCGCCACTCTCGCGTTCAGAATACTTTTGGTCTTTCAACCGCGCCTTTCGGCATAAATGGTGGCTAAGGCGGGACTCGAACCTGCGACCCCATCATTATGAGTGATGTGCTCTAACCAGCTGAGCTACTTAGCCACGACTTAATATGGCTGGGATACCAGGATTCGAACCTGGGAATGACGGGATCAAAACCCGTTGCCTTACCGCTTGGCGATATCCCAATAATAAGTCACTTTGCTTAAATGGTGCGAGAGGAGAGACTTGAACTCTCACGCCCGAAGACACTGGAACCTAAATCCAGCGCGTCTACCAATTCCGCCACTCTCGCATTTAAGCTGTTTGATGCTGTGCATCTGAATACCGATAAACCATTAACTGAAATGTTTATCCATATTCTTTAAATATGGCTGGGATACCAGGATTCGAACCTGGGAATGACGGGATCAAAACCCGTTGCCTTACCGCTTGGCGATATCCCATTAATTAAGATAGTCAGAAACATGGTGCGAGAGGAGAGACTTGAACTCTCACGCCCGAAGACACTGGAACCTAAATCCAGCGCGTCTACCAATTCCGCCACTCTCGCCCTGTGACTATCTAAATACTCGCTTCCTACGTTACCAGTTACTTCGTGTAAATGGTGGCTAAGGCGGGACTCGAACCTGCGACCCCATCATTATGAGTGATGTGCTCTAACCAGCTGAGCTACTTAGCCGTAACGCCAATCTCGTTAAGCGAGTGGCGCGTATTATGCTGATATGAACGAATTGCGTCAACACTTTTTTATGAAAAAAAACCGGGATTATGATTGTTTGCGTGATAATTAAACGATGTGTGCAATCAGTAACTTAAATTGGTTTTAAACCTGATTATCCAGTAATCAAACTGGTCATAATTACCCCTGATTAATTACATGATGTTTTCCTGACAAAGACTAAAAGCGACTGAACTTTTAATAACTGCCCGCTAGTAATGGAATTTCTGAGACTATTTTTGTTGATTTGCTTTTGCTATTGATACAAAAAAGCCCACATTGATGTGGGCTTTTGAAAAAGAGGTGCTTAAATTCAGCTTTTTATTAGACGTTAAAGCGGAAATGAATCACATCGCCATCTTTAACAATGTAATCTTTACCTTCAAGACGCCATTTACCTGCTTCTTTTGCTCCTGCCTCACCATTGTTGTCAACATAGTCGTCATAGCCAACGATTTCAGCGCGGATAAAGCCTTTTTCAAAATCAGTATGAATTTTTCCTGCGGCTTGTGGAGCAGTGGACTCCTGAGGGATTGTCCATGCGCGAACTTCTTTTACGCCTGCAGTAAAGTAGGTATGAAGAGATAATAATGAATAGCCTGCATTGATTACACGATCCAGACCAGCTTCATCCATTCCCATATCAGACAGGAACTCTTCTTTTTCTTCTTCATCCATTTCAGCGATTTCGGCTTCAATTTCAGCACAAACCGGAACCACTACTGCGCCTTCTTTTTCAGCCAGCGCGATTACCTTGTCGAGTTCAGGATTGTTTTCAAATCCATCATCGTTGACATTGGCAATGTACATAGTTGGTTTGATAGTAAGGAAGTTCAGGTATTTAACTGCTGCAAGTTCATTTTCTTCCAGCTTAAGACTACGTAGTGTTTCACCTTCGTTCAGGTGATCACGCACTTTTTCCAGTGCTGCCAGCTCAACTTTCGCTTCTTTATCACCACCTTTTGCTTTCTTGGTGGCTTTTAAAATAGCGCGTTCAGCGGTATCCAGATCAGATAACGCTAATTCAGTGTTGATAACATCAATATCTTCCAGTGGATCGATTTTACCGGCTACGTGAACGATGTTGTCATTTTCAAAGCAGCGAACAACGTGACCAATCGCATCAGTTTCACGAATATTTGCCAGGAACTGATTGCCCAGACCTTCACCCTTAGATGCGCCTTTTACCAGACCGGCAATGTCAACAAATTCCATTGTCGTTGGAAGTACGCGTTGTGGGTTTACGATTTCTGCCAGTTTGTCCAGACGTGGGTCCGGTACCGGAACGACACCCGTATTTGGTTCAATCGTACAGAAAGGGAAGTTAGCTGCTTCGATTCCTGCTTTAGTTAATGCATTAAACAGCGTCGATTTGCCGACATTTGGAAGGCCGACGATTCCACATTTAAAACCCATGATTTGTGTACTCTTTTATGCTTTGAATGAGTGTAAACGTTGTTGAGCTTTAATCAGTCCGTCTTTCATTAAAATATCGAAACAACGAACTGCTTCATCAACAGCATCATCAATTTTTTGCTGGTCAGCAGCGGGAGCTTTGCCTAAAACCCAGCCAGTGACTTTTTCTTTACTGCCCGGGTGCCCAATGCCAATACGTAAACGGTAAAAATCTTTATTATTGCCAGATTTTGCAATGATATCTCTTAGCCCGTTATGGCCACCGTGTCCGCCACCTTTCTTAATTTTTGCAATACCAGGTGGAAGATCAAGCTCATCATGCGCGACAAGAATTTGTTCGACGGGAATCTTAAAGAAATTTGCCAGTGCGCTTACGGATTTGCCACTGAGATTCATGAAGGTTTGAGGGATAAGAAGTTTTACGTCTTGTCCGTCGATAGTAATCTTTCCTGACAGACCATAAAACTTTGAATCGGGTGATAACCGGCAGTTATTTCGCTCTGCCAGTTGTTCAACAAACCAGGCACCTGCGTTGTGTCTGGTTTGTTGATATTCAGGGCCCGGATTAGCCAGGCCCACAATTAGTAAAAAATCTGCACTCAAGGGAGCACCTTCTTACTAATTATTCAGCGCTTTCTTCTTCAGTAGCTCCACCTTTAGGAGCAACTAAAGCTACAACGCCTTGATCGTGATCTGAACCTTTAGCAAGTTCAACTGAAGTAGTACCTTCAGGAAGCTTAAGCTCAGAGATATGAAGTGTTTGACCAACTTCGATATCAGCAAGATCAACTTCGATGAACTCAGGAAGATTGGCTGGAAGACAGCTAACTTCAAGTTCATTAAGTAGGTGAGAAACGCTACCGCCTTTCTTAGCTGCTGCTTCTTCGTTCACGAAGTGTAGAGGAACGATAGTGTGGACAGCTTTGTTAGGATCTACGCGTTGGAAATCGATGTGCATGATTACAGGCTTGAACGGGTGACGCTGCATATCTTTAACGATTACGTCTTCTGCGTTGCCGTCGATAACAAGAGAAAGTACTTGTGTGTAGAAGCTTTCTTCTTGCTGTGCACGCCATGCTAAGCGATGTTCGATTTCTAGAGAAACTGGATCTTTACCTGTGCCGTATACTACAGCAGGGAATTTGCCCGCGTGACGAAGGCGGCGGCTCGCACCTTTCCCTTTATCACTACGAGATACAGCTTCAATAACTAATTTCTGAGACATGTTTTACTCCAAAAAAGGTAACTTTTAGCGCCTGAATTTGCGACCAATTCAGACGGCATACCATAAAAGGCGCGGTATACTACCACTGGACTCAGGGATTGTCTATTGAATTGATTATTTAGTGATTAGCAGAAAGAGAAGGGGATGTGGGGCTGGGAATTGCTATAGCTCAGGGTGGTCCGAGCTATAGCAAAAACAAGAAAGTATTAGTCAAACATTGCAGAGATCGACTCTTCGTTGCTAACACGGCGAATAGCTTCTGCAAGCATGTCACCCAGCGTTAGCTGACGAATTTTGCCAAGAGCAATCATTTCAGGTACCAGCGGAATACTGTCACTGACAATAACTTCGTCGATAACACTGTCTTTAATGTTATCAACGGCATTACCTGAGAATACTGCGTGAGTTGCATAAGCAAATACACGGTTAGCCCCTTTGTTTTTAAGTGCTTCTGCAGCTTTACATAATGTGCCGCCAGTATCGATCATGTCATCAACGATGATGCAGTCACGTTCAGCTACGTCACCAATGATATGCATCACCTGGGCAATATTTGCCTGAGGGCGACGTTTATCAATGATGGCAAGATCTGCGTCGTCAAGTAATTTGGCAACGGCACGAGCACGAACAACACCACCAATATCAGGTGATACAACAACTGGATTGTTTAGTTCTTTTTGTCTCATGTCGTCCAGTAATACTGGAGTACCGAACACATTATCGACTGGTACGTCAAAGAAACCCTGAATTTGCTCAGCATGAAGATCAACCGTAAGAACACGGTCCACACCAACGCTTGAAAGGAAATCTGCAACAACTTTTGCAGTGATTGGCACACGGGCTGAGCGAACACGACGGTCCTGACGCGCGTAGCCAAAGTAAGGAATAACGGCAGTAATACGACCAGCAGATGCTCTTCTCAGTGCATCAACCATTACAATTAATTCCATTAAGTTGTCATTGGTTGGTCGGCAGGTCGATTGAATGATGAAAACGTCAGCTCCACGCACATTTTCATTAATTTCAACAGCAATTTCTCCATCGCTGAAACGTCCAACATCGGCATCACCCAGTTTAGTGAATAACCGTTTGGCAATTTTATCAGCAAGGTCCTTGGTTGCGTTGCCTGCAAATAGCTTCATATCGGGCACAATATTTGTCCTCAGGGCTGGATTGAGTTGTTAATTACTTTCTTTCCATCGTTTTAGCGCCGCAATGGTCGGCGATTCGTTCATTCCTTTCGTGATAAACCCCGTCAGGTTTTCAGGAAGTTGACTATGGGCATGACGAGCACTTTCTTCGTGTTTAAACAAGCCAAAAATGCATGCACCAGTACCCGTCAGTCGAGACGGCGCGTATTTTATCAACCAGCTGAGGGCTGTTGCAACCTCAGGATTTAGCTTTTTGACCAGTGCTTCACAATCGTTTTTTGTTGTTTCGAATTGATAGTCAGAGATTGCAATCTTTGCTGTGTTACGGGGAAGTTCAGGATGTTTAAAAATCGTTGCTGTGTTGATGTGGCAATTTGGTTTAAGTAACAGCAGTGGTTGTTCTGGCGGTATTGCTGAAGAGAATTTTTCACCGACACCATCAGCAAACACAGACTGGCCCTTTATAAAGACAGGCACATCAGCGCCGAGGGTCAGTCCAATGGATTGTAACTGTTCACTTGTAAGGTTTAGTTGCCAGAGTTCATTAAGTGCCAGCAATGTTGTGGCGGCATTTGAGGAACCACCACCGATACCGCCGCCAGCAGGCAGGATCTTTTCGAGTGTAATCGTGACTGGTTGAAAAGTCTGTTCCTGGGCTGTTTCCTGTAGAGCCCTGGCTGCTTTAAAGATTAGATTGTCTTCAATCAACATACTTTCATCATCACAACGCAACGTGACATCGTGTTTCGTTAAGTTGTGTTGAGGTATTGAGGTTTGTTGAGATGGCTTTTCCAGGCTGAAGTGAAGGGTGTCATGCAGGTCAATGAACTGAAACAGTGTTTGCAATTCGTGATAACCGTTTTCAAGTTGACCATTCACATGAAGAAACAGATTGATTTTGCCGGGTGATGGCAGGGTGAGTTGTTGATTCATAAGTCTTCAGTCGTGTTTATCGAATAAGTTCAAGCCATTCTTTAATAAGTATTTTTACGGTAACGCCTTTTCCTTTTAGCGTTAATCGCTGAGGTAATTGCCAGTGTCCCCAGGTTTGCCAGCGTTGATAGTCCAGTGTCCAGTATTGTCCATTGCTATCAAGAAAGGTCACTTGTTTAAGTAGTCCTTGCTCATCTTTTTCAAGACTTATGACACTCTCTTCATCTACCTGACCTTTGACCCAAAATTTAAAATTATTAAGTGGTAATGAGATGCGAGCCATGTCGGTGAGGAGTTGTTCTGGATTATTGCTGGTAAATGACTTGCCATCCGCTTCCAGTACTACTTTATTGCTGGAAAGAGATTTAATAGAAAAAACTGAAATGCCAAGGTAGGTATTGAGTCGTATATCCAGTTTATTGTGTTGCTGTTGCCAGATAAGCGTGCCACTAAAATCTTCGGGATGCCCTTTGAAGCTCATTTTGCCGGTGAGTTGCCAGGCTGAGAAGGCAGATAGAAATTCTTGTTGAGACAAACCGGACGCAGTAACGGTCAATGATTCCTTTGGCAGTTGATACGTTGACGTACAGCCACCCAATAACAGCGTAATAAGAGGTAACCAAAGGCGAAGGAGATTTATCACTTTTTACAGATTCCGTTTGTCTGGATTCAAATCGCTAACTATTTTTAGGTATAAATATTGATTCGCTTTCTGTAGATGGAGATCACAGAAAGTTCAGCATTATCTTTTTTTATGTCGATGTTTCTCGTAAAATCCCGCATCCATAATGTCATGGTCTGGAACAAGCTGTTTGATTTTACAGTCTTACCGAGTCAATCGGGGCGTAGAATAACAGGCAATCAGCAAAAAGTGGAAATAAAGTGTGTTGGCTGTTTTTAAAATAATAAAGAGCTGATACATCTAAAATACCCTGCCTGCCGGGCTAGAGAGTAAATGCATAAACAGGAAATACATGTCAATTATAGCGTTGGGAATTAACCATAAAACTGCTCCCGTTGATTTGAGAGAACGGGTAGCGTTTGCGCCTGATTCAATTGAAAAAGCGTTGCAAAGTCTGGTTAATCAAACTGGCTGTAAAGAGGCCGTTATCCTGTCTACCTGTAACAGAACAGAATTATATTGTTCTGGTTCTGACGACGTTAAAGCCGTTATTTCCTGGCTGGGCGAATTTCACCAGTGTCGTCAGGATGAACTTAATCCTTTTACCTATGCATTTGAGAATGAAGCTGCAACTCGCCATTTAATGAGAGTTGCAACGGGACTTGATTCATTAGTGTTGGGTGAACCCCAGATTCTGGGTCAGATTAAACAGGCTTATAATTCTGCCCGCGAATCCGGCACTATTTCGATGATGCTGGAGAAATTGTTCCAAAAAACTTTCTCTGTTGCTAAACAAGTTCGTACTGAAACTGAAATTGGTGCTAATGCTGTATCGGTTGCTTTTGCATCCGTTAATCTGGCAAAGCATATTTTTGGTTCTCTCGCTAATGCCAGAGTCTTGTTGATTGGCGCTGGTGAAACCATCGAACTGGTTGCGAGGCATTTGAAAGAAAACAGTGCTGCCGATATCTCAGTGGCTAATCGGACATTGGCCCGGGCTGAATTACTGGCCGACCAGATTGGTGGCAAAGTGCTGTCCCTGGCGGATATTCCTGAGCGTCTGGCTGATGCTGATATTGTGATCAGTTCGACAGCCAGTACTTTACCAGTGATAGGCAAAGGGATGGTGGAGGATGCGTTGAAGGCGCGTCGTTACAAGCCAATGTTTTTCGTTGATCTGGCCGTGCCAAGAGATATTGAAGGGCAGGTTGCTGATCTTGATGATGCCTATCTCTACACGGTAGATGATTTACAGGCTATCGTTGAGCAGAATATACAGTCCCGACAACAAGCGGCAAATCAGGCCGAATCTATTATTGACGTCAAATCAAAAGAGTTTTCTGCCATGCTCAGATCACTAGACTCTGTTGATTTGATTAAAGACTACCGCGAGTCCAGTCATTCTGTACGTGAGGAACTGGTGATGCGTGCGCTTTCCCAGTTAGAACAGGGTAAAAACGCAGAGTCAGTTATTTCAGAACTGGCCAATAAGCTGACGAACCGGCTTATTCATGCGCCAACCAGTGCAATGAAAGTTGCAGCCGAGAATGGCGAGCAGGAAAAATTACACCTAATCAAAGATGTGCTTGGAATAAAATAAATGAAAGAATCCGTATACAGAAAGTTAGAAACCTTAGCTGAGCGCTATGAAGAAGTTCAGGCCATGCTTAGCGATCCTGATGTTATTGGTGATCAGGATAAGTTCCGGGCACTATCAAAAGAATTTTCAGAACTTGAAGAAGTTACCGGCGCGTTTAAACGTTTCCAGCAAGCTGAAGAAGATAAAGTATCAGCTGAAGAAATGTTAAAAGACAGCGATCCGGATATGCGTGAACTGGCGCAGGAAGAATTAAAAGAAGCGTCTTCAACACTGGCTGATCTGGAAGATGAATTGCAAATCCTGATGTTGCCAAAAGATCCAAACGACGATAACAACTGTTATCTCGAAATCCGTGCAGGTGCGGGTGGTGACGAAGCAGCAATTTTTGCGGGCGATCTGTTCAGAATGTACAGCCGTTATGCAGAAACGCAAAAATGGAAAGTGGAAGTCATGAGTGTCAACGACGGTGAACATGGCGGCTTTAAAGAAGTGATTGCTCACGTAGTTGGTACTGGTGTTTATGGTCAAATGAAATTTGAATCAGGTGGCCATCGAGTTCAACGCGTGCCAGAAACAGAATCTCAGGGTCGAGTTCATACCTCAGCTTGTACAGTTGCAATTCTGCCTGAAATTCCAGAGAGTGAAGCGATTGAAATCAATGCGGGTGATTTACGTGTCGATACCTTCCGAGCATCAGGTGCTGGTGGTCAGCACGTCAATAAAACGGATTCAGCGGTACGTTTAACGCACATTCCAACGGGTATGGTGGTTGAGTGTCAGGATGAACGTTCTCAACATAAAAACAAAGCAAAGGCGATGTCTGTACTTGCTTCTCGCCTACAAGCTGCTGAAGATGAAAAGCGTCGTTCTGAAGAAGAAAGCGCTCGTCGTAGTCTGGTCGGTAGTGGCGACCGTTCTGAGCGTATCAGAACTTACAACTATCCTCAGGGCCGTATGACAGATCATCGTATTAATCTGACCTTGTATAAATTGAATGAAATTATGGAAGGTGAACTGGATTCAGTTATTGCTCCGCTTATTCAGGAACATCAGGCGGACATGCTGGCTGCTATTTCTGACGAAAACTAGGCCATCAAGCGCTAAATTGCTATCAAGGATTTTCCTCCTTTGAGTCATACCATTCAATCGGTCCTTCGGGACGCCAAAGCGCAGTTGTCTGATTGTTCAGACACTGCGTCACTGGATGCTGAGGTTCTACTCATGCATCTTCTGCAAAAAAATCGCACATTTATTTATACCTGGCCTGATCATGAACTTAATAGTGATCAGATAACGCGTTGGCATAACTTTTTGCAGCGCAGAGTTAACGGTGAACCTGTTGCTTATATCACCAAAGAGCGAGAGTTCTGGGGACTCATGCTGTCTACCTCACCAGAAACCTTGATTCCAAGGCCTGACACAGAGGTAATCATTGAGTGGATTATTGAACATTTTCAGCGCTCAAAGTGTCGGGTGCTTGACCTGGGTACCGGAACGGGTGCTATTGCCTTATCGGTTGCCAGTGAGAATCCAGACTGGTCGGTAGAGGGGGGTGATATATCGGCTGAAAGTGTTGATTTAGCGAAGAAAAATGCGGTTAGAAACAATGTTGAAAACTGTAATTTTCGAGTGAGCAACTGGTATAGCAAGTTTGAATCTGAACGATTTGATTTAATTATAAGTAACCCTCCATACATAGACTATAATGACCCTCATTTGAATCAGGGCGATGTGAGGTTTGAACCTCGACGAGCACTCGTTGCTGATCAAGCGGGATATGCCGATCTTTTCCACATCATCAATACTGGCCCTGATTTTCTCACTGAACACGGATGTCTGATTGTCGAGCACGGTTTTCAACAGGCTGATAAAGTCATCGATTGTTTTAAGAAGCGTGGCTATGTTTCCTGTCAAACTCTCAATGATTTGGGTGGAAACCCTCGTGCGACATTAGGCTTTTTTAGCGGCGAAATGGATTAAAATTAACAGCAAACTTTGTTTGCCATTTCAGAATAAAATGCTGCAATTGGTTAACGAACGGTCGAATTACAGAATTTTTTTCATCATATTATTTAATCTACTGTTAATGAACGCAAAAATAGTTTATTAATCGTAGAAAATGCTTATACATGGCACCTGATTCTGGACTTGCATTTTTGTGCTAATCATTCAGGTGGTGTATGCCCCGGTGTGCTGAGTATGAAGGTTTCTATCGTTAATACCTGGTAAGTCAACACTCAGAACACTCGGTTGGATAAACAATCAACATATATGACAGAGTGTCGTCTGTTTCTTAATGTGATATTGAATAATCAGCGGCTAATCAATACGAATATATTCGGATTTTTTCGTTATTGGGTTAGGTTCAGGATACGAGTTCTCATTTTCTCGTGCTGGTTTAAAGCAGGAAACATTGTCTACAACTATTATTAACCTGAAAAGGTAGTGACAGACGACCTAAGAGGACGATATGCCTAACGATTTTTTATTTGCCGATGAAAGCGAGGTCGACGAAGGCCCCGATAATTCCGGAAACTGGAAAATACTGGTTGTTGATGATGAACCTGAAGTTCACGCCGTAACTAAACTGGCGTTAAGTGATTTTTCGTTTCAGGGAAAACGACTGGAATTTATCAGTGCTTATTCCGGGGAAGAGGCTAAAAAGCTGATTCTGGAGCATGACGATGCGGCAATCGTCTTACTCGATGTAGTGATGGAAACGGATGATGCGGGTTTACAGGTCGCGCGTTTTATTCGGGAAGAAGCTGACAACACCAAAGTTCGAATTATACTTCGTACCGGACAGCCGGGTCAGGCACCGGAACGGGAAGTAATCGTTAATTACGATATCAATGATTACAAATCTAAAACTGAATTAACTGCACAAAAACTGTTTACTGTCGTTATGGCAAGTTTGCGGTCTTACCGGGATATCCTTTCTCTTGAAACCAGCCGACATGGTTTGGAAAAAATAATTACTGCTTCAGCCGATATATTCGGTGCGCATTCAATGGATACCTTTATTGATGGTGTCATGCAGCAATTAACGTCCATCATTGGCTGTGACAATGAAGCATTGTATATCGTCAATACCCTGGTGGCGTCAGAGAGCTTAAACGCTCGTACCAAAGGTGACAGTAAACTTATTATCCTCGCCGGACAGGGTGAATTTGCTAATCACGAAGGGCAACTGGTTGAAGATGTTGTCGATGGTAAGTTAATGCATGCTATCCAGGAAGCGTTAGATAACCAAACAATTGTCTATCGCGATGATTTCCTTGTTGCTTATTGCTCCAGTCGTCATAACAAAGGCTCATTACTGTATATTTCCGGATTACCAAATCCGGTGTGTGGTAGTCATCGTCGCTTGGTAGAACTGTTTTCTCAGAACGTGCAAATTGCGTATGAAAATGTGCAACTGACTAATGAAATTGAAGATACTCAACAGGAGTTGGTCCATCGGTTAAGCGAAGCCGTTGAACAGCGGTCGGTTGAAACAGGCAATCACGTTAAACGTGTTGCAGAGATTTGCTATTTGTTCGCGCGTTATTATGGTTTGAGTCAGTCAGAAGCTGAGCGACTGAAAATGGCGGCTCCGCTACATGATGTAGGAAAACTGGGAATTCCCGACAAGATTCTCAATAAACCCGACAAACTGGATGATGATGAATGGGAAATCATGAAAACTCATTCAGATATGGGTTATCAGATTCTTAAAAACTCTCAGCGCAGTATTATCGTTGCAGGTGCCATGATCGCCCGAGATCATCATGAGCGTTGGGATGGTAGTGGTTATCCAGTTGGTAAGAGAGGCACAGATATTCATATATTTGGCCGAATTGCTTCGATTGCAGACGCGTATGATGCATTAAGGCATCGTCGAGTTTATAAAGAGCCGTGGGATGTTCAAAAGACGGTTGAATATCTGGTGTCTGAGAAGGGTAAGCGGTTTGAACCTAAACTGGTCGATATTTTCTGTGAACATCTGGATGAGTTCGAAATGATATTGACTCAATCACCCGATTAAATAAATTTTTGATGAAAAGCGCCTCTGTTAAGAGGCGTTTTTGTTTGAGGTGTTACCAGGGACTGGTTTGCTATGTCACAAGCTATCTACCCGTGCGTTTTAACCTCGGTGACTGAATAGTCTGCAAACGCCATTATTCACATAAGATCGGGTGGTTATAACGAGTTTACAATCAGGGTTTATCAATTCAACTTTCGTTATTAATAAGTCTTACTTTTTTAGCTGTCAGGCTGTTACAATCCGGATGCCTTAAGGGCCTTAAGCTGTAATGTGATTGAATTCTAAACAATTTAGCTTCGAAAAAATCGAAAATGCATAAAAATTAAAAACGGGTCCGGAAAAGTCCCGCTACTAAAAAACTGGAGTTATTTATGTACCCGATGGTTAAGCATCTTCACTTAATGTTTGTTGCCATTAGTATCATTTTACTGTCTGTAAGATTTGCAATGATGCTGATGAAGTCAAAATATCTTGAGAAGAAATGGTTGAAAATCGTCCCCCACATCAATGATACGCTTCTGTTAGTCAGTGCGCTGACGCTTTGTTTTGTTATTGGGCAATATCCATTTGTTGATGCATGGCTTACGGAAAAAATTATTGCCGTAGTCATTTATATAGTGCTGGGCTTTAAAGCGTTGAAAGCGAGGACGATGACATTGCGAATGCTCGCTTTTGGTGGCGCACTGGCATGGTTGATGATCATTGCTAATATTGCAGTAACTAAGCAACCAATGTTCTTATCGTAAGCTGAGTACATCAAAATCGGCGTTAAACTGATATTGAAAAAATCAAATTAGTGCCGATATACAGGTAAGCAGATGTCATGTTGGCATCAGAACATTTAAATTTATGGGTAACGAAGTACCAAAAGAATGGCAGACATCAGACTAGTAACAGAAACGGTTGACACCCAGGACGTGATCACCAGTGTTTTGCATTATGAAAAACGCTGGAATCCCGACTTAGATTTGCGTGCATCGATTGAGAAGTTACAACGGTTAATCGATACCTTTACGTGCCACGTTAAACCTCATGAATCAGAAGCGGAGCGTCTTTATCAGGCGCTGGATATTCTCTACATTGAGATGGCATTTAGTGGCACACTTCAGGATATACCTGAAAGCCTTCTCTCGAGTTTTTCTTATGCCCTGGATTACAGAACGGGCGATTCAATCAGCCTCGGTATCATCATTACGCATTTCCTTCGTAAAGCAGGATTCGATGCAGATCCGGTCGTTGCTGATAATGATATTTTCATTAAAGTCATGCTACCTGAAGAGCGTTTTGCATTAATTGAACCAGATACGGGAATGCAGGAAATTTTCAGCATAAAACCAACGAATGGTATGACGCTGTTAGAGCCGGAATTAACGCGTAGTATTGATAATAAAACGTGCATGATGTTGTTCCTGACACGGATGAAAATGTCCTTCATGAATGAAGACAGTTATGAAGAAGCGTTGAGTTGTGTTGAGTTACTTATGGATCTTTCACCAGAGGATCCATACCAGCACAGAGACAGAGGTATGCTATTACAGCGCTTAGATTGTTTTCAGCTTGCAAAGCAAGACTTTCAATTCTTTATCGAAAGATGTCCTAATGATCCATTGGCAGAAATTCTTAAAATTCAACTAGATGAATTTGAGCCGGTTGATCACATCGTCCATTAGCAAATCAAATTATAACGGGTAGAATCGCAATATTCTGCCCGTTATATTTATGCTTTCCGTCCACTAAAATTTTAAATTAAAAGAACGGGGTAAATTTGCAAATTTTCCTCGTAGAACTTTTTATAAATAGCAAGTAATATAGCGACCGGGTGTGTTTGGCTTAATTTATAGAAAGGAGATTACATGTCGAACGAGGCATTAATCACAAATGATGCAGTAGTACTCGGTTTGTTGGCAATCATTCTGGGCTTCGTTTTCCATACGTCCAGTAGCAAAAATAGTTTCTGGGTCGGTTTTTATCGATATGTTCCAGCATTGCTCCTTTGCTATTTCCTTCCTTCTTTACTAAATACCTTTGGCATTGTTGATGGCAATGCGTCCAGCGTTTATTACGTCGCCTCCCGTTTCTTACTTCCAGCTTGCCTTATTTTGTTGACACTCAGTGTGGATTTGAAAGCAATTCTAGCCCTTGGACCTAAAGCGCTGATAATGTTCCTTACAGGTACAGTCGGGATAGTCATCGGTGGACCGATCGCATTACTGGTTATTTCTGCAATTGAGCCGAGTGTACTGGGTGGACATGGCCCGGAAGCCGTATGGCGAGGCATGACAACTGTAGCCGGTAGTTGGATTGGTGGTGGCGCTAATCAGGCTGCTATGAAAGAACTTTATGAAGTTGGCGGCGATATCTTCTCAGCAATGGTGACGGTTGACGTTATTGTGGCAAATTTATGGATGGCTGTTTTATTATTTTTTGCAGCTAACTCAAAGAAAATTGATGCTGCGACAGGGGCTGACGTAACGGCGATTGAACGGTTAAAAGATCGTGTAGAAAAGTACCACGCTGAAAATGCGAAAAGCCCTGAGCTAAGCAATTACATGGTTATGATAGCAATTGGTTTTGGTATCACAGGTTTTGCTCACCTGGTTGCCGACGTAGTAACACCATGGTTTGTTGAAAATCTACCAGAAACCAAACGCTTCAGTTTCCACAGTAAGTTTTTCTGGATGATAGTAACTGCAACTACTATTGGTATTACTTTATCCTTTACGCGTGTTCGTCATATTGAAGCCTATGGCACAGCTAAAGTCGCTTCTGTTTTCCTCTATATCCTGGTTGCTTCAATTGGTCTGCATATGGATATAACATCAATCCTTGATGCACCACTTTATTTCTTTATTGGTGTGGTCTGGATGATTGTACATGCATCACTGATGCTTATTGTTGCTAAAATTATTAAAGCGCCACTGTTCTATATGGCAGTTGGTAGTCAGGCTAATGTTGGTGGAGCTGCCTCTGCGCCAGTCGTTGCATCAGCTTTCCATCCGGCATTAGCCCCGGTTGGCGTATTACTGGCGGTGCTGGGTTATGCAGTAGGCACCTATATGGCATGGCTGTGTGGACAGATTCTGATGAGTATTTCAGGCGTGTAAGCGGTGCTTAAACGAATCTGCATTTTTTCTGCTGAATGAGAGAAATATGAGTAACAAATCAATTTTTATCGGCGATATTGAAGTCGCAAATGACAAGCCATTCGTATTATTTGGTGGTATGAATGTTCTTGAATCTGAATCACTGGCGATGAGCATTGCTGAAAAATATGTGGCCGTGACCGAAAAGCTGGGTATTCCTTACGTCTTTAAAGCGTCATTTGATAAAGCTAATCGATCATCGGTGCATTCGTTTCGTGGTCCGGGTATGGAAGAAGGCTTGAGAATCTTTGAGAAGATTAAGAAAGAATTCAACGTGCCGTTAATCACGGACGTACATGAACCTCATCAGGCAGCCCCTGTTGCTGAAGTCGTTGATGTCATTCAGTTACCTGCATTTCTGGCGCGTCAGACTGATTTAGTTGTCGCAATGGCAAAAACCGATGCCATTATTAATGTGAAAAAACCTCAGTTTCTGGCGCCGCATGAAATGCGTCATATCATTAAGAAGTTTGGTGAAGCAGGCAACGACAAGATCATGCTTTGTGAGCGCGGTTCTTGTTTTGGCTATAACAACCTGGTTGTTGATATGTTGGGCATGGATGAAATGAAAACGATGGCTCCGGTTATCTTTGATTCTACTCATGCGTTGCAGCGCCCGGGTGGAAGAACAGATAGTGCAGATGGCCGTCGTGCGCAAGCAGCAGAATTATCTCGTGCTGGCATGGCACTGGGTATTGGTGGTTTATTTATTGAATCTCACCCTGATCCAGATAATGCTAAATGCGATGGTCCATGCGCATTGCCACTGGATAAACTGGAACCATTCCTGTCACAAATGAAATCAGTAGATGACTTAGTGAAAAGCTTCCCGGCGTTAGATACGCGAGGATAGTTAATTCGCTGAAATCGCTGTTACCGGTTAACCGCATTGCGTGGTAAATCATCAGTGATGAAAAAATCAGCATGATTATTCAAAGCCAGTGCAGTGTTGTGCTGGCTTTTTTGATCCTGCAATACGTCGTGGTGGTCTGTTGTTTGAGTACCGGTAGGACAGGCTGTGGAGCGCAGATAAAGGTCTGACGTGCTATTCGGCGCAGTATAATAGGTTTATTGCGATTGGTTGTGTAATCTGTAGCGCACTGCGTGTCGTGGAGATAAAAAAATGCCGGGGGTTAGCCCGGCAAAAGGGAATGTATTGTTGGTCAATACAGTTTTAAAGAGACTAAACGGTGTGTTAACGAAAGCGTTTGCTGGTTGGCATTCAACGAGCGTCGTTTTATGCTCACTGATAACAAGACAATTAGATAAATAGTTGATAGTACTTGTTATGTTTCAGGCCAGCATTTTTCAGACTAAACAATCATGTTGTTTGATCTGCTGATATGGCGTAATTATTCGCCTGCTTTTTCGTTATCCACGTCGTTTTTAGTGATTTTTGCTACTGTTACAGCAATGTCGCTGTCAGCTGAGAATTGGTTTTTAACTAAATCTGTAACAGAAACCTTTAATTGATTGTTAATAGATTGGTTTGCTGTGGTTAACGTCTCAACCAGAGAAACTTTTAACGCTGCTTGTGCCTGCTGGTTAAGGTTTGAGTGATCAGAATTTGCCGATGCGCCAGTAGCTGCAACAGCAAAGATGAAAGAAATTGTTCGGATGGCAGTAGTAACCTGGCTAACGTTTTTCATGACTTGTCTCTAAATTAATGATTAAAAATAATAATCTGCATTTTTGTGCATATTTATTCAATGCTTGTATTTTTACCAAATGGCCGCTTTATTATCGGTTTTTAAAGAGGTTTTTCGGCGAGGAGAAATATAAGCGAAATGAAGATTTATTTAAAACGACAAAAATTGTAGACTAAGCATTAGAAAAACTAATAGATGGGTGAAGGAAGATGTCCAGACGATTACCCCCACTAAATGCGCTAAAGGCATTTGAAGCTGCGGCGCGTCATTTGAGTTTTACCAGAGCAGCCGAAGAGCTATATGTCACGCAGGCTGCCGTTAGTCATCAGATAAAAGCGTTAGAGGAACATCTCGGCATAAAACTGTTTATGCGTAAAAATCGCTCGCTTTTGTTAACAGAGGACGGGCAAGGATATTTCCTCGATATCAAAGATATTTTTTCTCAATTAAATGAAGCAACGGAGAAATTACTGGCGCGTGGTGCTAAAGGTGCTATCACCGTCAGTTTAACGCCAAGTTTTGCTATTCAGTGGCTTGTGCCTCGGTTAAATCAATTTAGTGAATTGCATCCGGAAATCGATGTTCGAATAAAAGCGGCCGATCAAGAAGATAATTCACTGACTGACGATGTTGATGTTGCTATCTATTATGGCAAAGGGCACTGGAATAACGTCAGGGCCGATAAGCTGCATACAGAATATTTTGTGCCAGTCTGTTCTCCCCGATTATTGGCCGGTCCCAGGCCGCTCAGAGAGCCTGCGGATTTAACCAATCATATCTTGCTTCATGATTCAGCACGTAAATACTGGAAAGCCTGGTTTAAGAGTCTGGGCATTAAAGCAGTGAATGTAAATCAGGGGCCAATTTTCAGTCACTCTACAATGGTGCTACAGGCAGCTATTCATGGTCAGGGCATTGCGTTAGCACACGGAATGCTGGTTCAGCCTGAGATTGAAGCTGGTCGGCTGGTTTCTCCATTCACTCACTACCTGGAAAGTAAAAACGCTTATTATCTGGTGTGTCGTGAAAGCCAGGCTGAACTTGGAAAAATAACAGCATTCCGTGAGTGGATGTTGTCCATGGTTGAAATGGAACAAGAGGAATTTAACGTTGAGTAATTATCAACCTGATCAACTAATACAAAGTAAACCGGAAAAGCCGATCGCACGGCTTGTATTTGCTCATGGTGCAGGGGCAGGGATGGACTCTGATTTTATGACCGAAATAGACGGATTACTAACAGCTCGCGGTATTAGCGTGGTTCGTTTTAATTTTAATTACATGATCAAAATGCAAACGGAAGGAAAGCGTCGTCCACCAGACAGAATGCCTGCATTGCTGACACGCTACCGTGAGGTGTTAGATACATTCAGTGATGATTTGCCGTTATTTATTGGTGGGAAATCGATGGGGGGACGTGCCAGTACGTTGTTAATGGCAGAGGATGATGCGCCCGAGCAGGTTTCAGGGACTATTGTGGCGGGTTATCCGTTTCATGCACCCGGTAAAACAGAAAAACTTCGCATCGATCACTTTGCTGATATAAAATGCCCGGCCCTGATTTTACAGGGTGAGCGTGACAGTATGGGGAATCAGTCTTTGGTCAGCGAGTTATCGCTTCCAGCCGCCGTGAACATTCATTATTTGCCAGACGGTGATCACAGCCTGAAACCGAGAAAGGCTTCTGGCTACAGTTATCAGTCACATATGGAAAAAGCGGCTGATGAAGCCGTTGCTTTTATTCAACGTCAAATCATGAACGAGTCGTAGAAATGAAACTATTCTTACTGAGTGGTGCCATATTTGGTTTTTTAAGTGTTGCGTTGGGAGCTTTTGCTGCTCACGGTTTGAAATCCAGATTACCAGAACATTTGATTCAGGTGTTCAAAACGGGTGTTGAGTATCAGTTTTATCATGCACTGGCTTTGTTACTGACTGGTTTGTTGATGAAAGTCTTTCAAGTGCAGGCATTGCAATGGACAGGATGGTTCTTTATCGCGGGAATCGTCATGTTTTCAGGTAGCTTGTATATGTTGGCGCTCACAGGAATCAAATGGTTCGGACCGATAACTCCGCTGGGTGGTGTTTGTTTCCTGGTAGGTTGGTCAATTTTGTTTTTTAGTTTGCTAAAGGTAAATGTGTGAATAGTTTAGTTTTATATTGCCGTCCTGGTTTTGAAAAAGAATGTGCTGCTGAGATTCAGGACAAAGCAGCCGCGTTTGAAGTGTTCGGCTATGTTAAAACTGAACTCAACACAGGTTATGTCATCTTTCATTTATATGAAGAAGATCAGGCAGATTTATTAGCCCGTAAAGTTTCGTTCCGCCAGCTAATTTTTGCGCGCCAAATGTTTGTGGGTTCTCTGGTGGAGGATATGCCGGTTGCAGATCGTATTAGACCGTTATCGGCAGTAGTGAAACGTTTTCCAAAATGTGGCAAGTTGTTAGTTGAAACGGCTGATACCAACGAATCTCGCGAGCTATCCAAACTTTGCCGTAAATTTTCTGTGCCTTTACGTCAGTCGCTTAGAAAATCTGAGTTGTTGACTAAAAATGAAGTGAAAAATCGCCCAACGTTGCATGTGATGTTTTTAAATACGTCAGATGCATGGGTGGGTTATTCCTACAGTTATAATAATTCTCCATGGTCTATGGGTATCCCTCGTCTTAAATTCCCTTCAGATGCACCAAGCCGTTCAACGTTAAAACTTGATGAAGCATTTTTGCTGTTTATACCCGAAAATGAGCGGGACGAACGAGTGGCTCCAGGGATGAAAGCTGTCGATTTAGGGGCTGCGCCTGGTGGCTGGACTTACCAGCTGGTGAAACGAGACATGTTCGTTTCAGCGGTTGATAACGGCCCAATGGATGAAGCATTGATGGAAACTGGCCAGGTGAAACATTTCCTTGAAGATGGTTTTAAATTTGTGCCTAAAAAACACAATATTACCTGGTTGGTGTGTGACATGGTTGAGAACCCCGGGCGGGTTACTGAGCTAATGGCATGGTGGATGATTGAAGAATATTGTCAGGAAGCGATATTTAACATGAAATTGCCTGTTAAGAAGCGTTATGAAGTGGTTCAACACGAGCTGGAGTCCCTGAAAGCGACATTAAAAGAACATCATGTTCGTTTTGAGTTAAATGCTAAGCAACTATTTCATGACAGAGAAGAAATCACCGTACATCTACGTCGCACCTAATTGTTGAATATCGTTAACCGCGAACAATGATTTCCACATCTACATTAAAACTGACTGAGCTGACACCGCCGTTTGCTCAGTCAGTTTTTTCGTTTTATCAAGCCAATTACCCATCAGGTCGTCCACGAAAGAAAGAGCAGGTATTAATTGCTACTGACGCTGATCAGATCGTCGCTGCGGTTAAATGGAAGCCATTAAGTCAGTGCGTGTTTTTATCCGGTTTGTCTGTTGTAGCTAGTTATCGGGGCTTATGGCTGGATACTCAGCTTGATTCGAAAAGTTTAACGACAGTTAAACCCGGGCATTGGATGCTACTGCAATTACAGCAACACTTGAACAATGATGAAAACTTGTTGGACAGACCGTTAATCAGTTTTGTTGAATCAGAACTGGTAAGTTACTACCAGCAAATTGGATTTCGAGAGGTGAGGGTGAGTGAGTTGATGGGCGATGTTCAGAAGAAGCTGCAACGACTTATCTTTCAGGGAAGAGTGTTGCAGCCAATTATCTGGGATTATTGACCTTTGCAGGCTAATGTTTAGCCTTCAGGATTAAAGTACTTAGAAATGCCTTGCCAGCAATCCACGTAGTTTTCCTGATTTTCACTACCTTCCAACGCATATTTTGTTGGAGAAATGATGTAACGAGACTCAAACATAAACGCCAACGTGTTCTCGTAGCGTTGCGGTTTAAGCTCAGCGTTACTGGCTTTTTCAAAGACGGCTGCTTCAGGTCCATGTGGTGACATTGAATTATGCAGACTACAGCCACCAGGAACAAATCCTTCTTCCTTCGCATCGTAAACACCATGAATGAGTCCCATGAATTCACTCATGACATTGCGGTGATACCACGGTGGACGGAATGTATCTTCAGCAACCATCCAGCGTGGTGGGAAGATAACAAAGTCAAGGTTAGCAACACCCGGTGTGCCTGAAGGTGATGTTAATACCGTGAAGATCGATGGGTCAGGGTGATCAAAGCTAACGGTGTTCATCACATTGAAGCGAGCTAAATCGTATTTGTAAGGTGCGCTGTTTCCTGTCCATGCAACAACGTCCAATGGTGAATGATGTAAATCACAACGGAACAGATTACCGTTAAACTTGGTGACAAGTTCAAAGTCGCCTTCTACGTCTTCATACGCTGCAACCGGATACTGGAAGTCACGGTCGTTAGCATAACCATTAGCACCCACAGGTCCACGCTCAGGAAGAATAAATGGATGTCCGTAGTTTTCTGAAATATAACCACGCGCTTCATCAGAAACCAGTTCAATAGTGAACTTGATGCCTCGAGGAATGACACAAATCTCACCCGGTTTTACTGACAGATGACCACATTCTGTTTTCGCAATGAACTCACCGGTTTGTGGCACCAGTAACAACTCACCATCTGCATTTGTGAAGAAGCGGTTTTCCATCGACTTATTCATGCGATATACGTGAATACCAATGCCAGCCTGACCGTTAGCACTGCCATTTGCAGCCATGGTTACGATACCGTCAACAAAGTCGGTCGGTTCAGCCGGAATAGCGATTGGGTCCCAACGAAGCATGTCTGGTGGTGTTTCAGCTTCGGTAATTGGTGCAGTTCTGATTAATCCATTATCTATGCGCTCGTACTTGCCTTGAACAACAGATGGTCTGATACGGTAGAACCAGCTACGTCGGTTGTCGGCACGAGGCGCGGTAAATGCGGTTGAACTAAACTGTTCAGCATAAAGCCCGTAAGCAACTTTTTGTGGGCTGAAACGACCAATGGGTAATGCACCTTCCAGTGCTTCTGTTTCGTGCTCGTTTCCAAACCCTGTTAAATAAGTTAATTCTTGACTCATAAATACACAGTTCCATAAGGTCATACCGCTAAATTACATGCTTTTCAGTGATTTGCAGGTATGAGCAATGCGTTAATATTGAAAGAATTCTTACACTATCTTTTTTTGTTGTAAATTCATGGCGTGTAGGGAGGAAAATGGCAGTCAGCAAAAATTTACAGATGTATGTTTTACTGTACTGCCTGAATGGAATTTGTAGAAAACCTGATTTTTATAAGGTTATTGCTTTCCTTCAATGTCTTTAAGCTTAGGTAGCTTTAATCCTAATTCTTTCCCTCTGAATCTCGCATAGTAACTGCCAGCTAAAAACATCATAGTGGCGAAAATCAATTCCAGGGCGTTTAACCAACGTTCACCATCTTCGGCGATCCATAGCAATGTCAACGCGTGAATATAAATAATCATGACGACGAAATTGGCCCAGGCATAGGTGTAAGGTTTGCCTGTTACTAATCCTCTGAAAGGAAATAATAACGGCACCCACAGAACACCCAGTAAGAAATACGGGCTCATTTCAGCGGGCGGATGCAGCCAGAAGAACCAGGCTGGCATAAGAATGAGCAGGCCAAAATAGCCAGTCAGTGAAATTCGTTGTAATAGCAAGGTTTTAGGTTGCTTAATTGGTTCTTCAGTTGCAGCGTGTTGTGACTCAGTCATTAATAATCCGGTGTTTTCTGGCGTTAATCAGGGGTTTATATCAGGGTTGTTGTAATTGTTTGACCAGCAAACCCATTCGTCGTCCTTGTGCCTGACATAATGTTTTTTCATCAAGTGTAAGTGTAGCGTTACTTGTCATTCCTGACACATGGCTTGCGCCGTAAGGCGTACCGCCGGTTGTGGTCTGGTGAAGGGATGGCTCTGTGTAAGGTAGCCCCTGAATGATCATGCCGTGGTGAAGCAGTGGAATCATCATCGTTAACAGCGTTGATTCATTGCCACCATGTAGCGACGAAGAAGCCGTGAAGACACTCGCCGGTTTATCGATCAATTCACCGTTCAACCAGGTATTGCTGGTGGTTTCCCAGAATTGTTTCATGGGCGCCGCCATATTGCCAAAGCGTGAAGGGCTACCAAGAATTAATCCATCACAAGTTGCCAGGTCGTCGAGAGTGACTAACGCATGATGTGCCGGCTCTATTTGACCTTGTTGATCGTGATTAAGCGATGGCACAGTGCGAATTCGTGCAATAACCTGTTGTTGTTCTACACCCAGCGCAATAGCTTCGGCCATAGCTTTTACCGAGCCATGGCGCGAATAATAAAGAATCAGAACAGTTGGTTGATGATTCAATGGTTTAGCCTGTTACAGAATATCCAGAACAGATTCTGGTGGACGGCCAATTCGGGCTTTGTCATTGGCCAGAACGATAGGGCGCTCGATAAGCTTTGGTGTGTTGACCATGGCGTCGATTAATTGTGCATCTGAAACTGAATCGTCGCCTAATTGTTGTTCTTTATATTCGGTTTCTTTTACCCGCATCATTTCACGGGGTGACGCCATATTAAGCTTAGCCTGAATGGCTTGTAATTCTTCAGCAGTTGGTGGGGTTTTCAAATATTCTACGACCGTAGGCTCAATCCCTTTTTCTTTTAACAGTTCCAGTGTTTGACGGCTTTTAGAACAACGTGGATTGTGAAAAATAGTGACTGTCATAGCTGACCCTCTTAATAGCGCGATAAAAATTTTTCGCGCTATTGTAGGGGAATATTCCATGCAGGGGAATACAGGTCTGTGGCTGTTTATAGTTGCTTCAATTGCTTGAGTCTGCTTCGATATTGTTTCTTCCGCGCTTCAAGTCGCCTGATCGCGAGTATGTCTTTGTCTGCATCAAAGTGGTTCAAAGACGTGTTTATCTCTTCAATGGCTTGTTGATAGCCGAGTCTGAGAGCCAGTCCCTGTGCTTTCATTTCGTGATAATGCCCCAAATCTTTTTGCTTTTTATAGGCCTGACCAAGTAGATCAATGGCTAAAAAGTGATTTGGGTTGTGAAGCAAATAATATTTCAGCAGACGAATAGCTAATTCTGGCTGGTCTGCTTCTACGGCTATGTTAGCGTAGTTTAATGTTACGACCTGATTATTAGGTCGGAGTCGATACTGTGCTTCCAGCATAGTCAGCGCTTTATCCCAGGCTTTTCGTTTATTTAAAATGTCGCTCAGGGTATCGATAAAATATAAGTTGTTATTATCTTGTTTTAACAAGCGGCGGATAATCTGTTCGGCTTTATCCAGTTGATCAGTATCGGTGTACGCGATAGCGAGGCCGTATTCTGCGGCTTCTTTGACTTTGTAGCGATTGAACTTTATCTGGTTTTGAAAAAAGCTGACAGCGTCTTTTGATTTAAGCTGGTTTCTGGCGATGATGCGGCTTTGAAAGAAGTGAAATTCATCAGAATCTCTGAACATACGGCCTTTTGCATATTGCTGTGCTCGCAATCTGGCATCAGCAACCCGACTTTCAGGCATTGGGTGTGTTAGCAAAAAGGCGGGCGGTGTTGACAGATGACGAAAACGAGCTGCCATTTTGTCGAAGAAATCCGGAGCGCCCATTGGGTTGTATCCGGCATTAACCAGAATGGATAAGCCTAGTCGATCGGCCTCCTGCTCATTGCTTCGGGTGTAGTTAATTGAAGCTTGTGCGGAGCCGGCTTGTGTAGCCATCATTGCAGCCATTCCCGCTTCAGGATTGACTACGGCTAACAAAATACCACTGAGAACACCTGCAAGCGTAATGGGTGAGTTCAGTCGTTGTGATTCGATTCTACGGCTCAAATGTCGTTGGGTAACGTGGGCAATCTCGTGACCGACAACAGAAGCCAGTTCGCTCTCATTTTCAGCCAGTGCTATCAATCCGGCATTGATACCAATGTGTCCGCCGAAAAAGGCAAATGCATTTATTGAAGGGTCGTTGACGACGAAAAAGGTGAAAGGGAAACTGACATCTTCCGCATGCGCGACCAGTTTATTACCCAATGCATTGACGTATTCATTGGCGAGTGGGTCATAATCAACGGGTAAGGTTGCGCGGGTTTGCCGCATAAAAACATCACCGAGCAAACGTTCTTTATCAACGCTTAACGTACTGAGTGCCGCGGTTCCAATATCTGGAAGTGTATTATCAGCGGCATGAGCCAGGGAGAAGGAGAGTGCTGCACTTAACAGGCAGCTTTTTATCAAGGTGTAGAATTTGTTTTTCATCAGATAGTTGACTGACATTCCGCGCTTATTCTTATGGGACGTAACAATTGCCTGTATTAAGACCTGCGATTGTTAATGTCATTATAGTTTCCTTGCAATCCGGCAAGTATCAGGGCATCTGCATCGGCATCTGCTCTTTTTTCCTGTAAATCAAAATATTTTTTAATCGACACTCCATCAAGTTTAACGATATCCAGTTCCTGACGAAGAAATTCAACAACTTTGTTCACTATTTTATAAGCATGAATAATAAGTGCTTTATCAGCTTCGTCGCCTCGCTGAAAGAAAAAATCAATGAACTGATGGAGTTGATTGAAACGAAGCAGGACTTTCATGTTCAGTGGATCCCAGCAACGAAATTCCATTAATCGATTTTCTTTAACAAACTGGTCAATTTCTTTTTGCTTGGCATAAGGAAAAGCTTGTAATTCAAAGCCTCGATCAGTAAAGACCTGATACAGGGCAATGCGTGGACGATTTTCGCAAAAAATATTACCTTCTTTGTCTATGTATCCGCCAAGAAGTTCAATATTCCAGTTTCTTCGATCAATCAGGCGCTTTAGTGCGGTGTCGAAACCATGACTTAACAATCCCTCTGATTCACCCAGTGACGATGCAACCATATGATAAAACGGCGGTAACTCACCCCAGTTAATCTGCTTTTTATAAGCATTTATATCCTTTAGCGACGGATTGGGTGGTAATTGCGGTTTATTGCCAATGTGTGCCATATAAGAGCCTATGAAAATCAAGCCGGTAAATGTAATCTAACGAGTTTTTACGACATGTGCTGAACCGTCTGTTGCTTTGCATTGAATACGCGCACTGGTGCAGTGTGGTTTATGTCAGTATCACTGTATAAGCATAACGCACTTTTACCTGGAATTTTAGCGGTGAATAGACGATGTTGACTGGATCAGGGTCAAAAGAGCCTGCAAATAACTAACCGGAATTTTAATGACTCATTTTCGTTATGACGGACGAGAAGATCGTTGTCCTCTGACTTTTGTAAAGTTCAAACAACATCTGAATCAATTGTCGCCAGGTGATAACCTCGACGTTTTGCTAAGTGACGAAACCACAAAGAATGATATTATTCGTTACCTTACGGACAAACCCTTTGAACTCCATATCACAAAATTGTCATCTGAATGGATCAGGATATCCATTGATTACCTTTACGATACGGACTAATTATCAAGAGCTTGCGCATCTATGTTGGAAATTTTAGTCAACTGGTATAAGAAGAAATTCTCAGATCCGGACACCGTTACACTGTTTTTGCTGCTGGTCACCAGTTTCTTCACTCTTTATTGGGTTGGTCATATTCTGGTTCCGGTTCTTGTGGCTATTGTCATTGCTTACCTTCTTGAATGGCCAGTAGTTCGATTTGAACGTATGGGTATGAGCCGAAGTGGGGCCGCGTCCAGTGTCTTGCTACTGTTTACCGGCTTTTTAGTCGTATCTGGTGTGATTGCGATTCCGGTGCTTTGGCAACAAGCCAGTGAGTTTGTCCAAAACGCTCCGCAAATGATTTCTGAAGGTAAGCAATACATTATGGCGCTGCCTGAACGCTATCCGGATTATGTGGATACGGCCATGATTGCGTCGGTATTGAACGATGTTGATGCCAGAGCTGTCGGGTGGATGCAGCAAATTGTAGAGGCATCATTATCAAAGATCGTTGATCTGGTTGCATTGATGATCTACCTCATTCTGGTGCCATTGATGATCTTCTTTATGTTGAAAGACAAAGAAGAGTTGATGGGTAATTTCAAACGACTGTTACCGGAAGATCGCCGTCTGATTAATCAGGTTGGTATCGAAATGAACCAGCAAATCATGAATTACATTCGTGGCAAGGTTATTGAAATTGTTGTTGTGGGTGGCTCTACCTATATCGCGCTGGCATTGTTTGATTTGCAGTATGCTGCTTTATTAGGTTTTTTTGTTGGGTTGTCAGTATTGGTGCCTTATATCGGGGCTGCTGTTGTAACAATTCCTGTCATGTTGGTTGCTGTATTCCAGTTTGGCATTGAACCGCAATTCTGGTACGTGATGATTGCTTACGGTGTGATTCAGGCGTTGGATGGT
Source organism: Alteromonadaceae bacterium (assembly GCA_965656875.1). GTDB lineage: Bacteria > Pseudomonadota > Gammaproteobacteria > Enterobacterales > Alteromonadaceae > CBFHMJ01. Next base: position 498,167 of record CBFHMJ010000003.1, read on the forward strand.
AATTTACTGGTGCCGCTGTTGTTTTCAGAAGCAGTCGATCTAAACCCGGTTTTCATTATTATTGCTGTATTGTTCTTTGGCGGTATCTGGGGATTCTGGGGCGTATTTTTTGCGATTCCATTAGCGAGCCTGGTGAAAGCCGTCATTAATGCCTGGTCTGAAAGTACCCGTAAAGACACTATGTCGCTTGACCAGACTGCTTAATTCTCTAATAGCACCTGATTCACCGTTAACAGTGATGTGATTAAAACCCCATGAACAAAGTGTTCATGGGGTTTTTTAATGTCTCAGGCAGAAGATATTCAGAATGATTATGTAACATAAATGTTAGTTAATGGTGTTAGTATGTTTCTTTTTAAAAGAGGAACATAACCATGAACAGGGCTACTACGCCTATTCTCGCTGCATGTCTGGCATTAAATATGACATCGGGCATTGCCGGAAGCTGGTGGGGTGATGAGCAGGAACTAAGCAACATTCCCTATAACTATGCCATTCATTTCAGTGTACACAATACCTACGATAAATATGATGTACATGGCGTAAACGACGACAGTGGTTTTAAAAGTTTCCTGGATAGCCAGATAGCCTCTGTGGAACTGGATTTTTACGCGGAAGGGGATAATACCTTCAGTGTTGGACACAATACCTGGAATCTGGACGATGAATCGATTTGTCAGGAGTCGGGCAATCGAAGTCCGTTAGCGAATTGTCTGAGTGATATAAAAAGCTGGATCACAGTAAATCAACCAGATTATCCCATTACGTTGTTTGTCGATCTTAAAAACAGCGGAGACTACAACCAGACGACCTATCAAAATCTTGAACAGGTGTTTTATACACAACTGGGGAGTCAGGTGTTATTTTCGCCGTCCGATCTGGCCGCAGGTTATGGTACGCCAAGACAACGAATAGAAGCGTCTGGCTGGCCAACACTGTATGACATGCGAGGAAAAGTTATTGTCTTTATTGCAACTGGCAATGATGAATTAAGACGATATGCTGCCGGTACTTACCATAATGGTCCTGGCGATACTGCATTTTTTGTTACGCCAAATCCGTGTGAATCGGGCGTTGGCAATATAAACGATAGCCGTTGCGACTTGCGTCGTTATTCAGACTGGGTAGTTTCACTGAATCAAAAGCACCAGTGGAGCAGCGCAAAAGCCATGGGAAGTCGAGCGTTTGCTCATGGCATGGTACTACGTAACTGGGATACCGATGATAGTTGTAACTCGACAGGAGAGGATTTCTCATACAACGATTTTCAAAGTGCGCTTAATGAATTCCTGGTGACACATTATGGTGCCGATCCTCGTCGGGGAAACAGAAGCAATAACTATCCGAAGACCTGTGGCGTGCCTTACCGTAACGGTGTTGTAAATCCGAATCAGGATGTAGAAAAAGCTTTTGGTACTCGTTCGGTAGAAGCCTTCACCAGTGATTTAGAAGGTTTAACGTCCGGTTATTTTAAAATCAGAAACGTTGAACAAAACCTCTGTATTAATGAAGCAAATGTCGCTGATGAGGGGCAAATCACCTTCCGAAATTGCAACGATAACGACACGCGAATTCGAATTGTGAAAGCGTCTGGTGGACGTCATTGGCAGGCTGGCGACGGTACGCTGATGATGGAAGTTGAATTTCAGGATGACAACAATGCATCACTAAAAATCGAAAAGGAAACATTTGAAGCGGGCAAAGCAGCGGAATGGGAATCTTCCGTCAAATCAAATGGCGAAACTCGTTGGTATCTTGCCCGCTTACCGGATGGCTACTACAGAATATTCAATAAATACAATGGATTATGTATGAGAGCACATTATGATGATTACGTAAAAGTGGATGCATGTAATGGTCATGTCAGTAGTGAGTGGACTATCACCCGTTATTAACGATATCTGACACACTTGAGATAATCAGTAGCACCAGTAGAAATCTGAAAGACTGACTGGATGCTGCTGATTTTATAATTCTTTGTCGGCGAAATTCCATCTTTTATCATACCTCAACAATTGCTCTTCGCAGCTAACGATAATATTCCCACTGGTCCCGAATAAGATTAACCAGTGCTTCTGTTTGCGCATTCAGGTAGGGATTACCCGGATAAACCAGCCATAGTTCATCCTGGACAAAGGAGATATCCGGAAACACATGTACCAACTTCTGATGACTGATCTCATCGGTTATTTGTCCCCGACAGAAGATCCCAACACCGTCATCATTCAAGCAAATCTTTTTTATCAGCCGCGCATCGTCAGCGCTCACCCAGGTATTGTCTTTTAACCAGAAATCGTAAGTGTCCGGATCATGAGGGTCAGTGCTTCGTGCCAGATCAGTTGAAGCGATGAAATAACGATGTTGATGATAATTACGGTGAACTTCGTCAATGGTTTTCTGGTAATCGGGGGTTGCGAAGCAGCGAAATTCCAGGCCAGGCAATTTACGAGCTATAGAAGCTTCATTGCCTTTGATGTGATTTTGAAACGTTATATCAAACTGATGCGCAGGAGGAGAGCCCTCAGTTGGGTACATGTGTCGGGAAAATTTAATATCAGGATAAAGCTTTGTGAATTTCAACAAAATATTATCAATTACGGCGGCAATTGCACCAGGTGGGTGACCGATCGTTACGTGACCCCCCGCCGTTGAAAGATTCTGTTTTTTTAATGATAAGTAAATATTGTTAAGTTTCGATAACGGGTTATTTGACATTTGATATAACCTTTGTCCCGAAGTGGTTAACTTGATTCCCTGATTACTTCGTACCAAAAGCTTGCTACCCAGGTCAGCCTCCAATTCATCAATCTTTCTACTAATTGTTGATTTTCCTAATGATAATTGCTTTGCGGCTTCTCCCAGTGTTCCCGCCGAAATGACCTGACAAAAGATGTGTATATGATCGAGTTTCATACTGCGTTCCAATTTTGAAATGTGATGTTGTTAAATAAGGTATTTAAAAATATGAACTAAATGTCTACCATTTTGAAACAAACGGAAAGGTTTTACATACAGATACAACAGATTTATGCGATGAAAAACCCTGAATCTTTTCGTTTCAGAGTCGCAATTGACAAGAACTGGTTGTTTGCGATTTGGGAAATAGAGAGTCGGGACGATGCTCAATCCGGGAGGCAAGAAAATGAAACAGCTACGCAGTTTTTTGTGTGGTTCACCCAGTCGACATGATGTAAGTCTGAAGTCTGTCGAGTGTGGTGCTGACGTCATACTATTTGATTTAGAAGATTCTGTTCCAGAGGGAAAGAAATCCGCTGTACGCCAGCAAATTCTGAAGCAACTGAAGCGAAAACACCCGAAACCAACGGCGGTTCGTATTAACGGACTGGAATCGATTTATGGTTTTGAGGATGTATTGGCGCTAGTTACGGAGCAGGTTGCCCCGGATATTGTCATTATTCCGAAATTTGTTTCGGTCGCACATGCTGCACACATCATTGAATTATTAAAAGAGCACTTTCCAGCCATTCGCGTGTTTTCAGTTGTTGAAACGATTGAAGGCCTGAGAGCGCTGGACAGAATTGCGAACGGCTGCATGTTACTGGACGGCCTGATCTTTGGTTCCGCTGACTTTAGTTATGAAATGGGGATTGCTCCGGGAACGGCTGATTTTAGATTTGCTCAGGCTGAAATCGCCTGGGCCGCCGCCGCGATTAACGGTGCTGCGATTGATGCGCCATGTTTTTCAATGTATGACCTGGAAGCCGTTGCAGAACAGTGTCATGTCGCGAAAACCCTTGGCTATGTTGGAAAGATAGCCATTCACCCATCTCAGGTTGGGGTACTGAATCGTTGTTTTAGTTTATCACCTGATGAACTGACGTTTGCGCAAAGCGTGATGAATAACGATACCCCTGACCATGACGACAAAACAATTTCACGGGTTGGCTCAAATATGGTGGGGCCACCCATTCGAAAACTTGCTCGTAAGTTGTTGAAGCTTAGCCAGTAAACGATAGTTTTTCAGGAGGATATTATGACTGATTTACGATTAAGTGAGCTGCGACGGGTTGCTCCGGGGCAGTACGTAGAATCACATGGTCTGTGGTTTGACGATTTCACGCCGGGTGATATCTATTTTCATCAACCGGGTCGCACGGTGACTGAGGCTGACAATGTCTGGCAGTCATTGATTAATATGAACGATCATCCACTTCATATCGATCATCACTATGCGGAAACCACAGAGTTTGAACGCCCCCTGGTGTCGAGTCTGGTGACATTTGGCATTATTGGTGGGCTCAGTCTGGCAAGTACCAGTAAAAGGGCGATTGCGAATCTTGGCTGGAAACAGGTCGAATTGCCAAATCCGGTTTTTGTTGGCGACACCTTGTATGCCAGCAGCAAGATTGTCAGTAAACGTCGTTCAAAATCTCGACCTGATCAGGGCATCGTGACCGTTGAAACAACAGGATTTAAGCCCTGCGGCACGGTTGTTCTTGTTTGGCAACGTAGCTTTCTTGTGCCGTTAACTCCGGATCAGTCAACGCCAATCATTGTACCTGATGCGATTGTTAACCGACTGCGAAGGCAAGGAGGTGATATATGACGGTTCCAGTGCTTTCTGATGCCATGATTATGGCGCTGTTAAATCCGTTGCAATTGCTGGAGGATTTCAATCGATATTTTGAACAAGTCGCTCAACGAGATCAGCATTCTGATGTGCTTCGCGTGCCGCAACGAACGTTGATTTTTGATGGCAATCCATTTTCTGTTATGGGCGCTATGCCTGCTTACGATCAGGAAACTGGCTTGTTCATTGTTAAGAGTGCCATTCATGTGGCCCATGATGATCCCAATCTGTCACAACCGTCGGTCGACAGTTTGATTAGCATTTTTGAACGTCAGCCAGGACGAGCAGTCGCCGTACTGGAAGGCAATATTGCTACCGGATTGCGAACCGCAGCAGTCAGTACGCTGATTACTCAACGTTTGTTGGCTAACCGGGTCGACGAGAGTACGGATAAACAACTGGCGATCATTGGCAGTGGCAATCTGGCGTTTTGCCATTTGATGATGATGATACCAACACTGGATTTTTCCCGAGTTGTACTTTATTCCCGCCACCGAGAACATGCCGACAAAATGATTGCTCGTTTTAAGCGTTGGTCTGCAGGGCGTTATCAAACGTTGTCGAATCTGCCAGAAATTATTGTTGAAGATTCGGTTAAATATGCGGTGCAGGAAGCGGATGTTGTGGTCACGGCGACCAGTAGCAGAGAACCACTTATCGACCCGGACTGGTTGTTACCGGGTTGTCATGTCAATTGCGTGGGGGGACATAGTCGAATCGCACGCGAACTTAGCCATCAACTGTTGGCGCAAAGTGAACTCCTTGTTGAAAACCGGGCCTTTGCAGTTTCAGAGGCTGGTGATGTTCATGATAAATCATTCGAAGTGTCGGAATTTCTCACAATGTCAGAACAGGATTGCGCTGTATTTGCTGACAGACTGAGTGTCTTCAGCTCGGTCGGAACCGCGATGCTGGATTTATTTTTTGTTAAACATCTGATGCAACGCAAGTTGTTCTGACAGGAGGTTATATGACTAAGCGAATTTCCAACATTCAAAAAATGATAGCCATGAGTGCAAGCTCATGGAAAGAAGCGTCCGCCTGCGGCTTGACTCATATTCGAGCCAGTTACACGGACAGCAATAAAATTGTGGATGATTTAGGTCATGCCTTTATCAACATGTGTTCCTGTTCATATTTAGGGTTGGATCGTCATCCAGCCATAATCCAGGGAGCGATTAACGCACTGGAACAACAGAAAACATTACAACTACCAACATCCAGAACGCGCATCGGCAGTTCGATGCTGGATGAGGTAGAGCAAGCACTTGGCGAACTTTTTGGCTGCGAAGCCATTGTCACCTTGTCTTGTGCGACAGCTTCGTCCGGGCTATTGCCTTTGCTGGCATCCGGGTGTCTGACGAACGATGAAAAACCCGTCATGATTTTCGATAAATTGTGTCATTTCTCCATGCATCACATGAAATCCAGTTGCTTACAGGAAACGGAAATCCATACATGTGAACATAATGATTTGGCGTTTATTGAGTCGATGTGTCAGCAACATAAAAGGGTCGTGTATGTTGCTGATGGTGCTTACAGCATGGGAGGATTTGCGCCGATTAAAGCATTACAGGCGTTACAACAAAAGTACGGGTTGTTCCTGTACTTTGATGACTCTCATGCCTTGTCAGCCGTCGGTGAACATGGCGTGGGCTTCGTTCGGAGTCAATACGATGAGCTGGATGAGCGGACGATTATTGTCAGCTCTCTGGGCAAAGCCTTCGGTGCTACAGGTGGGGTAGTGCTGTATGCCAATCCGGGATTACGATACCTGATCGATGTTTACGCTGGTCCAATGGGTTGGAGTCAGACAGTAAATAACGCCGGATTAGGCGCAATTAAGGCTGCCGTTGAGATTCATCAGTCACCTTTGTTAGCTGAGTTACAACAACAACTACGCAATAGCCTGGACACCTTTGATACGTTAATTCCGACTCAGGATGCGGGTAACGGTTTACCCGTCAGAGTCGTTGAAATAAATGAACCGTCTCGCGCGATTCATATTTCAGGTGAAGTTTTTCGTCGTGGATATTATAGCTCAGCCGTGTTCTTTCCTATTGTAGCGAAAGGCCGAGCGGGGCTGCGAGTTATGCCCAGGGCTGATCTGAGTAAGGAAGATATTAGCGGATTTTGTGCTGCGATTGACGAATTCCGATTTGTCTCAACTTCATCTTCATAACTAATGGAAGAGGGCGGTATTTTCGCGCTCGAAATGAGTAAAAGAACATTGGAGTAGTATTTGAAAGGACGCGTCTCTCGAAGCCAAAGTTGACCCTGCAGAGTTCACCCATGACAAACCCCAGCTCCAGTCTGGTGTGAACTCAACCGCTCAACAGGGTCAGCTTTTTTCAATGACAGGTGGTCATCGTTATCGCTGTTTATTTGTGGTGATATTTAAAGCATGTCATTTGATGATCATTAACCATTCCTGCTGCCTGCATAAACGCATAACAGATGGTTGAGCCAACAAATTTAAATCCACGTTTTTTGAGATCTTTACTCATGGCATCCGATTCAGCCGATGTAGCCGGATAGTCTTCCAGATTTTCAAATCGATTATAAATCGTCTGATGATTCACAAACTGCCAGATGTACTGATCAAAGCTCCCAAATTCTTTCTGTATCTCAATGAATTTTTTCGCGTTGTTAATACTGGCATTTATCTTCAATTTGTTACGAATAATACCAGCGTTTTGCACCAGACGTTCAACATCTGCTTCTGTGTAAGCTGCTACTTTTTCCACATCAAAATCATCAAAAGCGTCACGGTAAGCAGCGCGTTTCTTCAATACGGTATACCAACTCAAACCAGCCTGCGCAGCCTCAAGAATCAGGTACTCAAATAACATGCGATCATCATGCACAGGTTCACCCCATTCATTGTCATGGTAGTCGACGTAGTCAGCTTTGGTGCTATCCAGCCAGTGGCAACGAGGTTTGGTTGAATCGAACTGATAATCAGGAGAAGAGCAGGGTAATTCACCATAGGTTTGTTTGGTCATGTTACATCCTTATCCAAAAGATAACTGGGTAAAAAATCAGTGGTGAGTGTGCCTTGTTATGACATCGGGAGCAAGCGCAGGATTGAATTTCTGAATTTATCCCTTATTTCTTTTTACAGAGAGAATTTTTAATTGTGCGTAAAACCGTTATATCAGTGCTGAATTTTTCAGAAGAGAGGTTGTGTGGAAATAGTAATTACGCTGCTTATTGGCAGTATAGTCATCGGGTTAATTGCCGGGCGTCCCTGGCTTAAACGTTGGCAGTGGCGTCAGATTCAGCAAAAACCTTTTCCGAGAGAATGGCGGAAGATTTTGCGCAAGAATGTTCCTTTCTTCTCTCGTATGCCTGCTGATTTACAACTTCAGCTTAAAAACCATATAGCAGTTTTTATCGCGGAAAAAAGATTTGTAGGGTGTAACGGTGTTCGCATTAATGACGAGGTTAAAGTAACGATTGCAGCGCAGGCGTGTTTGTTATTACTGAATCGACCGACAGATTATTATGCTCGTCTTGAATCTGTGTTGGTCTATCCACGCTCTTTTGTGGCTAACAACAAAGTTACCGATGCAGCCGGTGTGGAAAACTTGCAGACCAGAGTATTACAGGGAGAATCCTGGGATTACGGAAAAGTTGTTTTATCCTGGTCAGATAGCCTGGCTGGTGGTTTAACGCCCGACGACGGACACAATGTTGTGATTCATGAATTTGCACACCAGTTAGATCAGGAACATGGTGGTAAAGCGAATGGAGCGCCGCTACTTCCGGCATCAATGACTTATGAAGAATGGTCTAACGTTTTTAAACAGGCGTATGATGCTCTGTTATGGCGCTTGAATCATAACAATGAAGAATCTGTGTTAAGTCAGTATGCGACAACTAATCCAGCGGAATTCTTTGCGGTTGCGAGTGAAGCCTTTTTTGAGAAACCCGTCGCACTCAGCGACGAGTTTCCCAGTGTTTACCAGCAGCTTAAACAGTTTTATGCGGTGGATCCGTTACTGTGGTAGTCAGGTCAGCTTCTGTTTCAGACCGGATTTCTTTCAACAATGTGTTGAACCGGGTAATCAGACGGTAACTCAGCAAAATGGCTGATAACGTTAATGCTACAACGATAGCCATCCAGAATCCTTGCACTTTAAGTTGTTGATACTCAGCTAACCAGTAACCCAGAGGTAAACCAATAATCATAAATGAAAAACCACTGATCATCATGGGAACCCGAGTGTCTTTCATTCCTCTCAATCCACCGGTTGCAGCGACCTGAATACCATCAGAAAATTGAAAAATTGCGGCATAAGCCAGTAAACCTGATGCAACCTGAATAACTGCGGTGTCCGGTGTATACAGACCAACCAGAGACTCAGGTAAAAACAACATGACGGAGACCGTCATCATATTGAGTATCAACGCGATACCGATACCAAGCGTAGAGACTCGTTTGGCTGTTTGTATGTTTTGTTGACCAATGTGGTAACCAACTCGAGCGGTAATTCCGATAGATAAGCCGAGCGGGATCATAAAGGCAACGGAAGTAATGTTAATAGCAATCTGGTGGCTACTAATTGATACGATGTCATAGCTGCCGATCATCAAGCCAATTAATGCAAACATACCGATCTGCATGCCAAGACCAATGCCCATAGGTAAACCAACTTTGAAGATTTCTTTCATGACCTCCAGGCAAGGTTTAACCAGATGAGAAAAAATCCGGATATGGTGATAATTTCGTGTTGTGATGGTGTAAAGCAACAGCATAGCGAACATGAAATACCAAATCAGACTGGTTGCCATACCAATGCCTGTTACCCCCATTTCAGGCAAACCTAATCCACCATACATAAACCAGTAGTCAAGCAGAGCATTCAGAGGCAGGGCTGATAGCGTACACACCATAATCGCACGGTTTGAAAACAGACCTTCATTAATGAATCGTAATGACAAAAATAAAAACAGGCCGGGCAAACCGAAGCCGATAGCGTGTAAATAGTCCGACACTAAAGGAATAATTGCTGGCTCAATATTAATTCGGGTGAGAATCGGTGCCATGTCCATCATCAGTAATACAGCGGGAATCGATAAAACGACCGCCATAAACAGAGAAGTTTGTGTTAAGCGCCTGATTCCCTCGTAATCACCCTTACCGTTCATCTGTGCGGCAATAGGATTGAGTGCCAGGAAGATACCAATCATAGTTACAATGATTGGATTCATCATATTAATACCGACCGCAATAGCAGCCAGTGCTTCAACGCTGTATCGACCTGCCATCATAGTATCGATGACCGTCAATCCCATTTGAGCTAATTGAGAAAGAATGGCGGGGATCGCCAGGGTAAAAAGCTGCCTGGCTTCAGTCTTATAAATACCTGATTTCATTCTATGTCCGAAAAACGCGAGTGAACTCGCTATAGTTGATAACTGCCTGAGAATTTCAATGGAAAAAACTTCAACATGGATGAAGCTGTCAGGGATTATTTGTTCGTGAGAAGGTCAGAAAGACCGCAATAAGCTAACAGTAAAGTCTATAGTTGGCAATTGAATTGCGGGGAAAAAGAGGTTTTGTGAGCCGGATGTACTTCAGCAGAAAATGCGTACATTTTTTCTGAAACTCAGGTTGCTTCACTGTGTTGTGAAGCAACCGAATGACGTAAAAACAAGCCGTTAAATGGAGATACGCTTATGTGTTATCAATTGATCATCATCATAGGCGTGTAAATCAAAATGGACAGATTGTTGTTCTACCGTAATACGAGAGAAGTTGTTGCGAGTTTCCACATCTGACAATCGTTTATAACTGAATTGATCTGACTGGGTGAGCTGTCCACTGGTTGCCGCAGCCGCCTTAATTAATTTAGCAGGACCAAGTTTTGTGTAGGTGATCGCACTGGATGTGTATTGAAAAACCTCTGCATTGTTGGTTTTTCTATGTAAGCGGAACAGGCCGGAACTATGAACATCGCCACTCAGAATGACTACTTTTTTGTGATGTTGATGCGCGTAGTCAAACACGAGATCCAATATTTTATCCCGTTCTTCCGCGTTATTTTCATGGTCCCATTCGTCTCGAACATCATCCTGAACCCCGTTTATTAAATCTCCGATATTCATCACAAATGCTTTCCAGTGAACAAAGGGAACCGGTGAGACAATGAACAGTACATCAGCCTGCTGCGCTGCGTTCGAATTCAAAAATTGCTCAAGATCCGTTATTTGTCGATTACCGGCTAACGTGATTTGGTTTTGCCAGTTTGGAGCTTGTTCATCATGAGATTTCTGTCCTCGAACATCCATATAAAAGAAAGCTGCATTCTTATGTGAGGTATCAAAATGCCAGTCGCGATCTGGCACAGTTGTGGTGTCCTGAACCATGCTTGCTGAGACATTGGTATCGGGATTATGGCTATGTTGATAATAGAAATATGCTTCACTGGCACAATCAAACATACGATACATCAGTGTGCGATTTTCAGCCCGTTCAACCGCTGATTCATAAAATCCGTCTTCCAGTTTGCACTCCAGTTGTTCGGCTGACAATGAACCCCAACCATCCATGATTTCGTGATCATCCCACAACATGTAATGAGGCACCTGACTGTGGAATTTCTGTAATTCAGGAAATCCCCAGTAACCTTCGTAGATATCGTTATACCAGGAGAGCATCACTTGTTTTTGTGCAGCTTCAGGCAATTCAAGTAGTTGCTTTTTATGACGCTGTAGGAAATCCCAGATATTAACGTTCTTTTCGCCATCGGTATAAACCTGATCACCGGCGGCAATGGCGAAGTCGAACGGTTGTCGTTGATGGAAGTCGTTCAAATATTCAAAGCAGTCAATGGCACTGGATACCGATACGGTTTTTCTGAAACCTCGCCATTTGAACGGCATATGGCAAGAGTACAGAGCAAATGACAGCGGTGTTGTATTGTCAGGTGTTCGGAATGAACGACTTAACTGATGTCCTAATACGACGTTGCTAACAATCTGACCATCATCTGCCTGACTATCACAGCGTACCCGATAAAAATAGTGGGTGGCTGGCGACAGACCCGTGACGTTAAATACGCCGGTCAATAACGAGTCTTTGGAAATCTGAAGGGGATTGTTAGAAATTGTAGTCGGTAGCAGTGTTGAGAAGTCTGCGGTTTCACTTAATTCCAGTGTATACGACGCAGCTTGACGTACTTTTACCCAGATTTTGCAGCTATCCGGTGTGATGTGCCCGACAAGTGAACCGTGGCTCATTGGTCGGTTTGTCCAGGGGCGGATTTCCTTTTTGTCGAAACTAAGATTATTGAAAGTCATTGATTTTATTCCTGTAGATGTCGTTAATGTGCTGTCTTTGGTCAGGCTGTTTTACAACATCCGAATAAATCTGGTTTTGGTATTCGTCAGCATTTAATCGTAAATAAACATAGGCAAAGGTAAACACAGTTAAAGTCTGTTTATACTAAAGGGTTTGGCTTTTCAAGCTGAAATGTAAATAAAAGAAGTGGGGTGAGCTGTTAGCGGTGTTCAGATCAACAGACCTGCAAAGGTCAGCATGCTCTAATATGATTTCAATTAATCGCGTTATCGAATAAGTTTAGTTGCATGCTTTGCTGGTCATCACCAGGGAGTGCGGCACTAATGCCAATCAACCGAACACCGCGAAGTTCGCTGCGTCGCCAGGCGGTATGTAACAGCTCTTCGAACAAAGATAACGATAGTTGATCTGTGCGCTGACTGACCGTGGTCAGACTGAAATCTGCAAATTTAAGTTTCACGGTTTGCGTTTTAATGGTTTGGTTAATTCCCCCAGCTACTGTCATCCGTTGTTTCAGGCGATCGAATAACTTTTGCTGGAGGAATGTCAGGCCTTGTTCAACCTGCTGAAAATCGCTATTCAGGGTTTCTTCCACACCAATTGATTTTCGCTCGTGTTCAGTAATAATCGGACGCGGATCAATCCCTTGACAGCGTTCAAACAATATTGCGCCATGTTTGCTTCCAACGACTTGCTGAATGTCGCTCAGCGTTGTTTGTTGGATATCTGCACCATAAAAATAACCATATTGATTGAGTTTTTGTAACGTGACCGGGCCTATTCCCGGAATTCGTTTCAGATCCAAATCACCAATCCAGTCATACAGTTGGTCAGGTGCAATAACGGTTTGTCCATTGGGTTTCTTATCTTCACTGGCAATTTTGGCGGCCATTCTGATTGATGAAATTCCTGCAGAAGCCGTGAGACCTAATGTCGCAATCTCTGCTCGAATGGCTTCGACGGTACGGGATGCACTGCCATTGAATAAAGTGTTGTGGGTCAGATCGAGATAGAATTCATCAATCGACGCTTTTTCTACAATATCTGTGTATTGGTTAAGAATGGTCTCAATTTGATGAGATAAATCACGATACAGGCTCATGTCTGGTGGGAGAATGGTGAGCTGCGGGCATAGTCGTTTGGCTTGTGAAGAAGGCATTGCACTACGGACGCCAAATTGACGCGCAGTATAATTTGCCGTGGCAATCACACCACGGCTGTTGGCTTGTCCACCAACAGCAAAGGGGCGCTCTTTAAGTTGTGGGTTCTTTATCGCTTCTGCGGAACAGTAAAATGCGTCCAGATCGATCAGCGCAATTTTTCGCATAACGCTTTATTCAACATCGTCACTCAACCATAATTAGTCGCATACATTACTATAAAACTGGTTATCTACCCAGTAAAACTATCCGGAATTTAACATGGGACCACTTCAGGGTTTAAAAGTACTTGATTTAACGAGAATTTTGGCAGGCCCCTGGTCTACACAGGTATTGGCTGATTTTGGCGCTACAGTCTGGAAAATAGAGAAACCGGGAGGCGGTGATGATACACGTCAGTGGGGGCCACCCTGGTTGAAAGACGAAGCGGGACAAGACACGAGAGAATCCGCTTATTATCTGTCAGCTAATCGTGGCAAATATTCCGTTGCGGTCGATATCACCACGCCGGAGGGACAGCGGATTATCCAACGTATGGTTGCTGAGGCAGATATCCTGGTTGAGAACTTTAAAGTCGGTGGATTAAAAAAATACGGGCTGGATTATGCGACGCTGACAGCCATTAATCCGGCGCTGATCTATTGCTCTATCACGGGTTTTGGTCAGACTGGGCCAGATGCACATAAAGCCGGTTATGACGCGATGATTCAAGGACGAGGCGGCCTGATGAGTATTACCGGTGAAGCAGATGAACAAGGTGGTTCACCTCAAAAAGCAGGTGTGGCAGTGGCTGACTTGATGACGGGTATGTATGCAGTCTCAGGTATTCTGGCCGCGTTATATCATCGGGAGAAAACCGGAGAAGGTCAGCATATTGATTTAGCACTGCTGGATACACAGGTTGCATGGCTGGCTAATCAGAATATGAATTATCTGGTGGGTCATCAGGTGCCACAGCGGCAGGGAACCTCTCATCCGAATATTGTGCCGTATCAGGTGTTCAAATCTCAGGATGGATATCTGATGCTGGCCGTCGGCAATGACGGGCAGTTTAAACGGGCGGTGAAAGCGATGGGATTAGAGATACTGGGTAATGATGCGCGATTTTTAACGAATGCCGATCGGGTGAAACATCGGGATTTATTAGTGCCTGCCATTGAACTGGCGCTATCGGGAAATACGACAGAATACTGGATTGACACCTTTGGTAAAGTCACGGTTCCTTGTGGTCCGGTGAATCAATTGGATCAGGTGTTCGCAGATCCACAAATTGTAGCCCGGGACATGTCATTTTCTCTGGAACATCCTACAGCAGGTTCAGTGCCGATGGTCGCCAATCCACTAAAATTTTCCCGCACGTCAATCTCCTACCAAAAAGCACCTCCAACGTTGGGAGAGGATACTGAAGCAATATTATCCAGCGTTATGAAGGCATCATTTTCAGAAAAAAATAATCTTTAGATTTAGGGTCTGTCGGAATCTCAATGGGTTAGGCAAAGGTGCATTATTGAAAACCGTTCACATATGGGGTATTACTAGAGTGTGTTGACCTTTGCAGGTGGAACTCGAACTAATTCATCCGCAAAGGTTAACACGCTCTAGAGATACCTCATTGAGGAACGCAATGGATTAGCTATACTTGAGTGTAATTGGCACAGAGTGGCGACTGTGATGTCGCTGACTCATTACGCAACTGGGAATTAACGATTTTCAGGGGGAGCCATTATGATCAAATCCACGCTATTTTGGATTGCCGCAGTTGTTATTAGCCTGTTTCTACTGGCAATGACTATCCTGCCCTGGCAATTTGAAGATATTTATCAATCGCCATTTTTAATTAGTAAAGTTGCACCTGTTGAGCACCCGGGACAGTTGTTGCGGGTAAAGCGTTTTATCGGTGAAACACCCAGACCGTCAGATCCGGTAGTTTATCCGATTCGTATAGGAGCTACTGGTCCATCACAGTCGCTATATGCTGGCTGGAACCAATATCCTTTCTTTTGTATGACTGATGAATCAGGCCTTGGACAGCCGCTGGTGGATAACCAGGATGGTTATGGTGTGCCTGTTTACCCTACAGCGGCCAATGGCGACATTCAGTCAGATAATGATCCGGTCGGTTATAGCAAAGATTGTATGATCAATACCCGGATTGATTATTATTACTTTGATATTGAACAAGAGAAATTTGTGCCTTTAACACCTCTGATATCAATGTCGAAAATCAAGCATATCGAGTTGGCTGGAAATCTCGAACCCTTTATTGTTCGGCTGGAACGAGGAACGATAAACCGCTTTATTTATGGACTCGCTATGCCTGTCGGTAGCGCGGGGATGAAACAAGCCCGTCAGGGAAGAACAACAGAATTTACATCCGGGTTGTGGAATCAGAAGCTGGTGTATTATTTTGGCGGTGGTTCAGGCATCGGCTTCAGACAAGGCAAATTTAATGTTCGGAAATTTCTGGACAGACAAAAAGACGCATTGGCAAAAGGATATGCGTTGGCGGCGTCAACCGGCAATGTCACCAGTTATACCTATAACATGCTACTGGCAGAAGACACGGCATCGCGGGTTAAAAAGCAATTCGTTGCTCGTTATGGCGATCCGCTGTACACCGTTGGCCTGGGCGGTTCTGGCGGGGCAATTCAGCAATATCTCATCGAGCAGAACAACCCGGATATTCTCGATGCACTCATTCCACAATACTCCTACCCGGATATGATTACCCAAACAATATATGCGCTGGATTGTGACCTGATCGAGCATTACTTTGCGGTGCGAGATGCAGGCAATGAACGATGGCAAAGTTTTAATAATCGCCAGGCTATTCTGGGACTCAGTACGTCTGATGAATACTCTGTGCCTTACCCGAATCTTCGTGCATTAAATTTATTGATGGCAGGCGTTGCACCGACCTGGCAGGAAGGAAGTAGTGAATGTGTGAATGGTTGGTTTGGTCTGTCGAGTCTGGTCCATAACCCTAAAATGCCTTATTTGAAACCCTATTATACGGCTGAGGTAATCGATCAGGTGAACTGGAGCTACTGGCAGGATATGGTGCAAATGTTCGGCGAAGATAATCAGGGCTTTGGCTTAAGCACCTGGGATAATGTCGGGGTGCAATATGGTTTATCCGCGCTGACCTCTGGTGTCATTGATGTTGAAGAATTTATTCATTTAAATCAACAGATAGGTTCCTGGGTGGAGCAGGACGACATGCAGGATGAGAAGCTGATCTGGGCATTCAGTAAAAAACTCCCTGTGTGGCTTTCAATGTGGGGACGTCACAATATTGAGGATGTTGAGGCTGGAGTCGCGAAACGGCGTGCAGGCTCTTTGAAGGCTATTGAACAAGCGTATCGCTATGGTCAGGTGTTTTTAGGGAAAGTGACCGATCCGGTTATTGATATTCGTCACTATCTTGATGAATCACTGGATATGCATCATAGCTCTGCCTCACTTAGCGCTCGCATGAGGTTTTACGAACAAAAGCAGCATTGGGATAATCAGTTGATCTGGATAGCGCACAAGGACGTAGACATCACGATGCTTGCGTTACAGGCTATCGATGAGTGGATGCTTGCTAAGCAACAAGGCTTACAAAAGCCGGATTCAATGCAAGATAGCTGTTTTGATCAGGACGGTGATGTGATTGCTGACGGGCCTGGCGTTTGGGACGGAGAATGGAATGATAAACCGCCGGGTGCCTGTACAGGCGTTTATCCTTTTTATAAAACATCTCGAATTGCCGCGGGTGATTCGTTCAGTGGACGCATCTTTAAATGTCAGTTACAAAGCGTTGAGTCGGCGATAGAAAGTGGCATTTATGGTGCCGTTGATATGACGCCTCACAAGGCGCAACTTGAATATATCTTCCCACAAGGTGTGTGTGATTATCGTCAGGAGGATGCAGGACGTCCGCATGATATTTGAATAGCTTGAATCGTTAAATATTCAGGATCAAAAAGGGGCAATCATCTTGCCCCTTTCGTCTTATATTGCAACGAGCCTACTGATTTGAATCGTTGCAATAATTATTATCAATGATCAGAAGCCCCTAATATTTTGAACAACTTCTTCGCCAGATCCGTATTGTCCTGGCTTCCGATGAAGCCCTGACTACTTTGACCGTAAGCGAATACCTGAACATCTACACCTGTGTGTCCCGTTGTCGTCCAACCTGTATTTGATGCTACGTCTACTACATGGGCGATAGCTTTATGCAGATCCCAGGTTTTACCGCTTTTCTGAGCTTTGTCTTGTGCGGCTTTAAGTGCTTTAGCTTGTTCTTCGGTAGGTGTCACCCCAGTTTTTTCCTGAACAAAGGCTACGATATCGCTGTTTTTAAGCCCTTCTTCTGCCATTTTCCCCGCAGATGCTTTGACATCATTCAGCACGGCCGGACGCCAGAAATAATTACCGTCTGCGCCTATGGTTAATCCACCGGTACTGTGATCAGCGGTTATCACCAGTAATGTGTCAGGGTGGGTATCAACATAATTCACCAGATGTTCAATCGTCTGTGCAAAATCATCCATTTCACGCATTGCGCAGGCAATATCATTCGCATGTCCACACCAGTCAATCTGACTGCCTTCTACCAGCATAAAAAAGCCGTTTGGACTATTGTTGTCCAGAACCGGCAAGGCATGACTCACCATGTTTGCAAGTCGATGAGGATTTGCCGGATCGTCAATGGCAAAGGGCAAGCCTCGTGGTGCAAACAACCCAAGCGCTGGAAAACTCAATGTGCCGATATCATCAAATTTATTCAGATACTGGTAACCCAGAGATTTAAACTCATTCGCAATATTACGGTCTTCACGCACAAAATCTTCTGTGCCGCCACCTAACATTAAATCAACAACGGGTTTGCCATTAACACGGTTATCAATGAAATCATTGGCGATGTCAGGGTAGTTCCGTCGATAGTCGTTATGGCTGACAAAAGAGGCCGGTGTAGCATGATTGATTTCAGACGTTACTACGATGGCCGTTGTTTTATCCAGCGACTTGGCATACTCCATAACAGTACGAACAGGTTGTTTGTTGTCATTGACTGCGATAGCACCGTTATAGGTTTTAATGCCAGCACTTAATGCAGTTGCAGCGGCGGCTGAATCGGTGACATAAATATTTCGTGTGTGATGTTCGTCATCGTGCGGGGTCGCAGGTCCTGTATTGGATGAAGTGGTACTGGCACCACCAACAAGGATTTTGTCGAAGATCGTTCTTTCAACAACGGGTGTCTCAGGATTATCAATAAAGTTACGGTACGCTGTGGTATAAGCCGGTCCCATACCGTCACCGACAACATAAATAATGTTTTTTGGTGTTTTAGTGTGAGGGACTGCGTTGTCTGCAAAGGCGTGAGTTGTGATTAATGAACCGACAGTGGCGGTTACTAAAAGAGACAGTGTCTTGAATTTGAAAAGCGAGTTCATTGGCGCGTTTACCTGAAAGTGATTCCTGAAGGGGTGAAACGCGCCTGATTTGAACAGTTATTGCTGTATCAATTATTCGCGACGTATCCACCACATACCCGGCAGGGATATTAAACCACCGAGCGCACCAATTAAACCCCCAAGATACATCGATTTTCTGCCAATGGATTTACCGAAAGCCGCGCCAATCAAGGCCCAGGCTTCTACTTCTTCAAGTTGTCGGGAGCGGGGTGTTCCATTGACCAGCTTACTGACCGTGTGCTCACAATTAGCGCCAAACAAGCCATAATCAGCGGGTGATTGTAAAATCGCTTCTGCTTTTTCTTGCACAGTGCTGGCGTCAAGACGAGTCGGTAATCGGTAAACATTTTTGTCTTTCGCAAAACTGTCGTAATCCGTAATGTGTTCACCATTACCGGGCAAACTATGCAGAATTTTATTGGCGCCTATACAGATGCCGACATGCATGACCAGTAATTTCCGACGTAACAGAATGTCACCTACCTTTACATCGTTTGCCGTGCCAACAGGTTCAGGTTTGACGTGTTCAGCGTGTTCAGAAACAACATTATTCATCAGGCTGCCTCTTCCGCCGACGTTGTTGCTGGTGCTGTGGTCAAACTGGATGATGTATCTTCCACAATACTCTTATCTTCCGGTTTAATTTCGCCGATATCGTCGATGGTTACGTCAGGGTGATCAATACAGTATTCCAGTAACTCAAAGGCTTCTACGACATACTTCGCCATGGGTTCCAGTGTTTTGATATGGGTATCACAACAAACAAAGCCAATGTTGGCCACGCCGTTGTAGGTCAACAAGGTAATGTTAACGCCGCCGCCTGGTGTCAGGGTAGAAATCGGGTAGGTTGCCTCTACTTTACATTCTTTGAGGTAGAGAGGTTTTTCAGGCCCAGGTACATTGGAAATCAGAATGTTGCCCAATGGCCGCATAAAGCCAGAAACATGCAATAGCTCAAAAATCAGTGAGAAGGTTTGCCACAGAATGGTGTAGTAACTAAACGCTGCCGGATACACTTTTTTAGCGGCGCGTTTCACAATTTTGTGCGACAGAATGATTTGCTGTAACCGACGATAAGGATCTTTCTTGCCGTGCGCCAGTTCAACCAGCGCAATACCAATTTTATTACCCATGGTGGTTTCACCCGGGCGTCGCAGGTTAATCGGCATTTGAGTAATCAGGGGTTTATCAAATGTGTGTCCATGATCTTTTAAGAAACGATGCACACCAATATCAAAACTGGTTAACAGGACTTCGTTCACTGTGGCACGCGTGCGTCGTGATAAGTTGATTACTCGCTCCATAGGGAGATCGGTTGTAGCCACTGTTCGACCTGCTTTTACCTGACCGGTCAGTACGGTTTTCTTACCCGAAAAAGGCAGTGGCATGTAGTGACGATTGACCCGGATAAGTTTGGCGCCCAGTTGAATGAGCATAAATGTCAGATCAATGATGGTTTGAAAGAAATGCAACGCAGTAGTAAATACGTCTTTCCACTTACTGGCTGGTCGCTCGCGACGTTTGCGAGGCGGGACAGCCCAGACTGGTGTGAAATCCTCTTGTGGTGATTCACTTAGTCCGGACTGGAACCAGCGAATGAGCGAAGCGCCATCTCCGTACATGTGATGAATTTTGGCATAGATCGAAAAGTGTTTTCCGTCTTCACTGTCGATGATGTGGTATTGCCAAAGTGGTTTATCACGATCAAGACGAACTTCATGCAATCTGGCGACATACTCGTTGAGTGCGCGTCTGTCAGTTACATCCTTTATTTTGTGGTAATGCAGGTGGTAATCCATGTCGAGATCACCGCCGGTTTTTAGTTTTAGTGGAAACTTTAAAATCGATACCACAGTATCTGAAAAGGGAGATTCCGCCTTATCAAAGGTTTTCAGTTTTTCGTAAAGGTCTTTTACGTAATGTTCGTCAGCATGCTCTGGTAACGAATATAACTGAAGCCCGGCGACATGTTTGGGGCTGTGTCGAGTTTCTGTGATCCAAAATGCTTTATCCAGAAAGGTCAGTTTTTTCGCCATGCTTTACTCACTGATTATTCGTCTTGTTGGTTGAATGCGCCAGTTGTAATTAAGTGATACAACGAGAGTTTATCCTCGCTGTCCATCACCAACCAGGGGGATACTGCAAAGAAAATTAATGACAGGCCACGATAGATAATGCTTTCGTCGTTAATATCTTCATTTTTCATTAAGTAAAAATTCAGGTGTTGCGTTATCACCATAATGATGAGCTCATTCAAGTGTTGAATGTCTTGCTCGGGGATAGCGATTGCCTGTCTCGATACGAAACCATGCAAAATAGCTTCCAGGCCTTTTTCTTTTTCCTTTACCAGGCGGGTAATGCTCTTTTCAATATGAGGATATTTATTAGCCAGATCCGAGGGATTTCGGTAAAGGAAGCGGAAAAGATGGGAAGTCTCAAAAATAAGATACAGGAAATGGAAGAATTCTTTGATCGCCAGCGATGAACTTGAAGGCGAGAACAACAAGCCATTGAGCCGTGTTTTATACATAGTAAACAGCTCGTTGATGATTTCCTCTTTACCTTTGAAATGGTAATAGAGATTTCCCGGGCTGATGTCGAGTTCGTTGGCAATGTCTACACTGGTGACATTGGCTTCACCGTCCTGGTTAAATAATTCCAGGCTGGTGAAGAGAATACGTTGTGCTGTTTTCGATGCCATTGCACATCCTGATGTTCTGATGATCAGATTAAAGCATGTTGTCGACAGACTGGTGACGAAATCGCTCAACTGTCGAGCGTATTATCAAAAAGGTTACACGAATTTTCTTTATCAGAACATCATGTTGCCAGCTTTTTTATAACAGTTATTGATGTAGCTGCTAATTTTACAAACAAGCTACGTTTTCTCCCGGTGAAATTGTTGCACCATAACTGACCGTTAGCACCGTAGTTGCACACAGTTTTTGTGCGCAACTTATTTACTGATGCCCAAAGTCATCAACCTGAATATTGGTAAGAGGAACACCAATTTTAATCAATAGCTTTCGTGTAGACCGTATCATGTTTGGTGGGCCACACAGGAAGTAATGGCAATTTTCAGGCGCGGGATGATCAAATAAATAATGATCAAACAAAACCTGATGGATATAGCCTTGATGCCCATCCCAGGCCGGATTAACATTTTCAGAGAGGGAATTGAACCAGCTGAAGTTGTCATTGGCAGTGGCGAGATCGGCCAGCCAGTCTTGATAATACAAATCACTTTCTTCCCGCGCGCCGTACCACAATGTAATTTTGTTCTTACGTTTCAGGTGAAGTAGCAACTCACTCAGGTGCGAGCGAATTGGGGCCATACCAGCGCCGCCCGCAATAAAAATGATTTCTTTATCGTCATCCACAATGTGGAAGTCACCAAACGGGCCGGAAATCTCGATGAAGTCGCCTGGTTTCAGCGCAAACAGGTAAGGAGAAACCTGCCCCGGTGGATGTCCATCAACTGGTTCTGCCAGTCTGACATTTAACACTAGTTTACCTTCTTCATGTGGCGCATTAGCCATTGAATACAATCGAGTCGCTGTGCGCTCCAGAGTTGATGTTTCCGTTAACAAGTCTCGCTGTTGCCAGCGTTGGCGGATGCTGTCTGGCATTTCGATTGCATTTAATGGGGTTACGTGTGGTGGGCAGTGGATAATAATGTGTTCACCCGCTTCAAATTCAAATGATTCCCCTGCGGGCAATTCAAGTTCCAGTTCCTTGATAAAAGGTGTCTGAAACTGGTTGTTCTTTATTTTACAAACCAGGGTTTGCTGAGTGAATACATGGGTATCAACCTGAATTTCCTGTTGTTCGGACAGTGCCGTCATGCAAGCCAGGCGATAGCCTTGCTGAATTTCATAAACAGTTAGTTGCGATTTATCTGCGGCAGTTGGTTTTGGTGGGGATTCGATAAATCTGACTTTACATTGCCCACAAGCGCCACCACCGCCGCAAGTTGAGGGTAACTCTACATCTTGTTGTAAAAGCCCTTCGAATAACGACACGTTTCCTTTGATGTTGACCACTTTTCGATGACCGTTTTCAGAGCATAGTTTTACAGGAACTTCATTCTCGGTCTTACGTGTCCGGTGAAGTCGAGAAGTATGATCGATCGTCCAGAAAATCATGATGGCTCCCGACAAGGTCAGGAATAACGTCAGGGTACCAAACGTAATAACGATTGGGTTGTTCAGGTTGCCCCGGTCGCCATAATCCATGAAATGCAGCATTAGAAAGAAGTCATGCCAGAATTCTGTGTTATTCATGGTGCGAAGGACTTTGCCGGTCAGGGGATGCAAAAACAGTCGGGTTTCTTCCTCGTTGTCCAGTGTTACTTTCCAGACCGGAACAGGTAGTTTTCGGGTTTCTGCGGTTTTGGTTTCAATGAACTCATTGCTAATAATGTCGACAGGTTCTTTTAATTGTTTGAGTACCGCATTAGCAATTTGAGATTTGGTCAGCTGTGGTGATGAGTTGTTTTTTGCGTTCTTACGAACATAAAAAGGCGCTTCCTGATTGCGAATATGTACTTTGGCGACAGGGCCATATTCATTGGCAAACAGGGTGATCGTTGATGCGGAAGGATACTCTTTAATCAGCTCATTAAACCAGGTGACGTCGGCTGTGACAAATTGCTGCTGAAATTTCTTCAGTAGCTGATTGCTGTTACGATCATCATGATGAATCAGATTAAACGCCAGGCCACTGGTGAGCCATAACAGGAGCTGTAAAGCAACAATGAGACCCAACCATTTGTGCGCGGTATAAATTATGCCTCTGAAGCCATGCCCCGATTTGATTTTCAGTGTTCTGGTCATTAACAGAATACCGCTAATAACGGATACCAGTGAAATCAACGATGCCCAAAACAACAAACTGTTATTGGTATTTTCCCGGGTGTCATAATCCATGATGTGTAAACCCCAGAGAAAATCAAAAGCACGCCACAAGTCTGAACGAACCCGAATTAAATCTCCGTTTTGTGGATTGAAATAAAATGAAGTGTTTATCCAGTCATCAAAATTAACTCGCCAAACTCGTTGCTGACGGCCTCCAATCTCTGATGGATACTGTTCCAGCAGTTGAATATCAATAATGGAACTGGAACCACTGTAACGGCTTACGGTTAGTAAACGAATGTGTTCTTCAGTGATATGTATCTCCTGGCCTGTCTGGCTGTCGTAAATACGTTTTCCTTTGCTGTCCGTAACTTCCATGATTACCAGGTCGAGCCAGGGTTTTAGTGTTATGCCCGAAATTTCGGCAAAAATAGCAGGGGCTTTAACCGGCGTTTTCTGGACGTCAGCCAGATAAGCCGCGTTTAAAGGACGTTGGAGATGATTACCCCGGACCATATCGATATTGACGACAGTCATATAAAAACCGGATACAGCCCAGATGATCAGCTGAATACCGATGATGATAGAAAACCATTTATGAAATGCACGGAAGGTTGATGTTGAATTCATAGTAATAATAAGCGCACTGATCTAATCGCTATAGAATAACAGCTGATTAACACAAAAAGTTATTTTATAACCGAAAAAGTAGTGTTGTGAAAGCAGGAATGTTCTCTGATTATTTCTATATTGATTAAGTAGTTAAATGAAATGGTTCAATTAAATTACATTCACAGGCATGCAAGTAAATGGGTGAGGGTGGTTATGTCGCTTATTGTGTACTTTATGTAATTCAGTGAGTGTAACGTTACGGCTTTTTACAGGGAGATATAAAAAGACCGACATCATGTCGGCCTTATAATCATGCAAAGGAGTTGTATCGAGACTGGCTGTTCATTGCGACTAAATGATTAAGAGCTGAATAATCAATTAGTTTGTTTCTGTTAAAACCCGGGTCGCCCCCCAGGTTTTTAAAAAATAGCAACCAACGCTGTCTGAATATATTGTAGCTAAAGGTTCGCTTTTTAAAATGCGGCATATTGACGCACAATGGTTTGTTTAGATCCGAAAGGCATAAATACTTTGTTGTGTTAGTTGATATAAGCATGTGTTACAAAGTATTGCTATATGTCAAATGAGTAAATTAGGGCCTGCAGATCTTAGCCAGTCATTAAACTCAGTTGTAGCATGCCTGCTCCCATTCCCAACAACGCTCCTGTGACGATTAATTTCCATTCATCCTGTTTATATGCGGGTCTTAACACACCTTCAAATTCTTCAGGTGTAAGTGCCTGCATTTTTTCACGTAAATCTTTTTCTATCTGTAACGCGGAATCAGCATACTTTTGAGAATAGAGTAAGAACTTGTCAGTGTTGTCAAATAATTGCTGGCACGCCATCTCTTTAAGCTTGTAATAGTTTTCTGTGCCTATGCCGAGCGTGAAATAGGGTTGTGCCAGATTGATATATCGATCGATTGCGTCATTAACGTGTAATTCAACCAACTCAAACAATTGGTCTGAGCCACTTCCGCGAACAATGGCATCGGTAATAATTCTCGCATTGAACAGCTTTTCCTGAACCAGTTCGGCATACACTCTGGCGACTTCATTCTGTCGTCGCAAAAACATGCCTTGAATAGTAACTGGTCCCAGTTTTGTTGGGTGTTTGGGTTCAAAAATAATTTGCAGTGCAATCCAGTTTGTGGCGTATCCCACGATCAAACCGCCCAGGGGTAAAATCCACCATGCTTGATAGAAGTACCAGAACAGCATGGTTGGTATGCCAAACAGAAAACCAAAATAAAAACCGGATCGTTCGATGAACGGAAACTCTTTATCACCTGCTTTCAGGAATATTTCGTTAATGAGTTCCGGGTCATTGGTGAGTTGTTCGATGATAATTTCTTTTATATCAAGAATTTCAATCACATTTTTTTGAAAGTCATCAACCATATGATTAATGACATTAGGGGTATCCATTTCGATTCGCTTGATCAGCAAATCTTTTGCCTGAACAGGCAACATAGCCCACAAAGCAGGGGCGGTTTCCTTCATGACATCATTGACGATCTTGCGTAATACCTGATTCAGTCTGCGATCAATGAGTTCATGTATTTTCTTTGCTTCCAACCGTCCCGCGATTTCTTCAATACTCAGCAATTTACCGAGTACTAACTCAACTTCTATTTCGGCCATTTTTCGAGCTTTGGATGGAATAAGCCCTTGCCAGCCAAGAAATGGTTTAATGCCGACAAACTTGATGGGGTAAAACATCATTTTTACAGCAAGGAAATTGGTTGCCCAACCGACAAATGCACTGATTACCGGAATCAGCAGGAGGATGTAATGTTCTTTGATGAAATCCATAGGGGAGTCGTCGGTCCTGTCAGGATATTAACAATAGCGATGTGCCGAAAGTAAACGTAGATATTTGAAGAGTCAATCTAATTTTCAGACATTTCACAGTAATAGCAATGATTTAAAACGTGTTGCCAGACGAACATCTGGCAACACGTTATTCGACGGGAATGCATCAAACCCGCGATATGAATCACTATAAATGAATGCCTCGCATCACCTGAGAAATAGCAATTTGCTCAGAGGTCATGGCTTCTTTACGTAATGCATCCTTATCACCTTTCGCAGCAGAAGAGTCTTTAAACATTCTGAAGGTAAAGTTGAACAGGATTTCAGTTGCTTTCGGGAAGAGTGCATACACAACATTAATGAAAATACCGAGACGAGTGGCGACACGTTTTGGACGTGTGACCATCGAGGTTGTAATCATTTTTGCTGCTTCTTCCGGTGTCAGCGTTGGAAAATAGTCGTAGATCTTGGTAGGTGCGATCATCGGCGTTTTCACCAGAGGCATATTAATCGTGGTGAATTTAATGCCGGTATCCGAATATTCCGCCGCTGCACAACGGGTAAAGGCTTCCAGTGCTGATTTCGAGGCAACATAAGCCGAAAATCGAGGTGCGTTAGTTAATACACCAATGGATGAAATATTGATGATTTGACCAAAACGACGTTTCGACATGTGTGGCAGGAACCCGAAGATAAGTTTGAGCGCACCAAAATAATTAAGTTGCATACAGCGCTCATAATCATGGAAACGATCCATAGAGTTTTCAATCGAACGACGAATAGAGCGACCTGCGTTGTTCACCAGAATATCGACATGTCCGTGATCAGCCAGTACTTGTTCAACGAGTTGCTGTGAGCTTTCGTTATCTGCAATATCGGCCTGATAGGTAAAACAATTACCGCCGAATTCTTCGACCAGTTGTTTTGCTTCTAACAATCCATCTTCTTTACGAGCGACCAGAATCAGGTTGCATTCGGTTTTAGCCAGACGCAGGACGGTAGCCAGACCAATACCGGATGTCGCACCTGTTACAAGGATATTTTTGCCTTTGACAGAACCACTGAGTGAGCGGTCAATAAACAATTCCGGGTCCAGGTTGCGTTCCCAGAAATCCCAAACTGGTCGTGAGTAATTTTTCAGATTTGGACACTTGATGTTGGTGCCTTCAAGCGCTGCTACTGTCTCCCGATTGTCGAACATGGTGGGGTAGTTAATCATCGACAGAACGGCTTCAGGGATCTGTAAATCTTTTAAAATCGCGCCTTTGATGCGTTTAATTGGTGGCAGTGATGCCAACATCTGACGGATATAACCTGGAATAAAACCAAACATTTTGGCGTTAAAACGCAGCGCCATTTTCGGTGCGTGTCCAGCTTCCGCGAAGATATTCAGTACTTCACCAATCAGGTATGGCTTGTTGTCAGTCAGGTGGAAGCATTTACCATCGAGACCTTCTTTATGACTAATGTGATGAAGTGCGTTGACCACGTAATCAACGGGCACAATATTCAATGGTCCGCCTTCCAGACCTATAGTCGGTGCCCAGGATGGAAGTGCTTTACGGAACTTTTGAATCATTTTGAAGAAGTAGTACGGGCCATCAATCTTATCGATTTCACCAGTGATTGAGTGACCAACAACAATACCAGGACGGTATATGCGGTAAGGAATGCTACATTGATTGCGAACCAGCGCTTCGGAATCATGTTTAGTGCGGAAGTAAGGATTATCTAATCCAGTCGCTTCTTCAAACATGTCTTCACGGAAAATACCTTCGTACATACCAGCCGCTGCAATCGAGCTGATCATGTGGAAACAGCCCGCACTGATTGCTTCGGCTAATGCCAGCGCATTGCTGGTACCGATAGTGTTTGCTTGATGTTGTGATTCTGCAGATGCTGATAAATCGTAAATTGCTGCCAGATGATAAAAGTGCTTAATGTTGCCTTTTAACATCGCTTGATCATCTTGAGACAATCCAAGGTAAGGCTGAGTGATATCACCCTTAACAGCAATTAATCGTTCATTATTCCTCTGCGCTTGTTTGAATTGGTTGAATTTTTCCAGAGATTGCTCTCGGACTAAAACGTAGATGTTTTGTTCTTCTGAAAGGAGCTTTTTAATTAAAAACTTGCCAATAAAGCCAGTTCCGCCAGTAAGAAAATATGCCATTCGCTTTTCCTTTGGGATCAATTCTCAGTTAGCCAGAGGTTTTCTAACCGTATAAACAGTATGTATGCCACCATTCAAATGGTTGTTGTTTTGAATGTTGCGATTGTTTCTTCTTGTTGATCACTAATCGCTCTGTCGGGTTGATTTAATTAAACTACAGCACAGAAAACCAACTCAGTACTTCATCACAAATGCGTTCAGGACCAATCAGTTAGCATCGAATATAATTTCGACGTCTGAATGATTTTCCGCTTGTTATCATAAATAGCAACTATTTTTTTACTGATTTATTCCCTTTCATTGTCATAAGCAGTGATTCTTTGAACAATCTCAAAAAATTTTTGGTTTTAGTATGAGGTTTCTAAATCCATTTCTTATTATTGCTCCCACATTGAGGAAAGGCTGGTGCAGCGCCCAGGTTTTCACCAGAAAAATTACCGAATTGTTGAGGAATGAATTATGTCTAAATTAGATACGATCAAACAAAAGTTAGATGTTGCAGAAGATCTGGCTCGTCAAATCTGGTTAGCTGGTCTGGGTGCTTATGGTAAAAGCATTGATGAGGTTCAGGGCCGTTATGAAAAACTGAATACTCAGGCATCAGAAACGTTCAACGAATTAGTTGAAAAAGGTAAAGGCATTGAGTCTTCAACCAAAGACAAAATTGTAGAGAAAACAGCAGTAGACCAACGTGTTGCTGATGTTCGTAAAAAGCTTGGTTTAGACAGCAGCGAAACAGACAAGAAGATTGAAGAATTGTCTGCCAAAGTAGACGCACTGACAGAAGCAGTTGCTAAACTAGCTAAGTAATTGATTTATCTCCCTGATACAGAATGGTTATCTGGCAATGGATACCGTTCTGGGTTATCAGGATTATCTGACGATTTATTCTGGTTAGAATTGGTCAGTTCAGATGCTTCGCCGGTCAGGTCTTCTGACCGGCTTTTTTATTTCTAGACCTTCAAACGTTCAGTGTATGGAGGCCAGCCAAGTGGCTTACCCGCCAGTAAGTGAACGTGGATGTGATAAACCGTTTGCCCGCCATCGTTATTACAGTTAATGACCGTCCGATATCCATCTTCTGCGAAGCCTTGTTCTTTAGCAATTTTGCCTGCCACTAAAAATAAATGCCCCACCAGTGCAGAATTCTCTTCTGTGATGTCATTCGTTGTTGCAATAGGTTGCTTAGGAATAATCAGATAGTGAACCGGGGCCTGGGGATTGATGTCTTTAAATGCCAGGGCTTGATCGTCTTCATAAACGATATCAGCCGGAATTTCGCGATTAATAATTTTTGTAAAAATTGTCTCAGACATAATGCTGCTTCCAGATTAAGACGTATGTGAAAATAATGTTTGAATTTATAACAAATAACTTAAATCTGCACCCTGTGGCAACTCAGATTTTTCTCCACCACGGAATAAAAAGCCGTTTTTATTGCCAATCAACTGTAATGTATCGCCATTAAGACTTAGCGCAGTACCTTCCTGAATACCGATCACGGCACATTCACTGTCTAAAACCATAAACTCTTCCAATCGCATTTGGCGAGTTTCGCCATGAAACCCTGGTGGCTGATAATCCGTGTAATGAGGATTCAACTGGCAGGGAATAAACTGCAAGGCATCGAATGATGGCGGCTGAATAATGGGCATATCATTGGTCGTGCGAATGGTTAAACCAGCAATATTGGAACCTGCGCTCCAGCCTGTATACAAGGCACCGTTTGCGACCGCAGTTTTTAGCGGTTCCAGTAATCCTTGTTGATACAACTGATAAAGTAGATGGAAGGTATTTCCACCGCCAACAGCAATGCTTTTTGCTTGTTGGATGGCGGCAACCGGGTCTTCTGTCTGGTGAATACCAATAACATTCAGATTCAATGGTTTCAAGGCATCAGCAACCATTGTTGTGTAGTCGTCATAACTGACAGAAACACCCGCAAAGGGGATGAATAACAGCGTATCGGCATCAGAGTCTTTGTGATGTTCGCGTATCATGGGTAACGCATGTTCAAGATAACCGGTGTTATCAGCTTTGGAACTACTTAGCAGAAGTGCTTTCATGTTTTTTCTCTTCTTTCAAATACTGGTTAACAGCCCGGGTTAACTGTCTGACTTGTTTACTCAAAGGTATAGATGCCTGAGATGTACTGGCGGGCTGATATAGCTGTTCAATAAATGCTTGTCTGATAGCAGCTATTTGAGTTTTAAGCGTCGATTGTAACGCGTAAATTGTTGATTGAAAGCCGTTTGTTTCAGATTGCAATGGCGTGGTTACTCGTTGTTCGATATCGGCTAACAAGCTAACAGGAGGCAATTCATTTCGTGTTGAAAACAATGATGCATGGAGTTGTTGTAATTGTCGAAATGCTTGTTTCTCGTCACTTTGCCTGTTCAAACCTGTATATTTTCGCCATAAATGCAGCAGATAGCTGAATAACAGCAACGTAGCTGCAACCAACAACGTCGACATGACGAGAGAATAGCTATTATTTTTCAGGTAGTTCATGAGTTGACGTCGGTCAGAGCGGTCAAAACGAACAACCCAGGATGACCAGTAATAGTCCATATTTTCCAGTGATGTTCTCAGCCAGTTGGCTAGTGCAACATCCCGGTATTTAACCAGGCTAAATGTTTGTTCCTCAAGAAACGTTTCTTCATCAACGGCGCCCTGAAGACCATACAATAATCTGTCTGGCGCAACGACAGCCGTCGGATCGACTCTGACCCAACCTTCGCCTTGCAACCAAACTTCACTCCAGGCATGTGCATCATATTGTCGTACACTCAGATATTGATTGTTTTCCGAATATTCACCGCCCAGATAACCCGAAACTACGCGAGCAGGCAGACCCACAGATCGCATCATAAACGTGAAAGCGGATGCGTAGTGAGAGCAGAAACCTTGCTTAGAGGAATTAATAAACTGATCGACCTGATTGATGCTGGTGAGTAGAGGTGGCTTAAGCGTATAGGTGAAGCCTTTAGTTTTAAACCAGTTCAACAGGCGTTGAATAAATGCTTTATCTGACGTCGATGTTTGACGAAGTTGCTGCGCTAATTGTCGTGCTTCCGGGTTAATGTCAGCGGGGACTTTCAGATTTAACAGGAGTTCTTGCGGCGATGGAGGTAATACCCTGGTTAGCTCCGGCACAGAAGTGATGGAGTACTGAAATTTTTGTGTGACAGGTGTCGTTTTTTCTATTCGGCGATCTCGTTTATAGAGGATCTGACTGGAGTGCTTTACCGGTGTGTCGAGCGTATGTAGCCAACTGCTGTGAGAGGGTTCAACAACAATTGAATAGCTTAATGAAGTGAGCGCCGGGTAGTTATTAAATAATTCATTGTTGCTCAGGATACTGGATTTATTGAGTCTGGTTTTTCGGTAGGGATGTGTCGTCCAGCTCATACCATCGTATTGTTCATGCGTTAAGGTACGCCAGTACAATTGAGACTTGTCTGGCCGTGTATCTTCAAATGTTACCCGAAACGCTAATTCCGCACTTTGTGCCAGATTAGCTATTTGCCCCGGGCTGACATGTTCAGATAAACCCGTGTGTGCGGAGTTTCGATCGGGCATTTTCCACAATGGCCCAAGCCGTGGAACGAAAATAAATAACAACACCATAATAGGAAAGCTGATAGCAACCATACTTGCATAGCGTTTAAGTCGGGCCTTAAAGGAAAAAGAAGGTGTATATGCGACGAAAACTGCCAGGGTATTCAAGAGCAAACTGGTAAATAACCAGCCAGAAATGGCGAGGGTCTGTACGTAGATAAAACAGGCTGCAATGGCAAAAAAGTTGATCAATGCCAGTCGGGTAACTTCACCAACGCGCTGGATGCTAAGTAGCTTAAACCCGGCTGTCATGATAAGTAGATTTACCATCGCTCTGAGCATTGAACTCGATGGAATTTGCAGGATAACAAAAGCAGATACCATGATAGCGAGCAAGTTGACGCGTAAGCGGGTCGGTGGTGTTGCACTGTCGTAACTAATCAGCACTCGCCAGCCGTAAAGTGCCAGTGCCAGTGGTGCCAGCCAGATATACAATTCACCTTTCAGCGGCAGCAATAACATGGCCTGGCTAAGGGTAAACATCAATACGATTTTTGCACTTACGTGTTCTGTTAAACCACTTATTTTATGATTAACCGGTTTTTTTATGTTGTTCAATCGAAAGAGCCTGGTCAGTGCAATCATAGACTCTCCTTTTTATAGACAGGCTTTTTAAACCGGGCAAGTGCGTTCAGGCAGGCGTGCTGATGAGCCAGGGAGTTATCTGCCGGAATGACCTGGTTGGGTAATATCAAACCATACCTGGTACTTTGTTGTGCCAGATTGACGATAGCTGTTGCTAAATGGCTTAGTTTTTCTTCCAGATCACGGCCTTCTGCATGCGCATAATTGAGCCAGATTTTTGCATCATCACTTTCAAAGGTTTTACTGACCAGACTCCCTTGACCCTTAGCCACATGTTTCCAGGCAATCTGGTTTAAAGAATCACCTGATTTAAATTCCCGGATGCCATCAAAATCTTCTGGTTGTTCGTTGGTCTGACGATGTTGAGCGGATGCAACCGGTAATTGTTTCATTTGCGTTTGAGGCAGTAAGCGCGGCCAGGCAATGACCTCTACGGCCAGATCCAGTCGACTCCAGCTTTTTATTAATCCAAGCGGGTACTGGGTTTGAATCAGCAAGCGGGGAGGATAATGAACGCCACGATCATCAATGTTATAAGGGACGTTTACGGTGATGACATCCTCGGTATTCACGGTGATGACTTCATTATTGGCAAACTGGAGATTAAGTTGATGAATTGCTCGACCATTACCGGAAATTTGTAGTGGGATCATCGCTGTGTTTCCGGCATAAACTGGATTGACCGTCAGGCGTTTTATCGTCAGCCCGTGAAGGTTAAAGAAGCAAAAAAACACCGAGGTTATTAACAAAGCCATCAGAAACCAGGTAAGTAGTAATATCAGGTTATTCTGATAATTTGTGCCCAGGACAAACAATACGCCACACAATGACAACCAGCTTAACCCCTGACGATTAGGCAGTATAAAAATATTCTTCTGAGTCAGATTGATCTGATCGTTGCCGGGAATGCGTTTCGCTAACCAGCGATCAACCAGTCGATTAATCCAGTTTCTGAAGCGACGAACTAACCCCGGTGGTGAATGATTAATGGCTTTCATCCTTTAATGCATGATAGCGACGTCGGCTAACACCTTTGCACTGAACGATTCTTGTTGATGTGTCGATATTTGCGGCTTGATTCGATGTTCCGCAACCGCTGCAAAAATATGTTGTACATCCTCATGCATTACAAAGTCACGCTGATTGATAAAAGCCCAGGCTTTACTGGCATTCAGCACTGCTTTACTGGCACGCGGAGATAAAGCTAAACCTTCAAACTCGGCTTGTCTGGTGTATGCACCCAGGCGAATAATATAGTCCAGCACATGATCCGACACATTGACGGCTGTGACTTGCTGTTGGCAGCTTGCCAATTGTTCTGGCGTGATAACGGCTTCAACTTTTTCAGCCTGATAATCCTGATTCAACAGAATTTTCTTTTCAGCCTCATAGTTGGGGTATCCCAGAGAAATTCGCATTAGAAATCGATCTAGCTGTGACTCAGGTAAGCTGAAAGTGCCGGTTTGATACAATGGATTTTGCGTGGCGATCACAAAAAAAGGTGAGGGCAGGTCATACGTTTTACCATCCATAGTAACCTGGCGTTCTTCCATTGCTTCGAGCAATGCACTCTGTGTTTTCGGGCCTGAACGATTAATCTCATCAGCCAGAATAACCTGATTAAACACTGGCCCTTTATGGAACTGGAATTCGCCCGACTGCTGGTTAAACACAGAAACACCAGTAATATCGGCCGGTAACAGATCGCTGGTGAACTGCACTCGGCTGTAACTAAGGCCGACAGTATTGGCGATAGCGCTGGATAAGGTGGTTTTACCCATGCCGGGCAAATCTTCAATCAACAAGTGGCCTTTAGCCAGCAAACAGGCAAAAGCCAGAGAAACCTGCTCTTCTTTACCCAGAATAATGGTATTAATTTTATTAATTGCTTCATTAATAGTGGCGTGCATTATTTCTTCCTGTTACAGCCAGGTCATACAGGCGCTACACCGAAATTGCTCCCGGTTAATGCGGGTATGTATCGTTCATGACGTCATGAGATGTAAACAGCTAACCAGGTAACTTGTCAACGGGATTGGATACGGTGTGAACATTCTTCACAATGTTTACACGTTGGCAAGCGGCTTAACCGCACGAATAAATAAACGCTAATCTGTGGCGGGGAGTAAACGCCTGATAATCGTGTGCAGCTTCTCCGGATTCACTGGTTTGATAATAAATCCTTTAGCCCCCAGTTCCCAACTTTCTTTGACGTTCTCGACCGTATTATGACTACTACACATGATGACTTTGGTTCCAGGGTAAGCCGACATAATGATGTCGAGGAGATTTTTGCCGTTTTGATCGGGGAGTTCAATATCCAGGATAACCAGATCCCAGGGTTTGGTCTGTAATTGCTGTTGCGCCTCTTCGGCATAATGACACTGTGTAATTCGTGTGATGCCAATCTGTTTTAACACAAGTTCAAGGTACTGCGTGACCTCGATACAATCGTCAACGATTAAAACCGTGGTTTCATGGACGTCAGGTGCGGAATGAGATGCTGTTGGCAGGGTTGTCGAAAGTGTGTAACTCACATGTTGAAGATCAACAACAGGTGTTGGAGCGGAGAAGATCCCTTCGGTCGTGTGGTTCGTCACTGATGTGGCATCAGACCAGGTTGTTTTCATGGTTAAGCGATATAGAAACCTTTTGTTATTTTTGTTGAACAGTCAGACCCTGCATAAAAGGTATAGCAGAGATTAACAATCTTGCACGGGAAGGAGGAAATTAAGGGAAGATCGGAAAATAAAGAGGCTGGTTTATCACCAGCCTCAGGAAGAATCAGAGCGTGTTGACCTTTGCGGTTGAAACGAATCCATTCATTCGTTAAATGATGGTATGGACAGCGCTTATCGTCCGGTTCTACTGCGCGTCAGCCCGCTCTGGCCGTTAAAACACATTAACTTTCTTGCTGTGTTTTAACCCAGCGCATAATTTTGTTTTCAAGCGTTGGCATAGGAAGCGCACCATCAATCAGAATTTCTGTGTGGAATTTCTTGATATCAAATTTATCACCCAGTGCCTGTTCAGCATAGTTTCTCAGGTCGCGAATCTTACGCTGGCCCATTTTGTATGAGAGCGCCTGACCCGGCCATGCGATATAGCGTTCAACTTCTGCTTCGATGTCACTTTCTGCTAAAGAGCTGTTACGCTTCATGAAGTCGATTGCTTGCTCACGAGTCCAGCCTTTTGCATGCAAACCAGTATCGACTACCAGTCGCATAGCACGTAACTGCTCGTCAGATAAGCGGCCATACCATTGATACGGGTCAGTGAATAATCCCATTTCTTTACCCAGTGATTCTGCGTACAGCGCCCAACCTTCGGCAAATACCGTGTAGCCACCAAAACGACGGAAGCGTGGTAAACCAGTCACTTCCTGCTGAATCGAGATCTGGAAGTGATGTCCTGGTGATGCTTCGTGAATAGACAATGTTTCCAGCAAGAATTTAGGCTGTGCTTTCAGGTTGTGAGTATTGATATAGAAAATACCCGGACGAGAGCCATCAGGTGATGGTGACTGGTATGAAGCACCTGCGGCTGACGCTGCACGGAAAGCTTCTACCGCTTTTACTTCGTAATCTGCTTTTGGCTGGATCTCGAATAATTGTGGTAAACGCTTATTAATTTTCTCTTTAACATTCATGTAGCCATCAATAACGGCTTGCTCAGAGTCAAAGTAAAACTCGTCACTGGTTTTCAAATGATTAAAGAAAGCCGCCAGGTCACCTTTAAAGCCAACGGTTTCTTTTACTTTAATCATTTCATCAAGAATACGATTAACTTCCTGCATACCGATTTCATGAATTTCATCAGCGCCTAAATCCAGCGTGGTATGTTGTTTGATCTGATGCTCATACCAGGCTTTACCATTCGGTAATGCACTGTAACCAACAGATTCACGGCTGGCTGGAATGTATTCTTTTTCCAGGAAAGTATTCATGCGTTGATAGACAGGCACCAGGGTGTCAAGAATCATCTTCTTATGAGATGCCTTGATGGCAGCTTTGTCTTCATCGCTTAAGGTCTCTGGCATGTTCTTAACTGGCATCCAGAATACGCTGTCTTCCACGTTTTCGACGATATGAGCCTGCATTTGTGGCACCAGCTTAACGGCAAGCGCTTTTGGTAATACCACGTTTTTGTTAATGCCTTCTCGCATTGCGACAATAGCTGAATCCATCCAGGCTGCGAAACCATCAGCTCGTTTGGCAAAGTCTTCAAAATCTTTACGTGTATTGAATGGCTGAGCAGATGAACCTGAGCCAAGAGAGGCGAAGAAGTTGTGAGCGCCATTCATCTGGTTGATTGGAACCAGATAACCAGGGAATTCTTCGCCAGCGATGCTTAACTCTCGGTCGCGTTTAAAAATTTCCCACGTTAATAATGACTGACCACGTAATTTCGTGAAGTCGATATTATTGACTTTGGCTAACCAGTCTTTCTCGATTTGAAGTTGCTCTGCACGACTTTCATCGCTGATTGGTGCGCTGAATTTGTCATTGGCAGAATTGTCGCCCAAAAATGTTTTATAAACAGGGCTTAGTTCCAGTTGCTTGTCAAAGTAGGACTCAACAACTTGCTCTAACTGTTTTTCATACTTGTTCTGTTTAACAGTTTCAGCTGTGGTTGTTTCTTTTGCCACAGTTTGAGTATCTGATGTTGCAGTACAGCCAGCAAGTGCAGCTGCTACTGTCATCGCCAGCAGGCTTTTTTTGATGAGTGTTTGTTTGATCATGTATTTAGTCACTTAATTATCAGAGTGCATTCTTGTCGGCAATGTAAACAGTTTGCAGACAGCAATTTTGACAGGGGTTTTAGCATTTATGCGGTATGGATGGAAGGTCCACGACACTAATTGAAACAAAAGTATAACGAGTGGACCTGAATCATTGCTCAAAAGACCTGTTTGCTAATACGCGCTGATCATGGAAAGCGGGTAGTGAATACCGTCTTGATAGTCAGAAATTGCTTTTTCAACCAGCGGGCTTCTGAATGGAACAGGAGGTTGACCGGTTTGGTCCAGGGTTAACCAGCGAGTCTCAATAATATCTGCATCTAATTCTTTGCATTCAGGGGTTGTTATGTCGTCAATGGTGCCGATGAAACAAAACCGACAATAGCTTTTTCCATTGATCGGAGAATGGAACTGATAGATACCCGTCAGTCCGGTCAATGTTGGACGATAGCCGGTTTCTTCCAGACATTCTCTGATGGCAGCATCAGCTAAGGATTCCCCATTTTCGACATGACCGGCCGGTTGATTCATCACGATCTGACCGGTTGTTTTGTCTTTCTCGACAACAAACAGAAATTTACCGTCTTTCTCGATGAGACATGCGACGGTGAGCGCTGGTTTTTCTTTCATGGCTGGATTTACTCCCGGTAGATGACTTAATGACTGGAACGCGTTTTTTGTTGTCTGTTTTTAGCGTGTATTCTCCAGGCTGTAACTGTCCCAGTGACCAGGGACCAATAGCGGCCCGAATGAGTCGTAATGTCGGACAACCAATATGAGCGGTCATTCGGCGCACCTGACGATTGCGACCTTCTTTTATTTTAATTTCAAGCCAGCTTGTTGGTACGGACTGGCGCTCTCGGATTGGTGGATTTCTAGGCCATAAGCAAGAAGGTTCTGGTATCAATGCAACGTTAGCGGGCAGGGTCATTCCATCTTTTAATTCCACACCATGACGGAGCTGATTCAGT
Source organism: Alteromonadaceae bacterium (assembly GCA_965656875.1). Lineage (GTDB taxonomy): Bacteria > Pseudomonadota > Gammaproteobacteria > Enterobacterales > Alteromonadaceae > CBFHMJ01. The sequence continues at coordinate 536,071 of CBFHMJ010000003.1, forward strand.
GCGGCATCATCCGGTATACCCTCTACCTGAACCCAGTAGGTTTTTTCCATTTTATTATCAGGATGAGCAATGCGATGTTGAAGTTTGCCGCTATTGGTTAGCAATAATAATCCTTCAGAGTCTTTATCAAGTCGTCCTGCAGCATAAACACCTGTTTCTTTTATAAAATCTGCAAGTGTTGCTCGATTTTCCTGATCGGTAAACTGACATAAAACCATGAATGGTTTGTTGAATATTATTACTTTTTCCGGTTGATAATCGGGTGAGGATTCGGAATGGCCGCGACTTTGCCGTGGCATATTATTTTTTGGCGTCTGACGCGATTTTTTTGAATTGGGTATTTCTTTTTTTTGACTCATAAAAAGGTTTTATTTGAAAGGTATTTCCTATACCATGCCGGGAATTTTTTGCTCACTAATTCGCAAATATTATATTTTTATCCCGGGATTTTGTTGTAAATAATTTGTTTCGATTTGCGTCGAAAATGTTATTTCCAGTTCGGTGATTTCAACGCGTTTAGTGACTATAATACCCGAATTCTATTTTAACTCCCTTTAATTTCAACCTCTCGGAGGAGGAGAATAGTTGATGGACAGTAAAATTACAGTTCCAGCAAACGGCGAAAAAATCACTTACGTTGATGGCGTCATTAATGTACCGAATAACCCAATCATCCCTTTCATCGAAGGTGACGGAATTGGCGTAGATGTTTCTCCAGCAATGATCAAAGTTGTTGATGCAGCAGTAGAAAAAGCTTACGGCAGCGAAAAGAAAATCGCGTGGATGGAAGTTTATGCGGGTGAGAAATCAACACAGGTTTACGACAAAGACACCTGGTTACCTGAAGAAACACTTGAAGCATTTAAAGAGTACAAAGTTGGTATCAAAGGTCCATTAACTACGCCAGTAGGTGGTGGTATCCGTTCTTTGAACGTTGCTCTTCGTCAGGTTTTGGATCTGTATGTTTGTCAGCGTCCTGTTCAATGGTTTAACGGCGTTCCTACTCCAGTTAAAGATCCTGGTTCAGTTGACATGGTTATCTTCCGTGAAAACTCTGAAGATATTTATGCAGGTGTTGAATGGAAAGCTGGTACTGACGAAGCGAAGAAAGTCATCAAGTTCATGACTGAAGAAATGGGTGTAAGCAAAATCCGTTTCACTGATATGTGTGGTATCGGTATCAAGCCAGTTTCAGAAGCAGGCACCAAGCGTTTGGTAAGACAGTCTATTCAGTATGCTATCGATAATGATCGTGACTCTGTGACACTTGTTCACAAAGGTAACATCATGAAGTTCACTGAAGGTTCTTTCAAAGACTGGGGTTACGAGCTTGCTAAAGAAGAGTTTGGCGGCGTTGAGCTTGACGGCGGTCCATGGCAGGTTATTAAGAATCCTAAGACTGGTAAAGAAATCATCATCAAAGATGTTATTGCTGACGCTATGCTACAGCAAATCTTACTACGTCCTGCGGAATACGATGTTATCGCTACACTAAACCTTAACGGTGATTACCTGTCTGACGCTCTTGCGGCACAGGTTGGTGGTATCGGTATCGCGCCAGGTGCTAACTTAAGTGACGACGTTGCGATTTTCGAAGCAACTCACGGTACTGCACCTAAATATGCAGGTCAGGATAAAGTGAACCCTGGTTCAGTTATTCTTTCTGCTGAAATGATGCTTCGCCACATGGGTTGGACTGAAGCAGCTGACTTAATCATTAGCAGCATGTCTAAAGCAATCGAAGCTAAGACTGTTACTTATGATTTCGAGCGTCTGATGGAAGGTGCTACATTAGTTAAATGTTCAGCGTTTGGCGACGAAATGATTAAGCACATGGGATAAGATTAAAATCTTATAATCTGTGTCAGAAAAAAATAAAGCAGACTTTTTAGTCTGCTTTATTTCTTTTTAAAGGGTTACGTTAAATTGTAAAGAAATTGTCAGTAACCACTAATTCTTAACACCCCAAAAGAATGTCAAGCGTGTTTATTTTAATGACTCGTCAAGCATGATGTTCATCGCGTGTAAGCCTTTCGGACCTTCTTCCAAATCGAAAGAAACTTGCTGTCCAGCTTTCAAAGTCTTGTATCCATCCATCTTAATTGTTGAGAAATGAGCGAAGATATCATCATCTCTGCCTTCTTCTTGAATGAATCCAAAACCTTTTGCGTTATTGAACCATTTCACTTTACCAGTAGCCATACATCTACATCCTTCAATTATCCTGACAAATTAGTTATTCTTAGGCTTATGTTGTTTACATAAATAGTGGCGTGAGCCATAGTCAAATGTAGATAATTTGTTCGTAGAGTCAAGTTTTTTATTCAAAATTGGTAAATGCTTAGGCTTTATTAAAATGGCTTATACGAGTTGGTGCTTTCAAAGTTAGATGACTATTATTAATTATGAGCAGATTCACAGAATTTGATTTTGAGTCGGAAGCTGTAGAAGAGGCGGAACGCGAGACGCTGAAGCCCCCTCCACGGTATAAAGTAATGTTAAATAATGACGATTACACTCCGATGGACTTTGTTGTAGAAATTCTGATGCGTTTTTTTGATATGGACTTTGAAAAAGCAAATCAGGTAATGACGGCAGTACATTTCAAGGGAAAAGCTGTGTGCGGCGTGTACACGGCAGAAATTGCAGAGATGAAGGTGATGCAAACGAACAAGTATTCCCGAGAAAATCAACAACCTTTGTTATGCACGATGGAGCAGGCATGACATAACCCAATTCCCAAATACCGGAGTCGCCTATGCTGAACAAAGATTTGGAAGTTACGTTAAATGCGGCATTTCGCTCGGCGCGTGAGAACAGACATGAGTTCATGACTGTAGAGCATTTGCTGGTGGCCCTGCTGGATAACCCTGAAGCCTCTGAGGCACTTGGTTCGTGCGGTACGGATATTGAAAAACTACGAAAAGAACTCCTGGAATTTATCGGCGATACTACCCCCCTGATCCCTGAAAATGATTCGGATCGGGAAACTCAACCAACCCTGGGATTTCAACGCGTTCTGCAACGCGCTGTATTCCATGTTCAATCTTCAGGTAAACGAGAAGTAACGGGTGCTAATGTTCTGATCGCTATTTTTAGTGAACAGGAATCACAATCGGTTTACCTGCTTAAGCGTATGAATGTGACACGACTGGACGTCGTTAATTTTGTCTCTCATGGTATTCAACGTATTGAACCTGAACAAACAGAAGAAGATAACAGCGCTGCCGATTTATCTGGCAATGAGCCAGAAGAAAAGAAAACACTTCAGGGCTTTACAACGAATCTTAATGAGTTGGCAAAGCAGGGGAAAATTGACCCGTTAATTGGACGAGACAAAGAGCTTGAGCGAACTATTCAGGTATTGTGTCGTCGTAAGAAAAATAATCCATTACTGGTCGGTGAGGCTGGTGTTGGTAAAACCGCGATTGCTGAAGGTCTTGCTTATCGAATCGTGAACAATGATGTTCCTGACGTCATTGAAAATGCAAAAATCCTGTCGCTGGATATGGGCGCTTTGCTGGCTGGAACGAAATATCGTGGTGATTTTGAGAAACGCTTTAAATCGTTGTTGAAAGAAATTGAAAACGACGAGAATGCAATTCTCTTTATTGATGAAATCCACACTATTATCGGCGCAGGTGCAGCATCGGGTGGTGTGATGGATGCATCAAATCTGATGAAGCCATTATTATCAAGCGGTGTTTTACGTTGCGTTGGTTCAACAACGTACAACGAATTTAAAGGTATCTTTGAAAAAGATCGTGCTTTGGTTCGTCGTTTCCAGAAAATCGATATTGATGAGCCGTCAGTTACTGATACTACGAAGATTCTGTTAGGACTGAAAGAGCGTTACGAGCAGCATCATAGTGTGCGTTACACGCAAAAAGCGTTGAAAGCGGCTGCGGAATTATCGGCTAAATACATCAACGAACGTCACTTGCCAGATAAGGCGATTGACGTAATTGATGAAGCCGGTGCTAATCAACAATTACTGCCAGCGTCACGTCGTAAAAAGACGATTGGTGTTGGTGAAATTGAACAGATTATTTCTAAAATCGCTCGTGTACCGCAAAAGTCTGTATCGTCGAACGAAATGGACGTCTTACGAAACCTGGACCGTAACATGAAAATGTCGGTGTTTGGTCAGGACGACGCAGTCGATGCGTTAACTGCGGCGATTCGTTTAAGCCGTGCAGGTTTAGGTAACGAAGATAAACCTGTTGGTTCATTCTTGTTTGCAGGTCCAACTGGTGTCGGTAAAACGGAACTAACAAAACAGCTGGCTAAAGTACTCGGCATTGAATTTATTCGCTTTGATATGTCTGAATACATGGAGCAACATGCGGTTAGCCGTTTAATTGGTTCACCACCGGGCTATGTTGGTTTTGAACAGGGTGGTTTGTTGACCGATGCTGTGATTAAAAAGCCTCATGCCGTGTTATTGCTTGATGAGCTTGAAAAAGCCCACAGTGATATCTACAACATCCTGCTTCAGGTAATGGATCATGGCACATTGACGGATAACAGCGGTCGCAAAGCTGATTTCAGAAATGTCATTATTGTTATGACAACTAACGCTGGTGTTGTTGAAACGACACGTAAGTCTATCGGCTTCAAGAGTCAGGACTTTGATGCTGACGCAATGTCTGAGATTAATCGGGTATTCTCGCCAGAGTTCAGAAATCGTCTTGATAACATCATCTGGTTCAACCATCTTGAAAATGATGTTATTGAACTGGTGGTTGATAAGTTTGTGGTTGAACTTCAGGTTCAACTGGATAAAAAAGGTGTGTCGCTTGAGATTTCTGCGGATGCTAAAAACTGGTTATGCGAGAAAGGTTATGATCGCTCGATGGGCGCACGGCCGATGGCACGACTGGTTCAGGAAAAACTTAAGAAACCACTGGCGAACGAAGTATTATTTGGTAGCCTGAGTTCAGGCGGCAACGTGAAAGTTGTTATGAAAGAAAATGAAGATGATATTTGTTTTGAATTTGATGAAGAGAAACATCTTGTTGAATCGTAAACAAGACAAATTATCATGATTAAAAATAAAAACCCCTTACCTTGGTAAGGGGTTTTTATTTGCAAGTAGATACTTACACATTACACGATTCTACGACAGCATATGAGTGTCGATTGAATTACATACAAAAAGCTTAACGAGCGCGGAAGATAATGCGACCTTTAGATAAATCGTATGGAGTTAACTCAACCGTTACTTTGTCGCCGGTCAAAATACGGATATAGTTTTTGCGCATCTTGCCTGAGATGTGAGCTGTCACAATGTGATCATTTTCCAGCTGTACGCGGAACATTGTATTTGGCAGGGTTTCAAGAACCGTTCCCTGCATTTCAATGACATCTTCTTTTGCCATTAAGTTTTTAACCTCTGAAACTAATCAAAAAAGCAGCGCAGATTGTGCCGAAATACTGGTGATATGTAAAGCTTAGCACTCAAATTTATTCATATTTCACCCATTCTCCATCGCTTAACCGTTCATGTGGCACAAACTTGCTTTTGTAGTTCATTTTATTGCAACGGTCTACCTGATAGCCGAGGTATAAATGTTCCCGTTTATAACGGCTACAGGCCTTAATTTGTGCCAAAATCGCAAACGTTCCTGGTGATAAATCTTGATAGTCCGGATCAAAAAATGTGTAAACGGCTGACAGAGCCGTTGGTAGCATGTCGGTAATTGCAACCCCAACCAGGGTTTCACCATCCCATAAATTAATATAGATGCTCTTGAGCCAACTGCAATACGCGATGCTGTTAAACTGGCTTTCGTCAGGCGGGTACATTGCACCATCTTTGTGGCGCAGATTTATGTACTTTTCATACAGTTCATAACTACCAGGTTCAGGCATGGTAGTGTGCGTCACATGAAAGTGTTTCTGGCCTTTTGTTTCAATACGTCTTTGACTCTTTGACGGCTTGAATTCACTGGCGGGGATTCGAATGGACTCACAGGCAGAACACGCAGGACAAAATGGTGTATACACTTTGTCGCCGCTGCGTCTGAAGCCTTTAGCCATCAGGTTTTCGTAAATAACATCGTAATTACAACTATCGTCATGTACGACTAACAGTCGTTCTTTTCTCTCCGGTAAATAACTGCATCTGAACTGTTCAGTCATCCCGAGGGGGATTTTACTAAAATCAAACACGATAATGAGGTACCAACAAAGTTAATAGTGAATCTGCTGTGCAATGAATGCCTCCTGGGGTAATCGAACCAGGCTGGCACAGCGTAGTTGTTCTAAATAATCTTCTCGGGTAATTGTAGACACACCAAGACTTAACAGATGGTCATTCGGTATTTGGCAATCAATTAACGTGCCACCATAACGGTGTAGCCAGTTTACCAGGCCAACTAATGCAAGTTTCGAGGCATTAGTTACTTTATGGAACATTGATTCACCGCAGAAACATCCACCGACCAGCACGCCATAAAGTCCGCCGACCAGTTCATCATCTTGCCACACCTCTATGCTATGGGCATGGCCCATATGATGCAGTTGTGTGTATGCTTCCATCATTTCATCCGTGATCCAGGTGCCTTCTTGCTGTCTTAAAACTGCACAGTTTTCAATTACTTCAGAGAAGCAGTTATTTATCGACACCGTTAACGATTGCTTGCGTAAAAATTTCGCAAAACTTTTACTTATATGTAATTCGTTTAAAAAAAGAACGGCTCGTGGGGAAGGGCTCCACCAATAAGGTGGTTCATCTTCATTAAACCACGGAAAAATGCCGTTACGGTAGGCAGATAGTAGCCGGGCAGGAGATAAATCGCCGCCTACGGCCAGGAGTCCATTCGGATCATCCAGTGCAAGATTGGGAGACGGAAACTCCATAGAGTATGGATCAAGTTGGTAAATGAAAGACGTCATAGTTTCTTTTTATCAATAATGTTGCAGGAGTATGAACAGTTATCTCTGAACAAGTTCGTATTGTAACGGTGTTTAGCTGTTGGTTGATAAGCTAATGCATGAATAACAGTATAGATGCACAAAGGTATATGTTTTAAGCGGGAATGATTTTGTAGGTAGGATTTGTAAGTCTTTAATGCTGGCTTTTACGGCAGTTGTCGCATATTTATGTAAAGCGTCAGGTTGTGCAACAGGACATTGATTCAGTATAAATAAAAAAGAGCTGACAAATCAGCTCTTCTCAACAGATCACAGAGTGTTTATATGCTGCGTTGAGGAAAGATCCTCCGGTAACGATGATATTATCTGATTTTATTTGCTTTCCAGCGCATCCAGATAACGTTCGGCATCTAAAGCAGCCATACAACCAGTTCCTGCTGATGTTACTGCCTGACGATAGATGTGATCACTCACATCACCTGCCGCGAAAACACCTTCAACGCTGGTTGCTGTCGCATTACCGTCCGTGCCGCTGTTTACCTTGATGTAGCCGCCAGCCATATCTAGCTGACCATCGAAAATACCCGTATTTGGCTTATGACCAATGGCAATGAACACACCGTGAAGATCAAGTGAAGTGATCTCGCCAGTTTCTGTGCTCTTGATATTTGCACCAGTAACACCCGCGTCATCACCTGTTACTTCATCAAGAGTCTGGTTCAAATGAAGAATGATGTTACCGTTCTCAACTTTGTCATAAAGACGTTTGGTTAAGATTTTTTCAGAACGGAACGTATCGCGACGATGAATCAGATGAACTTCAGAAGCGATGTTTGACAGGTAAAGCGCTTCTTCAACCGCTGTGTTACCGCCACCAACAACCGCTACTTTTTGACCTCGGTAGAAGAATCCATCACAAGTTGCACAAGCTGATACACCACGTCCCATGAATGCTTGCTCAGATTCAAGGCCCAGGTAAGTTGCCGAAGCACCTGTTGCGATGATAAGAGCGTCACAGGTATAAGTACCTGCGTCACCCGTCAATGTATAAGGTTTTTTAGAGAAGTCTACCGCATTGATGTGATCAAACACGATTTCAGTTTCAAATTTTTCAGCATGACGTTGCATACGTTCCATCAGGATTGGACCGGTCAGGTCATCCGGATCGCCAGGCCAGTTTTCTACTTCTGTTGTGGTAGTAAGCTGACCGCCTTGTTGCATACCAGTAATAACTACTGGGTTAAGATTTGCACGCGCAGCATAAACCGCTGCTGTATATCCAGCCGGACCAGAGCCCAGAATTAGTAAAGGGCAGTGTCTTACTTCACTCATTAAATTTTCTCCAAATGAATTTGCCTGAGGCGTTTCATCTTTATATGGGTATTAGCATGCGACCATTCAAGAGGATGATTAATGCCGACCTGATAATTCATGTAAAAGCCTGATGAAACGGGCAATAAAAATGTCTATGTAACGTCTATAAACAGAGAAAGCTGTTACATAAGGAATGACCGGAGATTTTAAGAGTTCATTTATTGAAGTAAAGCGGGATAGTTTGTGGCGGGAATGTATAAAAGGTTTAACCGTACAGATTCATTTACTACATATGCTGGACGGTCAGAAACAAAAAAGGGCTGAGATGTCAGCCCTTAATCATCTGTATTTTGGTGCTTTTTACTACCTGTACAGGCAGTTAGCGAACTTACGCGTTTAGCGCAGTTGCTGGTTCTACATATTCAAAGCCCAGGTTTTGAGCAACGCTTTCACACGTTACTTTGCCTGCGTGAACATTCAGACCGTTAAGCAGATGCTTGTCAGCAAGAAGTGCATCTTTTGCACCCAGGTCAGCAAGCTTAATGATATAAGGTAGCGTTGCATTGTTTAATGCGAACGTTGATGTTCTTGGTACTGCGCCAGGCATGTTTGCTACACAGTAATGCACAACATCATCAACCAGGTAAGTAGGTTCAGCGTGCGTAGTTGGTTTAGATGTTTCGATACAACCACCCTGATCAATAGCAACGTCAACAATGGCCGAACCAGGCTTCATGTTTTTGATATGGTCTGCTGTTACCAGTTTTGGTGCTGCTGCACCAGGAATTAACACACCACCGATAACAAGGTCAGCTTCAAGTACGTGTTTTTCAAGCGATTCAACAGTAGAGAATACGGCTTGAACTGAACTACCGAATTGAAGGTTGATACGACGTAATACGTCAATATTACGATCAAGTAGTACAACGTTTGCGCCCATACCAACTGCCATTTGAGCTGCGTTAGTACCAACCATACCGCCGCCGATGATAACTACTTTAGCCGGCTCAACACCCGGAACGCCACCTAAAAGCATTCCGCGACCCGCGTTTGATTTCTCAAGCGCCTGAGCACCAGCCTGAATTGACATACGGCCAGCAACTTCTGACATTGGCGCAAGTAATGGTAAGCCGCCACGGTCGTCAGTGATTGTCTCATAAGCAATACAGGTTGCTTTGCTTGCTACCAGGTCTTCTGTTTGCGGCATATCTGGTGCAAGGTGAAGGTAAGTAAATAGTACCTGGTCTTCGCGCAACATGGCACGTTCTACAGCCTGAGGCTCTTTTACTTTTACAATCATTTCAGCTTTATCGAATACACTTTTAGCATCCGGTAAAATCGACGCACCCGCATTTACGTAGTCGTCATCAGAAAAGCCAATGCCAGCGCCTGCATTGTGCTCTACGAATACTTCGTGACCGCGAGCTGTTAATTCTCTGACACTCGCTGGCACCATACCTACACGATATTCGTGATTTTTAATCTCTTTAGGCACGCCGATAATCATGATTTACCCTTTGTTAATCGTTGGTTGAAACACGATAAAAAGTATAGAACAGGTTAATTATAAAAAATCTCTTTTTATTGCCTAAAAATTAGTGATAGATTCCAAATTAATTTTATATTCAGAGTTTTTCACTATGAAACACAGAGAATTTAGTATCGATACACTGGACAGTATCGATAAAAAGATCCTGATTGAACTCCAAAAAGACGGTCGCATGTCAAACGTCAAACTTGCGTCCCGCGTTGGTTTAAGCCCCACGCCTTGCCTTGAGCGGGTAAAAAAGCTTGAGAAAGAAGGATATATAAAAAATTACTCCGCTAATGTTGATGCCCGCAAAGTTGGGTCAACATTGTTAGTGTATGTCGAGATTACACTGGATAAATCGTCTCCTGATGTATTTAGTCGATTTAACCGGGCTGTGCAATCTGTGGATGTAATACAGGAATGTCATCTGGTGTCCGGTAATTTTGATTATCTTCTCAAAACCCGGGTCACAGATATGGATGACTATCGTTCACTATTAGGTGATACCTTATTGCGATTACCATCTGTAAGTGAATCCAGAACTTATGTTGTGATGGAAGAGGTGAAAGAGAACCATTTTGTCGCAATAAAAAGCTGAAATAACTCAACACTTTTGCTAATGTAATTCGCTGTTTGTTCACACAGCAGGGTTAGCCGTCTAATTAAGCAAATTTTGTCTTAATAATCGGCTGAACGCACGAATATCGCTGGAAAAGCAGCTTATTTCACTCAGCAGACTGATGTGAACACTTTTGCGAAAAGCCACCAGAGAGAGCAATACATTGGAATTTAAAAAAGCGTCGATTTCGCTTAGCGGTATGCAGCGGATACAGGAAGGCGCACTCATCTTTTCGTCTGTTATCGCCTTATTTCTTCTTTTGGCCTTATTGAGCTTTGATCCCGCCGATCCTGCCTGGTCACAAACTGGTCAACACGCCGCTATTAAAAACAGTATGGGAGCCGTTGGCGCTCAGCTGGCAGATATCATGCTGTTCGCGTTTGGTTGGGTTGCTTATGCGGTGCCTGTTTCTGTCGCACTGGCCGGGTGGTTTGCCTTCAAACGATTTAGCCGCATTTTATCCATGGATTTTCTCACCCTTGGGTTAAGACTCATTGGTGTGGTGATGATTATTTTAAGTGCTACCACAATCAGCAGTATCAATTTTGATGATATCTATGATTTTTCCAGTGGTGGCGTGGTTGGCGACATTGTTAAAGACGCCATGATCCCGTATTTCAGCTATACAGGCACATCACTATTACTTCTTTGTTTTTTATTTACAGGAATAACTTTAACCACAGGTTTGTCCTGGTTGGCCGTCATTGATGCGATTGGTGATGGCGTATTATATCTTTGGCATCGTCTAACCGGCTTCATCGAAGCTAAATCAGCCCAGCCTGATGATGGTAAAGCGGCGCGTTTTGATGCCATTCGCGATCAGAGTGAGGATGTTTTATTAGGCGATGTTGAACAGGATGATTCTCCAGCGTTGGTTAAAAGAAATAAAAAAGAAAGCAAAAAAGACATCGTTGGAAACGATACGGCTATCACAGCCCTGGATAAAACATCAACGAATGACCTGTCACCAGGCGATATCCTGGAACCCAAAATAACCCTGCCAGATTCAGTATCTGATGACGAACCACCGTTTACACTGGACGATGACACAACCACTGAACCTAAAAAGCCTGACATTCATATTCCTCTGCAAGATGTGGTGATTAAAGAAGACATGGATGACGAATTTTTCAATGTTGAAGCGCTGGTTCAGGAAGAACGAAAAAACGCTGAAGAACTCTCAGGCAGTGATTTCTTTGCTTCACCTGATGATGAGCCAGCTCCGCCGCAGGCACCAGCAAGCTCAGGAAACGAGTTACTGGATGCGATTGAAAAGGTTAAACAGCGTAAACTGGAACGGGCTAACATGCCGCCGTTGCCTACATTGGAATTACTCGATAAACCACAACGCTCCAAAAATCCGGTCAGTGAAGAAGATCTGGAACGGGTTGCCCGACTGGTTGAAGTCAAATTACTCGACTTTAACATTCAGGCTAATGTGGTTGGCGTTTACCCCGGTCCGGTGATCACACGATTTGAACTGGACTTAGCACCAGGTATTAAAGTCAGCAAGATCAGCGGTCTGGCCAAAGACTTAGCTCGTGCGTTGTCTGCAATCAGTGTCCGTGTGGTCGAAGTGATTCCGGGTAAGTCAGTTATCGGTCTGGAACTGCCAAATAAATACCGTGAAACCGTTAGTATTTCCGAAACGCTTGCCAGTGAAGAATTTAAGCAATCCAAATCGCCGTTATCTATGGTGTTGGGTGCAGACATCAGCGGTCAGCCCGTCGTGGTTGATTTAGCCAAAATGCCTCATTTACTCGTGGCTGGTACGACCGGCTCTGGTAAGTCAGTCGGGGTGAACACTATGTTGATCAGCTTGTTATATAAGTCGTCACCAGAAGATGTTCGCATGATCCTGATTGATCCGAAAATGTTGGAACTATCCGTTTATGAAGGTATTCCGCATTTGTTGTCTGAAGTCGTGACGGACATGAAAGAAGCCGCGAATGCATTGCGTTGGTGTGTCGGCGAAATGGAGCGCCGCTATAAACTTATGTCGGCACTGGGTGTCCGAAATCTGAAAGGCTATAACGAAAAAGTTCAACGAGCGATTGATGAAGGTAATCCACTGTCTGATCCACTCTGGAAACCGAGTGACAGTATGGACGAAGAAGCACCGAAATTAGGCAAGCTTTATACGATAGTCGTTGTCATTGATGAATTTGCCGACATGATGATGATTGTTGGTAAGAAAGTCGAAGAACTTATCGCGCGTATTGCACAAAAAGCCCGTGCAGCCGGGATTCACTTGATTCTGGCGACACAGCGACCGTCTGTTGATGTTATTACTGGTCTGATTAAAGCCAATATTCCAACACGAATTGCCTTCCAGGTGTCGTCACGAATTGATTCTCGCACCATTCTCGATCAACAAGGTGCGGAAAATCTACTGGGGCAGGGTGACATGCTCTATCTACCGCCAGGTTCCGGCGTGCCAACTCGGGTTCATGGTGCCTTTGTTGCGGATCATGAAGTTCATGCTGTGGTTGAGGATTGGAAAAAGCGTGAAGAGCCACAATATATAGATGAAATACTGTCGGGTGAAAGTGCAGAAGAAATTCTGTTACCAGGTGAACAACCCGAAGGCGCTGATGATGATACTGATGAACTGTATGATCAAGCGGTTGCATTTGTGACTGAAACTCGCAGAGCATCAGTGTCCGGTGTACAGCGTAAATTTCGAATTGGCTATAACCGGGCTGCCAGAATAGTAGAGCAGATGGAAGTGAGTGGTGTTGTCAGTGCGCCTGGACACAACGGCAATCGTGAAGTTATCGCGCCACCACCCGTCAAATAGCACAGATAAAAGCAGATAGTAATGATTAAATCTTTTAAAACGTTTTCAACGGCCATTGTCGGTTTAATGGCGATGGTCAGTTCTGCCAGTCAGGCGGCTGATGCCAGCCAGGCATTGCAACAACAAATCAAAACACTAAACAGCTACCAGGCAACGTTTGCTCAGCAAGTACTGGATGCGGATAAAAAAGAAGTTCAAACCGGACACGGTGAGTTCATGATGTCTCGCCCGGGGTTGTTCCGCTGGGAATCAAAAGCACCTGGTGAAAACCTGATGATTTCGGACGGCAAAACATTATGGCTTTATGATATTGAACTGGAGCAGGTGACGTTAATGGACGCCGATGCTGCGGTTGATTCAACACCATTCGCTTTGTTAGCCAGTGATGATCCCGCGCTGTGGAAGCGCTATGTGATTGAACAGCAGCGTGACGCATTCACGATTTTCTCCACCAATGAAGAAAGTCAGGTAAAAGCGCTTACCGTAACTATTAAAGACGGTAAATTAACAGCGCTTAGTATTCTTGATGTTAGTGAACAATCGAGTAATTACACCTTTAGCAATATTCAGATTAATCAGCCGCTGGCTAAAACCAACTTTAGTTTAACGTTACCCGAAGACGTTGATGTCGATGATCAACGGAGTAACCGTTGAAATCGCTGAACCTTGATTTCTCTCCTGATGTGAAACCTCTGGCCGCCAGGTTGCGGCCATCCACGCTTGATGAATATTTCGGCCAGCGCCATTTGATTGGCGAAGGCAAACCTCTTCGTGCTGCCATCCTTTCGGGTAAATGCCATTCGCTGATTTTGTGGGGGCCACCAGGCACAGGTAAAACCACACTCGCTGAATTAATCGCTCAATATGCGAATGCCGCCATAATCCGCTTGTCGGCAGTTACATCTGGCATCAAAGAAATTCGCGAAGCCATTACTCAGGCTCAGTCTAATTTACAAATGCAAGGCACCCGAACGCTGTTATTTGTGGATGAAGTACATCGCTTTAATAAATCGCAACAAGACGCGTTTCTACCTTTTATTGAAGATGGCACCATTATTTTTGTCGGTGCAACAACTGAAAACCCCTCTTTTGAATTAAACAATGCGATTTTGTCCCGTGCGCGTACTTATCTGTTGCAGAAGTTGAGTGAAGACGATTTACAGGTTGTACTCAATCGAGCCTTAAACGATGCAGAAAAAGGGTTGGGTGGACAACAACTCACCATCAGTGATGAAGACAAAGTCTTGTTGTGTGGCCTGGCTGATGGCGACGCCAGAAAATTACTGAATTTTATTGAATTGTGCGCTGATTTAGCGGAAACCATTAATGGCGAAAACGTCGTCACGAAAGAGGTCATAGCCCAGGTATCAGCGGGTAATCGAGCCAGTTACGACAAACAAGGCGATCAGTTTTATCAACTGATATCGGCGTTTCACAAATCTGTTCGTGGTTCGGACCCTGATGCCGCACTGTACTGGTATAGCCGCATTCTGGCGGGCGGTGGCGATCCGTTATACGTAGCGCGACGTTTACTGGCTATTGCCAGCGAAGACGTTGGTAATGCCGATCCTCGCGCATTAACCATTGGTCTCAATGCCTGGGATATATTTCATCGGGTTGGTCCGGCAGAAGGTGAGCGAGCAATTGCACAAGCAGCGGTTTATATGGCGGTCGCACCAAAAAGTAATGCTGTCTATACCGCGTTTAAACAAGCACGACACGATGCAGAAAATCTTCCACCGTTTGACGTTCCGCTACACTTACGAAACGCATCAACTTCGCTGATGAAATCGTTAGGTTACGGGGAAACATATCGCTACGCACATGACGAACCCGGCGCTTATGCGGCAGGTGAATGCTATTTGCCGCCGGAGTTGGACGGCAAGCACTACTATCAACCTACGGACCGAGGCATGGAAAAATCAATGGCCAGTAAGTTGGACTATTTAGACCAGCTTGATCAACAAGCACCGAATCGACGGTATCAGGATGATTAAGTCACTGTTGTTTGTTGCCCTGGGTGGCGCGTTTGGCTCTTCCTTACGCTTTCTGATGTCAGAGAGTATTTACTTTATGCTGGGAAGGGGATTCCCTTTTGCCACACTGACCGTTAATATTCTCGGTTCTTTTCTGATGGGTGTGTTATACGCGCTAATCGAACACGAATTAGTAGAATTGGCCCCCTGGCGTACCTTTGTCGGGGTGGGATTTCTTGGGGCGCTGACAACATTCTCCACATTTTCTATGGATACCTTGCTGTTGCTACAACAAGGTGACTGGTTAAAAGCCGTGGTGAATGTATTTTTGAATGTATTCGTATGTATTTTTGTCGCCTGGCTAGGAATGAATTTAATCAATATTAAAGGCTGAATTAGAACTCATGTTAGATCCAAAGTACCTTCGTACAGACTTAGAAAAAACAGCTGAATTGCTGGCTACCAGAGGTTATACCCTGGACGTTGAAAAACTAAAACAACTTGAAGAACAACGTAAAGAAATCCAGGTAAGAACAGAAAACCTGCAAAGTACCAGAAACTCCCGTTCCAAAGCGATTGGCCAGGCTAAAGGTCGTGGTGAAGATATTCAGCCGCTACTGGCAGAAGTCAGCGATTTAGGTGATCAGCTGGACGCAGCGAAAAAAGAACTCGCTGAATTACAAAGTGCGTTAAATGATATTGCGCTGTCTGTACCAAACCTGCCAGATTCATCAGTACCTGTGGGTAAAGATGAAGACGAAAACGTAGAAATCAAAAAGTGGGGTGAGCCTCGCCAGTTTGATTTCGAGATTAAAGATCACGTTGATTTAGGCGAAGGCCTGAATAAAGAACTGGACTTTGAAACCGCTGCTAAATTAAGTGGTGCGCGTTTTGTGATGTTAAAAGGCCAGGTTGCACGTATGCACCGTGCGCTTGCTCAGTTCATGATTGACTTACACACCACTGAACACGGCTACACAGAAGCTTATGTGCCAGTACTGGTTAATCACGAAAGCTTATATGGTACGGGTCAGTTACCAAAGTTTGGTGAAGACTTGTTCCATACCCAGTTAAACGAAGGTGATCGTCAGTTCTCACTGATCCCGACGGCTGAAGTACCACTGACCAACACTGCTCGTGACGTCATTTTTGGTGAAGATGATTTACCTGTGAAACTGACTGCACACACGCCATGTTTCCGTAGTGAAGCAGGGTCGTATGGCCGCGATACCCGTGGTCTTATTCGTCAGCACCAGTTTGATAAAGTTGAGCTGGTACAACTGGTTAAGCCTGAAGAGTCAATGGCTGCGCTGGATTCACTGTTAGGTCACGCTGAAGCCGTGCTGCAAAAGCTAAATCTACCATACCGTGTTGTGACACTTTGTACTGGTGATATGGGCTTTGGTGCGACCAAGACGTTTGATATTGAAGTCTGGTTACCAGCTCAGGATACTTACCGTGAAATCTCATCATGCAGTAACACCGGTGATTTCCAGGCGCGTCGTATGCAAGCGCGTTACAAAGGAAAAGACATGAAAAAACCTGAATTGATCCATACATTAAACGGTTCAGGTCTGGCAGTAGGTCGTACACTGGTCGCGGTATTAGAAAACTACCAGCAAGCAGATGGCCGCATCGAAGTACCAGAAGTGTTAAGACCTTATATGGGTGGTTTAACGCACATTGGTTAACAGGTACACAGAGACTGTTCTTTAACAGCATATAAAAGGAGCATTTTGATGCTCCTTTTTTGTATCCGCTTGTTTACTACAGGGTTTTCAGGTGAACAAAAAACACTTTATTCACTGATAAGTTAGTGTTAGTTTTTCAATGTCAGGGGCAATGTCCCGTCAGAGTGTGTTTTATTCCCCGGTTTATCTCGCCAGGTAACATGAATAATGTTGGGCGCTTTAAACAATTCAATTGCAGGTAATTTGCGTGGCAAAAAAGAAAGTCGTTGAGACCAAAGTGGTGGAAAAGAAAGTCAGGGTCAAATATGACCCCGTTAAATCAGTATTACGAGCACTTTACTGGCTGATTATTCTCGGTTTTATCAGTGCTGTGTTGTATATCGGCTACGAAGCGTTTGTTGGCGTTATGAAAGCCACCCACTAAACAGCGACCGCTTAGATACATTTTGCCGGTTTCGGCAGTCCGGCAATACGAGTGGCTTGTTTTGCTGGTCCTTTAGGAAAAAGCGTATACAAATATTTGCTGTTTCCCTTATCGTCGCCCAGCTTTTTGCCAATCGCTTTGACTAACATCCGAATCGCTGGACTCGTTTTATATTCCTCGTAAAAATCCCGCACAAAATTAACGACTTCCCAATGAGCATCCGTTAACTCAATATTCTCTTCTGCCGCAATAATGGGAGCCAGTTCACGGCTCCAGTCTGTACTGTTCGCCAGATAACCGTTTTTATCGGTCTCGATGGTTTTTTCACCTAATTGGAACATGTGTGTCTCGTTTTTACTGAACGTTAGTAAGAAATAACCGGGCTGTGCGCCAACGTTAAGGCAACAAATTCATCCCAGGTTATTGCATTGATTTGCTCACTGCTGGTTAACTGTCTCGCCGTTAAATCGTCGTTTAGTGCGTAACATGCATGATTAGCGGTGATACTCGCGATATGAGGTAAATTGATGCTGTAAACGCCATCCTGACACCATAACACTGCATCGTCGGCGGCCAGTTCCTGACTGAACTGTGCCAGCGCATCGTTCGACAGCGAATGATTGATGATATAAAGCGCCATAATTAATCCTGTACTGTGTAATGGCTGTGATTACAGCGAAATAACCTGGTCAAACGTATGATGAAAGGCACCCAGTTCGTCCCGTGAAAGCGGTGTGATGGGTAAACTGATGACATCCTCAGTAACACCATATTGCTGCATATCGGCGGCCAGAACATATAATGTGTCGATGTCGTATAGCTCAATCGCTTTGAGTAATGCCAGATAGTCCTGGCTCTGTAGCTGTTCTGGCTGTTGACCAGCACGAAGCAGATTCACCCCCGGCCCACGAATTAACAGTGCAACTTCTTGATCCAATGATGCGAATGCAAAGGCCATTTCAACCGCTTCTTTTGCGTTCGGTGTGTTTAACGGACTGCCGTTGATCGTGATTAATACCTTCATTTGAAATGAATCACCTTATCCGCTTCTGATGCGGCTTGCACGAACTCAAATAACCCAACGATTTGCCAGGGAGCGGCCACGTTTGCTTCAAGGGTTGTGTCTGGCATGTCCTCTTTGCTTTGTTCATCAAACACGCCGCGCTTAACACTCGCAGAAATACAGGTTTTTAACGGGATAGCATGTTCAGTCGCAAAGGTGCGAAACAATGCCTGGCTATCCAGTTCATTCGGCGCAATATTCAGCAACGGATTAGCGTGGTGCGCTCCGTCCTGATGAAAGAAAAGGGTAGTAATAGAATGTCCTTGTTTGATCACCGCTTCGGCAAATTTTAAGGCAGAGAGCGACGATTGATGATTCGAGGGTGGGGTGGTGATAAGAATTACAAAGCTAGCCATAGACGATCAATAAATAACAGGTCAATAAAAACTAAAGGCTCCATAAGGAGCCTTTATATCAGTTACCAGTAACGATTAATCGTCGCCGCCAGCAAATGACATCAGGATGTTTAGCAAGCTAACAAAGATGTTGTATAGAGATACGAACAACGTTGTCGTTGCAAGAATGTAGTTTCTTTCGCCGCCGTTAATGATAGCGCTGGTTTGCATTAGGATTGCACCTGAAGAGAACAGGATGAACAATGCGCTGATAGCAAGCTGCATCGCTGGTAATGCAAGGAAGATATTCGCGATCATACCAATGATAAGTACCACGAATAACGCTGTCATCATGCCACCAAGGAAAGACATGTCTTTCTTCGTGGTTAACACGTAGCCAGATAACGCGAAGAAGATTAGGGCTGTGCCACCAAAGGCCATCATGACGATTTCACCGCCACCGGCACCAATAATCATGTTAAGTACAGGGCCAATGGAATAACCCATGAAACCTGTCAGCGCGAATACTGCCGGGATGCCCGCCGCAGAATCAGCTGTTTTGTGAATGACAAATAGTAGTCCATAAAAACCAACCAGCATTAAAATCCAGTGAGGCGCCGGTAGGTTTAACGCCATTGCTGTACCCGCAACAACTGCACTGAATGCCAGAGTCATTGCAAGTAACATATAAGTGTTGCGTAACACTTTATTCGTTTCCAGCACTGAAGCAGTAGCTGCACGTTGATACACGGTATTGTGATCCATAATTGTCTCCAGTTACATCGACATATAAGGGTTGTACTATATAAATATAGTAACTGATGGAAATCTTAGAGATTAAATGGGGTAATTTAAAGGTTAATTCAAGGATATTTCGTAACAAAAATAAAAATTTAAAAAAAGGCTTCACTTTTCAAATTTTTAAGGCTAGTATACGCGCCACTTCGGAGAGATGGCTGAGTGGTTGAAAGCACCGGTCTTGAAAACCGGCATACGTTAATAGCGTATCTAGGGTTCAAATCCCTATCTCTCCGCCACATTCCAAAAAGCCCGCTGAGTTTTCAGCGGGCTTTTTTCGTTTTAGACGTTTCAAAATTATCTGGCACTGATTGGTGGTGTAGGTGTACTTAATGAGACTTCTAAATAGCGTTTATTACGCACGTATCCCAATCTTCATTCGATGTTCTGTGTTTCAGTGACTTCAAAGCTGAGTTTGCAGAAGTTATCAATCAAATACGTGTTAGCCCAGTGATAGTTTTGTAATGGCTTTTCCGCGATGAATTGATACAGCGTCAACTTAGCCATAAAACAATAAAAGACTACCTTGTAGCTAATCGTCAGTTTTATAAATGGTGTGTTGCCAGGGAATTAGTTAAAACAAATTCCTTGGCTGATATTAAGCCAGAGGCTTAATCTAATATTTATTTTTCCGTTAGTGGTGAAAGCCTACATCTAAAGAATGCTTTCTCTAGTCGATTTGTTCCACTGTATAAGAAAATGCTTCGCTTCGTCTTTCTAGACTATGTTGAGCAGCGCAAAAGCATAGTGTGGTACAGCTTTTTAGTGTTACGCCTCGCTTCAATGAAGGACAGCGTCCAACTGTCAATTCTATTCGGCAGACGGTGATAGATGTGTTGTCTAAAAGATCCATTGCCCATGACTTAGTTGTTTTGTACGAAGCGCTGCCTTCGAATATTCAACGTTACCTATTTGATGCTGTTGACCTCAAGGCACTTATGACCAATAAGGATCTCCTAACCAAAAAAGGTATGTCTATGAGCAAAGTGCAAATTCTTCTTATAATGACCAAGTTAAAAAGCTGGCAGCATGTTTAATTTGCAAAGTGGTGTTTTTGTATCGCCAGCTTGGTTATTGAACTGTTTGATATAGATAAGCTGTACTTGGGTGGAGTGCAGTCGTTTCTTTGGTGCTTAGAGCAATAACAATCGCTTAAACTTGATTATCAAACTATGGTGTTTTAAATTCGGTACGGAATTTGTGATTATGGTAATCTTTAAGTTTCGGTGTAGTTAGCGGTAAGTTAATCCGGTGTTGGCTAAACTGAGTGGGTTGATAATCCTCCTGTGAATAGGATGGTTCTGTGAACAAATAGACAAAAATGCAATTAGTTGAGTATTAGTCTTATATTGTTCAAGCCTTGTAAGTTATTGTTACGAATAATTTTTATTAAAGTATGAAAGGAAATTAGGTATGAAGAAGCTAGTATTATCTGCGATGCTAATGGTTGCACCTGTAGCGGCAAAGGAAATTAGTGTTTTGGATGATCTAAAAGCAACACCGCTAACCTCTTATGAGGCAGGTAGAAATCAACTGGCCACATTTACCTCGGCAATAAATCTGTTTACTAAACTTGAAGGGAAACAGGAGTTTACTTTTAAACTACTTGAAAGTGATTCAACACTGGGCATTGAAGTTTCAGGCTTTCAACCTGTAAGAAAAGTAACGAAGGGTGAATGTAATTCGGTATTTAATTTGTTAGGTGCTTTGAATGTAGTTTCTGACTTACCAACATTGCTTTGGCCTGATTTAACACCAGAGCAGGCAAAAGCAATCCAGAGTGAATTATTCATCCAAGCTAAAATTATTGCAAAAGAAAACCATGAGTTCTCTATCACTTGCAAAAAGTCGTTAGCGGAAATTTAGCTATAAAAACGACTATGGCATAATTCGCCTTACTCAAAGTAATCCGTACATATCTAAACTAGTAGACTCAAGGACAAGGAAATGTCCAAAAGTGTGCCAGCTCCTTAGTCCGAAGGGCAAAGTTAGTAAGTTAGTTCAGTAATTTATTAACTTACTAACTTACTAACGGAATAATCTGATAAACCTTGAAATGGGCTTTAATTCGTACCAGAAATACCAATGAATTGATTTCCTAGAAATCTATATAACCAATTGCAAAATAAGCTGATTTAATCTTTTGATGTAGGTTTCAAATCCCTATCTCTCCGCCACATTCCAAAAAGCCCGTTGAATTTTCAGCGGGCCTTTTTCGTTTTGGAAGTTTCAAAAATTCTCTTGCACTGATTGGTAGTGTAGGTGTACTTAAGAGACTTCTAAATAGCGTTTATTACGCACGCCGCGTATCGTAACCCTCATTCACTGCGCAGCAGTGGTTATCTTTAAGCCTCAAGCATCTTTCTGGATGTCTTTGCAGACAACACCTCTTTTACAGCAACACCACTGATAACTAAACTCACCCCCACAAATTGTTGGATTACATGAGATCCATCTGTACTAAAAGCGTTTAACAGAACACTAAAGAGCATTTGCCCTGCGATCACTAATACAATGGCATTTGTTGAGCCAAGCCTGGTCATAACAAAGCTATTGATAGCGACATATACAGCACCAATTATTCCACCACTATAGAGTGTGATGTCAGTTGGGTATTCTATTGGTGATTTAAACCAATACAGCATCAATATAGAGAGAAAAAAGAATCCAACGATGTGATTTATATACGACGCATAAAATGGCCCACGTTGCGAACTCAGCTGCCCATTCACTATTCTACTTAAAGCAATGCAGACCCCGTTGATGAGGGCGAGCAGGATATAAAGTGACATGATTTAACCTTGATCGAAAATTAGAACAAAAGAACCAGTGATGACCAGTGCAACAGGAGTAATGTCGATTAGAGAAAACGCCCGTTTCTGAAGTCTGAAGAAACCAAGGTGTTCACACACCATAGAGAATCCAAACTGCCCAACCAACCCTAATGCAAGGGTTCCAGATAGCCCTATACGGCTGTTTACAGTGATGGAGGCAAGAATCACTGTAAAAGCCCCGGGTATCCCGCCAAACCAATAGAATTTTGATAGTTTGGCCTGCTCAGGCTCTGTCGAATGCTCATTTGATATGAATAGCGTGAATAAACCCCACGCGAATATTGCTCCTATCCCGTGAGCAATCCATGAAGCACTCAGTGCGGATGTAACCTGTGCTAATTGACTATTGAGATATATCATTAGCGCCAGCAAACTACCCGCAAAAAGTGCAAGTAACGAGTGCTTATTTATACGTTGCATAATCATTCCTTAGCTTTAAAGTCTCTATTTTAATTAAGCTGAATTTGAATGATAATATTCATATTGGAATATCATTGGAGAGTAAAAGTTGATAATTAAAGAGTCGTTTTCGGCTATTCCTGTGTTTGTGGCGGTTGTTGAGTGTGGCAGCTTTTCGTCGGCAGCGGACAGGTTGGGGATGACTAAGTCGGCTGTGAGCAAGCGAATTTCAGTACTCGAAGACAATCTTGGGACTCGACTGTTCAACCGGACGACAAGAAAGTTGACACTTACCGAAGCTGGAGAGCGTTTTTCCGATTACGCCAGAAATTCTCTCACACTCGCCCAGGATGGGTTTGCTGCGATATCGACATTTCAGGGTAAACCGAAAGGGACGCTTAAAATAAATGCTCCAATGGTATTTTCCCGTCTTCACTTAGTACCTTACATCAAGGAATTTCTGGAAATGTATCCAGAATTAGAAGTCATTCTTTGTATGGACGATCGAGTCGTTGATATGACAGAAGGTGCCTTTGATGTCGGTATCAGAATTGGAGAGCTGAAAGATTCTTCCCTGGTGGCGCAGAGACTCGTCGGTTGTAAAAGCGTTGTCTGCGCTGCACCTCAGTATGTTGAACAATTTGGAAAGCCATCTCATCCAGAGGAGCTTAACGATCATAATTGCATTTATTACAGCTTGTTTCAGGCTGGTGTTGAATGGACGTTCTTTAACAACGGCAAAAAGATTAAAGTACAGCCCAAAGGCAACTTTATTGTAAACAACAGTGATGCAATTGCAGAAGTGCTTTTACAGGGGTTAGGTATATGTCAAATGCCAACATTTATTGTGTCTGAGCATCTTGCCAGCGGCGCACTGGTAACTTTACTGGAAGATTACAGCTTGCCAGACCATGCAATATACGCCGTATATCCAGAGCGGAAACATTTGCCTGAAAAGGTCAATGTGTTTATCCATTTCATTAAAGAAAAGTTAGTCAGTCGCT
Organism: Alteromonadaceae bacterium; assembly: GCA_965656875.1. GTDB lineage: Bacteria > Pseudomonadota > Gammaproteobacteria > Enterobacterales > Alteromonadaceae > CBFHMJ01. The sequence continues at coordinate 559,738 of CBFHMJ010000003.1, forward strand.
CAGGCCATTGGGAAAATGTTTGTTGATTGAAGGTCGGGTCGTAAACAAAAATCCCTAAAAAACCACGCAACTTTAGAAAACATTAATAAACATCTCACCATTGACCCATATCAAGCAATCTTTCCAATACCCTTCTATAGTCAGATCCGAGACGAACTTTCGTCACTACAGGAAAAGAGGATTTGATTATGCTATCCATCTTAGATATCGGCATTGAAAATGCGTTGGCGATTGAAATATCCGGCAAAATCACTGAAGCAGACATGGTCGCGGCCTTGAATGAAGTACGGGATAAAGTCGTGAAATACGACAATATTGTCGTGTATGAAAAGATTGATTCCTTTGAAGGGATTGAGCTGGCGGCTATCGTCGAAAAATTTAAGTATGTGTTCGAAGAAGGTTTGTCGAATATTACTAAGGTGGCGATTTTAACGGATAAAGGCTGGGTGGATAACGTTGTCAGTCTGGAAGATAAATTATTCCGTGCGATTGAGTTGCGCAGTTTCAAGTTGCATCAACACGACGAAGCAGTCGAATTTTTACGACATTAAGTGATTTAACGCGAGAAGTTCTGGTGGAGCGCGTCATGTCGTAACGCGCTCTCCGGGTCAGAGCCATGTATTGTTCTGACGGGTATCGACTGGACGGCCGAACTAAACCGAAACAACCACTTTACCGACTGCTTTTCCACTGGCGAGGCGCTCATGGGCCTGACCAATCTGTTCCAGTGTGAAGTCAATACTATCGACCACAGGTGTCAGTTTGCCTGCATCGACGATATCAGCCAGCTTAGTTAAAATCTCATGATGCTCATGACGTTTGTGATTGTGCAGCATAGGAATCAACATAAACACTACATGCAACGACAAACCTTTAAAGTGAGCCGTCGTTAAATCCATTTCCACCATTGAAACGGTTGTCGCGACATGACCGTTTAATGCGGCTGCATCAAATGAATGACGCAGATTCGCACCGCCGACAGAATCATAAACGACATCAAATCCCCGTTCTTCTGTGTGTTTAGCGACATAATCTGAGACAGATTCTGTGCGGTAATTGATTGGCGTTGCACCAAGTTCGCTGATCATTGCCAATTGTTCGTCGCCACCACCAGTTGAATAGACATCAGCGCCAAAATAGTTGGCCAGTTGCAGTGCGACATGACCCACACCGCCCGAACCACCATGAACTAACACTTTCTGACCCGGTGAAACTCCGGCGCGAATCAAACCTTCATAAGCGGTAATACCAACCAGAGGCAGTGCGGCGGCTTGTTTCATGGTGAGTGTTTTTGGCTTCAGTGCGATTAAGTCAGCATCGGCTAACATGTATTCAGCCAGCGTTCCTTGCAGATCAGCCAGTCCACCGGCACAACCATACACCTCATCACCAGGAGAAAACGCAGTGACGTCATCTGCAACGTCGGTCACTGTGCCCGCGAAATCCATGCCGAGAACCGCCGGTAATGCGGGTGATAAGGGTAAATCCGAGCCCATCTGACGGATCATGGTATCCACGGTGTTGACGCTGGTCGCTGCGACTTTAATGATGACATGACCAGGTTTAAGCGTAGGTTGTTCAATATTGGCTGCTTCAAAAACATCCGTGTTGCCGTATGCGTTGACGATCATTGCTTTCATGGTAAATACCTCTGACTGAGTGAATGGAAAGTAGTATATTTACCTATTTAAACTTTGATAATATCGCTCACTATGGAATGAGTTTATATTTTTTATTGATAATTGACGATGAACGCAGAACACCTGAAGTTATTTGTAAGAATTGCGGCAACGCATAATATTAGCCAGGCGGGGAAAGAGCTGGGGTTATCGCCAGCGGTGTCCAGTGCGCATATTAATAAACTGGAAGAGGGGCTTGGTGTTAGGCTCATTCATCGCACTACGCGGCGTGTGTCATTAACCGAAGAAGGGCAGGCGTTTTTGCCGCACGCGGAAGAAGTTCTCGCCAGCATGGAAACTGCTCGGGCGTCGGTGGGAGTAGGGCGCATAACGCCGCAGGGAACATTGCGTGTTACTGCGCCAGCGTCGTTTGGACGGATGCATATCATTCCAGCTTTAAACGATTTTTTAGCGCAATATCCTGATTTGACGATAGATTTACGACTGAGCGACAGCATTCTGGATTTGGTTGAAGGCGGTTACGACATCGCTGTTCGCAACTCGGCATTGCCGGATTCCACGATGATTGCTCGTAAGTTGGCGAGCGATGAACGCATTATTGTCGCGTCGCCTGATTATATTGCAAAACATGGCGCACCACAGACACCTGACGATTTACGACATCATGCCTGTATCAATTTAATGGGCATCGAAACCTGGATATTTGATACGCCGGATGGTCCAAAGAGTATTCGAGGCCGGAGTTTATTGCGGATTGATAACGGCGAAGCCATTCGAGATGCCTGCGCGGCGGGGGTCGGTATTACTATTTGCTCTCGATGGGTGGCGTATGAATTAATTAATCAGGGGAAACTGGTGCAGGTTTTACCGGATTTTCCGCTTGTTTCTAACACTGACATCTGGGCGGTGTATCCCAGTACACGGTTGTTAGCGCCCAGAGTCAGGGCCTTTATCGACTTTTTTACGGCGTATTTTGGTGAAACGCCTTATTGGGAAAGCGGCCAGCAGACCTTAACATCTGGAGTCATCAACCGTTAGCTCGTAGGCATTATTCTCATCGCCCTGAAGATAACGAATAAAACAACCGGTTGTTCGCGGTTGCGGCGCTCCCGGACCATCACCCACGACGCTACCGGCTGACAGTTCGATTCCCTGACGTCCGGAATTAATAATAAGCTGATAAACCCAGTCACTTCGGGTGTTTTGATTGAACGCCCCGTAACCTGCCACTTTTTCAAGTTCTACCGATGAGAGAATGCCACTGAAGGCGGTTGGATATCCGTAAGATATCGGCACAATGGTGCCACTGAGGGTAACAGACGCCGTGCGTTGTTTGGCTGTGTTGTCCAGTTGTGATCTGACATAGGCCAGGTCTGCGGCACTTTTTATATTTGCCGCTATGGTATTCAGGACAGCGCGTCGTGCTTCACTACTCATACCGCTTAACTTTGGTGCGGCGGTTACCGCAAGAATGCCAAGAATAATGATCACGATCACCAGTTCGACCAGGGTAAAACCTGACTGTACTCGGGATGAAGATGTTAAATGTCGAGGCGTTTTAGATACATTCATTACTACACATGTAACCAAATTAGGAGAAACATTACTGGTATGAGGGTTTATACTACAGATTCATACCAGTAAACGCTATCTTCTGTTAAGCGGAACTGATTCGCCTGTTTATTAATTGTCTGATTGATAACAATTTTTGTACAAAATTTCTGAAAGTGCGACAACTATGAAAAACAGACACCGTAGTTATTTTGTTATGAAAAGAAATAAAATAACTGAGTTTGCCTGGTCACTGATAGGAATGTCTATGGGAGATATCCGGTGAAAACTGTGTATCTAACTCATTGTTGAATAAGGACTAAGTACATTTATTCGTCGTTTATGCTTATAGTTTCCTGGAATTACCGTGAACGACTTGGTTTAAACTTTTTTGCTTTACTTTGCATAATGTTGTGGTAGGTTACAGTCTGTTAATGTAAGCGATGGTAGTAACCAATTGAAATGGAGATAAATCCTTGATTAACGTATTACTTGTTGATGACCACGAGCTTGTTCGCACTGGTATTAAACGTATCTTGGATGACGTAAGGGGAATTAAAGTCGTTGGTACCTCAGAAACGGGCGAGGAAGCCATTCAGTTTTGCCGTAGTAATGACCCTGATGTTGTTTTGATGGATATGAACATGCCGGGCATTGGTGGACTGGAAGCAACTAAGCGCATCTTACGTAACAACCCGGATACTAAAGTGATTGTACTGACTGTACATTGCGAAGATCCGTTTCCTGCAAAAGTTATTCAAATTGGCGCTCATGGCTACCTGACAAAAAGTGCAGGTACGGAAGAAATGATTAACGCTATTCGAGCCGTTAGTTGTGGGCAGCGCTACATTACGCCTGAAATCGCTCAACAAATTGCACTGAATCAGTTCAGTAAAGAACAAAACGAAAATCCGTTTGGCCGTTTAACTGAACGTGAATTACAGATCATGATGATGATCACAAAAGGTGAGCGCGTACAGGATGTCGCAGAACAACTTAACCTGAGTGCAAAAACCGTAAACAGCTACCGATATCGTATGTTTAGTAAGCTGGGCGTGAGTGGCGATGTCGAATTAGTCCATCTTGCCGTCCGTCATGGCATATTAGATATTGAGAAGAAGTAATTAGCCAGATATGCTTCACGTTTTCTGGCCTTGTTCTCAATGGTATGACTGCAACTTCATTTGACTATAAACCCTTTCTTAAAGACCTGACCAACCAACCTGGTGTGTATCGTATGCTGAATACAGACCAGGATGTGATCTATGTTGGTAAAGCCAAAAATCTAAAGAAACGTGTTTCCTCTTATTTTCGCGCCAATATCTCCAATGCTAAAACCCGGGCGTTAGTTGAGAACATCGCTCAAATCGAAATCACGGTTACTACCACAGAAACCGAAGCACTGATTCTCGAAAATAACTTCATCAAACAATATCGACCGCGCTATAACGTCCTGCTTCGCGATGACAAATCTTATCCTTATATTCTTCTAACTGCGCATCAACATCCACGACTCAAACTCCATCGCGGTCCGAAGCGAGATAAAGGCGATTATTTTGGCCCGTTTCCTGGTGCCGGAGCCGTGAGTGAAAGTTTGCGACTGATGCAGAAAATCTTTCCTGTTCGCCAGTGTGAAGATGGCTTTTACCGCGCCAGAACCCGTCCTTGTTTGCAATATCAGCTAAATCGTTGCTCTGCGCCTTGTGTAGAGGGAAAGGTATCTGATGAGGAATATCAACAACAGGTAAAACTGGCAAAAATGTTTTTGATGGGAAAAAGCCAGGATGTGATCAGCCAGCTAGTGGAGCACATGGAGCAGGCCAGTCTTTCACTGGCGTTTGAGGAGGCCGCTAAATATCGTGACCAGATCACCACGTTACGGAAAGTTCAGGAACAGCAATATGTGAGTGGTGCATCGGAAGAACTCGATGTCGTCGGCTTTTTTTATGAGCATGGTATTGCTGCTGTTCATGTCTTGTTTATTCGAGACCACAAAATACTCGGCAGTAAAAATTATTTTCCAGACATTCCTAAAGGTGCCGATCCGGAAGAGATCGTTAAATCATTCCTGTTACAGTTTTATCTGAATACCCACGGTGGCCAGAAAATCCCGGCGGAAATTATTGTTTCGCACGGAGTTGAAGATGTTGCCGATGTAGAACAGGTTATTTCCAGCGTTACAGAACGCAAAGTAACGATTCGTCATTTATCCCGGGGTGAAAAACACCGCTATCAATCGCTGGCAGAACGAAATGCTAAAATCGCTGTTGCGACCAGGCTTAGCGATAAAAAATCCAATCATCAACGTTATCAACAACTCCAGGAGTTTCTGGAACTGGATGAACCGGTGCGCCGCATGGAATGTTTCGATATCAGTCATACGATGGGTGAGCAGACGATTGCTTCTTGTGTGGTGTTTAATCACGAAGGCCCCAGTAAAGCGGATTATCGTCGTTACAATGTGGTTGGCGTTACGCCCGGTGATGATTATGGCGCAATGGATTTTGCCCTTAAAAAACGTTATTCCAGCGTTAAAGAAGAAACGAATATCCCTGACATCATCTTTATTGATGGTGGTAAAGGGCAACTTGCCAGAGCCGAAACTTATTTCAGTGACTGGCCTCATAGCAAAATGCCGTTACTAATAGGTGTTGCCAAGGGGGTCTCTCGTAAGGCAGGATTAGAAACCTTAATTTTTGCGGGTGGAACCAAAGAGGTGAATCTCGCCGCAGATTCCCCGGCGCTTCATTTAATTCAACATATTCGTGATGAGGCGCACCGATTTGCGATTACCGGACACAGAAATAAACGCGCAAAAGAAAAACGCGCATCCACGTTACAACATATAGAGGGCATCGGTCCGAAAAGACGACAAGCACTATTAAAATATTTCGGCGGTTTGCAGGGCATTAAAGGTGCATCAGTCGATGAACTGGCAAAAACACCGGGAATTAGTAAAAAGCAGGCACAAATCATTTTCGATTCGCTTAATGAACGTGCATAATATCGGCCAACATTTGAAGTTCAATGCCATACCTATGTTAACAATTCCAAATATCATTACTCTTATACGTATTCTTTTAATACCTGTTTTTCTTACTATTTTCTATTTGCCTTATGAATGGGCTCATTTTGCTGCGGCGTTTACCTTCTGGTTTGCTGCAATTTCTGACGCATTAGACGGTTATCTGGCCCGTACATTGAATCAGACGACCGCGTTTGGCGCATTTCTTGACCCGGTCGCGGATAAAATCATGGTAGCGTCCGCTTTAGTCCTGATTTCTCAGGAATATGCTTCTGCGTGGATCACTATCCCGGCGCTGATTATGATTGGTCGTGAAATAATTATTTCCGCTTTGCGAGAATGGATGGCTGAAAGAGGGTTGCGTGATAGCGTGGCTGTCAGCTTTGCGGGAAAAGTTAAGACCGCCTTCCAGATGTTGGCCTTAATTGGGTTAATCTGGCAACCGGGCGGTTTTTTACAAATACTGTCTTATGCGTTCTATTATATTGCGATGGTAATGACGGTCTGGTCGATGGTGCAATATTTCCAGGCTTCCTGGAAAAACCTGGTTGATTCAGCAAATTAATACCCTGATTAATAGCATGAAATTCGGACTAACATCGGATAAAAATGCTGCGATATAACGCGGAATTAATGGGAAAAAGTCAAAAAATAGGCAAACGATCTCACAGGCCATTTTTTTTGTTGACTCCATTAAATATCACTGTAGAATGCAGCGACATCTTAAGGGGCTAAGGCAAAAAACAGTTCTTTAAGTGTTGAAAAGTTCAGGTAAAAAGCGTGTATAGCTCAGCTGGTAGAGCGCAACCTTGCCAAGGTTGAGGTCACGAGTTCGAACCTCGTTACACGCTCCAAAAACTTTTCTCGAAGGCGGGTTGGCAGAGTGGCCATGCAGCGGATTGCAAATCCGTGGACCTCGGTTCGACTCCGGGACCCGCCTCCATTTTGCCCGGGTGGTGGAATTGGTAGACACAAGGGATTTAAAATCCCTCGCTGGTAACAGCGTGCCGGTTCAAGTCCGGCCCCGGGCACCATCACTAAGCGTGTATAGCTCAGCTGGTAGAGCGCAACCTTGCCAAGGTTGAGGTCACGAGTTCGAACCTCGTTACACGCTCCAAATTTTTAGTGATGGCATTCCACCAAATGATAGGCGTGTATAGCTCAGCTGGTAGAGCGCAACCTTGCCAAGGTTGAGGTCACGAGTTCGAACCTCGTTACACGCTCCAATCATTGGATGGTCAGCTTAATCGGTCAGTCGTAAGATACTCTTCAGTTTCTTCATATCCGTAAGCAATAATTCTTAAGCGTGTATAGCTCAGCTGGTAGAGCGCAACCTTGCCAAGGTTGAGGTCACGAGTTCGAACCTCGTTACACGCTCCAACTTCCTTAAGTAAGTATTCCATGTTACAGATGATTTATCTGTAAGCCCGATGCCCGGGTGGTGGAATTGGTAGACACAAGGGATTTAAAATCCCTCGCTGGTAACAGCGTGCCGGTTCAAGTCCGGCCCCGGGCACCAAATCACAGTAACCACCACCCAATTGCTCTGTAAGCCAGAATGGCTGCGCGATTGGGAGGAATTTTGCGGTTCTAAAACCCAATTTTAGGTCATATTCCAACTTGTCAGTAAATACTAGTTTAAGCACGGTTCTTTTGTGCTTTATGTCGTCTGAAAGCCAGAGTTTATGCGGGTTTTCTAAAAAACTCATAGCGGTTCTAAAAGTGGTTTCAAAATCAGGCAATGGTCTGCCGCAATTTTTGATTTTTTCATCTACTTCGGCTTTTTTTCGCTCTAGCTCCTGAATACTTTTTTCATAGGTGCTGATTAGTGTTGGGCTTTCAGTATCAATGACCCGAGCTACAAGCTTCTTGATTTTACTCTCAATATCTTTGAGCGTTTCTACATTGCTTGCATGGTTTGACTGGTGATTATTTCGGCGCTTGTCCCAGTGTATCGAAAAGTTTTTCTTTGCCAGTTTAAATAGGTCAGAAGATGGTTTGAGCTTGATAAGCATGTCATTAAACTCGCTTTCCACTTTCTCTGCTTTTGCGGATTTGCCGTACTGTGAACAGCCTTTACGGTAGCAAAGGTAGTAATCGTAATATTGGGAGCGTCCTTTGCTTTTTGCCGAGGTAAGCGTTTCACCGCAGCCTGAGCAGGTGATAAATCCTCTTAACGGGAAATCCAAATTCAAATCTTTACGGGTAGGAGCTTTAGCTTGTCCGTTTAAACGGTTTTGAATGGCTAAATACATTTCGTAGCTGATAAGTGGCTCATGTTTAGCTGGAACCATGTTGATCCCACGGGCAGGGAAGTGGATATAACCCGCATAGAGTACATTCTCTAGCATCCTCCTAACGCGCTCAAATGTCACATCGCCATTCTTTCCTTTGGGAAAACAGGCTTGTGCATTTAAGAAGTTTCTAACCTCACTTTGCGTTTCAAAGCGACCACAAGCAAACGATTCCAACGCATGTTGCACGATAGTCGCGGCAGGCTCATTTCTGACTAACAATTTGCCGTGGCCTTGCATGTTTTTATACTTGTATCCTACAGCAGGAATAGACGCGACACTGTAGCCTTGTATCAATCGGGCGTGGGTGCGGTTGATGCTTTGTTCGCGGTTTTTATCCCGAAAGTGCTGGGAAACAGACGCCATCAAGTTTTCTACTAATATTTCATCTGGGGAAGAGCCAAATTCGATGGATGGAGACAATAGCTTGCCACCTGCGGCTTCAATCGTGGTACGTAGTTCTAGGTGAGCTTTCATGCCACGGGCTAGACGAGAAATATCATCTATTAAAACAGCCGTGACTTCACTTTGCTGTTTTAAAAATTCAAGCATTGCTTGCATGGCGGGGCGCTCTACCAAAGAGCCTGAAATCCCCTCGTCATGAAAGACCTGTATCACATCCAGCCCTTTATGCTCTGCATACTGTTCGCAGCGCACTCGTTGCGAGGACAGACCGCTTCCTTCGGTTAATTGCTTGACAGAAGAAACGCGCGCGTAAATAACGGCATATCGTGGGGATTTCTCTTTCATGAGGTCGCTCCATTAATGTATCGTTGGTTTCTTATTAGTGGATATTTGATCAGTATTATGACTCTGTAAATTACCCGCTTCAAGCTGTTCACAACTAAGTTGTATGGGATGAACGCCCCATGCGGCATCTACGAAGGATTCAGTAAACCCCCATACGGTTTTTATGATCTCAATTCGCTGCTCTAACGGGAGATTGAAGTTTTCCGTGTAGGGGAGAAGTTCTGCGAGTTCTTCTTGTGTCATTTAAATCTCCAGATTGGGTTTGTGTTGCTGCTCTGCTGTGTGCTGATTAATGCGCTCAAATTCTCGTTTAAGCTTGCCTTTAAGCGCGATGCCTTGGCTTTGTTGGACGAAGCTGGCATTTAGGGCAATGGTTTCGGATTGCTGTTTTTCGCGCAGTGTCACCAGCTCTTTTTGTAATGCTTGCCTGTCATGGATATGCTGCTGGATAAGGGCTTCTTTTTCTTTTAAATCGCGGGCAATGCACGCTCTGGCCTCGGCTTCGTTTTTTTGCTTTTGTTTGCGAGAGCGGCCTGTCACAAAATCAAACAGTCCACCTAAGCCTTTACGCAGACGTTTAAGCCGTTTTTTATTTTCTTGGGCGGAGCGCGTTTTATGTCGTGTTGCCAAGTCGCTGCGCTCTTGGCGCTGTTGTGCAATCATTTGGCGTTTTTGCTCTGTTAGCGGTTGGCGCTCCAGCTTGTGCTTGAGAGCTTGTTCGCGGCGCAAGCGCTTGTGGATGCCATAACGTTCCCTTGCAATGATGGCTTTGACTTCGGTGATGGAGGGGGCGGTTTCAGGGTCTCCCAGTTTGGCGCGGATGTCTTTGGCGGTAGTGCCAAGGTTACGTTTGTTCAGCGGGTAAATCTCACCTTGCCAGCTAACGGCGACAAAACCATTGCGTCTGTCTCCACGGGCGAGAAAGCACCCAGCCTCACCAAGTGCGGCTTTAAAACTGGCGCGGTTATCCGATTGCTCCCAACACTTTTTTATGGCTCCTTTGATTTGCTTGGGATGAAGGCCAAGGCGCTTGGCTTGTTGCCACTCGGCAAGGGTGAAGTTGCGTGGGTCGGCCTGATAACCTGTTTTGAAGCCTTTGGGTAGGTCCCAACCATTTTCTAAAAACAAATCCCGTGATAAATCATTCAGACGCTGCTTGTAATAAGGCAGTTTGATGGCTTTCATGGTTTGGCTATCAATGCGTGAAGCCACCACATGAAAATGTCTGCGGCCTTCTTTTTCATGGGCAACCACGATATGAGGCTGGTTTTGTAAGCCCACTTTCTCAAGTACGCGTTTGGCTGCATCAAATATCGCTTCGTTATTAACCGTCTCTTTTTCTGGCGGTGAAATTACCAGCGAGAACAAAAACTTCTTACATTGTGTGGCACGACTTATCGCATAAGATTCTTGCAAGGCACCATCAAGGTTTTGTTGGCAAAAGCCCTCGATTTTAAGCACTTCCACATGGTCGTTTTCATGGCTTGTTAAATGGGCGGCAAGTTGCCTTGCGCCGCCGCGTTGGTTGGCTTTTAAAATCATGCTTTTACTCCTAATCCTTTAATGAGCATTTGGCGCATCCACATTACGGTGTCATAGGCTTCATTGAGCTTGGTTATCACATCGGGGGTGACTTCCAATGTGCCAGTGTTCACCGCGTGGGCGATTTGGTTGAGGTTATTGGCAATCCGTGATGCTCCAAGTGCAGATAGCACTTGTGCCAGTTCATTGCGCTCATGACGTTTCATGCTCAGCAGTTTGTAGCTCTGTTCAAAATCCTTGCTAAACAGCTTTAAACGGATAAGTGCAGCATTGCTGACGCCAAGGTTTTGCGCCATCTCATTAAGCACAATGCGCTCTTGCTCGGTCATGCGAAACGAGAATATGTGTGTCACAAGATTTGCTGGCATGGATGCACCTGTTTCATGTTGGTTAAAGAGGTGCCAAGCCCACCACATAGATGGGCTTGGCAATAAGGTTTAGATACGTTGCGTTACATTATCCGTGTGGGATAAGTTCACAGGCGCTTCTTGCTTTTGCTGGCGCATTTTCAAGAGCGCTTCTTTGGCTTCGCGGGACTGCAAAACAATTTTTTGGTCGTTGAAGCTTCCCGTCATATAGCCATTGTCGTTTTTCCAAAGCGCGCCTTGTTTGCTCCATAAGGTCTTGCCGTTTTCTTCGGTAACAACATGCACCTCATAATCAGGCTTGCGCCCTTTGGTTGCTGGAATGGTGTTTTGGTTTTCACTCATTATTTTTTCCTTTCGGTTTAGTGGTAGGTCACAGTGCTGTTGCGTGGACGAGCGATGAATTCGCCGCTGATAGTGACGAACTGATATTCCAGTGTGCTGCCATCGGGTGCCCAAAAGGTGCCGACATGAAAGTCGTAGGTTTCCCCGTCTACTTCCAATATTTGAAACACATCATGCGTAGGCGGTGACATGCGTCTTGGCGGTAGTGCAAGCGGGGGTTGGGTTTCGTTGAACATAGGCTTTCTCCTTCGTTTAAAAAGTTAGTGTTCATGAGTTCATTGCATCCTTGCGAGGTTAAAAAAGTGTTAAATTACAATGTGTTGACGGCGCACAGTCTCCTAGACTGTGAACCTTTCAAAAAAGTTAATGGGTGGTTACGTCTGCATGCCCTTTGATTTTGATTGCTGATTAAACTGGGCTTTGGCGTAACCTTTTTGGACTTTTAATGCCCGCTCGTTGCGTATCTTTTCCAGCCCGCCATAAAGTGCGTGCGTTAACTCGTTTTCCCTTTGCTGCATTTGCCGCTCAACTTCCTTGTGTACATCGCGCTCTAATTTCCCACCGGGTGTCAGGCTGGGTTTTGGGGTGATGTCCTTTTTCCTTGCTCTGAGCTGTTCCAGCTCAAAGCGAAAGGCTGTCACTTAATCACCGCTTTGAAGTGGCTGTTCGTTTGCTTGAAATATTCGCTCCATGCCTCGCGAAGTCTGACCATTTCGGAATCGCGACGCCCAATGCCAAGGCCATAGAAAATCACTGTGCATCCCTTGAGTTTGTCTTGTGCGAAGGCATTCGGTGTTGGCAAGCTGACCTCACCTGCCAGTAGTTTGTTAGGGTCAACATATTCAGAGGCTTCAATGCCATCGGTTAACACCAGTACGGTGCTGCCCGTTTGCTCGCAGCCAAAGTCATTGCGCCCAAAATAGGCAATCAGATTGGTACTGCCTTGCTCTTTGGCCTGACTTGCCAAGGTTGTCAGCTTGCTTTGAATGCCTTTGACAAGCCGCTTTTGGTTTTTGCGATTAAGCGTGACCTGAGGTGCATCGAAGTTATCGAAGCTTTGTAGGCTGCCAAAGCTTTGTAACACCACGCTATCGCCCGTGCTTAATTGGGATACGTGTTGGCTGGCGTAATACGCCGCCCCTTTGGATACGCGCTCATCTTTTAAAAAGGGGTTGGAGCCACTTAAATCGACAGCAATGGTTAATTGAGAGCTTTGTGCGCTGGCGCTCAATAGCAGTGTGGCGAGTAGCTTAGTCATAATGGGTTTAAGGTTTTTCATGGTAACGCTCCGCTTTAGTGAAAGTGTTTGCAAATCTGGTCGCGGGTAATGCCATCAAGGGCTTTCATGGCTTTTTTAAGTTGTTCAGCATTTAAGGATTGAGGCAGCTCAATCGGGGCATTCATTAGCTCTGCTTGCGCCAGTGCCGCGCGTGGCTCTTTAAGGGCATCATCAATGGCAAGTAAGATGTCGGTGGCAACATCATTTTGCAGCTCGGTCTCGGGTCGAATAACAAGGCCACCAAGGTCATCTTTTAGCTGGCGGGCGTGTTTTTCTGCGTGTTGGTAGCCGTCCATGTCTTTTTTATCCGCGCGGTAAGTTCCTACGCGAATAACGATTTGTTTGAAGTGACGGGCAAAGCCGTTAAAGGCATGGTGTGATACAAAGATATTGATAATTGCCAGTGCGCCAATGCCTGCACTGAACAAGATGGCAGCAATGGGTGAGCCGATTGTCTCCATAAAATGGCTCAGCCAGTCATTCTCGCTTTCTACTGCGCTGTTATCCCAAAGCGTGTCGCTTTGCAGCAAGCTCAACACGCCATCATTAAAAATGATGACCGCCAATAACGTGCCAATCCCTAGCAAATAAACGGGAAGCAGGTTGGCAGAGACCCGATTGATAAACAGCAAAGTACGATGGTCGGCGTTGCTTTGTGCTAAAAAATGCACGGCAACTACCAGTATCAAAGAGCTAAAGCCCATGACTTCTGGCGTCCAAAAGGTGCTTTCTTCTCCTGCGAGGTAATCAAACACGCGGTAGAGAATTTCAAATTCAAAGGCGATAACGCCCAAGGCCAATAGGCCGCACAAGGTCACGCTTAGCGCGTAAAACGGAACGGGCAGCAGCGCATTGCGGCTTTTTTGCACCTCGGCAGCAAGGGCATTTTTAATGTGTGGGGCAAAGACCCCTTCAAAGGTTAGCGACATTAGTCTTCTCCTTGTGTGGTGTTGATGGCAGTGGCTTGCGGGTTGTGCTGATTTGCCAGTGCCTTGATGGTGTCTTTAAAGTTTCGGTTGGCATCGAATTGCCACAAGGTAGCGTGATGGCGCAGCATGAGCTGAATAGCGAAGGTTTGCGCTTGGCTTAGGCTGGTCTCAAAATCACGCTGTAATGCGGCCTTTAGGCTGTCTTGCTCATTGAGCCGATGCTGTAGCATGGCCTTGGCAAAGCCCAAATTGGGCAGTGCCAAGTTACTTACGGACTCTTTGATGCGCTGTATGAAATCGTCATAGCGGTTGTTCATCATGGCTCTCCAGTGTGGTTGCGTTGTTGTGTAGAATACGGGGCGGCGCTGTTGGCGTGCCTCGCATTTGCCTTGCCACCAGTATCGGGGCGGCGAGCGCGGAATTTGGGAAAGTTGAGCAAAAAACGGGGAAAGCGTTTACGTAGAGGCTCTTTATGGTCGGGGTCTGCCTGATAACGGGTGACGGGCAGCTCGTGAAAGTAATTGGCGATTTTAAGTTTTAAGGCACGACCACCCGCCAGCACCGCAATCAGGTTGCCGTGATGCGGCGATAAGAAGCGTTTAACTTGCTCGGCAGACATGACGCTAGCCGTCCAGCGCTGCGCTTCTTGGCCTGTTCGTGGGTCGCGTTTAACCCAGCTACGTTTGCCCAGTACATCGCTGATATGTTTGAGGTTGTCAGGGTGATTGCTCGCCATAAACAGCACCGCATCGGCATTACCCTCAAAACTGCGATAGGTCTTGGGGTAGGCGGCCTTCATTCCCTCAATATCTTGAGCAATGGCGACAATGGATTGCCCGTAGGAGCGCGCCACTGGCAAGGCGATTTCCAAAGTTTGGTTGTAGCCTTGGGCTTGCACTTCATCAATGATGCACAGGCATTGGCCTTTTTTGTGTTTTACCGCTTCAAAGGTGTAGGTGGTGAAGTTGGTGAATGCGCGTAAAAGCGGTTGTAATTCCTCGCGCAGAGACAACACAGGTACAACGAATGAGAGCACAATATCATCACGGGTTTTTGCCTCACTTAACGGGCGCGTTGTTTGCGTCAGCATGTGGCGCACGGTCGGAAAATCCAGCCATTTGGTTTGCTCTTGCAGTGTGGCAATAAGCGAAGATTTGGTATCCCCCGAGGCATTGATAAATGCCGATGCCTGTGCGCTTATCGCGCCCTCAAAATGCGGGTTTTGTAAAAGCTGCTGGTCAAGTAGCTCTCGCGCTTCCTCGGAGCTGCTTTCCAGTGAGCCATCCTCGTTATAAACGCGGTAGCCATGCACAATCAGCTCGCGGATATAGGCAAGATTGTGCTGGTTTTGGGGATGCTTGCTCATCACATGCAGCACCAAGGCGATAAAATACCCGCGCGCGGTGTCGCTGAAAAAAGGTTGTTTGCTATTGGCGGGTGTGACAATCAAGCTTTGCCCTAAACGTACCGCCCATTTTACCGCAGCTTCATGGCCTTCTCGGGCAATGGCAAAGTGAATATCATCCAGCGGATTCCATTGGGCGGTGTTTTCTGGTGAATAAGGGTTAAACACCACCCAATCCCTGCGTTCATTGGTCTGTAGCGCGTGTGTGATTTGGCCTTTCGGGTCGATAAGCCATGCACTGCCGCGCCACAAAGACAGCATGGTGATGAGCCAAGTGGTTTTGCCAGCCCCGCTCATGGCGTACACCATCAAATGTCGCTGAATATCAATACCAACGGGCTGCAATAACCCAAAGCCTTTAAACCACACTCTTCCCAGTAAAATCCCCGATGGGGGGAGTAGGCGGGTCATGGTGGCAAAAGAGCCTGCAAAGCCACCCGTTTCATGGGGTTGATTACGTTTAAAGAACTCACGCCAGTTTGAAAAACGCATGAACAAGCGATAGAGCATGCGCCAGTAAGGCAACGTGCTTGGCAGATACCGATACATTTGGGGGTTGTATAGGCCAAAAAAGCGTAGCGCCCATAACAACAGGTTTTTGAAAACCAAGGCGGTAAAGCTGGCGCTTAAGCCCATCGCCAACGCCAGCGTAACTATTTCAGCGGGCGTCATGGTGCCAAGGGTTTCAATCACCTGCACCCATTCGGGCAGGTAGTAGGCTAGCAATTGACGATTATCCATAGCCATTACTCGTAAATGCCAAGCCATTGCTTGATTTTGCCGAAGGCAATTTTCCAGACCTTCGCCCAAAAGATAAGCGCAACCGCACCTGTGATCAGCCATGCCCAGCCGCTATCGAGGTGATGGAGCGAGTAGCCCCAAAACATCAATACGCCATTAATCAAAAACTGTGCAGGCCACAATAAAAAAGCTTGGAATGTCATGATTGCCCCCTTAACTAACGGCGGCGAAGCAAGGCACGCGCACGGCGCTGCTTTTCGCGTTCAACTTGTTGCTCGCAGGCCTTATTCTGGGCACTTAACTTGCGTTTTTGCTGTTCGTAGTCGCGAGTTAGCCTTTGATGAGAATAGGTGCTAAGCATGTTGATGATTAACAGCACCAATGACAGAGCCAGTGAGAGAAATAAATCCACACGCAGGTTAAATAAGGAAAAATAAAAACCTGCACCAATAACTGTTATCACTGCGCCATAAATTAGGTTTTTCATGATACTCACCTTAACGTTTGCTTTGATATGACCACGTTAAAACAAGGTCTAATCGGGTTTGGGAAAGAGCGTAATTTTTGGAATAAAAAGGGCGTGGATATTCCCGCCCCTTGATTGACTCGGTGGCTTAGAAAGCGTCCTCTTGTGGCTCATCAAGGCAAAGCTCCTGACGCCGACACCACTCACATAAGCGGCGTAATCTTCATCGAGGTACTGCATACACATTGATAGATATTGCAGCAGGTCATACTCGCGGCTTTGGCTTTTGGGCTTGCCGTTGCTATCCGTTTTTAGAATGTTGCGTAATGTGCGTGCATCGTCATCTGTCACTTGGTGCCAGTGAGGGATGTGCACACACTGAACATCTACTTTACTGCACAGTTCGGACATCGCTTTTGTCAAAACATCGGCTAGCTCTCGGCTTGAATATCCCAATGCATTTAATGACTTATGCAAGGCGCAGTAGCCGCCACTATTTTTAAAAAATACGTTTGGAACTACTTTTGTCATACTCATTTGTTTTCACCTTTTCATTAGGCGAAAACAGCGCTGTTTTCGGTCGTACGTTTGGTTAAATTTGGCTGCCATCTCACCTGATAGTCAGGCTTGCTTCGAAGTATTAATTGAATACTCCGCAATAGCGACGGAGTGACGGAGTAGTTACTCCAACTCATTGAAAATTAATAATTACTGCATTTTTAATCTAGGTGATTGTCTATATGGGTTGTGGTAAGAATCTATTTTCTTGACTCAATCAATGTATTTGAATTATGTTAAATCATCGTATTGAGCGAAGTGGGAAATTGATACAGAAAAGAAAGGGCATGGAATGCCAAATAACAGATCGAAAAAACCTTTTAGTCCAACATCTGATTTAGTCATCAAAAACCTTCCAAATGCGCTTACTAAAATGTTCACCGAAATGGTTGAAATAGAGGCTGAACATAGAAAAATTTCTGTAGAAGAAGTGATGTGGGAAATAATGGAAGATAGAGGCAGAAAGTTATACCAAGATGCCTACGACCAAATTCATCGCTCTGAGCTAGAGCACGCTGAACATCGACTCGGTTATGCTATCTCGCGCGGCTTATATACCCCTCCAGAAAACACATGATTCTTTCTTTTTGGCTTAGTTAAGGTTTGTAAATTAACCTAGATCTACACCTTTGTTATGGTAATGTTTCGTCCATACCCTTAATTTTGAGAAAGGAATATGGACTACCACTTAGATGAACTTCGCTTCGAAGATATAAATGAATTTAATCGACTTTGCTTGTCGATGACAGAGGCAGGATTGGAGGATGCTTTTGATCGGCACAACAAAGATGACTTAGATAAAAAAATCACATCATTGCGTGGCAAATGGGAAGCATATCACCTAGTTGAATATGCTGGCGCAGTAGCAAAAAAAGTGGGCAAAGAAACATTATCTGATGCCTATAAAGAAAATGGACTAACCGCGAAGTCCGTACAATCAATCCCTACCTATCGAGGGGGCAAAGACCCCGATAAGCAGGCCAGAGTGTTTAAAAGCCTCGCTAAAGCTCAACACTTTTCAAAATTACAGGTTCTAATCGACTTTCTTGAATTCTGTCGTGATGGTCTTAGAGGGCAAATGCTTCCTCTTGGCATTTATAGTGATGATAAAGCCAAGCTTGTGGCGGCAATTAACGACAAGAAAGCTTATCTAGAAAAGCAAATCGCTGAAAGAGAAAGCCGTGGACTTGATACACCGAATAAGGAACGAAAGTTTGATGGCCTTGGTATTTATTGGCGACAAGGAAATAATTCGCATGAAAAACCCGTATGCAAAATAGAGCCATGCTTCGCTGACAGGCGCTTACGAATTCCCGAGACAATTGATAATAAAGATTTGGAGCAACCATCCACGATACTTGGCTGGTCTTCACAACTTACACAATTTATCGGAAGAGAAAGAGAGCTTGAGCATTTGAAAAGTTGGCTTAATTCTGACCCTGAAAAATCCATTCAGCTAATCACTGGTGAAGGTGGAACGGGAAAAACAAGGCTGGCTTTTCATTTTGCTGAGGAAATTGCATATGGGTTAGGGTGGGAATCTGGTCAGGCAACTTCTGACTTAGGAGGGAACTGGTTTTTTGGGGAAAAAGGGATACTTCTCGTTATTGATTATCCTGAAGAGCGCAAAACAACAGTTCGTCAGTTCCTTAAGTCCATCTATGAAATGGAGCCTTTACGCGGAAAGCGGTTAAGGGTTCTATTGCTATCCAGAGACAGAGAATTTTTTGATGTCATTGAAGAAGAAGCGCCAAGGTTGTCCAACCCACCGTTACATCTCACAGGGTTGGATTCTAAAGAATCTCAATGGAATTTGGTTAATAGTGCATGGGAAGGCTTACAGCGCTTAAAAATTGCATCAGCTACTCCACTTAGACCTGATAGCCAGTTTGCAGAATTAACATTGGATGCCAACGAGTTCTTTAATTGGCAGCAAAAGGACGAAATAAATCAAACCCCCTTAATGGTGATGTCACTGATTTATTACCTATTCAGTGAGCCTGACGCTGAACAAAAAGGCATTTTAGAGTTAACCGCTAAATATATCATACGCTATATGACCAAACGGGAAATTCGTTTTATTCGCAAGGAGGTGGAAGAGTATTTCGGACTAAAAAAGTTACAAAGTACATCTGAATCTATTTTTTTTCTTAGAGCTTTGGCTGCATTAAATGAGGGAAAGATTACGCAAGAGCTGGTAAGTCTGATTAATAAGAAATCAAAAAGACAGGAGTTTGTCGGGAATGATGGTGGTGAATATTTAATAAGCTTGGAGCACATCAGAGAGTTTAGTTTTTTTGCGGACAATCAGCTGACCCCTATCTTACCAGATATTCTAGCGTCAGATTTCTTAGCTTATTGTTTAACAGAGTGTAACATACCAGGCGCCCTGCAATGGTTAGTCATAATATTGTTTGAACCCTTACCTATTAAAACAATAGTGGAAAGAAACTCTGAAATTTTATCAAACTTTTCACGTTTAACTCGCTTAATACATGATGCTCAGATCGTTCTTAAATTAGAGGGGTGGCCCGTCGAATCTCTCATAGATTCAATCGTTGACTCTAACGAATATTGCCATTGGGTATCTTTTTTTATTGGTGTACTACACGAAAACAACATAGCAAGGCTTCTCTTATACAAGGCTTTAATGAAGTCACTAAATGTTAATTATGGAGAGTTTCAAAGAACGTCTTTGATTGCAAGTCTGGCTCTTTGCAAGGATTACATAAGAGATAAGCTTTGGTTAATAAAAAAACTGGAAGAGTCTGCCATTTTTCTTGAGAACAGTTTAAAAAATGGAAAAATGGCTGGGGTCGATAACAAATCACAATATAGTGATGAAGAAGCCATTTTCTATGATTACGTTTGTATGCTTAATAGCTTATCCATTATTTATGCGGAACAGGGGGCTGCGGAAAAGTCACTCCAACTTACACAATATGTCGTATCGGCTTTACAGCCTAAGCTAAAAGCCGATAAATATGGTCATTTTAGAAGCATGTTTGTTTTGGCTGCGACGAACTTATGCAACCGCTTAAATCAAAAGGGTGAAAAATTAAAAGCAGTCGAATATTCGGATATCTTGATAAAAGGCATATTAGAGTCTGAGCTCAACTTACATTCGGCGATCTATCTCGTAGATGCAACTATAACAAAAGCTATTGCACTCATTGATCTAATGAACTTGGGCATGGCAATGAAGGCCATTGAATTTGGCCGAGAAATTTGTCGATCATCTTCAACATTCGATCCAATGACATTCAAACTGAGAAATGCCGTTTTAATAACATTAGAGGCAAATATAGAAGGAAATCGATTCAATACTCAAAGCGCGGAAACGCTTGCAAATGAAGCAATTAAAGACTTCACATCAGTAAAAATGCAAGGTTTTGGGCTGCCTCGATTTGATTTATTAATGGCGTCCTCGCTATCTTCAGTCGCACTAGCTCTTCTTAATACGGGGAATCCAGTTGCTGCTGCTAACAAAACTTATGAAGCGCTTGCACTTTATCAGCGGTCTGAGCTGTCTGAGACTCCCGCATATTCTGTTGATATAGCTAAAACGAAGATAGTTCATGCCAAGGCGCTTTTTGCCGCTGAGAGATATGCGGGGCTTGATAATTTTGTAGATGATTTGATTAAACAACTCAAGGAGCTAAATACTTTGTATAGCAACGCACATGCTCCAGCGTTATCTGAATGTATACAATTAAAGGCTTCCCTAGCATTTATGGGAGGCTCAGCTGAAGGCAGTTTAACGTTATTCCACGAATCAATAGATTGTCTCTCTGAATACCCAGAAAAAACAAGTGCGACGTATTTTCTTTCACTTGCGGTAGCACACATGGAATACTCTAAAGCTTTTGGTCATTTGCAAAGATTCCAAAGAGCAATCATTGAAATTGATTTTGCAATTGAGGCCATTAATAACTTGCAAAATGATTCAGTGCAGCGCTTGCAAGTGCTGACTCAAGCATTATTTTTTAAAACTGCTATCTTGCTATCATCGGAAGAAGAAGCTATCTCAACATGCAAAGAACTTTTAGTTAGCGCAGAAGCATTATGTGCGCATATTCCTGATAGCTTGATAGCTAAAGCAATATATACTGACAGCTTGTTTTATTTAATCCTTTGCGAGAAAAGTGTTTCTATAGAAAACATCTCGAATATCGACAATAATTATATTCAGATTCGTGATTTTCATGATGCTCCTTGGATTAAAGATTATCCTAAGGTTTTACGAGACTTAGTCATCGATGGACTTGTAGAGCAAGATTCGAAAGAGCATCAACATATAAAATTGATAATCCAAAAATACGAATAAATAAAACACAATTCATGATTTGTAAAATGAACCCCTGTTGCTGTCGTCCGGCTACAGCAGCAGTCTGCCGCAAGATGTCCCCAATGTAATACATCCCCAAAAAAAACTATCTGTCACAAGTGAACCGTTTTGGGGGATACATTGGGGCAATCTTGGCAAAGGAGACGCTGCCGCTCTCCTGTTGCATACCTCTAGGCTGTGGTTTGTTTTTGGCATTGAGCCATTCAACAAACCAGTGAAACGAGTGCGCGTTTCAAACTTCCGCAGTTAGGGGCTATTTCGCAGCCCCTTAACAATCCCACGATTCAGGGAGCAATCAATCGCCCCGAAACCCATCGACCAAAGAGCGTGTCCCTGCCCTTTGGAAACCTGAACCAACCGTCCGCCGATTGGATGCCGTGAACTTCTCAAAGTTCAATCATGACCAAGAATGGTTCTTGGATGCCGTCTTAACAATCCATCTGTAAAATGAGCGATAGCAGATCCATTCGCCCGCTAATCTCCTGCTCAATATCATACAACTTGCTCGTTATGAATTGCCGCTGCTTTCGGCGCAAAGTCTTGCTATGGCGCAGTTTTAGCAAATACTTATACAAACTTCTCAGATCCCAAAAACGCAGTGATTGCAGGTTAAATGACAGGGTGAGCGGCATGGTGCTGGCTCCTTGGTTTGCCAAGACTTCAACGAACGAAGCCTTTTCTCGCCACTGCGCGCGTTGGAAAATGCTGCGTTTTCGGTGATGTTGATGCGCCTCCGTTGCGCCAATTCATTGCGTAAATGCCGCCGCTTATGGGGCGGGTTTAACCTTCAAAGAAGCTCTTTTGGGCATGGGGGAATACGTTGCCGCTGTGGGTGTTTGGCATCCGTGGTGGTGGGGCTGGCACTTCGTCAGGCGCAGGGTGCTATGCGTTTGAGTGCGGCGTTGGTTTTATCGGTGGTTGGCATTGTCAAAAGCGGTGCAAATCCTCTGCGCGGGTTGCTTTGATGTACGACTGTGGCAAGCGCAGCTCGTCCGTCCAGCCCAAGCCTGACGGTTTGGAGTCTCACCCGTGTATCCCGCGCCAGATCGCTCCAAAGACTGGACTCCCGATCTGTGATCGCTTGCTTTCACAGGCGCACAGCAACCCCAGTGCGACAGAGGAAAGCACCATGACAATTTCAGCCAACACCACACAAACCCTTTACGTCCGCGACCCCAACGGCGCATACCAAGAGCTTAGCTTTGACGAAGTGATTGACGTCGCAACACTGATGCTAAACACCAAATTCAAGCGCGGCATTGCCATCAACCACGCGGGCGATGTGAAGCAATATTTGAAGGTCAAACTCGCCCCGCTAGAGCACGAGGTTTTTTACGCATTATGGCTGGATAATCAAAACCGCATCATCACCGAAGACGTGCTTTTCCGAGGCACAATCAACAGTGCCAGCGTCTTTCCGCGCGAGGTCGTGAAAACGGCGCTACGTCACAATGCCGCAGGTGTCATTCTTGCCCACAATCACCCCAGCGGCATCGCGGAGCCTTCGAATTCTGATGAGTACATCACCAAACGCTTAATTGACGCGCTGTACCTTGTTGAGGTGAAAGTGCTGGATCACATCATCGTGGGCGAAGAAGTGGTGTCTTTCGCGCAACGGGGGATGATATAGTCTTTTAAGTTTTAGCTAACTTCGTCAGAGTTTTCTTATATTTTTGAATGAATGAATCTGGGAGCGTTTCACGTCCATAGAATAAATCGGAATCGACACCATCCTTATACGTCAGTGAAGCTTGCTTTCTAATTGACTTCACTAAATTCTTTCCAACCTCACGACCGGGCCAGTATGGAATGTTGGCAATTTTTTCTACTACAGCTTTTCGCTCTTTTTTTGCGAACCATAAAGTCCTATTTTCAATATAAGTTCGTTTAACTAAATCGACATAGTTATTTCTATGGTTTTCAAAGTAAATATTATGATCTCTTAGCACTTTTTCTAACTCGCCATAGGATAAAGAGCGTTCACCTTTTTGCATTTTTCTCGTTTTTTTCTTGATCCAATCTGTCATTGCTGCAACTTCAGCATCTGACTGATCATGGGATTTTTTTAGTTTTTTCTTGGGCGCTATTTTATGGCTCGCTACATTAAGCATTAAGCATAAAGCTATACAGGTTATCTTGGTTAACTCTGTCAGTGAAGGTATATCCATTTTTGTCTAGGTGGCAAAGCAATGCTACTAGCGCAGTCCTCTTGTTTCCATTATGTAAGGGATGATTACTACAAACTCCATAGCAAAGAGATGCGGCGTTTGATAAGGGAGTGTTGTACTTCATTTGCCCGCCATAACCAAAGTGTTGTCGCCCAACCGCAGATTCAAGCAAGCCTCGATTTTTTATTCCTGGCGGGGATATTGGATCATCAGAATTGGCTGCATCTTTTACCAAAGATTCATGAATGTCGATTACTTCCTCAATATTAAGTGTTTCTATTTTAGACAAGGTAGCCTCTTTTGGAAAGGGTTTAATATTATCCATCAAATTTCGTTTAAGAGATTAAACATGTCAAGTGAAGAGCAGTCTTGTTTGCTCAAAATCCAGAAAAATAGCCCTCAACCGTGTACGCGGCTGCGCCTGTGTGCCGCACCATTGAGCACGATTTTTCGTGATTTTTTCATCCCCGCTTTAGTCGCCCTAATCGGCAGAGGTTCATACGCAAACGCCTTTGGCGGTTCGTTGAACCTCAAAACCGAAGAAAGGGAAAAATGATGACTGAGCCAAGAATTTATATTGCTGACCTTGCGGCCTATAACAACGGTATTTTGCACGGTGTGTGGGTTGATGCCACGTTAGCGCTTGAAGACATTCAAGAGCACATTAACACGCTGCTGCAAGCATCGCCTGTTGATGATGCTGAGGAATACGCCATTCATGATTATGAAGGGTTTGATGGCTATCGTTTATCGGAATATGAAGGCATTGATTCTGCTCATACAGTCGCCTTATTTATTGAAGAGCATGGTGGGCTTGGGGCTGAATTATTGGATTACTATTCAGACCTTGAAGAAGCACAAAACGCCATTGATGAGCGCTATCACGGCGCATATGAAAGCCTCGAAGATTATGCGCGTCAGTTCACCGAAGACACCAGCACCATTCCCGAACATCTTGTGTTTTATATCGACTATGAACGCATGGCGAGAGATTGGGAAATGTCGGGCGATATCATCAGCTTTGAACTAAATCATGGTGAGGTACATATCTTTAGCGGGCATTAAGTTCGGGCGGTATTCGGATGTCGCAAGAAGTCCATGATCTTTATCGAACAATGGAGCTTTAAATACTGGTGTGTCTAAAATTGACAATATCGGACAATCTGGCCTAAGATGAGATCAGGAGGGTATGAAGATGAATGTAAACCTAAGCCCAGCATTTGAGAGCTATATTCAGCAGCAACTAGAAAGTGGCATGTACAATAATGCCAGTGAAGTTGTGCGCGAGGCATTACGCCTTAAAATGCAGCAAGACCAAGTTTATAACGCCAAGCTTGAGGCATTGCGAAACATGCTTGTCGATGGCGAAAACAGTGGTGATCCAATCCCATTAGATATGCACGAGATTATTGCTCAGGCGCAAAAAGATGCTGGTGTCGATGCGTAAAATTGTCCAGCGACCCCTTGCCAGACAAGATTTACTCAATATATGGCAATACAGTTTTGAAACATGGGGCAAGGAACAGGCCAATGCTTATCTTTTAGGGCTTCATGATACGCTGCAAAAAACAGCAGAAATGCCAAGCTTGGGAATGTCAGCAGATCATGTGCTCGAAGGGGTTTTCAAGCGTCCATACCGCCATCATATGATTTACTACAGATATACTGACAGCACCTTGCTTGTCATGCGTGTCGCGCATGAGCGCATGGATGTGACGCCTAAATCTTTCTAATAATCCCGCCGTTACCTATTTCTTAATACTTTCGCTCTATGATTGTACTGCGTGAGAGAATTGAGAATGAATGGCATGGACGCGGACGAGATAAAAACAGCTAAAGAGCAAAACGGGCAAGACGATACACGGCGTCAATATAATGCCGAGTCTGCTGGTGAGTATATCGGTCAATCGCGCTTTGTTCATCGGGAGCAAGAAGCCAAAGCTCAAGAAGACAAAAAGCACGCGCGCAATACGCTAGCGATGTTGATGTTATCGAGCCAGTTTTCCGAGCGTTGGTATTATGTGCAAGAGCAATTAAACCATGCTCAAGTCGCGGTTTACGATGCCATTCACCACTTACAAGACAAGCTTGAGAAGCAACGCGAAAATGCGGCGCGCACTCTTGATAACCAGCTTGTCTTTCTGGATGAAAATAATCAGGCTGTGACCGAAGACGGGCAAGCCGTTTCAAGAGAAAATATTCAGGTGGGTACGCTCACAGAAAACACCACGCGCCTAAAAGATTATCAACAAACACAATCAAATTTAGAGCTTATGTTTGAGCACGACCAAGAGCTTATCGACATCATGGATAAGATGGACGAAATCAAAGATAACCCCAGCGAAGAAAATCTTGAATTGCTGAAAGGCTTTGAAGAGCGCATTCAGCAAGTTGAGGCCAAAGCGCTTGAGGTGGTGAATGACCCAAAAGCCCAAGCAGGTCTTGAAACTCGTCCTGTCGCGCCATCTTCGCTTCCTGATTTAAAACTCTAACCTTTGCGAAAATCGCCGCAAGCCTGTTCAACCAATGAAATCATGATCGAGCTTGGTACAAAATCACTGTATTTTTCCATTAAGGCCAAAATGAGTGTATTTCTCTCGGCCTTCTTATCAGTGTAATACCATTTCACAATGCAATCTGCCTGCTCTGTATCCCTGATGGCGGCGATATGTATCATGGTGTCCATCGACCCTTCTATCCAGAATTTCTGGTTCATGCTTTGCAGCTTTAGAAAGTCCTTTGCTTTGAATACATCAGCCTGAACAGAACTGATGCTACTAACGCTCAGCGCTGCATATAACAAAACGCTCTTTAACTTATATCTGAAAGTTGATAAAGGTATAATTCATGGAGCAGTACCAATGAGTTAGGGGATGGAAAAATGTCAAAATCAGCCCCTTTGAATGTGCCTAACACACTGTAACCAAAGAGATAATTTAAGTATGTCAACTTTCAGATAAAAGTTGATGCAGCAAAAAGTCACGGATGAAAATGCAAAAAGGACGTAACGATAACCATCCGAAAAAGGGTGCATCTATTAAGGTACAGCCCATTCGAAGTCTTGAAGCTATTCGGGTGATTAAGGCCAATCTTGCTAGCCAGCCGCGCAATCTCTGCTTATTTACTCTTGGAATTAACACCGCATATCGTGCGAACGAAATAGTGTCCCTAACGGTCGGGCAAGTCGCGCCCCTCAAAGCTGGCGACTTGTTGGACGTTAAACAATCCAAAAATAAGGAATACCGTTCAACGGTAGTGAACAAGGTCACGGTTGACGCTATTCAGAATTGGTTAGCGTGCCACCCACTTTCTAACGACCCAAATGCGCCACTCTTCCTGTCGCAGCGCAGGCGTTACCAAGCCCTCACCGTTGAAGGCGTAAATCATCTGGTGAAACAGTGGTGTTTAGATGCTGGGCTACAAGGTAACTATGGTTCGCATACGCTTCGTAAGACTTGGGGCTACCACCAACGCATCACCAACCGCGCCAGCGTTGCGCTCCTCATGAAAGCCTTTGGGCATGCTACAGAAGCTCAAACACTCGAATATCTTTGCATCCTGCCATTTGAAGTGCGAGACCTTTATTGCACATTGGAGTTGTGAATAAGGTCTCTTTGAAGTTGCATTGGGTAATAATTAAACCTATTATCCGTTGTGTTTTTATTGTTCCTAGGCTGGCGACTACAGCGATGGTTTGGTTTTGTCCACATAGTGGATACTAAGGTTCAAAACATCAGAAAAGGTTACAAAAATTTTAATCTAGCAGTTGTTATTGGTGAAATCCTCTGTTGGTTTTTACATACCATTGGAATTTGAAAAATGGAACTAAGCATAAAAAGTAAAGAATTTTTAGATAGCTTTGATCATATTGATTCCAATGTTATTGATGATTATGGCAAAAATAAGCTGGATTTATTTGTATTGAAAATAAATGCAAATGAATTTGACTATAGTTCGTTATCGGATCGTTTAACGGATCCTGTTATAGAATATTCTTTATCAAGAAAGGTGCGAGAGCGTTATTCGGATCGTCCCGGAACACTGTCTAAGAAGGCTAGAGAGAAATTTGTAAATTATATTAAGAATAAGGGGGAGTTGGGCGAACTTCTTTTATATTGCTTCCTCGAGACACATTTAAATGCTCCTAAGATTCTTTCAAAGTTAGAATTGAAAACCGCCACAGGGCATTATGTTAATGGTGCAGATGGAGTGCACTTCTTAAAATTGGATGATGGAAATTATCAGCTTATTTTTGGTGAGTCCAAGACAGTTAAATCACTGACAACAGCCTTAACCGATGCTTTTAAATCTATTTACGAGTTCAAAAACTGTATTAATGCCAAGGGTGATGAGAAGAGCGGTCTACCGTATGAAAAGTCTCTCGTAAGCGATAACTTAGAGAAAGAGGAGTTTTCGGAAGATGAACTTGATTTTATACGCTCTGTTATAGTTCCAAAACGGGATAATGACTTTGAGGTAGATGATGCGTTTGGAATATTTGTTGGCTACGAAATAGTTATAAGCACGGAAGATAAGCGTCTGCCTAACTCAGAGTTTCGTCTTAAGATTCAAGAGCAGATCAAGGGTGAGGTTGAAAATTCTTTTGAACACATAAAAAAGAAAATCGAAGAGTATGAACTTTTTGGTCATCACTTCTATATATACGTATTACCCTTTACGAACTTAGAAGATAGCCGCAAAAAAATTCAAAAAGAGATAACAGCATGAGTTTTTTTGACAAACTATCGGCAGAAGTATTGGAAGATGAATATTTTATAGACTTGTTCATAAAAGCAGAAATGTTGTCTGCGTCAAATTTTTTTAGCGCGGACAAAACCATTCTAAGTGCCAAGGAATATGTTGATTTATTGCGCTTCGCAGATATTCTTTCGCGCTCAAAAAATTTTGAGGCACAAAATAAAGCCTACAAAACAGTGAGTCTTCTGATTGATGACTATAAGGATGACAGCCTCTTTAAGAGATTCGCTCACTCTATTTTAGTTAAGCTTGGAAATTTTCCAGCGATAAAGTTTTTAGAAGATAATGATTTAGGTTCTGATGATAATTCGATTGAACTTATTTTTGAGAAAAGTCTTAAGGAGATATACCAAAAATCTCGTAGCAAAGATTTGATATTTACCGATGAACAATATGAGATTTTTAGTAATTTAAAGAACAGTAACCATTACAGCTTCTCAGGGCCAACATCCTTAGGAAAGTCTTTTATTATTAAAGAGTTTATAAGGCATTTGATTGAGGAGAATAATTGCAATGAGAATATTATCATCCTTGTTCCAACGAGAGCATTGATTAACCAAACTTTATTACAGTTAAAAAAGGATTTCTCTGATATTGAAGGCTATAAAATCCTTTCTCATCCAACCGTTCCCGAAGCTTTTCGAGCAGAAGGAAAAAAGTTCATTTTTATTTTTACGCCAGAGCGATTAACAGCGTATCTGGCAGAGTTTAGTAATCCTAAAATTGGGTATTTATTCATTGATGAGGCGCAAAAAGTCACATCCCCAAATGATACAAGAAGCCCGCTATACTATCATGCAATTCTACAAGCCGAGAGAAAGAGCATTAAGCTCTATTTTGCATCGCCTAATATTCCTAATCCAGAAGTGTTTCTACAACTTTTTGAGAAAAGCACAGAGGAAGCAAAAAATGTTAAAAGTTCTCCCGTTTCTCAAAACAGATACTTTTTAGATTTTCTTGATAAGCGTTGTTTAATGTTTTCCGATGTGGCGGATGAGAAAAATGTAGACGTTGATTTCAGTGATGATGACTTTTATGCGTGGGTCAAGCGTTTAAGTAAGCGTGATGCGAGTATCATATACTGCAATACAAAGAGTGACACGGTTGAATATGCCTTGGAGTTCTCAAAAACCTTGCCAGATAAAAAAGATGATCGCATTGATGAGGTTATATCCGTAATCGAGGAGCACTTACATAAAAAATACTTTCTAATTGATTGCCTTAAAAAGGGTGTAGCTTTCCATTTTGGAAGCCTTCCGCAAAGAATACGAGAAAAGGTCGAGCAGCTATTTTCTGATAGAGCCATAGATTTTGTATTTTGCACCTCAACATTACTAGAGGGCGTTAATCTTCCGGCTAAAAATATATTCATACTTAACAATGCTATTGGCCTTACCAAATTTACAGATATTGATTTTTGGAATTTGGCTGGGCGTGCAGGGAGGCTAACGCGAGAGCTTTCAGGTAATATTATATGTACCCGTATTCAGGATAAGAAAAATAGGTGGGAGCATCCCGAAAGAGATTTAAGTGTAGTGAAAAATAGAGATATAAAACCTATTAAGCCTTTGCTGAATTCGGGACTAGGAAGTTTTTATAAAAACATTGAGGCTTCACTTACGGGGAATGAATTTACGAGGAAGAACGTTACGGAAAATCAAAGAAATATTTATAATCACTATGCAAACATAGCACTAATCCATGAGATTCGATCAGATGATTCGGCTCTGAGGTCTAATTTTCTGGCAAAAAATGATAATGCGAAAGCCGTTTTACAAAAACTTAAGAAAGAAATGGTTATACCTGAAAAGATTCTTTCATCATATTCAATGATTAAATCTAAATATCAAAATCATATTTACCAGTGTGAAGACTTGGTCTCTAAAAAACTGTCATCAGATATTAGTTACGCCTCTACATTAAATAAACTCGAACTTTTATGCGACTTTTATTCTTGGGAAACTGAAGAAGTGGGAGGCAGAAATCCACTGCTGCCATCACGAGAAACTTTGAAATATTATGCGGTTTTAATGTCTAGTTGGATGAATTCGCAGTCCTTAAGCTGGATGATCAGTAGTGCATTAAGATATTACAAGGATAAAGGGGAAATATGGAGTGGAACCGAATTGATTATTTTTAATTTCGGTAGCAAAGAACACATCAATATGGTGATCAACAGCCTTATATCGGATGTTGATAATATCTTGAGGTTTAAGCTTAAAAACTATTTCAGCAATTATTACGATATCTTATCGGAAAAATTAGGCGGCCAAAATGCTGGTGAGAATTGGGGAGAGTTTCTTGAATATGGGACGAATGACCGACGTGTGATTGAGTTACAGAATATTGGAATCCCAAGGCATTTGGCCAACTTTCTACTTGAAAACTACAGTGAGTTTTTTGTTTTTGAGGGCGGAGCGTTGCTTAATATCAAGAAAGACGCATTGATAGAAGCGATGGATTTAAATTCTCTTGAATTTAAAGAATTGCTGGAAGTGATTTAATTTCATCTAAGAACGGGCTTAAAAATGAATATTGAAGCTCTATTGAACGAATCTCAAAAGCTTTGGGATGAAAGTATAAACCAAGATATTTGGGATTTTGTGCACAAAAATGCTACCACGAGTGTAAGAAGTAGGGTTGAAAACTGTTATCTACACTACACAAAAGCTCTGGTTATTAAAAGTATAGATCCTGAAATGTCAGCTATCCGACTTGTTGCTGCTGAAGAAGAGTTGGCCGTTGCAGTTTTTGATATAATTAAACGCAATGAGGATAGCTTCATTGACTGCAAACATATTACCCAAAAATTTAGAAACCATTTTGTAAAGCAGCTCTTTTCGCCAACAGTGCATAATATAGCTATTATCGTTTCTGCGTTTCTTGAAAGCGGTTTGAGAATAGATGTAGTTGAAGGTGGTCCCAGTATAGATATTTCTATTGAGCCAATAATCGCTGAAAATAAGCTCTTGCTAAGGCTGCATATAGGAGAAAATCATATTGATAATTCTCCCTTTAATTTTTTTCTAAACAAAAGTGATGGGCAAGAGGACGTTGTTGAAACTCTTTATGAAGATTTTGAAGAGTTAATAAAATATAACGGCTACGATTCGATAAAGAAATTTGCCAAGCATAGAGTCGACTTTCGAAATAAAATTCTCTATGCAGAGGATGCTATGATTTTCGATGTCGGGGAGGAGATTGAGAATGTTTTGTCGTCAGTAACTCAAACACTAAACGAAGTTCTTTGGATTATTGCGCTTTTATTAAGTAATGACGATAGCCCCGCTAAAAAATGGGGCATTGCTAGTCAATTTCTACGATTATATGAACGAGTTTTGAAAGAGGCCAAGATTATATAGGTGGTCTTGTTTTAAGACTTCACTGCTCTCTATTTGCCGAAGTAATTCTCAGAACGATCTTTATCCACGAATCTTCAAAACCTGCTCCCACTCCCTTAAAACATCAAAGATTTGGTTCGAACTTTCTATGGTCTGGTGCACCATTCTAAGCGTGTATAGCTCAGCTGGTAGAGCGCAACCTTGCCAAGGTTGAGGTCACGAGTTCGAACCTCGTTACACGCTCCAATTCTCTACCGTTTTTATTCTTTCTTTTTAAGCGCTTAAATTCCGTAACCGTCCGGTCATCACATCTTTGATTTAAGCGCTTTTCACGTCACTCTGTTGTTATTCGCAATTTACAGTCGAGTATGCCAGTGAAAGATAACGCAAATTCATCGTAACCGTCCGGTCATCACATCTTTGATTTAAGCGCTTTTCAGGTACTCTGTTGTTATTCGCAATTTACAGTCGAGTATGCCAGTGGAAGATAACGCAAATTCATCCCAACGTCGTATTTTTTCGCC
>CBFHMJ010000004.1:0-104916 GCA_965656875.1 Alteromonadaceae bacterium
CGTGCGGGCTGGGAGGTCTTGTGGGAAGGCTGGTATCTCCTTCAGGAATTGCTGTCTGGCTATCGTCTGGCAAAAGAGCTGGATGATGAGATGTGATCAAGAGACAGGCGGGTGCGGGGGTAAACCGGTAAAAGGTCTTTCTTTTCCTCAGGTGACATCGTCTTCCCCGCGGGTGCGGGGGTAAACCGGTAGAAAAAGCGTGGAATGTGTTCCTTGATGGGTCTTCCCCGCGGGTGCGGGGGGAAACCGTTAGAAAACAAAATATCGCTGATGCGAAGGCGTCTTCCCCGCGGGTGCGGGGGTAAACCCGCACAACTGTGTTTCGTTAAACAGAATTGGGTGTCTTCCCCGCGGGTGCGGGGGTAAACCGCACGCTGGCGCTGGCTTGAGGCTTGCGCATCAGTCTTCCCCGCGGGTGCGGGGGTAAACCGTGTTATAATTTCTAATACTTCCGTGATTGGGAGTCTTCCCCGCGGGTGCGGGGGTAAACCGTCCGCTCTTCGTGACCGTCCTCGTGCGTCACGGTCTTCCCCGCGGGTGCGGGGTAAACCTATTTTATTAACAAGGCTCGCTGTAACTACCGTCCCTGGTGGTATATTCCTGTCGGCCATTCCTCAAGCCCGTTTGCTGGTGGGGTAAACCGGATTTGCTATGTCGCCGAGCTTGCCGCAAAAACAATTCTCGCCCTGATGGTCCTCCGTCAGGGCGTTGTACTATTCACACCTCCCGGTGTGCTTGAGGAAATGAGCACAGTGCCTGGATGAAAAGTAAATTAACATTGAATTCAATGGTAAATTCTCCACGCCCTGACGGGGGACCATCAGGGCGAGGGGGAATATTTATCAGAGGCTCGTTGTACTATTCACACCTCCCGGTGTGCTTTAGGAAATAGGCGCAATGCCTGAATGCAAAGTCATTTAACGTTGGGTTCAATGGTAAATTCTCCACGCCCTGACGGGGGACCATCAGGGCGAGGGGGAATATTTATCAGAGGCTCGCTGTACTATTCACACCTCCCGGTGTGCTTTAGGAAATGAGCGCAATGCCTGAATGCAAAGTAACTTGAAATTGGATTCAAGGGTGAATTATCCACGCCCTGACGGGGGACCATCAGGGCGAGGGGGAATATTTATCAGAGGCTAGCTGTACTATTCACACCTCCCGGTGTGCTTTAGGAAATGGATGCAATGCTGGATGCAAAGTGAATAAACGCTGGATTCAATGGTAAATTCTCCACGCCCTGACGGAGGACCATCAGGGCGAGGGGGAATATTTATCAGAGGCTCGTTGTACTATTTACACCTCTCCGGTGTGTTTTTCAGGTTTACTTACCTTTCTGTTTATTCACCCATTCGGCATTGTTCCAGCGGTGGTCGTCGTTGAAGTGGGCTTCGCTGTGGAATTCTTCTGAGTGATCGCACCAGTAAGAGTCTGACCAGGCGTTGAACATATTGTTATGTTCGCAGGCAGCTTTAATGCTGGCGCTGTACATCTCGGTGGAAATTAAGTACAGAACCACAGCGTGTCTGTCTAACCAGTCTATCGATTTGCCAAATGTTGTGGATGAGTTGGCCATTGTGGTAACGGCGGTCACTTGCTCGGGGGTAAATGTTGTGTCGGGTTTGTTAGCCAATGCTTTCAGCTCTCGTCCAATTTTGCCCTGGTTAAAATGTGCATTGACTTCTGAACGGCCAATCTGTGATGGAGTCATTAATGTGCCGAGATCGTTGCGTTCAGGATTGTCACGCCAGTACATCAGGTCCAGGCAATGCGTCAGTTCGTGACCTATGACCATTGCCATGTTGGGAATAGCGGTTATTTCCTGCATTACCTGAATTGATGTAACCGCTGTTGTGATGCCCGAACTGTTTAGCCCGGCGATTTCAGTAATGGCGATCTCTTCATGGCCGGTTGCTTCGATGATCGCTCGTCCGGTTGCGGTTAATTCGAGCATAGCAATTGCCTCACGGCACTTGGCACTTTGTGGGTTTAACATAAGCATTCTCTCTGAGCTAAAGAGTTCTACTTTGCCTGGTTTGGTTCATGGTTAATCGGACTTACCACGCAAGTTCTAGTAGAAAATACCTATTTAAATCAATAAATAATGACGATTTGCTGCCACACAACCCCGAGTCTGACCCGTATAGAAACGCCAGAATTGTCCAGCGCTAATCGCTAAATAATTCTGGAGTCAGTTATGCAATCATCATCGAGCCCTCTCAGTCCGAGATCTCAAGGGCCTGCTGTCGTCAAACCTCAACAGCACTGGTCATCTATGTTGAAACCGAGTTTCAATACCGTAATGGGTTTTACTTTTCAGTTAATCAGAACCAACGAAGAATGGGCCATGTATAAAGCACTGTTAGCCAGTTGGTCTGAAGTTGCGTTGAATCGGCTAAATGAGCAGGAACGCAAGAAATTTCTGGAAGAAAGAGGAAAAATAGGCGAAAAAGGAACCGTGTGTACGCCACAAAGTTGGGATTTTGTTCGCGAACAAGCCTGTGTTTGTTTGGATCTACTGGATAATGCGAAAGAAACTACCCTTGAAGACCATTCAGAGGCGCATTATCAGATTTGCTCGCCAGAAAATGAAACGGTCGGTGTTATCACGCTGAGCCTCGGCTGTGACTATTTGATCGACAACGCGGCAAATGTTGCATTTACTATTACTGGCCTGGTTAAATCGCCAGTTGTTCATTTGTCACTAAAAGCTTCAATTATCGAGTTTTTGGATGGGATCATTGGACCTGCTGGCCCAAAAGTAACGGAGAAATCACACATTGCCGTATCGTCTGCCCGTGGTGCTTTTGGTGTCTATCAAGGCTACGATTTTAAATCCCTGGGTCAGGATGCAAATCACTTTAACCTGAATCCCTGCGGCTGCACACTGATGACGCGACCGCGCAAATAGACCTGCCGCCATTAAAAGGCTACTCAAGCAGGAATCGATCAAAACATCCACTTAATATACGGCGGGCCATGCGTTCGTCGTCGCCGTCACATCACCCAATAACATGTCTCTGTTCAAATCGGTGACCTGCTATTTCAAACACACCCCTTCAACGATTTCCCATCTCATTACTCACATCATTCAAACCGGCAACGCCGCCCGTTCGCCATTGTGCCGGGGTTTGGCCGGTGGCGGTTTTGAATAACCGGGTGAAGAATCCATCGTTTTCGTAGCCGACATCCAGCGCGATGTCTTTCACCGTTTTATCGCTGGACAGCAGCAGTTTTTTGGCGCGATCCAGCCGAACGGCCTGGATATATTTGTTGACCGGTAATCCGGTTGCCAGGGTGAAACGGCGTTTCAGGTTACGTTCGCTAAAGCCGAATAATGATGCCAGCTCCGCTATTGTTATCGGGCGAGAACTGTGGTGTTCGATCCAGTCCTGCACTGAAAAAATCGCGTTGTCGTCGTGTTCCCGGCAGTCTGGCAGGATAGGGGGCAGGCGTCTCGGTTCATCGACCAGTAAACTGGCGGCGCATTGTTGCGAGAATCTGTCGCCTTTGTCCCGGGCGACCAGCGCCAGCAACACATCAATGGACGCTTCGAAGGTGCTGGTGCTGTAAATATTACGGGATTTTATCCAGGGCTGATCGGCGCTGAAAATGTAATCAGGGAAACGTTGTCGCAGCGGTTTGGTAAACGCCCAGTGTGTCGCGCAGCGGCTGCCGGGGGCCAGTGCGCCAGAGGCGGCGAGGAAAAATGCGCCGGTGCTGAGGGTTAAAACCACGGTGGACGAATGCCAGTACGGTGTTAGCCAGTCCAGTAATGGCGCTGTGTCGGCGGGCATTTGATTTAAGCGCCAGCCTTCAATGGGCGGGACAATTATCAGGTCAAACGGGCCGTGAGCTAACGGGCCGTCTGGCACGATGATCGCGTTGCTGGCAGAGGTTACTGGCTGACCGTCTACGCTCATCAGAGTGGTGTTATAACTTCGTGGACTGTTCTGGTGTTTTTCCAGTAGCTCAACAATACGAAAAAAGTCATTGACCAAGTGAATGCTCATCGCCCAGCAGCCTTCATAGGCCAGAATCGCAACGTTTTTCATGATGGTTTTTCCATGATGTTTGTTTATGGTGTTTATCTTGTTGGCCTATGTTAAGGATAAAATATGGCCCAATCGGATGGTTTCTATTTCCTGTTCGGACATTCTAATCAACATCACCAATAAATAGAATAATGCGCAATAAAGCCCGGGTGTAACAAGAACCGTTATAGTAATACAGGCACCAATGATGGGTTCTAATGGCCCGATTGCACAGGAAGTATCACATGAAAATAACTGAGCGGATGATCGCCACTGAGCGCGGCGAACTCTTTGTAAAATGCTGGAAACCAGACAGCGTGCGTGAGGAAACGCCCTTGTTGCTGATCCATGATTCGTTGGGGTCGGTTGAACAATGGCGAAGCTTTCCTGAAGAACTGGCCCGGCGTATTGCACGGCCGGTGATCGCATATGACCGGGCGGGCTTTGGCCGTTCTTATGCCAGGCAAGCGTTGCCGGACAACGACTTTATTATTCGCGAAGCCAGCGACTACTGGCCGTTGATCAAAGCTCAATTGTCGATTCAGTCGTTCAGGGTGCTGGGGCATAGTGTCGGCGGTGCGATGGCGTTGCATCTGGCGGCAACGGACCCGGATTGTGTCGGTGTGGTGTCGATGGCCGCGCCTGCTTATGTGGAAGACCGCACGTTGCAGGGAATTACCGACGCTCAGCGCGGGTTTGCAACACCAGCGCAATTTGAAAAATTAGCTCGATGGCATGGCGACAAAGCGCAATGGACGCTCGATGCCTGGACAAAGGTCTGGCATCGGCCTTCGTTCAGAGACTGGCGGCTAACTTCACTGCCTCAGGTGACTTGTCCGGCGTTGATTATTCATGGCTGCAAAGATGAATTCGGATCGGTCGCTATCCCACGCTGGATCGCCGAGCAAGTCAGCGGCGAGGTGCATTTGCAGTTAATCGACGACTGCGGCCATATGCCACAAGTTACCCATAAAGCATTCTTGTTAAACCTGCTGGAAACCTTTATCGCCCGTTAATCACATCGCCCCGGTTTGGCCTGCGGTTGTCACCCAGGCGACAGGTTATCGGGGCGGGGTATTTGTTTGGTTGAATTTTTCACTGCCTTCATTTATTTCCCTCCTTATATTTTTCTCCTGACCCAATAAACCCATCAAATCCCAATACTCATCCCAAATCTTCAATATTTTTTATCATTTTTTACAGACCTTAATTAGAACCAGCGATAAAAGTGATGATGTCAGGTTAGCGCGGGACAGTTAGCTTG
Organism: Alteromonadaceae bacterium; assembly: GCA_965656875.1. GTDB lineage: Bacteria > Pseudomonadota > Gammaproteobacteria > Enterobacterales > Alteromonadaceae > CBFHMJ01. The sequence continues at coordinate 5,299 of CBFHMJ010000004.1, forward strand.
ATAATTCTCAATTGTGTCAGTCACTTTGTCGTCATTAAATATTTATAAATCTGTATTTACAGTGGTGCTAATATCGCTAAAATGTTCACGTTTTAGAACCGGTGTCGTTATTTTGGGTCGATTTTTCATTGCTGTTTTAGGAAAATTACGATATTTTCCCATTCCGTTAACAACAGTGCGATTCAGTTGTTAATAATTTTGATTGAGGTTTTTAACCTCCATTTTTAGCAATTATTAATTTAATGACGGAATGTTATGCAGAATTCGAAGGCGATCATTCATCAGACTGACTTACAGGCGTTGCAGCGTTGCGATTTGGTGGCGGCGTTGCAACAGGCGCGAGGTGGCAGCCAGCAGGCGTGGAACGGGCTGGGGCTTTTGTTAATTAAGGCGGCGGTGCGGCGGTTGTGTGGCAACGTGGCTGATTTTACCGATATGGCGTTTTATCTGGCGCAGGCGACGGACCGGTTAACCTGGTGCGCGAACGCCGGACAGTTGGGCAAGCATCCGGCGGAGTTTATTGCAGAGTTGTATCAATTTGCGGTGACGGCGATGGGGCAAACCGGGGGGCATCAGCATATTCCGGAACTGGATCAGGAAGTGATCAGTTTTTTAGTGATGCTGGAGCAGGGTTAACCGGGCTCAGAATATCTGGTTGGTGATTTACCTTTTATATATACTTCGGTGTTTCTGTTTTAACGATGAGGCATCGACATGAAAATTCAGGGTTATTCAGCGAATCAACCACTTAGCAGCACCGAGCAGGTGCAAAATAGCAATCAACAGGCAGGTAATACGGCTTCTACCAGGCAAGCAGCGACATTACAGGATGATGTGGTGTCATTAAGTGGAACACATCAGGAGAGTGATGTGGTTGTTTCTCCACTGGTTTTTGGTAATGGAAGTGGGAATATGCCTCCCGATCCTGAATAGAGAAATGACAGATTATATTTTAATTGTTTTAAATGCATCGATGATTTCAACACTTGTCCTGACATTCATGTATGCAATTGACAATAAGAGAAATTACAGTGTTTTAACGACAATAGTTTTAGCAGTACTGGCTGATTTACTGATTATGTATTTCAGCCCATTAACACGTCATATTGACGACTTACATATCAGAAATTTTGCATGGTTTATCGGTATAGCGTTTTTTAATGTAGTTACTGTTTACGCCATCGTTTTGATACACACCAGCATTGGTTTAATGTTTACAACGTTCGCGAAGCTGGTGATCAGTGTTTATCTGGGATTAGCATTCGTTCAAATACTGACGTACTTTGACAAAATTCATTTTAAAACCCAGACACTTCCACCTATATACCAGGTTTTAATTCCTTCAGTTTCAATTGCTGGCTCTGTTGGCATCTCACTTTATCTCTTCTACCTATTATTTCGCACAAAATTCAACAACAGGGTGGCGGGATAATATGGCGCATTCAATTAATTTTTTGACACTGACTTCTCACTTTTTGGGTGTCGTGACTATCGTGATGGCCTTCTTTTATATGTCGTCGTCTAAGGTGAATTACAGCATTTTGCTGACGGCGGTTATCGGCATGTTAGGCGATTATCTGGTTACTGCATTTTCTCCGTTCAACACTTATATCACAGACCCGCACTGGCGGAGTTTTGCCTGGTTTATTGGCCTGGCATTGTTCGATATGTTGATGATTTACGTGATTTTATTTGCTCATACCCGGATTGGGTTGCTGATTTCAAACTATGCGCGACTGGTGATGGCTTGTTATGCGTTGCTGGGGTTTGTGCAAATCATTACGTATTTCGATCACGCGCATTTAAAAACTGGCGTGGTGTTGTCCTTCTATAAAATTTTTATTCCCGCATTTTCTATTTCAATGACGCTGGGTCTTGCGGTGTATCTGGCCTGGTTACTCTATCGTCCAAACCCGTTACAAAGGTACATGAGCTAATGGAGCATAAACTGTTACTACTCGCGCTGGCAGCATTTGCCGCATTAATGTTGCTAATTTTGGTGTGTGTCAATGTTCGCAAACGCGTTCGACAATATGATTTCTCGTCTGCGGACATTGGCCCGATAAAACGTGATCTTAAAGCCAAAATTATTCCGCTGTTTGGCACACCTGAAAATCAACCTAAAGGAGAAAAGTAAGATGAATGAGGATATTTGCAAAATTATTCGCGATGCGCGTCATAACAAGGGGTTTTCGCAAGCGATGGTGGCAAAGTTAGCAGGCACCTCACAACAGGTCGTGAATAATATTGAGAACAATATCAATGCGCGAAGTTTGTTCTTACCGGAAGTTTGCCGGGTGCTGGGCGTGAATTTGTTTAATCTGACGGATGTAAAACGGGCAGACAGCGGCGATGGTATCCGCTCGCTGAACCTCGATCTGGAAGAGCTGAATATCATCTCGGATTCTGTGATTAATACTCTGCTGAAACTGGCCACCACCGCACAGGATGCAGAAACCGATTTTAAACTGGACGAAGGCAACGCGATAGCGCTGGGCAATGTGTTGATCGCCCAGTTAGTGACTGATGTAAATGTTAATTTGGCGTCAATGCATTCTGGTAGAAAGGTTGATTAACGTTAAAAAACAGTAGCGTTATTCGCCCTGTTAATGGGACGCGCTTTCATTGGTTCTATTATCAAACCAATTGATTTTAAAGGAAAAATAAGGCTTGCTCTCTGTTTTCAATAACGGTAAGTTACCTGTTGTGAATACAAGTCAAAGTGTTAATTGCTAACCGATCTGTGCATCTATTTGCACTTGCATCGTGAAAATAACGGGTAGGCTGGCGTTGACATTTAATGATGTCTTCACGCGTGGAAGTTGATTCCACGGTTACACGCAATACTGCAATAATGATGGAGAGCAATGTTATGCCGAGAAAAACAAACCCAACCAGCGGCTTCGCTAATTCAGTCCGTTCACTGGAAAACCGTCACTTAACGTTTTGGTTAAAAACGCAACGTGAACAGCGCGGGCTAACGATGCGCGAAGTAGGCAAACGGCTGAATATTCCGCACAGTTACATCAGTAAGATTGAACACTGTGATCGACGACTGGATGTTGTGGAATACGTGCGCTACTGCCACGCGCTGGAGATTTGTCCAATCGAAGGCCTGGAATTTATGGGCCTGCCGGAACCGATAAATTCGGCGGCATAAGTTAATCGGCTGATTAGTAGCCTTGGTTATTTTTGGCGATTAGATGTAAAAAACAGATCCTGCGGGATCTGTTTTTTGTTTCTACTTTGTTTTATATTTCTTGTCTGTTCCTATAAAGATATAAGGATGAAGATGAATAATGTAAAGCCACTGGTTAGTAGTCAGACGCGAACTGAATCAATGGGTATTGAAACGGTATGTAACAGATTCAGTAGTAATAGAATAGTTATCCCAGATTATCAACGAGATGCAGAACAATGGGATCAGAGAAAGCAGTCACTATTTATTGAATCTATAATTAATAATTTAACAATTCCTGCATTTTTCTTTTCTACCAATGATGAGGGTAAAAGTGAAGTGGTTGACGGACAGCAACGTTTAACTACTATTTTGTCTTTTTACAGAGGCGACTTAAAGCTGAGTAGTGGATCAGACGTAGTATATTTGGCCCCTCAAGCGAATCACTATAAAGGCAAAAAATTCGACGAATTACCCGAAATTTATAAAAATGCTTTCACTGATTACACCCTGTCGATAATTAATCTACCCGAAAATATTGATTTAAATACCAAATTAGAAATTTTTAGGCGAATAAACGAGGGTGGAACTCCGCTAAGTGCTCAAGACATTCGCTTGTCCTACTATAGTTCGTCACCATCCGTGTATTTCATTAAACTTGCTGGTCAGTATTCGCAGTCAAAACATATGGATAGAAACGAAAGTGCTGCATCTGCCCGGAATATTCATAACCCTTGGAATGAATATGAAAATGCAAAAATTGAGTGGGAGAATTGGTGGGAAGATAAAAAGCTGTCAAAAGGCCAGGTTCCTTCTGAAATGTTTCTTTGGTATCTCGTTGCAATGAATCGTGAAACTTTGAATTCTTTAGTTGAAGACTCCAGCTCAATGTCGCATTTATCGATAGGCTATCGGGGTGCTACAGAAGAAATATTAGATATTTTTTGTGCTCAGTTACATCACGATGATGAAAATGCATCCGTGCCTCTGTTGCCAACGTATGAATCTGGATTACAGACTCATTTTGCACACTATGTTAAATGGATTGAGTTTTTCCTCACAAAAGGAGGAGCTGGACTAAGCGTGGACAAGTACAAGCAGATGGCATTGGCAATCGCTGCATTAGTTGAGTTGAAAATCAGTATTCATGAAGTAGCAAGCGATTCTAAAGTGAGAGCTAATATTGTCGAGCTAATAAGATTTCCAAGAAAATCTGGAGTGAAATGGTTAACGAAGGGATACCCAGAACAAAAAGGACGTTGGGGTGGAGCGAAAGGCCAGAAGGCTCAATGTGAAGCCGCAATAGAAATTATAAAGAACATCGTTTCAAGCTAAGTACTATGCTGGATTATTTGAGTAAAGTTGATCCTACACAACGTATTTTTCCAGTTGACTGGAAAGAAGCATATTTCTTTGAAAATTATAATGATGAGTGTAAGGGATATATTTGTCCGTCATGCGGAAGCGTATTCAAGGGTTCTGCTGGGTTTAAAGGGTTACACGGCGACCATATCTTACCTATATCGAAGGGGGGGTTAACTGTGTGGGAAAACCTTCAGTTACTTTGCCGTTCTTGTAATTATTCTAAATCGAATAAAATTGAATGAAGTTGAATTTCTTATCTTGATGCGCAGTTTTTCAACTCTCTGCGCATTCCTAACGTAATTTCTCAAATATCCTAGAACTTTCCCCGCCTTGCATCGTCCAATAGCTGGTTGTTTTTACGTAGCGCTTACCGGATTCTGGTAGTCAGCTTTTACAAGCAGCGTGATTAATACATTGAATTGATAGCAAAAAGAGAAGGGTGTGGTTGATGACAGGATATAAAAAACAGGCCGGAATGGTTAAGCGCAGCGTGGTGAGTTTACTAGCGCTATGGTTGGCCGGGTGTTCACTGACGGAAGACGCCGCACCAGACGACACCGCAACCACAAACAACCCGAACGAACCGAACTCAATGGAAGCGTACTGTGAAAACAATGACTGCCGACGAGATCACACACTGAACTTTAAGGTCGGCAAAGAGACATTCGAACAAACGTTACCCATCTACTGGCCTGTGGTGATGGGCGACCGGATTTCACTGTTACCCGGCGATGAAGTGTTTGTCGAGGCCCGGGTCAACGAGGGAACATTCACGGATTTTAAACAAGTAGACACAGTGAACGATCCGGCACAAACCATCAGCTTCCGATTTACACAAATGGACGACAGCGACAGCATGATGCTGGTGGTCAACAACCCGTTTAAAGAGACGATGAAATACCATGTGATGATGCTGGATTTTGAAGGCAACACCCACGAAACCAGCAGCTGCCCGGTTCGCCCAGGCATGAGTGTGTTCGAACACTGGCCCCATGTTATTCCTGAAATCGTGATGTTTGATTTTCGGGTGTTGGGTATGACAGACCGGATGACGTGTGAGTTTTAGCGGGTTACGTCCTGAGCCAAACCCAACTTAACCTTAACTATCATTAACCGTTGACGGCGATTCAGCGTAAATCGCGAATCGTCAGCGGCCTTCTGACATGCACGGTAATGACATGCGCCGGACAGAATGCCTGAATAGCTTCCAGCGTACTGTGCGCCTCAAAAATCTGGCTGCATTGCTCGCAGTCGTTGCAGTGGCGTTTATCGAGGCTAATATCAACGAATTCGCCTTGCTGGCTAATCACTACCTTTCGATGGAACTGCGTATACTGCTGAAAACAGAAACTTATACCGATCAAACTCAACGCCATCACTACCAAAATGACGCGATTAAACAGGGATTCAATTGTTCGGCCGGATGGAGCAAATGATGTTGTGAAAGTGGTAAGAGTCCGTTGCGGATTCGTCATTGAATACGGTTCCTTATTCCTTTGTTATTCAGCATGTTAGTTTTAAATGTATTGATAGTAAAGTCAATGACCGGTGGGGCGCGTAACAGGCGGGAGTGGTTGGTGAAGCGTTGTGATTTTTTGTTGATGAATAAGCCAACACCCGATTGATAGCAACTCAGGTGTTGGTTTTTGTGTTACTGGTCGCTGGTTTTGCGACGACAGGTAAAATCATTGGTGCAGATTCTCAAGCCGTTTCGTTCGTCAGAACAGGCGTGTTCTATGGTGCATTGATCCACGCCTCTTTGTTCTAAATCCATTAACCATGTGCCAAATATCGAACTCAATTTGCGACCGAGCTTATTGTCTAAGTCATATGGCAAATCCCCTGAAAACGACAGTGTCGATGCGTTCGTGACGTGTAACTGGTTTTCGCAACTTATGCCGCCTAACGGGTCAACCGAGAGAATGCAGGCGGCTGTTACTTGCTTATGACCATCAGCTCGATCATTCAGGAAAAAAAACGTTTGAGTGACGTAATCGCCCGTGAGAATGCTGGCTATGTCATGGATGTTTTTCGCGCCTTGAAACAGTTCAGCCACTGCCTGGTTTGCTATTTGTTGTTGATATTCAGCGGGCATAGTGTGCAAGGCGGCTAAATACGAGGTTTGAAAATCAAGCAACAACTGCATCGTGATGGCGTTGGTATCGCAAGAAGTACCGCACGTTACCGTGTGTATAAAATCCACTGATTGGAGAGTACCGCTACCGGCCGGGGCCATAAAGTTGCTCTTAACCTTAAAGTCAACGTTAACCTCAACGTCGCCATAGGCGGATGGATAGAAAAATGTTCGGTCGTATAGTTGGTTGGAAAAGGCAGGCTGGCAGAACAGGGCAGTAATAAATGCGGCAGTGACCACGCTAACAATGCGTAAGTGTTTCATTAAAAGTCCTTATAAAATAGTGCAATACATTAAGTATCAATGCAGGGCCAAATGCTAATTCATTTCCCCATATTGTCAACTGGTAGTCTCTATAAAAGCAAAATCTCTGTTGTCGATGATAGGTTCGGCTGTCTTAATGTTTATCGCTTTTGCTTCTTTTATCCATTTTCGCAACATAGTGTTTGACCTGAAAATAGCAACGTACTATAACAACCGCTGCGCTATGGTCGGGTAGACGCTGTGTTCTTTAACAAGCTGGAAAAACAACCTGAATAACCTTGAGTTGCCAGGGAATAATCAGGAATAACTGCTGGAATTTACGTCAGGTAAATTTATTGTGATGGCTGGCTTTCAGGGTATTGTGTTGATAGTTAGAGATATTAGCTGAAAAAAGTTGGTAGATTTTGGTGATTCATCATCGTAATCAGGGTATGTGACAGGAAATATTTATTAAATTAATACGTTAGGGAAATTGGTGTTAGTAGCAATTAAGTCATAGGTGTTAAATAGACGTTGGTACATTGATCGAGGGTCTAAAACTGGTTTAGATACAAGTGGATAGGTTTAGAGTTTTCCCCGCGCTGGCGGGGGTATACCTTATTGAAATCATTTTGCGCGGTTGATGGTGCCGTTTTCCCCGCGCTGGCGGGGGTATACCGTACAACGTAACGGACGGTGGTTCGGTACAGGCGTTTTCCCCGCGCTGGCGGGGGTATACCGGCCCCAGTTACCAAGTGTGTTACGCCTTCGTTGTTTTCCCCGCGCTGGCGGGGGTGTACCGTGCTTTAGCGCATCAATGCTGGATACGGATACGTTTTCCCCGCGCTGGCGGGGGTGTACCGTGGCTTTATACATTGGTTAATCCTCTTCGTTTGTTTTCCCCGCGCTGGCGGGGGTATACCGTTGTACAATATTATCTAACATATTGATACCTAGTTTTCCCCGCGCTGGCGGGGGTATACCGTCTGAAACTACGCTAGAATTGAACCAACGTATGTTTTCCCCGCGCTGGCGGGGGTTTACCTTTTTCGAGATTGTTGGTTGCGCCGTATGTAGAGTTTTCCCCGCGCTGGCGGGGGTTTACCAAAAATATATTTGCCATCTTCGACCAGAATACCGTTTTCCCCGCGCTGGCGGGGGTATACCGCACCGTATTGATCAGAGCCCCAAACGGCAACGGTTTTCCCCGCGCTGGCGGGGGTATACCTGTTAAACAAAGAAAGCTCGCTGTAACTACCGTCCTTGGTGGTGTATTCCTGTCGGCCGTCCTGGCCTCCACCTCCTCAAGTCCGTTGCAGTGCAACGTTCTTTCGTCGCCCCCTTGCTGGCGGGGGGATACCGGTTTAACTAATGGAAGCTCGCTGTAACTTACATCCCTGTAGGTGTATTCCTGTCGGCCATCCAGGCCTCCACCTCCTCAAGCCCGTTGCAGTGCAACGTTCTTTCGTCGCCCCCTTGCTGGCGGGGGTATACCGCGTCCGACGCCCATACCGCTCTTCGATTTGATGTTTTCCCCGCGCTGGCGGGGGTATACCGCCGGTTAAAGACGGCTACATGTGGCGGACGACGTTTTCCCCGCGCTGGCGGGGGTATACCGCTCGTTATTTGATGCTCCCATCTGCCCCCCCGGTTTTCCCCGCGCTGGCGGGGGTTTACCTGTTAAACAAAGAAAGCTCGCTGTAACTACCGTCCCTGGTGGTATATTCCTGTCGGCCGTCCTGGCCTCCACCTCCTCAAGTCCGTTGCAGTGCAACGTTCTTTCGTCGCCCCCTTGCTGGCGGGGGTATACCTGTTAAACAAAGAAAGCTCGCTGTAACTACCGTCCCTGGTGGTTTATTTTTCAGATGCTCGCTGTAACTGCCGTCCATGGCGGTGTATTCCGGTTCGCCCATCCAGGGGCTCACGCTCAAACCAGCAATAGCAGTGCTATTTCTGATTTTCGCCCAGGCCTCCACCTCCTTAAGCCCGTTGTTTTTTTGAAGGTAAGGCAACGTTCTTTCGTCGCCCCTCACTGGCGGGGTAAACAAGATCTGCTATGTCGCCGAACTTGCCGCAAAAACAATACTCGCCCTGATGGTCCTCCGTCAGGGCGCTGTACTATTCACACCTCCCGGTGTGCTTTTGGATATGAGCGCAATGGCTGGATGCAAAGTGAATAAACGTTGGATTCAATGGTAAATTCTCCACGCCCTGACGGGGGACCATCAGGACGAGGGAAATAGAGGCTCGCTGTAACTTACATCCCTGTAGGTGTATTCCTGTCGGCCGTCCAGGCCTCCACCTCCTTAAGCCCGTTGCTTTTTTGAAGGTAAGGCAACGTTCTTTCGTCGCCCCCTTGCTGGCGGGGGGTTACCAGATCAGCTATGTCACCAACCTGGCAGCAAAAACAATACTCGCCCTGATGGTCCTCCGTCAGGGCGTTGTACTATTCACACCTCCCGGTGTGCTTTAGGAAATAGGCGCAGTGTCTGGATGCAAAGTGAATATTCGTTGGATTCAATGGTAAATTCTTCACGCCCTGACGGGGGACTATCAGGGCGAGGGGAATAGAGGCTCGCTGTAACAGCCGTCTCTGGCGGTGTAATCCGGTTTTGCTGGCGGGGGCAAATTGGTTTCACGCGTGAAACTAAATTCCTTGTACTAGTCTTCCCTACTATCGTGTGGGTTAATCACTGGAATTAATGCTCGTGGCACAAGTTTAGTTCAACACGATTGAGGCGGGTAACTGGCGTAGGTTGCCCCGGGCGAATTCGACGCTGATGGTGGCGGGTTGTCCGGTGAGAATGGGGTGGCTGAGGGTGTTAAAGCGGTGGAAAAGCTGGCGGTAGAAACTCGCGGTATTTTTATATTGCTGCGACAGCGGGCGGTAAACCGTGTGGTCATTCACGTTTACTGAAAGGGCCGGTAAGTTTGTGGTCCAGGGTTTACCCTGAAAAAAACGTTTTGTGTCGCCACTATTCACCAGGCCTGACAGCACCAGCACAATACACGCCAATAAGGTTGTTTTTACCATGCGATTAACGTGGCTCGTTGGTTGATGAGGGCTGAAAATCCGCATCTGTGATCGTGGCTTTTTTCAATGCTAACCACTCCAGTTTAGCGTGTGTCCGGATGCGATAATTTTCTTCGAAAGCCACCAGCGCGGCTAATAAACCCGAGAGGGTAAGAATAATGAGTGGTACCGGGGCAGCGATATAGATGCCCATTGATGAGATGGAAAATCCGTCGATGCTAACGAAGAGTTTAGGCAAAAAACCAAGCAGAATAACCGCGAAAAGAAACCAGCCCGTCCAGGCCATAACGCGTGCGATCAATAAGACCATGCTAAGGTTTTGTGTTGTGATGTTTTTATAAGGTTTCATGCTTAACCACTGCCTATTATTGATAATCGAAACAAAAAATCAGTAGAATTTTCATTAAGTTACCTACCAGAAAAATATCGCGGAATTATAGGGACGAAAATAACTATCGTCAATATTTCAGGGCCGTATTCACGTTTACCAAAGCGCTGCTTCAGGTTCATGGTATCAAACGAACAACCTTTCTGTTTCTTCATATCAAGCTAAAACCTATTGACTATCGGTTTTAGCTTTGGCCTAATACCCATCCTCAATCGGTTTTAGCGGAGCGATGATGAAATTAGGTGAGTTAGAAAAATTAGTGCTTCAGTATTTGTGGAAGCACAAATCAGCGGATGTGAAGCAGGTCTTTGCTCACTTTGAACAAATTCGTGGCGGGAGTTTAAATACTTACCAAAGCACGCTGGACCGCCTCTATAAAAAATCGTTACTTAAGCGAGAAAAAATCGGCTATGCATTTCATTATCAACCGAGTGTTGAACGGCATGAGTTGATTGGTCGGCTGATTAAGTCTGTTACCAGTGATTTTGTTGCCGAGGACGACAACAGCCTGATTGCGGCGTTTTCCTCGATGTCGCAAGAGTTTAACGTCGAGCAATTATCCCGGTTGGAAGCGTTGATCGAGGCGCAGAAACAAAAACTGGCTGATGAGAAAGAGTAGCAGATGACGATGGCGGTGTTCTGGAATGTGTTGGCTATTTTTCTGATGACTTTTGTCGTGGCGAATATTGCGTTATCGGCGTTTTTTTCATTGGTGAGTCAGCAACTTCTGCGCGTTGAAGTCGGTTCTCGTCGGGTGGTGCTGTGGTTTGTCGTGCTTCTGCCCTGGGTGGTTGGTTTTTTCCTGTCTTTATTTATCTTCCAGTCTTTTGAATATGGCGATTCCCTGATCAATGCCGGGTTGCCGCACTGGCATCATATGACCGATTTTGCGTGGTCAAGCTGGCATGGTGTGACGGTGGGTCTTGGTGTGTTGTATCTGGTGTATCAGGTTGGCGTTCAGCTTAAGCGGTTGTTGGTTCATCAGCGAGAAATTGGGGCGTTACTGGGGTTTTCTACCTGCAACCAGCCGGGAATTTACGAAATAGCGTCAGATCAGGCGGCGGCATTTTCCAGCGGATTTTGGGCGAAACGATGCTTTGTGACGACCGGGTTGATCGATCAGTTATCGCCTGAAGAATACGCGGTGGTTATTCAACATGAACAGGCGCATCTGGCAACGAATGATCCGTTAAAGAAGTGGTTTTTTGGGTTTTTAGCCTCGTTCTTTATCCGGCCTGTCAGCCAGCGGTTGACCTTGCATATGACGCTGGCGATGGAACAAGCGGCAGATAATGCAGTGCAGGAGCGGGGTGTTTCACGGTTATTTGTGGCGTCAACCTTGGTGAAAATCGCCAAATTAAATGCAGAGAATCGGCTGTTGCAGCGCGAGGATCTGGTGGTGAATTTTGGCGCGGATGTGCTGGAGCAGCGGGTGTATTTTTTGTTGGATAAACTCACGCTGGAGCCGGTGCATAAAGGCATTACATTTGTGCTGGTGGTGTTATTGGTGGTGCTTTCGACGTCGTCGGTTGATGGTATTCATCATGTGATAGAAACGTTTTTTAATCACTGATTGCGCGTTTTTTTAGCGATAAAACCGATCACGGATTGGTTTTATCTGTGAATAAACGTCCAGGGTCAGGCTGATGATGGGGCGCAGTCCGTTTCTAAAACCGATTAAGCGTCGGTTTTTGTGGCGAGCTGACTGCATCAGGGGCTTTACCCGTTCAACAAGAAGGTCAATACATGTCAGGTCAATCTACGCTCAGGTATTTACTGAGTTCGATATTAATCTTGATGGCGATGGTTTCGGTAGAAGCGTTCGCTCATGGGGTTGATGAGAGTACACGCAACTTTTTACAACATAGCCTGCAAACCAACGCAGGCGCTCAAATTCTGCCGTTTATCTATATTGGCGCAAAGCACATGGTCACGGGGTACGACCATTTGCTGTTTCTGGTGGGGGTGCTGTTCTTTTTACGAAGCACGCGGGATGTGTTGCTTTACGTCAGCATGTTCACCATCGGCCACAGCCTGACCTTGATGACAGGTGTGCTGGCTAACATTCAGGTTAATGCGTATCTGATCGATGCGATTATCGGGCTGTCGGTGGTGTACAAGGGGTTTGATAATCTGGGTGGATTTAAACATTTCTTTGGAAAACAACCAGACCCGAAAAAAGCCGTGCTGATTTTTGGCTTGTTTCATGGCTTTGGGCTGGCGACCAAAATACAGGAGTTTGCATTGCCTGCCGAGGGGCTGGCGACCAACTTGTTGTCCTTCAATATCGGGGTGGAAATCGGCCAGTTCCTGGCGCTGATGTTCATTCTTCTGGCGATTAATGTCTGGCGTCAGTTCGAGAGTTTTAATCGCTTCGCCGCCGTGACGAACACGGCGTTGATGAGTGGTGGTTTTATGTTAGTGGGTATGCAGCTAACGGGTTATTTTGTCAGTTAATGAGTGTGAGAAAGAGAGTTATGGATGTTAATCAATCAAGTCGTTCTTTAGTGAAAGCGACAGTTATTGCGGTTGTTGTTGCCGCGATCACCCTGGTGCTGTTTATTTTGCCCGCAGAATACAACATTGATCCGACGGGCGTCGGCCAGAAACTGGGGTTAACCGTGTTTAATCAACCCGCCGCTGCGCCTGTCACGGCGTCATCCGGCGAACAGGATACGGTGGTGTTGACGGTCCCGGCAGGACGGGGAATTGAATACAAGTTGAGTATGACGCAGTTCCAAAAAGCGACGTATGAATGGATCACCGACGGCGGGGTGCTATTTGTCGATCTGCACGGTGAACCCAAAGGCGATACCACCGGTTATTTTGAGTCGTACACCATCGCGACGGCTGAAGAAATGAAGGGGAGTTTTACGGTGCCATTCGAGGGTTCTCACGGCTGGTACTGGAAAAACAATTCTGACAAAGACATTAATGTTCAACTGATCTTCAGTGGCGATTATGTCATTGAAGGGCTTAAATAAATTTGATGAAGGATAGAACAATGAAAGCATTGATTAAACTGGTTTTAACGGCAACGGTCTTATTTAACGGGGTAGTATTCGCACACAGTGAAGGCCACGGCCGGGTCGATGTAAACCAGGTGATTCAGGCGGCACAAACGGCAGCAAAAACATTGACGTTTCGGGATAAAGGGATGTCGGTTGGCAAACTGGACAGCTCGTGGAACAAGGTCGCCAAAGATGCGTTTCGAATTGTTGAAGAGTCAGACAATACCTTGCTGATTAAGGCAACCAATGAACATACGAATCAAACAGTGTTTTTTGTAGTGAGCAAAGGCGGCAAGGTACTGGATGTTAAAGCGGCAGATTCGTTTAAACAGGATCACGGCCACAGCCATTAATAACTGGCACCCGGGCGACCTCGGCTCGGGTGCTTTTTGCTGTTATTGCAACATAGTGTTTGACCTGAAAATAGCAACGTACTATAACAACCGCTGCGCTACGATTGGGTAGACGCTGTGTTCTTTAACAAGCTGGAAAAACAACCTGGAAAAACAACCTGAACAACCCTGGGTTGCCAGGGAATAATCAGGAAAAAATGGTGGAATTTACGTTAGGTGAATTGGTGTTAGTAGCATTAGATTCATGGATGTTAAATAGATGTTGGTACATTGATCGGGTGTCTAAAACTGGTTTAGATTCAAGTGGATAGGTTTAGACTTTTCCCCGCGCTGGCGGGGGTTTACCGGCCGTGGCGGCGTTTTCTCGGGGTCAGTAATACTTTTCCCCGCGCTGGCGGGGGTTTACCTTCGTTTATCAGAATTATCAACATGATGATTCTGTCTTCCCCGCGCTGGCGGGGGTATACCTTAGTGTTTCTTTTATTTTTAATGACATTTTTTGTTTTCCCCGCGCTGGCGGGGGTGTACCGGCAATGCTGCGAATCGAGAAGATGAAGATACCGTTTTCCCCGCGCTGGCGGGGGTGTACCGGTCACAATGAAAAACGGTGACGTTGAATACTGGTTTTCCCCGCGCTGGCGGGGGTGTACCGAATTCTATATTTGGGCGAACTCTCCACGATTCGTTTTCCCCGCGCTGGCGGGGGTATACCGCTTTGTCAACAGGTCCGATTAAAACAGACAATGTCTTCCCCGCGCTGGCGGGGGTTTACCGCAAAACAATGGACAAAATCATTATTGGATGATGTTTTCCCCGCGCTGGCGGGGTTACCTAATTTATTAACAAAGCTCGCTGTAACTTACATCCCTGTAGGTGTATTCCTGTCGGCCATCCAGGCCTCCACCTCCTCAAGCCCGTTGCAGTGCAACGTTCTTTCGTCGCCCCCTTGCTGGCGGGGGTATACCGTTTCAACTAATGGAAGCTCGCTGTAACTACCATCCCTGGTGGTGTATTCCTGTCGGCCGTCCTGGCCTCCACCTCCTCAAGTCCGTTGCAGTGCAACGTTCTTTCGTCGCCCCCTTGCTGGCGGGGGTGTACCGTTTATGAGTAGCTCCGAGTTCTAAACAACGGTCTTTTCCCCGCGCTGGCGGGGGTAAACCGGACAGGTAAAACAATCAGTGTTGATGCGCATAGTTTTCCCCGCGCTGGCGGGGGTAAACCGCGCTTTGTCAATTAACGCTCCTTCGAAGTAACGTCTTCCCCGCGCTGGCGGGGGTAAACCGGGTGCATTTGAACGATGCGCCCTTTTTTTATGGTCTTCCCCGCGCTGGCGGGGGTAAACCGCACGTCGTCCACCATCATTTGCGCTCCGTCGGGTCTTCCCCGCGCTGGCGGGGGTTTACCGTGCGCCATCTAAATCATTGCCTGTAAAAAACTGTCTTCCCCGCGCTGGCGGGGGTATACCGTTTCAACTAATGGAAGCTCGCTGTAACTTACATCCTTGTAGGTGTATTCCTGTCGGCCATCCAGGCCTCCACCTCCTCAAGCCCGTTGCAGTGCAACGTTCTTTCGTCGCCCCCTTGCTGGCGGGGGTGTACCGATGTAGCGGTGGGTTGGCTGCAACGTATCCGCGTTTTCCCCGCGCTGGCGGGGGTAAACCGCTCGCAACAGCGTTTTAATTACCTGTTTATCAGTCTTCCCCGCGCTGGCGGGGGTAAACCGTTTTGTCTGCCATCTTTAAAAATCACCTTCTAGTTTTCCCCGCGCTGGCGGGGGTAAACCGTAGTTGAAACAGTGAGTCAGGATTGACCGGGGGTCTTCCCCGCGCTGGCGGGGGTAAACCGGCATTGTCAATGTCCACATGACATCCGATAGAGTCTTCCCCGCGCTGGCGGGGGTATACCGGATCATAGAAACGGTCTGTAACCTGTTCACGGGTTTTCCCCGCGCTGGCGGGGGTAAACCGTTTGTTATTGCAACGTGCCTCTACCAGCACCCGTCTTCCCCGCGCTGGCGGGGGTATACCGCTGCTGGGTGTGAATACGATTTTACACAGTGAGTGTTCCCCGCGCTGGCGGGGGTAAACCGTGATTCCTCTCCGGCGCTAATTTCAACCAATCGTCTTCCCCGCGCTGGCGGGGTTACCTAATTTATCAACAAAGCTCGCTGTAACTTACATCCCTGTAGGTGTATTCCTGTCGGCCGTCCTGGCCTCCACCTCCTCAAGTCCGTTGCAGTGCAACGTTCTTTCGTCGCCCATGGCGGTGTATTCCGGTTTGACCATCCACGGTCTCACGCTCAAACCAGCAATAGCAGTGCTATTTCTGGTTTTCGTCCAGGCCTCCACCTCCTCAAGACCGTTGCTTTTTGAAGGTAAGGCAACGTTCTTTCGTCGTCCTCTGCTGGTGGGGTAAACCGTTTCAACTAATGGAAGCTCGCTGTAACTGCCGTCCCTGGCGGTGTATTCCGGTTCGACCATCCACGGTCTCACGCTCAAACCAGCAATAGCAGTGCTATTTCTGATTTTCGCCCATCAGGGCGCTGTACTATTCACACCTCCCGGTGTGCTTTAGGAAATGGGCGCAATGCTGGATGCAAAGTGAATAAACGTTGGGTTCAATGGTCAATTCTCCACGCCCTGACGGGGGACCATCAGGGCGAGGGAGTAGAGATTCGCTGTAACTGCTATCCCTGGCGGTGTTTTCCTGTTTGCACTATTCACACCTTTCGGTGTGCTTAAAGAAATGGGCGCAGTGGCTGGATGCAAAGTGAATTAACGTTGGATTTAGGCGTGAATTCTCCTCGCCCTGATAAGGGTTTATCAGGGCGAGGAGAACAGAGTTTGTTAAAACGACTGCGCTACAACGTTTTTAAGAATTCATTGATAACAATGAGTTCTTCGCGGTTGAGGCCGAGGGGTTTAAGGAGTGGGCTTTTCTTTGGTAGTAGTGGGTCGTCTTCCTGGCCTTTTTTAGGGCGGGCTTCGACGCCGGCGTGATTGTAAAAATTAATAATGCCGATGAAGTTGCTGAACAGGCCGTTGTGCATCCAGGGGCCGGTTTGTGAGGCGGCGAGTAGGGATGGGGTGCGGAATTTACCGGAGTCTTCGGGGTTTTTGGTGTGCTCGTAGCGGCCAAGATCCTGGAAGCGGCGGTTATAAAAATGCAGGCCGGTGACGTGGAATTCGTTGTCGCTGAGCAGTTCGCCTTCGTGGCAGGTCATGCACAGGGCTTTGGTGCGGAACAGGTGAAGGCCCTGAAGTTGTTGGTCGGTCAGGTCGTTGAGTGCGGTGTCGTCGTTGTTCCAGGCTTTAGTGATAAACGTCTGGTATGGCGTGTCCGGTAGACGGATGGTGCGTTCGAATTCAGCGAGGGCGGTGCCAAGCATTTCTTTGGTGATGGCGTCTTTGCTGCTGAGATTAAACAGTGGCGCGAATTGTTGGCGGTAGCTGTTGTCGTTGTTCAGGCGGGCGACGGCCTGGTCTATGGGTAAGTCCATCTCGATAGGGTTTTCGATCGGCATGATGGCTTGTTCGGCGGCGGTTTTGGCGCGGCCATCCCAGAAGAAGCTTTCCCATTGGTCGATGGCGAAAATATTCGGGGTGTTGCGGGTGCCGACCTGACGATCAATACCGATGGCATTGCGGCGCATATCACCAAACATGAGGCGTGGTTCGTGACAGGTGGCGCAGCTTACGGTGTTGTCGCGGCTTAAAATTGTGTCGTTGAACAGGCGTTCACCAAGGGCAACCATCGCGGGTTCTGGCGTTGGGTTGGCGTGTGGTAACGGTGCCATGGGTTTAGGCGCAACGTTATCTGCGGTTGTTGCCGCAGGCCATTGTGTGGGATGTACGGCGTATTGTTGGCGCAGTAGTGCGGGATCAGGCAGTTCTGCTTTGGGTTGTTCTTCGGTGTTTTTCTCTGCTTCTTTCTTTACTTCTTTCTCTGCTTTCTTGTCTGTTTCTTTCGCTGTTTTTTCGGCTGTTGTGGTTGTAGCAGCGGCTGCCTGGGTTGTTTCTTCGGCGGCAAAAGCTGGGTTTAACAGCAGTAAACTGGTGGTGATGGCGCTGAGAAGGTGGTGATTTAGTTTAACCATAATACGTCCTCCACCGGTGCTGACGAGACAAGGTGCTGGGCGTCTTTTTGTTCTTTAGCGCTGACCTGGGTGCATTGCGGGGATTTATCGCCGTTTTTCATGGCGTCGTTGGCTTTTGCGATAAAGGGCGCGAAAACACCGGCTTGTTCCTGGGTCCATTGTGGATTGAGATCGTTAGCGGGTTGGTAACAAAGCTGGTTGTTTGCAGCCGTTGTGATAGAAGTGGTTAAAAGCAGTATTGCACCGGTTAATGCATTCACGGTTGCTTTCATGTGTTGTCCTTTCGTTTGTGGTCTGTCAGGAAAAAATGGTGGCCGGGGGAGCCCGGCCGGTCTTACGATTCTTATCTGAAGCGGTTATTGGTGTTCGATGGTGCTGGTTGGTTTAAACAAGCATTATTCAAAGTCGTACTTCACACCGAGCCAGAACTGGCGGCCAACTTCAATGCCGCCTTCGCCTGGTAATACCTGGTAGGTACGGGCGTCGAACAGATTTGAAATGTCAGCACGTAGCTGGATTCTGTGTTGTTGTGTGATGTACAGATCCCAACTGACGCTGGCATTTACCATCCAGCGGTCGCTTAGTTCAATGCGACGATATTCGGGTAATAGCAGATTCGTTGCTTCACACTCTGGACAGGCCCAGACAATTTCATCGGTCTGGCGATAGCTGTTACGGAATACGGCAGTTTCGTAGCCTTCGGTCCAGCGAGCGGTGACGGAGGTGTGAATATCGTCGGTCCAGCTTGTTGTCCAGCCTGCATTGACGGTGGTTGGACGACCAAAGTTGGCGTTAAGTCGATCTAACGCTGATTTGGTGATGATTTGGCCTTCATACCAGACGAGTTCGTCAATAGGAACGTCGTCGATTGCTTCGTCATAATCATTGCCGTTTCGTTCGTTTTTGCTGAAGCTGGTGTTTGCCCAGAAGGAGTGATCACCATACTTTGCGCTCCAGGAGAGTGACAGGCGACTACTTTCACCTGATCCGGAATTGTCCTGGTACGCATAGCGATAGCCGTCTTCACCCAGTACCGATTCACCGGCGCGAGCGAGTTGTTCGCGTTTCCAGCGTTTTACATATTTGATGGAAAACGCGCCAAACCAGTCAGTGGTTTGTTTCCAGCCAATCACGGCTTCATCGTCGTAAGGTGTGCTGACGTTTTCGTAACGGTAGCGCAGATCTGAATCGGCGCTGGAGCGAATCCAGTCTTGTACCACACCGTCATTGACCCGGCGGTATTCACTGTACCAGGGCGTTTGTTCTTCTTTGATTTTGTAAGTAACAAGGCCTGAGTCGTAATAGCGGTTTGCGCCCAGTACCAACAGGCTGCGGCCATCATCAAAGACGTCGATCCCGGCACTGATACGTGGGGCAATATCGTGATTTTTGAAGAAGTCGTCATAGTCGTAACGCAGGCCGAGGTTGAGTTTAAAACGACCGAAGACCATGCGGTCGGTCAAATATAAACTGGCGCGGTTAACAGCGACGGATAAGTCTTCAGCACCATAAACGACACGGCTTTGGAAATACTGTGGAGCGGTGGCGATATTGTCTGAATAGGCCATCAGGTGTTCGATGTTGGTGAAATCCAGTGGTTCACCAAGCTCTGCTTCCAGTGCTGACAGGGGTTTGTGGAAGGTGAGTTCTACACAGTCCAGTTGATGCCCGTTACAGTTCAGGTTGTTAATACCTGGCTCAGTCGAATATTGAATGGCAGAGTTATAGTAATAGCTGTCCTGGTCGCGAACGCGGTCAACGGCTTCGTGCTTTAGGGTGTTACCAATGGAGAAATCGTGATCGGCCCCTAAAAAGTCATTTAATGAGAACAGGGCGCGGTTATCG
Organism: Alteromonadaceae bacterium; assembly: GCA_965656875.1. Classification (GTDB taxonomy): domain Bacteria; phylum Pseudomonadota; class Gammaproteobacteria; order Enterobacterales; family Alteromonadaceae; genus CBFHMJ01. The sequence continues at coordinate 24,945 of CBFHMJ010000004.1, forward strand.
ATAGTGACGGTTGTTTGTGTTTTATCAAGGTTGCCGTAGCCGCCCTCAAGTGACAGGGGTTCTGATTCGCTGTCCGGGTCATTGCTGGCGTCACTGTCCTGGCCCCATTCACGGCCTTTGATTTGTCGCCAGATATAGTAGTGTGGCGGTGCTGAACGGCTGTTTTCACTGCGGTTGAATTGCAGGCGGCCTTTCCAGGTGACGTCGGCAAAGTCGTGTTCCAGGTTTAGTGTTGAACCGAAACCACCACCGTCAATGTCGAGTTGGCTGTTAAGCACGTCTTTCAGGTGATTCTGGTTCGTGTACGGCGCGTACAGAAGATTCCAGTCCAAACTGTCGATCCAGGTGTCTCGCTGGGAGTATTTGATCATCAGATTGGCGCTTTCACGGTTGGTGGTTTCAGCACGACCAAACGTGATTTCAGAGACTTCACTTTTCAGATAATTGGCGGTAAACATCAACCCGTGATGTTTATCAAAGACATACTTGCCTGCAATATCTGCGCTGTATTTGTCATAAACCGGGGCAATAAGCGCGGTGTTGTTCGTTCCGCCGCCATTGCCTTCTTCATCGGGTTCGAATAAATGGAATTTACCCCAGTCACTGCTGGTGCCGCGAACACCGAATGAAAATGAACTCAGATGGGGATCAAATGCATTAGCTGATTCGACAGATACCACGCCGCCGGAGAATTCTCCGTACTCTGCGGGAATATTGTTGTCGAACACTTCAATGGATTTAACAATCTGGCTATTGATATTGTAGGTTTGCGCCTGACCTTGTACGTCGTTGATGGTCGCGATTGACCGATCATAGGCGTTAGGGTCTTGTCGGCTGTTGTAATTCATACCATCAATGAAAAAGCCGGTTTGCCAGGGCTGACCGCCGGAAATCGAGAGCTGTTGTGCGCGAATTTCCGCCGCTTCAGAGGCACTACTGGCAGATTCCGATACCTGAACACCGGGAAGCAGCGCGATCAGATCATTGATGTCGCCCGTTGTTTTTGGGGCGCGTTCAATGAACTGCTGGTCAAGGTGAAAACGACCTTCAACTTCCGGTACTTCTAACCCGATGTACTGACCTTCAACAACAATCACTTCAATGTCAGGTTGCTTTTTAACGTCTTCAACACAGGTTTGAAAGGCGTCAAGCTGACCGTTTTTATCAGTATCTTGTTGAGGTTGTTGAGGTTGTTGGGTTGGCGTGGTTTGTTGCTGGCTTTTTTTACCCTGGTCCAGACAGTAAGAAACAACGTCAATGGTGACGTTGTATTTCTGGGCTAACTGCTCAAGGTTGCTGGTGGCTGCTGAGGCCGAAGCCCCAGCGACACTTAGCAACAGTCCGGGTAGAACGGATAACTGCTTTTTCATGATGGTGTGTTGTACTCGTAATACGTAAACGAATCGCTGTTTGGTGTTACTTTTTCAAACAAATTGCTGTGTTGAGCAGGGTGCTAGCCGATTGGCGTAGCATCCTGGTCATCTGCAATACCGTCGTTATCGCTGTCAGTGTCTGCTTCCAGACCTGAGGCTTCGATAGCGTCAGCCGTTGCATCCAGCAAGAAGAAGTTCACTAAGCCGTCTTCGTCGGTATCAACGTTTGCGACGTTGGACGCCGGGAAGTCGTCTTTTAGTGAAATGATGCGACCAAGCTCTTGATTAAGCGCGATTTTATCGGCTGGTTCGTTGATATCGCTGGCAACTAATGCAGTGGCTTCAGTTGTCATACGTGCCCAGGCGTTCAGTGTTAACTGATCTTCAACCAGACCCTGACGTTCGTTCACTGTTAGTTTTGCGATAGCGCTGTTCAGGCGTTCAACGACCGTTTTTGTCAGTGCGTTGGCGTCAGCCAGACGTTGCTGGTAGTTGTCTGTTTTACCGGCATACATACGGATTGCGTTGACGTAGCGGTATTTCTGGTAGAAGGATTCAGCAAAAGAATCGGCACCAACAACTTCACTGGCAACGTCGTCTAACAGATCTTCGATGCTGTCTGCGTCGATGTCAGCGGCGCTTAGCTGTGTCAGTGTTTTATTCATCGCATCGTCAAAGATTGGTTTGGCGATATCGAACTGTCCGTAAGAAGCCAGGTAAGCAGCGGTGTTTAACTGGCTGCTGATTTGGTCAGTCACTTCAGTGAAACGAGCCATTTCTTCAACCAGGCGCGTTGCTGCGAATTGCATACCTGTCTGGTCATTGACCAGGAAGTATGTACCCATCAGATTTTGTAGTGCGCTAATCGTGGCTGTTGTCGAGAAATTACCCTGGCTGGCCTGGAAGTAGTTATCAACGATGTCTCGGCAAACTTGTACGTTGGCAACGGCTTTTTCCGGGCTACCAATTTGCTGATAAATCTGAGTAAGACGGGTACAACCACGGCTACCCGTGATATACGTTGTGAATGACTGGCCTGTTACATAGTCAGATGACGCCAGTACGTTTGCAGCTTCTGCCAGTACTTGCTCGGCCAGTGCGGTTTCGCCACGGTAATGTAGCATCATCGCGATACGTGGGTCAGACGGGCCGAATTCAACCAGGGTCTGGTAAAGCGAACGTAAGTCGTCATCAGCGGTGAAGTAATCAACGGCTGGTTTAATTGCGTCAGCAACTGACGTACCACTCAGGATCTGGTTAACGGCTGTGTGAGCAAAGATTTGCTCCTGAGCACGGGTGTGATCACGAGAATCTACTGCCAGTAATGCCAGTGCCGGATTGGTTTCAAGCGTTGGATATAAACCGGCGATTAACCCGGAAAGAATTTGTAGTGGGTATTTGTAGGTGCCAAGTGTTGCTTCTGCATTTGCGCCTGCTTCATAAGTGAAGTTGCTGTCGTAATTGACGGCGGTGTATAGCGACAGTGCTTTTGCAGCGAATTCTTTGGCTTTGTCGTTGGCGTTGATTTGCTGGTAGTACTCAGCGGCCCAGGCCATGTACAAGGCTTTAAGACGGTCAACGTTCTGGCCTGCAAAGGTGCCGGTGCGTTGAACCTGGTAGCCAGTTTTTTCAACCAATGAAGCGAAGATGTCGATTGCGTCTTCTGCTGCTTTAAGCGTGGTGGCAGAAGGTGCTGCAAAGTAGTTCTCTGTTGCATTGCCCGCGTGAGCGTTGAATGCAGTCAGGAAGCGACCGTAAGCAGTGTTGTATTCTTCTTCACGAACGGCGTCTGCGTAGATAAATACAGTAGACAGTAGTTTGTTAGCTTCTTCTGGCTGACCCGCATCCAGGTAGTTATTGACCAGGGTCTGGTAGAAGCTGGCGTCCGATGAACTGATGTTCGCCAGGCCGCGCTCTGCTAAATACAGGTTATACAGGTATTCGGCGCGGTTACGGAATTCGTTGGCTGCCGGTGTTTTGCTTTGTTGATCCAGGATCACACCCGCTTCGCGGTATGCTCTGGCTTTGGTGGATAATTCAACGATTTTTTCCAGCGTAGTACGTGCTGTGTCGTTGAAACCGCCGATGATGTAGCCCTTGGCTAAATCAGCGTTTAGTTCGCCTTCCGCAATATCGTCGTCCAGTTGGGCTACGATGTTTTCTACTTGTTTCAGGTGTGATTTTTCACTGCTGTAGTAGAAGCTTAGTTTGTCGGCATTGGTTGCAAATGATGGAACCAGGCTGATGTCTGCTGTCAGTGGTGCATCGATATTGCCGTCGGTGTAGCTGATGGAGAAGCTACCGTCGATTTGCTCCAGTGTGTCTGGCGTGTAGGTGAATTCACCGGTTGCGCCGTTTAAGTCTAACTGACCTTTTGTTGGTGGCGTGGTAACGGTGATCGTGATGGTGTCGTTATCAACATCATTAATAACGATCTGACCTGACGTTACGCCCTGGCCGCTGACGGTTACCTGTGTGGTTGATAAAACCGGCGCATCGTTGATTGCAGCGATATCGAAATCAATTGTTGCCTGAGCGGTGGCGTTGCCGTCTGAAACGCGAATCGTCGCAGTATCAGCACCGTTGTAGTTTGCTGCCGGGGTAAAGGTGAAATCGCCTGAGTTATCAATCGTTAACTCACCATTGGCTGGTTGCGTTACTACGCTGTAAGTCAGTGCATCGCCGTCTGCGTCAGTCGCAGAGACTGACATACTAAGAGACATGTCTTCATCAAGAGGGAAACTGTAGCTTGCCTGACCAAATACAGGTGCTGTATTGGTCGGTTGAGTCGTTCCTCCTGATGAACTACCGCCACCACCGCCACAAGCGGTCAGTACTGACATCGCAACCAGTGCGAGGGCAAATGGCTTTGTGTTTCGCGCAATCATATTTTCCCCTTTTAGAAAACTGAATTTTTATGATGTTTTGAACGGCGCAGAGTGTAACGCTAAATGAATATGGAATACAAATGCGAATCGTTCTTATTTGTATAAATGTTTGGGCTTATATGAGGGGTTTCTGAAAGAAGTGTTTAAAAAACTGTTTAAAAACAACTAAATAAAATATTTTCACTTTCGTGAAATTTTTTTGGATTGTGTGGTTTTCAATTTTTCCGTTGGAAACGAGAGTTCGATGTGAGAAATGGGTGGTAGTTAAATGTGTGTTGTGAGTTTTAAATAACAGTCTGTTAATAGCTGTTTAGTGAAAAATTATGAACTGGTGATTGAATCATCAGGCAAGAAAAAGCGTATTTATTCACTTTGATGAAGTGATAAGCAACATTGGTTAACGAATATGCAGAATGTTTACGACTCAGACTGGCTGATAAGACGATTAACTACGTCTGGAGTTATAGTCAGTCATGTATACTGTTGTTCCTTCAATGTGTTGATCCTTTTAATGGCGTTCATGCTTCGTTTCTCGTCATTGTCATCGAACAAAATGTTACCCGCAAAGTTCTACAGAACCAGGTGTGGAAAGCAAAGAAAAAGAGCGTGTGCTATTGATGATGTTGAGTTGTATGTTGGCCGGGATGTTGTTGCTCAGTGGTTTAGCGACCGAGGCTAAACCGTTATCTGCTAATCCATTGCCTGGTAAACAGTTGTCTGCTAAAGAAATTACCGACTGGCAAGTGGATATTGATGTCTATGCCCGGACGTTTCCGGCGCGCCATATTGATGCGTTTGATCAAATCAGTGAAGCGACGTTTAACCGTCGGCTTCAGGCATTAAAGGCATCATTAGCGAGTAAAAGCCGGGTTGAGGTAATTATCGAGTTAATGCGACTGACTCGTGCTGTGGGTGATGGTCACACCGGTGTACCGCTTTGGCAGCAGGATATGGATTCTTTCAGCTTGCCTCACTCTAATCTACTGATCACTTATTCTAAGCGACATTTTAAACTGGAAAATCATCAGCAACCGGTTACACCGGATATTGTTGTGCCTCAGCGTTGGCAGGATTGGCGACAGGCCAGTGATGCAACGCTAAAGGCAGTAACAGATCGATTAAAACAGTTTATGCAGGAGTAATTCGTTTACGCCGGGCCGTTGCCAAAGCCCGGCTTTTCTGACCAGTACCAGCATAAATACCAGCCTGCGGGTGGTAATACGATATTCAACAGAAAGGAAAACAGAGCGGTGAGGGAAAGGTGTCGGGTTTTACCTTTTGCAAACCAGATGGTCGCGATAGTAACGATACAGCTCAGGTAGATCGCATAGTACAGATACAGAATGTCGATGTTCATGTTGCGTTTGTCCACGTTAAAAAGTCGGCCTGAGTTTTAAGAAAATTATTATCACTACCGTGGCCGTATGTTGTTGTTTTTACTGCATCAGGCGTTATTTTTATCAATATTCTTATTAATGTTTTTATTATTGTAACGCTTTGATTTTTGCAAACTGCCGATGAATCAAAGCGTTGCTGATGCTGTTTATTGTGCTGCTACCAACAACAGGCAACACATTTTTCGGGGACGGATACTATGCTCGCTTCCCTGTATTGTCAACAGAATGCGATTAGTGGTAGGAAATTGTTCCGGTGAATGGTGTAAACCTGGCAGGAGTATGTGGTTCCAGGTGTGACGTCATCGGTTCCGTCACACCTGTCTGTGTTTGAAATGAGCGTTAATGGCTTTCTCGCTTTAATCCTTGATTTCCTTACAAAAACCGATTTTATTACCGATTAAAACATCACGTTATATAACCCACCCATTGTAATCGCCATACCGAGTACGACTGTCAGGAAGGCGGCTATCATTGGCCCGCGGAAAATAGCACGTAGCAGGATGACCTCTGTCAGACTGGCACCGGCGCTACCGATAATCAGTGCGATTACCGAACCACTCGACATGCCTTTTTTCACCAACGCGGCAGACAAGGGAATCACTGCTTCAGCGCGAATATACAGAGGAATACCAATGACAGCTGCGATTGGGATGGCCCACCAGTTTTCGGCATTGGCGTATTGTGCAATGAAATCTGTTGGAATGAAGCCGTAGATCAGTGATCCAATCGCGACACCTAACATTAATAGTGGGAAAACCGCTTTGAAATCTGTCCAGGTGGCTTGCCAGATAGTGAGCCAGCGAGACGGTTTTGCGGATGTAGTTGCGGCTTCGCCACAGGTTTTACCGGTGCTTTCACTGCTATTTCCACCACAACTGCCTGATGTTTCTTGTGTGTCGGATTGACCACAGCTTGTACCACAAGATGGTGTTTCCTGAATGACGTAGCGTTCAAACCCGAGTTTTTCGAGGGTAAAACCTGCGGTAACTGCGACGATCAACGCCATTGAAAAATAAAAGACGGTAACCTGAACGCCGAAAGTAACTGCCATCAAACCGATAATGACCGGATTGAGTAAAGGGCTGGAGAACAGAAAAACCAGCATCGGGCCGAATCCTGCTTTTGCTCGCAACAGGCCTTTTAAGAAGGGAATGGTTGAACACGAACAGAACGGTGTAATGGCGCCGAGTAGTGCCGCAACCAGATAACCTTTTCCATTACGTGAGCTTAGTATGCGTTGAATTTTCTCTGGCGTAAGTACGCTCTGTAATGCTCCAACGAAAAAGCTAATCACCAGAAACAATACGGTCAGTTCAGCGGCCAGAAAGATAAACATGTCGAGGGTTTCCAGCGCTCGCTGGGTTAGTGTCTCATTCATGGTGTCTCTCCTCAGTTAATGTGTTTAAATTCTATATTTCGAGAATTATAGAAATAAAATCGAAGAGATCAATATATATTTCGATAAATATGGAAATAAATTGGAATCGCACTACAATACGGGCATTGATTGTGAGTAATAAGAAACTTCCTGGAGTGTTACATGATGGAGCTTGAAGCCGTTGCAAAGGCGTTGAAAGAACTGGGGCATCCAACGCGACTGGCGATCTACAAACATATCGTTAAAGCGGGTTTTACCGGGATGCCGGTGGGCGATATTCAGGAGGCGCTGGGTGTGCCGGGTTCCACGTTGTCGCATCATATTTCGAACCTGGTAAAAGTGGGGTTGTTGTCGCAGCGACGGGAAGGACGAACCTTATATTGTGTGGCGAGCTACGACAATCTGGAGGGCGTGATTAACTTCTTGCAGGATGAGTGTTGTATCAACGAGCAACCGGATGATTAATCCTGCCCGGATTGCTCGTTTTGTTCATTTTCACGTTTCATGAGTATGAAGGTGAGATACATTTTTGTGGGCAGCGAGCAAATCAGGCCAAACGCGATACAGCCTGCGCCGATGATGAATCCGGTTGGCCCAAGGGTTTCCTGAATGTCAGTGTAGGACAGCAGGTAGTGACCGGATAAAATTAAACAAATACCGATAACCATCGCGACTTTCAGCAAGGTAATTAGTCGTTCTTCACTCATTTCATGCTCCTGTCCGGTTTTTTATATCTCGTTTATTCCACTCTATACCTGCAATATTGTTCTATCGTTGATTTAAATCAGTTAATGCTAATGAATTAAGATGCCTCGCGAATTCTGCTGTTTCTACTAAGCTTTAGTGATGAATAGCGTGATGTAATTTCTCGAAAAAGGCGGACGGATATGCGCGATAACAAACGGGGCATTGCACAAGGCAGAGTGCCACCAGGCGTCTTTTCAATCCTGGTGATCCTGATTGCTTTTGCCACGATCAGCTTTATGGTGAGTGAAGTTGATGATGTCATTATGCGGGCTGAACATCGTGAACTGGAAAAACTGTATTTAAACGCTCGGGCTGAGGTGATGTCTGAAGCTCGGCTGGCGGGAGGCCTGGCGACACTGGTAGCCAATGTAGAGCCGTTTGCTCGCCGGTTTGCAGAAGGTGACAGGCGTGGTTTAACCGATGTGCTGGAGCCTGTGTTTGAAGTGATGCATGAGCGCTATTCCGCCCAGCAATTTCAATTTCATCTGCCCCCTGCAGAGTCATTCCTTCGCTTACATCGTCCTGAAAAGTACGGCGATGACTTGTCCAGTTTTCGAAAAACCGTGTTGAAATCGAATCACTTCCGGGACCATGTATCTGGCATTGAGAAAGGAATTGCCGGGCTGGGTATTCGGGGTGTTGCACCGGTGTTTTATCAGGATAAACATTATGGTTCGGTTGAATTCGGGATGTCGTTGGGGCGGCGGTTTTTCGATTCGTTTAAACGAAAATATGGGGCTGATATTTCATTGTATGTTGATGAATATCGGGATTTTCTGGCGTTTGCTTCGACCATATCAGAGCCTTTTCTGACCACCGAGGAAATGCGGGAAGCCCTTCAGAAACCGGTATACAAGCAAGTAGAACGCAATGGCAATAATTATGCGGTTTACGCAAATGCAATGAAGGATTTTAGTGGGGCTTCGATAGGTGTACTGGAGTTGGTGATTGATCGCAATTATTACGCGGATGCCACACACAAAACCTGGCTGGTGGCGGTGATTATCGGCGTTGTTGCGCTGTTATCGTCGATTGTGATTTCTATTATGGAATTCAAAGTACGCCGCAATGCCAAAGCGGTGTATCAAAGTAATAAAGAATTAACGACAGCGCTAGAGCAAGTAAAGGCTATGCAGAGCCAGTTGGTTGAACAGGAGAAAATGTCGTCGCTTGGTCAACTGGTGTCGGGAATCGCGCATGAAATCAATACACCGATAGGCGTGTGCGTTACGGCGTGCAGTGCGATGCAGGACAAAGTGGAAGTCTTTGAACAAAACTATCGAAATGACACGTTTACCCGAGAAAAATTCGATGTCTTTATGATGGCGTTGCGGTCTGCGATGGGGATGGTGAGCCGGAATCTGAATCGGGCATCCTTGCTGGTTAAGAACTTTAAAATGATTGCGGTTGAGCAAACCAGTGAAGATGTTCGCCATTTTAATTTATGCAATGTTATCAGCCAGTTATTTGAAATTCAGAAACAGGATATGAAGTACCACGGCGTGACGTACCAGGTGGATGTTCCTGCTGATATTGAAATGAATTCTTATCAAACAGCGGTGGTTGAGGTGTTTGATAACCTGATTCGAAATTCGATTATCCACGGTTTTAAAGGTATGGCCGGTCATTCGATTCGCGTTGACGGCAGCGTTGACGGCGAAAATGTGGTTCTGCGTTATCAGGATAACGGTGTCGGTGTGACACTCCCGCGATCGGAAAAGATTTTTGAGCCGTTCTATACGACGCGACGAGATAAAGAGTGTGTGGGACTGGGTTTGAGCATTGTCTATAACCTGGTGGTTCATTGCTTACAGGGGCACATTCGAATCGTCGAAGACAGTGAACACGGGTTGTGTTTTGAAATCACTCTGATGCGTGACTTGAGCGAAAAAGACGAACCGCACGAAGAGTAGCGCGTATTAACTTTACGCTTAACGTTACGCGCTGGCGGTTCGTTTTTTGTTGATTGACGGTTTTACTGACTAAACAGTATGTGTTCCATGTTGTATAGCCATTCGATTCCCCACGGCGAGCCGCTGCGAGTATCGTGAATTAACAGACTGCCATCGGATTGAGGTGTCTGATTAAATGATTCGATCAGCGCGGGGTAATAAATGGTGTCATTACCGCCGTTACCGTAATAGTTCTGGAGACCCGGCATTGGACGGAAAATATCGTCGTTATCCGTGCCTGTTGTCGGCCAGATTAGGGCCAGAATCCCGTCTGTTCTGTTAGCTGATGCGATTAATCGTCCGTCTGGCAATGTCGCGATACTGGGGCGATATTGTCCTTGTGAAACCAGCGGAACGATCCGTTGTTCATCCGTGGTTGCCTGTCCGTTGTGATCAAAATAACGAATATATGCAGCCTGATTACTGCCATCACCCACGCTTGACCACCAACTGATTGCCCAGCCTCCCGTGTTCAGTGCCGCCAGTGACGGACCACGTTGATTACTTTCGGTTGTTTGATTAATCAGTTGTGGCGGGGCCAGTGGATTACCTGAAACGCTGTACTGACGTGCATAAATGCTCCAGCCGTCATTATCGCCGCCTGTGGTTTGTGTCCAGGCGACAACCCAGCCGCCTTGTTTTAACGGCTGAATCGCGATTTGCTGGAACTCACCACTGGCTGAGTTTGGCTCTGTACTCACGGTTATCGCGTCACCAATTGGCTTCATGGTATGACTGAAACGCTGAGTTTTGATCGAACCGTCAACCAGGCCTGCGATGATAAAACCTCCGTCATGCATGGCGATCAAACTGACGGCTGATTGTGTATTCGTGCCGCCTGGAAAGGCGTCGAATGGCTGGCCTATGAGCAGTTGATTCGGGTTGTAGTGAGTAACAACGATACGTCCCCAGGCAATTCGGGCGGTAACCGTATGCTGATTGCTCAGAAAATCAATCGCAGTTGCTGAATGAGCCTCGCCTTGATTGAAGAAGTTGCCTTTTTCAAATCCTTTGTTGTCAAAGAATTGCAGGTGAGAGCTGTTCACATCCCGGTAGGAAATCGCGAATGATCCGTCTGACGCGACGGCGGTCAGTGGCATGTTTCCTCCACCATTGTCGATCAGCTTTGCCTGGCCCAGTGCAGTACCACTGGCACTGAATCGCTGGAGCCAGACATCATCGCCCTGGTTAATCCAGGTGACGATAAATGAGCCATCGTTAAAGGTGCTGACCGAGCTGAAATTTCCGCTTCCAAAGTCCTGATACTGGTGATTGCCCGGTAGTTCAACATGAAGTTCCACCCGCTTACTACTGCCAGATGCATCGAGATAGTGGAATGTGTCAATACCACTGAAATCCTGGCCTGGCTGGTAGTGCCATTGTCCATCTATCGTGACCAGAGAACCATGTTGCGGTGGATTATTACTGTCAGGCGTTTGCACAAAATCCATTGCAACGGTGCTATTTGCTGCCAGTTGCACCAGGTGGTCAGTCGTTGTCAGCGGTTCAGAGGTTGCAAGGGGTAATGCGCGACGATCATTATTGAATTCAATCGCTTCTACATCCCACAGGGTCGAATATCCGTCCGGTGAACCGGCTCTGATGTCCTGTATCAGATAACTGCCATTGGCCTGAAGTGTTATGCGGTAATCTTCAACATTGCCAGAGAAGATAACGGTATCTGCGCCGGTGCCGCCCGTGACGACCCGGTCGCCGCCAAGCGCATAAATGTCGTCATTACCGTCACCAGCGGTGATGTAGACGCCACCATAAAAGATGTCGTTGCCACTGCCGCCATCGATTTGCAAACCGCCGTAAATAATATCGTTACCAGCACCTGCATTGATGATGTCGTCGCCGCTGCTGGCATACAACGTATTGTTACCTGCGCCGCCTTCCAGAATGTCTGTGCCTGTGGTGCCAACACCCGGAAATACCAGTGCCAGCGTGGTGTCGCTACGATTCATGGTGCCTGCCAGACGGCCATCAGCCAGCGCAATCAGTGCCGGGCGATACTGGCCGTGTAAGGTGTCGTTGCTCAGGCGTTTTTCGTCACTGGCTGGATTACCCAGATGATCATAATAGCGGGCGAATGTGGCTTCTTTACTGAGATCACCAGTTTCACTCCACCAGGCAACGACCCAGCCGCCAGATTGCAATGCCGCCAGCGTTGGTGCTTGCTGACTGGTAACCGTGGTTTCATTCACGGTGAAGACAGGTGTAACCGGATTACCGTTGATGTCGTATTGTCTGGCCTGAATGGACCAGCCATCGTTGTCATCAACGGTGGTGGTGGTTTGTGTCCAGCTCACGACAAAACCGCCGCGACGCAACTGGGTAATCGCAACTTGCTGTGGTTCGTTAGACGCTGGTACCGGGCTCTGATTAATCACCTGCGCACTGCCCAGGCTGTTGCCATTCGGCGCAAAACGTTGGGTCATGATGTTGCCATCAACCTGTCCAGCCAGCATAAATCCGCCGTCGGTTAGTGGCGTAAGGTGAGCCGCATATTGTTTGTTCGCTGCGGTTGGAAATCCGGCAATGGCACCGCCAGCCTGTTGTTGTTCTTTGTCATAGATGCGCAGTAATATTCGGCCATTTACATGCCAGCTGGTCACCAGGGTACCATCAAGCAGGAAGGTAATACGAGCGGGTGAATGGGCCAGTCCTAACGAAATTTGCTCACCAGACATCGCGCCAGCCGCGTCGAAAAATTGTAAGTAGGCGTTGGAGCCGATGAGGTAAGTCACGGCGAAACGGCCATCACTGGCAATATCAATGGATGGATAACTGGCCTGAGAATTGACGACGGTGATTTCAGTACCGTTGACGGCACCATCCGGATAAAAGCGTTGTAACAAAATATCGTCACCGTTGGCTTGCCAGGCGGCAATCAGGTTGCCCTCGGCATCGGCAGCCAGTTGAGCGTGATGTCCATAGCCAAAATCAATAGTATCGCCGTTGACGGGTAGACCCACTGTTATACGCACTGTTTTACTGTTGCCTTGTGCGTCCAGATACGTAAATTCATCGACGCCCATGAAGCCGTCATTCGGGGCATAACGCCAGCCGCCACTGTAAGGTTCCAGCGTACCGTTGGCCGGTAGTGTCTCAGCGGTCGCAAAGAATTTCATGACGCCGGAGTAATCGCTGACAACCTGCACGATGTGGTCCGTGGGTAGTAACGGAATGGTTTCAGCCAGCGGCAAGGCGAGCCTGTCATCATTAAACTCCAGAATTTCCACCCCGGTCACCAGGGTTGTTCCGTCCGGATTATTGTTCCGACTGTCGGTGATCGTGTATTCACCATTGCCGTTATCGGTGATTTGGTAGTCATCAATGCCGCCGGTAAAAATCAGCGTATCCAGTCCTTCACCGCCATCAATCGCGTTGTCGGTGCCACCTTCAAGATAAATCGTGTCGTTACCGTTATCGCCAGACAAGGAACCATTCCCTGTCAAAACATCATCACCATCTCCGGCATTGATGATGCCTTCGTTACCTGTGTTGGTGATCACATCGTTACTGTCGCCGCCAAACTGAATTGATACGCCCGCAGCCACTGAGGGCGGGAACATATGCGCACCTTCGCCTGAACGAGTATTCAGGACGATGATGATTCGGCCATTCGGCAGGGTACTCAGCACCGGACTGGATTGTTTAATCCCCGGTGTTTGTGGTTGCAGCGGCAAAGCAGGCGTGACCGGTGTTCCGTCTGGTTCATAGTAACGAATGTGAGTGGACTGACTGGCGGTCTCTGGTTGTTCTTCGGTCCAGGAAACGGCGATGTTGCCATTCGGTAACGCAGTGACAGAAGGTTCTTTTTGCTTCGTTGGTTCTGGACTGACGGTGAGTTCTGGCGACAGGGGAGTGCCCGAGCCGTCCCAGTTGCGAACTTTTACTTTCTTTTCACCCGTATCAGGGTTTTGTTCTGTCCAGGAGACGACCACACCCGACGGAGTTGGCGCCGTTATGATCTGAAATGGTTCATCAGTCGTGGCTGTCGGCACGGTGCTGACCACAATTGGATCGCCAATCTGGTTACCGTTTTCATCATATAAAATACAGACGACTTCACCGTTGATGATAATAAAGATAAAGAAATTGCCGTTCGGCAGGGGTTGCAGCCAGGGAGATGAGCCGTTGTCGGTAGGTTCAAACGCCGTCACCGTCTGATGGTCCTGGTAGATCCGGGTGGAGACCAGGCCATTATTGGCCCAGGTTACCAGGACTTTTGAACCGTCAGCACTATAACCGAGAGCAGCGGGCGACGTGGATTGCGTACTCAGTACGGTTAACTGGCCTTTTAACTGCCAGTTGCTGTCGTAGGTGATACAGAACAATTCCCCGGTGGCACTGTCGCGCCAGGTGATGGTGACGTCGCCATGAATACTCACGGCGATTTGTGGCCATTCGCCATTCGCGGCGTAAACCTGAATCGGGTCGATCAGGCTGTTACCTGCATCATCAAAGGCCTGAAACCAGATACCGCCAGACTGATTCCAGGCAGTCACATAGCCGCCACCAGGCAGGGATGAGGATTTGGTTTCTTTAACGTGGGTGTTGCTGTCCGGGACTATGCGGGTTTCATTATTTGATGGCAGGCCGACATAAATCAGGATTTCATTGGTTTTACCGCTGGTGTCAGTGTAGATGAATTTGTCATGACCGGTGTAACCTGGGTTCGGTGTATAGCGATAGCCGCCGCCAGCCGCGTAGCTCAGAGTGCCGTTTGTGGGTTCTGATTTGGCGTTCACGATGTAACTGAGGGATGCCGGGGTGTTATGGGGAATTTCGATGACGACCCGGCCACTGACGACCTGATTATAGTTCGCGCAATTCAGGGTTTTGATTTTCGCTATCGCCGCATCCATTTGTACCAGGCCAAAGCCAAAAGTGGTATCGCGAGCGGGTTCGCCCAGATCCTCTGCGGTTTGTTGCAGGACGGTTCGAATATCGACGTTGCGACATTCAGGGTACTGACTCCAGACCTGAGCGGCAGCACCGGTAATAAAAGGCGCGGCTACTGATGTACCGTCCCAGCTACTGTATTGATTGCCGGGTAGTGTGGAGTAAACACCCACCCCGGGCGCTGTAAATTCCACCTGAGAATTTGTTTGTGAGTATTGCCAGGCGGTTTTGTTCTGATCGACGGCACCAACGCTGATAACCGATTCATAGGACGCGGGATAAAACAGTGCATTTGATCCCCGGTTGCCTGCACTGGCGACCATAAGCATGCCTTTATCCCAGGCGAGTTGAAAAGCTTCCTGTTCCAGCATACTGGTGTGTTGCCCGCCAATACTGATATTGACCAGATGACTCCCCGCCGCTTCGCAACGTTCAAGCGCATCAATCATATCTGAACCATACATTTCCCAGCTATTGGGGTTATCAATGATTTTGACGATATGCAGATTCAGATTGTTCTCGGCACTGACGCCTTTGGTGCCGGTTGAATTGGCGAGCGCGGATAAGACACCCGCAACGTGCGTACCGTGACCGTAGGTGTCGGTACTCCAGTCAGATAATTGCAGATGTTCTGCCAGTGCGGTACTCAGTTCGCCTGTGACATGAGCACCCGACATTAAGTCTTCGTGGGTAATGTCATAACCGGAATCAATAATACAAACTTTTCTGTTATCCGTGAGATCGGGGAATTGTCCAGTTGCGTTGATTAACGCCAGGCCATAAGGCGTTTGCTCAGCTTGTAAATAGCGTTTGGGATCGGGTTCGACATAACGCACATTCGGTAGTTTTTCCAGTGCCTTTGCCTGGGTGTCTGTCATATGAAAGGCAGCCCCATTGACGCGCTTTAATGGCTTGATGAGTTCAGCGCCGGACAGATTGATTGCGGTTTGTAAATTCGCCATAAGCTTTTCTGAAAGCATGGGTTCCCCGGTAACTGATTGATGCTTAAAGGAAACCAAATAGCGTTTTTTGACGATAGTTTGATTGATTAAATTAGGTGAAACTTTAGATTCGTTATTATTAATTTGTACTTGTTGTGCAGAAGCAGCCGTCGTGGACAGGCTTAAGAGGCAGGGTAGCCATAAAGCATTGAATCTATTCATATCGCAAGCACCTGTTAGAAAAGAAAATCAGTAAAGGGTACAAAGTACCTAATTCCCTTTTTCGTAACAAGTAATAAAAAATTTAAGTTATGCTGTTTAAAGATTAAAATACTGGAATATTTAACTGTGGGCCTTATAAGGGTACTTAATTTAAACATTAAGCAGTATAAAGTGAGGTAACTACCTCAACAGATATATTTACAGTGCCGTGAACATCGTTATGATCTGCCACGACATTTTATGAATAAATGCACAACGCTTATCAGTGAAGGAAATAAGTTGAATACAAGGACATTGTTGAAGAAGGATAGTAATCCCCGGGGCATGGATTTACCTGCAAATCAATTCGACGTTAACACTCTCTTCTGCCTTTGAACTCGAACAACATTTCAACCGCAAAGCTCAATACGCTTTGATTACCCTATTTGCGGGTGAGGAAATATTACGGCCATCAGCACTGGCTATATTTACGGCATGATACGTTTGCGTTGAATGATGGAGAGGGTGAATGGTTAGTTGTTATAAATCAATGAATAACTAATTTGCTGATCAATAATTGATCGCTGAATTTTTATGAAAACCCCTTTTAATGTTCCTATAAAGGGTTTATTTTAGTAAAAATGAAAATATCTGTTTGAATGCCAGCAAATTAGTAATATCGTTATTACCAGAGGCATATTTCAGGATATGTTCTACAGTTAGTTACTGAAATGTTATATCGGATTGTTGTACCAGGAACGTCAACAGTCAGGTAGTCAATATTCAGTGAGAGGAAAAAATGAACACACCATCAGCCATATTATCTTTGGTGGGAATTAGTTTGGCTGCTAATTTATCACTGAGTGCTTCTTTGTACGCAGCGGATGACTTTGGTCGTTATGATCAGCAACAGGAATCATCGGCAAAATACGAGCAACAGGCCAATAAACGTTTGATTGATATTGTGCAATCGTCGATGAGTAACGGCGGTAGTCTGAGCAAGATGTTGCTGGACGATGTCAGGCAAGGTTATTTGCAACCGAATCGAACGATTAAACCTGACCAGTCAAACTACACGCCATTAAATGCGGCGTTGGTGTTAGATCCAGAGATATCACTGGACACGATTAAAGGCTTTGTTGCAGAAGGTGCAACATTGCAGGCGTCACCTTATTTGTGGTCAGCCGTGTCTCAACTGGAGCCTGATAATTATGAAGATACGCTGCACTATTTGTTGAATGCCGGTGTTGATTTCAATGTGGCCTTTCAGGAGCAAACACCGGTAGAGCGAGCGCTGTATCACGGCAATATTGATGTCGTTCGCTGGCTGGAACAACGGGGTTTTCGTTTAAAAGACGAAATAAAGATTGGCACGGTGGAGAATGGCGAATTAACTTTTTCTACCATGTCATTACTGGACTTTTTTAAACTCTCCAGCAATGTAAACGCCGACGTGATGGATTATCTGGCCGAGCGTTAGTGATTCTGCCTGTTAACAACATTCAACCAGAGCCGCTGTTTAGCGGCTTTTGTGTATCAAGCATAGTAAAAACAGTTCAGCGTTTGTAGCCTGAACTCTGACCAGCAATCAGGGTGTAGTTCAGCATTTGCTGTTGCGATGTCTGGCTTAAATACAATTCAGCCGCACAACGACCTTTTTCGACGCTGTTCTGATGCACTGTACGCAACGGCGGTGTGCTACGTAGCGCCTCATCAATGCCATCAAAGCCCACAATTCTCACATCTTGCGGCACGTTTAACCCTATCTTGTTTGCTTCTTTCAGTGCGGCCAGCGCTATTAAATCACTCATGCACAGTAAAACATCCGGACGCGGTGTGCTGGACAGCGCTGCTTTTGCCGCAATAGCGCCTTGCTCCAGCGTGCTTTCCGGAATATTCCAGAGCTGATTTACTGCGACGTGTAAACCGTGGTCGGCCAATGCTTGTTGATAGCCGCTGAGTCGTAGGTGGGAAATGGAGGTCAGCGGAGAGAATTCATCCGCTTCATAAACCCGGCAAACCTGATCGCCGGGCAATAAACGAAGGCCGAGAATCGCGATATGCCTGGCTGATTGCGTTAAAGCACGGTTGGCAATTTGCCGTGCTGCGGCCTGGTTGTCGATGTTAACTGACGCCCGGTCCGGCAGAGAAAAATCAACAGTAACAACCTGTTTTTGAACCAGGGTCAGTTGCTCGGCCAGTTGGTTATTGCGGGGCGTGCCATAACAAATAAACCCATCCACAAAATCCACGACAGACGACAAGCTATCGGATTTCCCCGAGAACAGCAGCAGGTTGATTTTTGCGGATTCCAGCACACTGGTAATACCCTGAATAAACTTACTGGCAACCGGATCGGCTACCATATATTCCAGACTGTCGGGCAGAACCAGTGCAACAATGCCCGATCGGCCACGCCGTAGTGAACGAGCGGCCTGATTAGGTCCGGCATATCCGAGTTCCGCGCAGGCTGCCAGAATTTCTTCGCGTCGTTTTTGAGAGAGTTGATCAGGTCGGTTAAATGCATTCGACACCGTTGCGTTAGATACACCGAGTATCTGTGCCACGGTTTTCAGCGTCAAACGTTGTGGTTTTGTCACCGGAATTTCCTTTTGTCCGAGCCGGTTGGCCCATACAGATAGTAAAGTATTACGGCAATTCAGGGCATTGGACCAGTATTCATGCCATGAACGACAGGATTCCAGTATGAACGGCACTTAAATACCCTTAAGGGGTACTTGACGGATGTAATAAACCCTGGGAAGTACCCCATAAAATACATTAAGAAAAGGATGTTTTAGTAACGGTAAGGAATGACGGGTTGGCCGGTTTGATTATTGAGTTCAACTTTCACTTGTCGTTCAGCCGATGCCGGTCCACAGGTAAACGGCGAAGGACAGACGCGAACTTTATAAGCAAAGGTATCGCCGATATTGAAGGGACGATAAAAATCTTCTGTTGTTGCCGATGTTTGTGTACCGGCATCCCAAATCGGTTTACTGCTGGATTTGTTCATTTCAAAGATTTTATAGATGACATTTGCTGGTGGCTGAATATTGCCTTCAACACCGTAACTGATATACACCTTTCCTAAATCTGAGAACAAATTGGTGATTCTGGCGGCGGGCGTCACTGCCTGCAAACCGTACACCGTTTGCTTGTATAAGTTCCCAGTATCAAAGGCTGTCATTTTTACATCATAGAGTCGGTGAGCATCTGGCGTGTAGCAAAATGGTTCGGTGAGGGATTTGGTAATTTTTGACGCTTTATAACTACCCCCCTGATACACCTGCCAGTCGAAGTGCTTCAGGTTATCCTCCGGATCAGTCGTTCCCACCGCATTAAAACATTGCTCTTGCCAGACTTTATTATTGCCGGAGATTTTATTGATAACGGGCTTGGGTTCGAGGTTGTCGGGGATAGATTCTGCATAATTAACAATAGATGGCGACAAGAGAGCGATATTTGCAGCGTTATTTTGTGTAGCAGTGCCAATAAAAACCTGTTCCGGTGTATCTATATCTACCTGTACCGTATCAGGCTCAGAAAACCGATTGATTTTAAAGCACCCGGGATACTGTATTGAGCAGGCTCTGGGAAATTCGGCTTCGTATTTTGCGTCACAAACATGTGGGTAGGCCATAAATGTATAATAACCGTGCTTGTGTGGAATGCTACAGCTACTGGTATGATTAAATTCAGCCACGACCGCAGCGGCAGAACCCGTTCCTGGTACTGAATTATATAGTGAATGGCCTGCTCCAGCTAAGTGAGCCAGTTCGTGGGCTATAGCACCCGGATCAGCCAGGGCGACGGCATAACCATGTGTATATTCACTACTACTGGACGTTCGTTTTCTATATGCAAGGCCGGAGGTATAGACGTTTGTGGTATTGGTAGGTTGTTTTTGGCTACGCAACAATACAACTAAATCTGCATCGTTCTCCCTTCTTCGTACCAATAAACTTGAGTCATTTTTTAGTTTCTCAAGCATCACTGAGTAGGGCGTATCCTTGTTACATTTTATATCTTCTTCAGGAGTTTTACCCTCAATACAAACTGGATAGGAAAATTTTGATATTCCGATAGATTTTGGCACAACATTTTGAGTATTTTTTGTTGCCATTAAAAGATTTATAAATTTTGTTAGTGCTCTATCTCTGGATTTTGTTGCGGCGGATAGGGATAGCTCTTCTTCATACAAAAATAATACGTTATACACTATAGGGTTTCTATCCGTTGGAATCTTCTCCAAATTGTTGATATCTACAAGTGATGCTTCAAAGTTTTTATCTTCTTCGAGGTTATTTGTTACGACATCGTTTGGGGAACTATGAAATGGAATGTTCGGCTTCTGAGTGAAAAAATATTTATTTTTGTACTTGATAACCTGATAGATTAAGTCGTCCCCATCTAAATTGAAGATCAAATCACCATTATATATTGATATCGAAGCTTCATGTTTCGGGTTATTTAAATAAATAGTAATGTGATAAGAGTATTTTGATTTATCCAAATCCTTGTGCCTGTAGACAGATTTTATCTGAATATTGGAAAAGATACCGATTGTCGGTATATCTATATCAGCTTCAAGAATTGGGTGATTTTTTGTGAAAGAAGCAAAGTCTATAATCTGAGCTTGTGTTGATAAATCAAAAAGATTGTTCATCTGTTCGTAAACTAAATCAATGACTTCTTTATTCACTTCTACGATATGTGTAATACGCTCATTTTCACTCAGCTTCATATCAGGTGAGGCAACATGATTCGTTGGCATGCCTTCCTCAAACAACAATGGCCGTCCACTCAGTGATTCCGAAGGTTTGAGTGGTCGGCTGGGGATATCTGCCCAAACCATATTTGCAGAAAGTAGCAGTATTAAAGGTATGACGATCGATCTGATCATTATTTATAGTTCCTTATTAAGTTAATTCGCGTGGCTAATGTAGGGATATTTGTCTCCAATTTCAATAAATATGACACCATTAATTTACAAGTGAACATTCAATGCTGCAAATAATCAAACAGTTGTAGATTGAAAGTACTAACGAATTTCTAATTTAAGTCCGATTTGATTAAGCGCTGTTATCAAGTCCATCTAACGATATCCAGGAATGAAGGGTTCAAGGTGTGCCGAGTGGTAAAAAATCCAGTGTTGGGGTGATGGCATCATTTGTGTCAGGAATGTCTTGAGAAAGTTTCTCTTTAACTTTTAAGTAGATACCATCGTTAATGAAAATATGGTGGTTAAAGACTTTTCCTTTAAAGCTGAAATAGACGGTATTGTTATCAATTTGAATGGTCGCACTCTTATGATAGCTATTCATATAAATAGTTGTGTGATAGGTAAATGAATCTGAACTGTCCCCAAAACGTGCCGCACTCTCTATTTCTATCTCAGAAAAGATGCCTAAATCTGGAATATCCAAATCAACATCCAGAATGGGAAACTCTTTTCTAAATACCGCCATATTTAGCACTCGTGTTTCTGTGGCACTATCAATTAGGCGTTGGATCTGTTGAAGCAGGATTTCAACTGCATCTGGATTGACGGTTAACCTGTGTGTCGATACTAATCCGCGTTCCACACGGTTCTTATCTAATATATTTCTTTCCAGCACTTCAATTTCCTCAAACAACAATGGCCTGCCGCTCAGTGATTCTGATGGTTGAAGCGGTTGATTCGGTTCTTGTGCAACGGTGATGCTTGAAGTGATTAGTAGTAGCAGTATGGCGACCATTCTAATCATCATTTTATGTTCCTTATTAAGTAAATCCGCAATCAATCCCTCCATATCATGTCGAGTCTTGTATCAGTTATTCTCGCCATTCCGTTGTGGCTAATTTCAAAGCATTGTTCTTATCAAAGGGTGATTTAATGCTAATAGTCAGTAGGCACAGGAGTTATCACATTATTACTTGATGGGATATATCTTCGCGACGTTTCTTAAAGAATGTAGCCTTATTGCTCGATATAGATGTGCTGTACTTAAACGCCTCGTTTTTATGTGAAAAGGTCAACGAATCACCAAAAATAAAAATTGATGCTTCATGATCAAATTTACCTAACAGAATTTCTATCAAGTAACTTGTGGTTTCTCCGTTGACTCGATTCTTTGAAACTCCCGATATCTTTATCGCTGAAAAATCACCCAGTTCAGGTAGTACAAGATCAACATCCAAAAGTGGGTGGTTATCACTGAAATGAATGAAATTTATAGATTGGGATAGCGGAGTGCTACTAACAAGTAATTCAGCTTGATTGATTAAAATGACTTTTGCGTTGTCATTTAACGTCATTGTATGAGTCGGAATATCTTCGAACGTAGAAAAATTGGTTTCTGTTGGATGTGAATCCAGCACCTCAATTTCCTCAAACAACAATGGCCTGCCGCTCAGTGATTCCGATGGTGTAAGAGGAGGGGGTGGCCTGTCGGCAAAAGCGATGTTTGCGACAAACAGCAGTAATAACGGTATGACGATCATTCTGATCATTGTTGACTGTTCCCTGAATGGTTAACTCCGTTGCTAATCTAGAGACTTTTGTCATTAATTTCAATCATTAAGACACAATGGATAAACGGCATTCTGTCATTGCGAGGCAGAATGCATGTTGAGCTATACAAGGATTTACCCGCCATTCGTCGCTGACCAGTAACGTTTGTTGCCAAATATATACCAGTGCCTGTTGACAATTTCGATACTCACCCTATTCTCTGTAATCATGAATGAAAACAAGATAGTTCTTGTATTTTGCAACCCTACAATATGAACATGAGGTGAGCTATGGGTGTGGGTGAGGTTATCAGAAACCGACGCAAACAGATGAGAATGACTCAGCTGGAACTCGCGAAGTTAATTGGCACCTCCCAGCAAGTT
Organism: Alteromonadaceae bacterium; assembly: GCA_965656875.1. GTDB lineage: Bacteria > Pseudomonadota > Gammaproteobacteria > Enterobacterales > Alteromonadaceae > CBFHMJ01. Next base: position 47,612 of record CBFHMJ010000004.1, read on the forward strand.
ATTGTTGGGATTGAGAAAGAATATTACCGTCGCAGTCGATTTCTCGGACCGGTTTGCGAAGCGTTAGCACTGGATCTTGATGAGATAACCCGAGCTGAATTAACGCCGCCGGTGTCAACGGCACTTGAACGACTTCCTCATGTTGAAGAAGCGGTTAGAGACTCACTAACAACACTGATGCGATATCACTCCCTGCATGACAATCCATTCATTATTGACGAAGACAATCTGGAAGAAGTCACCGGGTTGATCTGTAAAGCCATAGGAAAAGAACTCGATTCTGTATAATTCTGCTCATCTAAATACATGCAAAAAACAATTTGATAAACATAAATACACTAAATATATTTAATTTTTACTTGTATTAATCTTGCAAACAGAAACTTAATTGTATTTAATACCGGGAAACTACTTGTCGCTATATTAGCGTCAATGATCACTGTAACCCTGGATAAACAACGAGTTTCACTATGCCAACGCTATCAGACGTATTGCAAACCGATAATCCCATCGTTCTGACAAACAAAGAACACCCCACACCAAAAACTGAAACCTTCCGTGAACATCACGCGATTGATTACCGATTACTGGCCAACTGGCTACGAGAGAAGCGACAGCACGCCGGTAAATCGGCGCTGGCGGTTGCTTCAGACTGCCAACTCAGCGATCGCTTCATTCAACGCATTGAATCAGGCCAGCAGGCCGTTCCCTTTCATGAATTTATTCTGATTTGTCGCTCTTTGGGTATTGTTCCATCTGAAGGCTTGCAATGGGTTGAGGAAATGACTGCTCGTCATGACCGCGTAAAACAAATGTTTCAGACGAAAATCGGCTGATGTTAACGCTCAAGTATTTACGTCAACACCATGCGCCGCCTGCAACGATTTCCCGGTTTTGCATCACAGTGTCAGACGGCCAGCTACCCGTTGCACACTGGCCTGTTGAACAGATGATTAATGATCCGTTCGATGATCAGTCGCTAAACACCAATACCGTGTTGCAACGCTGTGATTTGATTTGGTTGATAGGCACGTTGCAGCAGTTGCCGGTGGAATTCTGGCGTGAACTGGGTTTGCAACTTATCCGAATGCTGACACCACTCCCGGATATTAAGCATCCTGCACTAAATGAGCTGATCGCTTGTTACGCCAATGCAACAGGAAATTTACTCTGGTGTCTTACTGCGAACCGATTAGGTTCTCCGGCCTGTACTTTTGTGGCGGAAATTTATCGGCAGAGCGCATTATCAGCGACCTGGGCGCAAGATGCTTCATTACTGAAAGCATTGGATCATCAGGTGATAAATGCATTGAGCAATCTGAATTTGAGCGTTGAAGCGCTTAAAAAAGATGAATAAAGCTGTTTACATATTGTTGACGAGTACCCGATTGGGTAATAGGCTACGCAGCGGATTAAAAACGGGTGCGAGTCAATGCGGCAAGGGTGAAGTAAGTAAACGGTAAGGCAAGCAAATAGTTAGCGTTAGTTCGTTTAAAACCAGTCGAGACCAACATGGATCATATTAATTTTTATCTTATCGCCACCCTGACACATATCACGCTGTTGATCGTGATTTGCTTCAAGGTTTCGGATTTTTTAAATCGCCCGGTAACGTCGGACATTCCGTTACACCTGGTGGATGATAAAGCGCAGCAGTACCACGCGTATCCGCCAATATACAAAATAAAACGCGATACCCGGTTTAGCCTTTTTACGCATTTTGTCACTGCCTTTTTGGCGATTGTCGAGCAAGAAGAAAGGGTGAATAAACCCTTTAAAGCTAACCGACGAGTATTGAAGCAAAGCGGCAATTTTCTGGCCGCTTTGATAGACCCGGAGAAACACCAACTCCATGATAATGAACGGGTTGAGGTTGGAGAGAGTTCCTGATTCCTTTACACTGACTGCCTTTTTAGGCAACAGAAGAATAAAGGTATCAGATGAAAATAGAATCAGCCGCCGCGGCGTATGCCCAGCAATTATCAGTGCCAGTGCAACAGAAAGCGCACAATCAACCGCTTGACCTGGGCACGAAGTCAGTTCTGGCTGAAGATGTTGTTAGTCTGAGTAGTCATGAAGAAACCAGAGGTAACGGTGGTAGTAAAATGCCTATTCCACCTGGAACTTTAACGGAAGGAAACGGTGCTGGCTTAAAACCAAAACCACCTGCGTATGCAATAGAAGGTAATGGTATGGGGCAGCAGCCAATACCACCAAATTAATCGAGGTATAAATGATAGAGGTAATGTTGATTGTAGAGAAAGTACTTTTTGTGTCTCTTCTGATGTGTGCATTTTTTAATATTGTCTGGAGAAAAAGAAACAAAACAGAAAGTATTTTAATGTTGGCATTAATCATTAGTGCTGAACTCATTATGTTGATTATTGACCCTTTATTATTAGAAATAGTCGATGTGCATTTACAAAACTTTGCCTGGTTTAATACGTTTGCTCTAATTGATATTTTAATCGTGGCAGGAATAGTAAGAATTCATAATATCTATAAAGTGACGTACAGTTTCGCAACTAAGCATATTTTAATTTCATATCTGACATTAGGATTTATTCAATTAATCACATACCTAGACAATGTTTTTATCAAATCAGGGGTTATGTTCCAGGTCTATCCATTTGCTGTTGTCACACTGAATTTATCTATCTATTTAATGCTTATTTCAATGGTCTTGATTGACATATTCAAGATAAAAAAAGCAATGTTAAAGGACGAACATCATGCATATTAGTATCGTATATCTGTGCATCTGTTTATTATTGATGTGTCTGTTATTTATGACGTTTTATTATTTAATACGTTCGTTTGGTCGTGATTCTGATTTAGACCATTCATCAGCGTTAGAGCAAGGAGTGGATGAAAACGTTATCTCTCTTTTTGGTTCCTATCCTCCCGCTTATCAGGTTCAACCTGAGAATCGTGAACTTATCTACCACCGTTTTGTACAGGATTTTATGGATGTCGAAAATGCCCGCGATCTAACGGCTGAACAGTATATGGAGCAGCAAATGCGGCTTAAACGGGCGGGGCGAATGTTGCTGTCACAAATGAAACTGGAATGACGCTCACACTAAAAATACAAACCTGCACCGGGTTTATGGTTTGAGTTGGAGAGCACTAAGGATTCAATTAAACTTCTAGGGTCTGTTGGCCTTTGAAGGTGAATTTTGCAGCAGTTTGTCGCGTGTTTATACAAGGCTTCAGGTTGCGTCGTGTAGTTATTCTACATAAGCAGGCTGAAACGCAGTAGAAACGCGCGACAAGCGCTGTCCATGCCATTATTTAACCAATGAATGGATTCGTTTCAATGGCGTTCATGCTACGTTCCACGTCATTGATTTAGATGACTAAACCTGCTGCCGTGCGCCTTGCCTGAACGCCATTGAACTCGAACAAAATTTCGCCTGCAAAGGTCAACAGACCCTAACCTTTTATTCACAATTGTGACGGGGTAAGCAATGAAGATTGAATCAGGCGCATTAGCGTATATGCAGGTAAATGAGCAACCCGAGCGGCCAGTATTGCCACAACAAGTGCAAGACGTCTCGGCCATTCGATTAGCAGAAGATGTAGTCTCGCTTTCTTCTCAGGAAGGCGTTGTACCATCAGGTCATGGTGGCGGAAAACTTCCACCGCCTCCCATTGGATAAAGGTAAAACATGCAGGAATTCATCACCTTAACTGACACGATTCTTTTTTACGCACTGTTTACAGCATTTCTCGTCGCGGGGCTTTGGAAAGCATCTGAACCCAGTGTGATGTACGCTCTGGTGATGGTTTTCCTGGCTGAGTTTTTTATGTTGGGCGCATTCGATCCGTTTGTCTGGTCGTTAACGGATCGAGAGTGGCAAAATTTTCTCTGGTTTAACGGGTTCGCCGCCATTGAATTAAGCTGCGCCTGGGCATTGATGCGTTTACATCGGGTGCATCAGGTTGCGTTATCTTTTCCTGCCAAAAGCACCATAATTGGTTACCTGGTGCTGAGCTTCTTACAAGTATTTACCTATCTGGATCATGTTTACGCCAAAGTTGGCGTGTTTACCGCACTTTATCCCTTCATTGTGCCCGCGATTAGTAGCAGTATTTCGTTGATTTTACTCACGACGGTTAGTAAGGAAATCATTCAACGAATGCCTGGATATCAGCAGTTTATGAGTAAAAATGATGCCTGACACTTTGCTTTTTATATGTGTTTCACTTGCCCTGCTTGCCACTGGCATTGCATTAACCTTCAGCTTAATGAAATTTCCAGACTTTGAGCCAGAAATAACAATCGACCAACCCGAACCACTCCCGGGCAATGTCATTGAACTCTATGGTTATTATCCGGTGTTTGACGAGATGAATTATGACGACCGGGAAGAGTTATACCACGCCTTTTTAAAGGATTTTATGCAAGCTGAACTGAGTAACTGTGACGGCACCGAACACTATACAAACCAACAACAACGACTCAGACGCATTGGCCGACGCTTGATCAGGCTCCGCGAGCCTGACTGGGAAAAGTGATGGTTATAAAATAAATTGAAATTGGGGTTGTGAATGTACGATATTGGGCGTACACTATTTTTGTACGTTAAATGACGTACATTATTTAAGGATGTTTAAAGGACTAATTGATGGGATTCAACGATATTAAGCAACGAGTGATTAGCTGCCTGCTTGAAGGCACATACGACCATGAAGTCAGACGGAATATAGATGTAAAAAATCTCTTTCAGTGTGGTCAACTTAGCGAGCAATTCCTGATGGAATTGATTTTAGCGACCCGAGGCAGTCAATACGACGTTAGCCCCCATCACAAAGCACCAGAGATCGACGTGCATGTGATGAAACCGGTGAAAAACCGGCTTGAGTGGTACATAAAATTCTATTTTGTGGACCCGGATTTGATGTTTATCAGCGTGCATCAAAGTGAACAAAAAAAGTGGAGGTTAGTATGAAAATTGTGAAGGAAGGCGATACCAGACAGGTTGTATGTCCTGATTGTGGCTTATCACATGCAACATACCTTCTACGCGATATTGATTTCAGTGACCAGTCCGGCACCGTAAAACACGTACTGGCGGCTGTGTGTGATAGTTGTGATCAAGTCGTGAGTATTCCAAAGCAATCAACCGCAAAGGTGAGAGCGGAGTACAACAAGATAAAAAAGCCGATTGATGTCAGAGTACCGGCTCATTTCCTGGATATTTTGAATCTGGCATCACAAAAGATCGATCCGGATTTACCCGAGAGCTTTAGCAAGCCGTTGGTACTGTACTACTTACATGCGTTGAGCAGCGGACGTTTTTGTACACGAAACCTGAATCAGTTACTCAACACTGACATTGCCAGCGCAAAAGCCTCAAAACGGATTTCGTTAAAGCTCAATCCTAAAAGCCTGGCCGATATTGAACATTTGATGACATCACAAGGATTGCGCAGCAATACCGACGTTTTTAAAACCGTGATTCTGAAAATTAACGAAGATATTGTTCAGCAAGATAACCCGAAGTATCTCCCGGAATTGCAAAATCTGGCAGCCGCTTTTGGTTAAAACACCTCTCAATACCCCGACGTTCGAGTCGGGGTATTACTTTTCAAGCCTGCTTTTTGTATACGCAGCACTGTCACATCCAATGTTAAATGCATAATTCCTGATGTTCGATTGACTTCCAGTCTAAAACTACCTTCAACAGTCAGCTATTTCTGGCAGCAACTGACGTAACTATTAACCTCAATATTAGCGCGAACATCCTGATTTTATTCTCTTATTCGCCTTTTTAATCCTTGTCTCTGTTTTTCATAAAATACCTGTTTCAGATCCTAAATTTTTCTGTTAACGTGCCACTCCGTTCCTGTTTTACTGTGTTATTGCGGTTGGAATTCGAGCATTTGAATCATTACACGTTGCACCAATACACGTAGCGTTAATACAAGGAGTCATGTGTGTTTTACTACTGGGCGTTTGAGGCGCATTCCATTCAATCCTGGCTATTTGCTGGCGGTAAACTACGAGACACCGTTGCAGCGAGCCACTTTCTCGATCAACTCTCCGATGATTTGTTTAACCGTTTCACTCATCAATTTATCAATCACTATCGAGACCAATTCACTGACACGTTTTTTGAAACGCTGTTTTCTGAAGGAAATACCATTGCTAAAGGCGGTGGCAAACGGATGTTTTATGTAGAAACGTCCGAAACAAACGTGCATGACATGTTGCTTCAACTGGCCCAGAGCTGGAGTTTACTGGTTAATCAGTTAGCGCCGGATTTAACTTTTGGTGTGGTAGTTGATCAGGATGCTTCGTTTCAAATCGCGAAAGAAAAGGCAGAAGCTCAGCTAAAAATCGTTCGTCGTAATCCTCCAGCCCCCGCTATCAACGAAAACCCCTTTATTCGCCGCGCACCACGCACCGGACAAGCGGCCACGCAGTATATGCGTGGCTCAGCGGTTGTTGATATGCGTGAAAACGAAGGTGCGGAATGGGTTGATACCGACATTAGCCGTAAACGCATATTCGGGCGGTTAATTAAAGAAGGCCAGGAAACATCGTCGGTTACACCATTAACCGACAAGTTCTTATCAAAAAAACGCCTTGAAGATGATGTTGAATGGTTATGGCCTGATAGCACGAATGCCAATGATGAAGACGGCACGGTGCCTTTTCCGTTTGCAAATAATGATAACTGGATTGGTGTGATTCACATTGATGGCAATCGGATGGGGAAAAAGTTTCAGGTTCTTGAAAAGCATCCGAACGCGTTGGCGGCATTCTCGTTGTTGGTCACAGAGCTGACAAAACAAGCCGCACAACACGCTATTGAAGAAGTCATCATTAAGGCAGCCAGCGCTGTAAAAAATGAGCCACAAAAGAAAATCTTACCCGCTCGGCCCCTGGTGCTGGGTGGTGATGATGTGACGATCCTAGTTCGGGCTGATTTGGCCTTTGACTTTGTGACAACCTTTATCCGTAAATTTGAGCAAGAGAGTCGGGAAGCGCTGAACAAGCCAATGTACGACGTTCTGGAAACCGACTGCTTAACAGCCAGTGCAGGCATCTGTTTTATCCGTGGTAATCAACCGTTCATCATGGGTTATGAATTGGCGGAAGACTTGACGACACAGGCGAAAAATCACGCTGCTGAGTTGTGTCAACTAGAAAAAGAAAACAAAGAAAACAAAGAAAACAAAGAAAACAAAGAAAACAAAGAAAACAAAGAAAACAAAGAAGACAAAGAAGACAAAGAAATAACCTATGTGCCCGGTTGTCTGGCATTTCATCGGGTAACGTCAGGCATCGCCGCCGATGCAAAGCAGGCGATGAAAGAAAAATCTTGTTATCACGGCGCTGACCACTGGCAACACAGCCTGGGCGTCTATCAGGTCAGCACCAGTCATCCTCTCACCCCGAAAGGATTACCACGCTGGGAGCAATTAACCACCTGCGTACAAGTGATTAATCAACTGTCTCGTCATGGGTTAAGCAGCGGTAAAGTATTGCAATTGCTCGGTTATTTGATGACCGACTTACCACAGGCCCGCATTGCCTGGCAGCGTATCGAGCAACGTTTAACAAAGCAACGGCTTGATACGCTAACGGATGCATTAAATGATTTGATACGTAGCTTTTTCATTGTTGAATCACCAGACATGATTATCAAACCTTCTGCTGGCGAGTTTATTTTTTCACGGCAATTTGACTTGAAAAACGAGCAAACCACTCAGATTTCTCCGCTTCATGATATTTGCACCTTACTTCGGTTTGATGCTGCAACGACATTAGAAACCCGTCAGGCTCAGGGAGGAAACCGCCATGCATGATCACGCACTAACGATTGATTTTCATCATTTTTGGTCAGCCGGTTCCGGTAATGCGGTTACTCAGGCTGTCTCCAGCCATCAGGCCAGTGCGATTGAAACGGATGCATTCAATTTACCGACCTTACCCGGACGAGCCGTAAAAGGATTGCTGCGTGATGCCGTCAGAATGGCTGATGAACTGGGTTGGTATCAACAGCCTGATTTTGCAGCGGTTGCGGCCATCATGAACAGCATTCCTGATCACGACATCACACTGACTGAATTGCTTTTCGGGGCGGAAACTGTCATCGACCAAACCCCACGAGAATATGTCTTTGGTGGGTTGGTGCATGTCAGTAGCGGCTTGTTACCTGAACCGCTACGAAAAGCACTTAAAGACAGCAATAACACACCTTACGCCGCAATGTTACATCAGGAAATTCAAAGCACCCGGATTGATGAACAAACCGGCGCGGCTAAATTGGGCAGTTTACGCAGTAAAGTTGTCACTATTCCTCTGATCCTGTATGCCGAACTGAACCTGATAATGCCGCAACACGGTTTCCGTAATATCCAGGAAGTTCAGGATCAGTTACTGCCTCATGCCGCCATGATAATCGCCCACGCACTGCCATTAATTGAACAGGCCGGTGCCGATAAAAATCGTGGTTTTGGTCAGGTGACATTTCAATTGACATCCCAGGGAGGCAGTGATGACTAAACGCTTACATTACACACTGACATTGATTGATGATGTGATCGTCAGTGCCAACAATGCCACCGTCGGCGGCTACAAAACAGAACACTATATTCGGGGTTATCTGATGCTGGGTATCACAGCCAGCAAACTCTATCAGTCGTTGGGCGCAATGGCCGGAACGGTTTTTCACGCTGGAAAAGTCCGGTTTACCAATGCGCTGCCTCAGTCTGACACGAAGATCACACTGCCTACGCCCGGGCATCTTCAAAGAGATAAAGATGACAAGAAAAACTTATATGACATGTTTTATGAAGAGGCTCGTGAAAAAGACGAAAAAGACGAAAAAGACAAAAACCTCAAAAGCATTAAAAAACCATTTATCACCTTTATCGATGACTCAGTTAACAACAAGATAGAACTATTCAATCCCAGTACCAGCCAACAACTAAAAACCGCGATTGATCCTGAAACCCGTACCGCCGATAAAGGCCGACTGTTTAGCTATGAAGCATTACAAGCCGGACAGTGTTTTCGCGGTTCGATTGATATTGATGACGACGTGTTGGCCCACCAGCCCGATTTGATTGAGCAATTAAAATCCGCGTTGTCAGGCACCTTGCGTCTTGGGCGTTCACGTTCCGCCCAATATGGCCGGGTACACTGTGAGTTTGACGAAGCAACGAATACATTAAATGGCACTGTCAACGATGACTCCATCACACTACTGGCGCTGAGCGATTTGGTGTTGCTGAATTCGCTGGGCAGACCAACAACATCGCCCTCATTAAAAGAACTCGGTATTCACTACCCGGGAGACGATGTTCAACTGGAATCAAAAAAGAGTGCCATCAGTCACGGGCAGTACAGCCCCTGGAATGGTGTGCGACGCCGTTTTGATCGGGCCAGAACCGTGATTAAACAAGGCTCTGTGTTGAGCTGGCCCATACCGGCGGGAGTGAAATCATCTGATTTGAACAATTTGCTGCAACAGGTGCTGGATCAAGGTGTTGGGCTGTATCGTGAAAGCGGTCATGGTCAACTATGTCTGATGCCAGACTGCCTGATCGATAAAGATCAATATCCGTTATTCACTGGCGATGATGGTGATGATAAAAGTGATTTATTGACGCCAGAACAAGCACTGGAAAAACTGGCCGCTACCGGGCCATTCGGCCAGTGGTTAATTGCTCGACGCGACGATGCGCTGGGCAAAGACACAAACAGTAAGGCAACTGAGCAACTGGTGAAAGATATCGTCTCTCTTTACGCTAAGGGACACCGCTATCTTGGCAACAACTGGCAAGCCGTTAGTCAGTCATTTGGCCCCGGCAAGTCTCAGTGGGGCAGAATTATGGACATTGGCCGAGGTCACACGCAGGACACCACCATAGAATCCATCATCAACAACAACGATCCGGCCTGGAACGGATTAGTTGACCCTGAAAACAATACAGAAAAAACCTTTGGCGAAGCCGTTACCGTATTACTGAAAGAAGGCAACGATGCCGTACTTCGCCAGGCCGCGAGACAACTGGCGGCGATGGCTGATCAGTTACAACACTATGACAAAGCGACGTATAACCGCGTATTACAGGGAGGTCAGCGATGAGCGAGACACAATCACCCACCGGACCACTGGCATTTCGGTATAAAGCTCGAATCAAGATTGAAGCCCGTACACCGCTTTGTGTCGCTAATGGCCGCGAGAATCAGGGATTTGATAACGATCTGATGCGCGATGCTAACGGTTTACCGACGATTCCGGCTACTGCGATTATTGGCCTGATGCGTCACCTGAGCCTGACAGAATACGGTGAGGATTTTACGGAACAGGCTTTCGGTTATGAAAAAGAAACATGTCGCCAGACTTCCAGAATAAAAGCCACGTTCGCCAGTGTACTGAACAGTCAGGGTGCCGTATTTGACGGGTTGGATGTTGAGAACCGTCTCGCTGATGATCCCATTCTGCAACAACTGCGAGAAGCGCAACCAGTAAAACGGGACCGGGTACGCATTAACAGCCGTGGCGTTGCTGCCGACGAAGGTAAATTTGATCAGGTGATGGTGCCAGCAGGCACGCGATTTATGTTTGAACTGGCGTACACCACCGTCAATGCTGATGACGACACCTGGTTTAAATTACTCACGCTGATTCATCATCCCGCGTTTCGTCCGGGTGGACATACCCGAACCGGCCTGGGCGCACTCACGATTCTCTCGTCTGATTACGTTCGATTCGACTTAACCGATCCGCAACAAGCTCAGGCTTACCGACAATGGCCACATCAGCTTAGTCAGCCGGTAACGGAAACCCTGGCCTGGACGCCTGATGACGACACCCTGAATGAGCTGTCCTTCAGTACGATCACCTTATCAGTGCAGGCCGACGATGCCATGCGTATCGGACAGGGCCGCCGGGGCTTTAAATCCCTGCAAAAATTTGATCGCCAGGCGACCGCCGAGAACAGTCAAGGCCGGGAGAAACAACAAACTCACTACAAACACGAAGTCGCTCGTGGTTTGTGTCAGAGTGAACCAACGATTCACTGGCACAAGTCGGCGCAGGGCGAAGAGACCGGACAACTCAACGAAGAAACCGATCAGTTTGTGCTACCAGGCAGCGCCATTAAAGGCCCGCTGGCTCATCGCATGGATTATTACGCACGTTGTCTGCATCAGGCATTTGTTCAGGCGCCGGATGATTTGTCCGGCCCGCAATCATTGAATCAGCTACCAGAAGTAACATCCACCATGCTGGAACAGGAAGCGTCACAACGACACGATGCTGTTAACCAGCTACTCGGGCGGGTGCTGCCAGCCAACACACCAACAAGTAGCCACAGGATTGACGATGCAGATCAAGACGCCAGTCAGGATTCTGCGCGAGCAGGCCTGGTTTACATCGACGATTGCTATTTACCGATTCCAACAGTGAGCGGCGGCACGACGACAACCATTCGCCACCATAACAGCATCGACCGTTTTACGGGCGGCACCCGTGACGGTGTGTTGTTCAATGAAGAACTACTGTGGAAACCCGGGTTTACCGTCTCATTGATCGTCAATACTGAACGGTATAACGCACTGGACGACACCACCCGGCAAGCGTTTGAACTGGCGTTACAAGACTTCATTTCAGGTGATCTGCCACTGGGCGCAGGCACCAGCAAAGGCTTTGGTGCGGTGAGTGGCGAACTGACATTCTGTCCGCGATTACACCGGGCATTATCCGAACAATCCAATAACAACGACCTTGCTGTACAGGGAGAGACACGATGAGCGAATTATCCCCATTGAACATGCAACAACTGGCTGAACACTGGCAATCGGTCAGCGCGGCTGAACCCTTTAATCAACTGAATTTACCCTCATTGGAAGAAACCGCTGTGTATCAGGCCGTTGCGACCATTGAAAACCCGGCAGCAATGAAAAAATGCCTGACTGCGTTGGATGGTGCAGTTGGTTGGCTAACGTTGTACAACGAACACTGGTTATTGCCGCGCAAGCAAGCGATTCATGAATCAGACATGTTGCAGCTGATCGAAGGAGAACTTGCGACGCCAGATGGCACCCTGGTGATCAATTCGGTGCCGCAAGGCTGGGTGATTAATATCAGCGCCGAACAACCGCTCGACTCCTTGCTGAACCTGTTGACCGGAGCTGAGGAATCAATATCAATAGCCGAGAAACGAGAGCAACAGGATTATCTGGTGTGTGAACGTACGTTTATCAGCACTGAAGCGAGCCAGCCCGTTCATCATTATCGCGAGTATTTCGGCATTCGGACGTTGAATCCGGCGCAATGTATTCCGTTGTTTTCACGTTTTATCGGGTTTAGTACCGCACAGGGAGGGCAATAATTATGGCTATTTCCGCACCGTATCACTTTGTTCCACTGTCTAACTGGATCTTTGCGCCGACATGGGGGCCGTGGGTCAATCAGGACCAACCGTTTCAGGATGGCCTGAATGGTGAGATACAGCTCACGTTAACCAATAAAACCCCCTTGTTGATTGGCGAGCGTGGCGAGGTTAAAGAAGGCGAGCCAACACAGGTTCATTTTTTAACAAACCCGGACGGCACCTATATCATTCCCGGCTCCACCATTAAAGGCATGCTCAGAAATGTGCTGGAAATCGCCAGCTTTTCCAAAATGAAGCTGGTGGACGATAAAGCGTTTTCTTTTCGTGATCTGGCCTCGAAAGCCTATCGAAATCAGATTGGTACTAATACCAAAGCCGGATTTTTGAATTTTATCGATGGCCGCTGGGAACTCACGCCGTGTGAGTTTTTACCGATTCACTACAAAGATATAGATGAGGAACTTAACACCAGGTTTAACGACAAAGCCGGGGAGCTTTCTGCTCAGGATAAATATCGACAGATCAACCTGAAGGATAATACTTTTAGTGCGAATACTTACTTTAAAGACAATCCTCAGGGTAAAGGTAAAAACGCCACACCAACCCGAATGGCTCGTTTAACCAGTAATGAAAATGCTGAAATTAACGATGCTCACCTGGTCTTTACCGGGCCGATGTCGCAGGGTAAAAACATCGTTAAAAAGAAAGATTATCTCTTCTACTTTGAACAGGATAGGGACCGCTCTGCGACCATTCCTGTCCCGGCGGAAGTCTGGCAAGCCTTTGTTGCAGCGCATGGTGGTCAGGCGGGTAATAATCATCAGAAACAACAAACCGACCTAATTACGTACCTGCAAAAAAATCCCTCTAAGCACGGTATTCCGGTGTTCTGGTTACCGCCAAAAGGCGGCGGCCAGCAAGTTCGCGTGTTGGGGTTAGCGAAGATGATGAAGTTGCCTTACGCCAATACCGTACATAACACCATTAACTATCAGAATCAGGCCCACACCTTGCAGCAGTTAAGCCCGGATCTCACCGAATGCCTGTTCGGGCGAGTGGAGGACGAAGGCGAACTCAACCTGAAAGGCCGGGTTCAGTGTACGGATCTGAACGGTGTGCCGAAGACAGTCATTATTGATAAAACTTTACCGCCAGTGATTGGCGGTCAGCCTCGCGCCAGTTTTTTCCCGGCATACCTGACACAGCCAAATACTGATAGTGAAGACCATATAAAACCTGGGCTGGATTACACCACCTGGGATGATGATAACGCTCGAATTCGTGGCTGGAAACGCTATCCGAACACCGATAACTGGCAAGCGCAATTCGACATTAATCATGATGTTCAGGCAAACGTTGAAAACCTGCGCCACAAAGACCGAACGGCGATGCAGAACAAACTGTTCCCCGCCAAACCTGGTGCGTTATTTACCGGCAAAATACGATTTCACAACCTGAAACCGCAGGAGCTGGGTGCGTTATTGTGGGCCGTCACATTTGGTTTAAATAAAGACTGCTTCCATAAAGTGGGCTTGGGTAAACCGATGGGATTTGGTCAGGTGCAATGCCAGATCGACGGCATTAATGCCAGCCAGAACAGCCAGATTTTACAAGGAAAGCAGCCTGTAAACGATGAGCAGATCAGCCAGTGGGTCGCTCAGTTCGAAACTATGATGAACCAGCATTATCAGACATACAGTGACGAGCAGCACTGGCAAGACAGCCCACAACTGAAGCACTTGCTGGCGATGGCCATGCCGCAACCCCATCCATCATCAGACTCGTCATCAGGCAATGAGAACGCAGCCAGCTTTAACCCGAACTATATTGGCCTGAAAGCTCACGCGGAGAACAAAAGTGACGGTGCAAGAAAACAAGGAAAGAATGCCCTGCCATCATTTATCGGCCTCGACACCACACCGCCACCCGGACTACAGCAACCTGTTCCACTGCCCGTACAGAGCAATACCCTGGAAGCGATGCGCAACGACATCATCCGGATACAGAATCAGCGTGTCGAACGCTTAATTGAGAAAGAAAAAGCAGAACAGGCTGAAAGAGACAAGGAAGCTCGATACCAGTCATTAACTGAAAACGGCAAGGCCGTAGCCGACCTGGAAGCCATGATTGAAAGCGGTAAGGATAATAGCCAGATCACGCCTAAACTCGCCGGATTAATCCAACAAGCGATATCAACGTCCTGGCCTGTGGCGGACGCTAAATACCTGCGTAGCCTGATTGATAAAACGGATTACCTGAAAATTAAGAATAAGGATAAGAAAAAGCAGCGTCGGGCAGCGGTGGGTGAGTTGGATAAGTTGGCTGCTGCTGATGAGGAACCTGACCCCGCAGCGCAGCTTCAGTACTACACGCCGAATCAACAATATGTATTGCTGTTACTGACAAAAATTGATCAGGAGGGATTTACCTCAGAGCACCAGCAAAAGCTGGAGCAATTGATCAGCCAGGCCGAGCAGCAACGCTGGCCATTGAGTGATTTGACGACGCTTAAATTAATAACGGATAACTCGTGGACCCTGGCGGGTTTCCGACGTGTTAAACACGAGCAACAACGAATTGATCTATTAAAACTGATGGGCCAACAAACCCGTGAAAAGCTTGAAGTCATGATAAACATGGTGAACGGGCCATCAGCAACCCAATCTGAAGAGGTTATTTTGCGCATGTCTGACTGGTCTTTGGAAACCATGATGTCTGAGTTACATCAGGATATTTTGTTTCAACTGGAGAGTAGCCGTCGAGCCTTTGCCCGGTCGCAAACCAAAGGTGATGCCACGGAGAATGTCTGGCGAGACCTATTTAATACTTATCTGCCAAAACGTTATCAGGCTTTAAAAGCGGTAGTGATTGATAGTAAGAACCAAACGAGTGATGAGATTGATATTGTAATTATTGATCGGCAGTACACACCGTTTGTATTCCACTACCAAGAAAAGGTTATTGTTCCGGCGGAGTCAGTTTATGCGGTGTTTGAAGTAAAACAAACACTAAATAGTGAACATATTCGTTACGCACAGGAAAAAGCGGCTAGCGTGAGAAACTTAAAGCGAACTTCGCTGGGGCTAATTATCGGCGGAGAAAGAAAACCGGCCAGACAACCTCATGAAATTTTGGCTGGATTATTAACAACAACCAGTGATTTTTCACCTGCGATTGCTGATACAGCGCTGAAAGGTCTGGCGGAAAATACCGATAAAGGGCTGCTTAATTTAAGTTGTTCGGCAGAACATGGCTTGATTCACTACGACACTGAGAAACAGCGGTTTTCAGCGGATTCGGTAGGTAGCCCGACAGCTGTTTTCTTGTTTACGTTGATGGGGTTACTTCAGGATTTGGGAACCGTGCCTGCGATTGATTTTGCTGTTTATGGAAAGTGGGGACGTTGATTGAGACCAATTAAAAATGACTGACTTAGAACGCTTCATTATTCCTGTATGGGGTAGCTTTTGCGGAAAAAATAAGGCCTTAGTCCAGGATATATTAGAGGCTGTGATCCCAGTACTGAAGGATAAAACACCTGGTTTTAGATTTTATACTTATGACGAAGAGCTTAACCGTCGATTAAGATCATTGGCCGGTGGTGAGATAAGTGATGACAAAAAATCCTTAAAAACAAGGTATTTGATTGATTTTGGTCAGAGTATAAATTCGTTAGTGGAAACGATAAGTCGAAGCAATCGAACAATATTATTTTTAAGTAAGGAATATTTAGCGCCGGATAATGAGTATTGCAATAAAGAACTTATGTTTACTTTGGCTAAATCTGGACAGAGTAAACCATTGATTATCCAGTTAGATCCTGATGCGGCATTACTTGATGATTTTGAAAAGTTTGGTAAGCAACTTGCTGATATGTATCAACACTGTGTTATGGAAAATACTGTACCTCATGATTTTGAAATTGATTCTTATCCAGAGGACTTTTTTTCGCAGAAATTTAAGGAATTGAAGAAGCAACTTTTTCTGCGGTTTAATGGTAACAATAAAGCCGATTTCATTAATGAGGCAGTCGAAGCTATTTCTAGTTATTGCATTAATCTTTCAGAAGGTGGCCCCAACAATATTTTACAGGAACACATACAGCTTATTAGGGCTTGGCAGAATACTCCATTGGGTAGATATACTGACGGTGTATTAAAAGAGAATGGGGAGCAGGATTGTGTAGAGTTCTTTAATGTAAATTACCCTTCGAAAATAAAGCAAATTATCACGGGGTTGGGTAACGCTGTGATAGACGCAATAGACAGAAATTCACACAATAAAAATGTTACAGATTTTAAAAATGGTCTCGATATTATAGCGTCATTACTTCTTAGACTAGTTGTTGATACTGCCTGGTATAAAGAAGCTATTTTATCAAGGACTAAGCATAAAGTTTCACAGCAACATCACATTCCACCATCAAGCTTAGAACGAAATGTCAAATTGTTAGCCGCAACATGCTTTAGTGCAGAGCAACAAATGCCTTTGAACATGGCATGGAATAAAAATTCGCCAATCGAGTCGTTGACGGTCAAGAATATTTTTAGCTTGCCCAATGAACCTCCTGAGTTAGCCCCTGAAAAAATGGCGGAAAATTTAATTGATGAGTTATCAGAATATTTTTCAGTCAATTTAAATAAATCTGCCATGGAAGAGTCAATTAGTTATCTGGTTTCGACAATAAATGAATCAGTAGACCGACTACCTGAATCGGAGCAATCGGGGTTTGCAATAGAAGTTGAACATTTGGTACACAAGCGACACAGAGAAGCCACCATCAAAGCTATAGCTGAAGTCAGGAAAATTCTTAATTCAGGCCACAATAATGAACCGTTAAATATTCCGGTTTTAATTAAAACCAATTTTGAAAGTGATAGTTGGTATGTAAATAAGTCTTTAATGACCATGGCCATAGTTAAAGTTCAAAAGATGTATAAGAGTTTTTATGACAAATAATGAAAATTGGAAAAACAAATTAATAAATACAACGGCAGATATTCAATTAATACGATCATCCATTCCTGGCTGGGGCAACAATACACATCTGTTTACCGAGGAGCAATGGCTTGCGATTCAAGTCTCGTTTGTGACTAAGCGCCCATTGCTTGTAAAAGGTGATCCTGGCTTGGGGAAAACACAGATAGCCCCTGCACTCGCTTCTTTGTTAAACGCTCAATTCCATAAGGTGGTGGTTAATTATGACTCGCGAATTGATGATCTGTTGTATCGAGTTGATCACGTTAATCGACTGATTGAAGGGCAAATAGATAAGTCAGTGCCTTTAGATCGCTTTATCAAACAAGGTGTGGTTTGGAACGCAATCAGCACTGACATTCCGACAGAGAACAGGTCTATTGAAGACCCAGAAAATTTAACTGGTTCGGTGTTATTGATTGATGAAATCGACAAAGCGGATAGTAGTTTACCTAATGCGTTGTTAGAAGTGCTGGATAATAAAACTATTTCGGTGCCAGAACTGGAACAGACCATTGAGCAAAATAACGATCCTTTATTTGTAGTTATTACGTCAAATGATGAACGGCCAATGCCGGATGCGTTTTTACGGCGTTGTGTAGTGCTTGATGTGAGATTGAGTCATTTAGAAGACGGCATTCAGCAACTGATGGACATTTACCAGGCAAAAGCATCTGACAAGGATTATTTCGGTAAGGATACTATGGAAGAATCAGATGTCAGGCAAATTGCCAAGGCTATTATTGAAAAGCGAAAAGAGGCTAAAGAAGCGCGCCGCTATGCCCCCGGGACATCTGAGTTTTTAGACTGCGTTAAGGCGGTTGCGGAACTTAAATTAACTGCGCCAGAACAGTTAAAGAAATTATTGGCGTTGCTGGTAGAAAAAGATCAGATGGAAGGCTATGAGTAAGTCGCCCTCAACCAGTGCGCTGGGGGATGCGCTGCGCTTGATACCGACCTTTTTTCAGGAAAGTGAGGACTTTGTTCGATTTGAAAATGCCATCGGGTTACTGGGCGTCGAAGCAAGTGATATTAGCGCTCTATTTAATATAAAAGTCGAGGAATCACAAGCAAAGCAGGAAGACGAACAGCAAAAAACTGCGAATATACTGCCGCAATATAAGATGCCTGAATCGGATGATGCTGGAGCTGGAAGAGGCGCAGTGTTAGCAGAGCCGCAAACGGTTGAGCAGATACTGGATAATAGCTTTTATTATCAGGAGGATGGCTGGTCATTTCCAGTTCCTTACCTTCAATCGCAGATTGAAGTTAAAAGTAAAGGTAGCGGGTCTATCTATGACAATCCCAAACAGCTGGAACCGTTAACCTTAAAGAAAACGGCGGCTAACTGGGTAGCTAAACCCTCTGAACCGATGTTTGATGCTCGGGCTGTTATTCGTGGCTTAAATTTGTTGTCAGATGCTGTGACTAAAAGCCGGACAATTGATGCTGAGCGACTGACAAACCGGGTAGCGCGGCTGGATTATCGGCAACCTTTCCCGACGCGAGAACAACTTGGCAGACACTCGGTTGTTTGGTTGGTGATTGACTTTAGCTGGCACTGGTTGCCACTGCATCAGGATATTCGAACACTTCAGCAAATCATAAAACGTTTCTATGGCACTGCCGTTACCCAGGAATGGCTTTACTATGACACGCCAGTGCGTGCGTTCTGGCGGCAATCGTCCTATGGTCAGGTAAAAGAGACCAACACACAACCAGAGATAATAGTTGATACTCATCAGCAGCCACTGGTGATCGTCATTGGTTCAGAACACTCAACAGCATCAGGCGAGTCGCAACAACCTTATTCGACGCCAATAACTAAAGGGTGGCTGGACACGTTAGAGCAAGCGGCAGCGGGGATGATTAAGATTGACATCGCCGCTAAAGATAGGCTGCAATATAAACAAATTCAACAAGATACACTTGAATGGAAGAAACAGGTTCCAGGCAGACGTTGTATGCCCTGGCGCAGCTGGTTTAGTCATAAGCCAACGACTTCAACCGATTCAGATGACAAGGCTTATAAACTGTTACTCAGTTTGTTGCAAACGACGCCGGCACGTTTTACCGCTGCGATGATCCGTGAATTACGACTAGAAGTCACAGGAGGTTCTGCTGATGTAGAACGGCGTATTTTTGCTCATTCTGATTTTCGCTGGTCGTATGGCTCGTTGTACGGCGACTGGCCTGAGCCTGATACGGTGGATCTGAGTGAATTAACTTTCAGCGAAAAATCTGACTGGCTCAAAGGTCACGATATCATCGATCAACATCTGACTGGCCTGGATTCATTTCAACATGAGCACTGGTTACATGCGGTGTTAATGGCTCCTGAATTGTTATTCAATAAAAACTTTAAAGGAAGAGCAAAAGTAAGCGCGGCGATAGACTGGTATGAACGGTTAAACGTGACGTTAACGGAAAACCCTGAATTGTCTGATAACGAAGCCGCCTGGACTGATTATGGATTGTTTTTAAGTCGACGTATTAATGCTCGGAATGGTGACCTTGAAAACCTACAATCCAAAAACGTGTTTGAACTACAAGCATTGTATGATGATACGCTTTTGCCAATTATCACTAAGTCTCATCGCCGTGTAAAAACTTTGTATCCTGACCGAAATATAACGCCATACTCCAGGTTGGCCCCTAAGTTGTTGCAGGCGTTTGAAGTGGATACCACTCAGCCAATCCCGGGGGAAATTCGATTACATAGTGACAAAGGACAATTGTATGTGTCGCTGGTGGCTGATGACGAAAATGTCGATGGCGAATTTATTGATGGCTTGAAACTTGGACGGGTAAAAAGTGTCAAGATTGTCGCGGTTGAATCAGACAAAGGAAAGACACAAACCTTATATAGCCGATCTCAAATACCTCTCTCTGGCGATATAACATTGCGCACCTCACATGACACCCTGTCTATTACCCTTTCTGACAGTAAAAAGCTTTACTGGGCTGATGATATTTCGGTTGGTCATGAATTTCATCTCAAGACTGGCGAGCTTAGGTGGCACTGGAAAGATGAAAAATTTTCGCCCCGGGAACGTTGGTATTCCAGTGGGCTGGGCCGCGGTGGAAAGATTCATTACGACGACCAGGGGCCGTATTTTGAGCTTCAGACTGGCGTTACATCGCTAAAATTTCGTTATATTCCTCGTGGTAATGGTTTTGTGGGATCTCCGCAATCGGAAGCCGACAGACTGCACGATGAACCGTTGGCGTTAACAGAAACACTGAATGGCTTTTGGATGGCAGAAACGCCGATTTCAGAAGCACAATTTCATAACGTGATTAAATTGGGACGTTCCTTACTATCGCCCCAAATTATCGGTAAGCACGAGCGGAAAAATTATCCTCAGGTGAATGTAACCTGGGAAGAGGCCGTTAACTTTTGCTCGATTTTAAAGGAAATGCTTGGCGTGAATGTAAAGCTTCCGACAGAAGTTCAATGGGAATATGCCTGTCGAGCTGGCCAACGAGGCGCTTTTTCGAATGAGCAACAAGCGGTGAATAATAATGACGCGACCAGGCAACTGGTTGAACAAACGGTTCCTGCTTTTGATGATGCGCAGCAAAA
Source organism: Alteromonadaceae bacterium (assembly GCA_965656875.1). GTDB lineage: Bacteria > Pseudomonadota > Gammaproteobacteria > Enterobacterales > Alteromonadaceae > CBFHMJ01. The sequence continues at coordinate 68,538 of CBFHMJ010000004.1, forward strand.
TGAGTGGGGCTTAAAAGGATTGCATGGTTTATGTCAGGAATGGTGCGCAGATGACTATCTGGACAATCGAGATGTAGATATGCAGGTTGAGCGACGCCCACCTGAAAGAGTTCCTCTTAAAGTTTTAAAAGGCGGCAGCTTTCTGTCTGACCAATCATTTACCCGCTCAGCCAGTCGTCAGGCGGCTGAACCATCGAGCCGATTACGTGATGTGGGATTTCGCCCAATTATTATGATGTCGGATTCTGTATTTAACTTGCCTAATAACGGGTCTGGCAATGCTGCGAAACATCAGTTCGCATACAGGCCGTCAGAATTGCCGTCAGATATTAAGCAGGTTAATCGATTACAACGGTTATCTGACCCGGCTTTACTGTGGCAATTCGCCCGGCCTTCAGTATTCCCTTGTAGCTGGGCCAGTGGCTGGGGTTGTGATCAGTTTAGTTTGTGGCAAACCCTTCGAGTAGGAGGACAATACCTCAAACTACGATATGTCCCTCCGGGGGAATTTATCATGGGTAAAGACAGCGAAGAAGGTGAAGAAAGTAATTCGTTAGCTGCACCAGCACATAAGGTCCGAATCACTCGAGGATTTTGGTTATCTGAAAAGGCTGTTGGAGGTGAATCTGGTTTGAATTGTCCGTGGTTTCCAGGTCAGACGCCATCCAGCGTGTTAGATATGCTGAAGCTGTGGAATAAACCCGGTTTTTCACTACCCACGGAGGCTCAGTGGGAATATGCAATGCAGGCGGGACAAACGGTTCTGGAACAGTTTAAAAGGGACGGGAAAACAATGGCTGATGAAGATGTGATTTTCAGTGATGCGGAAGATCTGTATACATACTTGTGGGGCTTTGTGGCATCAACGGTTGGTCCTGAACAAGTAGCTGACGATTTACGGCATTATTCCCCCTATGAAATTGATGATCCTCAGGGACGAGAGTCCAATCAATTTCTTGTGTTGAAAGGTGGATTGGATAAAAACAACTTACCGAATCATTACAGTGAACGACAAAGAGTTGAGGCTGATGACTATATAAACATTGCACCTTTCAGACTTTGTTTTGAAGGGGGAAGATGAAAGGGTGAGTTGAGCAGGTTCCTCTCCCGGACTGTTCATCCACTCTCCACCCTCAATTTCAAAAATTCTTACATCTTGTCACAACCTCATCTAATCTACTGAAATAAAACAAATAAAAGCAACTCCCATACCTTGAAACTCCGTCAAAATCTCTCCTGAATGCCACTCGTGCTAAAAAATACTTTACCGCTTATATATTTCTGACTAAGGTATAAAAAACGAAATACATAAGCGCTTATATATGAAACCAGGACTTGGAACACAACTCAGACACATCATCGAGTTATTAGATGGGGCGGTGGCTAAATCGTATGAACGAGCGGGATTAGATTACCGACCTCGCTATACGCCGGTGATGAGAGCATTGATGGAGCTGGAAACCTGCACGATCAATGAGCTGGCGAGCTATGCCGGTATTACGCAACCGGCAGCAACCCAGACCATTAAATTGATGATTAAAGCTAATTTAATTGTGACGAAGGTTAATCAGGATGATGGTCGGCAAAAGCTGATTGAGCTTTCTGATTACGGGCGGAGCATTCTTCCGGTGCTTGAAAGCTGTTGGAAGGCAACAAAAAGTGCAGGAAAGAGCTTGAGTGACGACTTAGGTTTTTCATTGCCTGACATGTTAGCGGAGGTCATTGAGGTTCTGGAGAAAAAATCATTTCAGCAACGAATTGAAGAAGCACGTCAGCGTCAGGAGTAGCTGTGCTGGCCCATTCAACAATACACAGGATAAGGTAATACCCATGAATATATCGCGACCAGGAAAGTTAGTTTCAGCACTTGTTGCTTTTTCATTGACTCAGTTTTCGGTTCAGGCTGAAGAGAGGGGCGGTGACAGCAAAGCGCCAATGATAACAGCAGAACAAAAAACACAGGTTTTATCGACATTAAGTGATGTGTTGGTTGAATCCTATGTTCACGAGGATCAGGCCAGAACACTGAGCGCACGGCTGAAGGCTTTGTTAAAGCAGTCGAGCGGCAAAAAACAGGAGAATGTTGAGCAGTTCTCTGAACGGCTATCGGCTGAGCTTCAGGAAATCTCGGGTGACAAGCATTTACGGGTTGAGTACTCAGCGAAGCCTTTGTCCATCCCAGCGAGTGCTAAGGCGGTGAATGATTATGAAAGTGACGATGAAAAAGCGATGTGGCGCTCGAATAATCTGGGATTTGATAAGTTAGAGCGTTTACCGTTTAACATCGGTTACATGAAACTGGTTGCTTTTGCGCCGGTGCATGAAGCTGCGCCTATGCTGGCTTCTGCCTTTACGTTCCTGAATAATTCAAACAGTCTGATTATCGATCTACGGGGCAATTTTGGTGGCTTTGAATACACGGGCATGATGCTTACCAGTTATTTTCTGACCGAGAAAACGCATTTAATGGATATGTACTGGCGCAAAGATGACCGTCTGGAACAGCGCTGGAGCAGTCTATATGTGGATGGCCCGAAATACGGCGAGGATAAAAAAGTTTATATCCTGGTCGATAAGCGGACATTTTCCGCAGGCGAAGCGTTCGCTTACACCATGAAGCACCTTGGCCGGGCAACCATTATCGGTGAGCAAACCGCTGGTGCAGGCAACGCCGGTGAATTTATGCAACTTTCGCCACATTTTAAAGCGTTTATCCCAATGCGACGTGTTATTAACCCGATAACTAACAGCAATTTCGAAGGAAAAGGGGTTGTTCCGGATGTTGAAGCTACGTCTGATGATGCGCTTAAGGTTGCTCAGGTGAATTACCTGGAATCCATTAAAGCGACGGAGAATAATCCGCGTCGGGTTAAGCGAATTGAGATGCGTCTTGCTTCATTGAATGGTGAGAAGCAGGAATAATAGATAGCAGGTAAGTACTTTTTCGGACTTTGTTTTCACAACACTATATTTTTCAAACAATGGACCTTATATTAAAGGCAGTTCAATCGACAGAAGGAAAATATAACGATGGATGAAGTACTTACCGTTTTTGATATGTTGTTCAGAGTCTTACGATACTTAGTGGTTGAAATTGTCGTTGAGCGTGTTGTTAAGGGCGTTGGCTATCGGCTTTGTAAACCGTTTAAATCAGACATTTCATTTGATAGCTGGACCGCTATTTTTACGGGTGTGGTGTTTTGGGTGGCTGTAATTGCAGGACTTGCTCTTTTGTCTTAAAGTCACCGACTCTTGAAGAATTCAGATCCAGCTATCTGGATTCTTCGTTAAATCTTTCCCATTTTCTTCCTTTCTGATCTCTCTTTATTTCTACTCGTTATTTCTACTTTGGCGCTTGCCGTTGAATCTCTTGTAAATGATCCTGGATATGCATCAGATGTGCGTTGCGGTATGCAGCTTTTGAAAGTGGGCCGTAGGCAAAGTGCGGTGCAAGGGGGCCGGTGTGGTTTTCAAAGCGCTGGAGTTGATCGAGTAATTGTTGTAGCGCAGCTTGTGTGGTCATTGCTGTGAGTTGTTGAGCGCCGGGGATTGGTTCGGCCAGATTGTGTGTCATGGCGTGGCGTTGGTTAAATAAGGCAAAGGCGGTTTTGCCTAATGATTGTTTAAACCAGTCGGGTTTATGACTTGGGTAGCCTTCGATGGATAATGCAATACTTTGTGCGCAATGGGCAAAGATTGTTGCGGGTTGCCATTGTCCTGTGCTGATTAGGGGGGTGTTTGCCAACTCAGTGAGTTGCTGCATTGTTGCCTGGAGTGAAGGGGGATTTTCCTGGCTGGGTAATACGCTGATTCCGGTCACTGTTAGCAAGCTTACGCCGCCCAGTGCAATGGCGCTGTTGGTTAAAAACTGGCGTCGAGTAGTCATTGTTGTGTGGGTGCCCGTTCACTGAAGCTTGTCTGATGGGAAATAATGTCACAAGTTTGATGACCTGAACAAGCATCATCAGACAGGGTTTTTCCATGAGCAAATACTGGCGTGTTGCTGTGGACCGCTTTTATAGCTTAGCTTCTTTATAATTCATTGATTCATATCCGATTTTTATACACTTTTTTAAAATTAGCGTAATGACCTGTGTTTTGTTTTGGTATATCCTGCCTGTTGTATAGTCTTTATGGGTACATGATGGGTGGCTAATGTTAAGAAAATCTACATTTAAACGAGGCATTAATGGGTTGGTGCTGGTGTTATTGTTCGCTGCGGCCAATGTAGTACGAGCGGCGGAGCGATGCGATGAGGAAGTCTCGGCATTTTTGGCTGAGCATGTGGCGAAAACGGCTGACCACTGGCAGGTCATTCAGGCGGGGAAGCAGCATTTATTAGCACAAGCCGCGAGAAAATTACCCCAGGAGCGTGCGGCGCTGTTCGATACGATGGCCGATCATATTATTGATTATCATGTTTGGCACGAGGCCTGGCGGCGGTCGATTGTGTACTTTCTTACCTTGTATATTCCGGTTGAAAAGCAACCTTTAACGGATAAAGAGAGAACGACCTTGATTGCCCGTGGCGATGATCCGGAAAAGCTGACCATGCATGATGCGCTGGCTCATGCGAGTGATATCGAAAAGATGATAGATGGCAGCACACTGGATGTTGAGGCGTTTAGAAAACGATTGCAGCAGCCGGGCGAGCCGTTAAGAGACTATTGTGATGAACAGCGACTCAGTGAGAAAAATTCGACGAAAACGCATGACAATTTGTCGCGCATTGCAGAGCAACTGGCTGAAGAGCTCATGGAAGTCGAGGAATGGTTCGACATGAAGGACGACGAGGGCCTGGCTCTTATTGCGGCGTATATCAAGGGTACGACGCATTCGATTGAGATTAAGCCGATGAACGGCTTGTCGATTGCGCATAAAATCCCGCCTATCAGGGATCGCCAGTATTTTAAGGTGATCAAACTTAAGAAGGGCCGTTATAAGTGGGATAAAGTCTTTAAAGGCCGGACGTATTGGAATATCGAAGATTCCAATAATGAGTTTACGGTAACGTCTGGGAAATTGAGTTATACCGGGGTGTTCTTTTTTAATAATTATTACAGCCCGGCTTTGTTAGATGTGGCTGACAGAACGGCGATTGCGTTGGCGATTATTGATCAGAAGTATCCTGGATTAACGTCGTTGATTCCCGTAACCAATGGTTTGATCGAGAATGATCCGTTTATTCCTTTCTGGTTTGCACAGCAAGCGGATAATCAGGCACCTGTTCCAACCTTTTCATTACTGACGGGGGCGCAATAGCATGAAAACCGTGATAAATATTTTGTTATTGGGTGTTCTGGTTTTTACATCATGTCTTGCCGTGGCCAGTGAGATTTCAGAAGAAAGCTATGACAAGGTGATGCTTCAGGGTATCGCTATCACAGACACATCGACCGAAGCACCCCATATTTATGATTATTTCAGGGGCGGGGATGTCCGCCGAGGTTTGCTAAGTCCGAATGGTCAGCTTGTTAGCTTTCACTATCGAAATAAAGTGGTGATTGGACGTCCTGACATTGGATTTTTTGAATTGTTGGATCTGAAGAGACATCTCTATTTTCATGGACAAACCTGGATCGATGATGATGATTTATTGTTGAATGGCTGGGATGCGAAACGGCAACAGTATTTTCATATTGCGTACCGACTCACAGAGGAAAATGGTCAGTTATCATACGACCGCCGTATTCGCTTCCGATATCGGGGTAAGGTGCTGGCAAAGCTGGATAATGACGGGTTTTTGTTTGAGCGTTATCACGACCGTTCAACCGGTGAATACGCGACCGTGCATAAAATCCGGTTAGATCGATTTAATGAGCAGTTGCTGTTTGAACGTAAGAAAATCAATCGAAAAAATTATGCGGTTTATGGTTGGGTCACGGATTCAGATAACAAGCTGACATTGGGTGTTGGCCGCAATGAGGATGATGAGCCGTTTATTCAGCGTCGAAAAAAGCGATCAAGTCGTTGGCAAACAGTGTGGACCGGGGAAAAAGAGTCGCTATTTAAGCCGTTGAAGGTGTCTGATGATGGCAGCTATTTATGGGCGTTTACTGATCAGGGAATGGATACGATCAGTCTGATTAAATTCGACCTGGTAAATTACAACATTGCGGAGGTTGTTTATAGCCGACCACAGCGGGACTTAACAGCGATTGAGCTGTCTGAAACGGGCGATAAACTTATTGCTGTGACCTGGCGAGATGCCGGTGTGACCCAGTATGACTACTTGTCGGAGCAAAGTGCTGAAAACTATCAAGCCATCAGGGAGGTTTTGCCTGAATCGAGTATTAAGCTAATCAGTGGTCGTCAGAATATGACAAAAACCCTGGTTCAGGCCGATACACCGGAGCATAAATCCGAATGGTATTACTGCGATACTAACAAAAAGAACTGTGAGTTTATTACCTCTCGTTTTACCCGACGGGACAGAGTGTCGCTGGCCCGGGTCAATCATTTAAACGTAAAATCGACCGACGATTTAACGATCGACGCCTTCCTGACACTACCCACCGAACCAAACGATCCAAAAGACATTCCTTTAGTCGTGGTGCCACACGGCGGCCCTATTGGTGTGCTGGATACCGGTGGATACGACGGCGAAGCTCAATGGTTAGCGGCCAACGGTTATGCGGTATTGAAGGTAAATTATCGCGGCTCGGGTGGTTACGGAAAGGCATTTCAGGACAAGGGCCTGAAGAGTTGGGGGCGAGGAATTGAAGATGATATTGAGCACGCAGTGGTTCAGGCGTTAAACCAGTTTAAGGTGATTAACAAAGACCGTGTTTGTATCTTCGGCACCAGCTATGGTGGCTATTCAGCGCTGTTCAGTATTATTCGTTCACCTGATTTATATCAGTGTTCGGTATCGTTTGCGGGCGTAACAGATTTGTCATTGATTCTTAATCAATTTCGGCACGACTACAACAAAAAAACCAGGGAGTGGTTGATTAAAGCGGTCGGTGATCCGGAAACCGAAATGGAGAATTTAAAGCAGTATTCACCGACGTATAATTACCACAAAATTTCTACGCCGTTGTTGTTGTTGCATGGCACGGATGACAACGTTGTCGATGTGGAACATAGCTGGCGCTTGCATCGGCTGCTAACGTTACGAGGTTTTAAGCATCAATGGGAGGTGCTTGAAGGATTCCGCCACGGTTGGCGGGACCGGGAAGAATTAGAGACGTTTTACGATATCGTGATTCCATTTTTAGACCAGCATCTTGGGCCACCCGTGACGCTGGCTGAAGGTGAGACATCTCAGTTATAACGAATAAACAGGCGACGGTGGTTTGTCTGCTCAGGCAAGCTGCCGTCACTGTTTTCGCTATTAAAGGTTATGTTCTTCATTTACTTATCGCCATTAAGCCAATATATTTCAGTTACTTGTATTAAGTCGTAAATACCCGAAGTGACTGCTATGTCTGATAAATCTGCTTCTTTTTTTATTCGTAGTGTGAAACGTCTGGCGATTGTTTCGCTGATTGTCGTTACAGCGTTAATGGCTGTTGGTTTCTACCTTGATCTCCATCTCTACATGCAACCCATCCGAGAACGATTTGAAGACGTGGTTCAACAGCAGGTGGATGCGGCTAAGTATCCGGGTGCTGCGGTGTTGGTGTTTAAAGACAATAAGATTGTGTTTGAGCGAGGTTATGGTTTTGCCAATATCGAACAGCAGCGCAAAGCGACACCGGATACGATGTTTCAAATCGCGTCGGTATCAAAGCTGGTGACGGCAACGGCTGTGATGAAACTGGTTGAGCAGGGACGTATCACCCTTGATGATGACATCAACACGTATCTGCCCTTTAGTGTCAGAAACCCTGATTTTCCCGACAACGTTATTACTTTTCGTCACTTGTTAGCTCACAACAGCAGTATTAATGATGGCCCGGCTTACTGGGACAGTTACACCATCGGCGAATCTGAAGATCCATCTGAAACTCTGGAGGCGTTTTTAACGGCATTTTTTACGCCTGGCAGCGCTTATTTTGATGACGATAATTTTGTGGATACGGCGCCAGGCGCTCAACCTGTGTATAGCAATACAGGCTTTGGTTTGCTGGGCTATTTAGTCGAGCGGGTCGCTGAACAACCATTTGATGAATTTTGTCGTGAACAGATTTTCCAGCCATTAGATATGCGTTCGACCCACTGGTTTATGCGGGATGTTGATCGGGAAAACATGGCGATGCCTTACGGCTATGAAGCGTTTGCAAAGACGTATACACCGGTCGGTTTTTATGGGTTTTCTAACTATCCGGATGGTTTGTTGAAAACCAGTGTTCGGGATTTTATGCGTTTCTTAGTGGTGTTTACTAACAAGGGTAAAACGATGACGGGAGAGCCGTTTTTATCATCGGAAACCGTGATGGAAATGCTGCGAGTACAATATCCGGCGGTTGGTGGCTTTACGGGATTAGGCTGGCATAAATCAGGCAATATTTATGAACACGGTGGTACTGACCCAGGCGTTGGAGCGATGACAGTCATCTCACCTGATGAGCAGTGGGGCGTAATTTTGTTTGCAAACAGTGGTGGTTTGGATGCATGGCGGACGGAGTTGGGACATGAAATTCGTCAGGAAGTTTACGAGTTTATTGAACAGCGGGGTTATCCATTAGCGACTCGGTAGTTTGTAAATAGTTTGAAGCCCTGTCGGAGGCAGGGCTTGTTCACGGTTAGATTCGGAATTTCTTCCGCAAAGGTCAACAGCTTCTAATAGTCTCGGAAGTACTTAAATTTACCGGGTAAGCCATCCCACTTATCAGCATCTTCCGGTGATGCTTTCATTTCGGTGATGTTTGGCCATTTTCTGGCGTATTCAGCGTTTATATCAATATATATATCCTGACCTTCAGGCAATTCGGTTTCTTCATAAATGGCAGTAACCGGACATTCTGGCTCACACAGAGCGCAGTCAATACACTCATCCGGATCAATGACCAGCATGTTTGGTCCTTCATAAAAGCAATCAACCGGACAGACTTCTACACAATCGGTGTGTTTGCACTTTATACAATTATCTCCAACTACAAATGTCATTTACTTTTCCTTCGTTAGTTTGTTTACGTATGTTTATTTTATTTTGAGTAAATTTACCTTTTACTGACATTGATTGTTACTAAATGAGGAATTTAAGACAAGGGAAAAGTTCCTTCAAAGAGAATTATGTTGTCGTGAATGGTCATATTTATCTGATTTATGGACAACACTCACGATCATGTCATTGATGGATTACAATCTGGGTCTAATCGAACAGCATAACTGACAATAATCATGCTGAAGCAACAGGAATTTAGATGAGCATTACAGGTATTTTGAGTATTTTGGCGGGAATTACAGGATTATTGATGGCGTTTGGTGTGATACCTAAACAGCCAGACGATCCTGAGCAGGCGGCATTATGGCGGCAAAAGCATGGTACGACGTTGAAAGTGTTGTGCCCTATGTTAATCCTTTATGGCATTGCAGCGTTAACCGGGCTGGTTTAAGTCAAAAACCAGGGAAAAATGATATTGGATGTACCGATATATACCCGGTGATTTCAGTTTAGTCACTGATTAAGGTCTTCATCTTAAGAGGTTCGGCAAATCAGGAGAAGTTGAAAACGGAGATAACGGCATAATCACCGAATTTTAGAATAATTGCATGTAATATTCAGGGAATTAGTTATTTTGTCACTTAATCAGGAATGAAAAAATTCAGCTTGGAAATATGCCTTCTAAAACTGTATACGATTAAATAAATTTCAATCAAAACGTCTTGAATTTTAAATACATTTACAATTACTCTGCTGTCTATAGGTATGTCTTTTTATAACTTTTTAGTGACTTGTGTAAGAAAAGGATAATGTTAATAACCGCTCGCTATTGAGATACGTCAAAGAAGTGGAGAATTTTATCCTCTATAACTTGCTTTTCATCGGTCCTGGCTTTTCCTGACTTGCTGTTAAGCGTAAAACGAGTAATAGCCGATTGTGGTACAAAACTGCCGACGATGTACTTGATCATTTGCGTGACAGCTTTTTCGCTAATGAATCTTGAGGTGTGGTTTATGGTTTTGTGAAGAAACTTTGAATCAATAAGTAAAATTTAGAGAAAATCATGTCCGTCTTTATGTCTGTATATAATTTTGTAGAACGAACATTCTTTTTTACGTTAACCCGTAAAATTGTTGGAAATCTGGCGTTTGTGTATAGCTTTCAGCTTGCCATGCTGGGATTAACATTGATGTTGCTAAACGATCCTGAGCCAAACCTGGACGCTTACCGAGCCTGGCTCTATGTCATTGCTGTTCTGGGATTCGGCGCGATGGTGTTCATCGTTTTTTATATGCGATTCCTGATCGCACGGCCTGTAAAAATGATGCTGGATAATTTTGATGCGATTAATAACCGGGGCAGTGATTTATCCATCAGACTTCCCCTGTTCACTCAGGATGAATTCAGGGAACTTTCCGCCGCGTACAATACGTTTACTAAAAATCTGCAATCTCTCCTTGAAGATGTTCATCGATCAGCACAAAAGGCAACATCTACCAACAGTGAAGTCGTAGAGTCGTTGCATCGGAGTGTGAAATCCACAGTGCAGCAGCAAGCGTTGACACAGGACATGCAAGCTCAAAGTTCGCAAATTTCGGCTGCGCTGGAAGAGATTGAGCAAAATACTGATCAGTTTACCAACTTAAATCGACAGAACACGGACATGACTAATGAGTCTGGTGTCTCACTGCGTGATCTGGTTGGGAAGGTTGAACAAATCGCTCAGTTATTAGGGCGATTCGATTCAACGGTTGGTAATCTGAAGGACAATGCCGACAACATTCGGACCATACTCAGCACGGTTGAAGGATTTTCCGATCAAACGAATCTACTCGCGTTGAATGCCGCTATTGAAGCGGCTCGGGCTGGCGAAGCTGGTCGCGGCTTTGCTGTGGTTGCTGATGAAGTACGAACGTTGTCGATTAAAGTGAGTGAAGCGACTAAACAGATCAGTGAGTTTATGGCGGATATGGATCGTCTGGTGTCGGTGACACAGACAGAATCCCATCACCTGGCTGACAGCGCGACAAAGGCCAGTAATGAAGTGGAGCAAATCGTGTCTGGTTTTGACGGTATGGTCGAGTCATTTCAGTCGAATACTGACCGACTGGCGGGTATTCACAGCGCAATTCACCAGTTAACTGCAAGCCATCGGGCGAATCATGATGCGGTGAATGAAATAACTGAACTGGGACATGGTATTCAACTGGATATGACTGAGGTCGAAAAACAGACTAACTCGCTGAATGAGAAAACCCGGTCAACTCAGGTCAAATTACAACAGTTTGTTGATTAGCCTCTGACAACAAAAAGTGGATGTTTAAAGCCGTTAATGCTCTGGGTATTAACGGCTTTACCGCGTTAATGGGGCTGATAACTACTTTTCCAGAACAATGTCACCAGGATGATGCTTAATGCCTTTAAATTACTATGCCTTATTGTTCGGTGTACTGATTGCCGGGTTGGTGATAGTAACGTTTCATAAGACAGACTGGTCGCCCAACGGCTGGGCATTCCCAACGTTGCTGGCAAGTTTTCCGGCCTACTATTGGGTATTCGCCGTTTATGGCAATGATTATGTGGCTTTAAGGTATGAACTGATAGCTGGCGTTGGCTTTATCGTCATGTCCGTTTATGCGTGGCAGAAGAAAAACACCGCAGGCATGGTGATTCTGGCAATCGGCTATATTGCTCACGCGTTATATGATGTGGTTCATGACAAATTGTTTATCAATGCCGGAATGCCCGGTTGGTGGCCGGAGTTTTGTGGTGCGGCGGATTTAATCCTGGGATTGTATGTCGGCTACCTGGCCTGGTCGAGTGCAAAAACAGCTGGACCTGAGTCAATAAACCCGCACGAAAGCTAAACCTGGACAGTGACTGGCTAACTTGCCACTTGAATATTGTTGGTCAGGCAATACTCACCTTTAAACCGTCTAATTCTTCTCTTACCTCGGGTTTGACGACAAACACCGTGAGCGTGCTACTCAGCGAGTTTCTGGCTGCTTTCGATAAGTCATCCCGATTCACCTGATATTGCCAGTTTACCGTTCGAATGTGGTTATAACCGTCGGCCTGTAACAAATTTTCACTGAATTGATAATCACTGGTAATAGTGCCTGACAGGTATCGACGAGAGGCGGCATCATAGCTTAACACTGCGTCACCGGGTGCCATTTCAAGGCGAAATTTTCTAAGTACGGCTTTTTTATTGTGGTTTTTTAGCCCTTCAGGATAGTGGTGTTCATACAGTGATTTCAGGGTTTGTTCATCGGTAATTGCGGTCAGGTCAGTTAATCGTTGAAAACCGACAGCAATGCATTGTTGTTGCAGAAAATCAGTCATTAATGAAGAGGCTTTACCAGCGCGAACCATCCACATGTTGTACTCCCGGAGACTACTGTTGCGATAGGAAAGAGGTCAGGCGACGGAACATACCATGTGGTGCAGGGTTAGGGTAGAGATTCCTGTAAATAAAAACGTATATAAAGTGGGGACCTGGCATAAGCCAGAGCGAGCGGACCTTTTCGGGGGGAAATGTCGGATATTTCGGGTATCAAATGATGGCTGTCAGGAATGTTTTAAGAGTCACCCGGTAATCGTCAGTACAGCTCTTGCGCCTTGTGTGTTGTCTCGGTTTTTTATCGACAAGTCACCGTTGTGATTGAATGCGATCTGACGACAGAGGACCAGGCCAATACCGCTACCGCCAGGTTTGGTGGAGTAGTAAGGGACGAACAAGTTGTCCGGATTACTGATTCCGCTGCCCTGGTCGTCGATGATGATCGTTACCTGATTCCCCTGGCGGGCGACGTAAATATCAATACACCGAGACGGTGCCTTTTCAGGGTGATCGATTAAATCGTCCTTCGCATGAATCATGGCTTCTTCCGCATTACGTAGCAGATTCATTAAAACCTGTTCCAACTGGACCGGGTCTGCAAAAACTTCAACAGATTGTTGGTTGTGTAGTGTCACCTGACTGCTCGTGAAGAGCGGAATGCATTTGTTGATCAGTTGCGTCAGGCAGAAGGGTTTTTTATCGGGCGGTGGCAAACGGCTGATTCGTTGAAAACGGTCGATAAAAGCGTGAAGGGAATCGGCACGAGATTTTATCACTTGCAGGCCTTTTTCCAGAGGTGATGGCGCAGGCGGCGTCTCTGTGGACTGGTTGTTCTCAGCACTGGCAGGTATCAGGTTCAGTAGGGTATTGCTGATGGATGAAATCGGCGTCAGTGAGTTATTGATTTCGTGGCTAAGTACGCGATGGAGTTTTTGCCAGGCATCTCGTTCTTTATCCATGAGTATTCGTTGGATATCGCTGATAAACAGCAGGTAATGTTGTTGTCCGTAATGTGTGTAGCTCACCGAGTAGATATGGCAAGTTTTGGCTTGCTCGGTGTGTGTCAGTTCGACGGCGTATTTAACACCCACCTGGATAGGTTGCTTCAGACCCAAATCACGAATATGTAACTGGTCAAGCTTTTCATTTTCAATGGTAAAAAGCTGGCAGGCGGTCGGGTTGGCAAACGTAAGATTAAAATCTGCATCGGTGGCAACAATAGCAACGTCGATATGAGATATCACGTTATCAAGCAATAGCTGACTTTCTTTGATCTCCAGGCTTTGTGTGGCCAGCCGATCGGTCAGTGTGTTGAGGAGTTGCTTAACTTCGGTGAGTTCATCCTTGTCATTCGTGACTTTGGAGCGAAGTGTGTAATCACCTTCTGCAATAGCTTCCAGTAAATTGGCAATGCTCAGGTATTGGTAACGAATGCGATTCGACGTGTACAGCACAAAGTAAAGTGAGGCAGCGACTAACATCAACATAGTGAGCATGATGATGTACGGTGAATAATCCTGTTGCATCAGCAAAGCGAATACAAGAATATCCGGCACAGCAACCGCTAACAGCAGTGGCACAATAATATTCTTTATGTTGAATAAGTTACGCATCGAAGAGGTGGCTCACAGGTTGTGTTTCTCGATACGGCGATACCAGGCGCTCCGGCTTAAGCCGAGGGAAGCTGCGGTCTTTTGCACACTGCCATTAAAGTGATGCAGGCGTTGTTCGATTGCCTGTTTCTCAATGTCGTCGAGTGACAGGGTTAACGGCATTATTGGGGTTTCATTCGCTGTACTTTCCGTTGCATTACCTGTCGCATTACCTTCTGATTCGCCTTCCGCATTACCGTCTGTGCTGGTGGATAAAGGTGCGCTGTCTGCGGGCGCAAGGGCCAGTAAGTCTGCGTCGATTTGATCGTTGTGATTCAGGAATAAGGCTCGTTCACAGGCATGATGAAGTTCCCGGACATTTCCAGGCCAGGCATATTGCAATAACGCCTGAATTGCGTCGTCCGTTAATACCGGGCAATGTAATCCGTTCTGCTGGGCCAGCTTTTGTAAAATGGATTGTGCGAGTGGAATGATGTCGTCTTTACGTTCACGCAGTGGCGGCACGATAAGAGTGATTGTATTGAGACGAAAGAACAGATCCTGTCGGAAATCTCCTTCTTTAATTAACGCCTTTAAGTCGGCATTGGTGGCCGAAATCAGCCGAACATCCGCTTGTTTCGAGCTTGAACTACCTACCATTTCATAACGTTTATCTTCAAGTACGCTGAGCAGTTTGGCTTGCTGGTTGCCGGGTATATTGCCAATCTCATCTAAGAATAACGTGCCGTGTTCGGCTCGTTCAAAGCGGCCCGTGCGTTTTGCGTTGGCCCCCGTGAAGGCCCCTTTTACGTGACCGAACAGTTCACTTTCAAACAAACCTTCTGCGATTGCGCCCATGTTGACGGAAACAAAAGGATGACCGGCGCGTTTTGAATGTTGATGGATGTAACTGGCTAACAGGCTTTTTCCGGTGCCATTTTCACCGAGTAATAAAATGCTGGAGTCACTGCGTTCGAGGCGTTGAATCTGGCTGAGAAGTTGCTGCATTGCCGCTGATTCAGCAACCAGCTGCACCGGTTGTTCATTGAGTTGTTTGCGTAGTTGCTGGTTTTCTTTGGTCAGTCGCTGGCTTAATTGCTGGCTGGCTTGCAGTGACAGTTGGGTATTAATGCAATGCAACAGTTGATCATTCTGCCAGGGTTTTTGAATGAAGTCGTTGGCACCGCCTTTCAGCGTGGCAATCGCCAGTTCAATCGTTGCCCAGCCCGTCATAACAATAACGGGAATGTTCTGATGAGATGTTCGTATTTGTTGTAGTAATGTCAGACCTTCCTGGCCTGATGTGCTGTCAAGCTGGTAGTTCAGGTCCATCAGGATAAGATCGGGCGTGGAACGAGTGAGTTGTTGCATGAGTTCCGCTGGTGTGGATGCAGCAATAACTTCATGGCCTTGTGACGTTAATAAAAGCTCCAGGGTAATAATGATGTCCTGGTTATCATCAGCGATAAGAATGCACGACACGATTTACTCACTTGTACTTATTTGAAAGTCTTGTCTGACAATTCGGTGTTGATTGCTGGTGGTCACTGAAATGCCAGTAAACCACCAGACCTGAAATCTCGCCAGACAAGATATCAGCTTTTTCTCAGCTTTTTGAGCGTCTTTTTTACTTTTCTGATGAGTGACTTATCGTTTGTGACCGTCAACATAGCTTCATAATAGGTAATTGCGCCGGCCCGGTTGCTCAGGGCTTCTTGTAGTTCGGCGGCGACTGTCAGGGCCTCAAGGTAAAAATCATCCTTAATTGTGTCAATCGACAGAAAACGGTCAAGAGACTGCGCCGCCCGGGATTTGTCACCCTGATCATTGAGAGCAATGTAGCCACTGACCAGACAAGCATCGCGCCATGCGGGTTTATCTTTATCCTGAGTCGGCGTGAGTGCGCAGGTGTCGCTGAATGCTTTTTGCGCGTTGGCGTCGTCATCGTATGTCCACATTAAATTAGCGGTGCGATACATGATTTGCAGATGTTGATTGTGATGTTTCAGTGCTGTCGCTATCAGGCGTTCACCACCTTGTTGATCTTTGGTGTTTTGCATTAAATCCATGTTGGCGATGATATGCCATTGAGGGTCCAGTGATTTGAGTTTGGTGACCAGTTTGGCTGATGCGGCTTTGTCACTGTCCCACATGTCTTCCCAGGCCAGCGCTTTTGCGCCAGCGGTGAGATATTCCGGATTGGTTGGCGCGAGTTTCGAGGCCGCCACCATGTTTTCAATATGCTTGTCGATGTAACTCATTTTATTGAAAAAACTGGCGTTTTCTTTAATCAGAAACCATAACTTACCCGCAAAGAAACGAACATCAGCATTATCAGGATATTGTTTGGTCAGGGCGGTTAAGGCGTCTTCGTGATCATCCTGTTCGGTAACAACGGCGATACCGACACGCAGCATATTTCCCTGAATATCATTCTTTGGAAAGCGTTTTAATTGTTCGTTGAGGCCGGTGTAATCTCGATCATACCAGGCTTGCCAGGCAGCATGATGGCGTTGTTGTAGTTTGTCTGTGGTGTGAGATTCGGGGCGTGGAGTACTGGCTTGTGCATAACTGGAATAACCGGACAACATGAATAAAGTAGCGGTTGTGGCCAGAGTTAATGTTAACGTTGTGCTGGTCAGCAGCGATGAAATCAGGTGACGTGAAGACATAACATGTTCTCCTTGAACCGAGCGTGGTGAGCCAACAGGGAGAAATTGTTAGCCCACCACATCGGATTAATCGTCAGAGCGCAGCGCGATGGCAGGCTCCTGAATAATTGAACGTCTTGCAGGAATGTAAATGGCAGAAACAACGGCTGCACTAATGACGGACAGCACAATCACACCGGCAACGATATACATGTATGTTTCCAGCGCGACCAGTCCGGCTGCCACGGTAAACACGGCCGCAGACACAATAATCCCAATCAGCGCACCTGTGATTAACGGGCTGATACCGAGTTTAATTAACCATTTGATGATGTGTGAATCATTGGCCCCCAGTGCGCGGCGAATACCAATTTCATGACGACGCTGAACGATTGCGTTAGAGGTCAATCCGTAGATACCGGTTACACCGAGGAAGAGCGCAAACATACCGGTTTGTAAAAAGAGCTGGGTGGCTGATGTCGTAATGTTGTTTAACAACGCCAGTAGTTCTTTCATACTTTTGAATCGAGACGGCACGATTTCACTGTCCAGTGCGAATAACTCGTTATACATCACGGAACGCGCTTGTTCTTCGGTCCCGGTATACTTGTATTCCACATTGACTGACCAGCTACTTAGCTGAGACATAGGACGATAAACGGTCATCAGGTTTTTGGGATCTTTAATCGGCGTGCCTTCAACGCGATCAGAGACAATACCGACAATCGTTGCCCAGACCACGCGACCTTCAAGATCTTCACTGATGCTGATTTGATCACCGATGGGCGATTTTCCTTTCCAATAGCGCTTTGAGACCGTATCACTGATTAAAACAGTCGGACTACTGCTGCCCGTATCTCGATAATCCAGGTAACGACCCGCCAGCAATTTAATCCCTAAAAACTCCATATCGTTAGTCACTGACCGTACCACAGCATCCGGTTTGTCGCTGTCCAGTTGGTAAGTTACCCCTTTCTGAGCGAACGAATTCCGTCCGTGTCCGGTTGTGACCAGCGCGTGGGTGACATTTGGATTTCTCACCAGTTGGTTGCTTAAGTTACGGTAAAAAGCGTTTTCAGCTTCGGCAGTTTTGTACTTTTCTTCCGGCATAACAATCTGAGCACTGAGGATATTCTCGGTATTCATACCGATATCCAGATCAATCATTTCGTTGGCGAGAATGCCGGAAATGCCACCGATATACATAAGAATGGTAACAACCGTGATTTCAACGGTGAGTAGAATGCGTGTTAGACGAGATGTTTTTTGGCTGACTGCGCCACGGGTGCCGCCGCGTAAAATCGCATTAAAATCGCCCGATGTAATGTTCCATGCCGGGATCACACCAGTAAAGATGATAGCGATGATAATAAAGAACAGTGATGCAAGAACGGTATGAAGGTTTAATCCCCAGTTCCACCAGTAGGCCAGACCATCAGCTAAATCCATGTTGACCCAGAACTGATTCACGTTTTCCAGCGCCCAACCTGCCAGTAATAAAGCAATCACACCACCAGACACACAAATAATGATACTTTCCCACATCATTTGCAGAATCAGGCGTTTTTGTGGTGCGCCCAAAGCGACCCGAATGGACATTTCTTTTGCCCGTTCAGCCATACGCGCCAACAACATGTTGCCGACGTTTATCGCCGCTAACAACAGAATGAAACCTGTCACCATGTTCATCAGGGAGAAAATGATAATACCGTCCGCACCGTTAGTTTGTGCGGCCTGGAATGTGGTGAGGTAGATATCATCAACCACAGATTCTTCACTTTGTTTACGCTCACTCAGGGTTTTTTTAGCCAGTGAGTTCAGTTCCAGATTGGCAGCTTCTTCACTGATACCCGCTTTAATTCGCGCATAAACATCAACAAAGTACTGATTACGCTGTTGCGTGGTAAAGACTTCGGCAGGAATAGGAAGCCAGAGTTTAGAGGCAACCGGGAAACCGTAACCTTCAGGCATAACGCCGATAATACGGGTACTTTGTAAATTGATTTTAACCATCGCGCCGATGATATCTTGCCGTCCGGTAAAGTGGGTTTGCCACATGTTGTAACCAATAACGGCAACTTTTTCTGCGCCGGGTTCGCTGTCATCCGGGCGGAACCCACGGCCCATTAGCGGCTGTACACGAGAGAATTGAAACAGATTCCATTCAGACCAGGTGGCATTGACGTTCCGTGACTGTGTGCCTTGACCAATCAATACCGATGAATTGAAATACATACCGATTTCACCCAACGATGTCAGGTGAGGGCGGATAACGGTCATGTCGGCGGCATCCAGCATCCGATCATAGCCTTGTTCCAGCCCCTGGAATTTTACGATGGTTTCACCTTCTTCCAGTGGGAGATCCCCAAAGATAAAGGTTTGTAGAAAGGAGTAAGAAAAAATACTGAGTGCCAGACCGCCAGACAGCACCAGTACCGTCAGCAAAGTAAACAGAGGCGATTTGCTCAGTAACCGGAAGGCGTATTTGATATCGAGTAAGTGCGACATAGTAAATCCTTATCCGGATCAGGCAGCATTGCCACTGTGGTTAACGGTTTTGTCAGACATGACCCGACCATCGAACATTTCTACCTGACGTGTTGCTTCTTTCGCTGAGCGCGGATCATGCGTCACCATAACGATGGTTGAACCTTCGCTATGCAGTTTTCTCAAGAGTTCCAGCACTGCTTCGGTATTTTTGGAATCAAGATTACCCGTTGGTTCATCGGCAAGAATCAGCGAAGGACGACCCGCGATTGCACGAGCGATTGCAACCCGTTGTTGTTGACCACCAGACAGTTGAGAAGGGAAGTGTTTGCGTCGGTGTGACATGTCCACTTTGTCCAGTGAAAAATCAATCATCTCGTTGATGTCATTACGTGACAGATCGGTGCGATAACTAAGTGGTAACGCGATATTTTCTTCAACCGTCATATCACTTATCAGGTTAAACGCCTGGAATACAAAGCCGATGTGTTTATTGCGAATCGAAGCGCGTTCATCCCGGGTAATATGACTAACATTATGACCACCAAGGACATAAGTCCCTTCTGTTGCTGTGTCCAGCAAACCGAGTAATGATAACAAGGTCGATTTGCCACAACCTGACGGCCCGGTGATCGCAATGTATTCACCAGAAGTAATCGTCAGGTTGATTTTATTCAACGCGTAGGTTTCAACATCTTCAGTCGTGAACTTTTTATGAACATCTGTCAGCTCAATGATTGATTTATCTGCCATGATCTGGACCTTAGAATTAGTTGATTAAAATTTGCTGATGGTTTTCCCAGGCAGACTGGTCAGAAATGATGATTTGATCACCTAACTGTAAGCCTGAAACAATCTCAATGGTGTTGGTGGATGCCTGGCCAAAATTAACGGCAACGCGCTCAGCCAGTGTGTTGTCATCATTGACCCGATATACCCAGGCCTGGCTGTTGCCGGAGGCAAATACCGGACGTTTGACGAATAACGTGTCGGCTTTGTCAGACACGTTAATCACACCTTCAACACTGAGATCAGGACGTGCTTCGGACGGTAACTGGCCTTGCAGTTCAACATCGACTAAAACCGTGCCTTCGATGACCGCCGGATCGATACGCGCAACAATGCCGCTGATTTGAGAGCTTCGGGTGTCTATCGTGACTCGTTGACCGCGTTCAATGTTCTGTATTTGTAATTCCTGAACTTTGATTTCGGCAATCAGATTGTCGAGCTGGGCGATCTTTAACAGGCTGTCGCCCATGGCTACCTGTTGACCCAGTTCCAGATTCATTTCCTGAACAATACCGTCTGAGGTAGCGGTGATTTCGAGTGCTGCAACCTGGCTTTGAACTTGTTGCAGGGTTTTACGCATTTTATTCAGGCGAGCTTTAGCGGCATCGTTAAGCGCGTCGAGATTCTCTTCCATTTTCTCGAATTGTTGGCGCTGAATGGCTTTTTTCTGTTCGAACTGTTTTAGTGTCAGTTTTGATTTTTCGTATTCCAGTTTCGATACGGTTGTATTGCCAGCTTCGATCAGTGAGGTTTCTGCGGTGAGTTTTAATCGAGCGTTTTCATACTCAAGCTCGGTGTTGATGACGGTTGCTTTCAATTCGAGGAGCTTGGATTCCAGTGCAACTTTCTCTGCTTTTTTCTCGGCAATAAGTGCTTCAAGTTCCCACTCTGTCTCTTCTTTCTTTTTCACCAGCTGAGGATTATGCAGCGTTAACAAGGTATCGCCCTGACTAACACTGTCGCCCGGTTTTACCCAGATTTTCTTGACACTGGCTTGTACGTCGGAAGAAATCCAGTGAACTTCTTTGGGGACCAGCGTGCCAAATCCTCGGATGGAAACATTGAAACTACCGCGTTCAACATCGGCGTACAGCAACGATTTACGGTTGGCAATATAGGAGGCATCGGAATATTTGCCGGTAATGAATAAAAACAGGATGATCACGGCTGCTCCGGCAGCGGCGAAAATCCACCATTTCCTGGGAGTACCTTGTTTGTTTTTACTGTCTAAAACGATATCCATCAGTCAGGCTCTCTTACACATGTCAGGTTTGTCATCAGATCGAAACGTGTTTTCGATTAATCACGAATAGCTTCAGTACTTCATTGTTGTTTCTTAGATTGCTATTTCTGTGCCATCTGTGCCTTATCCAGAAAAAATCAATAA
Organism: Alteromonadaceae bacterium; assembly: GCA_965656875.1. Taxonomy (GTDB): domain Bacteria; phylum Pseudomonadota; class Gammaproteobacteria; order Enterobacterales; family Alteromonadaceae; genus CBFHMJ01. Next base: position 89,839 of record CBFHMJ010000004.1, read on the forward strand.
AATTCAATTAAAACAATCGAATAAGGTTAATGCGCACACGCTGTTCTTTTCGAGTGTTGCGAAAACGTGTATTCCGTTTTCGACATAGCGTTGGTGCGTATGTGTCGATATCGACACACGATGACTATTTAAGATTCGATGTCAGGTTCAAATTCCAGTGCTGTTTTCATGAGCAGACATATCCAGATACCGGATGTGGTTTCATGATGTCTGTTTGTTTTTAAAACAGCTAATTCCAGTTGCCGAAATCGAGGTTGATTGTTTGCTTTTTCGCACCGCGTAATACTCTGCACTAAACACAGGTATTTTAACAATAGTTCTGTAGTGTTTATTTTTATCTAATTAAGTTTAATGAATGTAAATTTGATTTGTATTAAGTGTTGCTTGTTGGGTTCTTAACAGGTAAATTCATGGCTGGCAGGAACATAGAAACAATAAAAGTTATAACAACTTATTGTGATGGGTAAATGACAGTTGGTTACACGAGTAGTTTTTTAACTAGCTGAATAATCTGGCAATAATGATTAAATATAACGCTTCCTGCTTATCCATTTTGGGGCGTTGTGATCGTGTTTTCTGGTAATTTCATGGCCTGAATTTGAGTTAAACACGGCTTTCTCTGAACATAAATAAGTAATCTGGCTCAGCAAGTTTTCTGACATTCTCATCAGGAAATGGGTGGTTTGTTGATAAAGAAGAAACAATAAAATACGAGATATGCACCACGCCCTCTAAAGTGCTCAATAGAATGTTAATCAAATGATAACTTATTGGTAACGTTTGTCTGGTGGATAAAACCGACGTTTTACTGGCGTGAGGGATGAAAGGGTTGTGTTAAAAAAATATCCATTAGCAGGGCGATTTGTCCTGTTCATTATAGTTCCACTTATTGCTCTGTCGTTTTATGGCTTTTCCTGGTTAGAAAAAAGCTTGCCACAAGTATCAGGGCAAACGACCGCAGTTCACCTTTCCGAAGATATTTCAATTTCCCGAGACCAACATGGCGTCGTTTATGTCGAAGCATTAACCGATCGCGATGTTTTTTATGCAACCGGCTATGCCCACGCGCAGGACAGACTTTGGCAACTGGAGTTACAAAAACGTATTGTTTCCGGACGACTGGCTGAAGTATTTGGTCGAGATGCACTGTCTCATGATGTCTGGATCCGCACGCTGGGCATTTACGAATCAGCCCGAGACGCCTGGCGTCATTTGAGTCCTACCGCAAAAAAATCACTGATTGCCTACATCACAGGTATTAATGCCTGGATTGAACAGCATCAGGCACTTCCCCCTGAATTTCTGCTGCTTGATATCAAACCTCAACGTTGGACCGCTATAGACAGTCTTGCCTGGATCAAAATGTTCGCTTTGAATCTGGCAGGCAATATGAACGGTGAGATCGAACACTATGTCGCGGCTCAGACATTGAGCCAGTCCAAATTACAAACCCTTTATCAGCAGTACGCTGACCGACTGGTGCTGGACAAACTGGTGAATCAACCTGGCAGTAAGAATGCGCCCCACACCGAAAAGACGTTAGAAGCCCTTGCCGATATGAATACTCAGTTGACGGAATCTCTTGGTATTGGCGGTAAATATGTGGGAAGCAACGCCTGGGTTGTTAGTGGTTCGCTGACTGCATCGGGCAAACCGCTGCTGGCGAATGATCCGCATCTTGGCTTACAGATCCCGTCGCTTTGGTACGCGATTTCCCAAAAGGGTGAGCAGATTCATACCCAGGGAATGGGGCTGCCAGGCACGCCATTAGTAATTTTTGGCAAAAACAAACACATCACCTGGGGTGGCACCAATATGATGGCGGATGTGCAGGATTTATTCTTTGAACAACTCAATCCGGCAGCCGCTAATCAGTATCTTGATGGTGATGAATGGTTAGAAATGGAAAGCCGGGAAGAAGTGATCGAAGTAAAACCCGATTTCCCGGCCATGTTGAATAAGACCATTAAACCAGTCACGATCAAAGTTCGGCGTACTCGTCGCGGTCCGGTGATCAGTGATGTGGTAAATGGCATTTCGCAGACGGTATCCATGAGTTGGGTTGCGCTGGAGAAAGGGGATCGATCTTACGAGGCATTTTTCCGACTCAACTATGCACATAACTGGGAAAGTTTCCGAAAAGCGCTGGGATTATTAACGGCCCCGGCGCTCAACATGCTGTATGCCGACGACCAGGGCAATATCGGCTATGTCGGCGCTGGAAAACTACCCGTCCGTGGTCGTGGAGAAGGTTTGTTACCGCTCAATGGCTGGCAACCAGACAATCAGTGGCAGTCGGTTGTCCCTTATGACGATATGCCGGTAATGTTTAATCCGCCAGAAGGCTACATCGCCTCAGCCAATGACGACATGATGGGCGATGACTATGCCGATTTCATCAGTCACGCTTTTGCACCGCCAGCCCGGATTACGCGCATCAAGACCTTGCTACAAGACAAAGCAAGGGCAGGAAAGCTTACTCCTGACGACATGCGCGAGATTCAGGGTGATACCTTTAGCGATGATGTGCAGTCCATTCTTCCAATCTTGAAAGCGGTAAAACCTGAAACAGCACAGCAGCAAGCTGCGATTGATCACATAAAACGCTGGAACGGCGACATGGATAAATCGCTTCAGGCACCTGCGATTTTCCATATGTGGATGCGTCAACTTAGAAAGTCCCTCTTTAATCAATCCTTTAGTGGTTTCTGGAATCAACGGTCAAAACGTTCGGTATTGCGTGGCATTACCTGGAATACGTCAATCGATACGGTTAAACAGGCATTAGACGAACCACACTGGTGCCAAAAGCCTGATACCGCTCAGGTTACTAACTGTCATGCTTTACTTGTCACGTCATTGAGTAAAGCGCTGCGAGAGCTGGACAAATTGTTGGGTGACGATGTTGATGACTGGACGTGGGGCGTTGTGCAAAAAACGCATTATGGTCACGTACCTTTCAGCGATGTAAAAGTCCTCGATAAAGTCTTTGAACGGCAAATCGGCAGCGGTGGCGGCATGCACACGATTAATGTTGCAGTTGCCGGTTACAGCAAGTCAGAAGGTTTTGTGCAGGATTTTGGTGCGGGTATGCGGCAAATAACCTCACCGGGTTTTGATGATGCTGTTCACCTCTACATGAATTCGACCGGTCAGTCTGGTCATCCGCTGAGTAAGCATTACGACGATATGGTTACACCGTTTAACCAGGTGGAACTCCAGTCGTTTGCTACGTCAACCGACAAGTTAAACACACTTGTCATTAAACCTTCCCGATAATGGCCGATGCAGGAAAGCAGATGAAACTCTTTGACGTATTTACGAAAAAAGCGCCGAACAAGATTTTTCTCGCGGTTGTTCTGGGTGCGGTTGCCGGTATTGCCTATTCCTTATTAATTCCTTTAGTGCTCAACGCATTACAACCCGCTGCACAGGGGCTGGAATCTGATCAGGGGCAAGTGGTTGTCGCCGGTTGGTATATCAGTAACTACAAATTTGCAGTGGCGTTTGTCATCGCTTGTGGCTTCATCTTTATCACCCGCTCATTTTCTCAGGTGCTGTTAACGCATATCGCGCTGGAAGTGACTACCGACATGCGGAAAGAAATGTATGACCGCATTATTCAGGCACCGATTGTTGCGCTGGAAAAAATAGGTTCAGCCAAATTGATCGCTTCGTTAACGACGGATGTGCAACGCATTGTGATGGGCTCCCGAGTGTTGCCTGACTTACTGACCAATATTGTCACGCTGATCGGCATGATGTCTTTTCTCTACTATTTAAACGGCGATGTCTTCTTTTTCGTGTTGTATTGCATCACGTTTGGGATCGTCAGTTATCAGTTGCCTATGTATATCAGCCGGATTTACATGACCCGTTCTCGTCGTCATGTGGATTTTCTGCAAGAAGGGATACGAGGCATTATTCAAGGCGCTAAAGAGTTAAAACTCAATAAAGCCAAACGTGATGATTTTATGGCTCACGCCTTACATCATCAGGAAAACAGCATTCTGGCCTCCGACAAAGTAGGGCAGAGTGTGTTGCGAATTGCAGTGAACTACGGCGATATTCTGAGTTTTATGGTAATTGGCATGATTAGTTTCGTGTTTATTAATTATCACCAAATCAGCAATCAGGAGCTGGTGGGTGTGGTAATGGTGCTTTTATACATTGCTGGTCCGGTTTCCGTGGTGTTGAATGCGATTCCTCAGGTTGCGATTGCGAAAGTGTCTGTCCGTAAAGTTAATGCGTTGCTCGAAGAAATTCCGCTGGAAGATGCAGCCGACACAATAGAACCCGTTCCGCACTGGAAAACCATTTCATTCAAGGACGTGGTTTATCACCATCCGGGTCGGGATGACCGCGAAGGCTTTAAAGTTGGTCCGGTGGATCTGACTATTAATAAAGGTGAAGTCACTTTTATCGTGGGCGGAAATGGTTCTGGTAAGTCTACTTTAAGCAAACTGATCACCTTGCACTATCGCCCTGAATCCGGGCGAATCTTCTTTGGTGATCTGGAAGTCACTGCTGAAACGGTCAACAGTTGTCGTCAGGATATAACGGCGATTTACTCCGATTATCACTTGTTTGAACGGCTGTTTGGTTTAACCGTCGATAAAGCGCTCATCAATGAATTACTGCACGATCTGGAACTGGATAAAAAGGTTCAGATTGAAGACCAAACCTTCTCAACATTGTCATTGTCCGACGGACAAAAGAAACGACTTGCCCTGTTAATCAGCTTCCTTGAAGACAAAGAACTCTATCTGTTCGATGAATGGGCTGCTGATCAGGACCCTGAATTTAAAGATATTTTCTACAACCGCATCCTGTCGGAGTTAAAAGCTAAAGGCAAAGCCGTGGTAGTTATCAGTCATGACGACCGTTACTTTCCCGTTGCCGACAAGATTATTCGGATGGAAGAAGGTAAACGGCAGGAACTCTCGCAACACCAGACTGATTTGAAAGAAAAACCACAGGCTGAATTGATTGAGTCGTAGTGGCGGCCTGACTCCTGTTTTTTCGCTTATGACTGATGATGGATGCAACTAACCATGACTGAACGATTACAAGGCTCGGAACACGCTTTTCCACTGACACTGACACAGCGCGATATTTATTTTGATCAACTGCATCATCCGGGAAGCCCGTTGTACAACATTGGTGGTTGTATCCATATGGCCTGGGTCGATGTGGAACGGTTGCGACGCGCCCATCGTCAACTGGTGATGAGTTTTGATGCGTGTGGTATCCGAATTGTTCAGACACAGGGAGAAACCCGTCAGTACATTAGTCGTATCCGTCCGGATGCATTACCCCTGATTGATTTATCTGACAAAGATAACCCGGCAGAGGCCGCTCAACAATGGCTGGATGATACGTTCGCAACAGCGATTGAAATCGATGATGCCTGTTTATATCGAGGCTGGATTTTAAAACTGGCTGACGACAAATACTGGTATACCGCATTAGCGCACCATTTAATGATTGATGGCTGGGGATTTGCTGCCTGGGCCAGAGAGCTTTCACGTTTCTATCAGGTTGATAATAAAGAAACAGGCATCGAATCTCCGGAGATATCCGGTGACTGGCAAGCCGTGGTCGAAAAAGATCTTAAGTACCTCGACAGCAATAAATACCAGCAGGATAAGCAGTTTTGGCAGACACAGGGCAATGTGCAGCATGATCATTTATTTACGCCGTATTACGCCAGCCGCTATAAGGATCGTGCTTACACACCCGCAAAACGAACCAATCTGACGTTACCCGATGGCCTGTTCGAGCGAATAGAAGCTCGGGCCAGAGCAATGAATGTGAGTACCGCGCATCTTATCCTGGCGGTGGTTTACAGCTATTTTTCCACGACTTATCAGCAATCTCCCTTAAACATCGGGATGTCGTTTCACAATCGAAACGGGCATAAGCAAAAACAAATGCTGGGCGTGTTTACCAGTATTAGCCCGATGACGGTCACAGCGACACCAGATACCTCGTTACAAACGCTTGCTGATACGATTGCAGCGCAACAGAAAAGCAGCTTCCGTCATCAGCGTTTTCCTTATGGCGATATCGTTAATGCGCTGGGTGTGGCGGGTGAAACCAACGCGCTGTTCGACATTGCATTTAATTACCTGAAGCTTGATAGCCAGTTGAATTTTGAAACTGGCCATGAAGACATGGTGTTTCAAAGCCATTCTCACGATGTAACCCCTGTCACGATTAACTTTTGGGAATATGGCCAGGGATTTCCGCCGATTCTGATGCTGGATCATAATCTGGCCTACATCAATGAAGAAGAAGGTCTGGCGCTGGCAGAACGTTTACTGCAAATGTTGGAAAATGTCAGTAGTGAGATCCCCTCATCTATTGGTGAGATTGATCGATTTACTGAGCGGGATAGAGCTTTGTTTAAACGCATTGCGGCTGACCAACAATACTCAGATAAAGTTAGTTGCCGTTGTGTTCATGAGCGATTCGAAGCAAAGGCAGTCCATTATCCATCAGCAGTGGCTATTATTGATGGTGATCGAGAAGTAACCTATCAGGCGCTGAATCAGCAGGCTAATCAACTGGCTCGTATCATGCAGCAACAAGGCGTTAATTCTGGCGATCAGGTAATGATCTGCATGGAACGCCGCATAGAAGTGATGGTTGCTGTAATAGCAGTATTAAAACTCGGCGCCGCTTATGTTCCTGCTGATTTCAGCTTACCAGTGGATCGGCTGGCCTTTATGGTCGGTGATGCGACGCCAACACTTATTGTAACCAGTACCTCTGTTTTGTCAGAAACGATTGAATCGGTTGTTCTTCAGTCACCCTGTAAGGTGTTGAACATTGATACGGCGCTGCATCAGGCAACAGTGGCGTCGGATGATTTGAATCTGGCCATTTCTCTCAGTCAACTTGCTTACATCATGTATACCTCAGGTTCTACTGGGAAACCTAAAGGTGTCATGATTGAACATCAACAGCTTGATAACTTTATTGAACCGCTGCAAAGCCGCTATCACATTCACAAGGGGATGCGAATTTTACAGTTTGCTTCATTGAGTTTTGATACCTCCGTCGAAGAGATATTCGCGTCGTTATGTCACGGTGCAACGCTCGTTTTAAGAAATGATGACTGGATCAGCAGTGCAGCCAGCTTCTGGAATCGTTGTCAGCAATACCAACTGAATTTATTAAGTCTTCCCACCGCTTTCTGGCATCAGGTAGCTGATGATAATACGGTAACTATCCCGGAGACGGTTCAGCAAATTGTCCTCGGTGGTGAAGCACTGGAACCGGAAAAAGTGGTGAGCTGGTTTGAGCGAACAGGCCATGTACCACCCTTACTGAATTCATACGGACCCACTGAATCGACCGTGACCGCTGCCGGACTGGATATTACTGTTGGTAATGACTTTGGTTGGTCAGTTCCTATCGGATTTGCTGATCCAAATGTTGCTTTATACATTCTGGATGAGCAGGGAAATCCTGTGCCGCCGGGTGTGCGGGGAGAGTTATATATCGGCGGTTCGAAAGTCGCCCGAGGTTATCTCAATCGTCCTGAATTAAATGCCAAAGCGTTTCTTGCTGACCCATTTTCTCAGGAGCTGAATGCCCGAATGTTCCGAACGGGTGATCTGGCGCGTTTTCTGACGGACGGACGTATCGAATTTCTGGGGCGGGGCAACAGTCAGATTAAATTGCGTGGCTATCGAATAGAGCTTAGCGAAATAGAACACCAAATCGCCCGACATCCACAGGTTGATGCCGCATTAGTACTGGTTAGCGGTGAAGGGGCCGGAAAATATCTGGCAGGCTGGTTTAAAACGACAGCGCCTCATCTGGCGGAACCTGAACAGCGGAGCGCTGTGATCGAAGCTGTTTTGTCTTTATTAAAGCAAACATTACCGGCGTACATGGTGCCAACGACGCTAGTAGCTGTTGCAGAATGGCCAATGTCGACGAACGGAAAAATTGATCGCCGTTCTTTGCCAGAGCCAGATACGATAAGTGCCGAGACATACGATGATTGCCAGACCGACACCGAACAGACACTGGCATCGCTGTGGTCGTCATTGCTGAATAAAGACATTGAAACCATTAGTGCAGGCGCTAATTTCTTTGAGTTGGGTGGACATTCTCTGCTGGCCATGCAGATGATGACTAACATTCAACAAACATTTGGTTGTGAGCTGGCGGCGAAACAGTTATTTGAACAACCGACGATTCGTCAACTGGCAACCGTGATAGATACAGCGTTAGCAGGTTCTGCAAAAAACAACGCTACTATCCAGGCACTACATGACGACGCAGAATGTGTTCCTGCTTCCTTCGCTCAGCAGCGGTTATGGTTTATCGATCAGCTACAGCACGGCAGTTCGGAATACAATATGCCTGCCGCTTACCGCCTGACTGGACGACTCGATAAATCACGGCTACAACACGCATTAAACCGAATTCTGGAACGACACCAGGTGCTGCGCACCGTCTATGTCGATAACGATGAACAAACATTGCAGCAGGTTTTGCCGGTCACTGAATTACCCATTACATGGCATGATGTAGCGGCATTAACGGTCGAACAACAAGCTGATGCGGTTGCTGAGATTCTGCAACAACATGCGCAACAGCCATTCAATTTAACGTCAGATCTAATGCTTAAAGTATCCGTTGTTACTTTAAGCCCTGATGATCAACAACAACCAGTTTTTATCCTTGCGTTTAATGTTCATCATATAGCGTCTGATGGTTGGTCGGTTGATGTCTTTCTGAAAGAACTACAAGCGCTCTATCATGATCCTGACGCGGCACTGCCTGATTTGCCGATTCAGTATCGGGATTATGCTATGTGGCAGCGACAATGGTTGTCCGGCAACCATGTGTTTGAACAACTGGATTACTGGACTGAGCAACTGGATGACCTGCCTGCGCTTCATCAACTTCATCTGGACTTTCCCAGACCTGCGGTAAAACGCCACCAGGGTGGTGTTGTAACAGACGAATGGTCAACGCGGTTGGCAGATGGTTTACGCACGCAAGCACAGCAATTTCAGATCACCCCGTTTATGGTTGTTCATGGATTACTGGCTTTATTATTGGCGCGACACAGTAATCAAGCGGATATTGTGATTGGTACACCGGTCGCTAACCGTGTCAGACCTGAAGTCGCTGATCTGATGGGCTTTTTTGTCAATTCACTGGTGTTGCGTGTTGATACTCAACAGGCAACGCTTGCCCGATATTTTGAGCATGTCAGCAAGGTTAATCGCGAAGCGCTGACTTATCAGGATTTACCCTTTGAACAGCTGGTGGAACAACTGAATATCAGCCGAAGCCAGGCATATTCCCCTGTTTTCCAAATCGTATTGACCGTTGATCAACATGCCGACCTTAACGAAGCGTTTGGTTTACCCCCACTGATATTGGATGGTTTGCAGTGCGCTGCAATCCAACCGACAGAGATTCATGCCAAGTTCGATCTGGACATTAATCTCAGTATCAATGAATCAGGTATCAGTGTTCGCTGGATTTACGATGAAGCTTTGTTTACTCAATCTCATGTGGAACAGTTCAATCAACATCTGAAAGAACTGTTGACCGGACTGATCGAATTGACGTCTGCTGAACATTCGCTGGATGAGCTGACTATGTTGCCATCAGTTGAATCTGACTGGTTACTGGAGCAATCCGGATTGACTCAACAAGGCGCTGACCAGGCTGAATTACCGTTGATTCATGAAGTGTTTGAGCAACAAGCGTTAAAAACCCCCGATGCAACCGCGTTGATTATCGGGCAGCAATACCTGACTTATCAGGCACTGAATGAGCAGGCTGACAAGATTGCGAGTCAGTTACTACAAGGTGGATATTTTCATAAAAGCCGTTTAGTCGGCTTGTACATCGAGCGTTCATCAGAATTTGTCATTGCTATGCTTGGCATTCTGAAAGCGGGCGGTGCATACGTGCCGCTGGACCGCGAATTGCCGGAAAGCCGGTTAGTCTGGTTGGCGCAGGATGCTAATCTGGCTTGTGTGTTGACAACCATGTCAGGTCTGGCTGCTTTTCCCGTTCGGGATATTCGTTTGCTGCCTGTTGAGTCGTTACTGACGTCAACGCAGACAAGTCATAAAGCACTTCATCGCCATCGTGGATCTGCAAACGCCAGTCAGCAACTGGCCTATGTTAATTATACGTCTGGCTCGACGGGCAAACCGAAAGGTGTGTTGACCACGCATCGCGGTGTCACCCGCCTGGTTTGTGACGCTGACTTTGTGCCGATGTCCAGTGAAAGTCGCACGTTGCAAAGTGGCAGCACGGCATTTGACGCAACAACGTTTGAGATATGGGCGCCATTACTGAATGGTGGCTGTTGTGTGTTGTATGCTGAGGCTCGAATGTCACTGGCGGCATTGAATCGGCACCTGATTGAATACGAGATCAATACCCTATGGATCACCTCTGGACTGTTTGCTGAATGGACGCGGGAATTACCCGATTCATGTGCTTTGCAATATGTACTGACAGGCGGTGATGTTTTGCAACCGGATGCCGTCAGGCGATTACAGGCCGCTTTGCCCGATGTGACGGTTTTCAATGCTTACGGCCCGACTGAAAACACAACGTTTACCACGACATATCCGATTCCAACATTAACAAACGACCGTGCAATTCCAATTGGCCGGGTTTTAAAAACGGATTGCGTTTTCGTGATGCACGGGGATCAGCTTTCGCCCAAAGGAGCGCCTGGCGAACTCTGTGTAGGTGGCCCAGGGCTGGCGTTGGGTTATCTGAATCAACCGGAATTAACCGCACAGCGCTTTGTTTCCAATCCATTTTTCCCACCTGACGTCGATGCCACGTTTGCTCGTCTTTATCGCACGGGTGATCTGGTGCGTTTTCGTGATGACGGCGATCTGGAGTTTATTGGTCGAACAGATAAACAGGTCAAACTTCGCGGTTTCCGGATTGAAACTGGCGAAATTGAACATGTGATGATGGCACTACCCGACGTTGAATCGTGTCTGGTGATGGTGCGGGAAAGTACATCGAGTGAACACAGATCCAATAAGCGATTACTGGCATGGTTTAAACCCATTTCGCATCAGGATCATCATCTGGCTGCGTTGTCGCAACATATCCAGCAACAGCTTTCAGCCCAGTTACCGGGCTACATGGTGCCGTCTCAGATCATTCCGGTGACAAACTGGCCATTAACGGTGAACGGTAAAATCGACCGCAATGCCCTGCCAGAATTAACCGTAGATCAGGCCGAGATCCAGTCAGCTGAAACCGCCACTGAACAGCAACTGATAGAGATTTGGGGCCGATTACTTGATCGCTCTACAGACACAATCGGAAGTAACAGCAATTTCTTTGAACTGGGTGGTCATTCTATTCTGGTGATCCGGCTGGCATCCGCGATTGAACAACATTTCTCGGTGCGACTTGAAGTCGCAGATATTTTTAACGCGGCAACGTTAGCGCAAATCGCGTTATTGATTGATGAAACCGACATCAGTACCGCCGTCACAATCCAGGCCGAACCGGCGCGCACGACATACCCGTTATCCTTTGCTCAGCAGCGATTATGGTTTATCGAACAGATGAGTGAGCCGGGCGAAGGGTCCGGACACTACAACATGACAACGGCGCTGCAACTGGCGAGCGAACAGGCGCTGATACCGGCCCGGATAGACGCGGCGCTGCGTCAGGTGACGGAGCGTCATGAGGTGTTACGCAGTCGGTTTGTGACGGTGGACGGCGAGGCGGTACAACAGGTGATGCCGGAAGCGGTGTTCAGCCTGGTGGTGACAGACCGTGAACTGAATGACGATGAGATACACCAACTCCGGGCAGAAGAAGCCCGTCACCGGTTTGATTTACCGGCGGGTGAGGTGTTCCGGGCGCGACTGGCGCGTCAGTCCGCCGGTCGTGGTGTGTTGATTATCAACCTGCATCATCTGGTGGCCGATGGCTGGTCGGTGGGCCTGTTACAACAGGCATTCTCACAGGCGTATCAGGCATATGAGCGCGGCAGTGATATGGCGGTTGAACCGTTGTCGATTCAGTACGGTGATTACGCCGCATGGCAGCAAACCGAACAGACAGGTGAAGCGCTGGCGGCGGATAACGCCTGGTGGCTGAAACAGCTGGCCGGACTGCCTCAGTTACACAGTTTACCGACTGATTTCCCTCGCCCCAGAGAACAACAGCTGGCCTGTGATGTGTTACCGATAATGCTTGAAGGCCGCCGTTTTCAGGCGCTGGATGCATATCGCCGGACGCACGATGTGACCTGGTTTATGTTGCTGCATGCCCTGACGGTTGTGCTGCTGGGTCGCTACAGCAACAGTGATGATATGGTGGTGGGGACGCCGGTGGCGAATCGTCTGCATCCCCAGACTGAACCCCTGATTGGCTGTTTTATCAATAACCTGGTGTTACGAACCCCGCTGGATGGCAATGCATCATTCAATGAACTGCTGGCCCGGGTGAAACAGGTCAACATGAACGCCCAGCAACATCAGGCGATGCCGTTTGAACAACTGGTGGCCGCGCTCCAGACTGAGCGTGACCCTTCCCATGCACCGCTGTTTCAGGTGATGCTGAATCTGCATGATGATGTCCGGGGCGAGTTATCGTTGCCGGGGCTGTCGGTGTCGGTATTACCGGATGAAACGGTTCAGAGTGAATATGACCTGACCTTTAACATGGTGCCGGGCGATGACCGGATTGCGATTGACCTGGTGTATAACCGTTCACTGTTTACCCCGGCCCGAATGACAGACCTGGCAGCGCACTGGCTGACACTGGCCGACAGTGTGCTGGCCTGTGACGGCGAACAGGCATCGGGCGCGTTATCGCTGTTGTCTGCGGTGGAGCAGCAACAGCTGCTGGCGACAGGCTGCGGTGTTCAACAGCCGTTGCCGACGATGAGAGTGGATGAATTACTCCTGAGTCAGCCAACACGTCCGCAAGCACTGGCAGTGATAACCGGTAATCAGGCATTACTTGAAGGCCATCAACAAAATAATCAGACAGAAGACGCTACCACACCGCCGGTGGGTGGACTGACGTATCAGGCACTGCACGAACAGTCAGGCCGGATAGCGGCGGGACTGCAACAACGGGGTGTGAAACCGGGTGACCTGGTGGGGGTGTGTCTGCCCCGCTCAGCGAATCTGGTGGCGGTATTACTGGGCGTCTGGCGCGCCGGTGGAGCGTATGTGCCGCTGGACCCGGATTACCCGGCAGAGCGGTTACACCTGATGGTGTCGGACAGTGGTTTATCACTGATAGTCACGACAGCAGAGCTGGATGACACGCTGGGGTTACAGGTGTCTGCGTCCGTTGAGACGATTTCACCGTTTGGTTTGTCACTGACGACGCAGCGTGAACCGACCCCGGTGATGAGTCAGCCGGAGAGTCCGGCGTATGTGATTTATACCTCAGGTTCAACGGGCCGTCCAAAAGGGGTGACGGTGAGTCACCGCAACGTGGTGAACTTTTTACTGGCGATGCAACAGACGCCGGGTTGTACGTCATCGGATATGTTGCTGGCGGTGACGCCGGTGAGTTTCGATATTCATGTGCTGGAACTGTATTTACCGCTGCTGTGCGGTGGCACGGTGCTGATAGCGGACGGTGAAACCCGGCTGGACAGTGGCGGACTGACCGCTTTGCTACAGTCACAACCGGTCACGATGATGCAGGCGACACCGGCGACGTGGCGACTGCTTCAGACGGATGAACACTGGTCCGGTTTATCCCCGATAACGGTGTTATGCGGGGGGGAAGCACTGGAGCCTGCACTGGCGCGTGCGATACGGGCGAAGGGTCATCGACTGGTGAATTTATACGGACCGACAGAAACCACGGTCTGGTCTGCCTGTGCATCGGTGACGTCGGACGATGTCACGATAGGCGGGCCGATAGCGAACACGGGTCTGTATGTGCTGAATGCACAACAACAGCTGCAACCGGCGGGTTATCCGGGCGAGTTATACATCAGTGGTGAGGGGGTTGCAGCCGGTTATCTGCACCAGCCGACCCTGACGGCAGAGCGGTTTGTGAAGAATCCGTTCGGGCCGCTGTTACCGGGCCATCCGGTGTTATACCGCACCGGCGATGTGGCGATGTTACGGCCGGACGGTGTGTTCACGGTCACAGGCCGTTCGGACAATCAGGTGAAAGTGCGGGGACACCGCATTGAACCGGGCGAGATAGAACAACAGTTATTGCAACATGAGGCTGTTTCCGGGGCGGTGGTGCAGGTTCATCCGGGCAGTGACGGCGAGAAACACCTGGTGGCGTATGTGATGTCAGCGACCGGACGTGAGACGCTGACGCCGGAACTGACTGCCGGACTGAAGCGGGTGTTACCGGATTACATGGTGCCACGCCAGTTAATGGTGCTGAACGACTTTCCACTGACCCCGAACGGCAAGGTGGACCGCCGGGCTTTACCGGACCCCCTGACATTAGCGGATGATAAACCGGTGTTGCCGCAGACAGCGACAGAACAACAGGTGGCTGACATCGTGGCGGCTTTACTGGACTGTCCGGCTGAGACACTGAGCATGGCTCGTCACTTCTTTGAACTGGGTGGTCATTCATTACTGACGGTCAGATTACAGGCGGCGGTGCAGGAACGACTGGGTGTGAGCCTGAGCATGCGGGATGTGTTTATGAGTGAATCCCTGCAGGCGCTGGCCCGGTTAATTGACGAAGCCGACCTGAGTACAGCGGTCACTATCCAGGCAGAACCGGCGCGCACGACATACCCGTTATCCTTTGCTCAGCAGCGATTATGGTTTATTGAACAGATGAGTGAGCCGGGCGATGCATCCGGCCATTACAACATGACAACGGCGCTGCAACTGGCGAGTGAACAGGCGCTGATACCGGCCCGGATAGACGCGGCGCTGCGTCAGGTGACGGAGCGTCATGAGGTGTTACGTAGCCGGTTTGTGACGGTGGACGGCGAGGCGGTACAACAGGTGATGCCGGAAGCGGTGTTCAGCCTGGTGGTGACAGACCGTGAACTGAATGACGATGAGATACACCAACTCCGGGCAGAAGAAGCCCGTC